>CAVTNW010000048.1:0-719962 GCA_963736075.1 uncultured Alphaproteobacteria bacterium | reverse complement strand
AGCGCCGGGGGAAATGCCGATGATCGGTTACGTGACGTTGGGTACCAACGATTTGCAGAAGTCTGCGGCCTTCTATGACAAGATCGCCGCCGAGCTGGGCATCGGACGTTTCATGAAGTCCGACTCTTTCATCGCCTGGGGCTCGCCTGACGGCGGGGCGGGCCTCGGACTGACAAAACCGTTCGACGGCAAGCCGATGTCGGTCGGCAACGGCGTGATGGTCGCCTTGGCCGCCGCGGACAGGGCGCAGGTCGATCGCATCTACCGGCTCGCGCTGTCGCTGGGTGGCAGCGATGAAGGGCCTCCGGGCCCTCGTGGCGAAGGCGGTTTCTACGCGGCCTATTTCAGGGATCTCGATGGCAACAAGCTCAACGCCTTCGTGATGGGCTGAGGCCGTCGACTTGCTTCGCCGCGCCACTTCCGCATCGACGGCGTGGTCGCCCATCGCCTCAAACGACATCCAGCTCTCTTCATCAGAAGCCATGCCTCGTCGCCCAGCCTTGAAAAAATTCCGCCGGATCGTCGTCAAGGTCGGCTCGTCGCTGTTGATCGATTCGGATGCCGGCGAGGTGCGGGCCTCGTGGCTTTCGGCACTCGCCGCCGATCTGGCGAACCTGCATCGCGAGGGCCGCGAGCTCCTGATCGTCTCCTCGGGGGCGATTGCGCTCGGCCGCAGCCGTTTGAAACTGCCGCGCGGCGCGCTGAAGCTCGAGGAAAGCCAGGCGGCGGCGGCGGTCGGACAGATCGCGCTGGCGCGGATCTGGTCGGAAGTGCTGGGCCACCATGACATCGGCGCCGGACAGATCCTGGTGACGCTGCAGGATACCGAGGAACGCCGCCGCTATCTCAATGCGCGCTCGACCATCGCCAAGCTGCTGGAATGGCGCGCCGTGCCCGTGATCAACGAGAACGACACGGTCGCCACCCAGGAAATCCGCTACGGCGACAACGACCGCCTGGCGGCCCGCGTCGCCACCATGGTGAGCGCAGACTTGTTGATCCTGCTGTCGGACATCGACGGCCTGTACGATGCCCCGCCCGGCAGCAGCCCCAACGCCAAATTGATTCCGGTCGTGGAGGCCGTCACCTCCGAGATCGAGGCGATGGCGGGCGCCGCCGAATCGGAACTGTCGCGCGGCGGCATGCGCACCAAGATCGAGGCGGCCAAGATCGCGACCACGTCCGGTATCCATATGCTGATCGCATCCGGCAAGATCGCCCATCCGCTGCAGGCCGTCGCGGACGGCGGCCGCTGCACCTGGTTCGTGACCCCAGCCAATCCGGTGACCGCCCGCAAGCGCTGGATCGCCGGCTCGCTGGAGCCCAAGGGTACGCTGACCATCGACGCCGGCGCGGTCAGCGCGCTGCGCGCCGGCAAGAGCCTGCTGCCGGCCGGCGTGATCCGGGTCGACGGCCAGTTCGCGCGTGGCGACGCGGTGGTGGTGCGCGGCCCCGACACCCATGAAGTCGGCCGCGGCCTGGTCGCCTATGACGCCGAGGACGCCATCAAGATCCGCGGCCGCTCCTCGCCGGACGTGATGGCCATCCTGGGCGTCAGCGGACGGGCGGAGATGATCCACCGCGACGATCTGGTGATCGGACCGCGCCAGGCCGACCCGGCTTGAGCGTCACTGCATGTCGTCGGCATCGACGTCTCGCCAGCCGCTCATCACGCGAATGACTTCGATGCCGTCGGATACTGGCACGTAATAGACAACGCAGCTTCCAACGGGGAAGCTACGGAGGTTCAGCGCCAAATCGTTGCGCGCGCGACCAGCGCGCGGCATCTGCGCAAGCATATCAAAGGCCTCGTCGATGCGTTCAAGCAATGCATCGGCAGCCTTTATGCTGTCGTTGGCGATAAAGTCCCAGATCGTGGTAAGATCAAGCTCCGCTTGCGGACTTTTACGTGGCCTATTGGCCATTCTTCGCCGCCAATCGTTTTCGTCCCTCAGCTTTGATCCGTTCGAACATGTCGCCAACCTCTTCCGCGGGCCCGCTGTCGAAACCCTTCTGGATTTCGGCGCGCAAGGCTTCCAGCTTGGCCTTGCGCCGCTCTTCGCGCTCTTCGATCAGGCGCAATCCGTCGCGCATGACTTCGCTGGCGGTGCTGTAGCGGCCGCTTTCAATCAGGCCCTCGATGAAATCCTCGAAATGCTTGCCGATGGTGTAGCTCGTTGCCATGATTACCTCCTGAATTATCATAGAGTAATACTTAATGATATCGGCTGCAAACCGTGCGCGGGTGCCCCCCGAACGTTCCTCCGTGCTCTAAGGCGGTTGGCCAGCGGTTGCCCGCCGGCCTTCGCAAACCTGGGATTTCCGTGCTACGCCATCGTCTTAACAAATACCTGGAACCGACATGACCGCGCCGCTGAAGGCCGTCGACGGCAACGCCGATCTGCCGGCCTTGATGACTGAGCTAGCAAGGAACGCCCGCGCCGCCGCGCGGGTTTTGGCGCTGGCCTCGCCTGCGCAGAAGAACCAGGCGCTGGAAGCGATCGAGCGCGCCATTCGCGGCCAAGCGTCCGCCATTCTCGCCGCCAACGCCGAGGATGTCACGGAGGCGCGCGCCGCCGGCGAGAGCGCGGCCTTCATCGATCGGCTGGCGCTGTCGCCGGCGCGCATCGACTGCGATGGCCGATGGGGTTGCCACCGTGCGCGCGATCAAGGATCCGATCGGCGCCGTAACCGAGCGCTGGCAGCGCCCGAATGGCATGACCATCGAACGGGTGCGGGTGCCGCTCGGCGTCGTCGCGGTGATTTTCGAAAGCCGCCCCAATGTCGCCGCCGACGCCGGCGTGCTGTGCCTGAAGTCCGGCAATGCCGTCATCCTGCGCGGCGGCTCCGACAGTTTTCGTTCCTGCCGCGCGATCCACGACTGCCTGCAGCAGGGCTTGCGCGAAGCCGGCCTGCCCGAGGCTTGCATCACGCTGGTGCCGACCCGCGACCGGGCGGCGGTCGGACTGCTGTTGAGCGGATTGAACGGCGGCATCGACGTGATCGTGCCGCGCGGCGGCAAGAGCCTGGTGGCGCGGGTCGAGGCCGAGGCCCGCGTGCCGGTGTTCGCGCATCTGGAAGGCGTCAATCACGTCTATGTCGATCATGCTGCCCGTCTCGACATGGCGAAGTCGATCGTGTTGAACGCCAAGATGCGGCGTCCCGGCGTCTGCGGCGCCGCCGAAACGCTACTGATCGATCGCGCCGCGGCACCGACCATGCTTCAGCCGCTGGTGGACATGCTGATCGATGCCGGCTGCGAGGTGCGCGGCGACGACGCCGTGCAACGCGCGAGCGTAAGGGTAAAGCCGGCCACCGACGAGGACTGGGACACCGAATACGAGGACGCCATCATTGCCGCCCGGGTGGTCGACGGCGTCGATGCCGCGATCGCGCACATTCAAAGCCACGGCTCGCACCACACCGATGCCATCGTGACCGAGGATGAAGCCACCGCGCGGAAATTCCTCAACGAGGTCGATTCGGCGATCGTGCTGCATAATGCGTCGACCCAGTTCGCCGACGGCGGCGAGTTCGGCTTTGGCGCGGAAATCGGAATTGCCACCGGCAAGTTCCATGCCCGGGGCCCGGTCGGCGCCGAACAGCTGACCAGCTTCAAATATCGCGTCCACGGCACCGGACAGACGCGGCCGTGACCGCTTCGGGCAAGCGGTGGCGCCTGTGAGGAGAGCCGCGACCGCCTCACCCACCATCTACCAGGCGCTGCCGCCTTTTTCCGAGGGCATGCGGATCGGCCTGCTCGGCGGCTCGTTCAATCCGCCGCACCTGGCGCATCAGGCCATCAGCCTGTTTGCGATCAAGCGACTGCGGCTCGATCGGGTGTGGTGGCTGGTGACGCCGGGCAATCCGCTCAAGGAGCCCGGCGCGTTGCGCGATCTCCAGCAGCGCGCGCAAGCCGCGCGCCAAATCGCCGGGGATCCGCGCATCGAGATCAGCTGTCTCGAATCCGTCATCGGAACACGTTATACGGTAGATACCATCAGCTATCTGCGCCGCCGTGCCTGCGGGCTGCACCTGGTCTGGATCATGGGCGCTGACAATCTCGCTCAATTCCATCGCTGGCAAAGCTGGCGGCGCATCGCATCCGAGGTGCCGATCGCCGTGATCGACCGGCCGCCGCAAAGTTTTCGCGCGCTCGCCGCGCCGGCAGCCCAGGCGCTGGCGCGCTATCGCCTGCCAGAGAATAAGGCAGGCCAGCTGGCCGATCGAAGCCCTCCGGCCTGGGTCTTCCTGACCGGCATGAAATTGAACCTGTCATCGACCGGCCTGCGGAACCCCGACGGCAGCTGGCGAACAAAGTGAGGGTCGGGCATCACTGGAATATTGAAACCATTGACCCCACATGCCTAGAATAACCGGCGCCGTCCGAAGATTCGGCGGTCGCGATACAGCGAAAGGAATGGTCCCTGGCAACATCTGTATTGTCCAAGTCTGTTTTACCCAAGGCCGCCAAAACCGCGCGTAAAACATCGACCCAAGCTGCGGCCCTGAAGGCGCAACCCGACGCCGACCAGACCCTGAATATGATCCTTGCCCGCCTCGACGATATGAAGGCGGAAGAAACGGTCACCATCGACCTTCGCGGCAGGTCCGCATTTTCCGACTACATGATCGTCACCTCGGGCCGGGCCAACCGGCACGTCGGCGCCATCGCGGAAAATGTCGCCAAAGGCCTCAAGGAAACCGGTATCAAAAGCATCCACATCGAGGGCTTGCCCAACTGCGACTGGGTGCTGATCGATTCCGGCGACGTGATCGTGCACGTATTCAGGCCTGAGGTTCGCGAATTCTACAATCTGGAGAGGTTGTGGACCCAGGGCCCGACGGCGGCGAAGGCCATTTAGGCTATCGAGCCGCCCCGTGTACCAGCGGCGGCGCATCGCGATGCGCCGCATAGTAACACTAAAGCGTGCGCTCGGATCCCGGTCCGGGCACGTTCTGTTGACCCAACCGGCCATCGATTGATCTTGATCATTTTCCGCGGCAAATCGGCAGGCCGATCCGGATCCAGCCCGCGAAAGCCTTCATGCGCCTCGTCGTCCTTGCGATCGGCCGGCTGAAGCAGGGCCCGGAACGGGAGCTGACTGAGCGCTATCGCGAGCGATTCGACGATATCGGGCGCAAACTGGGTTTTCGCGGCCTCGACATCCATGAAATTCCCGAAAGCCGTGCGCGCGACGGGGCGACCCGGATGACCGAGGAAGCCGCCGCTATTTCGGCCGCGATTCCAGCCAAATCGGTGCTGGTGGCCCTCGACGAACGCGGCGAGAATGTCGACAGTGCCGCTTTTGCCCGGCAACTGGGCCGCTGGCAGGGTGAACAGGCGGCCCAGACTATTTTCGCAATCGGCGGCGCGGACGGACTTTCGCCCGAATTGCGGCGCAAAGCAAAATTGGTCATGGCGTTCGGCTCTGCGACCTGGCCGCATCAAATGGTTCGCCTGATGCTTCTGGAGCAGCTATACCGGGCGGCGACCATTTTGGCCGGTCACCCCTATCACCGCGTATGAGCCGTGCCGGCGGAAGCTTGGAAAGCGCTGATCGATTAGATGCCGTCACCGCGGAACAGACATTCGGACCCCGATACCATTCGGCGTGTCCGGCCACCCGCAACCCCCATTCAGCTTTGCGTCTTGTTGTTGTCGGTCGCCTTCTCTGTCGCGAGCGCTTTTCCGGCCTCCGCGCAGGTCACGGCCGCGGCACCGGAAGCCGCCGACGCCGGTTCTCCTGATGCCATCAAACAGCGCGAGCAGGAACTCGAGGCCACCCAGGCGCAGCAAAAAAGCGCCGCGGAGAGCGAGCAGAAGTTAAAGGCCGAAATCGCCGCCATCGGCCAGGACCGCAGCAAGTTGACGGCGCAACTGATCGACATCGCCGCCCAGGTCCGCGGCGTCGAGACCCGGATCAGCGACGCCGAGGCGCGGCTGCGCCCGCTCGACGAGCGGGAGCGGCAGATCCGCAGCTCGCTCGATTCGCGGCGCTCGGAGATTGTCGAGGTGCTGGCGGCGCTGCAACGCGCCGGCCGCCGCACCCCGCCGGCACTCCTGGTGCGGCCGGACGACGCGCTGCAATCGCTACGCACCGCCATGCTGCTCGGATCGGTGGTGCCTGCGTTGCGCGAACGTGCCGAAAAGCTCGCCGCCGACCTCGGCGAACTGGTGGAGCTGCGCAGGACTATTGCCACCGAGCGCGACAAGCTCGCGATCGATCGGGACAAATTCAGGACCGACCAGGCCCATCTTGCCGCCTTGATCGATGAACGGCAGCGCCAGCAGAGCTCGGTCGAAAAGGACATGGAAGCGGAGGCTGCCCGCGCCCTGACGCTGTCCCGGCAGGTTGACGGCCTGCAGGGCCTGATCGCCAAGATGGAGCTGGACCTGAAGAGCGCCGCCAAGGCGGCAACCGCCGCCAGCCTCCAAGGCACCCCGGCCACGCTGAACGGCAAACCCAATCTGGCGGCCCTCAAGGACCCCACGAGGTTGAGCCCGGCCATTGCCTTTGCGTCCGCCAAAGGTTTACTTGCGCTCCCGGTTAACGGCACCAAGATTTGGGGATTCGGCGGTTCCGACGGCGCGGGGGGGCTGGAAAAGGGTATTTCCTTGGCTACCCGGCCCGGCGCCCAGGTCACAACACCGTGTGATGGCTGGGTTGTCTATGCCGGGCCGTTCCGCAGCTACGGACAACTCTTGATCCTGAATGCCGGTGGCGGGTATCATGTGTTGATCGCCGGGATGGAGCGCATTTCGGTTAATATCGGCCAGTTTGTACTTACGGGGGAGCCGGTCGCTGCCATGGGGTCGACATCCCAGGTGGCCTCGCTCCTGGCGACCAACGCGAGCCAGCCCGTGCTTTATGTCGAGTTCCGTAAGGACGGCACTCCAATCGATCCAGGCCCATGGTGGGCCGCAAATGAAGGCGAAAAGGTTCGCGGATGATGCGCAAGACTTCTGTAGTTCTCCTCAGCGCCGTCACTGGCGCAGCATTGACGCTGTTCATTACCCAGCCGCGCGCCGTGCTGATGGGATCGAGCGCGCGCGCCGCGACCTCGGATACCTATCGCCAGCTCAATCTGTTCGGCGACGTGTTCGAGCGGGTGCGCAGCGATTATGTCGAAAAGCCCGACGACGCCAAGCTGGTGGAATCGGCCATCAGTGGCATGCTGTCCGGCCTCGATCCGCATTCGAGCTACATGGATGCCAAGAGCTTCCGCGACATGCAGGTTCAGACCCGGGGCGAATTCGGCGGTCTCGGCATCGAAGTCACGATGGAAGACGGCTTGATCAAGGTGGTGTCGCCGATCGACGACACGCCGGCGTCCAAGGCCGGCATCATGGCCAATGACATCATCACCAATCTCGATGACGAAGCCGTGCAGGGCCTCACCCTCAACCAGGCCGTCGACAAGATGCGCGGGCCGGTCAACACCAAGATCAAGCTGAAGATCGTCCGCAAGGGCCAGGACAATCCGATCGACGTCACGCTGGTGCGTGACAACATCCGCGTCCGCTCGGTGCGCGCCCATGTCGAGGCCGACGATATCGGCTATATCCGCATCACCACCTTCAATGAACAGACCACCGAGGGCCTGAAGAAGGAAATCGCCAATCTGCAAACCCAGATCGGCGACAAGCTGAAAGGCTTCGTCATCGACCTGCGCAACAATCCCGGCGGCCTGCTGGAAGAAGCGGTGACGGTGTCCGACGCCTTCCTGGAACGCGGCGAGATCGTGTCTACCCGGGGCCGCAACGCCGAGGAAACCCAGCGCCGGACCGCGCATCCCGGCGATCTGACCAAGGGCAAGCCGGTGATCGTGCTGATCAATGGCGGCTCCGCATCGGCTTCCGAAATCGTCGCCGGCGCGCTGCAGGACCACAAACGTGCCACGCTGGTCGGCACCCGCTCGTTCGGCAAGGGCTCGGTGCAGACCATTATTCCCTCTGGGTTCCGGCAACGGCGCGCTTCGCCTCACCACCGCGCGCTATTTCACGCCGTCGGGCAAATCGATCCAGGCCAAGGGCATCGTTCCCGATATCGAGGTGCTGCAGGACGTTCCCGATGAGTTGAAGTCGCGCACCGACACCAAGGGCGAAGCCTCGCTGCGCGGCCATCTGAAAAACGACGGCGACGAGAAGACCGGTTCGCAATCCTATGTGCCGCCGGACGCCAAGGACGACAAGGCCTTGAAGGTCGCCGATGATCTGCTCCATGGCATCAAGAGCAGTTCTACCGCGCCGACGCCGGCCACCGACGACAAGGCATCGATCGACAAGCCTGCCAACAAGGTCGCGAACTGATAGCGCGGCAGCCTACCTGATCTGTGAAGGGCGGCCCTCGTGGCCGCCTTTTTTCAGGCGGTCTGGTCAGCCCTGTTGGCCCTGAGTTCTCCGGCCCTCGCCGGTGCGCCACGCTGAAGCTGCCGAGGGCTCGCCCTGCCGTGGTATTGTCGCCCGACTGATTCGGGAAAGGCCCATGGCAGAGACGGCCGATGATCTGAGCACCCCGCTGGGACAGAAGAAGGCGCGCGGCAAGCGCCGGTTTCGGTTGCCCTTTACCGGTATTCAGATACTTGCGGTGCTGCTCGGCCTGTTTCTGGCTACCTTCGCCGGTTTTGCCATCTTCAACGACAATCCGCTCGGCGGCGAGCCGATCGCCCATATCGCCATCCTTCAGTCGGTGCCGCCGGCTGACAAGCCTGCCCAGGCGCCTGCGAGCGCTTCCGCCAACGAGAAGCCTGAAACCAGGCAGGCGGCGGCCAGCGAGCAAAAAACCATCACGATCATCGATGGCTCAAGCGGTGCGCACCATGATGTCGTATTGTCGGGCCAGGGCGCGGACAAGGCCGAGCCGGACACGGCGCCGGTCCAGATGGCTGGGATAGACCCGCGACTGCTCGAGAAATCGCGCTACGGCATGATCCCGGTGGTGGCCGACGGGCTCAAGCCATTTACCGTTTATGCCGCCGTGGCCGACCGGCCAAAGGCAGCTAAAATGCCGGTGGTCGCCATCGTCGTCGGCGGACTTGGCGTCGGCGCGGCCAAGACCACCGATGCCATCATGAAGCTGCCACCCGCGGTCACCCTGGCGTTCACGCCCTACGGTTCGGACCCGACCAAGCTCGCCGAGCGGGCGCGCGTGCAAGGCCACGAGATTTTGCTGCAGATCCCGATGGAGCCGTTCGACTATCCCGACAATGACCCCGGCCCGCAGACCCTGCTGACGTCGCTGGCCGCCGAGCAGAACCTCGATCGGCTGGATTGGCACCTGAGCCGCTTTCAGGGCTATGCGGGGATCGCCAACTTCATGGGCGGGCGGTTTGTCGTGTCCGACACTGCCATGCAACCCGTCATCCGGGAGGCCGCCAAACGCGGCCTGGGCTATTTCGACGACGGCTCCGCCCCCCAAAGCGTCGCCGCCACGCTGGCGGCTGGCCAGGCCATGCCTTTCGCCAGGGCTGACCTCACCATCGACGCGGTGCCGACGGCCCTGGAGATCGACCGGGCGCTGGCAAGGCTTGAAGAATTGGCGAAGGAACGCGGAACCGCGGTCGGTCTTGCTTCGGCATTGCCCATATCGATCGAGCGAATCGGCGCCTGGATCAAGACGCTGCAGGGCCATGGCATCATGCTTGCGCCATTGACAACGGCCATGCTGAAATCAAAAGTCGGCTAAGGATCAACCGCCGGGCGCCACCCTCGCTGCGCTGGCGCAGGCAGGGCCGCCTTGTAGGCTCCGGAGGCATCGAGGGAATGGCGCGCTACGAAGACCTGCCCTATCGAACATGCGTCGGCATGATGCTGATCAACGCAGCCGGGCTGGTCTTCATCGGTCGTCGCGCCGGCGGCATCGAACATGTCGATGAGTCGCATGTCTGGCAGATGCCGCAGGGCGGCGTCGATCCCGGCGAGGATACCTGGGAAGCCGCCAAACGCGAACTCTATGAGGAGACCAGTGTCCGTTCGGTCAAGAAGCTGGGCGAAGTCCCCGACTGGCTGATCTACGATATCCCGCGCACCGTCGCCGGCCGCGCCTGGAAGGGCCGCTATCGTGGCCAGCGGCAGAAATGGTTCGCGGTCCGTTTCACCGGTCAGGACGATGAGATCAATGTCGCCACTCCCGGCGGCGGCCACAAGGCGGAGTTCGTCAGCTGGCGCTGGGAACCGATGAAGAATCTTCCCGACCTGATCGTGCCGTTCAAGCGGCCGGTCTACGAGCGCGTGGTGAAGGAATTTTCCGGGCTGGCCGGCGCCTGAAGCCCGTCCCTCGGGCGCGCGATTGAAATCAACGACGCACCGATCGCCGCGTCGCTCCGGGACGGTACCATCGAGTGAATGCAGGTATGGCCGACAGCAAGCTCTATCGTCCCAATGTCGGCGTTGCGCTGTTCAACGCCGCCGGTCAGGTCCTGATCGGGCGGCGCTTCAGGGACGACGGGCCGGAGATCATTCTGCCGGGCCTGGAGTGGCAGATGCCGCAAGGCGGCATCGATGCAAAACGAAAATCCGCGCGAGGCGGTGATGCGCGAGCTTTGGGAGGAAACCGGCGTGGTCAACGCCGACTATATCGGCGAAACGGATTGGCTGAGCTACGAGTTTCCCCCGTTCCATGGCGCGCACCGGCTGGCGAATTTCTGCGGCCAGCGCCAGAAATGGTTCGCCTTGCGATTTACCGGCTCTGACGATGAAATCGATCCGCTGACGCCGCGGGGCGGTCAGCCCGCCGAATTCGACGCCTGGCGGTGGGAGCGGCTCGATCGCGTCGCTGATCTCGTGGTGCCGTTCCGGCGTGAGGTCTATCGAACGGTGGCGCAGCTTTTTGCGAAATTCGCGGGCTGAGCGAGCTCCAGGCAGCCCGCCGCAGCGCGTGGCCCGGCAAAACCTAATGCATCGCCGTCGTACTGAGCTCGTGCTGGATGCTCTTGTAATGATCGAGCCGCTCGATCGCCTGATCGAGCGCCGATCCCTCTTTCTCGGCGAGCTTGGCTTCCATGTCGGCGATCTCTTCGGCGAACTTGGCCCGGTCCAGTTCCTCGATCGAGGTGGCGACATCGGCCAGCACCGTCAGGCCCTTGTCGGACATTTCGGCGAGGCCGCCGAGGACGATGATCTTCTGGTGGTCGCCGCCGGTGGTCACCGTCAGGATTCCCGGCCGGATCGCGGCCACGATCGGCGCGTGCCCGGCCAGCACGCCGAAATCGCCTTCGACGCCGGGAACGTCGACCTGGTCGACCTCGCCGGAGAAGGCGAGTTTTTCCGGCGAGACGAGATCGAAGTGGAAGGTGGCCATGTCGGGAACCTGCGAGTAGCGAATAGCGAGTAGCGAATAGTTGGGGAGCAGCTTCAGCGAGGCGTGTGGCCTATTGGCTATTCGCTACTCCCTATTCGCCCTTAAGCGGCTTCGGCGGCGAGTTTCTTGCCCTTTTCGACCGCCTCTTCGATGGTGCCCACCATGTAGAAGGCCGCCTCCGGCAGATGATCATACTTGCCTTCGCAGAGTCCGCGGAAGCCCTTGATGGTGTCGGCGAGGTCGACGAACTTGCCGGGCGAGCCGGTGAAGACTTCGGCGACATGGAACGGCTGCGACAGGAAGCGCTCGATCTTGCGGGCGCGGGCGACCGCGATCTTGTCGTCTTCGGAAAGCTCGTCCATGCCGAGAATGGCGATGATATCCTGTAGCGATTTGTACCGTTGCAGCACCTGCTGGACCATGCGCGCGGTCTGGTAATGATCCTCGCCGACGACGAGCGGCGACAGCATCCGCGATGTCGAGTTCGAGCGGATCCACCGCGGGATAGATGCCCTTTTCCGAAATCGCGCGGTTCAGCACCGTGGTGGCGTCCAAGTGGGCGAAGGACGTTGCGGGCGCCGGGTCGGTCAAGTCGTCGGCCGGAACGTAGATCGCCTGCACCGACGTGATCGAACCCTTCTGGGTGGTAGTGATGCGTTCCTGCAGCGCGCCCATGTCGGTGGCGAGCGTGGGCTGATAGCCCACGGCCGAGGGGATACGGCCGAGCAGCGCCGACACTTCCGAACCGGCCTGGGTAAAGCGGAAAATGTTGTCGACGAAGAACAGCACGTCCTGGCCCTGATCGCGGAAATGCTCGGCGACCGTCAGCCCGGTCAGGCCGACGCGGGCACGCGCGCCCGGCGGCTCGTTCATCTGGCCGAACACCAGCGCGCACTTCGATTTGACGCTCGGATCGGGATGGTGCGGATCGGCATTGACCTTCGATTCGATGAACTCGTGATAAAGGTCGTTGCCTTCGCGGGTCCGCTCGCCGACGCCGGCGAACACCGAATAGCCGCCATGGGCCTTGGCGACGTTGTTGATCAGTTCCTGGATCAGCACGGTCTTGCCGACGCCGGCGCCGCCGAACAGTCCGATCTTGCCGCCCTTGGCGTAGGGCGCCAAGAGATCGACGACCTTGATGCCGGTGACGAGAATTTCGGCCTCGGTCGACTGCTCGGTGTAGAGCGGCGCTTCCTGATGGATCGCCCGCATGCCTTCCGCGACCACCGGTCCCGCTTCATCGATCGGCTCGCCGATCACATTCATGATGCGGCCGAGCGTCCCGGCGCCGACCGGCACCATGATCGGGGCGCCGGTGTCGGAAACTTCCTGGCCGCGGACCAGACCTTCGGTGGTGTCCATCGCGATGGTCCGCACCGTGGATTTGCCGAGATGCTGGGCGACCTCGAGCACCAGGCGATTGCCGCCGTTCTTGGTCTCGATCGCGTTCAGAATCGCCGGCAGATGGCCCTCGAACTGGACGTCGACGACGGCGCCGATGACTTGGGTGATGCGTCCGGTCTGGTTGGCGGGTGTAGCCATGAAAAATCTCTCCTTGGTATTCCTAAACTCTCTACATCGCCTCGGCGCCGGAGATGATTTCGATCAACTCCTTGGTGATCATGGCCTGGCGGGTACGGTTGTAGATCAGGGTCTGCTTGCGGATCATGTCGCCGGCATTGCGGGTGGCGTTGTCCATCGCGCTCATCTGCGCGCCGTAGAACGAGGCGTTGTTTTCCAGCAGCGCACGGAAGATCTGCACCGCGAGATTGCGCGGCAACAGCCGGGCCAGGATCTCATCCTCCTCCGGCTCATACTCGTAGGAAGTCGGCGGATCAGCCTTCGCCGCAGGGGCCTCGACCACCAGCGGAATGATCTGCTGCGCGGTCGGAACCTGGGCGACGACGGACCTGAAGCGCGAGAAGAACAGCGTGCAAACGTCGAATTCGCCGGCCTCGAAGCGCGCGATCACCTTGGTGGCGATGTCCTCGGCATTGACGAAGCCGAGCTGGCGAACCGACCGCAGCTCGGTATTTTCGATGATCTGCTTCTCGAAGTTGCGGCGCAGTTGCTCGAACCCCTTGCGGCCGACGCAGAAGAACTTGACCTCCTTGCCCTGGTTCATCAGCGCCAGCGCCCGCTCCCGCGCCAAACGCACGATCGACGAATTGAAGGCGCCGGACAGGCCGCGCTCGCCGGTGCAGACCAGCAGCAGGTGAACCTGATCCCTCGCCGGTACCGCCCAGCAGCACCGGAGCGCCGGGCGAGCCCGCGGCAGCGCTGGCGATGTTGGAAATCACCGCATCCATTTTTTCCGCATAGGGCCGCGCGGCTTCGGCGGCGCTCTGCGCGCGGCGCAACTTTGAAGCCGCCACCATCTGCATCGCCTTGGTGATCTTCTGCGTCGCCCTGGTGGAGGCGATGCGGACCCGCATGTCTTTCAGTGACGCCATTCTTTAGTTCACCCCTGCGATCCGCGAACCGACCGCAATCCCCTCTTCCGTCATGCCCGGCCTTGTGCCGGGCATCCTCGTCTTGATTGACCCACGCTCAACGACGGGGATGGCCAAGAGATCGACAATACAAGCCGGCCTTGACGGTAACTCAAGCAAAGTTCTTGGCGTAGCCCTCGACCACCGCCTTCAGCTTGCCCGCCGTATCGTCGGAGAGATCGCGGCTGTCGCGGATGGTATTGAGCAGCTCGGCATTCTTGCCGCGCAGCAGCGACAGCAGGCCGTCCTCGAAGGCCTTGACTTTGCCGAGCGGCAGCGGATCGAGATAACCGTTGGTGCCCGACCAGATCACGCAGACCTGCTCTTCCATCTTCAGCGGCGAGAATTGCGGCTGCTTCAGGAGCTCGGTCAGGCGCGAACCGCGGTTGAGCAGGCGCTGGGTCGAGGCGTCGAGATCGCTGCCGAACTGCGCGAACGCCGCCATTTCGCGGTATTGCGCGAGCTCGCCCTTGATCTTGCCGGCGACCTTCTTCATCGCCTTGGTCTGTGCCGACGATCCGACGCGCGACACCGACAGACCGACGTTCACCGCGGGACGAATGCCCTGGAAGAACAGATCGGTTTCCAGGAAGATCTGGCCGTCGGTAATTGAAATCACATTGGTCGGGATGTAGGCCGAGACGTCGTTGGCCTGGGTTTCGATCACCGGTAGCGCCGTCAGCGATCCCGAACCGTGGTCCTTGCTGAGCTTGGCCGCGCGCTCGAGCAGGCGCGAATGCAGATAGAACACGTCGCCCGGATAGGCCTCGCGGCCGGGCGGGCGGCGCAGCAACAGCGACATCTGGCGATAGGCCACCGCCTGTTTCGACAAGTCGTCATAGATGATCACGGCGTGCATGCCGTTGTCGCGGAAGTATTCGCCCATGGTGCAGCCCGTAAAGGGGGCGATATACTGCATCGGCGCCGGGTCCGACGCGGTGGCGGCAACAATGATCGAGTATTCCAGCGCGCCCTGCTCTTCCAGCACCTTGACGAACTGGGCCACCGTCGAGCGCTTCTGGCCGATCGCGACATAGACGCAATACAGCTTCAGGTTCTCGTCCGGCTGGGCGTTGAGCGGCTTCTGGTTGAGGATGGTATCGAGCGCGATCGCGGTCTTGCCGGTCTGCCGATCGCCGATGATCAGTTCGCGCTGGCCGCGACCGATCGGGATCAGCGCGTCGATGGCCTTCAGCCCGGTCGCCATCGGCTCGTTGACCGATTTGCGCGGAATGATGCCGGGCGCCTTGATGTCGACCCGCATGCGCTTGTCGGACTGGATCGGTCCCTTGCCGTCAATCGGATTGCCAAGGGCGTCGACGACGCGTCCGAGCAGGCCCTTGCCGACGGGGGTATCGACGATGGCGCGGGTGCGCTTGACGGTCTGGCCTTCCTTGATCTCGCGATCGGCGCCGAAGATCACGATGCCGACATTGTCGGTCTCGAGGTTCAACGCCATGCCGCGGGTGCCGTTCTCGAACTCGACCATCTCGCCGGCCTGGACGTTGTCCAGGCCATAGACGCGAGCGATGCCGTCACCAACGGACAAGACCTGTCCGACTTCGGAAACCTCGGCCTCCTGGCCAAAGTTCTTGATCTGGTCCTTGAGGATCGCGGAAATTTCCGCGGCGCGGATATCCATCAGCCTGCCTCTTTCATCGCGTGCTTGATCGAATTGAGTTTGGTGCGAATCGAACTATCGACCATCCGACTGCCGAGTTTGACCACCAGGCCGCCGATAATCGAAGGATCGACATTCACGTTGAGCGCGACATCCTTGCCCGTCACCGACTTCAGCGCGGACTTCAGGGCGTCGAGGTTCTTGTCACTGAGCGCTTCGGCGATGATCACGTCGGCCGTCGCCTCGCCCTTGAATTTGGCCACCAGGGCACGGAAGGCGCGGATCACGTCGGTCACCGCAAACAGCCGGCGATTGGCGGTCAGCACTTTGAGAAAATTGGCGGAAATACCGGTAATTTCGGCCTGCTCCAGCACCGCCGCCAGCGCCCTCGACTGCGTCTCGGCGGAAAACACCGGGCTGCGCACCAGTCGTTTCAAGTCGGCGCTATCGGCGATCATGGCGTTGAATTGATCGAGGTCGGCTTTCACGGCATCGACGGATTTTTCATCGCGCGCCAACTCGAACAAGGCCGTCGCATAACGGCCGGACACTCCCGAAACGGACGGATCTTCAGCAGCCACAGGCACGCTCTTTTCAGCTGTCAAACGGCCAAGGGTAAAACCGTCGCCATGATGCGGCGCCTAGCGATTCAAGCCCTTGGAATTCAAGCGGGACTTCGATTTTCGACCGCCACGAGAAGTGCCGGGATCGTTAAAATCGCGGCTTTGCTAACATAGCAAGAGCGCAGGTGCAACATGACGAGCCCGTTTCGATAAAGCCTATGACAGTGAGCGCCTTGAGAAAAACGGTCCGTACTTGCCGCTTCGGCGACGCCTGACTTGCCGCGGTGTTCTTGGAGCGTGTCGCCGAGATCATCGCGCCGTCGTTGGCGCGCGCGCTGTTCGAATCGCCGCCTAGCAAGACATCCATCGCTCTCAAAATGAGCCCAATAGCCATATAACCTACTGAGATCATACGGTAATTAGTGACGCTCCGTAATCCTGCATCCCACCGGCATGATTTGGAGCGGTAGTGACGCCCTCAATAGAGGCTTGAGGCAGGGAAGCGCACCACGGATGCGCAATGCTCTCGCTTCATGCGGCGACCTAGTGTTCTGGTTCTGACGCTTCGTCTCTCATCGGCGTCATTCCGGGGCGCGCCCTTGCGCGAGCCTGGACCCCATAACCCCCAATCGTGGTTATGGATTCCGGGCTCCCGAGCTGCGCTCGGGCCCCGGAATGACGGAAACAATCGTTAGAGTCAGAACACCAGGCTGCCTCGGTGCGTACCGGAGGTGAAAGCTACGGCGTACCGCTCGGGGTGCTGGCGATAGATTTTCGAGGCGGGCGCCGCGGGCGCGGACCATCGTGCGCGGCATGCGGATCGAAGCCGACGAACGGGACCGGACCGCCGTGCTTCTGGTCAACGCCAATGGCCCTATCCCGGCGGCGTCGCAACGACCTCCAACTCTAGTAACCGGTTACTTTAGGATCGCGCTCAACTACCGAGCAAGACTGCACATTTCATAATTGCGAAGTAATACATAAGTAAATAAATCGTAAACGTCAGCATCAAGCGAAGTGCTGTTGTATAATATAGTCAGGTAACAAGATGTTTCAGCGCGGCTTACTGCCGCCTTTATGCCTCATTGGGTAATCAAACGGCAAACCGTCAAATTGGGACGGGGGTTCCACTTGCCACATATGTGGCAATACTATCCAAAGGAAGCAAATAATGCTGAATCTAAAAAAGGCTGCACTGGGAACTACGACACAGTCGCGTACCGTGCTGGCCCTTTTCGCGGCAACTCTTCTGGTCGGCGGCACCGCCACGGAGGCATCGGCCAGATCCAATCGACATCACGGCCACCGGGCCCTCCACGAGGCCAGCAACTCACGCCATAGCGGCTGGCGCGAGGCCAACGCCTCGATCGGCTCGGGCGGCGGAGGCAGCTTCTCGGGAATGGCCTCCTATTACGGCAACGAATCCGGCAGCAAGACCGCGTCGGGCCAGCACTTCAATCAGAACGCGCTGACTTGCGCCCATCGGTCGCTGCCGTTCGGGACCCGGCTGCGGGTCACCCATGGCGGCCGCAGCGTGGTCGTCACCGTCAATGATCGCGGCCCGTTCGTTCGTGGCCGGGTTCTCGACCTTTCGACCGCCGCGGCACGCGCCGTCGGCCTGATCGGCGCCGGCGTCGGCCGCGTCACCGCCGAGGTCATCTGACCTCTCCAGGCGTTTGAACGCCTGTTCCATCCCTCAAGGCATGGTCGCTTTTGGGCCCCGTACCGGCTCAGAACCTGGCTGCATGCCAAAACCAGCCTGCCGTCATCCTGGCGGCAGGCTTTTTCGCAGGGCGCGGGTCGTTTACAGAAAGCTCTGCGGATCGACATCGATTTCAAGCTTGAGCTTGCCCTTTGGCTTAGGCGCGGCCGCCAGCCATTCGCGCAAATAGTGCGACAGATCGACCGCACGCAGCGATTTCACCAAGAGCCTGAAACGATAGCGCCCCTTGATCACCGCCAGCGGGGCTTCGGCAGGTCCCAGCACCTGGATTCTCGGATCGACCGGCGCGATTGCGGCCAGCCGGCGGGCAAAACCCTCCGCCGTCGGCCGGTCGCCGGCTGAAATGATCAGGCTGGCGAGCCGGCCAAAGGGCGGATAACCGGTGCGCTCGCGGGCCGCAATCTCGCTTGCATAAAACGCCTCGCGGTCGCAGGCGACCAGGGCCTTCATGACGGGATGTTCGGGTTGATGGGTCTGCAGATAGCCGACGCCACGGCCCTGGTCGCGTCCGGCCCGCCCGATCACCTGGTTCAACAACTGAAAGGTCCGCTCGGCGGCACGCGGATCGCCATTGCTCAGGCCCAGATCGGCGTCGACCACGCCGACCAGATTGAGCCGCGGAAAGTGATGGCCCTTGGCCACCAGCTGGGTGCCGATGATGATATCGACGCGGCCTTGCGCGATCTCGTTCAGCTCGCTGCGCATGGTCTCGATCGAGGTGATGAGATCGCTCGACAGCACCATGGTGCGGGCTTGCGGAAACAGCGCGGCGACCTCCTCCTGCAGGCGTTCGACACCGGGGCCGACCGCCACCAGCGATTGCTCCGACGCGCAATGCGGACAGATATCCGGGCGCGGCATCGAGAAGCCGCAGTGATGGCAGACCAGCCGCTGGCGAAAGCGATGATCGACCAGCCAGGCATCGCAGATGGTGCAGCCGAAGCGATGGCCGCATTTCCGGCACAGCGTCAACGGCGCATAGCCGCGGCGGTTGAGGAACAACAGCGCCTGCTCGCGCCGTTCGATCGCAAGCTGGACCTGTTCGGCCAGTACCGGCGAAATGAAGCGGCCACGCGGCGGCGGCTGGCGGCGCAGATCGATCGCCTCGATCTGCGGCATGTGCTGGCCGCCGAACCGCGATGGCAGCACGATGCGCTGATAGCGCCCCTTGCGGGCATTGACTTCACTCTCGATCGACGGCGTCGCCGACGCCAGCACGACCGGAATTTTGGCAATATGGCCGCGAACCACCGCCATGTCGCGGGCGTGGTAATGGGCGCCTTCGTCCTGCTTGTAGGCCTGGTCGTGCTCTTCGTCGACGACGATCAGCCCGAGATCGGCGTAGGGCAGAAACAGCGCCGATCGCGCGCCCGCCACCACGGGTGCTTCGCCGGCCGCGATCGCCGCCCAGTTGCGCTGCCTGGTGCGTGGCGTCAGCTCGGAATGCCACTCCAGCGGCCGCACGCCGAACCGCCGCGCGAAGCGATCGAGGAACTGCCCGGTCAGCGCGATTTCCGGCATCAGCACCAGCGACTGCCGGCCGCGGCGGATGATCTCGGCGATGGCTTCGAAATAGACCTCGGTCTTGCCCGAGCCGGTCACGCCATCGAGCAAAGCGACATGAAAGCTGCCATTGGCCGCAAGCGCGCGCATCGCATCGACAGCGGTGCGCTGCTGGCGGGAAAAATCAGGGCTCGCGAATAACGGATCGGGCGCCGGCGGGGCCGGCGGGCGCGGCATGGCTTCGGTCGAAAGCGTGCCCTCGTCGACCAGGCCATCGACCACGCCGACACTGACGCCGGCCTCAAGGGCGGCTTCGGACTTGCCATGCAAGAGGCCATCCGACAGCACCGCGATCAGCCGCCGCCGCGCCGGCGTCAGGCGCTGTGGCGCCTCGCCGATCAGGCGCACGCCCAGCCGCACCCGTTCCGGGCCGAGGTGCTCGCCCATCCGCAAGCTCATCCGCAGCACCATGCCGCGCGCCGACAGCGTATAATTGGCGACCCAGTCGACCAGCGCGCGCAACTCCGCCTTCAAGGGCGGGACATCGAGCTTTTCGCCGATATCCTTGAGGCGATTGTGCAGGCGCGGATCGGGATCGGGGTTCTCATCCCAGACCACCGCGACCACCTCGCGCGGTCCGAGCGGCACGCCCACCACATCGCCCGGCTTCAGCTCCATGCCGCGCGGCACCCGGTAGGAATAGGTCTGGTTGAGCGCGACCGGCACCAGCACGTCGACGACGCGCGCCGGCGATGCAGAGACGGTGGCGGCGCGCGAGGAATGGTCCATCGGAGAATCAGGCCCAGAAGTTCGAAGGAGCAAGCGAGCTTAGGGCCCGGCTAGGTCCGGGACCAGCATCCAGCCGCCGCCCACTTTATGTTAGCAAACCCTAAACCCGGGAAATGCGATAGTGTCACCGGCATCATCGCAAGCAGAGGCCATGGCCAAACAAGCCCCCGCCGTTCCGCCGATCGAACTCGCCTGCGCCGACGAGGGTGTTGCGCTCGAGATGACGCGCTGGCTTTCGCATCTGCGCAGCGAACGGCGGCTGTCGCCGCAGACGCTGGAGGCCTACGCCCGCGACGTCAGGCAAGCCCTCGAATTTCTGTGCCAGCATTGGGGCACGCGGGTGACCATGGCCCGTTTTGCCGCGCTGGAAGCGAGCGATATCCGGGCCTTCATGGCGATGCGTCGCGCGGACGCCATCGGCAGCCGCTCGCTGATGCGGGCCTTGGCGAGCTTGCGCTCGTTTGGGCGCTTCCTCGAGCGCGAAGGCAAGGGCAGGATCGGCGCGCTGAAGGCGGTCCGCGCGCCCAAGGTGGCCAGGAGCCTGCCGAAGCCGATCCCGGTGGCGGCGGCCAAGCGGTTCACTGACGCCGATGAACGCGCCGGCGAGGCCCGCGATCCCTGGATCTGGGCGCGCGACGCCGCGGTGATGGCGCTTTTGTACGGATCGGGATTACGCATCTCCGAAGCGCTGTCGCTGAAGCGCCGCGACGTGCCGAGGCCAGGCGAGGGCGACGTGCTGATCGTGACCGGCAAGGGCAACAAGACCCGGATGGTGCCGGTGCTGCGCAACGTGCTGGCGCTGATCGCGGACTATGTCGCGATGTGTCCGCATCCGTTGCCGGCCGAGGGCCCGATCTTCGTCGGGGCCCGCGGCGGTCCGCTCAAGGCCCGCATCATCCAGCTCACCATGGCGCGGCTGCGCGGCGCGCTTGGCCTGCCCGACAGCGCCACGCCGCACGCGCTGCGGCATTCCTTCGCCACCCACCTGTTGAGCCGTGGCGGCGATCTGCGCGCGATCCAGGAATTGCTCGGCCACGCCTCGCTCTCGACCACGCAGATCTATACCGGCATCGACAGCGAGCGGCTGCTCGAGGTCTATCGCGCCGCCCATCCCCGCGCCTGATACCGGTTGCCCTCAAGTAAGGCCCGGACAACTTGTCGCCATATCCGCATGTCTCTTGCATCGACGATCCGCTTCGGTCCATCGTGATCGACTGATCAATCGCGGGGAGGAATGAGGACGCATGAGCGAATCGATGGAGCAGGCGGAGAAGGCCAAGGAAGCCGCCGGGGAGGACCGCAAGATCGCGCTGCTGATCGCCGTGATCGCGCTGTGCCTGGCGCTGTCGGAGACGCTCGGCAAGGGCGCCCAGACCGAATCCATCAGCAAGAACGTCGAGGCCTCGAACCTGTGGGCTTTCTTTCAGGCCAAGAGCATCCGCCGCACCGTGGTGCAGACCGCCGCGGAAGCCACCAAGCTGGGCCTCGGCGCCGCCGGCGACGATGCCGCGAAGGCGGCGGTGCAGAAGCAGATCGACGATTGGCAGAAAACCGCGGCGCGCTACCGCTCCGAGCCCGATACCGGCGAAGGCACCGAGCAATTGTCCGAGCGCGCCAAACACGCCGAGGAAGAGCGCGACCTGGCGGCGGCCAAGTACCATCACTTCGAACTAGCCTCGGGGGCCTTTCAGATCGGCATCGTGCTGGCATCGGCCACCATCATCACCGGCATCGCCGCGCTGGCCTGGATCTCGGGCCTTTTGACGCTGGTGGGAATTGCCTTCACCGCGCTCGGCATTTTCGTGCCGCATCTGTTGAACCTGCCGTAGCGGCCGCGCCACGGCGAGAGCGGAGCGGGGTTGTCGAAACAGGGCGACCACAAGGGTCGCCCCTACGAAGATCGATCTGGTGTAGGGGCGCCCCTTGTGGGCGCCCTGCTTCAACAACACCGCTGTTTCTTTTCAAACGTTCGCGGCTGCGACGAACCAGAGAAGATGATGGTATCGCTTCGCTGCACCGATGCGCCCGCCACATATCCAACTGTCATCCTCCGCGAAAGCGGGGGATCCCGTACGCCGCGGCCCATCCTTGGCACTGACGTCTCTGGAATACTGGGTCGCCCGGTCAAGCCAGGTCAAGCCGGGCGATGACGCGCTCAGGCTGATGAATCAGCGGGATGCTGTGTTTGATGAGTGGCTGCGGGGCGAAGTAAACGCCGCAATGGCCGACAAGCGCGCTTCGGTCCCGGCGGAAACAGTTTTCAAACGGCTTGAGGCGCGTCATGCCCGTCGGGTGAAAGCACCTAAGCGTGGCAAGCAGGGTCGTCTTTAGTCGGCGGGCTACCCTTTAGTCCTGCTTTTCGCAATCCCTCGACAATATGTTCGAGGTCCGCCGGGGCCGCATTCCATTTTTTGAGTTCGGTGCGAGGAGAAAAATCGGGCTTGATCTCGAAGATTCTAGCGACCGCCTCGGCGGCGTCGACATGCCCAAGCTGGCCCTTGGCCGCCGCGGACATCATATGGGTCCAATAGAAGTGGGGCAGCCCGATCTTCTCAACATCCACGATCGTCTGCTCGTAATCCTTCTGGTGGTAATGCAGGCGCGCGAAGCTGAAATAATACCAGCCCGGATGCAGAGGATTAAGCTCGCGGGCCTGCTGCGACAGAGCGGAGCCCCGGTCGAACTGCCCCATGAACGCATAGTAGTGCCCGACATCCGCCAATGTCTCGGGGTCATTGGGATTGAGACTGAGCGCAAGCTGGGCCTCAGCTTCGAATTTCTCGTTCTCGCCTCGAAAGAAGTGAGTGATCGCCAGCCAGCAGCGTGCATAGGCGTTCTGCGGGTCAAGCTGGGTAGCGGCAAGCGCATGGGTAAGTGCTCGCCCGACCGGGTTTGGACGCGGATTCATCTCGAAGCGATGCTCCGCGAGATAGATGTTGGCGATGAGCGCGTGCGCATCAGCTGACAGTGGATCAAGCTCCACCGCCTTTTCGAGCAGGTCGCGCGCCTCGGAATGCATCTCCGCGCTGAGCATCCACGTATAGCGCCGCGCCCGTAGAATGCAGTCGTAGGCCGACAGTTCAATCGTGCTTTTCCTCAGGGCCCGCTGCAGCGCGACGTCCTGCATCTTGACCCCGAGGGTGGCAGCCACCGTGCGCGTCAGCTCATCCTGCAAGGCGAAGATGTCGACCATTTCGCGATCATAGCGGTCGCCCCAGAGCTGCACCCCCGTGGCGCCCTCGACCAGTTGAACCGTGATGCGGATCCAACCCGCGGCGCGGCGAACGCTGCCCTCGACAACGTACCCCGCATGCGTGCGCCGGCATACTTCCCCTAGATCGCCGACCCGGCCCTTGAATTGGAACGACGAAGCGCCGCCGATCACGCGGAGATCGCGAAAACGAGCGAGGTTGGTGATGATGTCCTCGGTCAAGCCGTCGGCGAAATATTCGTCGGTGTCAGCGGAAAGGTTGGTGAATGGCAATACGATGAGAATGGGTTTGGGATCGTTGGCGGCAACGCGCGATGGCTGGGGGTCCGACACGGCCGGCGTTTTCGGATCCTCGATGGTCAAAACCTCTGCCTGAAATTCAAAGCCGCGCCCGCGGACCGTGCGAATGTAGTTCTGGCTGTCACCGCTATCGCCGAGCGCCCGCCGGGCCGACTTGATCGCGCTCGCGACGGTGGCGTCGCTGACGACGCGGCCCGACCAGACCGCCTCGATCACCTCATCGCGGCTGATCACCCGGTTAGGATTGCGAGCCAGGAACAGGATGAGATTGAAGACCAGGGGCTCCACAGCCTCGACCGCCCCATCCCGCCTGAGCTCAAAGCGATCGGAATCCACCTCAAACTGGCCGATGACATAGCGCATTGAGACCTCTAGTTGAGCGATTCCGCAAACCTTATCATATCGAGGCTCGCTCTGACCTCATCCTGAGTTCGCCATCGGCGTGGGCCGACAGCATGAGGACCTGGGAGGCTGCCTGTATGATCAAGACTTCGGAAGCGCTGGTCTGGTCATCCTTGTGCGGCAATATAGTTGTCCGTTCTTGCCATATTCCAGCTGTTCCTTGTCAAATCCCCCCGAAAGCCCACGACAACATCCAGGCGGTCTTCAAGCAGATGACCCTCCGCGAGACCATGCTCTCATCCTGGGCGGATTGGTCCGCCACCCGTTGTCAACTTCATGACCAGGAGAGCCTCAATGACCGCCACCGCGCAAGCCATCCAGACGCCGGACTACAGCGCCATCAAGGCGAAGCAGAACGCCGCTTGGGCCTCGGGAGACTACGCCCGCATAGGTACGACTCTACAGATCGTGGGCGAAACGCTCGCAGAAACCATGAACCTGAGGCCCGGCTCGACCGTCCTCGATATCGCGGCCGGCAATGGCAACGCTACCCTCGCCTTTGCACGCCGATTCATGGAAGTGACTTCAACCGACTACGTCGACGCGCTGCTGGAACGAGGCCGGGCGCGGGCGGAGGCCGAAGGCCAGACCGTTCGTTTCCAGGTGGCCGATGCCGAGCAGTTGCCGTTTGACGACGCGGGTTTTGACGCTGTCGTGTCGACGTTCGGCGTCATGTTTACACCTAACCAGGCGCGGGCGGCCGGCGAGATGTTGCGGGTGTGCCGCCCGGGTGGAATGATCGGCATGGCCAATTGGACGCCGGAGGGCTTCATCGGTCAGGTGTTCAAGACGCTCGGCAAATTCATCGCGCCGCCCGCCGGCGTAAGCTCGCCGGCGCTCTGGGGCACGAAGCACTTCGTCGAGCAACACTTCGGCCAATCCGCAAAACGCATTGCCTTTGAGAGCAGAACATTCGCTTTCCGATATCGCTCTCCGGATCATTTCATCGACGTTTTCCGCGGCTACTATGGGCCGATGCACAAGGCCTTCCTGGCTCTCGACCCGCTCGGCCAGGCCGCGCTGACCAAGGATCTCCTGGCCGTCATCGCGGCGTTAAACGTTGCAACCGACGGCTCCATGAATGTTCCTTCGGCCTATTCGGAGATCGTCATTACGAAGGTTTAATGGCTCGCGTCCACGTCAGACCGCATCGGTGCCCAGTCGTGTGCGGGGCCGTGCGGTCTTACGGTTCAACAAACCTATGGTGTGTTGTCGGCAAGCCGCGCAACCGGTCTTTGACGCCGCCGGGCGCGAGCCTGACGCTGGCACGCTTGTGCAACCGAAGGCGGGAAGTCCATGACTGGCTCGGACCACATTGACGTTGCCATCGTCGGAGGCGGCGCTGGCGGGATTATCGCCCTGTACTATGCAAACCGAGCGGGGCTTAGGGCTGTCCTGCTGGAAAAGCAGGATAGGGTCGGCGGGCTGTGGGCACAGTTACCGGCATGGCAAGATATTCAGAACCGGGAAGAAGATTGGACGCTCGGTGATATTCCGATTGCCGGGGTCGATCAGTCCAGCATCCTCGCCAATATCCGACAATGGGTTCACAAGTTCGATCTGGGGCAGCATATTCGGCTCGGTACTTCCGCAATTTCCGCGTTACCGACAAAGCATGGGTGGACCATCGAGACGTCGGCAGGACAACTCAGAGCGAAGGCGCTGATCTCCGCAACGGGTGTTCACAACCGACCAGCTATTCCCGACGTCCAGCGTCACCACGCCGGTCTCGTTGAAATGCATTCTTCGACGCTCCGCGATCCCACCTTGCTGTCAGGGAAACGGATGATTGTTGTCGGCGGTGGCGCATCGGCATTCGATCTGATCGACCTGTGCGTGGAACACGGCGCGGCACGGATTGTCTGGGTGTACCGCTCATTGAAATGGATGGTCCCGACCCGAAAGGCAAAGAGGTTCGCCAGTAACCTGCGCGAACTGGCCAAGCGGCAAATGCTCGATGACTCCGCCGCGCAAATCGGATCGGCCATCGATACGGAATTGCGCGCGCGATACCATAAGTTCGGCATGAAAGAACTGTTGCCGGACGTTCCGTTCAATATCGAAATGGACCAGCTCATTCCGGGCCGCTGGCGGCTTATAGAAAATATTGACCAGATCGAGCGGCACCGTGGGGACATCAAAACAATCAAGGGAAACTCGGTCGTGCTGGGGTCTGGGGCGACAATCGAAGCCGACATGATCCTTTGGGGGACGGGTTACGAAATGGACCTTTCTTACCTGCAGGCGGCCTTATCGAAGCAGATCACTCACCCCGATCAGTTGGCGCGACGCTGCGGTTCGCTGGTCTTGAGCCTCGATGCGCCAAACCTCTACTTCGTTTCCGTAGGACTGGAGTCGACGAGTGCAACGCCTTGGCAATACGCACATCTGGCGCGCACCATTATTTCCCAAATTCGCGGTACTGCGAAATTGAGCAAAGAACCGATCTTGAAACATCTCAATTATTTCGGAGTACCAGCCTTTCTTGCCGATTTTGATCCGGCGAGTTATCCGCCCAACACATGGCGGAAAAAATATGTCTCGTTGGTGACAGACTTTCCGAACGAGCGGCCTTTCCCGATACCCTGAATGCCGGCGCGGTAATCGGAATGTTTGCATGACTGTCTCTGTTGATGGCACTTTGAGACCTGCCGGGCCGTCTGACAGTGCCCGTTCCTGCGGCAGGCCGGAAATATTGTTTCGGGGCCGTCAAGACCGGTTTTGACCCGGACCGAAAGTCGGCCCTAGTCCGGCGGCGGCCCGATATGCTTTGATGCATGGGGCAGCAACTGGCAATCTTGGGACATTCCTTGACTGACGAGCGCGTGGAACGACGACTGGCGGCGGTGCTGGCGATGGATGTCGCCGGGTATAGCCGCCTGATGGGGTTCGACGAGGAAGGTACGCTGGCGCGGCTCAAAGCGGTCAGAAAGGCCCTCGTCGACCCCGCGATCGCCTCCCACCGCGGCCGGATCGTGAAGACTACGGGCGACGGCTTGCTGATCGAGTTTGCCAGCGCCGTGGATGCGGTGCGCGGCGCCGTTGAAGTCCAGCGCGTCATGGCCGAACAGAATGCGTCGGTGCCGCAGGACGAACGGATCGAACTCCGGATCGGCGTTCACGTCGGCGACGTCATTTTCGACGACAACGACATATTTGGCGATGGCGTCAATATCGCGGCCCGACTCGAAGGGATCGCGGAAGCCGGCGGCGTTTGCATCTCCGACGACACGCATCGGCAGATTCGCGGCAAGGTCGACATCGTTTTCGATGACATGGGACCGCAGGCCTTGAAGAACATCACTGAGCCGATGCGTGCGTGGCGTTGCCAAATCAATGCTGACGCATCTTCGGCGGCGCCGACAAACTCGACCGTCGAGACTTTCCAGCCTCCCGCGATCACGGACAAACCCTCCATTGCCGTGCTGCCTTTCAGCTGTTTTTCCGAGCAGCGCGAGCTTCAATTTCTGACGGAGGCATTGAGCGAGGATTTGATCACGATGCTGGCACGGATTCCCGGCTTCATCGTGATCGCCCGGCAATCCGCCTTTGCTTACCAGGGCCGCTCGGTCGATAGCCGCCAGATCGGGCGTGAGCTTGGGGTCCGCTATATCATCGAGGGCAGTCTGAGGCCCGTCGGCCAGCAGCTTCGCGTTGGCACGCAGCTGATCGACGCGACGACCGGGGCACAGCTCTGGGCCGACCGGTTTGACGGCCAAGCCGAAGAT
The DNA here is from genome assembly GCA_963736075.1 of uncultured Alphaproteobacteria bacterium. GTDB lineage: Bacteria > Pseudomonadota > Alphaproteobacteria > Rhizobiales > Xanthobacteraceae > Bradyrhizobium. The sequence continues at coordinate 692,324 of CAVTNW010000048.1, read as the reverse complement.
GTCCTCGAACTGCAGGATCAAATCGTGCGCGCGATCGCCAGCCGGATCGAACCGGAGCTCGTTCGTGCTGAAGTTGCCTTGATCCGCCGTCGGCGCGACGCCAACCCGGACGCCTGGTCATGCTTCCGCCAGGGAGCCGGGCTGATCAGCCTCAAAGGTTGGAGCGAAGAGACGCTGACGCAGGCTATCGCGCTGTTGCGGCAGGCCACGACTCTGGATCCTGACTTTGCACTCGCGCACGCCCAGCTTGCGCTGCTGTTGTCGTTGGGCGCCCGGCTTGGCCTCATCGCAGACAACGCTGCGGCCGTGACCGAAGCGCGCACGGAAGCCGAGCGCGCGGTGGCAATCGACCATGAGGCTTCCGAGGTCCTGGGTTATGCCGGCTGCGCCCTGGCGGAGCTCGGCGATGTGCAGAGGGGCAACGAGGTACTGGAACGAGCGATCGAGAACGATCCGAGCAATGCACAGGCATGGGTCGCGCTCGGGAGTTCGCTGTGCTTTCTCGAGAAGATGGATGCTACGGGACTGGAGAAACTGCAGCACGGGATGCGGCTTAGCCCACGCGATCATCGGTTGGGATTCTGGGGAACGTTCTATGCGCTGGCCTTGGCGAGGCATCGTCGGCTAACGGAGGCGCACGAGGAAGTCCGCGCAGCCTGCCGTCGGGATCCCCAGTTCTATGTCGCTCGTGTCGTTCTGGCGCTCACGGCCGCGGGTCTTGGCATGAAGGAAGAGGCAGTAGCGGCGCTACGCGAAGCACGGCGCTTGCGCCCGAGGCTCTCGCTCAACGAGATTGAGCTTCTGTTGGGACGTCGCGCCGCGCTTCTTGCTCCACTCTGGAGCGAGGTGTCGAAATCGTCACAGTGACCGTCAACGTCTCCGGACCGATCCCGCCGTCGGCTCGACCTCGTCACGATCGCATCCACGAACCATCAAATCTTTCGCGTGAGGTGTAATATTGTTGCTGCTCGAGACCTATGGATAGGCGTCCTCCAACCAAAGGAAATAGCCATGTCCGTTCAGTTGCTGATCGTCTATCCCCCTCCGAAGGATCCCGCCAAGTTTGAGCGCGCCTATCGCGACGAGCATCTGCCTTATGCAGGGACTCGTCTTTTGGGAGCCACAGGCGTGACGACCAAGCGCGTGTTGGGTGCACCGGGAGGGGCCCCGTTCGCCCACACGATTTCTTTCGTGGAATTTCCCAGCGCCGAAATAGCTAAAATCTGCGCGCAATCCAAAGGCGGCCAGGAGGCGCTGGCACATGCGGCGTCGATTTCGACGGGCGGCACGCCGCAGTTTCTGCTGGTCGAGGACGCCGGTTGAGCCACAGCCGACCCGAGGGATCGCAGCCAGGGCGATCCCTCGGGCGGTGACTAGACGAGCGATTTTGAAGTTCTGATCATATCGTCAGGTCTCCCCGGTCCTCATCCCCAGGAGCATCGCGCAGGCGCGATGCGTCTCGAAGGATGGCCGCAAAGGCGGTGCAAGCCGCCATCCTTCGAGACGCGCGCGAAGAGCGCGCTCCTAATACGAAACTAACTCCGGTTAAGCGGCGATTGGCTGAATTTTCACGGCGTAGCCCATGTGTTCAAGGTGCCTGACGAGGCGCTGGGTTTTGGTCATTTTGGAACGGCGGTTGAAATGTTCGGATCCGAGATCCTGATAGACAGTTCCATCTTTGAGCATGTGGTACACGGCTGTCAGAATGGAGGCGGCGACGGCGCAGATCGCCTTTTGTGGCCCGCGGCGGCTGCGCAAGCGGAGAAACTGGGCTTGCAGGTAGCTCCCCTTTTTGTTCTTGGCCGCCCAGGCGCATTCGACCAGCGTCGTCTTGAGCCACTGCGCGCCTTTGCGCAGGCGGCTCGATCGGCGTTTCCCGGCGCTCTCGTCGTTGCGCGGACAAAGGCCGGCCCAGGACAGCAAATGTCCCGCAGTGGGGAAGCGGCTCATGTCAGTGCCGATCTCAGAGACGATTACTTCTGCGCTGAGCGCGCCTACGCCGGGGATGGTCCTGACGAGGTCGACGGCGGTGCGAAAGGGCGCGAGATTGTCATCCACCTCTCGGTCAATCTTCGCGATAGCGGCATCGAGACTATCGATCTGTCCGAGATGAAGTTGCAGCAGGAAACGATGATGGGACGTCACCCGCCCGCGCAAAGCTTCCCGCAGCTCAGCTTGCGTGCTCTTCACGTTGGCATGAGCAAGAGCAGCAAGCCGGATCGGATCGGTCTCGCCCGCCACCATGGCGTTGAGTATCGCCCTTCCGCTCTTGCCAAGCACGTCGGAAAGCTGCGCGTCGAGCTTGATGTTGGCGTCCTCCAGCGTCTTGTGAATGCGCTGGATATGACGGGTCCTTTCGCGGATCAGTTGCTTGCGAGTGCGCAACAAGGCGCGCAATTCCTGCGTCTGGCCGTCCGGGACAAAGCTCGCCCGGATCAACCCGTGCGCCAACAGCTCAGCCAGCCAGGCCGCGTCGCTGACGTCGGTCTTGCGCCCCGGCAAATTCTTGACATGCGCGGCGTTCGTCAGAATGAGTTCGAACTCCCCGTCAGACAGCACGTGCCACACCGGCTTCCAGTAGACACCGGTCGCCTCCATGGCGATATGGCTGCAGCCGTTCTCCGAAAGCCAATCGGACAAGGCCAAAAGACCCTGCGTGGTGGTCGCAAACGTCTTCACCTCCGTGACAACTTTACCCTCCGAGGCAAGTCGCACGCAGGCCACAACCGTCTTCTTGTGAACATCCAGTCCAGCGCAACGCTGATGCAGTACTTCCATCCGATCTCTCCATCATGGTGGTGCCGCCGGCGAAGGGACCTCAATTCAGGGAATTCTAATACGCGTGCTCCACGGTCCATCGGACCGATAGCGACAATCAGGGGTGCTCCAAGGTCCCAAGGTCCAACTCAGGATCGGGCTATTGCACCAGGGAGTTACCGACCTTTGTGCCGACGACACCTCACTATAGCAAAGTTTCATTCCCAGTGGGTCGGCCAAAGCCGATGGGAAACTCAGGATGAGGTCGGAGCAAGGCTCGATATGATGAGCTTCAAGGAATCGCTGAGCTAGGCTGCCTCCACTTCACCGAAGCAGTTCTGCAGGTGCCGCTTCGCCCGATGAAGCAGAACGGCCACGTGATTGGGATTCGTTCCGAGCTGGCTCGCAACGTTCTCGCCGGGAATATCGTCGAGCAGGCGCAACTGAACAACGGCGCGCTGCATTTCGTTCAACGTCGTCATGCAGCCAAGCATCATGGCGTGCTTCTCAGCAGCAACGATGACCTCGTCAGCTGAAGCCGCATCTGAAACCAGGCTTCTCTCCAGCACGTCGTCATCGACGATATGTGGTCGGGAGTAATCGTGGCGACGCCGGCGATTTCGCGCGATGTTTCGCGCCAGAATGGCGAGCATCCTGGCCGAATCGTCGGCCAGGCCTACAAGGAGCCGCGCCTGCGGCAATGTGAGGAAGCTCAGAAAGGCTTCCTGCACACAGTCGAGGGCGTCATCGGCACGCAACCCTTCGCGTCGAACGATCCGTGCCAGGCGGGCGCGGTGCCGATGTACCAAGATGGTGACCCAGCCGTGAAAGCCAGCTCGACGACTTTCTTCTTCGGAACGGCGTGATACTTTCATTTCCTATACTCACGAAGATCGCTATTTCCGACTGTTTACGCCTTTACCAGTAATTCGGATTGATCTGCCAGCTGGCGGGCCAGCTTGACGGAGAGCGCCTTCGCCAATCTGACGTTGGCCTTGCGCCAGGCAGGAATGGCTGCCTCCAGACGACGCGCACCGGCTTCCGTCAGCCAGACCGATCGACGGCGCAGATCCGTCTCGACAACGGCGACCTCGACCAAGCCATCCTTTTCCAAGGTGCGAAGATTGCGCGACAGCGTCGATTGCTCAAGGCCGGTGCGCTCGGCCAACGCCCCCAGCGTATCATCTGACATGGCGGCGATATGCGCCATCAATCCGAGCTGGGCCACCGTGAGCCCGAGGTGGCTCAGGTCACGATCAAGAAATTGGGTGATCCTCCGCGCCGCGAGCCGGCTATTGCAGCCGGCACACGTCCCCACCAGAGCCTGGGCATCGGTCCGGAGTGTTTTTCGAGGTTGTATTCGCTGGGACATTGGTATATGTATATACATCATTTGCAGATACATGGAAGTGAAAAAATGACCCGTTCGCCCGATTTGCAATACGGTCTCCCCACGCCTGACGGGGTGGCGGGCAAGACCGGCAGGGAAATTCTGCAGGCGATCATCGACGGCACCCTCCCACAGCCGCCGATCTCGCAAACCTTGTCGTTCTGGATCACCGAGGTCGGCGAAGGGTTCGCTGTCTTTGAAGGCGAGCCGGGATCGCACCTGCTCAATCCGATGGGGGGTGTACACGGCGGTTGGGCATTGACGCTGATCGACAGCGTCGGGGGCTGTGCCGCACAATCGTTGCTGCCGGTGGGATCGAGCTACGCCACGGTCGAAACCAAGGGCAATTTTGCCAGGCCGATCACGAAGGAAACCGGCCGCGTCCGGGCCGAGGCGCGGGTGGTGGCTCAGGGGCGCAAAATTATTTCAAGTGAAGCCCGTGTCCTGGGTCAGGACGGCAAGGTGCTGGCACACGGCACTTCGACCATCATGGTGCTGGGCCAATAGTCTCGGTACCTCGCCGCCAAGGCGGGTTCCGTACGGCAGGCGGCGTAACGCGCAGCAGCCCGTAGGGATTGACCCGGAAGCGGGCCGCCGGGTGCTCCATGGGCTATTGAATCAGGCTGCGGCTCCAACGTTTCCTTTAGAAAAAACGTGGTATTGCTGCCAAGCAAGTGACGGCTTTGATCTCCAACTGGCAGCAGCGATGTCCTCGTCCGACAGCACCAATGAGACCAGTGACCCAGCCCGCCGGCGGCGGCGAAGGCGCAATTCCTTGCTGCTGGTCCTGGCTGTTGGATTTCTTGTTTTTGGCGCCGCCGCGGGCGGGTTGTACTATGCGTTGCGTCCGGTCACGCTGCGGATTGCCGTCGGACCCCCTGGAAGCGACGATCAAAAAGTGATCGAGGCGATGGCCGAGGCTTTCGCCAGCGAAAGCCGGTGGGTGAAGCTGTCTCCGATCACGACCGACGGAGCGGCCGAAGCGCTGGCTTTGCTGGGTACCGGGAAGGCTGACCTGGCGGTCGGTCGTGCCGATCTGGTGATGCCGGGCGACGCGGAGATCGTCGCCGTCGTGCGCAAGAACTTCGTTGTGCTGTGGGCGCCTTCCAACGCGGGCAAGGGCTCGAAGAAAAAGCCGGCGGCGAAAATCAGGGAAATCGGCGATCTCGCGGGGCACAAGGTCGGCGTGATCGGCCGGACGCCGGCGAACGCCGCGCTGCTGCGGGTCATCCTGGGCGCCGCCGGCGTGCAGGCGGACAAGGTCGCGGTGGCACACTTTGGCACCGAGCAGATCGAGGAAATGGCGCGCGACCCGAGCCTCGATGCCTTCATGGCGGTCGGTCCGCTCGACAGCAAAATCACCTCCGACGCCATCGCCGCGACGGTTCGGGCACGCGGCGAAGCCGAAGTTTGTCGCGATCGATGCCTCGGAAGCCATTGCCCTGAAATACCCGCAGTATGACTCCGACGAAATTCCACCCAGCGTCTTCGGTGCCAATCCGCCCCTGCCGGATGACAAGGTCGAGACGGTCAGCGTCGACCACCTGATCGTGACGCGGAAGGCCTTGTCGGAAACGACGGCAGCGGCATTCTACAAGCAGCTATTCGCTCTCCGTCAGGCGATTGCCAGGCAAGTGCCTGGCGCTGCGCACATCACCAAGCCAGACACGGACAAAGATGCCGGGCTGCCGGTGAACCGGGGAGCGGCAGCCGTCATCGATGGCACCGAACGCACCTTCCTCGACAGGTACGGCGACTACTTCTGGTTCGCACTGCTGCTGCTCTCCGGGATCGGTTCGGCCGGCGCCTGGTTGCGTAACTATTTCAATCGCGACGAACGGGAAGAAAATAACAGCCATCGCAATCGAATCCTGGCCATGGTTTCCAGAGTGCGCACCGCGGATACCAACGAGGAATTGCTGGCGATGCAGCACGAGGTCGACGCCATCATCGGTGAAACGCTGGAATCCTACGATGCCGGCGCCATCGAGCAGGAGGAACTGGCGGCCTTTGGCCTGGTGCTCGAACTGTTCGATCACGCCATCGGCGAGCGGCGCACGGCATTGCAAGCGGGCACCTCGGAGCCGGCTCGCGTCGCGGCGGTAGGCAGCAGCCTGCCGTCCCGACGATGACGCGGCCGCGTCGGCGGCTTCCCAGTCCGTAGAGCGCATTGGAGCCGATGGCCTCATGCGCCATCTTGGCGGTTGATAGTGGGCGGATCACGATCCGCCCTACGATCTCTTTCTATTCTTTTTTTCGTTGCGCTGTCGAGATAGTCTTGGATGGCGGCGGCGAGCAGACTTGCACCAGCGGACCAGGAGCAACCTTGGAAATCGTTCAGGCGTTTCAATTGATCGTGGCGGTCATTATCGCGTTGTTGGCAGCCTACAATGTGTTCCACTATATCCTTTTTCTACTGGTGACCCGACCGAGAGACGCGAGCCGGATTGGACACGAGCTGAATCCATTCGAGCAGCGTCAACTGATCGAGTGGACACCGCAGGCGAGCGATTTTCTCAAGCACGATGACGAGAAGCGTACATATGACGATGTGTTCGGCACCTATCGCGACGAGCAGGCGAACTACAGCACGTGCGTCTTCCCCCGCGTCGCATTTTCGCGGCCCTACGAAGCGGAATACATTCTCCTCAAGCCGAGGGAGGGAATGCGGCTATTGGATCTCGGGTGCGGATCTGGCGCGGCGGCCTACTACCTCGCCAGCCGGCGAGATATCGAGATCGTGTGCGTGACGAATTCGTCCGTGCAAGCTGACATCTGTCGGCAGAAATTGTCAAAGCTGGATGGGCGTGGCCAGGTCATCGTCACCGACTTCGATGGCCTCGATCTCCCGAGTGAGACCTTTGACGCCATCTATGCGCTCGAATCGATCGGTTACACCAAAGATCTGGACGCCTGGCTGGCGCGCTGCTGGCGACTGCTCAAACCGGGAGGCAGCCTGTTGATCCGCTCACCGGGGTCGTTGGATCATTGCCGGCGCAACGAGGACTATCTGAGCGTCACCGCCTTCTTCGATAACTGGCGCTACAATTTTGTCGGCGCCAATCTTCTCGTCTACAAGATGCGCAGACTAGGCTTCCACCCGATCCGTTATCGGCGACTGCCCTTCTGGGCATGGGGCCTGACGTGGAATTTCATTCAACACCTGGTGTTGTGGAAGTATCGGCTGAAGATGCGCACATTCGTGGAATTGGAGCGGATCATCTGGCGCACGTCGAAGGTATTTGTGTTCGGAAACCCATACAACACGGTGTTGGCTACCAAGCCGGAGGCAACATCAAGCTCCCCGCAATATGTTGCATCCTCAGAAGGGGCGGTCAGCTCGTAGGGCGCATTGGAGCCAACGGCGGCATGCGCCATCTTGACGGTTGATCGTGGCGGATCACGATCCGCCCTGCGCGCCAAGCCGCAAATGACGCAAAGCCGAAGTCGCGCCTCGCTGCCGGTGCGCCTCGATAACCAAATAATCGGTGACGTGAATGCTTGAACCCTTGGCCGAACGCACAGTGATCATAGGGAACAGTGGGTCCGGGAAAAGCTCATTGGCCGAGGCCATTGCCAGTTTGGTCCCTATGCCCGTGATCGATCTCGATCTGTTGCATTGGGAGCCGGACGGTTACGGCGCAAAGCGCAACGAAGACGTTGCGCGACAAATGGCTCTCGATATCTCAAACCAGCCGCGATGGATCGTCGAGGGTGTGTTTGGGTGGCTTGCAGAGATCGTCCTTCCCAAGGCAACGGCACTTGTCTGGTTGGATTTTCCGTGGAGTCTGTGCCGTGCCGGGCTGCTCGCTCGCGGGCTACGGCGAGGCGCAACCAGTCGGGACGCCGCCGATCTGATGAATTGGGCGGAAGCTTATTGGAGTCGGCAGACACCGAGCTCGTTTGCTGGTCATGCAAAAATATTCAACGATTTCCCCGGCGCCAAATTGAGGTTAGAGAGCCGGGAACAAGCTGCCGACCTGCTCGGAGACTTACGCACCAGGATGACCAGCCAATGAGAACCGATTGGATATTTCTGACGACGGTGAACGTCTCAATTAGAATTCCATATCCCCATGAGGGGCCGCCTATCGAATGCGTCGTATTCCTGCCTTGGTCGCTGCGAGCGCTGAACTTACCGGCGGGTTGCTCATGATTGATCAGCGCCGTATTTCAGGCTATCTCGCAAGTATCGAGTCCTGCGGTAAGAAAGCATCTTTCCGCATCCGAAATCCGAACTGGCGGGCACGGCGCAAAGGGCGCCTTTGCCACCCTGCGCAGGTGGTGTCGCGGCGATATCAATTCTGAGCAGATGATCTGACACCGGCCAAAACAGGCGCGGTCCGACCTCCGTCCGTCCCTACCGCGCTTCGTGCACGCTCTTGCGGAAGCGCTGGATCAGGCGCAGCGAGCGGGCGGACCAGCCGTCGCTGCTGCCGCGCGCGGCCTGCCTGATCCGCAGCCGCATCGGCTCGACCAGCGCGGTCGCCTTGGCGCGCAGCGCGATGATGAAATCATAGAGCTTTTCGAACCACGCCATTTCCAACAATTTCGGTCGCGTCACGTCAAAGATGAAAGCCGTGACGCCGACGCCGAGGAATTTTGCGAAAACAATCGTGAGGATGGCGCTGAGCCAGTATTCATGGGTGAGCAGCCAGAGGCCGGCCAGCTTCAGCGGAAACAGCGGAATGATCGGCACGATGAAGACGATCAGCGTCATCGCCGGCGACAGCGTATCGACGCGCTCGGCGAGCCATTGCTTGAAGGCGCGCAGCGGAATCAACGCCACCACCCACGCCACCACGGGCTCGAGGTGATCCCACAGCCAAGCCTCGATCAGGAAGATGACCGCGAGCAGAACCCAGATCGGTTGTAGGAGGCGGCGCATCATGAACCCATGTCCGGAACGGCGGTTTTCCCTAGGAACTCACCACCATCCATTTGCGGACGTGGATCACATATGGATCGCGCGTTTACCGACCGCAAGCGCCGCTTCCTTGACGGCTTCCGAGCGGGTCGGATGGGCGTGGCAGGTGCGGGCCAGATCTTCCGCGGAGCCACCGAACTCCATCAATACGGCGGCTTCGTGGATCATTTCGCCGGCCTCGCGGCCGACGATATGCACGCCAAGCACCCGATCGGTCTTCGCATCTGCGAGAACCTTGACGAATCCTTCCGTGGTCTGATTGACCTTGGAGCGGCCATTGGCGGTGAACGGAAATTTGCCCACCGTATAGGCCACGCCTGCCTGTTTCAGTTCCTCCTCGGTCTTGCCGACCGAGGCCACTTCCGGCGTCGTGTATACGACGCCAGGAATGACGTCGTAGTTAACATGCCCGGCCTGGCCGGCGAGAATTTCGGCGGCAGCGACGCCCTCGTCCTCGGCCTTGTGGGCCAGCATCGGTCCGGCGACCACGTCGCCGATGGCATAGACGCCCTTGACGCTGGTCGCAAAATGCGGGTCGATCTTGACCCGGCCGCGATCGTCGAGCGCGACCCCTGCCTCCTTGAGGCCGAGACCCTCGGTAAAGGGCACACGGCCGATCGCCACCAGCACCACATCGGCTTCGAGGCTCTCGGCCGCGCCGCCCGCGGCCGGCTCGATCTGCGCCACCAGCCTATTGCGGGAGGTATCGACGGCGGTGACCTTGGTGCCGAGTCTGAAGACAAAACCCTGCTTTTCGAGGATGCGCTGGAATTGCTTGGCCACCTCGCCGTCCATCCCCGGCAGGATGCGGTCGAGGAACTCCACCACGGTGACCTCGGCCCCGAGCCGGCGCCAGACCGAGCCGAGTTCGAGCCCGATCACGCCGGCGCCCACGATCAGCAGTTTCTCCGGCACCTTGTCGAGCGACAGCGCGCCGGTCGACGACACGATGCGCCGCTCATCGATCTCGATGCCCCTGAGGCGGGCGACATCGGAGCCGGTGGCGATGACGATGTTCCTGGCTTCCACCGCTTGCGTCTTGCCGTCAGCTCCTGTCACTTCGACCTTGCCGGTGCCGAGAATCCGGCCCTTGCCGACAATGACGTCGATCTTGTTTTTCTTCATCAGGAACTCGACGCCCTTGACGTTGCCATCGATGCCCTGCTGCTTGAAATTCATCATCGACGGCAGATCGAGCTGCGGAGAAGCGACACTGACGCCCATCTTGGCAAACGAATGCCCGGCCTCCTCGAACATTTCGGAAGCGTAGAGCAGCGCCTTCGACGGCATGCATCCGATATTGAGGCAGGTGCCGCCGAGGGTGGCGTTCTTCTCGACGACGGCAACCTTCATGCCGAGTTGGGCCGCGCGTATCGCGCAGACATATCCGCCGGGTCCGGTGCCGATGACAACGAGATCGTAAGTGGCCATAAAAGCTTTCTAATCAGCTTGCGAGGTGGAGGAGACCGGCTTGACGCTCGGCGCGTTGACGTAAGGCATGTGATCCGAAATCGATCTCCTCCCCTTGATCGTCGATCCAGTAGATCTTGTGACCGTGTTCTTCGAGCTTGAGCTGATCAAAACGAGCCGGATCGGTCCGTAGGAATTCAAACATCTCACCCCTTGAGAGCAACGGCCGCAAATCCACGATGCCGGCAAAGCCGTCTTTCCAGACAATCTTCAGGACACCGAAAATAACCGGCTCCGCACTATGCATGGCGATTATGTCAGTCATTTATCTTCTCCGGTTTTCGCAATTCCTCGACTGCGGACCAGGCATTCATCAGCCCCACTTGATGCCGGGCGGCCCAAGATAGCACACGACTGAGTTTCGCCGGAGGCAGCGAACCACGCAAAACTCTGCTGGTGCGAATCTCTATCTGGGCCACAAACTCCGCATGCCGAGCATGAAAATGAGGCGGTGGATGCTCATCGGGATAGAATTCGATCTTGACGCCGTCGACCATCGCAACTACCGGCACGACCATTTCTCCACAGGCGTTAGCGGCCGCCCGAGACATCGAGGATGGCGCTGGTCACGTAGGAGGCCTCTTCCGACATCAGCCAGACAATGGCGTTGGCGATTTCATCGGCGGTGCCGACGCGCTGCATCGGCACCATGTGGCTGAGCCGGTAGGCGCGATCGGGCTCGCCGCCGGAGGCATGGATCTCGGTATCGATCAGCCCGGGCCGGATCGCCGCGACGCGGATGCCCTCGCCGGCGACTTCGTGTCCCAGTCCGATGGTGAAGGAATCGATGGCGCCCTTGGAGGCCGCGTAATCGACATAGGTATGGGGCGAACCGAGCTTGGCCGCCACCGACGACAGATTGATGATGACGCCGCCCTCGCCGCCATGGCGCGTCGACAGCCGCTTCACCGCTTCGCGGGCGCACAGGATGCTGCCGGTGACGTTGACGGCCATCATGCGCTGGATGCGTTCGGCCGACATCTCGTCGACCCGCGAGGTGGTGCCGACCACGCCGGCGTTGTTGACCAGCGCGCCCAGCGTTCCGAACCCGTCGGCGGCCTCAAACAGCGCCAGGATATCGCGCTCGATGCCGACATCGCACTTCACCGCGATCGCCTTGCCGTTCTTGGCCTCGATCGCGGAAACCACGCTGCGCGCGGCGGCTTCGTTGCTGACATAGCCGATGCAGACGCGAAAACCGCGCGCCGCGGCGGCAATGGCCGTGGCCCGCCCGATGCCGCGGCTGCCGCCCGTGATGATGACAACCTTGTCGGTCAAGATTTACTCTCCTTAATCCGGCATCACCTCACAGATCCAGCACCAGCCGGGCCGGATCCTCCAGGCTCTCCTTGACCCGCACCAGGAAGGTCACGGCTTCCTTGCCGTCGATGACGCGGTGATCGTAGGACAGCGCCAGATACATCATGGGGCGGATCTCGACCTTGCCGCCGACCGCCATCGGACGCTCCTGGATCTTGTGCATGCCGAGAATGGCGGACTGCGGCGCGTTCAGGATCGGCGTCGACATCAGCGAGCCGTAGATGCCGCCATTGGTGATCGTGAAGGTGCCGCCCTGCATTTCGTCGATCTTGAGCTGGCCGTCGCGCGCCCGCCGTCCGAAATCGGCGATGCTCTTTTCGATCTGGGCGATCGATTTCTGGTCGCAGTCGCGCACCACCGGCACCACCAGGCCCTTGTCGGTGCCGACGGCAACGCCGATGTGGTAATAGTTCTTGTAGATCAGGTCGGTGCCGTCGATCTCGGCATTGACAGCCGGAATGTCCTTGAGCGCCTGCACGCAGGCCTTGGTGAAGAAGCCCATGAAGCCGAGCTTGCTGCCGTGCTTCTTCTCGAACACGTCCTTGTACTGGGCCCGCATCGCCATGATGTGGGTCATGTCGACCTCGTTGAAGGTGGTGAGCATCGCCGCGGTGTTCTGCACATCCTTCAGCCGCCGCGCGATGGTCTGACGCAGCCGCGTCATCTTCACGCGCTCCTCCCGCGCCGCGTCGTCGGCGGGCGAGGGCGCACGCACCTGCACCGCGGCCGCGGGCTGATTGACCGGGGTCGGCGCCGAAGCCGCCTTCTCGATCGCAGCGAGCATGTCGCCCTTGGTCACCCGGCCATCCTTGCCCGAGCCGGGGACGATGGCGGCATCGATGCCGCTCTCGGTCGAAAGCTTGCGCACCGATGGCGCCAGTGGCACGTCCGGGAGAGGGGTCTTCGGAGCCGGCGGTGGTGCGGCAACAGAGGCTGATGGCGGCGGAGACGCCGGGGCCGCAGCCTTGGCAGGCGCGGCCGCCGGCTTGGCGGCGACAGCCGCGCCATCCGTGATCTGTCCCAGCAAGGCGCCCACCGCGACGGTCTCGCCGTCCCGGGCGGTGATTTCACCGAGCGTACCGGCCGAAGGCGCCGGGACTTCGATCGTGACCTTGTCGGTCTCCAGCTCGACCAGCGGCTCGTCCACCGCGACGGCATCGCCGGCCTTCTTGAACCAGCGGCCGATGGTGGCCTCGGTCACGGATTCGCCGAGCGTCGGAACGCGAATTTCAGTCATTGGCTGTTTCCTCTGGCGTCATGGCCGGGCGCCCCCCGCCACCGCTTCAATCGGTTTTCAAAAAAAGATCGCATCTCGATGCCCGCGGCCTCTGTGCGAAGACGCGCTTCGCGCTTAATCGCGGGCATCGGCCTGGATATTGTTCAGTTCAGCGCCTCGTCCAGCAGCGCCTTGAGCTGCGCCAGGTGCTTTGACATCAAGCCGGTCGCGGTCGCCGCTGCCGCCGCGCGGCCGGCGTAACGCGGGCGCCGATGCGACGCATGGATCTGGTTGAGCACCCATTCGAGATAGGGCTCGATGAAATGCCACGAACCCATGTTGCGCGGCTCTTCCTGGCACCAGACCAGTTCGGCGTTCTTGAAACGTCCGAGTTCCTGCACCAGCGCCTTGAGCGGCACCGGATAGAGCTGCTCCACGCGCATGATGTAGATGTCGTCGATGCCGCGCTTCTCGCGCTCGTCATAGATATCGTAATAGACCTTGCCCGAGCACAGCACGACGCGGCGGATCTTGTCGTCCGGCACCAGCCGGGTCTTGTCGTCCGGCTGCATCTGGGCGTCGTCGTAGAGAATGCGATGGAACGTGGTGCCCTCGCTCAGTTCGTCCAGACGCGAGACCGCACGCTTATGACGCAGCAGCGACTTCGGCGTCATCAGGATCAGCGGCTTGCGGATCTCGCGATGCAGCTGACGCCGCAGCACGTGGAAGTAATTGGCGGGCGTGGTCGGATAGACCACCTGCATGTTGTCTTCGGCGCAGAGCTGCAGAAAGCGCTCGAGCCGGGCCGAGGAGTGTTCCGGTCCCTGGCCCTCATAGCCGTGCGGCAGCAGGCAGACGAGGCCGGACATCCGCAACCACTTGCGTTCGCCCGAGGAAATGAACTGGTCGAACAACACCTGCGCGCCGTTGGCGAAGTCGCCGAACTGCGCTTCCCACATCGCCAGCGCGTTGGGCTCGGCCAGCGAATAACCATACTCGAAGCCAAGCACCGCCTCTTCGGACAATAGCGAGTTGATGACCTCGTAGTGACCCTGATCGCCACCGAGGTGATTGAACGGGGTGTAGCGGCTCTCGTCCTCCTGATCGATCAGGACCGAATGGCGCTGCGAGAAGGTGCCGCGCTCGGAATCCTGTCCCGACAAGCGGACGTGATGGCCTTCCTGCAGCAGCGTGCAGAACGCCAGCGCCTCGCCGGTCGCCCAGTCCAGCCCGATGCCGGTGTCGATCGCCTTGGACCGGTTCTCCAGGAAGCGCTGGATGGTGCGATGAACCCTGAAGCCATCGGGCACCTTGGTGATCTTGCGGCCGATGTCCTTCAGAACCGACGCCGCGACGCCGGTGACGCCGCGGCGAGGATCCTCTTCCTGATCCGCCGATTTGAAACCGGCCCACTTGCCGTCCAGCCAGTCGGCCTTGTTCGGCTTGTAGCCGGTGCCTGCCTCCAGTTCGGCATCGAGCCGGGCGCGCCAGTCGGCCTTGGCTTTCTCGACTTCGCCCTCGGTCATCACGCCTTCGGCGATCAGGCGCTTGGAATAGATCTCGAGCGTGGTCGGATGACCGGCGATTTTCTTGTACATCACCGGCTGGGTGAACGCCGGCTCGTCGCCTTCGTTGTGGCCATGACGGCGATAGCAGAACATGTCGATGACGACAGGTTTGTGGAATTTCTGCCGGAATTCGGTCGCGACCTTGGCCGCGAACACCACGGCTTCGGGGTCGTCGCCGTTGACGTGGAAGATCGGCGCGTCGATCATCTTGGCGACGTCGGAAGGATAAGGCGAGGAGCGCGAATAGCGCGGATAGGTGGTGAAGCCGATCTGGTTGTTGACGATGAAATGCACCGAACCGCCGGTGCGGTAGCCCTTCAGATCGGACAACCCAAAGCATTCCGCCACAACGCCCTGGCCGGCAAAGGCGGCGTCGCCGTGCATCAACAGCGGCAGCACCGAGATGCGCTGGTCCGGCGGATCGCCGTGCTGGTCCTGCTTGGCGCGCACTTTTCCAAGCACCACGGGATCGACGATCTCCAGATGCGACGGATTGGCCGTCAGCGACAGATGGATCCGGTTGTTGTCGAACTCCCGGTCCGAGGACGCACCGAGATGGTATTTGACATCGCCGGAGCCCTCGACCACGTCGGGATTGGCGGAGCCGCCCTTGAATTCATGGAATAGCGCGCGGTGCGGCTTGCCCATCACCTGGGTCAGCACGTTGAGGCGTCCGCGGTGCGGCATGCCGACCACGATTTCCTTGACGCCGAGATTGCCGCCGCGCTTGATGATCTGCTCGAGCGCCGGGATCAGCGATTCCGCGCCATCCAGACCGAACCGCTTGGTGCCGGTGAATTTGAGGTCGCAGAATTTCTCGAAGCCTTCGGCCTCGACCAGCTTCATCAGAATGGCGCGCCGGCCCTCGCGGGTGAAGCTGATTTCCTTGTCCGGACCCTCGATGCGCTCCTGAATCCAGCCTTTTTGCGCGGCATTGGTGATGTGCATGAACTCGACGCCGAGCGTCTGGCAGTAGGTGCGCTCGCAAATCGCGACGATTTCCCGAAGCGTCGCATATTCCATGCCGAGCACATGATCGAGGAAGATCTTGCGCCCATAGTCGGCCTCGGTGAAGCCATAGGAGCGCGGATCGAGCTCCTCGCGGTCACGTGGCGGCTCGATGCCGAGCGGATCAAGCTTGGCGTGGAAATGGCCGCGCATGCGGTAGGCCCGGATCAGCATCAGCGCCCGCACCGAATCGCGGGTGGCCTGATGGACGTCGGCCGCCGTCAGTTCGCCGCCCTTGGCTTGGGATTGGGCTTGGGCCTTGGCGGCGAGCTTGGTGCCGACGGACTTTTCGACTTCCGCCCAGTTGCCGTCGAGCGCCGAGGTCAGATCGTCGCGCGGCGTCAGCGGCCAGTTGTCCCGGCCCCAGGACGGTCCTTCGGCGTTTTTGCGCACGTCGGCCGGCTGGTCCTTCAGGCTCTTGAAAAACTCCTGCCATTCGGCGTCGACCGAAGAGGGGTCGCTCTCGTAGCGGGCATAGATGTCATCGATGTAAGGGGCGTTTGTGCCCTGCAAAAAAGAAGAGAGTGCAAAGGCTGCGTTCGCGTCTTGGCGAGACATGATGGCTTCCTGGTGATTTCGTTTCGCGCATGGAAAACGGCGCAACGGCCCATCCGGGCAGCGGATAGGCAGGTTTGGGCGAGGGTTTACCCTATTTAGGGCAAAACTTCGCGCCGAAAAGAACCAAAGAATGAATTAAGATTTCAACTTTTCGACAAGCGTATGCCCGAGCCGCGCCGGCGAGGGCGATACCGTAATGCCGGCCGCCTCCATCGCCGCGGTCTTGGAGGCGGCGTCCCCCTTGCCGCCGGATATGATGGCGCCGGCATGGCCCATGCGGCGCCCGGGAGGCGCCGTGACGCCGGCGATGAATCCGACCACCGGTTTCTTGCGGCCACGCCTGGCCTCGTCTTTCAGGAACTGGGCGGCGTCCTCTTCGGCCGAACCGCCGATTTCGCCGATCATCACGATCGAGGTGGTCTTGGGATCGGCCAGGAACAATTCCAGGATGTCGATGAATTCGGTGCCCTTGACCGGATCGCCGCCGATGCCGACCGCCGTGGTCTGGCCGAGGCCCTCACTCGAGGTCTGGAACACCGCCTCATAAGTCAGTGTCCCCGAGCGCGAGACGATCCCGACATTGCCGGGTTTGAAGATATTGGCCGGCATGATGCCGATCTTGCATTCGCCGGCCGTCATCACACCCGGACAATTCGGCCCGATCAGCCGCGACTTCGAGCCCGAAAGCGACCGCTTCACCTTGACCATGTCGAGCACCGGGATGCCTTCGGTGATGCAGACGATCAGGGGAATTTCGGCGTCGATGGCCTCGCAGATCGCGTCCGCGGCCCCTGGCGGCGGCACGTAGATCACCGATGCATCGGCGCCGGTTTTTTCCCGCGCCTCGGCTACGGTGTCGAATACCGGCAATCCGAGATGGGTCGAGCCGCCTTTGCCCGGCGAGGTTCCGCCGACCATTTTTGTCCCGTAGGCGATCGCGGCCTCGGAATGAAAAGTGCCGTTCTTGCCGGTAAATCCCTGGCAAATGACTTTTGTGTTCTTATCGATTAGAACGGACATTCCATCACCCTATCGTTCAGACATCAGCGCATTGAGCAAGCAGCAGGTCGAGAAGCCAGCACGACAGCCCTGCCAAGACCGAAAATTGCACACTCATTTGATCCGCCGATAAGTGCCGGCGAGCACGTCGGACCAGCCTTCGGCGTCGGGCGAGAACTGGATCTTCAAGCTGTAGCTGTCGTCATCGACGATCTCATAGACGTGGCGCGCATTGCCGCGCAGCGAGCCGCGCACCAGCGTGAGAACCTTGCCGGTCCAGCCGCCGGACGCCGGGGCCGGGGAATAGTAGCCGAGCGAATCGTGCCAGAATAATTTGTAATGCCGATCGTCGCGGTCATAGGTGAACACGCCATGGGTGGCGAAGGTCTCCTGGCCGTCACGGGTCTGAATGGCATCCTGGATCAGGTAGAAGCCGTTGAGCGCCACGCGGGCCGTGACATGCGACTTCGCCGGGCCGCCCTCGGTCCAGCGCGAGGGATAGACCATCTCTTCGCCGTGCCATTCGCCGGCGAAGACCGCAAGCCGGCGATGTTCTTCAAGCGGCGTTGGGGCAGTGAGACGGTCACCCGGCATCGCCCTAGCCCCCCTTCACGGCCTTGACGATCTTCTGCGCGGCATCGTCGAGATCGTCGGCAGGCAGCACGTTGAGACCGCTTTCGCGGATGATCTTCTTGCCGGCATCGACATTGGTGCCTTCCAGCCGCACCACCAGCGGCACCTTGAGGCCGACTTCCTTGACGGCTGCGACCACGCCCTCGGCGATGATGTCGCATTTCATGATACCGCCGAAGATATTGATCAGGATGCCCTTCACATTGGGATCGGCGGTAATGATCTTGAACGCCGCGGTGACCTTGGCCTTGTCGGCGCCGCCGCCGACATCGAGGAAGTTGGCCGGGGCCATGCCGTAGAGCTTGATGATATCCATCGTCGCCATCGCCAGGCCAGCGCCATTGACCATGCAGCCGATGGTGCCATCGAGCGTGATGTAATTGAGATCGTATTTGGACGCCTCGATTTCCTTGGCGTCTTCCTCGGTCTCGTCGCGCAGCGCCACGATTTCGGGATGGCGATAGAGCGCGTTGCCGTCGAACGAGACCTTGGCGTCGAGCACCCGCAACTGACCCTGCCTGGTGACGACCAGCGGGTTGATCTCCAGCATCGCCATGTCCTTGGCGACGAACGCGGTATAGAGCTGCGCCACCAGCTTCTCCGCCTGCTTGGCGAGATCACCGGTCAGCTTGAGCGCCTTGGCGACGGTGCGTCCGTGATGGGACATGATGCCGGTTGCCGGATCGACCGAGAAGGTCACGATCTTTTCCGGCGTGTGATGGGCGACCTCCTCGATATTGACGCCGCCTTCGGTGGACACCACGAACGACACTTCCGACGATTCCCGGTCGACCAGGATCGACAGGTAGAACTCCTTGTCGATGTCGGAGCCGTCCTCGATGTAAAGCCGGTTGACCTGCTTGCCGTGCGGGCCGGTCTGCGCCGTGACCAGGGTCGCGCCCAGCATTTGCTTGGCATATTCGTTGACCTCGGCGACCGACTTGGCGATGCGGACACCGCCCTTGTCGCCGGCGGAGGCTTCCTTGAACTTGCCCTTGCCGCGGCCGCCGGCATGGATCTGGCTCTTGACCACAAAGACCGGACCGGGGAGCGTTTTCGCCGCGGCATCAGAATCGGCCGCCCGCAGCACCGGCACGCCTTTCGAGATCGGCACGCCGAATTCGTGCAGCAGCGCCTTAGCCTGGTATTCGTGAATATTCATCTTTCGGCCCCCGAAAGCCCCTTAACAATCAACAATTCGACTGGCTGCCCTTGATGGAGGTCAGCGGCCCAACAGATCCGGCGCGATCTTCTTGCAGGCATCGACCAGACCCTGCACCGCGCCGACCGATTTGTCGAACGCCTCACGGTCCTTGCCGGCCAGCTCGATCTCGACGATACGCTCAACGCCCTTCGATCCGATCACGACGGGCACACCGACATACATGTCCTTGACGTTGTATTCGCCGTTGAGATAGGCCGCGCAGGGCAGCACGCGCTTCTTGTCCCTGAGGTAGCTCTCGGCCATCGCCACCGCGGATGCGGCGGGCGCATAGAACGCCGAGCCGGTCTTCAAGAGGTTGACGATTTCGGCGCCGCCGTTGCGGGTGCGATCGACGATCTCGTCGATCCGCGCCTGCGAGGTCCAGCCCATCTTGACCAGATCGGGCAGGGGAATACCGGCGACCGTGGAATATTTGACCAGCGGCACCATCGTGTCGCCGTGGCCGCCAAGCACGAAGGCGGTGACGTCTTCGACCGAGACGTTGAACTCGTCGGCCAGGAAATAACGGAAGCGAGAGGAATCCAGCACGCCCGCCATGCCGACCACCTTCTTGTGCGGCATGCCGGAGGCCTTCTGCAGCGCCCACACCATGGCATCGAGCGGATTGGTGATGCAGATCACGAAGGCGTCGGGCGCATATTTCTTGATGCCGGCGCCGACCTGCTCCATCACCTTGAGATTGATGCTCAGGAGATCGTCGCGGCTCATGCCGGGCTTGCGCGGCACGCCGGCGGTGACGATGCAGACCTTGGCGTTATCGAGCGCCTCGTAGGAATTGGCCCCGGTAAAATGCGCGTCGAACCCATCGACCGGCGAGGATTGCGCGATATCCAGCGATTTGCCCTGCGGTACGCCCTCTGCAATGTCGAACATCACGACATCGCCCAGTTCCTTCAGGCCGATCAGGTGAGCCAATGTTCCGCCGATCTGACCGGAGCCAATCAAGCCAATCTTGTCGCGCGCCATGGGAATTCTGTCCTCTGAAAGTCAAGGAGGGGTGGATGGAGACTTGAATGGCTGGTTATCCCTTTCGACCGAGCCGTTCAAGTCGCGGTGTGCTCAATTCTCGGTCCTGCCTCGATTTCGATCAGATCGGCGACGCTGCGGTCGCTCTTTCCCGACCGCGGCAAGCCGGTTCAAGTCTCCACCAGGCCGGTGCTGGAGCCGCTGGCGGCGGAATCCTTGTGGCCGTGGGGCTCCGCCAGATAGGATTGCGAACTCATTTCGATCAGCCGCGAGGCGGTTCGCCTGAAGGCGCGGGCCTCATCGCCCTCGGTGGCACGATAGAGCGACGCCGGATCGGCCGCGGCGGAGGCCATCAATTTCACCTTGTTGTCGTAAAGCGTATCGATCAAGGCGATGAACCGGTTGGCGGCGTTGCGCTCGGGGTAGTCCATCACCGGGATGCGGTCGATCATGATGGTATGATAGTCGTGCGCGAGCCTGAGATAATCCGACGCAGCGAGCGGCGCTTCGCAGAGATCCGGAAACGAAAATCGCGCCACGCCATGCGCCGAGCACGGCACATGCAGGGCGCGGCCCTTGATGGAAATATCGCGCGGTTCGCAAGGAGCGTTGCCGGTCATCCTCGACCACGCCCGATCGAGGGCTGAGTCGGCGGCGGCGTCCGCCGGCACCAGCCACATTTTCACGCCGACGAGCTTTTCCAGGCGGAAATCGGTGCGCGCGGCGAGCCGCAACACCTCCATGTGCTCTGCTATCTGCGCGATGAAAGGAAGAAACAGCGCCCGGTTCAGCCCTCCCTTGTACAGATCCTCGGGCGCGACATTGGAGGTTGCCACGACCACGGTGCCCAGTTCGAACAGTTTTGAGAACAGCCTTCCGAGGATCATGGCATCCGCGATGTCGGTGACATGAAACTCGTCGAAACATAGTAGCCAGGCTTCGTCGAAAATCGAGCCGGCGGTCAGTGCAATCACATCCCCGTCGGCGATCTCGCCGCGCGCGATGCTCTGGCGCAGGCCGTAGATCCGCTCGTGCACATCGGCCATGAATTCATGGAAATGGGCGCGGCGGCGGTGCGCCACCTGGCTTTGCTGAAAAAACAGATCCATCAGCATGGTCTTGCCGCGCCCGACTTCGCCGTGAATGTAGAGGCCGCGCGGCGGCGGCTCGTCCTTGTCGGCAAACAGCCGGCCGAGCAAGCCCTGCTTGCGCCCCGGCTTGTAACCCGCAAGCCGCCGTTCAAGGTCGGAGAATGCCTCGGCCACCTCCGCCTGCGCGGCATCGGGCTCGATCGCGCCGGATGCAACGAGGGACCGATAGAGGGCATCAAACGAGGCGGGCGGGGTGGACAGCATGGCCCCTTTACGGCCCCAGCCGGAAGAAAATTGCAAGCCGCGAATTGGTGCAGCGGCTATGCGGCCCTCCGGCTGGGTCGTCGTCCGGAGATCACGGCGGCATAGCAGCCAACGCCATCAACCCCGGTGCGGAAGCTCCTCCGCATGGAGGCGGCGAGCGTTCACGGGGTGAGCGCGTAGGAGCCCTCGATCACGTAGGGCCCGCCGCCCGTGGAGGCGCGGGAGGAGAACAGCACGAATCGTGACGCCGTAAAAACCCGGGTCGGAAAGTATCCGCGCACCGACAGATAGTCCGCGACATCCAGGTTAGAGGCGTCGCGCAGTCGCGCCAGCGTCACATGCGGCGTGAATTTCCGTCCCTCCGGATCGAGCCCGATGCGCTGCATCAGCCGCTCGAGTTCGGCCTGCAGCTCGATCAATGGACGACTCGGCACCACCGAGGCCACCACCGCGCGCGGTTTCTTGCCGCCGAAGCTTGAGAGGCCCTGCAAAGCCACTTCGAACGGCCTGCGGTTGACCCGGAACAGCATTGAAGCGATTTCGTTGGCGGCGACCCCATCGATATCGCCGATGAAGCGCAAGGTGACGTGGTAATTTTCGGGGTCGATCCAGCGGGCGCCCGGCAGCCCGCCACGCAAGCTGGAAAGTGTCTGGCCGATCTCGGCCGGAATTTCCAGTCCAGTGAACAAACGCGGCATCGCTCTACTCCCGATGCTTAAGGCACATCCCGAAAAGTGAATAACGGTTTTCGGGAAAGATGATGGCCTGAAACAACATTTCGGCAACGAATCGCCGATGCCGATTTTTTACCGCAGTTATGTGACTCTGCGAAGCATCCAGCGTCCAGCCACTGCATAGCTTGCGGGAAAACGTCGCGTTAGGGTTAGTGCTGCCCGTTTTTCAACTGCGTTGCCCGGATATCGAGCCGAGAACTGCCTCCACCATGGGCAAAATGTTTTTGACGATGACGTCGACGCCCTCCGCCGTCGGATGCATGCCGTCGGCCTGGTTGAGGTTCGCGTGCGCGGCGACGCCCTCCAGGAAGAACGGATAGAGCGGCACCCCAAATGATTTTGCAAGCTCAGGATAGATCGCATTGAACTTCGCCGAATACTCGCTGCCGTAATTCGGCGGCGCGACCATGCCGCACAACAACACCGCGATCTTGCGCGCCTTGAGCCGGCCTAGAATGTCCGATAGCGCCGCGCGCGTCACGGCGGGGTCGGTGCCGCGCAGGGCATCATTGGCACCAAGCTCGACGATCACGACGTCAGTACCTTCCGGCACCGACCAGTCGAGCCGGTCGCGGCCGCCGGAACTGGTATCGCCGGACACCCCCGCATTGCTGACGTCGACCATTATCCCGCTGTTTTCCAATGCCTTTTGTAACCGTGCCGGGAACGCCGCGGCGGCCGGAAGGCCAAGGCCCGCGCTCAACGAATCGCCCAGAACCACCATTTTGATCGGTTTTGGCTTGTTGGCGACAATTCCCTGGGCAAATCCCGGTTCGGCCGCCATCAGTGTCAAGCCCCACACCAGCAAGCCCGACACGAGCATGTGCATGAACCTGCGTCGCGGCCCCTCGACCTCGCTTACAGAAGTGCCATATGACCAAGCCATGGACAGTCTCATCGAATCCTCGACATTTGCCGGCATTGAGCCGGACACCATCTTCATTTCGAACGTCAATCTCTCGCTCGGCACCGGCGCGGCGCGGGTTCATATCCTGAAGGATATCAGCCTGCAGGTGGCGTCCGGGGAAGCAATCGGCCTGATCGGACCATCGGGTTCCGGCAAATCGACGCTTCTGATGATCATGGCGGGACTGGAGCGCCCCGACAGCGGAGAGGTGGTGGTCAACGGTACCGCGTTCAATGCCCTGGACGAGGACGCACTGGCCCGCTTTCGCGGCCGCCAAGTCGGCATCGTGTTCCAATCCTTCCACCTGATCCCCACCATGACCGCGCTGGAGAATGTCGCAGTGCCGCTGGAGCTGGCCGGCAATCCCGAGGCCTCCCGGCGCGCCGCCCACGAACTGGCGTCGGTCGGCCTTGGCGACCGCCTGCATCACTACCCCTCGCAATTATCAGGCGGCGAGCAGCAGCGCGTCGCGCTTGCCCGCGCGCTGGCGCCGGATCCCGCGATCCTGGTGGCCGATGAGCCCACCGGAAATCTCGATGAGGCGACCGGCAAGCAAATCGTCGACCTGTTGTTCACCAAACATGCCGAGCGCGGCATGACGCTGGTGCTGGTCACCCACGACACCGCGCTGGCGCAACGCTGCGACCGCGTGGTGCGACTGCGCTCGGGCCGGATCGACGGCGAGAACTCCGAGCCCCACCGAGCCGTTTCATGAGCCTGGCCGCATCTAGTCTGGCTACCGAACCTGTAGGGGGCGTCGGGGAAACGTCGCTCGCCGTGCGCTTCGCGCTACGCGAATTGCGCGGCGGCTTGCGCGGCTTTTACGTCTTCATCGCCTGCATCGCGCTTGGGGTGATGGCGATAGCCGGTGTCGGTTCGGTCGCGGCCAGCCTCAGCGAGGGCCTGGCGCATGAGGGCCGGACGCTGTTGGGCGGCGATGCGGCCTTCTCGCTGATCCAGCGCGAGGCCACCCCGGACGAGGTCGCCTATCTGCGCAGCCGCGGACAACTGTCGGTGGCTGCGACGCTGCGTGCGATGGTGCGCAGCGGCAATGGAAGTCTCGCATTGGTCGAGCTGAAGGCGGTCGACAGTGCCTACCCGATGCTGGGCGAACTGATGCTTGAACCGCAGATGCCGGTGGCCGAGCTGTTGGCCGAGCGGCAAGACGCTGCCGGGGAAGTGTTCGGCGCCGCTGCGGATTCGACCCTGCTGGCGCGGCTCGACCTCAAGCTCGGTGACCTCGTCAGCATCGGCAGCGCCCGCTTTCAAATCCGCAGCCTCGTCAATGCCGAACCGGACAAACTCGCCGGCGGCCTCGGCCTTGGTCCGCGCTTCCTGATCAGCGAAGCCGGACTGCGCGCCACCGGGCTGTTGCAACCGGGCAGCCTGGTGCGCTGGATCTACCGGGTCAATTTGCCGAACGACAACACCAGCGATAGCGCGGTGACCGCGCTGGTGGATGACGTCAGGGCGGCCTTGCCGGAGGCCGGCTGGGAGATTCGCAGCCGCAGCAATGCCTCGCCGCAGCTGGAACGCACGATCAGCCGTTTCAGCCAGTTCCTCACGCTGGTCGGCCTCGCCGCGCTCCTGATCGGCGGCGTCGGCGTCGCCAATGCCATCAAGAGCCACATCGATCGCCGCCGCGACGTCATCGCCACCTTCAAGGCGCTGGGTGCCACCGGTCGCGAGGTGTTCAAGATCTACCTGGTGCAGGTCCTGCTGCTCGCCTTGGCCGGCTCGGCGATCGGCCTCTGCGCCGGTGCGGCGTTGCCGTTCATCATCGTCGGCCTGTTCGGCAAGCTGTTGCCGCTGCCGGTCGTGCCCGCGCTTCACCCCGATCAACTGCTGCTGTCGCTGGTCTACGGGTTGCTGACCGCGCTCGCCTTCGGCCTATGGCCGCTCGGCCGGGTGCATGACGTGCCGGTGGCGGCGCTGTTTCGTGAAGCGGTCGCGAGCGCCTGGCATCGGCCGCGCTGGCGCTATCTGGTTTTGATGGCCGTGGTGATCGCCTTGCTGATCGCGGTGGTGGTCGGGCTTGCTTACGATAAACGCCTCGCGGCGGTATTCGTGATATCCTCGGTCGTGGTCTTCGCGCTGTTGCGCGGCGTCGCCGCCGGCCTGATGGCGCTGGCGCGGACGCTGCCGCGCAGCCGCATCACCATGCTGCGATTGGCGATCGCCAATATCTACCGGCCGGGCGCATTGACGCCGTCGGTGGTGATGTCACTTGGCCTTGGCCTCGCAGTGCTGGTTACGATCACGCAGATCGACGGCAATCTGCGCCGGCAATTCATGGCGGCGCTGCCGGAACACGCGCCATCGTTCTATTTTATCGACATTCCCGCCCACGATGCCGACCGGTTTGCCGCCTTCCTCACCAAGGCCGAGCCGCAATCGACCGTCGAAGACGTGCCGATGCTGCGCGGGCGCATCGTCGCGGCCCGCGGCGTCAAGGCCGAAGACCTCAAGGCCTCGAGCGACGCCGAATGGGTGCTGCAAAGCGACCGCGGCTTGACCTATACCGGCGAGATCCCCAAGGGATCCAAGGTGGTCGAAGGCCAATGGTGGGGCGCCGACTATGACGGCCCGCCGCTGGTCTCGATCGAAAAGAAGATCGCCGACGGGCTCGGGCTCAAGATCGGCGACCCCATCGTGGTCAACGTGCTCGGCCGCGATATCACAGCCACCATCGGCAACATGCGCAACGTTGACTGGCAGGGACTCGGCATCAATTTCGTCCTGGTGTTTTCCCCTAACGCCTTCCGGGGCGCTCCGCATACCCATATTGCCACGCTGACCGAGGCGCACCCGAATGCCGCCGATGACGCCCGCATCATCAAATCGGTGGCCGACGCCTTCCCGATGGTGACAAGCGTTCGAGTCCGAGAGGCGTTGGAAACCATTGGCGGGGTGATCACCAACCTGGTGCTGGCGATCCGCGGCGCCAGCGCCGTCACACTGATCTCGGCCATTCTGGTACTAGGTGGGGCCCTGGCCGCCGGTCACCGACATCGGGTGTACGATGCCGTCATTCTCAAGACCCTCGGCGCGACCCGGGCGCGGCTGCTTGGCGCCTACGCGCTGGAATACCTGATGATCGGCTTTGCCACCGCGGTGTTCGGGGTGGTCGCGGGTTCAGTCGCGGCCTGGCTGATCGTGTCCCGGCTGATGACGCTGACCTTCATTTGGCAGGCCGGCAGCGCCGCGGGCGTGGTCGCCGCGGCGCTGATCGTGACGGT
Source organism: uncultured Alphaproteobacteria bacterium (assembly GCA_963736075.1). Classification (GTDB taxonomy): domain Bacteria; phylum Pseudomonadota; class Alphaproteobacteria; order Rhizobiales; family Xanthobacteraceae; genus Bradyrhizobium. The sequence continues at coordinate 666,052 of CAVTNW010000048.1, read as the reverse complement.
AGGACTGGGGCTGGCGGGTACGCTGTTGGCGCTCAACCAGAAGCCTGCGACGGTTTTGCGAAATTTGTGAAAAATCAAACAGGTTGGAGCGCATCCGCGACCAGTTGACGCGGCCAGCGCAGGCCGTACGGCTGGCGAGCGACCGCGGCCGCCCGGCTCCGGCGAATTCGTGCGCCGGAGCGACATTCAGCCGCGCATGAAAGCTTGCGGTGAATGTGCTAGTTTCCCACATATCCACAGGGTCAGAGGCCGGTTTGATGACACAAAATTAATGTCAGCAGATGGCGGTATCTGGGATAGATTTCTTTAATCGGCTCCGCAAACCCCCTTGCGCTCTGCCGGACCAACAAACGGGAATTCGACCATGTCGGACCTAGACCGCAACTACACCTCTCCTTTCGGCCGGGCCGCCGGGCGCGCTGACGCCGCGACCGTCGACGCTGGTCTGCGCGCCTACATGCTGCGCATCTACAACTACATGAGCATCGGCCTCGCCATCACGGGGCTCGCCGCGCTTGGCGTCTACATGGCGGCGGTGACGACCAGTCCTGCCGGCGATGCAGTCCGCATCGGCAGCATCTATCTGACGCCGTTCGGCTACGCGATGTTCGTCAGTCCGCTGAAATGGCTGTTCATCCTGGCGCCGCTCGGCATGGTGTTCGCGATTTCTGCAGGCATCAACCGGATGAAGCCGGCAACCGCCCAGATGCTGTTCTGGGTGTTTTCGGCGCTGATGGGCATTTCGCTGTCGTCGATCTTTCTGGTCTACACGCATACCTCGATCGTGCGGGTGTTCTTCATCACCGCCGCGACGTTCGGGGCGCTCAGCCTGTATGGCTACACCACCAAGCGCGACATGACCGGAATGGGATCGTTCCTGATCATGGGACTTTTCGGGGTCATCATCGCAAGCCTGGTGAATTTGTTCCTCGCCAGCTCGATGCTGCAGTTCTTGGTGTCGGTGATCGGGGTGCTGGTATTTGCCGGCCTGACGGCCTACGATACCCAGCGGCTGAAGAATGATTATATCTATGGATATGCTTCGCAGGGTGGCGATATCGCGGAGCGGGCCTCGATTGTCGGCGCGCTTTCGCTGTATTTGAACTTCATCAACCTGTTCACGTTGCTGCTGCAGCTGCTCGGCCAGCGCGACTGATCTGCCTTTGGCTCAGGCAGATGAATATGGCCCCGGCCTCACGGCCGGGGCTTTCCTTTTGCCACGCTTAAAATAGGCTGGATGGCCATGCCATCAGCCGAAATCAGGCCCGCCAACGCCGCCGACCTGCCCCGCATTACTGGTATTTACGACCACGCCGTGCGCCATGGTACTGCGACCTTCGAGTTGATCCCGCCGGATCTCACCGAGATGACGCGGCGCTTTGACGCGCTGACCGACGGCGGCTTTCCCTATCTGGTCGCAGCCCTCGATGGCCGCGTGGTCGGATATGCCTATGCTGGCGCCTACCGGCCGCGGCCGGCCTATCGCTTCACCGTCGAGAATTCGGTCTATCTGGAGCCTTCCATCCACCGCCGCGGCATTGGCATGCAATTGCTGCAGAGCCTGATCGCGGCATCGGAACAGCGCGGTCATCGCCAGATGATCGCGGTGATCGGGGATTCCGCCAACGCCGGATCGATCCGTCTGCATGCCAAATGCGGGTTTCAGATGATCGGGACCCACCCGAATGTCGGCTTCAAATTCGGCCGCTGGCTCGACACCGTGATGATGCAGCGCTCACTGGGCGAGGGCGCGACGACGGCGCCCGCCCGATCTGAGCCTTGACGAGCCCTAAACCACAGCCAGCTTGCGGTCGATCACCAACAGTACACGGTCGAGTTCGTGGCCGCGGCGAAGGATCAGTCCGCTTGCCGAAATCACGCTGTAGATGCCCTGCTTGCGCGCCAGCCGCGGATCTTTCTCGATGCGGTAGAGGGGCACTTCCGAAGCGCGGCGGTAGACCGAGAACACCGCGCGATCGCGCAGAAAATCGATGGCATAGTCACGCCACTCGCCTTCGGCCACCATCCGCCCATAGAGATTGAGGATACGATTGAGTTCGAGCCGATTGAACGTCACCCGGCCCGGCACAGGACCCGCAGCGGCACTGCGCACCGCTGCGCGAGCCTCGCTTGGATCGGCTTCCTCCGACATCGAACTCATGAGACCTCCCCCTTGTCATCCAACCGACATGATTGCGCCGACCGCCCGCCGCTGCAAGAGGCCGGTGGGGCGGCCGGGCGGGATTCGCCCTGGCAGAACAGGGTTTCCGGCACCCATGGCAGGACTGGCCGTCACGGGATCGTTAACGCGATCATAATGCCGCCGCACTTCCGCCCAGCGGGCGCCGTGCTACACTGCTACAACTCAAACTTGCGTTGGCCCGGTCCTTTCGGCACCGGATTCCTCAGCCCCCAGCCCCCCGGGGTCGTCGGGATCGGGCCTATCTGCGCAACGGCTCTTGAGCCAAGGGGCCAACGAAAGTTGGTCCTTTTTTCTTTTCGGGGATGCCGGCGTGTCACGGCAATCGACCCCACAAGTCCGCAATTTCGTTGTTTGGCTGCCGGTCTGGGTCCGGAGGGTTCGACGCCAAACGCGGGTTTAGTTTAGGAAGGCGCCATTCGGCAAAATCCCATAGCATAGGTCGTCGTTTATTGGAGCGACTTGAACGCCGCCCCCAACATCGGACCCGGCTTGTCGCGATTGCCGTCCTGAAGATAGACCGCCGCCGCATCGACGCCGTCACGGGATATATTCTCCAAGGGCACCGTCCAGCTGCCCGAGGTACCGTTCCAGTCACCTACTTTGAGCAGGTTACGCACTACATTGTAGTAGGTGACTTCGCGACCGCCATTCTCCCCGCGGCCGATCATGATCGGCACCGCTGTCGAAATCGAACAGATCCAGACTTCGCCATGCATCGCCGCGGGGCCCTTGCTGGCGGCCGCGACCGAAACCGTGAGCTGTCTGCCGGATTGCGTCATCGTCACCGGAACCGACATCACTCCGTCGGTCTTCCTGGTCGTCCCGATGGCGCTCTCGATGGCCTCGCGGTCGCTGCCGATCACATGCGCCGAGCCATTGACGACAACTTGCGGCGTATAGACTTCACGATCGCCGCGCATCCGCGAATAGGCCTTCTGGCGCGCACTGAAGCGGGCATCCGCCAGCGTGTCCTTCCAGCCGAGATAGTCCCAGTAATCGATCGGCATACTCAGCGCGACCACCGAAGGATCCTTGGCCAGTTCGCCGAGAACCTTGTCGGCGGCCGGACACGACGAGCAGCCCTGCGACGTAAACAACTCGATTACCGCGCGCGGGTCGGCCTGAGCCGGACGTATCGTTGCAACGATCGCGCAAACGCCGAGCGCGCCCGACCATCGCGAAACAGACTTATAGACCATCATCGCTGTCATACTGGAAATCGGGACACGCCCACAATTTTGATACCACCCCTTGCGATGCCTGACATTGCGGCACCGGTAGCCCAGGAAAGCGGCCTTTCATAGGCCGGCTCTCCTTTCCTCGCCACTCACTTCGCGGTGAGCCGTCGACCACCCTTGGTATCACGCCGCGAGCTTGCGCAGTACGTATTGCAGAATGCCGCCATTTCGATAGTAATCGAGTTCGTCGAGCGTATCGATCCGGCACAAAAGCGGGAGGCGCTGCGACGAGCCATCACTGGACGTGATCTCAGCCGTGAGCATCTGGCGCGGCTTCAGATCGCCTTGCAGCCCGCGGATCGTAACCTTCTCATCGCCCTTCAGACCGATTGACTGCCAGGACGTTCCATCCTCGAAGGTCAATGGCAGCACGCCCATCCCGACCAGATTGGAGCGATGGATACGCTCGAAGCTCTGGCAGATCACGGCGCGCACGCCGAGCAGCCGGGTGCCTTTCGCGGCCCAATCGCGCGACGAGCCGTTGCCGTATTCGGCGCCGGCAAAAACCACCAGCGGTACCTTCTCGGCCTGATACTTCATGGCCGCCTCATAGATCGACATCTGCTCGCCGTCCGGCCAATGCTTGGTGAGGCCGCCCTCCGGAATATTGCCGTCGGCGCCCTTCAGCATGAAGTTCTTGATCCGGATATTGGCGAAGGTGCCGCGCATCATGATCTCATGATTGCCGCGCCGCGTGCCGTATTGATTGAAGTCGGCCGGGCGCACCTGATGCTCGCTGAGGAATTTGCCGGCCGGCGAGGTCAGCTTGATCGAGCCGGCCGGCGAGATGTGGTCGGTGGTGATCTTGTCGCCGAACATCGCCAGGATCCGCGCGTCGACAACGTCGACGATCGGCTCCGGCTGCTTCTTCATGCCCTCGAAGTAGGGCGGGTTCTGCACGTAGGTCGAGCTCATGTTCCAGCGATAGGTTTCGCTCTCCACGGTCTTGATCTTGCGCCAGTTGGTATCGCCCTTGAACACGTCGGCATAGCGTTTCTTGAAGATCGTGGCGGTGACGAATTTCTTCATGTAGGCATTGATTTCCTTGGTCGTCGGCCAGATGTCCTTCAGATAGACGGGTTTGCCATCCTTGCCGTTGGCGATCGGCTCGACCGCCAGATCCTTGGTCACTGTCCCTGCCAGCGCGTAAGCCACCACCAGCGGCGGCGACGCCAGATAGTTGGCCTGCACGTCCGGGCTGACGCGGCCTTCGAAGTTGCGGTTGCCCGACAGCACCGCGGCGGCGACGATGCCGTTGTCGTTGATCGACTTCGAAATGTCTTCCGGCAGCGGGCCGGAATTGCCGATGCAGGTGGTGCAGCCGAAGCCGACGAGATTGAAGCCGACCTTGTCCAGATCGGTCTGCAGGCCTGAATTGGCCAGATATTCCGCGACCACCTGGCTGCCCGGCGCCAGCGAGGTCTTGACCCACGGTTTGGCCTTCAGGCCTTTGGCGGCGGCGTTGCGCGCCAACAACCCGGCGCCGATCAGAACGCTCGGATTCGACGTGTTGGTACAGGAGGTGATCGCCGCAATGACGACGTCGCCATGGCCAAGATCGAAATCGCGATTGTCGACCGCATAGCGCGTCGACGCATCGGCGGCCTTCTTGTATTCGCTGGTCATCGCGGTTGAAAAACCTTCGGCAACCGCCGGCAGCGCGACGCGGCCCTCGGGGCGCTTCGGTCCGGCCATCGAGGGCACCACGTCTGCCAGATCGAGCGTCAGCGTGGTCGTGAAGACCGGATCAGCCGACTTGGCTGATCGGAACAGGCCTTGCGCCTTGGCATAGGCGGTAACCAGCGCGACCCGGTCCGCCTTGCGGCCCGAGGTCTTGAGATAATCGATGGTCGCGGCGTCGACCGGAAAGAAGCCGCAGGTCGCGCCATATTCCGGCGCCATGTTGCCGATGGTCGCCTTGTCCGCGACCGACAGATGATCGAGGCCAGGGCCGAAGAATTCCACGAATTTGCCGACCACGCCCTGCTTGCGCAAAAGCTGGGTCACCGTCAGCACCAGATCGGTCGCGGTGACGCCTTCCTTGAGCTGGCCCTTGAGCTTGAAGCCGACCACCTCCGGCAGCAGCATCGACAGCGGCTGGCCCAGCATGCAGGCTTCTGCCTCGATGCCGCCGACGCCCCAGCCGAGCACGGCCAGGCCGTTGACCATGGTGGTGTGCGAGTCGGTCCCGACCAGCGAATCCGGGTAGGCGACCTCGAAGGTGCCGGTCTTCTTGCCGACCGTCATTTTCTCCTTCCTGGTCCACACCGTCTGCGCGAGGTATTCGAGATTGACCTGATGACAGATGCCGGTGCCCGGCGGAACCACGGAGAAATTCGAAAACGCCTTTTGGCCCCACTTCAGGAATTCATACCGCTCCTGATTCTGCTTGTATTCCTCGACGACATTCTTGCCGAAGGCTTTATTGTCGCCGAAGAAGTTCACGATCACGGAGTGGTCGATGACGAGATCGACCGGTACCAGCGGATTGATCTTTTCGGCGTCGCCGCCGAGCGCCTGCATCGCGTTGCGCATCGCCGCCAGATCGACCACGGCCGGCACGCCGGTGAAATCCTGCATCAGCACGCGCGCCGGGCGGAACGCGATCTCGTGTTCGAGGGCGCGCTTCTTGAGCCATTTTGCCACCGCAAGGATGTCGGCTTTCTTGACGGTGCGGTCATCCTCGTTGCGCAGCAGGTTCTCCAGCAGCACCTTCATCGAATAGGGAAGTCTGGAAATCCCCTTCAGCCCGTTTTTCTCGGCCGCGGGCAGGCTGTAATAGATGTAGGTCTTGCCGCCGACCTTGAGGGTCTTCTGGCATTTGAAACTGTCGAGCGAGGTCATGTGAGGGAATCCCGATTGATCGTTATACCCGGAGAGGGTATCAAAACACCGTCCGCGAGAGTTAGCCGGATGGCTTGTGGCGGCAGATGATGTGCTGCATCAAGTCCGCGCTTATAGAAGCTTTCCCGCGGGCCCGCCACACCGACCATCGTCGGCGTGGTCATGCTTTCCCAACATTTTAGAGAGCCAGGATGGGCAAGATGCGGCTCTCCGGATGTGGCGTGAGATGTGTGCGGGGCGGCCGGGAAATATTTTCGGGCCTCGATTTCGAGACCGCCGCAGGAGAAGCGCTGGCCGTCATCGGCACCAATGGATCGGGTAAAACCTCGCTGCTGCGGCTGATCGCGGGGCTATTGGCGGTGGCTGGCGGATCCATTGGGATCGAGGGCGGCAACCCCGAACTGACGCTGGCCGAACAGGCCCATTTTCTCGGTCACCGCGACGCGCTGAAGCCTGCTCTGAGCGTTGTGGAAAACCTGTCTTTCTGGCGGGATTTTCTCGGCGGCGCAGCATCCGACGCGGCCGCAAGTCTCGCCGCCGTCGGGCTCGATCACGCCATCGGCCTACCGGCGGCCTATTTGTCGGCCGGACAAAGACGAAGGCTTTCGATCGCAAGGCTATTGGTCGTGCGGCGGCCGATCTGGCTTCTGGACGAGCCGACCAATGCCCTGGACACCGCCGGTCAAACGCTGTTTGCCGGCCTGATGCGCGATCATCTTTCGAGCGGCGGCCTGATCGTCGCCGCCACCCACTCTCCCTTAGGAATTGCCGCACGCGAATTGCGGATCGGGGACGCGAGGTGAATCAATACCGCGGGAGACGCCTGGCATGACCGCCCTCGCCGCGCTCATCAAGCGGGATATCCGGATCGCGCTACGGGTCGGTGGCGGCGCGCTGATCGGAGTATTGTTCTTTCTCACCGTGGTGGTGCTGATGCCGTTCGCGATCGGCCCCGATCTGGCGCTGCTGGCACGGCTGGGACCCGCGATCCTCTGGCTCGGCGCGCTGCTCGCCAGCCTGCTCACGCTCGATCGCCTGTTCATGGCCGACCACGAGGACGGCTCGCTCGACCTGATCGTGATGGGCCGGACGCCGCTGGAACTGGCCTGCGCCGCCAAAGCGCTGGCGCACTGGCTGGCCGCAGGGCTGCCGCTGATCATCGCCACCCCGGTTTTAGGCCTGCTATTGAATCTCGACGCGCTGTCGACATCGGCGGTGGCCTTGACGCTGCTGGCCGGCACGCCCGCCCTGACCTTTACCGGCATGATCGGCGCGGCGCTGGCGGTCACGCTGCATCGCGGCGGGCTGTTGCTGGCGGTGCTGGTGCTGCCGCTGTCGATCCCCGTATTGATCTTCGGCGTCGCCGCCTCCCAGGCCGCCATCGCCGGCCCGTCATCATTTGGTGCACCCTTCTCGATCCTGTGCGCGCTGTCGCTGACCAGCTTCGTCATTGGACCGTTCGCAGCAGCCGCCAGCCTGCGGCACGGGCTGGACTGATCCCGGCTGAAATGGGCATCCCCGGAAGGCCATGTCACAAAGCAGCAATCAGCTCATGCCCCTGGCGGTCGTCGATCAACTCTCAAGGAACGCTTCTGTTCTCGTTGCCTGGCAGGGCCGTGACCTTTAACAGGATGCCATGACGCTGATCGATCTCGCCAATCCCACCAGGTTCCTGTCGCTGACGGCGCGGCTGCTGCCGTGGCTTGCGGGAATAACCGCGGCTTTGCTGCTGATCGGTCTCTATCAATCGGCGGTCGCGCCCGACGACTATCAGCAGGGCGCGACCGTCAAGATCATGTTCATCCATGTGCCCAATGCCTGGCTGTCGATGTTCGTGTGGGCGGTGATGAGCGTGGCGGCACTGGGTACGCTGGTTTGGCGGCATCCTCTGGCGGATGTGGCCGCCAAGGCCGCCGCTCCGATCGGCGCCGCCTTTACCTTTCTGGCGCTGGTGACGGGCTCGCTGTGGGGCCGGCCGATGTGGGGCACCTATTGGGAATGGGACGCCCGGCTGACCTCGGTTTTGATCCTGTTCTTGATGTATCTCGGCCTGATCGCGCTATGGCGGGCGGTGGAAGATCCTTCGCGCGCCGCCCGGGCGGCGGCGATCCTGACGCTGGTCGGCGCCATCAATCTGCCGATCATCAAATTCTCGGTCGACTGGTGGAACACGCTGCATCAGCCGGCTTCGGTACTGCGGATGGGGGGGCCCACACTCGACCGCGCCTTCCTGGTTCCGCTATTGGTGATGGCACTAGCGTTTTCGCTGTTGTTCGTCACGCTGCACCTGGCGGCGATGCGCAACGAGATCCTGCGCCGCCGGGTGCGCGCCTTGCAGATGATGCAAGCCGGCCGGCGGGCGGCGTGACGATGTCGCTTGGTCCTTACGCGCCCTTTATCCTGACGTCCTATGGGCTGGTCGCGATCGTGGTCTTCATCCTGATCGCCTGGATTGCGATCGATTATCGCCGCCAGAAGCAGCGCCTGCGCGAGCTCGATGCTTCCGGCGTGGTCAGGCGCTCCGGGCGCAGCGCGGCGGACATCAAATGAGCGGAGATCCCATGAGCGACCCTGTGGATACAACGGCCGAGCCATCGACGGGGGAGCCACTGACGACCGAGCCGCCGCGATCCCGGCGGTCCTGGCTGATGGCGCTGCCGCTGATCGCATTCGTCGCGCTGGCCGCAATCTTCTGGTTCCGGCTTGGCGTTACCGATCCCTCATTGATCCCCTCCGCCCTGATTGGTCACAAGGCGCCGCCAACCCCGCTGCCGCCGTTGCAAGGCCTCGCCGCCGCCGGTGCAGCGGTGCCTGGGCTCGATCCGGCCGTCTTCAAAGGCAAGGTCAGCCTCGTCAACGTCTGGGCCTCCTGGTGCATACCGTGCCACGACGAGGCGCCGTTGTTGACCGAGTTGGCCAAGGACGGACGGCTGCAACTGATCGGCATCGACTACAAGGATTCGACCGACAATGCCCGGCGCTTTCTCGGCCGTTACGGCAATCCCTATGGCATCGTCGGCGTCGACAGCACCGGCCGCGCCGCGATCGAATGGGGCGTCTATGGCGTGCCCGAAACCTTCCTGGTCGGTCGCGACGGCACCATCCTCTACAAGCTGGTCGGCCCGGTAACCCCTGACAATATCAACTCCGTGCTCAGGGCCGAGATCGAAAAGGCGCTGAAGGCGGGCTCCTGAGTCCGAATTGAAAACAGGTTTATCTGAATAAACTTCGGCTTTTGGCTGCCATTCATCGGGTGGCCATGGCGTTGCCACGAATCCAAAGCTAGCGTGGCGCTATTAGTTAAACTCTCCGTGGAAGGACCTACATCATGCGCCATTTCACGCTGGCCGCCCTTGCGGCAACAGCGCTCACGCTTGGCTTGTTGGCGGCATCACCGTCAACCGCCCAGACCACCCAGCCCGCCGCCAACAGCGACAAGATGGCGCCGAAAGCCAATTCGAAGATGGCGCCTGCCGCCAAATCCGATCTGCTCGATATCAATACGGCGAGCGCCGATGCCCTCGACGCGCTGCCCGGAATTGGCAAGGCTTATTCAGCGGCGATCATCAAGGGCCGGCCCTACAAGGGCAAGGACGACCTGGTCAACAAGAACATCCTGCCGCAAAAGACCTATGACGGCATCAAGGACAAGATCATCGCCAAGCAGAAGTGATCCACCAGGGGTACTTCCTTCGACCTTTCTCCCGCTCCGCGCGGGGAAAGGTCGGTTCGCATCTTTTGATGCGATCTTGCTCTGCAGCAAGGCCGTGTCGCTCATCACAATGCGCCCGGGGCATCGTCTTCCTCCGGCCCAGGCGACCAATGGGTCGGTCTATCCCCATATTTGATGCGAAAGCCCGCAATACTACGGATTTACCGTCAGCCGTCGATCGGGGAGGATAAAGCCTTACAGTTTGTGGGAGGCGTACGATGAAATCCCCTGTCGTGAAGCGTTCGATTGTTGTCGGCGGCCACAAGACCAGCGTCAGCCTCGAAGAAGCCTTCTGGAGCGGCATGAAGGAGATCTCCCATGAGCGCGACTCGACGCTGTCCGAGTTGGTTGGCGAGATCGACCGCAACCGCCAACAGGGCAATCTGTCTTCGGCGATCCGCCTGTTCGTGCTCGACCACTTCAGGAGCCGCGCCGTGGGCTCGAGCGGTTTGTCCCAGCCGCTTGGTAGTTTGGGGCGACATACGGCAGAGATCGCCGAACGACTCTGATTGTTAGCCGGTCTCCCCTTCGCCCGGCTTGGAGACCGCCTTCCTAACCCTTGGTCACATCTCCGGCATCGACCTCGCTCGCTTCCAGCGAAACCGGCTCCAGATGGTAGCGTTTCGTCAAGGGCATCTGGGCAACTGCGAAAATCATCGTCAACGGGATCACACCGAACGCCTTGAAGGCGACCCAGAAATCCGTGCTCTGGGTGCGCCAGATGATTTCGTTGAGGATCGCCATGCCGAGGAAGAACAGCGCCCAGCGCGCGGTCAGGATACGCCAGCCCTGCGGCGTCAGGTTGAACATCTGATCGAACATGATGGCAATGAAGGAGCGACCGAACAACAGGCCGCCGCCGAGGATCGCGGCGAACAGGCCGTAAATGATGGTCGGCTTGACCTTGATGAAGGTTTCATCGTGCAGCGCCAGGGTCAGCGTGCCGAACACGATGACGATGATGCCGGTGACCAGCGCCATCAGCGGCACATGTCGGGTCACCACATAAGACGCGATCATCGCAGCCACGATCGCTACCATGAAGGCGCCGGTAGCGACGAACAGGTTGAACTTGGCGTTGGCCGCAAAGAAAACCAGCAGCGGACCGAGTTCGGTCGCGAGCTTGAACAGCGGATGCGGCGTGGTCTTGTCCATCGTGTCACCTGTTATAGCCGTTATGATCCACCAGAGGCGGATAATCCAATATCAGCAACCCGGCATCGGGCCGCGCCCGCGCCGGCCGAAATGCCAGAGAACCCCTAGGATTCGATCCCCGCGATCGCCTTTGCAAAATCCCGCGCGGTAAACGGCGCGAGATCGTCGATGCCCTCGCCGACGCCGATGAAGTGGACTGGCAGCTGGTGCTTTTCCGCCAACGCCACCAGGATGCCGCCACGCGCGGTACCGTCGAGCTTCGTCATGACCAGACCGGTGACGCCCGCGCTGCGATGAAAAGCCTCGACCTGGGACAGCGCATTCTGTCCCACCGTGGCATCCAGCACCAAAAGCACCGCATGCGGTGCCGTGACATCGACCTTCCTGATGACGCGGACGACCTTTTCAAGCTCGTTCATCAATTCAGCCTTGTTCTGCAGACGTCCCGCGGTGTCGATCAGCAGCACGTCGCGCTTTTGCTCGCGCGCCGCGGTCAGTGCATTAAAGGCGAGGCTTGCGGCATCCGAGCCCTGCGCGCCGGCGATGACCGGCGATCTGGTGCGCTCGCCCCAAATTTTCAACTGCTCGATCGCGGCGGCGCGAAAGGTATCCCCGGCTGCCAGCATGACTTGGCGACCCTCGGCACTCAATTTGGCCGCCAGCTTGCCGATCGTGGTGGTCTTGCCGGAACCATTGACGCCGACCACGAGAATCACGAACGGTCTCTGCGCGGCGTCGATGGCCAGCGGCTTCGCCACCGGCGCCAGCACTTTCTCGACTTCGTTCGCCACCACGGCCTTGACGTCGTCGGCCGTGATCGCCTTGTCATAACGGCCGACGCCCACCGCCGCCGAAATGCGCGCCGCCACCTCGGTTCCCAGATCGGCGCGCAGCAGCACTTCCTCGATTTCCTCAAGCATGGCGCGGTCGAGCTTGCGCTTGGTGACGAGATCGGCGACCGCCGTCGAAAGCGAATTGGAGGTGCGTTTCAGACCGCTGGACAGCCGCCGCCACCAGCTCAGTCTGGTCTTATCCGGAGTGGTATCGTTCATGGTGGGGGTGTGTTAGCGGTTTCGTGCCATGAGCGAAAGTCTCAACCCCCCGGCCGAAGTTCCCGAGCTGACGGCGGACGAAATCCAGGCCCGGGTGCTGCATCGTGACGGGCTGATGCTGGTGATCGACAAGCCCGCCGGACTGCCGGTGCATCGCGGCCCCAAAGGCGGCGCCAATCTGGAATCTTCCTTCGACGCTTTGCGGTTCGGGCTGCCACGGCCGCCGGTGCTCGCCCATCGGCTCGACCGCGATACCTCGGGCTGCCTGGTCCTGGGGCGCCACCGCAAGGCGACCGCCTCGCTGGGCCTCCTGTTCAAGCATGGCCGGATTTCGAAGACCTACTGGGCGGTGGTTGAAGCGGAACCGGCCGAGGACGCGGGCACCATCAACATGCCGCTCGGCCGCCTCAATGCCGAACGCGGCTGGTGGCAGAAGCCCGACCCGCAAGGCCAGCAGGCGGTGACTAAATGGAAGGTGCTGGGACGCGGTGGGGGCCAGAGCTGGCTTGCGCTCGAACCGGTCACCGGCCGCACCCATCAACTGCGCGTTCACGCCGCCGCGATGGGTTGGCCGATCGTCGGCGACAATATCTACGGCAACGGCCCCCGCTTCGGCGAGCCGCGGCTGCATCTGCATGCCCGCGAGATCGTGATCCCGATTTCAAGGAACAAAGAGCCGGTCCGCGTCGTGGCCCCGGTGCCGGCGCATATGCGGGAGCGGCTCAAGGCGTGCGGGTGGAATGGGGAGGACGCGCCAACGCCCAGCGCTTGATGCCAGCAACCGGGATAAACTCGACCAGGGCCGCCGCCTCGAACACGCCGGCGAGCGGTTTCCAATCCTCTTCAACAAAGCCTTTTGCACGATTCAAATCAGTGTCGTCGAGGCCTGTTGCCAATGTGCAATGCGGCGTCCAGTGCCCCGTTTGATAGTGCGGTCGGGAAACCTCGTCGATGGCTGCCGCCGTGATCGCGTGGAGACGCATCAAATCCGGCGACGGACCAAGCGCCGCATACAACACGCCGCTTCCAGCTCCGAACGTCCTGATGTCGGTAAGCGTGACGGCTATCGGGGCCACGTCGTCGAAAACATGATCAAGCGTAGCTGTCGCAACGTCCACTTTGAGGACGTCATAGACTGCCAGCGTCACGTGCGGTGGATATCCAAGATCCAGCATCGACCGCGACATGCCCGCATCGGCAAGTCGCGACCAGCGCCTGGACATGGCCTCGGCCAGATCGCTATTGAAGAGTAAGACTGCCGCGTAGGCCATGTTGGCTAACTAGTTGAGCGATTCGTTGAAGCCTATCATATCGAGCCTTGCTCCGACCTCATCCTGAGGAGCGCGCTCTTCGCGCGCGTCTCGAAGGATGGCCGCTTGCACCGCCTTTGCGGCCATCCTTCGAGACGCATCGCGCTTGCGCGATGCTCCCTCAGGATGAGGACCGGGGAGACCTGACGATATGATCAGAACTTCGGAAACGATGGTCTAGTTACGAGTCGCGCTCCATCGTGGCCTCTCACCACGAGCCGCCGCACCGCACCGGGCGTCTCACCCGATATGGCCACCGGGATGAAATGTTCGGTGCGGCCCTGGGTTGCGCTTTCGATCAGCACTTCGCGCCTCGCACCGATCTCCGACGCCAGCCGCTTTTGCAGCGCGGCCTCGGCCGTCGCCCGCAATCGTCGCGCCCGCGCTCGGATCTCATTCCCCCCGACCTGCGGCATCCGCGCCGCCGGCGTGCCCGGACGCGGCGAATAGGGAAACACGTGCAGGAAAGTGAGATCGCAGGCTTCCACCAGCTCTTGCGACCGCTCGAACATCTCGGCGTTCTCGGTCGGAAAGCCGGCAATGATGTCGGCGCCGAGCGCGATGTCCGGCCGCAGCCGCCGCAGTTGGGCGCAGAAATCGATCGCCTGCTTGCGGGTATGCCGTCGCTTCATCCGCTTCAGGATCAGATCGTCACCGGACTGCAGCGACAGATGCAGATGCGGCATCAGCCGCTGATCCCCGGCGATCACGTCGAAGAGATCGCGGTCGACCTCGATCGAATCGACCGATGAGATCCGCAGCCGCATCAATTCCGGCACCTGCCGCAGGATCTGCTTGGTCAGTTGGCCAAGCCTCGGTGCGCCCGGCAGTTCGGCGCCATAGCTCGTGAGATCGACGCCGGTCAGCACGATCTCGGCATGGCCCCGCGCCACCAGCGCGCGGATCTGTTCGACCACCGCCGCCATCGGCACCGAGCGGGAAGGACCACGGCCGTAAGGAATGATGCAGAAGGTGCAGCGGTGATCGCAGCCATTCTGGACCTGCACGAATACCCGCGGCAGGCCGCTCTTGAATCCTTCGAGAAGATGCGGCGCCATCGCCTTGACCGCCATGATGTCGGTCACCGCGATCTTGTCACCGGTCTCGCTGCCGGGCTGCGGCGCGCGGTCGAGCGCGGCTTGCGCATCGCACCAGGTCTCGCGGCGCATCTTGTCGTCGTTGCCGACCACGCGATCGACCTCGGTCATGCCCGCGAACATCCGGGCTTGGGTCTGCGCCGCGCAGCCGGTCACCACGATCCGAGCCGACGGGCGCTCGCGCTTCAGCCGCCGGATCGATTGCCGCGCCTGTGCCACGGCCTCGCCGGTGACCGCGCAGCTGTTGATGATGATGGTCTCGGTCAGGCCAGCGCGCTCGGCCTCGACGGCGATCACCTCGGATTCGCTGGCATTGAGGCGGCAGCCGAAGGTGACGATCTCGACGCTCATGATCTCAGGCGACGGAGGCAAACAGCGCCGGATCGAAACGGCCTTCATATTCGAACGTCGCGGGGCCCGTCATCAGCACGTGATCGTCGCGCTCGCGCCATTCGATGCCGAGTTCGCCGCCGGGCAGCGACAGCTGCACGATGCGGTCGGCGCGTCGCAGCCGCACGGCCGCCACCGCGGTGGCGCACGCCGCCGAACCGCAGGCTTTTGTCAATCCGGCGCCGCGCTCCCAGGTGCGGATCGTGATGTGGCCGCGATCGACGATATGCGCGAGCGTGATATTGGCGCGCTCGGGAAAAATCGGATGGTTTTCCAGCAGCGGGCCGAACCGGGCGAGATCGTAGGCGCCGACATCGTCGACCCAGAAGATCGCATGCGGATTGCCCATGCTGACCGCCGAGGGGGTGTGCAGCACCGGCGCGTCGATCGGACCGATCTGCAGCTCGATCGTCCTGGTGTCGCGAAACTCTTCCGCGAGCGGGATGTCCTTCCAGCCGAATTTCGGCGGTCCCATGTCGACGGTGTAGAGGCCCTCGGACGGCCCCCGCCAGCAATTCAGCAGTCCCGCCTTGGTTTCGAAACTGGCCGCGGTCTGGCCGGTGGCCTCGAACAGCCGATGCGCGACGCAGCGCATGCCGTTGCCACAGGCTGCCGCTTCGGAGCCGTCATTGTTATAGATGCGGATGAAGGCGTCCGTTCCCGCAAGGCGCGGCTTCTGCAACACCATCAATTGGTCGTAAGGCACGCCGGCCGGCGCGGCAATCGCGCGCGCTTCCTCAGGCCCGATAGCAGCGGAACCGTCGCGCAGATCGACCAGGATGATCTCGTTGCCGATGCCGCTCATCTTGGCATAGGCGAGGTTGTCGAGCGCGGTCATGGATTTTCCCGAACGGAATTTCCGTCTTATATGGCTAATGATGGCGGATTGGCCAGTGCGCTCTTGCGATGCCGGTTGCCGTGTCGGGAGAACGCATGACATATCTGTCATGAGACGAAAGCCGGGCTTGCGTGCTAGTATTTGCTTGGCCTTGCCGGCACGGACCAGGACGCTTAAGCGGGGCGCAGCGACCGCACCCGGGCATGGAGAAAACCGAATGAAAAGTCTGCGTTCTTTCCGCCTTGTCATGGTCACGCTGCTCCCGGCAGCCGCGGTTGCATTCAGTATCGGCTCGGCGCTGGCACAAGCGCCACCGGCCACGCCCCCCGCGGCTACCCCGGCCCCGGCAGCAGCCCCAACCCCGGCAGCCAACCCCTCGGCCGCTCCCACCGTGAGCCCGCCTGCAGCCGCGCAGAACCCCGCGCCGCCGCCGCCCGCGCCGGTCCAGACCGCGGATCCCTTCGGCGAGGAGATCGTGCTGGCGCCCAAGACGGTTGTCATCCGCAAGGGCTCCGCCAACTGGGACGCGGCCTTCGACGCCCTGATCGATTCATTCAAGACACTGTCGGCCTTGCTCGACAAGCAGGGTGTCAAACCCGCCGGCAATCCGATGATCGTCTATACCTCGACCGACGACACCGGATTCACCTATCTGGCGGAAATTCCCGTCGATCAAGATCTCAAGAACCTCGCCAAGGACATCAGCATGGGCAAATCGCCCGAGGGCAAGGCATTGAAATTTGTCCATCACGGCTCCTACGACAACATGGACAACACCTATGAGGCCATCACCAATTATCTCGACGACAAGAAGCTCGAGGCCAAGGACACCTTCATCGAGGAGTACATCACCGATCCCTTGAAAACCGCGGAAGACAAGCTCGTCATCAACGTCTATGTGCCGCTGAAATGAAGGCGATGAAACTTCGCAGCGCCATTGCCGCGGCGGTCCTGATTGGAACGCCGTTAACGGCGCCCGCGGTGGCGCAAACCATGTCGCCCGCGATTTCGGTCACGGGCCAGGCCGAGATATCGGTGCCGCCCGATGCCGCGCAGATTGAGGTCGGCGCCACCTCGCAGGCCAAGACCGCGCGCGACGCCTCCGACGCCAACAACGCCACCATGGGCAAGCTGTTGCTGGCCTTGAAGGCCGCCGACATCGACGAAAAGGATATCCAGACCTCGCGGCTGTCGCTGCAGCCGGAAACCGCGCCGAGCCACCCGAACGGGCCTCCCACCATTGTCGGCTACCGCGCCAGCAATCACGTGACCGTCCGGCTGCACGATATCATCAAGGTTGCGAACACAATCGACCTGCTGGTTGGGGCAGGCGCGACCGACATCGGCGGCATCAATTTCATGGTGTCGAACGCCTCCAAGCTGCTCGATGAGGCCCGCTCCCAGGCGATCGCCGACGCCCGCCGCAAGGCCGAGATCTATGCGAAGGCCGCCGGCGTCACGCTCGGCGCGCCGCTCAGCATTTCGGAGAACGGCGCACCGGGCCCGATCCCCTTCCGCCGGATGGTCGCGGGCCTGGCCGCGACCGCCACGCCGGTGGCGCCGGGTGAGGAGACGCTTCAGATCAACGTGAACGTGTCCTGGGCGATCAAGTAGGCCGCGCTCTTCTCTCTCTCTCTCTCTCTCTCTCTCGCTACCGCATATCGCTGAGCAGATTCGGCTAACAATTGACCGCACCGTCACATGGCTACGGGCGATATTAGCTTTCCCGTACCCACCACCTATTTGCAGTAAAGCGCTGGATTCTGGACAGGATTCGTCAATTCAGGTATTCAGAATGCACAAGGCGACCGCATCCCCCGGCCAAGGTTCAGTCGGTCGCCCTGTTCTTTCAGCCCGATACTGGAAATGGTGTTGGGTACGGGGACCGGCCGTCGCCACACTAGACGCGACGGGCGCTTCTCCGCCGCTTTCCCTACCTCGAGATGTTCCGCGAGACAGACCAATCCGCCGATGTCGTTGCCGTGTTTCACACCAGCCGAGACCCGCTGACTTGGCAGCAACGGACCTGATGACATTAGAGGATTTGACGTCTCTTATTAGATTTCCACCACCTGCCCGGGCTTGAGCGCGACAAACCGCTGGCGCGGAATGTTGGCTTGATCCAGCGCCGCATGCAGCGCGGTGACCGGCGCGTCGATGGCCTCGTCGGTCAGCTGGAAGGTGCCGTGGTGATGCGCCAGCGCCTGCGCCGCGCCGCAGTCGGCCAGTGCCTGCACCGCATCCGACGGATTCATGTGCTGGTCGCGCATGAACCAGCGCGGCTCGTAGGCGCCGATCGGCAGGATTGCCAGCCGCAGCGGACCGTGCGTCTCGGCGACGCGGCGGAAATGTTTTCCCTCGCCATAGCCGGAATCGCAGACGGCGTAGATTTTGCCGGCCGGCGTCTCCAGCACGAAGCTCGCCCACAGCGACCGGTTGCGATCGAACAGCCCACGCGCCGACCAGTGCCGGGTCGGAACCAGCGTCACCGCGACGCCGCCGAGGTCGATGCGGTCGTGCCAGTCGAACGCCTCGGCCTTGATCGCGGCATCGGCACCGACCATGGTCGCATCATTGCCGAGCGGGGTGATCACGCGCGGCGCGAACGTGGCCGCCAATCTCGATAGCGTCGCGAGATCGAGATGATCGTAATGGCCGTGCGACACCAGCACCACATCGATCCTCGGCAGGCTCTCGAAGGCGATGCCGGGGTCGTTGTGCCGCTTCGGCCCGACCCAGGCCAATGGGGAAGCACGTTCCGACCAAACGGGATCGATCAGGATGTTCAGCCCGGCGGTCTGGATCAGCCAGCTGGCATGACCGACAAAGGACAGCCGCGCCTTGCTGCCGCTGACGAGCGGCGGCGGCGCGTCGGCATGCGGGCTTGGCGCCCACTCCGGCCAGGCCTGCCGCTGCCGATCACCGCCAAACTGCCAGCGCAGGACGTCGCGAAGGGATTTCGGGGGCACCCCGTCGGAATCGAAAAAATGCTCGCCGTCGAAATGATCGGAGGCAGGCCCGGTATAGGTCTTCATGCTGTCAATCCAAGCCAAGGGTAGGCCGACCGCCGCCGCGGCAGCGGAGAGCACGCCAAGAACATGGCGGCGGGTGAATTTCATGGCCGCCGATTGGCCCCAAAACATGTGCTTCGACAAGGCGTCAGGCGCCCCGCCCGGTTCACGAAAGCGCCATTGGCGGCCGACTTTTCTTGACTTTTTGCGGCACCCGGGCTTTAACCCCGCATTCTTCGGAAAGATTGATCTTTTCGACCCGCCGCCCGGTCCCTTGAGGCCGGAGGCCAACGCCCGACAGCGCGATGCGCCCTCGGGCGCGCAAGTGTTTGGAAGGACGTTGAAGACGTGTTCGACAGTCTGTCGGAAAAGCTGGGGGGTATCCTCGATCGGCTGACGCGGCGCGGGGCGCTGACCGAAGCCGACGTCGACGCCGCGATGCGCGAGGTTCGCCGCGCGCTGCTGGAGGCCGACGTCTCGCTCGACGTGGTCCGAAGCTTTACCGAAAAGGTCCGCGAGCAGGCGATCGGCGCCACCGTGGTCAAGTCGGTCACCCCCGGTCAAATGGTGGTGAAGATCGTTCACGACGAACTGATCGCGACGCTCGGTTCCGACAGCCAGAGCATCGACCTCAATGCGGTACCGCCGGTGGCGATCATGATGGTCGGCCTGCAGGGTTCCGGCAAAACCACCACGACCGCCAAGCTGGCTCGCCGCCTCACCCAGCGCGACAAGCGCAAGGTGCTGATGGCTTCGCTCGACATCTATCGCCCGGCGGCGATGGAGCAACTCGCCGTGCTCGGGCGCGATCTCGATATCCCGACCCTGCCGATCGTCGCCGGCCAGAAACCGGCTGATATCGCCAGGCGTGCGCTGGAAGCCGGAAAACTCGGCGGCTATGACGTGGTGCTGCTCGATACCGCCGGCCGCACCACGCTCGACGAAGACATGATGGCGGAAGCCGCCGCGATCAAGACCTCGGTCAATCCGCACGAAGTCTTGCTGGTCGCCGATGCGCTGACCGGCCAGGACGCGGTCAATCTGGCGCGATCGTTCGACCAGCGCGTCGGCCTCACCGGCATCGTATTGACCCGGGTCGACGGCGATGGCCGCGGCGGCGCCGCGCTGTCGATGCGCGCCGTCACCGGCAAGCCGATCAAATTGATCGGCACCGGCGAAAAGACCGACGCGCTGGAAGATTTCTATCCTAGCCGGATCGCCGGGCGCATTCTCGGCATGGGCGACGTGGTCTCGCTGGTCGAGAAAGCCGCCGCCAATATCGACGCGGAAAAGGCCGCGCGTACCGCCGAGCGGATGCGCAAGGGCCAGTTCGACCTCACCGACATGCGCGAGCAATTGCTGCAGATGGCCAACATGGGCGGCATCTCCGGGCTGTTGGGCATGATGCCCGGCATCGCCAAGATGAAGAACCAGATCGCTAATGCCGGGCTCGACGACAAGGTCATCAAGCGCCAGGTCGCGGTGATCGATTCGATGACGCGAGGTGAGCGCAGGAATCCCGATATCCTGAAAGCCAGCCGCAAGAAGCGCATTGCCGCAGGGTCGGGCGTCAAGGTCGAGGACGTCAACAAGCTGCTCAAGATGCACCGCAACATGGCTGACATGATGAAATCCATGGGATCGGGCAAGCGCGGGCCGATGGCCGGCATCGCCCAGGCGATGGGCTTCGGCGGCGGCATGCCCTCCCCAGAACAGATCAAGGCGCTGGCGGAAAAGATGCCGGGCGCAGCAGGCCCTGGCGGCATGCCGGCGTTGCCCAAGGATCTCCCGGCAGGCTTGCGGCAGGGATTGCCCAATCTTCCGGGCCTGACAGGTCTCAGCGGCAAGCCACCCCTGCCCGGCCTCGGCGGCTTCCCCGGCCTGGGGAAGAAAAAATGATCGACCCGTCATTACGAACGCGAGCGCGGCGCCCACAAAGAGCGCCCCTACGTGATGGCGATCTTTGCAAGGGGCGACCCTTGTGGTCGCCCCTCTGACCGATGAGCCCCCGTTTCACGCAATCATTCCAACTCACCAGGAGAACTCAATGTCAGTCGTTATCCGCCTTGCCCGCGCCGGCACCAAGAAGCGTCCGGTCTATCATGTCGTCGTCGCCGACTCGCGATTTCCCCGCGACGGCCGCTTCATCGAGCGTCTCGGCCATTTCAATCCGCTGCTGCCCAGAGAGAACGAAGCGCGGCTGAAACTCGACATGGACAAGATCAAGGCCTGGCTCGCCAAGGGCGCGCAGCCGTCGGACCGGGTCTCGCGTTTCCTCGATGCGGCCGGTGTCGCCAAGCGCGCCGCGCGCAACAATCCGGAAAAAGCGGTGCCGCGCAAGGAGCGGAAAGCGCGGGCGGAAGCCGCCGCCAAATCGGCATAAGGCTTCGCGGATGATCTCGGCACCCTGCCTGCTGGCGCACGGCATTCACCGTGCTCCCAGGCTTGGGACACCGTCAAGGCGCGTCGAAGGAGGGCGACCACAAGGGTCGCCCCTACGGAATCGACTTGGCGTTGGGGCGCCCCTTGTGGGCGCCCTGTCTGAACTTCACCGGTGTCTGTTTTTCGGATCTAAAATGGTGGGCACGGCGCAAGGGCGCCTTTGCCAACCCCGCGCGCTTCACCGCCAATGACGGCGCCGGTGTCGCCGCCCGCGCAGATCTGCGTCGCTCGGATCGGTGCCCCCCATGGCGTGCGCGGCGCGGTCAAACTGTGGACCTTCACCGAAGACCCGCTTGCGGTGAAAGACTACGGGCCGCTTTTGACCAAAGACGGCACGCGCCAGTTTGAGGTGACCCAGATGCACGCGGCCAAGGGCCATCTGGTAGCCACCCTGAAAGGCGTTGCCAGCCGCGAGGACGCCGAGCGGCTCAACGGCGTCGAGCTCTATGTCGCGCGCGATAAGCTTCCGCAGACCGACGACGATGAATATTACCATGTTGACCTGATCGGGCTCGCCGCGGTCAATGCCAGGGATGAGCCGGTCGGGCGCGTCATCGCGATCCACAATTTCGGCGCCGGCGACATCATCGAGATCGCTCCGCCAGCGGGCGCGACGATGCTGCTGCCGTTCAGCAACGCGGTGGTCCCGACGGTCGATCTCGGCGGTGGACGCGTGGTGATCGAATTGCCGGCGGAGATCGAGGCCGACGACGGGAGCGACGCAGGGGACTGAGATGGCGGCCGAGATGACGACCTGGCGCGCGAGCGTGCTCACGCTCTTTCCCGAGATGTTCCCGGGACCGCTCGGCCTGAGCCTGGCGGGCAAGGCGTTGGCGTGCGGCCTGTGGGCGCTGGAGGCGCGCGACATCAGAGACTCGGCCACCGACCGTCACCGTAGCGTCGACGATACCCCGGCTGGCGGGGGCCCCGGCATGGTGCTGCGGGCGGACGTGCTGGCCGCCGCCATCGACGCCGCGAAGATCGCCTCCGACTGGCCGCGGCTGTTGATGAGCCCGCGAGGTCGGCCATTGAACCAGGCCCGGGTCCGGGACCTCGCCTCAGGCCCCGGCGTCCTGATCGTTTGTGGCCGGTTCGAGGGCGTCGACCAGCGGGTGATCGAGGCCCGGGGCCTGGAAGAGGTGTCGGTCGGTGACTACGTTCTGTCGGGTGGCGAGATCGCAGCCCTCGCCGTGATCGATGCCTGCGTCCGGCTGCTGCCCGGCGTGATGGGAAAGCCGATCTCCGGCGAGGAAGAGAGTTTTTCGGATCACTTACTGGAATACCCGCAATATACGCGTCCGCAAGCCTTCGAGAGCCACTCCATTCCGGACGTTCTTTTGTCCGGCGATCACGCCAAGGTGGCGGCTTGGCGACGAACCCAGGCCGAGGCCCTGACCCGAGCGCGGCGGCCCGATCTTTGGGCCGCAAAGCCCCGCCAAAAACGCCTTGAGGACAAGACAGACGGGTGACAAGCCGCTGCCTTTGCCGTATAGGAGCGACCAAATCGCGCAATGGTAGGATAGCTGGACGTTCGCGCAGCCTGTCAGCCGCCAAGGCTTTCGGCATGCCGACGATGGAGATTTGCAATGAACCTCATTCAAACGCTTGAAAAAGAGCAATTCGATAAATTGTCGGCCGGCAAGACCATCCCGGAATTCGGGCCCGGCGATACCGTGGTCGTCAACGTCAAGGTGGTGGAAGGCGAGCGCTCGCGCGTGCAGGCCTATGAAGGCGTCTGCATCGGCCGCTCCGGCTCCGGCCTCAACGAGAGTTTTACGGTGCGCAAGATATCCTACGGCGAGGGGGTAGAGCGCGTATTCCCGGTGATGTCGCCGATGATCAATTCGATCACGGTGGTGCGCCGCGGCAAGGTACGCCGCGCCAAGCTCTATTACCTGCGCAACCTGCGCGGCAAGTCGGCCCGCATCGTCGAGAAGAAGCAGGACCGCCCCGCCGCCGCAGCCGCCGAGTGACCCTTGGTCGAGGCCGGATTTAGCGAAGGCGCGGGCTCAATCCCCGCGCCTTTTCGTTGCCGCATGTTTTCAAGGGCTCACGCAGATGTCCAAACCCGCCACGCTGTACGACAAGATCTGGAACGATCATCTGGTTCATGAGGCCGACGACGGCACCTGCCTCATCTATATCGACCGTCATCTGGTTCACGAGGTAACCTCGCCGCAGGCCTTCGAGGGCCTGCGCGCGTCGGGGCGAAAAGTGCGCGCGCCGGAGAAGACCTTGGCGGTGGTCGATCACAACATCCCGACCACCGATCGGTCAAAACCCAATCCGGACCCGGAAAGCATCGAGCAGATGCGCGTGATGGCGGCGAACGCCAAGGAATTCGGCATCGAATATTACAACGAATTCGACCGGCGCCAGGGCATCGTCCACGTCATCGGCCCCGAGCAGGGCTTTACATTGCCGGGCACCACTATCGTCTGCGGCGACAGCCACACCTCGACGCACGGCGCATTCGGCGCGCTGGCCCACGGCATCGGCACCTCCGAGGTCGAGCATGTGCTGGCGACGCAAACCCTGATCCAGAAAAAGGCCAAGAACATGCGGGCCATCGTCGATGGGCAATTGCCTGACGGCGTCACCGGCAAGGACATCATCCTGGCGATCATCGGCGAGATCGGCACCGCCGGCGGCACCGGCTACGTGCTCGAATATGCCGGCGACGCGATCCGCGCTTTGTCGATGGAGGGCCGCATGACGGTCTGCAACATGTCGATCGAGGGCGGCGCCCGCGCCGGCCTGGTGGCGCCGGACGAAAAAGCATTTGAATTCCTGAAGGGTCGTCCGAAATCGCCGAAAGGCGCTTCCTGGGACGCCGCGATGCGCTATTGGGAAACCCTGCGCAGCGACGAGGCTGCGCATTTCGATCACGAGATCCGGCTGGATGCGGCTAAACTGCCCCCGATCGTGACCTGGGGCACTTCGCCCGAGGATGTGGTATCCATCACCGGCGTGGTTCCCGATCCCGATCAGATCGCGGATGAGGCCAAGCGTCTGTCAAAGCATCGCGCGCTGAGCTACATGGGCCTCAAGCCCGGCACCAAAATCACCGACATCAGGCTCGATCGCGTCTTCATCGGCTCCTGCACCAACGGCCGGATCGAAGACTTGCGGGCCGCGGCCAAGGTCGCGGAGGGCAGAAGCGTCAACGGCAACGTCAACGCCATGATCGTGCCCGGCTCCGGCATCGTCAAGGAACAGGCCGAAGCGGAAGGCCTCGACAAGATCTTCATCAAGGCCGGCTTCGAATGGCGCGAGCCGGGCTGCTCGATGTGTCTGGCGATGAACCCCGACAAACTCGCTCCGGAAGAACGCTGCGCCTCGACCTCGAACCGCAATTTCGAGGGCCGCCAGGGCTTCAAGGGCCGCACCCATCTGGTGTCTCCGGCAATGGCCGCCGCGGCGGCGATCGCCGGGCATTTCGTCGACATCAGGGACTGGCGGTAGGCACGGGCGTTGTTTCAACCTTGACGCATCCGCGCAGCAACTCGTTAATCTCTGGGGAGCAGACTGGCACGCTTACATAGGGCTGGGCGTTCGTCAGGAGTGCTCCATGACCGAAAAGCCTGAATTCGTCGATACGATCAGCGCGGCGACGCGGCAGCGCTCTCGTCATTTCGCCCCGCGACTGATCGATCCCGCGGTCAAGGAAAAGTCACGCCTCGGCCACTGGCCTCCGGAGAGATGGGAGACTTGGCGCATCGAGACATTGACGCCTTGGAAGCTCAAGCCGTGGAAAAGCAATAGCTGACCGGTCCCTGCCCGCCCGGCTAGACCCGAGGGCGTGACGTCGCACAAGTGCGACTTGCCAGTAGAGCCCAGGGCGCGTCATGCAGAATGAAAACAGGCCCGCGTCGCGGACCTTTTTCATTTGATCAGTTCTGTTTCAGACTGAGTTAAAACTGCGGTCGCACTACCAATGGCGGTGATGGTGGTGATGGTGCCAGTGGCCCCAGCGCACCTCGGTGGTCATGTGCCTGCCATCTTGAACCGCCGCGGTGGCGCCCGGACTTGCCAGCGACAGCGCCTGGGCGCGCTCGGTCGGCGCGGCCAGTACGAGCAATGCGCCAAAGGCGGCAAGCCCCAGAAATCTCGTCACGTCCATATTGATGCTCCTTGAGTTTGCGGAATCACGTCATCGCGTCGCAGCCATGCGATCGATGGCTACCGCGCAACACAGGTCGAATGCAGAAAGAGGCGACGTGAATGAGGGTGATCGACCGCGCCATGTGGTTGAATGCATGAGCCGGGAACCGGTTCCCGCTTCCGAGCACAACATTTGCGGGCGATCTTTTAAAAACCGCCGTGGACCGGCGCCGTATCTTGTCAAAGCTCATTGCAGGAGGTCGTCATGGCATCGCTTCGAACAGGGCGTATCATTACAAGCCCCATAGGTACCGTGCGCAATACCGCGCTGGCGTCTGCCGGTTTGTTGTGGTCGAGCGCCGCTTGGGCATCGCAAGGCCCCGGCGGGGGACCAGGAACCGCGGACCATTTCACCCAGTTGGCGATGGCGATCGTTGTCTACGGAACGTGCGCGCTCGTTGTGCTGGCCGGATTGATCGGTGGCGCACGACGGCGCTCCCACTGACCGTCAAGCTTCGATAAAACCAGGCGAGAGCGTGCCAGCCTGTGCTAGCCGGGACGCCAGACGCAATGCATGTGCGGCGTGATCACGGTGCCGCTCGGCCTGAATTCCTGAACGTAGCTGACGTTGCAGACGCGAACAGCATTGCTGCCGGGAAAATACCGGGGATAGACGCCATCGGGTCCGGTCTGATAGCTCGGCGAAACGCGCAGGCGCGTCGAAGGCCGCCTGATCCGACGCGGCGTTGGCGCCTCGTCGGCTGGAGGTGGCGACGCCTGTGCCGTCCGCAGCGCGGGGGTCTCTGTCTGCGCGTTGGCCGCGGCGGCGCTCAAGCCCAAAATGCCTGCCAATGCCGCCAGTAGTGCCGCAGTCCCGATCCGCATCATGACGCCTACCCAACTGTTGTGCTCGCCTCAGCGTCTCCGATTGCCGCGCCAACGTCAACCGCGGGTGCAACGCGAAATGGTATACAGGATCAGGGAACACGCGCTAAATTAGAGGGCATGTGGACCTCCGCCATCGCGCCTTCGCTTGCCGACATCGAAGCCATGGCGCGCGAAATTTTCGACGGCCTGCCCAAGACCTTTCGCGATCTGTGCGAGGACGTGATCATTCGCGTCGACGATTTCCCGACCGATGAAGTGCTCGACGAGATGGAGGCCGAGAGCGAATTCGACCTGCTCGGCCTGTTCCAGGGCACCGGCCTGCCATTTCGCATCAATGACGACGTCGGCCGGCTGCCCGACATGGTCTGGCTCTATCGCCGGCCGATCCTGGATTACTGGGCCGAAAACGACGAGACGCTGGGTCATATCGTCCGCCATGTGCTGATCCATGAGATCGGCCACCATTTCGGGCTGTCGGACGACGACATGGAAGCGATCGAGGGCGCCGAGTAAGCATCCCCGTACAGCCACGCGCGCGTTCCTTATTGGCACATTTTCCCGGGGGAAAGCCGGTATCCGCCTTTTCCTGGAATGCGTCGAGTGATTTCCGGGCGCGGATTTGCCCTTTAACGGCCGCGCTGTTCGAGATAAACAACCCTCAACGAAGCGTTTGTCGCTGTCTCAGACCATGGAAGTGCGATCGATGGAAAAATTCACCACGCTGGAAGGCGTCGCGGCGCCGCTGAAGATCATCAATGTCGATACCGACATGGTGATCCCGAAGCAGTATTTGAAGACCATCAAGCGCACCGGCCTCGGCAAGGGGCTATTCTCGGAACAGCGCTACAAGGACGACGGCACCGAGAATCCGGATTTTATCCTCAACAAGCCCGCCTATCGCCACGCCAAGATCCTGGTCGCCGGCGACAATTTCGGTTGCGGCTCAAGCCGCGAACACGCGCCCTGGGCGCTGTTGGATTTCGGCATCCGCTGCGTGATCTCGACCTCTTTCGGCGATATTTTTTACAACAACTGCTTCAAGAACGGCATCCTGCCGATCCGCGTCAGCCAGGACGATCTCGACAAGCTGTTCGACGACGCCGAACGCGGTGCCAACGCCACGCTGACCATCGATCTTGCCAATCAGGAAATCCGCGGGCCGGATGGCGGCACGGTGAAATTCGAGATCGATCCGTTCCGCAAGCACTGCCTGATCAACGGTCTCGACGACATCGGCCTGACCATGGAAAAGAAGGCCTCGATCGACGCCTATGAGGCCAGGGCCAAGACCGCGCGCGCCTGGGCCTGATCCCGGAGTGCTTTCCGATCACGTCGCATCGGAAAAACGCTCTGGCGTCCTTTATTCGTCGCATTTTCCCAGGGAAAGCCGGTATCCACCTTTGGTGTCCACCTTGCCGGAAAATGCTCTGAGCACGCCCAGGGGGTTGCGAGGCGCATGCGGCCGCATATCGTCACCTTCTGGCACGGACCGCTGGACCGGTTGCGGCGGCTCTGCCTGAGCTCACAGGTCGCGGTCGGCCACAAGGTCACGGTCTTCAGCTTCGAGCCGATTGCTGGATTGCCCGACGGCGTCGGCAACGCCGAGGCCGAAGCGGTGCTGCCGCACGCCTTCTCCGAACGGCTTCGTCCGCCGCAATCGGATGGCACCTGGCGCGACTGGACCACGCTGCAGTTCTCGGATTTCTTCCGGATGCGGCTGATGGCGCAAGGCGCCGGCCTGTGGCTCGACGCCGACGTGCTGCTGCTGAGGCCGGTCGAGATCGACGTCACAAAACCCTTCTTCGCCTGGGAGCGGCGGCGCCAGCTCGGCAACTCCGTGCTCTATCTGCCGACCAAGGATGCCATCGTGACGGCGTTCGAAGCCCTGATGGCGCAAGGGGAATTGACGCCGGACTGGCTGGCGCTGAGACATCGCCTGACATTCGCATGGCGCAAACTGCGCGGCGGCTCGAACCGGCTGTCGGATATTCGGGTGGCGATCTATGGTCCGGCGGCGCTGACCGCGCTCGCCCGCCGCGCCGGCGAACTCAGCTACGCGCTGCCGAAACAGTCTTTCTATGCGGTGCATGCCGAACCGAAACTATTCTTCGAGCCGTCCGATTACGCGGCGCTGCTCAGCGATCCCGGCATCATCGGTCTGCATATTTCGCCGAAAGGCCGCGGCAACCAATTGCCCGTGGCCGGAAGCCTGCATGCCTGGGCAGCGCAGCGATTTGGTAACGAGCGTGGTCCGCCGCTGCATCCGGAAGGCGGCACGGGGCAGTCGCCGTCAAGGTAGAGGCCCGCTGCCAGCTCGGCCATTCCGCACTCGCTCCGCCGCGCATTCCCCTCCGCTAACCCATTGACCCTAAATAACTTCGTCCGCTGTAGGGTCTGATGCAGGGAAACGGGAAGTGGGCTGCGGCGGCGCTTGATCCATCGCAACATCCTTTTCTCCATCGGTGCTGCTATGGCCGAAATCCCGCGGCGACCGGAGGTGTTCCATGACCGCCCACAGCAGTCCAATTCCCGCTTTTGAAAAGCTGATCCGCACCTTCGGCGACTGGATGAAACAGCGGCGAGAGCTCAACGAATTGCGCCAGCTCAGCACCGCAGAGTTTGACCGCATCGCGGGCGAACTGCGGGTTTCTCCCGCCGACCTCAATCAGCTGGTGCACCAGGGGCCGCATGCCGCGGATGAACTGCCGGAGCTGCTCAAGGCGCTCGGCATCGACGAGCCGGCGCTGGCGCGCACCCAGCCCCTGGTGCTGCGTGACATGGAGCGGGTCTGCGCGCTATGCCACGACAAGGGACAATGCGACCGCGATCTTGCCGCCGGCACTGCCGCCGAGCACTACCGGGGTTATTGCCTCAACGCCTCGACCATCGATCTTTTGGGCCAAGAGGCGAGCGAATAGTGGCCCGTGACCAGCCGTTCCTCACGATGAGCCAGCTGCCATGACCCGCTCAGCCTGGTTTCACATTTCCCTCGCTATCCTCATCGCCTTGGCGGCGCTGTTTTTCGTCCGCATGCACCATGCCGGAGGCGAAACGCTCGCGACGGACAGCCCCGCAACGGGACATCGGCTGGCCCAGGCCTGGTGCAAGCAATGTCACGCCATCGATGCATCGACGGCAGGGTCCCCAGGCGCCGCGCCGGATTTCGCCGCCGTTGCCAACCAGCCTTCGACCACGTCGCTCTCATTGAAGGCGTTTCTTCAGACCTCGCACCAGAGCATGCCCAATCTCGAGATTACGCCCAGCGAGACCGATGACCTCGTCAATTATATCCTCAGCCTGAAGCGCAGCTGATCGCCTCTGGTTGTTTTTTGTCGCATTTTCTCAGGGAAAGCCGGTGTCCACCTGTTTCGGAAAATGCTCTAAGGCTGCCCGATCGCGGCAATGGCATCCGCGATCGCGATCGTCCGCTTCGCCATCTCGGCGTGCAGCCGCTCCACCATTTGGCCGTCGAGCTGGATGGCGCCGCGCAAGGCATTCTCCGGCCGCGCGAACGCCTCGATGATCTTGCGGGCCTGCATCACCTGTTCCGCCGGCGGGGTGAAGATGGCGTTGCAGGCCTCGATCTGGCCCGGATGAATCAGCGTCTTGCCGTCAAAGCCGAGATCGCGAGCCTGGGCGCATTCCTGGCCAAAGCCGTTGAAATTGCTGAAATCGCTGTAGGGACCATCGAGTATCTCCAGGCCGTAGGCGCGGGCGGCCAGGATGCACTGGGTGATCAAAGGCAGCATCGCGGCGCGGCCGGGCAGCATCCGAATCCCGGTCTCACGCGAAATATCGTTCGGCCCGAACACAAAACCGGACAACCGCGTCGATGGATCGCCCGAGGCGGCCGCGATTTCCTCGGCATGCAAAACCGCGCGCGCGGTCTCGATCATGGCCCAGACGCTGATCGAGCGTTCCGCGCCGATGGCGCCGAGGCGTTCGGCGATGGCAGCGAGATCACGGGCGCTGGAAATCTTCGGAACCAGAATGCCGTCGGGCCGGACTTGGCCGGCCATGGTGACGTCATCGATCCACCACGGCGAATCCAGCGCGTTGACCCGGATCAGGACTTCGCGCCTGCCGAACCCCCTGGCCGCGACCGCCTGCGCGATCTGATTTCGCGCCAGCTCCTTGGCATCGGGTCCGACGGAATCCTCGAGGTCGAGGATGATGCCGTCGGCCGGAAGGTTGCGGGCCTTTTCCAGCGCCCGCGCATTCGATCCCGGCATGAACAACAGGCTGCGGCGCGGACGGATCATATGACCATTCCCTTGCGGAATTTGACGAAGTTCGGTTCGGCCGCATGGCGCATGATGCTTCGCAAAACCTGGGCTCGCTTCCCTCAAGGATGCTTTACCATGTGGCGAAAACCCGATCAAACGGGTTCGATCATGGGCAACCGGCCATTATGCGAAGCGGCTCCTCGGCGCTATTGGCTTCGACCGCGAAAACCATCCGCGGCGGTCGGCGAGTTGTCCGTCAGCAGTGATGACTGCGAGAAATGTCACGCTGCGAGCTGCATCCGTTCCTTAGGCGCCGAGCGCCTCGTACATCAGCTGGAGCGTGGCACCGCCGAGTTCGGTCGTGAAATCCCCCGCAAGTTCGGCACAGACGGTGACGCAGGACGTCGTCACGCCCCCCGAAGCTACGATTCGCCGCCAGGCCGCGTCCTCTGTTCGCGCATCGATGCCGCCACAGGCGTCGACCACGGCCATAACCTGGTAGCCGGCGCCGAGCGCGTCGAGCGCGGTCCTTTGCACCACGATCTCACTCGCCACGCCGGACAGGATCAGCACCTTGCGGCCACTGGCCTGCAGATCCGCAACAAGGCCGGCATCGGCAAACGCGGTGGTCTGCGTCCGCATCCGCGGCACCGCACCGCCCAGCGCGCCCGTCACTTCTGCAAAGTAGTCGCCGCCGGGAGGCACGGCGGAGAGCAAGGCAGGCAGACCGTGCAGCTTCGCGAGCTTGGCGAGAACGCCTGACGTGCGGCGCAGCCGTTCGAGGGACACCGTTCGGCTGGCGCCCACGATCTCCTGCTGCAGGTCGAGAAAAAGCACCGCCGAGTTTTCACGAGTGGGGATCATCATGACGCCGTTTCATCCTTGGTGCGGGCAGGGAAATCGCGGCGCGAGGCTTTCGCCATTGCATCCGATACCTCATATTGACTTTGCCCGCCGGCCAAGTCTCACGCTATCGTGCGCAAATAACGCTCCTTTGCGCAAAATTTCGGCGGCGCGAACCCATTGCGCGCGTTACCGGGCGTTGTTAGCCTGAAATGCTGGAGTGCGAGCAAGCGCACAGGGACTTATTCCGGAGCCGGAAACTACGACCACCCCGATCGATGGCGCGAGAGTTTTCATGGCGGAGATGTTGGAAGAGAGTAACAAGCCTTCGAAGCCAAACGGCTACTTCGACCGGCACGCCGCCCAAATCGACGCGGGGGCGCAATTGATTGGGATAGAGCAGGGCTGGAGCGCCCCGGTCGCCTTCATTCGCGCCGCCGAAGGTTTCGGCGAACAGGTCTGGGTTCCCGGATGCCCCGAGACCGTGCTCTCGATCTGGCTCTCTGGCGCGCGCACCTCTTGCCGATGGGGTCCGAGCGCGGGGAAGAGCACGGAGCGCTTCGCCTACACGTTTCAACCGCGCGGCGTCCCCAACCATTTCGAGGCCAAGGGGCCGGTGACGTTCGCGCAGATCTTTCTTCCGGACGCACTCCTAGACAGCGTCGCCGACGGGCTGCGACCGGGCTCCGAGATCAGCGGATCGCTGCGCGACGATCTGATCTTCAAGGCTGATCGCGAACTCAACGCGCGCCTCGCCACCTACCTGCGCGCCGCGCGCCGCGGCGCGGATGTGAGCCGGGTCGAAATGGAGGCGCGCGCCATCCTGATCGCGGAGCGGCTGCTGGCCCGTCACCATGGTCTGGGGCCCGCCGCCGCGCCGGCCGAGCAGCGGGGCCTCGCCGCCTGGCAGCTCAAGCGCGTGCGCGAATTTCTTCACGAGGCTTGCCATCAGCGGGTCACGCTGGCCGAACTCGCCGACGTCGCGCGATTGTCGCCATTCCATTTCTCGCGTGCCTTCCGGGCCGCAACCGGCGTGCCGCCGCACCGCTACCAGATGCTGTTACGCATCGAACGCGCCAAGGTGTTGCTGGAGGGCTCCGAGAAGTCCGTCAGCGACGTCGCCGCCGACGTCGGCTATGCCAATCAGAGCTATTTTGCACGCCTGTTCCAGGCCGAAGTCGGCACCACGCCGGCCCGTTACCGCAGAGAGCGCCGAATCTAGGCGCCTCGCGCCCCAACATCCTTGGAAAGTCCGCCGGTTCTTGCCATGCCATTCAACGCCCCATCATCGTTTCCGCAACGCCTGCTCGACGGCTACTTGGCCTTTACCTCGCAGCGGCTACCCACCGAACAATCGCGCTATCGCGAACTGGCCGAACGCGGCCAGTCGCCCGAGGTGATGGTGATCGGCTGCTGCGATTCCCGGGTCTCGCCGGAGGTGATCTTCGATGCCGGCCCTGGCGAACTGTTCGTGGTCCGCAACGTCGCCAACCTGGTGCCGGTCTATGCGCCCGACGGCGGCGCGCATGGCGTCTCGGCGGCGCTGGAATACGCCGTTCGGGTATTGCGCATCAAACACATCGTGGTGCTCGGCCACGCCCAATGCGGCGGCATCCGCGCCTTCATCGACAAGATGGCGCCGCTGACACCCGGCGATTTCATCGGCCGATGGATGTCGATGTTCGTCAAGCCGGGCGAGCAGGTCAGCCAGCGCGACCACGAAACCATGCAGGACTTTACCACCCGGATCGAGAAGGCGGCGGTGTTCCGCAGCCTGGAGAACCTGATGACGTTTCCGTTCGTGCAGGAGCCGGTCGGGCGCGGCGAATTAAAGCTGCACGGCGCCTATTTCGGCGTCGCCGAGGGCGCGCTGTCAGTGCTCGACCCCGTGGCGAAGGAATTTCGAAGCGCGAGGGACGTTCCGTAATCTCCCTTCGCCGTCTTAACCTCGAGCCGGTACCCATGACCGGCAGCTGGATCAATCCATGAGAGAGCGACGAACTCTGCCTGGGTTGACCATTTGGATTCTCCATAACTCGGTTCCGCGATGCTCAGAGATTTTCGCGCGTTCATGCCAGCGGCTCAACGCGCCTTGGCCTTGGCCAGAAACTT
Organism: uncultured Alphaproteobacteria bacterium; assembly: GCA_963736075.1. GTDB lineage: Bacteria > Pseudomonadota > Alphaproteobacteria > Rhizobiales > Xanthobacteraceae > Bradyrhizobium. The sequence continues at coordinate 632,587 of CAVTNW010000048.1, read as the reverse complement.
CCGCGCATGAATATGCGCAAAGCGCTATCGGATCGCCGCTTCGCCCGGCTGAGTGACGTCGGTCCTTGCAAAGTCCTCCCCCTTGAACAAAAGAGACTCGCCGCGCGTCATCGCCAGCGCGTAGGAAAAGCAGTCGCCGTAATTCAGCGCGGCGGCATGATGACCCTTGCCGAAGCGACGCCACGCGCGCCGCGCCGCATCGGCCTGTTCGGCGTCGACGGAGACGATCTCGGCACCGATCTTGAGTAGCCAGAGGTCGAACTCGCGCCCGCCTGCGTCGCCCAGCCGCGTCTCGATCACCATCGTCGCTTCGAGCACCGTTGCTGCAGAGATCAGCCGGATCGGGTCATCCGCAATCCGAAACTCGATCTCCGGCGCATCGGGTTCGTTGAGCGCGATGGCCACGATCGCCGACGTGTCAATCACCATCAGCGTGGCAATCCGTGGTCGTCGTATCCGAGAATGTCTTCTGGCGACCGGTCATCGATGACCGGCATTTCACTCCAGCGCCGGCGGATTTCAGCCATATCCTGCAGCAGCGCGGCTCTGCGGGATTGGCCCCCAAGGCGGCGCAGTCGCTCCTCGATGGCGCGCCTGGTTGCCGTCGTGATGTTTTCGCCGGTGAGCTGTGCCAGGCTCCTGGCCAAACGCTCGGTTTCAGGGTCTTTGATGCTCAGGGCCATATCAGGTTCCTTGGTTCCTGATTAGGTATCTTCTACCTCAGTAACGCGCAAGCCCCAAATTGGGAGCTGGTCAGAGTAGACCAGGGCGCCTCCGCGCCTTGCATCCGTCGATCAGGTCGGCCGATTCCATGGTCAGACCGCGCCGCCACCATCTATTCGCCGCTGTGACCCCAGCGATCCGCCAGCGCCAGCACCAGGGTCGAGACCACGAACACCAGTTGCACACCGACCAGCCAGCCCAACTTCTGAGGGTTGAAGGAGGTGTCGATGTACATGAAGGCCTCCAGCACCTTGATGGCCGAGATCGCCACGATCGAGGCGAGCAGCTTCTGTTTGAGCCCGGCGAAATCGACCTTGGTGATCCATTCCGGCCAGTCCGGATGGCCGCCGGCATCGATCCTGGAGACGAAGTTCTCGTAGCCCGAGAACACCACGATCAGGATCAGATTGCCGGTCAGCGTGACGTCGATCAGGCCGAGCACGCCGAGGATGATGTCGGCTTCGCTCGCGGCCGGCGCATGCAGGATGAACTCCCACAGCATCATCAGGAATTTGTACAGCAGCACCGCCAGCGCGACGATGAGGCCGAGATAAAACGGCGCCATCAGCCAGCGGCTGTTGAACAGCACGCCCTCGACCCCGCGCTGGACGCGCTTCAGCGACGGATTGGGACGGTACGGCGCCGGCTGCTCGGTCATCGCAATTCCGGCTCCAGCACCCTCAAGGGCTCATGCCGCCTTTTTCTTGGCGCTGATCAGCTTGCGGTTGATCAGGCATTCGGCGATCTGGATCGCGTTCAGCGCCGCGCCCTTGCGCAGGTTGTCCGAGACGCACCACAGCACGAGGCCGTTGTCCACGGTGGGATCGGTGCGGATGCGGCTGATATAGGTGGCGTCCTCGCCGGCCGCCTCATAGGGCGTGACGTAGCCGCCGGGTTCGTGCTTGTCGATCACCAGGCAGCCCGGCGCGTTGCGCAGGATGTTGCGGGCCTCGTCGGCCGAAATCGGGTTTTCGAACTCGATGGTGACGGCCTCGGAATGGCCGACGAATACCGGCACCCGCACGCAGGTCGCGGTCAGCTTGATTTTGGGATCAAGGATCTTCTTGGTCTCCATCATCATCTTCCACTCTTCCTTGGTGTAGCCATCCTCCATGAAGACGTCGATCTCGGGGATCACGTTGAAGGCAATCCGCTTGGGGAATTTCTTGTTGACCAGTTCGCTGTTGGTGTAGACCGCCTTGGTCTGCGAAAACAATTCGTCCATGGCGTCCTTGCCGGCGCCCGAAACCGACTGATAGGTCGAGACCACGACGCGCTTGATCACCGCCTTGTCGTGCAGCGGCTTCAGCGCGACCACGAGCTGCGCGGTCGAGCAGTTCGGATTGGCGATGATGTTCTTCTTGGTGAATCCGGCGACCGCCGCGGCATTGACCTCGGGCACGATCAGCGGCACGTCCGGATCCATCCGCCAGGCCGAAGAATTGTCGATCACGACCGCGCCGGCCGCGCCGATCTTAGGCGACCATTCCTTCGACACCGCGCCGCCCGCCGACATCAGGCAGATATCGACGTCAGAGAAATCGTAGTGCTCGAGCGCTTTGACCTTCAGGGTGCGGTCGCCATAGGACACTTCGACGCCCATGCTGCGGCGTGACGCCAGCGCCACCACCTCATCGGCCGGGAACTTGCGCTCGTCGAGAATATTGAGCATTTCCCGCCCGACATTGCCGGTCGCTCCGACCACCGCGACTTTGTAACCCATCGTTCACTCTCCGATGAAAATTGCCGCACCCCCGCCGCGAGCGGAAAGGTGAGAGGCAGCGCTTCTATGCGAGAACCGCGGCCAATACAACGCCAGACCATTAAGACCGGACTTACGATGCGATCGTTTGGGGCCAATCGAGCCAAGGCTAGTCCGAGCCGTATCGGCGAGGGGCTCGCCGATTTAGTTTGGGAATTTCGCACCACGCTGCCGAACCTGTTGGCCTATGTCGGTATGTTGGCCGTGCTTGCTACCGCCGGTCTCCATGTCTGGCAGCAGTTGCCGCCCAGCGCGACGACCCGCAAGGCCCAGCCGACCTGGAGCCTAGCCACCCGCTCGTATCCGGCCTTTGCCCTCAGCCAGTCCGATCTAGGCGATAAGTCAGATACTTACGAGATATTCCGGCACCCCGAAGGCGGTCGCAAGGACGTCTTCCGCTGGACCGACATCGATGACGAACCTGGAACGCGGCCGATGGCCGAACTGGAGATCTATCGTCCAGGCGGCGAATTGACGCCTGCGAGCCCCACCGCTACCGCGGAACTGGCCGCCAGAATGGGCCTCGAAGCAGCCAGGCTTCAATCCGCCGGCTTGCTGGAGAGCAAATTTGGCCCGGTGACGTTGCTTCGCCCTCCCGGCGGCCCCGACGACAACAGGGCGTGCCTCGGCTTCAGCAAAGATTTTGACCAACCCCACTTTCGGATCTCCGGCTGGTCGTGCCAGAGCGACAGCCTGGCGGCCCGGCGCACCGCGATCGGCTGCATGCTGAGCCGGCTGATCCTGCTCACGGCCGGGAATGATCCCAAACTGGCCGAATTATTCGCCCACGCCGAACTCCGGCGCGGCGATTGCGCCTCCGCGGCATCCCGCGGCGGATCGGCGGACTGGCTGACCGCGGTCGAAAATCCGGGGCTGCGCAGCGCATTCTGATCCGGCGCGCCCGGCGGGAGGCTGGTCTGAAGGCAACTTTCGCGAGCGCACGGCATTAAATCTGACGCGGTGTGGCCCGATTGGTCTATTATTTATATACTGGGATCGGCTAGGCTGATCGAAATCAATGGCAATGGTGGCCCGGCCGCCCTAGAGGACCTGATGACTTCCAGATTTTCAGCCGCAAAATCGTCAACTGCGAAACAGGTGGCCATGCTGCTCGCAGCCTTCGCCGTGATCGCCGTCGGCTGGGACATGACCGCGGCTGGCGCAGCCGAGACCAAGCCTGCGCGCTATGACAACCGCGGCCGGCCCTATTATGGCCCGAACGGTCCCAACGTCGTCTACCAGCAGGGACCGCACACGCGCATCTACGTCACCAAGCGCTCCTGGCTCGATGCCGGTGTCGAGGTACTGCCGGGAGACCGCAAATTCACCGATTACGCGTTCCCGCCACCGATCGGCGTGACGCCGTTCGACCAGAATATCAACAACCGATCGATCGTCCGCGAGCCGCTCAACCCGCCCTCGGACTTGGGCGGAGAGCCGACCAGGTTCCCGCTGTACTGAGCGGATTTTCCACCTCGTCCGGCGATTTTATTTTAGATCGGTGGGCACGCTGCGCTTGGCCCACCCTCCAACATGCGCGCGCGACTACCCGTGCAGGGCCTGCAGCTCTTTCAAAATCGCTTCGCCCATCCCGGTGGTACTGACCGCAATGGTGCCTTCCGACCTGATATCGGCGGTGCGCAGGCCGTTGGCCAGCACCGCGGCGATCGCAGCCTCGAGCTTGTCGGCGAGCGCGCCCATCTCGAAGGAATAGCGCAGCGCCATTCCGAACGAGGCGATCATCGCGATCGGGTTGGCCAAGCCCTTGCCTGCGATATCCGGCGCCGAGCCGTGCACGGGCTCGTATAGCGCCTTGCGCTTTTTGCTCTTGACGTCGACCTCGCCGAGCGAGGCCGAGGGCAGCATGCCGAGCGAACCGGTCAGCATCGCCGCGATGTCCGAGAGCATGTCGCCGAACAGATTGTCGGTGACGATGACGTCGAACTGCTTCGGCCATTTGACCAGGTTCATGCCGCCGGAATCGGCGAGCTGATGCTCGAGCTGCACGTCGGGATATTCGCGGGCGTGGACCTGAGTCACCACCTCGTTCCAGAGCACGCCGGTTTTCATCACGTTGCGCTTTTCCATCGAGGTCAATTTGTTGCGGCGCTTGCGCGCCAGATCGAAGGCGGCGCGGGCGATGCGCTCGATCTCGTAGGTGTCGTAGACCTGGGTGTCGACGGCGCGCTTCTGGCCGTTGCCGAGATCGGTGATGGTCTTAGGCTCCCCGAAATAGACCCCGCCGGTGAGCTCGCGCACGATCATGATGTCGAGCCCCTCGACCACCTCGCGCTTCAGGCTGGAGGCCTCCGCCAGCGCCGGATAGCACACCGCCGGCCGCAGGTTGGCGAACAGCCCGAGATCCTTGCGCAGCCGCAACAGCCCGGCCTCGGGCCGCGCCTCGTAGGAAACGCTATCCCATTTCGGACCGCCGACCGCGCCAAAGATCACGGCATCGGCGGCTTTGGCCGCGGCCATGGTGGCGTCGGTAATGCTTTGCCCGCTCGCATCATAGGCGGCGCCGCCGACCAGCCCCTGCTCGGTCTCAAAATGCGCGATCCCAGCCGTATCGAGCCAGTCGATCAGCCGCCTCACCTCCGCCATCACTTCAGGGCCGATGCCGTCGCCGGGGAGCAGCAGGAGCTTGTGGGTGGTCATGGGTCGGGTCCTCATACAGTTCGTCACGGCCGGGCTAAAGCGCGAAGCGCGTCTTCGCGCCGATGTCCCGAGCATGGCGACCAATCGTGTCGCTCGCGGAGTGCTAAGGCGCTGTTGCGCGGATGGCAAGACACCATTGCCGGTTCGGCGGCTGTGCAATCGCGGGCCGGCCTGCCACAGTGGGTGGCCTGACCGGAGAATCCCTTGAGAGCCCCCTATCCTCCATCCACCGCGCATCCCGCGCGGCTGATCCTGACGCTGTCGCTGGCGCCAACCATTGGCCTTGGGATCGGCCGCTTCGCCTATGCGCTGGTGCTACCGGACATGCGCGATACGCTCGGCTGGTCCTATTCGGAGGCCGGCTTCATGAACACCATCAATGCGGCCGGTTATCTCGCTGGCGCGCTGATGGCGTCACGGCTGGCGCGGCGCTTCGGCCTGTCCGCGGCGGTACGCGGGGGGACGCTGGCCTGTGTGCTATCGCTGGCGCTGTGCGCGCTCACAGGCAATTTTGTCGTTCTGAGTCTTGCGCGTTTGCTCGCGGGATTTGGCGCGGCGGCGGCCTTCGTCGCCGGTGGCGCGCTGGCGGCCCGAATCGCGCAGTCTCGCCCGACGCGCGCCGACTTCCTGCTCAGCCTGTTCTATGCCGCGCCAGGGCTCGGCATCCTCTCTTCCGGCCTGATCGCGCCGTTCGTGCTGCGCGCGTTCGGGCCGGGATCGTGGTGGATCGTGTGGTGGGCGATGACGCTGCTGTCGATCGTCATGATGATGCCGTTGCTGTTGACGCCGATCGACGTCCATGCCGAGCTCGTCAACGCCAAGCCGGCGCGCTTTGCGGTCGCGCCGGCGCTCGTCTATCTCGCCGGCTATTTTCTGTTCGGCGCCGGCTACATCGCCTACATGACCTTCATGATCGCCTATGTCCGCGACGCCGGTGGCGGTGCCGTGGCGCAGAGCGCATTCTGGTGCCTGATCGGCTTCAGCGCGTTCGCAACACCCTGGGTTTGGCGCGGCGTGCTGGCGCTCGACCGCGGCGGCCTGTCGACCGCGATCATTCTTGCCGTCAACGCGGCTGGCGCGGCGCTGCCGTTGTTCGGGCAATCGGCGCTGCTGCTGGCAAGCTCGGCGCTGGTATTCGGCGTCGCCTTCTTCGCGGTGGTGGGATCGACCACCGCCTTTGTGCGCTTCAACTACCCGCCTTCGGCCTGGCCCGCGGGCATTGCCGCGATGACGATCGCGTTCGGCATCGGCCAGACGCTCGGGCCGATCGCCGTGGGCGCCATCACCGATGCGCTGGGCAGCCTGTCCTATGCGCTCAACCTCTCGGCCGCGATGCTGGCTGTGGGCGCCATCGCCGTCGCCTTTCAGGGAAGGCTCAAACGATGATATGAGCAGCAAGAGGCCGCAACAGGCGGCGCCCCCGGAGCTTTCGGCCGATGATGACGCTGCGCCAGGTTGAAGTCATCCGCGCCGTCATGGTGACGGGCACCATCGGCGGCGCGGCGCGGCTGCTCAATGTGTCGGCGCCGGGCATCAGCCGGCTCGTCAAATACACCGAGCGATCGCTCGGCATCCGGTTCTTCCAGCGCCAGAACGGGCGCTACTTCCCGACGCCCGAGGCCCAGAGCATTTTCGAGCAGATCAACGGCGTCTACAAGAAGGTCGACGACCTCACCGAGATCATCTCCAAGATCGGACATGGCGCACTGTCGGAACTGCGCGTCGGTTCGGTGCCGAGCATTTCCCAGGTCATGGTGCCCCGCGCCATCGAGCGGGTGCGCCGGCGCTACCCGGAGCTGCGCATCGACATCAACATCCTCAAGATCGAGGAGGCCGTCGATTACCTCTTGCTCGGCCGCGGCGAGTGCGTGGCCATGAGCTATCGGCTCGACCACTCCGGCCTCGACTTCCTGCCGCTGGCGTCGGGAGAGCTTTACTGCATCGTCCCCCTCGGGCACGAACTGGCCGGGCGCAAACAGATTTCGGCGGCGGAAATCATCCGCTATCCCTTGATCGGCATCGATCCGAATGATCCCTATGGCCGGATCATGGCCGAGATCTTCGCCCGCAAGAACCTCAGCTACGATATCAGCATCCGGGCGCGGTTCGGCACCACGGTCTGCGCGCTGGTCAAGGCCGGGCTCGGCATCGCCGTGATCGATCAATTCACCGTCGCCCATGGCGGCTACCCCGGCGTCGAACTGCTGCGCATCGTCGAGCCGACCCAGTTCGATACCTACATCGCCGTCAAACACGGCGCGCCGCTGTCGCTTTACATCGAACATTTCATCGACTGCCTGCGGTCGGAAATGCGGACCGTCGGGCTTTCGCGAAGCGGCGCCAAGAAGCCCGCGCCGCGGCCCCGAAAGAGAAATTAACATGATGTTATGTTTGGCGCATAAAAGGATAATTGTGTTAGACAGGCGATGGGGACTATCCTGGCCCGGCTTTCGATGTGAGTGTTCGCCCGACCCGAGCGAAGGCCGCCGAAAGCCAGAGGTCAATCGTGAAGCACGTCACCGACAAGTCGCGCCGCGCTATCCTGACCGGCCTGCTTGGCGCGCCGATCGCGCATTCGGCGTCTCCGGCCATGCATGAGCGGGCGGCAGCGGCCCTGGGCCTTCGCTGTCATTATCAGTTGATCGAGATCGCCGGCGCCGGGCGCGAGGAACTGAAGGTGCTGCTGGAAGGCGTGCGACGGCTGGGCTTTGCCGGCATCAACGTCACCTTCCCGTACAAGGAAGCGGTGGTGGATCTGCTGGACGAGATATCGCCAAGCGCCGCGGAGATCGGTGCCGTCAATACGGTGGTGGTCCGCGATGACCGGCTGACCGGCTTTAATACCGACAGGACGGGGTTTGCGCGCGCCGTCACTCCGCTGGTGGAGGGCTCTTCGCGGGGCGCGGTCGCCATTGTCGGCGCCGGCGGCGTCGGCAAGGCGATTGGGTTTGCCCTGGCGGCTCTCGGTGTCGCCGAACTCAAGATCTTCGACAGCGCGCCCGCCAGGGCCGCTCATCTCGCGGCGCAGCTCGAAGGCCGCGTGAAAAGCAGCGTCGCAAGCAGCGTCGAGGATGCGGTCCGCGGCGTGGTCGGCGTAGTCAATGCTTCCCCGGTTGGAATGCTGCCGAGCCTCGGCTCGCCGGTGCCGGATCACCTGCTGCACGGCGGACTGTGGGTCGCCGATGCCGTCTACTCACCGCTCTGGACGCCGCTCTTGACATCGGCCAAGGCCAGGGGAGCCGCAGTCATGACCGGACGCGAGCTTGCCATCTACCAGGCCGCCGACGCCTTCGAACTTTTCACCGGTCTCGTGCCCTCCACGGCCGAGATGGCGATTGCGTTCGACGACGTCATGGCAAAAGGATATTCTGCCACGCAGGCAGCCTGATAACGCGGCCGGGGACAAGGCCGCGAGTTCAAATCGTATCGACCACAGGGAGAAATGGAATGAAGCGAGGAATCTTGGCGAGCGCGTTGCTCGCGACGATCTGCAGCGGAGCCGCGTTGGCGCAAGACGCGATCAAGCTGGCCGATGTCGCCGAACTGTCCGGCGGCGGCGCCACCGTCGGCACCAACTGGAAAAACGGCATCGACCTCGCGGTCGAGGAGATCAATGCCAAGGGCGGCATTCTCGGCCACAAGCTCGAAGTCACCCACGCCGACTCCCAGTCCAATCCGGGGATTGCGCGCGCGCAGGTGCAGAAGGCGCTGGACAGCGAGCCTTATGTCCTGCTTGGCCCCGGTTATTCCGGTTCCGTGAAGGTCACCGAACCGCTCGCGGCCGAAGCCGGCATCACGGAGATCATGGGCGGCGAAGCCGCGGAGCTGACGCAGGCCGGCAACAAGTTCGTGTTCCGCACCTCGTTCGGCCAGCAGTCCTCGATGCCCAAGGTCGCCAAATATATCCACGACGATATCAAGGCCAAAACCGTCGCCGTGGTCTGGGTCAACAATGATTTCGGCAAAGGCGGCCGCGACGCCATCACCAAGGAATTCGCGCAGGACGGCATCAAGGTCGTGGCCGATCTGTCGACCGAGGCCGGCCAGGCCGATTTCGCCGCCGACGTCAGCAAGATCAAGGCCGCGGCTCCCGACGCCGTCTTCATCTACGTCAATGAGGAAGAAAGCGCGCGCATCCTGAAGGAGCTGAAGCGGCAGGACGTCACCGCGCCGCTGATCGGTGAAACCACCCTGGTCGGCCAGAAGGTCGTCGAACTGGCCGGCGATGCCGCCAACGGCGCCCGCGGCCATGTCGGGCTCACCACCGACGCGCCGGTCCCTCTCATCAAGGCCTTCCGCGAGAAGTTCGTCAAGAAGTACAACTATGTTCCCGATCACAACGGCATCAAGGGCTATCTTTCGATCTACATGATCAAGGCGGCCACCGAGAAAATGGGCAAGGTCGACTCCAAGGCATTCGCCGATACCCTGCATGGCATGACCATCAAGGCCGCCGACGAACCGGGCATCCTGATGGACGTGACCTTCGATCAGAACGGCGACATCGATCGCCAGGGTTTCCTGGTGGAAATCGTCAATGGCAAGCAGGTCGTCACCAAGGTGCTGCCGAAGCTGCATTGAGGAAACTCAGGATGCGGACCATCCAACCGTCATTGCGAGGAAGAGCGCTTGCGACGAAGCAACCCAGCGTCTCGCTGCGGCGGCGATGGATTGCTTCGATCAATCGAGCGCGCATTGGCGCGCCCGATTGGCTCGTAGTGACGAGAAAGAATATCACTCACAGCGCTTTTTGAGACAGACGCTCAAGAATTTCAGGCGCAGTGGTTCGGCGCCGCCGATGGGTAACTCAGGAATTGGTTCAAGCGTGAACACTATGATCAGACTTCGGAAACGCAGGATCCGCATGTCGAATCTGTTTGATCTCATCCTGGCCGGACTTGCGACCGGAGCGATCTACGCCCTGGTCGCGGTCGGCTTCACGCTGTTATGGCAGACCTCGCAGACCATCAATTTCGCGCAAGGCGAGTTCGTCATGCTGCCGGCGTTCCTGATGCTGGCGGCGATGAACGCGGGCGCGCCGTTCTGGCTCGCGATCGTGATCGGTATCCTGCTCTCGATGCTGCTGCTCGGGCTGGGCTTCAAATTGCTGCTGGTCGATCCGATGCTGCGCCACGGCGTGCTGCCGCTGGCGATCGCGACCATGGCGCTCGCCATCGGCATCAAGGAAGCCGTGAAGCAATTCTACAGCGCGGAAGCCTCGCCTTTTCCATCCATCATACCCGCCGGCGAGGTCTCGATTTTCGGCCACATGGTGTCGGTGCAGAGCATCGGCGTGCTCGCGCTGGCCATTGTCGCGGTGACTGGCTTAAGCGCCTTTCTGAACCGGACCTCGATCGGGCATCAGATGCAGGCCGCGGCGCAGAACCCTGTGGTCGCCCGCATTATCGGCGTGCCGGTCGAGCGCATGATCCTGCTGACCTTCCTGATCAATGCCTTCCTGGTGGCGCTGGCCTCGCTGTTGATCACGCCGATCTATCTGGCGAAATTCTCCAGCGGCGAAGTGCTGGGACAGGCGGCTTTTGTCGCGGCGATCGTCGGCGGCTTCAACCAGGTGCGCGGCGCGATCGCCGGCGGCCTGTTGATCGGCGTGGTCGACAACCTCGGTGCGGCCTATGTCTCGACCCAGTATCGCGCCGCCGTGCCGCTGATCCTTCTGATCGTCATCATCCTGTTCCGCCCCCAGGGCATCCTGGGCCGGTCGGAGGAGCGCACGGTATGACCGCTATTCCCCGATATCTGCGGCTTGCCTTCGGGATCGTCGTCATCGCGGGACTGATCGTGGTGCCGATGAATTTCAATCGCTACGGCCTGTTCATCCTGAGCCAGTGGGCGGTCATGACCATCGCCGCCATGGGACTGAACCTGACGCTCGGCTATGCCGGGCAGGTCTCGTTGGCGCAGGGCGCCTTCGTCGGCATCGGCGCCTATGCGGCGGCGATCATGACCACCCAGGGCATCCCGCTGATAGCCGCGCTCGGCGTCGCCGTCGTCGTGTGTTTTGCCGTCGGCTGGGTTCTCGGCTATCCGGCGCTGCGCGTGCAGCACCATTATCTCGCCTTCGTGACGCTGGCGTTCTCGACGCTGGCCTTCCTCGTGTTCCGGAACGAGGACTGGCTGACCAAGGGCATCTACGGCATCAGTAATATTCCACGGCCACATGTCTTTGGCCTGGCGACCAACCGGCCGCTGCCGTTCTATTATGTCTGTCTCGGTTCGCTCGGCCTCGTCACGCTGGCGGTCTGGTGGCTGATCCGCTCGCCCTGGGGCCGTGCCTTCCTGGCGCTGCGCGAGAATCCGGTCCGCGCGCTGTCGCTCGGCGTCGATACCCGCCGCTACACCTTGATGGCGTTCGCGATCGGCTCGGCGCTCGGTGGGTTCGCCGGCGCGCTCTATGCGCCGCTGACGCAATATATTGATCCGGTGCCGTTCAACCTGTCGCTGTCGCTCGATATCCTGATGATGGTGATCGTCGGCGGCGCCGGTTTCTTCTTCGGGCCCTTCCTCGGCGCGATGATCTCGGTGCTGCTGCCGGAATGGCTGCGCTTCACCCAGGGCTACTACCTGATGCTCTACGCCATCGCGGTCATCCTGCTGCTGATCTATTCGCCGACCGGCATCCTCGGCATCCTCGACCGTTATCTGGCCGAGCGTCGCACCAAGACAGCGTCGGCGCTGCGCGCGGTGGCTAAATCCAAACTGGAAACGGTGCCATGACCGCGGTCCTTCAGGTCCACAACATCCGGAAGAGCTTTGGCGGCATCACCGCGGTCGACGGTGTGAGTTTTGATGTCGAAGAAGGCGAAATCCTCGGACTGATCGGCCCGAACGGTTGCGGCAAGTCGACCCTGTTCAACTGCATCCTCGGCCAGTTGACGCCGAGCGACGGCGAGGTCAAGGTCGACGGCAGGGTCGTCACGGGCTTGCGCCCTTCCGAGCTTAACCGCCTCGGCGTCAGCCGGACCTTCCAGCTGTTGCAGGTGTTTCCGAAATTGTCGGTGCGGGAAAATCTGATCCTGGCAGGACAGGAACATCAGGGCAGCATGATGTCACGCCTGTTCGGTCCCTCGGATGCGGGGCAGACCGAGGCCGCCGATCGCATGATCGCGTTCTTCGGGCTCGGTCATCTCGCCGCCGAGCCCGCCGGCGGCCTGTCCTACGGCCAACAGAAGCTGCTCGACGCCGCGATGGCTTTCATGGGCGGACCCCGCCTGGTGTTGCTGGACGAGCCCGCCGGCGGCGTCAACCTCACCATGCTCGCCGACCTCAAGGCGCGCCTGGCCGCGATCAATCGCGAGAAGCGCGCGACCTTCGTGGTGATCGAGCACAATATGGAATTCGTGATGTCGTTATGCTCAAGGGTCATGGTGATGGCCGAGGGCAAGGTATTGGCGATGGGCAAGCCCGCCGAGGTGCGCGCCAATCCCGCCGTGATCGAAGCCTATCTCGGCCATTGAGGGAAAAGCCATGAGCGACGCCATTCTGGACGTGCAAGGTCTCGTCGGCGGCTACGGCAAGATGACAATTCTCAACGGCACCAGTTTCTCGGTGCCGGCGGGCTCGATCACCACGGTGATCGGGCCGAACGGCGCCGGGAAATCCACCGTGTTCAAGGCGATTTTCGGCCTTTTGAAACTGCGCGAAGGCAGGATCATCTTCAAAGGGCGCGACGTCACCGGCCTGAGCCAGCGTCAATTGCTGGCCGCCGGGATCTGCTACGTGCCGCAGGGGCGCAATATTTTTCCCGAGTTGTCGGTGCGACATAACATCGAACTCGGCACCGCGGCAGTCGGCGGCGACTTGACCGATCTCCGGGAAAGAATAGAGGCGGCGCTCGACAAGTTTCCGGTGCTGCGCAAGAAGGCGACGCAGCAGGCCTCGACGCTGTCGGGCGGCGAGCAGAAGCAGCTCGAGATCGTCCGCGGCCTGCTGCTCGATCCGCAGCTGGTGCTGATCGACGAGCCCTCGATCGGGCTCTCGCCGATGATGGTGCAGCAGACCTTTGACATCCTAAGGGGATTGCGCGACCGCGGCGTCTCGATCCTGATGATCGAGCAGAACGCGCGCTCCGCGCTCGAAATTTCCGATTTCGGCATCGTGCTCGAACTTGGCCAGACCCGTATCTTCGACAAGGCCGACCAGGTGTTGAACGATCCCCGGGTCGGGCAACTGTTCCTCGGCGGCGCGCTCGACGGACAGCGCGGCATGAGCAGCCCCAAGCGGATTGGCGTGGCCGGCGCGGGCTCGATGGGCCGCAAGCATGTCGAATTGATCGAGGCATCAGCCGATTGCACCGTCGCCGGTATCGCCGACCCCTCCGCCGAGGCCAAGGCGTTTGCCGAGGCCCATCGCATTGCCTGGTATCCCGATCACGTCACGCTGTTGGAGCAGCAAAAGCCCGACGGCATGATCGTCGCATCGCCCAACACGATGCATCGGACGATGGGGCTCGACTGCATCCGATACGGCGTGCCGGTGCTGCTGGAAAAGCCGGTGACCGATACGGTGGCCTCCGCGCAAAAGCTCCGCGCGGCCGTGCAAAGCAGCGGCGTCCCCGTGCTGGTCGGTCATCACCGCCGCCACAACCCCATGATCAAGGAGGTCCGGGCGCGAATTGCCGGCGGCCTGATCGGCGAGCTCACGGCCGTGGTGGGGCTATGGCTCTTGAAGAAGCCCGATGACTATTTCGACGCCGCGTGGCGGCGCCAGCCCGGCGCCGGCCCGGTGCTCATGAACCTCGTGCATGACATCGACAATTTCCGTTTCATCTGCGGCGAGATCGCCGAGGTGCAGGCGGTGACCTCGAACCAGGTGCGCGGCTTTCCGGTCGAGGACACCGCGGCGCTGCTGTTGCGATTCGAAAACGGCGCGATCGGGTCCGTCACGCTCTCCGACGTAACCCCGGCGCCGTGGAGCTGGGAGATCGCCTCGGGCGAGAATCCCGCCTACCCGAAGCAGCACCAGCCCTGCTACCTGTTCGCCGGCACCAAGGGTTCTCTCGCCGTTCCCACCATGGAGGCGTGGTCCTATCCCGGCCCGAGCAGTTGGTTCGAGCCGCTGGCCCGCGCCGAGGTCACCGCCGCATCCTTCGATCCGCTGGTGGAGCAGCTGCGGCATTTTCTCGCCGTGATCGAAGGTCGCGAGCAACCGCTGGTCTCGGTGGAGGACGCCACGGCCACGCTTGCCGTCGTCGAAGCCGTGCACGAGGCGGCGCGCAGCGGCGTCCGCGTTTCGCCCGGCCAAATCATGGAGCAGGCCACATGACTGCACGCTCAATCGCTACCGTTTCACTCAGCGGCTCGCTGGATGAAAAACTGCGGGCAATCGCCGCCGCCGGCTTCGACGCGGTCGAGATCTTCGAGAACGACCTGTTGTCCTTCAACGGCAGTCCGCGCGATGTCGGGCAGCTGTGCCGCGATCTCGGCCTTGCCATTTGCGCCTTCCAGCCATTCCGCGATTTCGAGGGCATGCCGGAACCGCAACGCACCCGCAACTTCGCGCGCGTCGCGCGCAAGTTCGACCTGATGGCCGAATTGCAGACCGACCTGCTGCTGGTCTGCAGCAACATCTCACCGGCCTCGCTCGGCGGCATCGATCGCGCCGCCGCGGATTTTCACGCGCTGGGCGAGCTTGCCGCTTCCCATGGCATGCGTGTCGGTTTCGAGGCGCTGGCCTGGGGACGCCACGTCAATGACTATCGCGACGCCTGGGAAATCGTGCGCCGCGCCGGGCACGCATCGATCGGGATCATTCTCGACAGCTTCCACGCGCTGGCGCCGGGCTTCCCGGTCACTGCGATCCATTCGATCCCGGCGGACAGGATATTCCTGGTCCAGCTCGCGGACGCGCCCAGGCTCGGCCTCGACGTGCTGTCCTGGAGCCGGCATTTCCGCTGCTTTCCCGGACAGGGCGATCTGCCGGTCAAAGCCTTCATGGAAGCGGTGCTGGCGACCGGATATGACGGCACGTGGTCGCTGGAGATCTTCAACGATCAGTTTCGTTCCGGCTCCGCGGTCCGGACCGCAACCGATGGGCTGCGTTCACTCATTCTGCTCGAAGACCAGCTTGCGGAAGGATCAACCGGCGCTTCGGCGGCGCCGCTGCCGCCGAAGGCCCACAGCCGCGGCGTCGGATTCATCGAGTTCGCCGTCAATGAGGCCAAAGCCAAAGATCTCGCGGCGCTGTTCGGTCAACTCGGCTTTCGCAAGACTGGCGCCCATCGCAGCAAGGATGTCGAGCGGTGGTCGCAAGGCCAAATCGAGCTCGTCATCAATTGCGAGCCGGATGGCTTCGCCCATTCGCACTACATTACCCACGGCCCGGGAGTCTGCGCCATCGCCGTCGAAGTCGATGACGTCGGCAAGGCGATGGCCCGCGCGGAAGCCCTGAAGGCGCGAACCTTCTATCAGCCGGTCGGCCCCGCCGAACTTGAAATTCCCGCGATCCGGGGCGTCGGCGGCAGCCTGCTGTATTTTCTCGACGCTTCCGGCAAGAACTGGGATACCGATTTCGAGGCGCTGCGCAGCCATCCGGAAACCGACCGGCTCGACGCCATCGATCATATCTCGCAGTCGATGCCCTATGATGAAATGCTGTCGTGGCTTTTGTTCTATACTGGGATACTCGATCTGCAGCGTCTGCCGCAGATCGAGATCGCCGATCCGCTGGGGCTGGTGCAGAGCCAGGCGCTGATCAACGGCGCTCAAGGCTTGCGCGTGATCCTCAATGGGTCGTCGGCGACGCGGACCTTGTCCGCCCGCTTCATCAATGAGTTCTTTGGCTCGGGAGTCCAGCACATCGCCTTTTCCTGCGGCGATATCTTTGCGGCCGTCGCCGGCATGCGCGCGCGCGGGATGGATTTCCTGAAAATTCCCGACAACTACTACGACGATATCGAAGCCAAATACGATCTCGATGCCGCTGTCATGGCGGCGCTGCGCGACAACCAGATCCTCTACGATCGAGAGGGCGACGGCGAATTCTTCCAGATCTACAGCCACATTTTCGACGAGCGGTTTTTCTTCGAAATCGTCGAGCGCCGCAACTATCAGGGATTCGGCGCCGCCAATGCCACGATCAGGCTCGCGGCCCAGGCGCGAGAAGTGCGACCGCTCAATATTCCGCGGTTCTGAAGCCGGACCAGGAGAAGGCCGGTTGGACGGGTTGCGACTTCTGACACCGCCGGGTAAAGGCGAAAGCCGTGACCGCCATCTCAGGCGGATGCGTGATGGCGGATTGCGCGCATCGGGCGGCGCGTTTGCGCAGACCCGTTGGGCTCCAGCCGGGCCGCCGGCATGGTCAATTTTCCGTTAAACCTGTTGGATAATGTTGCCGTCCCTCGAAACCTGGAAATAAGCCGCGGCTGCTACGAATAAGGCCGTTCGACGCTTGAGACACGATGTTACATGGGATTTGTGGATGCATAGAGTATTTGTGATTGCCGCAGCCATGCTGCTGGCGGCCCAGGCAACGCTCGCGCACGCCCACGGGTCGGAGTCCTCCGCGCCGCCGCCTAAGAAGCCCGGGCCTGTGCCGGTGCACATCACCATCGGCAAGGATGGTGCAAGGCTGGTCGATCTCCAGGGCATGACGCTGTATTATTTCGAGCGCGACGACAGCGGCAACAAATCGACCTGCGACGGCAAATGTACCGAGCGCTGGATTCCCGTCGCCGCCTTCGACTACGACCAGTCCTCGGGCGATTTCACCATCATCACCCGCAGCGATGGCAGCAAGATGTGGGCGTTCCGGTATCGTCCGCTTTACACCTCGCGCGCCGACAAGGCCCCCGGCGACACCAGCGGCGCCGATGATCCGTCCAATCTTTGGCACGTCGCCCGGCCGCCGTAGCGAGCGGCCTCCCGCACGCAGGGTCCGCTAGATCCCGACGGCAAGGACATCACCGGCTTCAGAGGATAATGCTGGGATTGCGGATGCACTGGTCGCAATTCAGCAGGTTGACCTGCTTCGCCGAGATCTTCCAGAGACCGTCCGTCTTTCGGAAGCGGTGCCCGGCCCAGCCGGCGAGCAAGCGGATCTCGCCGTCCCAAAACTCCGAGATCGAGAAGTTCGAGCGCACCATGCGCTGGTCGTCGCGACCGCAGTTGAAGACCTCGGCATTCGAGATCATGCGCGCAGTCCGCGAGGCCGGTGCCTGCGACCAGGCATAACCGGTGCGGAGCCGGAATATCCGGTCCTCGAGCCTGCGCCGGTCGTCGAAGGTGATCGCGATCTCGGTGCGGGGATCGCCGCCTTCAGGCGTCGCCGGAATCCAGTAGGCGCATTCCGGCGTGAACAGCATCAGCCAATCCTTGTAGAGCAGGCGGTCGAGCAGGCGCGCCTCTTGCTCCAGCAGCCGGCGGAACAGGTCGCGCTCGGCTGGATCGGTGACGCTGCGCGCATCGTCCTGCCAACCGGTGAAATCCGCGATCAGTTCGATATAGTAGTCGTTGGTGACGTAGTTGGAGACCCGGGACGGGTCGTCGGCAACGTGTGCACTCATCTCACGGCTCCCGCTGGATCGCAATGTCGGGATCGGCCGTCATCAGCCGCTTCCACTCGCGGATATATTCGCGCATGAACAGCTCGTCGGTCGCCGGGCCCTTGATGGTGCCGTCCTCGAGGGTGTGGATACGGCCGGGGATGCCGTAGCCACGGTTCATGTAGATCCATTCGTCCTCGGGTGCAGCGAGCCCGCGCTGGATCTGCTCGAAATTGGCGACGTCGTCGACCTCGCCGAAGTTCGGGAAGCCCTCTTGGGTGCGCATCCGCAGCGCGTTGATGTCGGTCACTACCTCCTGGCCCAGCGTGCCGTCGGCGTCCTCGATCCTGGTGCCGTACCAGATGGTGTCGGTCTCGTCGAAGGCGATCGGCTGAAACACCTGGATGTGGTTGCCGAGCAGTGACAGGTTCGGAAACACGTTGATGTTGACCGGCTCGGAGCCGGCCAGGTCCAGCATCGACTCCGCGCGCGCGCCATATTTCGCGCGCAGCTTGTCCTGCACATGCTCCATGCCGGGATGCAGCGACTTGATCGCCCACAGCCCACCCGGACGTGCCTGCAGGTTCGGTCGCTTATCCTTGTAGTGGTGGCCGTTGCCCATGTACTGGCAATACATCGGCAGGTCGTCCGGCGAGTTCTGATAGTAGGACATCCCCTTCTGTGTCGCCTCGTCGGCGAAGCGATTCTCGGTGAGGATCAGCGAGCGGTGCGAGAACGCGACGTGGTAGCCGTCGCCCGAATTGTCGTAGGCCAGTTTCCAGTTGCCCTTGTATTTGAGCCGGTTGGCCTCGCAGACGATCACCTTGCCGCCGGGATTGCGGTCCAGCCATTCATCGATCGGCTTCCTGATCGGGCCGAGATACTGCTGCAACGGCGGCGCGGCCATGTTGAGCGTGCCGAAGATGAAGCCGCGATAGGATTCGACCCGGGGCACCTGGGCGAGATTGTACTTGTCGTCGCGGACCAGCTTGCTGGCATAGCCGTCCGGCCACGGCACGCCACGCAGCTTGCCGGTGTTGGCGAAATTCCAGCCATGATAGGGGCACTGAAACGAGCGGCTGTTGCCCTTCTCCCAGCGGCAGATCGTGGTGCCGCGATGGCTGCAGCGGTTATAGAGCGCGCGGATCCTGCCCTGCTCGTCGCGCGTGATCAGGAGCGGACGCAGGCCGAGCTTGCCGGTGATGAAATCGTCGGGATTGGGTATCTGGCTCTCATGCGCCAGATAGACCCAGGTGCCGCCGAAGATGTGGGTCATCTCGATGTCGAACACGGCCGGATCGGTATAGATCAGGCGGTGGACGCGATCCGCCTGCACCAGCTCATCCCAGTCGTAAAGCGGGGTGTTGTGCCGGTGCACCGGCGCTTTGACACGTTCCAGGGTCATGGCCACGTTCCTTGCCAGTTCAGCGTCGGCATCTTCGCCCTTGCCACGGCACTCAGAAGAAGTCGAAATATTCGTCGTGTTCCCATGCCGTGGTGGTCTCGGAAGTGGGATCGATACTGTTTTCGGTGACGAATTTCTCGAAACGCCCGATCTCGGTCTGCTTCAGCCTGATGTAATAGTCGACGAAGGTCCGGCCGAGTTCCCGGTTGAACAGCGTATCGTTTGCCATCAGCGTGAGCGCCTCGGCAAGACTCTTCGGCAGCATCGCCCGCCTGCTGGTGTATGGATCGGTGTCTGGCGGTCCGGGATCGCGTGAATGATCGATGCCGTCGAGACCCGCGACGATCTGGGAGAGAATGTAAAGATAGGGGTTGGCGGACGGCTCGCCGATCCGATTTTCGATCCGGCTGGCCGGATCGTGTGCACCGCCCAGCACGCGCAGCATGACACCGCGATGATCCGAACACCAGGCGACACGGTCCGGCGCGAGCGAGTTGGCGCGAAAACGCCGGTAGCCGTTGATGGTCGGATTGGCAAAAATGGTCGAGGCCAGCGCGTGGTGCATCAGGCCGCCGAGATAGGCCATGCCGAGCGGCGACAGCGGCTGTCCCTCGTCACTCGGCATGAAGGCATTTTCGTCGCCCGCGATCAGCGACTGATGCAGGTGCCAGCCGCTCGAATAATAGCCGGGAAGTCCCGGCCGGCTCATGAAGGTCGCCAGATAGCCCATGCGCCGGCAGAGCTGGCGCGTGGCGGTGCGGAACAGGACAAGATTGTCGGCAGCTTCGAGCGCGTCGCGCGGCGCGAAGGTGCATTCGAGCTGGCCCGGGCCCCACTCGTTCTCGATCGAGCGCAGCGGCAGGCCGAGCTTCTCCATCGCGTCGGCCAGCGCCGCGATCGGCTGCTGCATCAGGTCCATGTTGGTTTCGGAATGAAACGAGAAGCCGGGTTCGACCGGAAAGGTTGCGGGCGCGCGGCCCTTGCGGCCGGGAGCGCCGACATTCTCGACCGTGAGATGATCCTGGGCGAGACGCAGCAGATACCATTCCACTTCCAGTCCGACCACGCAGCGCAGCCCGCGTTCAGCGAGCCGCGCGAGTTGCCGGCGCAGCAGCTGCCGCGGCGAAAAATGGAACGGCACGCCCGAGGTGAAGTACTCGTCGCACAAGACCCAGCCGACCTCGGGCTCCCAAGGCAGCACGCGAAAGGTCGCGGGGTCCGGCACGATCATCAGGTTCGGCGAGCCGGTCATCTCCTCGATTCCCATGCCGCCGCCGCGGGTGAAGGAGGAAAAGGTGCGAGCACCCGACGCATCAAGCGTCGTGGTTGCGACATTGACGTTATAACCGTCCTCGAGCGCGCCCAGGAAGGCAGGAACAGTCACGGTCTTCGCGCGCGAGGCGCCGTGCGGGTCGGCCCAGGCGACCCGGAACAGCTTCAGCTTCTCCTTGCCAACCCGCTCTCTGACGACGACGGCCTGACGGTGCTGATCTTCGGTCCACAGACCATGCCTGCGGATGAACCCCTCGGCATGCGTCGTCGTCATTGGTTCTGGAAGTCCCTGGTCCCGGAATTGCGACGCATCATCATGCGTCCACCAGCCCGATCAAACGATGAGCTGACGACAAGCCATACCAGAAATGTCATGCAAGGGCCACAGAACGAAACCGCTCGCGCGGTAGAGCGTGGCGGGCAAGCTAGCGCCCGGGGACTCGTTCGATCGTTCCGACCTGGCCGGGCAGCCGCCAGAGTCGTGTCAGCCGTAAAGCTCCGGTCATCTTGAGCCCGGAGAAAGTCGCCCGCGTATTGGAGGCGGCCCCTGGCACAAGTACAAGCTGGCGCTGAGCCGGACCCTGCGGAGCGGGGGTGAGCGTCCGAAGGGGTTGCGTAGCGGCGTCAACTCCCGCTGAAGGAATTGTAGCCCTGGTCTTCCCAGTAACCGCCTTTGTATTCGTTGGTGACTTCCATCGACAGCACGTATTTCGGGTTCTTGAAGCCGAGTTTGGTCGGCACCCTGATCTTCATCGGAAAGCCATAGGCGCGCGGCAGGATTTGGTCGGCGAATTTGAAGGTCATCTGGGTCTGCGGGTGCAACGCGGTTTCCATGTCGAGCGGCGAGTTGTAACCGTCCTTGTCGGCGCACTGGAACCAGCAATATTTGGCGCGGGTGTCGGCGCCGACCAGTTTGAGGAAATCGCGCAGCGGCGTACCGGTCCAGCTGCCGATCGCGCTCCAGCCCTCGACGCAGATGTGACGGGTGATCTGGGTAACCTGCGGCAGCTTGTAGAGCTCGTCCAGCGTCCAGGACTTCTTGTTGTCGACCAGCCCGCGCACCTCGAGCTTCCAGGCCTTGCCGTCGACCTCCGGCGCTTCGTCGAGCTCGTAATAGGCGTTGAAGGGAAAGGGCTTGGTGATCGCGCTTTCCGGGTAGGTCGGCGCCAGCGCGTTCGGGTTGAAGATCGCCGCCTGCACGGCGTCGTTGAACTTCGAGACCTTGGCCAAGAGATCGTCGGCCGAAAAACTGTCGGTGACGTCGCAGCCGGTCAACAGCGTCAGCGCGCCAAGACTGGCGCCGCCGGCGATAAAGCGCCGCCGCGCCAGGTCGGGCATGATCTTGACGGCGTCCTTGACCAGCAATTGCTTGTCGACGCCGGGGATCAGAAGCGAGCGAAGTCGGCCCATGATAAAACCTCCTCGAGAGTTGATTCAGCGGCCGATGACCATGGCGCGCAGGCTTTTCGGCACCAATAGCGCCAGCGCGACATGAACCACCAGGAAAGCGACGATCGCCGCCATACAGGAGAAATGGATGACCCGCGCCACGGCATAATCACCAAACAGCGCCGTCAGCCAGTGCAGCTGTACCGGCTTCCAGATCGACAGCCCGGTCAGCACGACGAGAATCCCGACCACGATGATTCCAGCATAAAGCAGCTTCTGCACATAATTGTATTTGGTGAGGTCGTCGTGGGAGAGCTTGCCGGTCAGCGCCGCGCGGGTATCCGCGATCACGCCCGCCGGCGTTAAGGGCAGCAGCTTCCTGCGGAAGCGGCCGGTGGCAAGGCCCATAGCAAGATAGACCAGGCCGTTGACCATCAACAGCCACATCGCCGCAAAGTGCCACAGCAGCGCGCCGCCGAGCCAGCCGCCGAGCGTCACCGCGTGGGAAAACCTGAAATCGAACAAAGGCGAGGCATTATAGATCTGCCAGCCCGACATGATCATCATGATCATCGCCACGGCATTGATCCAGTGCACTGTCCGAACCCAGCCCGGTTGGATGACTGTGGATGCGCCGGTCAGGGGGCGATCGTCGCTGGCTGCAAGGCTGGACATGGCTGTTCCATCGCAAGAGGGGTCGGTCAGCTGATTATACGCGCCGATTCGGACAGCGTTACCGCAGAGTAAGCTATCAGATCGATACCCGCGAACTATGGCGTTCACAAAAAAGCGAGCCGGGTTTCCCCGGCTCGCCGCGCATCCCGGCGGGGATGAGCTATCAGGATGCGCGCTTAAGGCGTCAGGACGGCAGCAGTACGGTGTCGATCACATGGATCACGCCGTTCGACTGGTTGACGTTCGGGATTGTCACGGTCGAGGAATCGCCCTTGGAATCAACGATCATGACGGTATCGCCGGAGCGCTTGACCGTGAGTTCCTCGCCCTCGACCGTCTTGAGCTTCTTGCCGTCGGTCAGGTCGGAGGCCTCGAGCTTGCCCGGGACCACATGATAGGTGAGGATCTTGGTCAGCGTCGCCTTGTTCTCAGGCTTCACCAGACTGTCGACGGTACCTGCCGGCAGCTTGCCGAAGGCGGCATTGGTCGGGGCAAACACGGTGAAGGGACCCTTGCCTTCCAGCGTCTTGACGAGACCGGCCGCCTTCACCGCCGCCACCAGCGTGGTGTGGTCCTTGGAATTGACGGCGTTCTCGATAATATTTTTCGACGGATACATCGCGGCGCCGCCGACCATCACGGTCTTCTCGCCGGACATCATTTTGTCCTGCGCGCTGACGGGCGCCATGATGGTGGCAGTCAAGGCCAGCGCGCCGAAGGCGGCGGCGGACAACAAGGCAATACGTTTGGACATGGATCATCTCCCGATGAATTGCGGTGACCGGCGGACATCCGCCGGCAATGAGGGGGCAACAACGACGCCAGTCGATCAGCTATCCGTCTGCGTCGTCGTCGGGCCGAGCTACGGGAGGGTTCGGGGACGGTTTCAGGTCATAAATTTGTGAGAGTTTGAAACTTTTTGAAGCCGTCGCCGTGTCAACCCTCCCCGCGCGATAGACGCGCGGAGGGAGGGAGCGCCCCATTGCAAGCTTCGATATGATCAGAATTTCGGAAACGACGGTCTAATCCCGATTGTTGGGCGTCTGAATAAATCCCCGGTTCCAGGTCGGGCTGATCAGGACCTCGTTGATGCAGACCCGCGGCGGCATGCTGGCGATGAAAGCAATGGTGCGGCCCAGATCTTCCGGCTGCAGCATCCTGGCCTGTTCTTGTTCCGACGGAACCACCGGCCGCAGCTTCAGGATCGGAGTTGCGACCTCGCCGGGCGACAGGCAGCACGCGCGCAAGCCATTGATGCATTCATCCATGTTGAAGGAATGGGTCAGCGCCAGCACCGCATGTTTGGTCGCGGTGTAGGCCGGGCCGGGCATCTTCGAAACATGCCGGCCGGCCCACGAAGCGACATTGATGATGCAACCGTCCTTCCGCGCCCGCATCGCCGGCAGCACCGCGCGCATGCAGTAGAGAACGCCGTTGAGATTGATCTCGACCAGCTGGTTCCAGCCTTCCAGCTCCATATCCGCCCAGCGGCGCTTCGGCACGTTGATGCCGGCGCTGTTGACGAGGAGATCGATGCGGCCGTGCTGCGCAAGAATTTCTTCAGCTACCTTGTTGACGTCCTCGGCCTTGCTGACATCCAGCGTCATCGCCCAGGCGTTGCCGCCGCGTTTGGCGATCTTCGCCACCACGGCGTCCAGCGCATCCTTGCGGCGACCCGATACCACGACCGCCCAGCCATCCGCCGCCAGCGCCTCCGCCCCGGCCTCGCCGATGCCGCTCCCGCCGCCGGTTACCCAGGCCACGCGTTTCCCCTCATTTGACATGCAAACTCTCTCCGTTGCCTAGTGAAGGGCGCATTTGCTATTGAACGCCTGGGTGGATTTGCCGCGGCCATCCCGGCCGCGCTGGCGCCCCATCAGCAATGATGCATGAACGCGCCCCGGAAAACCATCATGAACGCCAATCTGTTTTCCCGCCTGTTCGAAGGCCTCGACGATCCCGCCCGGCTCGCGATCGAAACCATCGACGGGCAGCGCATCTCTTATGGCGAGTTGATCGCCCGCGCCGGGCAGCTTGCCAATGTGCTGGTCGAGCGCGGCGTCAAGCCGGGCGACCGCGTCGCCGCGCAGGCCGAAAAGTCGGTGCCGGCCCTGGTATTGTACCTTGCCGCGGTGCGCGCCGGCGCGGTCTATCTGCCGCTCAACACCGCCTACACGCTCCATGAGCTTGAATACTTCATCAGCGACGCCGAACCCTCGCTGGTGGTGTGCGATCCCGCCAAAGCCGATGGGATCGGCGCGATCGCCGCCAAGGTCGGCGCTGTCATCGAGACCCTGGGCGCCGACGGCAAGGGCTCGCTGACATCAGCCGCGGCCAAGGCCAGCCCGGCATTCGCGACCGTGCCGCGCGGCGACGATGATCTCGCCGCGATCCTCTACACATCGGGCACCACAGGGCGTTCCAAGGGCGCAATGCTCAGCCACGACAATCTGGCGTCGAATTCACTCGCGCTGGTTCAGTATTGGCGGTTCACCGCGAGCGACGTCCTGATCCACGCGCTGCCGATCTATCATACCCACGGCTTGTTCGTGGCCAGCAACGTCACGCTGTTCGCCCGCGCCTCGATGATCTTCCTGCCGAAATTCGATCCCGAGATGATCATCCGGTTGATGTCGCGTGCCAGCGTGCTGATGGGCGTACCGACCTTCTATACCAGGCTGCTGCAAAGCGCGGGCCTGACGCGCGAGTTGACCAGCCACATGCGGCTGTTCATTTCCGGCTCGGCGCCGCTGCTCGCCGATACCCATCGCGAATGGGCGGCCCGCACGGGTCACGCCGTGCTCGAACGCTACGGCATGACCGAAACCAACATGAACACCTCCAACCCCTATGACGGCGAGCGCGTCCCCGGCGCGGTCGGCCATCCCTTGCCGGGCGTGTCGGTGCGGGTCACCGATCCGGAGACGGCCAAGGAGCTGCCGGCCGACAGCATCGGCATGATCGAGGTCAGGGGACCCAACGTCTTCAAGGGTTATTGGCGGATGCCCGAAAAGACCAAGGCCGAATTCCGCGCGGATGGCTTCTTCATCACCGGCGATCTCGGCAAGATCGACGGCAAGGGCTACGTGCACATCCTCGGTCGCGGCAAGGATCTGGTGATCTCAGGCGGCTTCAACGTATACCCGAAGGAAATCGAGAGCGAGATCGACGCCATGCCGGGCGTGGTTGAGTCCGCTGTGATCGGCGTGCCACATGCCGACTTCGGCGAGGGCGTCACCGCCGTCGTGGTCTGCAACAAGGGCGCCCATGTCGACGAAGCCGCGGTGCTGAAGGCACTCGACGGCCGCATCGCCAAGTTCAAGATGCCAAAGCGGGTGATCGTTGTCGACGACCTGCCGCGTAATGCCATGGGCAAGGTGCAGAAGAACATCCTGCGCGATACCTATGCGCAGATTTACGCGAAGTCGAAGCAAACCTAGATGACCGAGTGATGGCGCCGCTTCATTGGATCACCGTGTCGGCTTCCTGCAGCATGCCGGCCGGCACATGGAGGTCCATCGCCTTTGCGGTCTTGAGATTGATCGCGAGTTCGAACTTGACCGGGGCCTGAACCGGGAGCTCGCTCGGCTTGGCGCCCTTCAGGATGCGGTCGACATAGCTCGCCGTTCGCCGGTAATTATCGGCCTGGTCGTTGTCGCAGGACATCAGGCCTCCGATTTCGGCGAAGTAGCTGAACGGATAAATCGCTGGAAGGCGATAGTACGCCGCCAGCGCTACGATCTGCGCGCTTTGGTTGGCCATGAAGGATCCAGGCATCACGATCAAGCCGGCGTTTGGCGCAGCCCTCTGGGCGGCAATCGCAGGTTGAAGTTCGGACGGATCGCGGATCGGCGCCACGATCGGCTCCACGGCGAGCGACGTGGCCGCGAGCCAGAACGGGTCGAGATAGCTATTGGCAAGTGGCGACGTTGCCGGGTTGTACAGGAAGACGGCGCGCTTGACGCGCGGCGCAACCTTCATCAGCAGGTCGAGCCACTTGCCGGCCATCGAGCCCTCCAGATTGATGAAGCCTGTGGCATTGCCGCCCGGCTGCGGCAGGCTGGCGACGAAGCCTGAGCCAACCGGATCGGCGACGGTTGCGAAGACAATGGGGATGTCGCGGGTCTGTTTGAGCAAAGCCGCCGTGGTCGGCGTGGTCGATGAAACGATCACGTCGGGTC
This sequence comes from uncultured Alphaproteobacteria bacterium, assembly GCA_963736075.1. GTDB lineage: Bacteria > Pseudomonadota > Alphaproteobacteria > Rhizobiales > Xanthobacteraceae > Bradyrhizobium. The sequence continues at coordinate 606,023 of CAVTNW010000048.1, read as the reverse complement.
GCGCGGCGACCAGCTGCCGGGCGAAGCGCCCGATTTTTTCGGCATCGTCCGTGGCCCAGCATGCTTCGATCAGAAGGTTGCGGCCCTCGGCCCATCCGAGCTTGCCGAGTTGCGCCACCAGGGTTGCGAAACGGTCCTGGGCCTCCAGATCGCTCTCGGCATAGCCCATCAATGCGCCGACCCGGCAAATCGGCCCAGCCTGCTCGGCGCGCGCCACCCCCAGCCAGGCGGTGACCCCTCCCAAAGCCAGGATGAATTCGCGGCGCCTCATCAGCGGGCCTCATCGACGCGACAGCGTCCCTGAGCAGCTTCATCCAAATCACGGCGGAATTACAATGAACGGCGCGAGCCGCGCGCCTTTCGCCGGCCCTGAATCGGGCTTCATCAACGCCAGTCAGGAACGCCGCCTGCCCTTGGCAATTCCCGCATCGGCAAGGCGCATTTGAAGCTATGAACATTCGTTCGCAATTGCATATTTCGCCGTTGCGCTGGCGGTTTCGAGTTCGTAAATAGGCTTTCTCTATAGCGATCCCCGAAAGGCCCCAGCGCCGGGCCAAAACCATCAAAGCCGCCGATGACCGCCAGGATCGAACGACCGCTTTCGCCGCATGCGCAGATTTACCGCTGGACCCTGACGATGGTGCTGTCCATCGTCCATCGCGCCACCGGTGTGGCGCTCTATTTCGGCACCCTGCTGCTGGCATGGTGGCTGATCGCGGCGGCGGAGGGGCCAACGGCCTATTCCCACGTGCAGGCCTTCACCTCGAGCTTCATCGGCCGGCTGATCGTGTTCGGCTATACATGGGCGCTGTTCCACCATCTGCTCTCCGGGCTGCGGCACTTCGTCTGGGATCTCGGCTATGGCTTCAAGCCCAGCGAGCGTGAAACCCTGACCTGGGCCGCGCTGATCGGCGGTATTTCGCTGACCGTGCTGCTGTGGATCGCGGCCTACGCGATCGGGGGCGGACGATGAGCATCAACGACAAGCCGGGCTCGCCCCGCGCCGTCTCGCTGCGCACGCCGCTCGGCCGGGTCCGCAACCTCGGCGCCTCGCATTCCGGCACCTCGGATTTCTGGCGCCAGCGTCTCACCGCGGTCGCGATGACGCTCTTGATCATCCCGGTGATCGTGGTGGTCATGATGATGCTTGGCCGCAATCAGGCCGGCGCGGCGCAGATCCTCGGCTCGCTGCCGATCGCCATCATCCTGCTGCTGTTCATCGTCGCCAGCGCCTGGCACATGAGGATCGGCCTGCAGGTGGTGATCGAGGATTACGTGCACAACGAGAAGCTGAAATTGGCCGCGGTCATGGCCAACCACTTCTTCTCGATCGCGGTGGCGCTGGCCTCGATCTATGCCATCCTCAAACTGTCATCGGGAGTTTAGCGCATGGCCGCTGATGGCACTGGCAAGCCGGGAAATGGCAAGGCCGCAAACGGTAGCGGTGGTCCCGCGGCCCTCGGCAAGGTCTATCCGGTCGAGGACCACACCTACGACGTCGTCGTGGTCGGCGCCGGCGGCGCCGGCCTGCGCGCGGTGGTGGGCTGCAGCGAGGCGGGCTTGCGCACCGCCTGCATCACCAAGGTGTTTCCCACGCGCTCGCATACGGTGGCGGCCCAGGGCGGCATTTCCGCTGCGCTCGGCAACATGCATCCGGACGACTGGCGCTGGCACATGTACGACACCGTCAAGGGATCGGACTGGCTCGGCGACCAGGACGCCATCGAATACATGGTGCGCAACGCGCCAGAGGCCGTCTACGAGCTGGAACATTGGGGCGTGCCATTCTCGCGCACCGAAGACGGCAAGATCTATCAGCGGCCGTTCGGCGGCATGACGCTGGACTACGGCAAGGGTCAGGCGCAACGCACCTGTGCAGCCGCCGACCGGACCGGGCACGCCATGCTGCACACCATGTACGGCCAGGCGCTACGCCACGCCGCGGAATTCTATATCGAGTTTTTCGCCATCGACCTGATCATGGATGACCAGGGAGCCTGTCGGGGCGTTATCGCGCTGAAACTCGAGGACGGCACGCTGCATCGCTTTCGCGCCCAGACCACCATCCTGGCGACCGGCGGCTATGGCCGCGCCTACGCCTCCTGCACCTCGGCGCATACCTGCACCGGTGACGGCAACGCGATGGCCTTGCGGGCCGGCCTGCCGCTGCAGGACATGGAGTTCGTCCAGTTCCATCCGACCGGCATTTACGGCGCGGGCTGCCTGGTCACCGAGGGCGCGCGCGGCGAAGGCGGCTATCTCGTCAATTCTGAAGGCGAGCGGTTCATGGAACGCTACGCACCCTCGGCCAAGGACCTGGCCTCGCGCGACGTGGTGTCGCGCGCGATGACGATCGAAATCCGCGAAGGCCGCGGGGTCGGCAGGAAAAAGGATCACATCTACCTGCACCTCGATCATCTCGATCCCAAGGTGCTGGCGGAGCGGCTGCCGGGCATTTCCGAATCGGCGAAGATATTCGCCAATGTCGATGTCACCCGCGAGCCGATCCCGATCCTGCCCACCGTGCACTACAACATGGGCGGCATTCCCACCAACTATCACGGCGAAGTGCTGACCAAGAAGAATGGCGACGACAATATCATTGTGCCGGGCCTGATGGCGCTGGGCGAGGCGGCCTGCGTCTCGGTGCACGGTGCCAACCGCCTCGGCTCCAATTCACTGATCGATCTCGTGGTCTTCGGCCGGGCCGCCGCGTTGCGCTGCGCCGAAAAACTGACGTCGAACGGCAAGCAGCCGGAACTGCCGGCGGGATCGGCCGATAAGGCGCTGGGCCGGCTCGATCGTTACCGCTACGCCTCCGGCGGCACCCCGACAGCAAGGCTGCGCGACAGCATGCAGCACGTCATGCAGAATAATTGCGCGGTGTTTCGTACCGGCGAGATCCTGCACGAAGGCCAGAACCTGATCCACAAGGTCTATGGCGGCGTCAGCGACATCGCGGTGACTGACCGCTCGCTGACCTGGAATTCCGACCTGGTCGAGACGCTCGAGTTCGACAACCTGATCGCGCAGGCGGTGGTAACGATGGATTCGGCGGCCAACCGCACCGAAAGCCGCGGCGCCCATGCCCGCGAGGATTTCTCCGCCCGCGACGACAAGAACTGGATGAAGCACACCTTGGCGTGGCTCGACGATGGCGGCAACACCACGGTCGATTATCGCCCGGTGCATGACTACACCATGACCAACGACGTGCAATACATCCCGCCGAAGGCGCGGGTGTATTGAGGACGACAGCAGAGGCTTTTAGCGCATGGTTGAATTCGCACTGCCCAAAAATTCGAAGATCACGGGCGGCAAGACCTGGCCAAAACCACCGGCGGCGACGCAAACGCGCGAGTTCAAGGTCTATCGCTGGAACCCGGACGACGGCAAGAATCCCGGCATCGACACCTATTTCGTCGATACCGGCGATTGCGGGCCGATGGTGCTCGACGCCCTGATCTGGATCAAGAACCACATCGATCCGACGCTGACCTTCCGCCGCTCCTGCCGCGAGGGCGTCTGCGGCTCCTGCGCCATGAATATCGACGGTCAGAACACGCTGGCCTGCACCAAGTCGATGCACGACGTCAAAGATGGCGCGGTCCGGATCAACCCGCTGCCGCATCAGCCGGTCATCAAGGACCTGGTGCCTGACCTGACCAATTTCTACGCTCAATATGCCTCGATCGAGCCGTGGCTTCAGACCTCCTCGCCAATGCCGCAGAAGGAATGGCGTCAGAGCCACGAGGATCGCGAGAAACTCGACGGTCTCTATGAATGCATCCTGTGCGCCTGCTGCTCGACCTCATGTCCGAGCTATTGGTGGAACAGCGACCGCTACCTCGGTCCGGCAGCGCTGCTGCAGGCCACCCGATGGGTCAAGGACAGCCGCGACGAAGCCACCGGAGAACGGCTCGACAATCTCGAAGACCCCTTCAGGCTGTACCGCTGCCACACCATCATGAACTGCGCCAAGGCCTGCCCGAAGGGTCTCAATCCGGCCGAAGCCATCGCCGAACTCAAGATGAAGCTGGTCGAACGGCAGATCTGACGCCGGACGGCCGATCCTGCGCACCATCGATCTGGCGAAATCGCATGCCGGCCACCTTCCCTGTCATCCTGCATCATTTCGACCAGTCGCCGTTCTCGGAAAAGATTCGGTTAGCCTTCGGCCTGAAAGGGATCGAATGGACCTCGGTGCGGATCTCGCGGATCATGCCGCGTCCCGACCTGATGCCGCTGACCGGCGGCTATCGGCGCACCCCCGTGATGCAGATCGGCGCCGACATCTATTGCGACACGCAAGTGATCCTCCGCGAGCTGGAACGGCGTTTTCCCGAACCGACCCTGTTCCCTAACGGCAGCGAGGGGCTGGCCTGGGCGAGCGCGATGTGGACCGATCGATCGTTCTTTCAGAACACCGTGAACCTGGTGTTCGGCTCATTGGCGGACAAGGTCCCGCAGGATTTCATCGCCGACCGTGAACAGCTGCGCGGCGCCAGGTTCGACGTGGCGGCGATGACCTCGGCGATCCCACAGATGCGCGATCAGTTCCGCGCCCATGTGCAGTGGATCGAGACCCAGCTCGGCGACGGCCGCGCCTTTTTCACCGGTGACGCCGCGGGCCTCTGCGACATCAACGCCTACATGAACATCTGGTACGTGCGCGCCAATCTGCCGGAGGCCGGCGAGATGCTGGCGGAGTTCGGCCATGCGCGCGCATGGGAAGCGCGCCTGCAGGCTATCGGCCATGGCCAGCGCCTGCGAAATGTCCACCGCCGAGGCACTCGACATCGCGGCCCGCGCGACGCCGCAGACCGCCGAACTGGCCGATCCCGGCGATCCGAACGGCCGCAAGCCCGGTGACCGCGTCGAAGTGATGCCCGACGACTACGGCAAGGTCAGAGTAGGCGGCGAGATCGTCGCGCTGTCCTCCCAGCACATCGCCATTCGCCGGCATGACCCGCGCGCCGGCGAGATCGTCGTGCACTTTCCCCGCGCCGGCTTCCTGGTGTTTCCGCTGTAGGGCAGAGGTCGATCAATCGCCTGGGATTTTGCAGGCCGTCCCGCGCGCGCGCCGATTTTCGATTTGGTTGCCAAACAGCCGAGATACAGGATTAGAAAGAGGGCGACCACAAGGGTAGATCGATCGCAACTGGGGCCAGCAGTGCCCTGATGTCCTCGACGGTGGCCCCTGCGCGGGCCTTCAGAGCGAGAGCCCGCTCCGTCGGGACCAGCTTGCGTCCGGCTTGAACGAACAGCGGATCTTGGAGCGCGCTGCGCAGATGGCCAAGCCGCCTACTCATGGCTGGGGCACTGACGTTAAGTCGCTTCGCGGCTCCCGTCACGCTGCCTTCCCGCAGCAGCACATCGAGGTCGACGAGAAGATTGAGATCAATCTTGTTCATGCCTTGGCTGCCCCACCCATGATTGCGCCTGATGCACGACATCATTCCAAGCATTGCACTTTGCGCACGCGGTAGACAAGCCTAGGTGTACCGCACGGCCGTCAAGGAGATTGCGCTGATGTCTCAACCCATCAAGACCATTCCGGGCTCCGGATCGTCGAACGCGATCGGTTGGCAGGCATGGGCGCCGCTTGGTTCGGTCGCCATCTGGACCGGCAATATCATCGTGACGCGGGTGGCCGCGACGGTGATCGAGCCAACCTCGATCACGTTATACCGCTGGCTGCTCGCGTTTCTCATCTTATTGCCGTTCGTCGGCCGCTCGGCATGGGCGAAACGCCATTTGATCAAAGACCATTGGCTGAAATTGGCAGTTCTCGGAACGCTTGGCATGGGCCTGTACCAGGGGCTGGCCTATGAGGCGGCTCGCACGACGACGGCCGTGCACATGGGCGTGATCCTGGCCATGATGCCGCTTGCATCGGCGATCTTGGCAAGTGCGTTTGCCAACGAGACGCTCACGGCCCGTATGGTGCTGGGGATCACCACGTCCTTTCTGGGCATCATCATCGTCATGACGAATGGCCGCCCCGAGGCCGCCCTGACCGAAACGAGCCCTGGCGACCTGCTGATGCTAATCGCAATCGCGTCGAACGCGCTCTACGGCACGCTGGTCAGACGGTGGGCGATCCCCCTCGATCACTGGCAGCAACTATTCGCGCAAATCGGCTTCACATTGCCCATTTTGACATTTGCTTTTCTCGCATGTCCAATCACGCCGCTTCAGGCCAGCAATATTCCGCTGGTAATTTACGCTGGCATCCCGGCCTCTGTGATCGCACCGTTCCTCTGGCTTGTCGGTACGAAGCGACTTGGCGCTGGGCAGACGGCGCTGTTCATGAATTTGCTGCCTGTGCTGGCCGCACTCGCCGCGTGGGTTTTGCTCGGCGAATCATTGCAGCCCTATCAGGCACTCGGTGGCGTCGTGGTGTTGGTGGGAGTTGGACTTGCGATCCGAGCCCGCTCCAGGTAACGACCCTGTCGCGCCGATATTCAGTCCGATCGGAAAATCAGCGCTGAATTCAATGCTCGCGCGACGGATGGCGTGGCCGTTTCTGACGTCTCCCCTGATTATTCGTCCACCGCCGTCGCCGCTCTCCCCTTAGGCCAAAATTCCGGCGCTGGACTCGCCTGCGAACTCGGTTATGCATGCACCACTTTTCGCGACTGCTGACGAGGATCTCTTGACGCCAACGATCACGCCCCCTGCAGATCGCCGCATCCGTGGCCAACGATCTGGCGCAGCCCCCGTTCGGGGCATTCGCCCCGACATCGACGCAAGCGGCCCTGATCGCGCTCGCGCACCGCTCGCGGCTGAAGCGCGGTGCCTTTCGTCCGATGCTGTCGCGGCTGTTGCATCTGTTGCGCGCCGGTCCGGTCGATGTCCGCTACCAGGGCGCGGCCTTCCGGTTCTATCATCAGGCCAGCGCCACCGAGCGTGGCGCTCTGCTCAATCCCGATTACAATCTCGAAGAGCTGGACTTCCTGCGGGCGCGGACCCCGGTAGGTGGCGTGTTCGTCGATATTGGCGCCAACGTCGGCACCTATGCCTTGGTACTGGCGCGCCACGTCGGCGCCGCTGGCAAGGTGATCGCGATCGAACCGCATCCGGTTACCCACAAGCGGCTGGCGTTCAACCGTGCGGCCTCGGGCTTCGACTGGATTTGTCTGGTCGCCGCAGCGGCCGGTGCTTCCGACGGTGAACTGATGATCGAGACCGATGGCGACAATCTCGGCGCCAGCCATATCGTGACCGGCCAGGGCAGCGGCCATGCCATCGCCGTGCCGTCGTTGCGGCTGCAGCGCATTCTCGAGGAGGCCAACGTCTCGCAGGTCGATGCGCTGAAGATCGATGTCGAGGGTTTTGAGGATCGCGTCCTGACCGGCTTCTTCAAGCACGCGCCGCCCTCGCTCTGGCCGCGCGCGGTGGTGATCGAGCATCTCTCCCGCAGCGAATGGCTCGACGACTGCATCGCGGACATGCGCGCGCGCGGCTATGCCGAGAGCGGCAGGACCCGCAGCAACACACTGTTGGTGCGCGGTTCGGGATAGTTCGCCGGTGCCAGGAGGCGCAGAAGAAAGTATAGATGGATGACGATTCGATACGGGGCGCAGCTCTCGCCGGGAACAATGTAAAACCAACTTTGAAATCATGGCCTGAACGCGCAATGAACAACGGCGAAGCGGAACCCCGCGTCAGCCGAAATAAATTCGGCTACGCCTTTGAGGGCCGCCACAATCCGGCCTAATGCGTCACCGTATTGATCGTCCCTCACTTCGTCCCAAGCATTTTTCCAAGGATTTTGCCCCGCATGAAAAACCTTCGGCTCCTGCTGCTGGCCACCACCGCGCTGACCGCCCTGCAATTCGCCAGCGTTTCCTCGCACGCGCAATCGGCGCCGCTGGTGGTGGCGCAGGCCGCTCCGAAGGAGGAGCTCGGTCCCGACGGAAAGCCCAAGCAACCCCCGAAGGGCGCCCCGCCGAAGGGAGCGCCACCGAAGCCGGCGCGCCGCCGCCGCCCCCGCCGCGACCCGCGCCTCCCGCTGCCGCACCACCTCCGCCACCACGACCCGCGCCGCCTCCGGCAGCGCCGCCGCGGCCTGAAGCGCCGCAACCCCGCGCAGAGCCGCCGCATCACCCCGAGCCCCCGCCGCCCGGCGCAGCGCCTCAGCCGCCGCATCCCGTGCCGCCGCGGCCGCCGGCGCCGCCGGCGCCGCCCAACGCCGCGCCTGTGCCCCAGCCGGGCGCGCCGGCTGCCGTTCCGCCGCCGGTTCTGGATAGAAGACCGCCTCCGCAGCAGGTTCCGGGTGGCGCGCCACCCCCCGGGCGCGGCGGCCCGCCGCCGGCCGGACCCAATGCCGCGCCGGCTGGCGCCGGCGGGCAGACGGCGCTGCCGCCGGGCGGCACTCCGTTGGCGCGCCGTGCGCCGCCGCCGACGGTCACCGCGCCGATACCGACCCTGCCACCGCGAGCCCAGGCCCTTACCCCGATCGCACCGGGCGCGGTGGTCCAGGGACCGCAGCGCATGGAGGATTTCCGCGGCCAGCGGCAGGAGAGCGATCAGGGCGGCCGCAAGGTCTTCACCGAACCCGGCCGCATCATCGTGGTCGATCCCAGCGGTCAGTCGTTCATTCGCCACGACGAGGACGACCGCTTCCGCTACGGCGCCCGCGACATCCGGGTCGAGCGGGTCGGGTCTGATACCCGCACCATCGTGATCCGCCCCGACGGCACCGAGATCATCAACATCACCGGCCCTGACGGCCTGCTGCTGCGCCGCATCCGCAGGGATCGGGAGGGCCGCGAACTCATCATCATCGACAATAGCTATCGCGATCCCGGCGCGATCGGCGGTTTCTTCATCGATCTGCCGCCGCCGGTGCTACGCATCCCCTACGACCGCTACATCGTCGAAGCCGACGTAGCGCCGCCGGAGCTGATCTACGAGACCATCGAAGCGCCGCCGGTGGAGCGGATCGAGCGGCGTTATTCGCTCGACGAGATCCGCTACAGCCCGTCGGTGCGGGCATTGATGCCGAGCATCGATCTCAACACCATCAATTTCGAAACCGGATCGTGGGAAATTCCGCCCGATCAGGCGGCAAGGCTGCAGGCGATCGCGGACGGCCTCAATCGGGCGATCGCGCGCAACCCACGCGAGGTGTTCCTGATCGAGGGCCACACCGACGCGGTCGGTAACGATGTCGACAATCTGTCGCTGTCGGACCGCCGCGCCAAATCCGCCGCCGAGCTGTTGACGCAGCAGTTCGGCGTGCCGGCGGAGAACCTGACCTCGCAGGGATACGGATCGCAGTATCTCAAGGAACAGACCTCGGGCCCGAGCCGCATCAACCGCCGCGTCACCGTCCGCCGCATCACGCCGCTGCTCAACGGCGGCACCGCCTCGCTGCCGCCGCCCCCACCCGGCATCGCGCCACCGAGGTAGCGGCGTCAAACCTGCGACATTTGTCGGGTGGGCAAAGACTACGGATCGCGCGAATGCGCGATCCGTAGGCGTGCCCACCGTCTTTTCGCATCCGCAAGGGTGGGCACGGCGCAAGGGCGCCGTTGCCCGACCTACGGCTCAGCCCGCAAAAATATCGAAAACAACCCGATGGAGCAGGATCAGCCCTTGTCGCTGTCGAGTTTGAAGAGCGGGGAGCTTTCGCCGATCGACAGCAAGCCGGTCTGCGCGTAGAGATCGAGCTTGGCGCGGGTATCGGTGATGTCGAGGTTGCGCATCGTCAGCTGGCCGATACGGTCCGCTGGCGTAAACGCCGCATCTTCCACCTTCTCCATGCTCAATCGCTCCGGCTGATAGGTCAGGTTGGGGCTCTCGGTGTTCAGGATCGAGTAGTCGTTGCCGCGACGCAGTTCGAGCGTGACCTCCCCGGTGATGGCGCGGGCGACCCAACGCTGGGCGGTTTCGCGCAGCATCAGGGCCTGGGAATCGAACCACCGCCCCTGATAGAGCAACCGGCCAAGCCGCATGCCGCTGATGCGGTATTGCTCGATGGTGTCTTCGTTGTGGATGCCGGTGACCAGCCGCTCGTAGGCGATGTGCAGCATCGCCATGCCCGGCGCCTCGTAGATGCCGCGGCTCTTGGCCTCGATAATCCGGTTCTCGATCTGGTCGCTCATGCCAAGGCCATGTCGACCACCGATGGCGTTGGCTTCGAGAAAGAGCGCGACCGGATCGGCGAAGGACTGGCCATTCAATGCGACGGGCTGCCCCTCCAAAAACCGCACGGTGACCGTTTCGGCCTTGACGACACTGTCGTCGCGCCAGAACGCCACTCCCATGATGGGGTTTACGATTTTGATGCCACTGTCCAGCCGCTCGAGGTCCTTGGCCTCGTGGGTCGCGCCGAGGATATTGCTGTCGGTCGAGTACGCCTTCTCGGCGCTCATCTTGTAGTCGAAGCCGTTGGCTGCGAGGTACGCCGACATCTCGGAACGGCCGCCCAGTTCATCGATGAACTGCTGGTCGAGCCAGGGCTTGTAGATCTTGAGGCTCGGATTGGTCAAAAGGCCGTAGCGGTAGAACCGCTCGATATCGTTGCCTTTGTAGGTGGAGCCGTCTCCCCAGATGTTGACGCCGTCCGCTTTCATGGCGGCGACCAGCATGGTGCCGGTGACCGCGCGACCAAGCGGCGTGGTGTTGAAGTACGTCGCGCCGCCGGTTGAGATGTGGAAGGCGCCGGATTGGATCGCGGCGATACCTTCGTGAACCAATTGGTTGCGGCAATCGACGAGCAGGGCTTTTTCGGACCCCAGGCTAAGCGCCTTGCGCGGGATCTCGTCGTAATCGGCCTCGTCGGGCTGGCCAAGATTGGCGGTATAGGCGAAAACGCGGGCGCCTTTCTGTCTCATCCATAGCAGCGCCGCGCTGGTGTCGAGACCACCCGAGAAAGCAATGCCGACTTTTTGCCCTTTGGGCAGGCCTTTCAAGATCACGCTCATGAAGCCATCCAATCGGTCGTGTGCTGTTGTTCCTGCGAATTGAGTGCGCGATTATCAAATTTCGTGCCGGTGGGCACGCTTTTAATCGAGCATGGCGATCGAACGACCGAAATCGGGATTAGGCAGGTTTACGGAAGCGCGTGAGAAGCCGGGTCAAGGCCGCATCGACACCCTCATCCGTAAGCCGGGTCGCCGACCAGCGGTAGATAAAGGCGTAGGCCAGCCAGATCACCAGGAAGGTCACCAGCCCGGCAACGGCGACGTCGGTAAAGAAGTGCCCGCCGAACGCCATCCGGAGCACACTGGTGGTGACGCCGAACACCGTCGCCCCCACATAGGCCCACGGCCGCCAGGCCGGCGGCGCCAGCGCCGCCGGCGCATAGGTCCAGAATGCGGTGGCGCCTTCGCCGGAGAAGAACGAACAGTTGCGGGCGCAGCTGCCGCGCGGGTCCCACCATGGCATGAATTGATCCGGGCCGTTGAACTGCGTCACCACCACCGGCCGCGGCCGACCCCAATAGCTCTTGAAGGTGAGATTGGTGAGCACCCCCGCGGACAGCAGCAGCGTGACCAAGAGGAAAATGATGGCACGCCCCGACATCAACAGCGGCCGGTCCGGCCGGATCAGCTTGATGACGAGCGCGACCAGCGCCGGCGCCGCGAGGCCCCAGGCAATCCACATTGCCCCGTCGCGCGCGATCTCGGCAAGCGCGTTCAGCCTGAGCGGGAAGGACCTGGTGGTGGCGTCATAGAACAACGACGAAAGCTTCAGGTCGAGCTCGGGATCAATCCCGAACACCACGCCGACGACGAGCGCCAACGCCAGCGCGATGCAGAGTCCGGTCCGGTTCATGGCGCGGGGTTTAGCCGAGCCCGGGAACGAAGAAAAGTCTCCGGGCCATCTTCATGATGGCGGCGGCAAGGGCGAATGCGACGGCAACGGCGGCGGCTGCAAGCGGCGCGGCGGTTCACGCCAGCAACCTGCATTGCGTCCGGCGATCATCCAGTAGACCACGCCGCCGACGATGCCCGCGCCAGTCATGATTTCGAGATGACGGCGAACGATGCCCTCGAAGCGAAGCGTGCCGGGGTCGAACGGGACCAGGCCGAGATAGCAGGCCAGTCCGACGATGGCGCCCCCGACAGCGTAGGCCAGCGCGCTCCTGATATAGAACGCCTCCGTGATCGCGGCCACGATCATCGCCGGCAGCAGCGCAAAGCCCGAGAGGAAGATGAAGCCGAAACCGAGCACAATGTTCAGCGCGCTGGAATCGATCGGGCCGGTGCCAAGATCGGAAAATTCCGGAAACAGCACCGCGCCGACCACGATGCCTCCCGCCACCAGACAGGCGGCGAGAAAGGCAAAGAAGATGACAAAGAGGCGGCCGATCAATGCCATGGAGCAAGACCCATCAAGGACGAACTCGAACTTATGCCTTGCCTAATCCGTCATCGCCATGGCGCGCAGCGCCTGGCGTTCGCGCACCGACAGTTTCTCGGTCTCGGATTTCAGCTGGCCGCAGGCGGCGAGAATGTCGCGGCCGCGCGGCGTGCGTACCGGCGACGAGTAGCCGGCGTTGAAAACATATTCGGAAAACTTCTCGATCTGGTCCCAGTCCGAGCACTGGTAGCGCGTGCCCGGCCACGGATTGAACGGGATCAGGTTGATCTTGGCCGGGATGCCCTTCAACAGCTTGACCAGGAGCCTGGCGTCTGCAAGCGAATCGTTCACGTCCTTGAGCATCACATATTCGAAGGTAATGCGCCGCGCGTTGGAGGAGCCGGGATAATCGCGGCAGGCCTGCAGCAGTTCGGCAATCGGATATTTGCGGTTCAGCGGCACCAGCTCGTTGCGCAACTCGTCGCGTACCGCATGCAGCGAGATCGCCAGCATGACACCGATTTCATCGCCGGTCCGGATGATATTCGGCACCACGCCGGAGGTCGACAGCGTGATGCGGCGGCGCGAAATGCCGATGCCCTCATTGTCGGCCACGATCAACAGCGCGTCGCGCACCGCGTCGAAATTATATAACGGCTCGCCCATGCCCATCATCACCACATTGGTGACGAGACGGCCACCGGAAGGCGTTGCGCGGTCGGCCCAGTCATGGAGACGATCGCGCGCCACCATGATCTGGCCGACGATCTCGCCCGCCGTCAGATTGCGCACCAGCCGCTGGGTGCCGGTGTGGCAGAATGAGCAGTTCAGGGTGCAGCCGACCTGGGAGGAAATGCACAGCGTGCCGCGATCGGTCTCCGGAATATAGACACACTCGACTTCGTGCGCCTTCTCGCTCGCATCGCCGCTCGGCAGCCGCAACAGCCATTTGCGGGTGCCGTCATGGGAGACCTGCTCGGCAACCACTTCGGGGCGCGCGACGGTGAAATGCGCCGCGAGCTGGGTGCGCATTTCCTTGGAGATGCTGGTCATCTCGTCAAAATGCCTGGCGCCGCGGACATAGATCCAGTGCCACAGCTGCTGCACCCGCATCTTGCGCTGCGCCGGCGCCACGCCGATGGCGCCGAGCCGGTCAGCGATCTCCGCGCGGGACCATCCGACCAGCGAGGGCTTGGCCGGCGGCACATAGCTCTCATCGGCGGCCTTTTCCAACGGCGCCTCATCGCAGCCCGAGGCAAGCGCGTTCGGCACCTCCGATGCTGGGTGGGTCGCGGCAGAGGCTGGGGTCATCGCGTCACTGTCTGATGTCAGAAGAGGCCGGCCAGCGTGCTGCGCAGCACCAAGCCGGGAGGCAAATCGGGACGGAGTCCCATCGCCTCTGGAGATTGCTATCAAATAGGCGTTCCCTGGATGCCAAACAACGCTGTTTGATGGTTGAAAGCCGATTATCGCTGGCAGTCCTGCGCCACCCGGTCGAGCGCCTGGGAAAGCCCCTTCATCGAGAACGTATCCGTGGTCTCGGTGCCCTTGGCCGAAACGCCTTTGATGACGACGTCCGTGGCCCGGCGCATGGCATCGACCATTCGCTGCTCCTCCGCGGCGTTCTTGATCCACAGGCCATCGCCCTGGGTGTACATCGAGTAAGAAGCGCCGCCGACCTCCAGCGTCGACTCCGATCCCGGCTTAAGCGCGTAGCCGATCATGACCGAGACTTCGTTGATGACTTTTTCGCCAGGACGCGTCGACACGAATGCATAGGCCGGATCACGAGGGCGATTGGGCGGATTGGTTTTCGACGATGAAGGCTTCGCCAGCGCAAAGCACACCTTCCGGCCGTTCGGCATCGCCATATAGGCGCCCCAGCTGCCGAACTGGCCAATCAGGATGGGCTCGGCCCCGCCAGGTACGGCTGCCGCAGGCCTGGTTTCCGGCTTGGCCGCCACGGGTTTTGCCGACAGCGGCTTGGCCGCGCCTTTCGGCGGTACGTCCTGGGCCTGCGCCAGTCCCGCTCCGCACAGCAGTACGCTCGCCAGCAGCGCCGTCGATTTTCGCCGTCCCCTCATGCGAGATCTGGTTCCTCATGATTGTGACTGGAAGATGGCCCTGACATCGCGTCGTCACACCTGCGATGGTTATCGGGGAACTGCGTTGATGGAAAGGCAAGGCGAACTTAGTCCCGCCACATAGTACCGGTCATAGCTGCGGCTTGCGAGATCATCCTGTACCCTTCGGCCGCGCTGCCCGCACTTTTTCCCACTGCGCCTCGCTCCATTGCAGCAGATCCTCGGCGCCGGAACTGCGTAAATGCGCGCCGCCGTCCTGCACCACCATCTCGCCATTGATGTAGCCCGCGGCATCCGAAATCAGGAAACTCGCCAGATCGGCAAGCTCGCGGTGCTCGCCAACCCGGCCAAGCGGATTGCGCAGAGCCCAGCCTTCGTCGCGGCCTTCGGGCCGAAGCTGACCTGCTGCGCCCGGGGTCGGAAACGCGCCGGGCGCGATCGCCACGGTTCGAATGCCCTTGGGGCCCCATTCCACCGCAAGGCTCCTGGTCATGGCCAGCAAGGCTGACTTCGCCATCGCCGAGGGCACCGTGAAGGCCCGCCCGGTAATGGTCGAGGTCGAGAGGATGCTCAAGACCACGCCGCGGTGGCGGCCTTCGATCCAGCGCTTGCCGGCGCCGAGCGTGCAATACAGCGCGCCGTGCAGCGTCGGGGCCAGGATGGCGTCGGCGGCACGAAACGACAACTGCGCGCTCTGCGCGATGAAGGTCGCTGCCGCGTTGTTGACCAGCACGTCGAGCGGCGCGCCGTGAAAAGCGATGTCGAGCATGGCCTCGACATCAGCGCCGAGGCGGACATCGCATCTGATCGGGGTGACCTTGGCGCCGAAATCTGCGCGGATCTGGTCTGCCGTTGCCTCCAGCATGGCTTGCCGGCGGCCGCAGATGAAAAGTTCGGCGCCCAGTTCGGCAAAGCGGCGGCCCATCGCCGCGCCGAGTCCGGAGCCGCCCCCGGTGACCAATATCCGTTTCCCGGCCAGCAGGCCTTTTTCAAACATTGCACAAGTCCTTGGCCACCGCCTTGAGGATAAGATGGTTATAGCGTGGCTGCGCGGCGCGCCCGGAATAATGACAACCCCGGCGTTTCGAATCCGATTGTCGCCCCGCTTCAAATCCGGCAAGAAGCGTTTGCAAAGCCCCGCGCATCCGGAAATCAGGTGAGCCCATGAAAGCCGTTCTCTGCTCGCACTATTGCGGTCCCGATGATCTTGTGCTCGCGGATGTGCCCGATCCCATCGCCGGTTCCGGGGAGGCCGTGATATCGATCAAATCCGCGGCGCTGAATTTCTTCGATCTCCTGATGATACAGGGCAAATATCAGATCAAGCCGCCTTTTCCGTTTTCGCCGTCGGCGGAAGTTGCGGGCGTGATCGAAAGCATCGGCAGCGGTGTCAGCGACTTGAAAGTGGGCGACCGGGTGGTGGCGTCCTGCGGCCATAACGGCGCGCGCGAAAAGATCGCGCTACCGGCAAATTCCATCGTCAAAATCCCCGACAATCTGGATTTCGATCGCGCCGCGGGCATCATCATCATCTACGGCACCACCCTGCATGCCCTCGAAGATCGCGCCAGCCTGAAGGCCGGGGAAACCATGGCGGTGCTGGGAGCTGCCGGCGGCACCGGGCTTGCGGCCTGTGAACTCGGCCGACTGATGGGCCTGAAGGTGATCGCCTGCGCCTCGTCGGAGGCAAAACTTGAGTTTGCCAAAGCGCATGGCGCCGAACTCGGTCTCAACTATGCGACCGAAGATCTCAAGGAGGGCTTGCGGCGGCTCACCGGCGGCAAGGGCGTCGACATCATCTTCGACCCGGTCGGCGGCGCTTATGCCGAGGCCGCGCTGCGCTCGATCGCCTGGGAAGGCCGCTTCCTGGTGATCGGATTTGCCGCCGGCGACATTCCGAAGATGCCGCTCAACCTGGCGCTGCTGAAGGGCTGTGACATCAGAGGCGTGTTCTGGGGCGCGTGGGCCAGGCTCAATCCCGAGAAGAACCGCGCCAATCTGGAAAAGCTTGTGCAATGGACCGCGGAGGGCAAGATCTCCTCGCACGTCGACCGCTGCTTCCCATTGGCACAAACCGCCGATGCCCTGAAGGTGCTCGCGGGCCGCAAGGCCATGGGCAAGGTGATCCTGCATCCGTAACACCCCCCTCACCGACCCGGCGCGCCGACCGTCATTTGAGACAGCATTGATGTGGCGCCGCGGCTCGCGCGCTTAGCCTGGGTGCGCACCGCGCGCGGCCGGACACATCACGCGTCTCGCCGCAAAGAAATCAAGATATCACCCGAATTACGCCGGCAAGGGCCGCGGTTTGGTCGGATTCACCGCGCCTTTTAACAACCCTGGCGGGCAGCGAGATAAAAAGAACGCTGGGATGCCAAATCAGTTTCGTTGCTAGCGCGGAGGGGGGCATCACCATGGCGCGGGAAACGGAGTTCGAGGCTTTTGGCGACGTCGGGTCCCGGTCCGACCGTAGTCGTCCCATCCGCTCGAGCGATATCGAAACCGGTCCAGGCATCGATCAGGATCCATTTCCCTTATTCATCTACGGCAACCGCGAACCCGAGCCCCCGGTGTTCGAAAAGCCGTGGGGCGAACGGGTGTTCTCGTCAAGAACGTTCAAGGCCGGTTCGGTGGTGGTGCTGGCGGCGACCGCCATGATTGCGATGCTGGCTTGGGGCAGGGTGCTTGGCGCTTTTCCCGCCGAGAAGATTCCGCTGTTCGGCAGGTCCTCTGATGCATCATCGCTGGTTCTGATAAATGACTCACCGATCGGGGAGGCGACCGCGTCACCCGGCGCCAGGTCCGCGCCTACGCGGGAAGACATCGCCGACGCCTTCAATAGCGTTCGTCAGCATCAGATCACTGAAATCCGCCAGCCGGCAACCGTGCCGCCGCCACCCAGACCAGTGCCGCCGCCCCGACAATTGGACCCCGACGAGATGGCGGCCATGATGAAGCGGGCCAGGGGCCTGTTGGCGATCGGCGACATCGCCGCCGCACGGCTGTTGCTGGAGCGGGCCGCCGACGCCCTTGAGCCAAGCGCTGCATTTCTACTGGCGCAGACCTACGATCCGGCGGTGCTCGGCAGGCTGGACTCGCGAAGCATCACTCCCGATCCGGTGGCCGCCCGCAACTGGTACCAAAAAGCGGCGCAACTCGGCTCGCCGGACGCGCAGCAGCGGCTTGCGCAGACGAAGGAATAGTTTTTTTTCTGAAATTGGGGAAACGGCATGCAGCGGATCTTAGGGGTGGCGTTCTTCGCCATGATGATGAGCCTTGCCCTGGGAGCACGGGCCGAGGATGGCGAATTTGATCCCGCGAAGGTCAGCGATAGCCTGAAGGCCATATTCCAGTTCGGATCGGCCGGCACCAAGCAGGCGCTGAACGCAAATACCGTGACGCTGATCTCCGGCACCATCGGCGGCACCTATGTTCAGATCGGCGCCGACCTCGCATCGGTGCTCGATGACGGCAATCGGCTGCGCGTCCTGCCTATTGTCGGGCGTGGCTCGGTTCAGAGCGTCGCCGACATTCTGTTCCTGCAAGGTGTCGATCTCGGGATCGTGCGCGCCGACACGCTCGACTACCTGGAGAAAAAGGGCATCGCCAAGGACATCAAGAAGCAATTCACCTATGTGACCAAGCTTTACAATGAAGAGATGCATGTCATCGCGCCGAAAGCGATCAAGAGCTTGCGCGAGCTCGACGGCAAGACCGTCAGCGTCGATTTGCCTAATGGCGGCACTTTCGTCACCGCGCTGATTGTGTTCGAGCGGCTCGGCATCCGGCCGAACTTCATCTATGTCGAGCAACGGATCGCGCTGGAGAAATTGCGCAACGGCGAGATCGACGCCGTGATCGCCGTGCAGGGCAAGCCGTCCAAGATCATCAGCCAGATCAGGGATGACCGGCTGCATCTGGTGCCGGTCGATTACGCCAAGGCGCTGCAGGGCGACTATCTGCCCGCGACCCTGTCCGCGAGCGACTATCCCAACCTGATTTCGGATCAGGAGCAGGTGGATACGATCGCTGTCCCGGCGGTGCTGGCGGCCTACAATTGGGCCCCTAATACCGACCGCTATCGAAAGCTGGCGCTGTTCGTGGACAGTTTCTTCACCAAATTTCCAACCTTCCAAAATCCGCCATTCCATCCGAAGTGGAAAGAGGTGTCGCTGTCGGCCCCGCTGCCCAACTGGCAACGTTTCCCGTATGCCGCGCAGTGGCTGGACAAACACGGGGTCCAGCCGGTCGCGCGGCACTTCGATGAATTCCTGCAGCAGCTGCCGGCGGGGTCCGGCCCGGCCTCCGACACCGAGAAGGAAGCACTGTTCAAGCAATTTCAGGCCTGGGAGGCCGAGCATAACGCTCGGGCCCAGGCCAAGGTGATGCGCAGCCCAGAGTAGATCGGGCCGGCGCGCTCGTCGCAGAAGCGATCCCGCCGAACAGTTCCGCCGCATTTTCGCGCTCGGCGCTCGATCGGGCAGCGCTCGGCGTCGCGGCCGCTATCGGTATGCGTGGGGGTGACAGTTCACAACCATGGGGCGCCGGTTCAAGGCCCGTCCCTTCAAGAAATCGTGCGACCGCGCCTCAATGATATCAAGATATCTCCCAATTCGCGCCGGTGATTGTCGCGTTTCGGACCGATTCTCCATGCGAATTGAATAGTGGTAACGGAGACTCCCGGTCGACGACGAACAAGAACTGAGGCCGGGATGCCCTAAGTTGCGTTCTAGCGTTTCAAAGGCATCACATGGCTCGGAATATGAGGTTCTTTCTAGGCCGCTCGCAGGCGAGAGAACAGGACACTGACGACGCCGAGTTCGCAGCGTACGACAACGAGCCGTCGAATGAGCCCGAGCGCCGCTCGGCTCCGGACTACGCGATGCCGCTTTTTCTATCCGAGGATGCCGGACGAACCCGGCGGCAGGTTTTCCCAACGAGCTGGGCTTGGAAATGGAAAGGCGTGGCTTCGCGGCCTCGGGTCATCAAGGCAGGCATTGTTGCGGCCGCTGCGGCAGCGATCGCCTTCGGGGCTGTGTATTCGGAGGCCTCGTTCGACCTGTTCGCCACCGTAAAAGCGTCGCTGTTCGGCACATCCACAGATCAGTCCGCCGTCGCGGAGACGTCAACTCAAGATGCTGTGGCCGCCGCGGTGCAGTCGACGCCCAACACGTCGTCGCCATTTACGCAATCAACCGTTGGTGTCCGGACGACGTCCTCCATCGCGAGAGGCGCGCCGACACGCGACGATATCGCGTCCGCGCTCAGGACAGCCCGTCAGGGCCCGCCGGACCTCACCCAGTCCCCGGGCGCCGCACCGCCGGCGCGAAGCCTCAATCCCGATGCCATCGCGGTGTTGGTCAAGCGCGGCAAAGCTCTGATTTCGCTTGGCGACATTGCCGCCGCCCGCTTGTTGCTCGAACGGGCCGCCGACGCCCAGGACGCCGGCGCAGCCCTGCTGCTGGCCCAGACCTACGATCCGGCCGTGATCGGAAAGGCGGATGTGCGCACGATTACGCCCGATCCCACGATCGCGCGCGGCTGGTATCAGAGGGCCGCCGCGTTGGGCTCCCCGGACGCGAAGCAGCGCCTCACTCAGATGCAGAATTGACGCTCACGACATTGGGGGAATGTATGCGGCGGCGACTAGGACGGGTGGCGTTCGCCATCATGATGACGTGTGCTCTCGAGGCTCGGGCGCAGCCAATCGTGCTCGAACCGACGGCAAGGATAGGCAGCGACGGCCCCAAGGCGATCCAGCAGGGTGCCGCGGCCGAAGCCAGGCAGGCGCTGAACGCCAATACGGTGACGGTGATGACCGGAACCATCGGTGGCACCTACGTTCAGTTTGGCGCCGACCTTGCCACGGTCCTCGATGATGGCAATCAACTGCGCATTCTCCCCGTCGTCGGGCAGGGCTCGGTGCAAAATGTCGAGGATATTCTCTATCTGCAGGGTGTCGATCTTGGCATCGTTCGCGCCGACACCTTCGACTACATGGAGAAGAAGGGTCTCGCGAGAAACCTGCGGAAGCAGTTCACCTACGTGACCAAGCTCTATCATGAGGAGATGAACGTCGTCGCGCCGAAATCGATCCGCAGCCTGAGGGAGCTCGACGGCAAGAGCGTCAGCATCGACCTTCCGAACGGGGGCACCTTCGTGACCGCACAGATCGTGTTCGAGCGGCTCGGCATCCGGCCGAAGTTTGTCTACCTCGAGCAGCGGATCGCCCTGGAGAAGTTGAAGGGCGGAGAACTCGATGCCGTGGTTTCCGTTCAGGGCAAACCATCGCCGATGATCAGCCAGATCAACGACGACCGGCTGCATCTCGTGCCGATCAACTACGATGATTCATTGCAGAGCGACTACCTGCCTGCAAGCCTTACGGCGAAAGACTATCCGAACCTGATTTCGGACCAGGAGCAGGTCGACACCATCGCCGTCCCGTCGGTGCTGGCGGCCTATAACTGGCCCCCCACCAGCGCGCGCTATCGAAAACTCGCGATGTTCGTCGACGCCTTCTTTACGAAATTTCCGGCCTTCCAGAATCCGCCCTTCCACCCGAAATGGAATGAGGTTTCGCTATCGGCCCCAGTTCCCGGCTGGCGGCGCTTCGTTCCGGCCCAGCAATGGCTCGACAGCCACAAGGTGGCCCCGGTTGCGCGCGTGAGATTCGACGAATTCCTGAAGCAGGATTTGGCCACGCCGGGCAGGCTGACCCCCGACGCCGACGGGGACGACCTGTTCAACAAGTTCAAGGCCTGGGAAGCCGAGCAAAGCACCCGGGACCCAGCCCCCCCGGTACGCAAACGTCAGAGTTCGACTTTGCCTTATTAGGATTTCAGCCGGTGCCGTCGGGTGAATCGAAATCCGCGCGGCTCATCGCCCGCTGCAAGGCGGCGCGGGCGGCGGCGTGGTGATCGGGCGTGATGTGGTTTGCGACCAGCCGTAGAGCGGTGGCGAGTACCGCGGCATCGTCGGTGAAGCCCAGCACCGGCAGCATGTCAGGAATGAAGTCGAATGGCAGGATGAAATAGGCAATGGCGCCGAGCAGCGTTGCCTGCACATGCCGCGGGGTCTGTTTGTCGAACGCGCAATAATAGGCGGCGAGTAGATCCTCGGCGAAAGGCAGCTGCGCCACCACCCGCTTGAATTTGGCCCAGAAACGCCGACGCACGCTTTCGCGGTCCTTGGCGAGCCTGTCGGCAGGTTCAAAACCAACGGTATGTTCCGAAATCATCGCGTCCGTCCCCGTGCCGGCGTGGCCAATCAAAGCGGGCCGACGTTTCAGCATTTGGGGAGGTCACCCACCCGCTGCAAGATCCCCGGTGCCGCTGGATCAGGTCACGCCGAACTGCCTGGCGATAGCGTTCATCGCGGTTGCCAGTTCGATGTCGCGTGCGGTAACGCCGCCGGCGTCGTGGGTCGCCAGGACCACCTCCACCGTCTTGTAAACGTTGCGCCATTCGGGGTGATGATCGCTCTTTTCGGCCACCAGCGCGGCACGGGCCATGAAGCCGAAAGCTTCATTGAAATCCTTGAAGGTGAAGGTTCGCGCAATGGCCTCGCGGCCCGGTGTTTCGACCCATCCTGGCAAGGCCTTCAGGGCCGATTTTCGCTGCTCCGCCGACAGTCGCTCCGCCATGACCGCCTCCTCTTTTCACGCCATCTTTACCCTGGCACCATCTACCGCGTCCGGCCTCCCTGCCACAATCGATGGACCAAGTCAGTACCGGGGGCCGGTAACCATGACACAGAAGTAACCCTGCCGTGGCAGGGAATTTGCTAAGATTACGTTCTGTCCGTGTTGGCCACATGAATTTGAACCTCAAACGGTTGTTTGCAAGATCGATGACCGGAGGTCTCGACCTGGTCGGGCCGCCGGCTCAGCCGACGGCGCGCTCGGCGCGGCGAAAGATGATGTTTGTCACCCTGGCGGGCCTGCTCGCGGTGATCGGCACGCTGGCCGGCGCCTACTATTTTGCGATGCGGCCGGTGACCCTGCGGATTGCGGTCGGACCTGCCAACAGCGATGACGTCAGGGTCGTGCAGGCGCTGACGCAGGCCTTCGCGCAGTCCCGCGGCGATATCCGTTTGCGTCCGATCCAGACCGATGGCGCGGCCGCCAGTGCCCAGGCCTTGGCCGACGGCAAGGCCGATCTTGCCATCATTCGCGGCGATCTCGACGTGCCGAAAAATGCGCAGGCGGTGGCAACGCTACGCAAGAACGTGGCAGTGCTTTGGGCGCCGCCTACCGCCAAAGGCAAGGGCCGGAAAGCCGGTCCGAAGATCAGTAAAATCTCGCAACTCTCCGGACGCCGTGTCGGCGTCGTCGGCCGCACCGAGGCCAATGTCAATCTACTCAAGATCGTGCTGCAGCAATATGGCGTCGATCCGAGCAAGGTCGAGATCTTTCAGTTTCCGGCCGCCGAGGCCGCGGCGACCATCCGCAGCCAGAAGGCGGATGCCTATTTCGCCGCCGGACCGGTCAACAGCAAGATCACCGCGGAGGCGATCGCGGCGTCGCTCCGCGATGGCGGAAGCCCGACGTTCCTCGCGATCGATTCGGCCGAGGCGATCGCGCAAAATCATCCGGTTTACGAAGCATCGGAAATTCCCGCCGGCACCTTCGGCGGCTCGCCCGACAGACCCGATGACGATGTCAAGACGATCAGCTTCGCCCATCACATCGTGGCCCGCAAAGGCCTGTCGGAATCGACGGTTGCCGCTTTTGCCCGGCAGCTGTTCGCGGTCCGGCAGTCGCTGATGGCCGAGTTTCCGCTGGCGGCGAAGATCGAGACCCCGGATACGGACAAGGACGCCGTGATTCCAGTGCATCCGGGCGCCGCGGCCTTTGTCGACGGCGAGGAAAAGACCTTTCTTGATCGCTACAGCGATTTCATCTGGTGGGGGCTGATGGGGCTGTCGGCGATGGGCTCGGCGGGCGCCTGGTTCGCGGGCTACCTGAAGAAAGACGAGCGCAGCAATAACAGTACGTTGCGCGAGCGCCTGCTCGATATGATCGCGGCGGCTCGCCGCAGCGAATCTGCGGAAGAACTCGATCAGATGCAGAGCGAGGCGGATACCATCCTGCGCGACACCCTGCAATGTTTCGAGCATGGCGCGATCGAGGAGGGTGCGCTGACCGCCTTCAATATCGCGCTCGGACAGTTCCACAACGCCGTCGCCGACCGCAAGGCCTTGCTGACGAGCCTGCCGCAAAACCCGCAACGGGCGGCGGCGCAGTTGCGCGCCACCGGGACCCTGTAGACAGGCCCCGCCTGTAATCTCGCTGTCATAGAATCTTCCTAGGCCTGTCAACGCCCTCAGGGCATCCTGAGGACCGACCGAGGAGGCTCCCATGACCCTGATGTTGGCCCGCAGCCGCGGACTTTCGCGCCGACGATTTCTTTCCACCGCGGCAGCGACCGGAGCCGGCGCCTTGGGCACGATCGCAATGCCCCGACTGAGCCGCGCATCCGACCGTCCGCAGATCACCCATGGCGTGCAATCCGGCGACGTCAGTGCCGACGGCGGCATGGTATGGTCGCGCACCGACCGGCCTTCGCAGATGATGGTCGAGGTTGCCACCACCGAGTCCTTTGCCAATGCCCGAGCCTTGCCGCCGATCGCGGCGCTGCCGGAGAGCGACTTCACCGCCAAGCTGCTGCTGGACAACCTCCCCGCCGGGCAGGACATTTTCTATCGCATCCGCTTCCGCGACCTGTCGCATACCAGCCTCGTGAGCGAGCCTGCGGTGGGCCGCTTCCGAACTGCTCCCGCTGACCGGCGCGACGTCAGTTTCGTCTGGGGCGGCGATGTCGCGGGACAGGGCTGGGGCATCAATCCTGACGACGGCGGCATGGTGACCTTCGCCACCATGGCCAGGCATCGGCCGGATTTCCTGATCCATTCCGGCGACACGATCTATGCCGACGGCATCATTGCGCCCGAGGTGAAATTGCCCGACGGCAAACTCTGGAAGAACCTTACCATTCCCGAGAAAGCCAAGGTCGCCGAGACGACCGACGAGTTTCGCGCCGCGCACAAGTACAATTTCCTCGACGACAACGTCCGCGCCTTCAACGCCGAGGTTCCGATCTTCGTGCAGTGGGACGACCACGAGGTCATGAACAACTGGTCGGCGTCGAAGGATATTCCCGCCGCCTACAAGGTTCGCGACATCTCCCTGCTCGCCGCCCGCGCCGCCCGCGCCTTCCACGAAATGTACCCGATACGCGAGAGCCTGGTCGAGCCGGGCCGGGTCTACCGCACCTTGAGCTACGGGCCGCACCTCGATGTCTTCATGCTGGACGAGCGCAGCTATCGCGGCCCCAATGGTGAAAATTTGCAGACCCGATACGGCCCCGACGCCTACTTCATCGGTCCGGATCAGCTGTCGTGGCTGAAGCGCGCGCTGTTGAATTCGCGCGCCACCTGGAAGGTGATCGCGTCCGACATGCCGCTCAGCCTGATCGTTTATGATGACGCCCCCAACAGGAAGGGTTCGGAAGCTTTTGCGCAAGGCGACGGCCCGCCGCGCGGCCGCGAACTCGAGATTGCCGACCTGTTGCGCTTCATCAAGTCCGCAGGCGTCGCCAACACCGTGTGGCTGACCGCGGACGTGCACTACACCGCGGCGCACTATTACAATCCGGACAAGGCGCAATTTCAGGATTTCGAGCCGTTCTGGGAATTCGTCTCCGGCCCCCTGCATGCCGGAACCTTCGGGCCGAACGAACTCGACAATACCTTCGGGCCCGAAGTGAAGTTCATCAAGGCGCCGGGCCTGGATAACCAGAATCTGCCGCCGTCGGCCGGCATGCAGTTCTTCGGTCACGTCCAGATCGAGGGCAAAACCGGCCGAATGACGGTGACATTGCGCGACCGCGCCGACGTGGCGCTATGGTCGATGACGCTCGACCCGAAGCCGGGATAGCGCCGCTTATCGGCGCCCGGCTCCGCTGCCGGCTCGGCGCCGCAGCAGCTCGCGCAACGCATCGCTGGAAAAGGGCTTGGAAAGCCTGGCTTTTTGCGCGAGTGCCGTGGGCAGTCTGAGGTCGGCGCCATATCCTGTGACGAAGGCAAAGGGCACGCCCAGCGCATCGAGCCGTTCGGCGACGGCAAAGCTGTTTTCACGGACCAGCCCGACGTCGAGCAAGGCAAATTCCGGCACACGACTGGCAATCATGTCCAGCGCCATGGCCACGCTTGCGGCCGTTCGCACCGTCTTGATGCCAAAACCGAGAATGGTGTCCTCGAAGTCCAGCGCGATGATCGGATCATCTTCCACGACCAGCACGTCGTTGGGGAAGTGACCGGGAGCGTCGTGTTCCATGATCTTGCTGAGGAGATAGGTCAATGTCGAAGTCCACCGAAATCGGCTTCACCGCGGCTCGGGCGTCTTTCCGCAGGTTCCCCGTTGAAACCAACATGCGGCGATCGCGTTGTCTGTCCACTTTTACACACACCCGCTCGATATGATCGTGCATCAAGGCACCGCGGGGCTAGGGAGCCATTGCCAATGACACCGCGCGCGCACACGCCGGACGGCGTCGAACGGCCCGACAACAACCTGCTGCGCCGGCTCAGTCTCGGCGACTTTGCGCTGATCGCGCCTCATCTTGTGCTGCAGGAAGCCGGCGCCAATCACCTGCTCTATAACCCCGGCGACGATGTCGAGATCGTCCACTTTCCCTGTGGTCCCAGCCTGGCCACCTATCTCGTTGCCAACGAAGACGGTCGCGACGTCGAAACCATCCTGGTCGGCCGCGAGGGCGCCGTCGGCGGCATCGTCAGCGAGGGATATCTGCCGGCCTACACCCGCATCACGGTCAAGTTCGGCGGTCCCTTCGTCCGGCTGCATGTCAGCAGGCTGGACGCGGCGAAGGCCAAATCACCGAGCCTGCGCAATGCGTTCGCGCGTTATGCCGACTGCATGCTGGCCCAGATGTTCCAGTCGACGGCCTGCAATGCCATCCATTCGATCGAACAACGTACCGCCAAGTGGATCATCTCGGCGATGGAGCGCACCGGCAGCGATGGTGTCGTCCCCTTGACCCACGAGCAGCTTGCCACGCTATTGGGCGTCGGTCGCAGCTATGCCAGCCGCGTCATCCAGGCCTTCAGGGCGCAAGGGGTGCTCGAAACCCGCCGCGGCTCGTTCCTGGTGCGCGACCGCGAGGCACTGCGGTTGCGGGCCTGTCTGTGCAACGAGTCCGTCAAGAACCATTTCGAGGAAGTGCTGCGCGGCGTCTATCCGGCAGGAGGTGGCCGAAACGGCTCGGCTGCCGCCAAATTCAGCTAACCAAACCGCAAACAACGCATTGTTTTTCGACGATTCCTGACTATATTGCGACGCAACGAGCCGAGGTGTGCCCGGTCCTTTTGGCCGGGCCTCCTTTTGGGTGCCAGTAACGCCCTGCCAAACTCCTGGTTTTCGAGCGCGATCCGGAAAGTCGGTCCCGGTTTTCCGGTGAGATCGCGCTGCCACTGTTGTCTGATCCAGAAGAAGAGCTATGAAACTTCGCAACGTCGCCATTATCGCCCACGTCGACCACGGCAAGACCACGCTGGTCGACCGGCTGCTGCAGCAATCCGGTACCTATCGCGACAACCAGCGGGTGGTCGAGCGGGCGATGGATTCCAACGATCTGGAGCGCGAGCGCGGCATCACCATCCTGGCCAAGGCCGCCTCGGTGCAGTGGAAGGATACCCGCATCAACATCGTCGATACCCCCGGCCATGCCGATTTCGGCGGCGAGGTCGAGCGCATCCTGAACATGGTGGACGGCGCGCTGGTTTTGGTTGACGCCGCCGAAGGTCCGCTGCCGCAGACCAAATTCGTGGTGTCGAAGGCGCTCAAGGTCGGGCTGAAGCCGATCGTGGTCATCAACAAGGTCGACCGGCCGGACGCGCGACCGACCGAGGTCATCAATGAAGTGTTCGACCTCTTCGCGGCGCTTGATGCCAGCGAGGAGCAGCTCGATTTTCCGATTCTCTACGGTTCGGCCAAGCAGGGCTGGATGGCGGAAAGCCCGGACGGACCGAAGGATGCCGGCATGCAGCCGCTGTTCGACCTGATCCTGCGCCATGTCGCCCCGCCGACGGTCGAAGCGGGTCCGTTCCGCATGATCGGCACCATTCTGGAGGCCAATCCCTATCTCGGCCGCATCATCACCGGACGCATTACGTCCGGCACCATCAAGCCGAACCAGGCCGTCAAGGTGCTCAGCGGCGACGGCAAACTGATCGAACAGGGACGCATTACCAAAATCCTTGCCTTTCGCGGCATCGAGCGCACGCCGCTGGAGGAGGCCGAAGCCGGCGATATCGTCGCCATCGCGGGCCTGACCAAGGGCACGGTCGCCGATACCTTCTGCGACCCCTCCGTCGAGACGCCTCTCAAGGCGCAGCCGATCGATCCGCCGACAGTGTCGATGTCCTTCATCGTCAACAATTCGCCGCTCGCCGGCACCGAGGGCGACAAGGTAACGAGCCGCATGATCCGCGACCGCCTGTTGCGCGAGGCCGAGGGCAATGTCGCGCTGCGTGTCACCGAGGCCGCCGACAAGGATGCCATGGAGGTGTCGGGCCGCGGCGAATTGCAGCTCGCGATCCTGATCGAGACCATGCGCCGCGAAGGTTTTGAACTATCGGTGTCCCGTCCCCGCGTGGTGCTGAAGAAGGACGAGGCGACCGGCGAATGGCAGGAGCCGATCGAGGAAGTCGTGATCGACGTCGATGAGGAGCATTCCGGCGTCGTGGTGCAGAAGATGAGCGAGCGCAAGGCCGAGATGATCGAGATGCGCCCCTCCGGCGGCCACCGGCTGCGACTGGTGTTCTACGCGCCGACCCGCGGCCTGATCGGCTATCAGGGCGAGTTGCTCACCGATACCCGCGGCACCGCGATCATGAACCGGCTGTTCCACAATTACGCACCCTACAAGGGCGATATCCAGGGCCGCCGCAATGGCGTGCTGATCTCCAACGATCAGGGCGAGGCGGTGGCCTATGCGATGTTCAAGCTGGAAGATCGCGGCCCGATGATGATCGAGCCGGGTTGCAAGGTCTACAAGGGCATGATCGTCGGCGAGCACACCCGCGACAATGACCTCGAGATCAACATCCTCAAGGGCAAGCAACTCACCAACATCCGCACCACCTCGAAGGACGAGGCGGTCCGCCTGACGCCGCCGATCAGGATGACGCTGGAGAAGGCGCTGGCCTATATCGAGGACGACGAACTGGTCGAGGTGACGCCGAAGTCGATCCGGCTGCGCAAGAAGTTCCTCGACGCCAACGACCGCAAACGCGCGGAAAAAGCCAAGGAAGCGGTGGCGTAAGGGAAGAGGGTGCGCAGCGGACAGAGACTGTCAGGCGGCCAATGGCGACCATCGTATGACGGGCTTTGGCAGGCCGCGCGGCCCGTAACTACCTACTCGCTATCCGCCTTTCGTTGCTCCCGGCTCGCGATCCGTCCATGCCCCACCCCTCCTCAGTCGATGTCGCCATCATCGGCGCCGGCGCCGCAGGCCTCGGCGCCGCGCATGCGCTGAAGGATTCCGGTCTGTCCGCCCTCGTGCTGGAGGCCCGCGACCGCATCGGCGGGCGGGCGCATACCATCATGGCCGCGCCCGGAATCACCTTCGACGTCGGCTGTGGCTGGCTGCATTCGGCAGATCGCAACTCCTTTGTCGGCCTCGCCGAACGGCTGGATTTCGTCATCGACAAAACCCGGCCGCCCTGGCGCGAGCAGAGCTTCGACACCGGGTTTCCGCTTCATGAGCGGCTCGATTTCATGGCCGCGCTCGACGCCTTCTACGAACGCGCCGAACAGGCCGCCGCGGCGCTTGCGAACACCGGTAACGACCGGGCCGCTAGCTGCTATCTCGACCACGGCAATCGCTGGAATCCGATGATCGATGCGATCTCGACCTACGTGAACGGCTGCGAGCTTGACCAGGTGTCCATCCTCGACATGGATGCGTATGAAGATACCGAGATCAACTGGCGGGTACGGCGCGGCTATGGCGCGCTGATTGCGGCCTACGGCGCGCCCTGTCCGGTCGCGCTCAATACGCAGGTGACATTGATCGACCATGCCGGCCAGCGGCTGCGGATCGAGACATCGCAGGGCACGCTCTCTGCGGGCCAAGTCATTGTCACCGTGCCGACCAACCTAATCGCCAATGAGACGCTGCGCTTCTACCCCGCGATGCCCGCGAAGGTCGAGGCCGCGCAGGGCCTGCCGCTCGGCCTTGCCGACAAGGTGATGCTGTCGCTGGATCAGCCGGAGGCGCTGCCGAGGGACGGCAATCTGCGCGGTGCTACCATGCGCACCGCCATGGGCAGTTATCATCTGCGCCCGTTCGGCCAGCCCTGCATCGAAGGCTTTTTCGGCGGCCGCTTTGCGCGGGATCTGGAAGAGGCCGGCTGCGGCGCGCTGGCGGCGCAGGCCATCGACGAGATCGTGGCGCTGCTCGGCGCGGACTATCGCCACAAGCTGAAGCCGCTGGCAGAATCGCGCTGGGCCCACGACCCGTTCGCGCGCGGCTCCTATTCTCACGCGCTGCCCGATCACGCCGGCGCGCGCGCCGTGCTCGCCGCACCCGTCGACGGCAGACTGTTCTTCGCCGGCGAGGCAACCTCGCCGAACTTTTTCTCTACCGCGCATGGCGCAAGGGATTCGGGAGCGCGGGCGGCGCGGGAGCTAATGGGTGAGCAATGCCAGAATTGATGTTAGGATGTGGAGGATAGGGGGCGGCGCCTTTATGCTGCGAGATGGCAATGAGTACCTCCGCCCCCGACTGCCTTACAGAGCGACATTTGATGCTTTTCGGCACCATCGTGCATAGGTTGGCTCAGCCTGAGGTTCTCCTGCAGCAGATCGCCGCGACAGTCACTGCGGTGACATCAGCTCCGCGATGAGTGGGCCGAGGAAAGGCTGATAGGCACGCCAGCGTCCGATGGAGCTGGCATAGATCGGCTTCCTGACCTGCGCCGCGCTCGAGGTGCTCACAACCCGCTCGGTACGATGGAAGTCGAGACAACGCGGGTCCCACGGCAGGCCGCAATGGGCCAGAATGCGGCGCGCGGCCGCTTCGAGATCCCGGACACAATCCTCATAATTGACGTCGAGGATGCGCCCCGAGGGCAGTACGCGGTGCCAGTGCGCCATCAGGGTCTGATAGTGCCGATGGTAGCGGCCGAGTTCAGCGAGGTCAAAGGTGTGGAAATTCCCTTCCGTGAAAAGCCTGGAAAAACAGGAGATGCAGGTATCGCGCGGATCGCGGATGGTATGGATGATGGTTGCGTTGGGCAATGCGAGATGGATGAGGCCGGCGGAAACAAAATTCGCGGGCATTTTGTCGGTGATGTGGGATGCGGCCGGCGCCAATGGCTCGATCCCGGCAAGATACCGTTCGCCGAGCTCCCGAAAATGCTCCCCCGACATCTGCAGGGTAATTTCGGGGTAACCGGGCGCGCCGGGCATCGTGGAGCGGACGTCGGCCAGAGCCCGATCGAACAGCTTCAGCTCTCCCGCGCCAAACACCAGAGGGTGGCTCGCCAAGATCTGTTCGACAAGGGTCGTTCCCGACCTGGGCATTCCGATGATGAAGATCGGCTTGGAGGAAGGCTGGCCATGGCCCTGCGCGGCGCGCATGAACTCGGGCGTAAACACCTGTTGGGCGCGATCCATCGTACCCAGAACCAGGGCCTCGTCATAATCGACGCATGAGCGCCTGAGCTTGTTGCCTGCCAGAAGCTGCCTGAATTCCTCATCGAACTGGCCGACGTCGGCATGAGCCTTGGCCAGCGCAAAATGCAGGTCGACCTGCTGTTCAGTACTAAGTGAGGCCTCCTGCCTGGCCAACGCTTCGAGCGCCGTCAGATAGGAATCGCCAGCTGTGTATGTCCTGACCTCGCCCAACTGGCGGAAGTGCGAGGGCTCCGAGGGTGCGAGCGAGATGGCCTGTTCGGCGGCCTCGCGGGCCTCCGCCAGTTGGCCGAGTTCCAACAAAGCCACGCTGAGATAATGATGGGCCCCAGCCAGATCCGGCTGTAACGCGAGTGCGCGCCGGCTCGCCTGCTCTGCCTCACCGGGTCTGCCGAGCTGGATCAGTGCGATGGCGAGAATGTAATGGGCTTGAGCGTGATCGGGTTTGAGCGCGAGCGTACGCCGGATCATGACCTCGGCCTCATCGTATCTGCCGAGGTCAATCAGCACTTTCCCGAGATTGCAAAGCGCCGCTGTACTGCCGGGCTTGAGCTCGACAGCCTGTCGGGTCACGGCCTCGGCCTCGGCGAATCTGCCGAGGTCGATCAAGACGGTCCCGAGATTGCAATAGGCTTCGGCAAAGTCCGGCTTGAGCAGAATGGCGTGCCGGAGCATCTTCTCGGCTTCGTCAAGTCGACCTACCTTCTGCAGCGTGCTGCCCCGGCCGTTGACGGCGTCGACATGATTGGGATCTATCGCAATAGCCTTGTCGTAATCCGCAAGCGCCTCGTCGGCCCGACCCAATTCCTGCAGCAGGTGGCCCCGATTGGCGAGCGTCGCAGCGAGGTTCGGATTCAACGACAACGCCCTGTCGTAGCTCAACAGTGCTTCGTCGAACCTTTCGACTTCCGCCAATACGACGCCGCGATTATTGTGCGCCTCGACAAGATCGGGGTTCAAGGCCAGCGCCGCGTCATAACTCGCCAGCGCGTCTTCCAATCGATTGAGGTCCCTCAGGACCATGCCCCGGCTATTGAACGCCATGGCATATTTTGGATTCAGGGCGACGGCCTTATCGTAGCACGCCAGGGCCTCATCGAAGCGCCCCAGCTCTCTCAGAGCATTGCCGCGGTTATAGCGGGCTTCGGCATAGTTCGGATGGAATGCCAGAGCCTTGTCGTAACTTGCCAGCGCCTCGTCGATTCGACCCAGCGACTTGAGAACGTTGCCGCGGTTGTTCAAGGCCTCGACGTGGTCCGGCTTGAGCTTGAGCGCGCTGTCGTGGCTGGCCAAAGCCTGCTCCAGCTTGCCCTGGCGCTCCAACGACAGGCCGAGGTTGGAAAACCAGGTCGGGTTGCTTCGATCCTGCTTGATCGCGCGGCCGATCCATTCGGCCGCAGCGTCGTAATGCCCGAGGTAATAGGCAACACCACCAAGGAGTTGAAGCGCGTCAGCATTATTCGGCTGGATCGCCAAAACCTGCCGATAACATCCCTCGGCCTCGGCAAGCCTTCCGGCCCTATGGTATTCAAGCCCCCGCTCCAAAAGCCTGGCGACTGCGGGATCAACCGATGGATTGCTCAGTTTGGCGTTGGCACGGCGTTGCTGACGGTTCACAGCGGGTCCTTACCGCTTGTCGTGTCGGCCCCCCTGACTCGAGATTGCAGATGT
The DNA here is from genome assembly GCA_963736075.1 of uncultured Alphaproteobacteria bacterium. GTDB lineage: Bacteria > Pseudomonadota > Alphaproteobacteria > Rhizobiales > Xanthobacteraceae > Bradyrhizobium. The sequence goes on along the minus strand of CAVTNW010000048.1, from coordinate 573,230 downwards.
TGAGACCATCGATCAGCAATTCTGGGATCCGGGCACTCGACGCCGGGCCTGCTCATTTGCACGATGACATCCTCCACACCGACGGGGCCGCGCGCTCCCGACCGCAGCCGCGTCTCTGTGATCAAGCTCCGTCCGATCCACGCTCTCGTGACCATACACCGCTCGAAAGAGAGGCAAAATAATTTTTTCAGCTTGCCCGGATACAGGCCGGATGATAGCGGCACCGCGTCGGAGGACGGCTAAAAATTCTGTTTGGATGCCGCTTGATCGCGGCGACCGCCCGCGCACGAAGGCCTCCTTGAAGGCGCGACCGCTCATGGAGTGTCGGCGAGAGCCAGCCGGATCAAGGTCATGTTTGAGGCCGACGCCAATGGCGCCATCGTCGGGGAGCACTAATGTATTTTGCGATCGGGGCCGCGCCGACATTCGTGCCGCAACCCGCTGAGCGAACAGGGTCGTTGAATTTGCCGTAACTCACGCTCATCGGCCTGTCTATTCCAGCACCCTCTCCCGGAACCCCTCGTCCGGCACAAAGCACGCCTCATATTTTCCGAAAATCCGGTAGCGATTCCTGGCGACGAGATTGTAGACCGTGTCGCGCAATGGCTTTGGTATCGCGCGCAAGCCGCCCGCCCAACCCCAGCCCGGCAGCTGGGACAGTACCGTCAGGGCGCCGTCGGATTTGAAATGCGCGACGCCGCCATGGATCACGGCATTGGTGTCGGGATCATGAGTGTCGATGTCTAAGGCCTGCGCCAGCCTTGCGCCGTAAGGCGACTGGATCGCGGTAAATCGAAAGCGCCGCGCGGTGTCGCGGGTCGCGACAAAACGGATCCAGCGCGAGCAGAACACGCAGACGCCGTCATAAAGGATCACGTCATCGTCAAGCCATGTCATTCGCATCGACACCGTCATCGGTCATCCAGCATCAGCAGGGCGAGCAGCATCAGCACGATCGCGGGCCAGGTCTTGACCAGCGCGCCCAACGGTTCGATCCATAGATCAGGCGTCAGGATGGCCGCGAGGGCCATGTAGCCGAGCGACGCCGCGATGCCCGCGATCAGTCCGGCGGCGCAGGTACGGCGGAATGCGATCAGCAAGCCAATCGCCATGTCCATCAGGCTTGTGCCAACCGTGATAGGGCCGACCAGCGGCGGCGGGAAATGGTGCGAAACGAGGATGCGGGTGGCCGCGCCATAGGAGATGACCAGAGCGATCAAGCCCGACAGGGTCCAGAACACCACAAGGGATGCGATCACGAGCGGCTTGATCAGATAAAGCCGCGCAAACCATTTGTCCTGGATGGTGGCGGAACGCGGCCCGACCGCCTGGACCAGGGTTTTCGGCACAATGCCGGTGGCCGCCATCCAGGGCGAGGGGTCGCCGGCGACCCCGCGGCGCAATTCGGCCAGCGCCGTCGTTCGTATCGCAGGTTTCCAGCCGAACCAGCTTGCAAGATCGCCGAGCCAGGCGCCGAAATCGAGCAGCCGCGCCGGCAACATGATGCGCCGCTGCTTAGGCGCGCCCAGCGAGCGGCGAAATTGTTCGATCACGGCGCCCAGCGTGACCGGCTGCGGTGTCATCAGATCCCACATTACGGCACCGGCGGTTTTGTCACGGATATCGCGGCCGGCAAGCCACGCGATCGTGGTGGCGATGTCTTCAACCGCGACCACCTGGAATGGCGTCGCGGTTTCAGACGCGGGAAGCCTGATCGGCAACGCCGCCAGCGCGCGCAGCACGGCACTGCCGCCATAGGCCGGGGCGGCAACGACAAAGCCTGGCCGCAGGATCGCATAGGGTATGCCGGATGCCGCGATCAGCCGCTCGGCTTCGCGCTTGGTCCGGCTGAAGGTGGTGCGGTCGTGAACGCCGGTGCCAGGAATGGAGATATGAATCAGGCGGACGGCGCGGCGCGAGGCTGTGATGGCCCGCAACAGACGCGCGACGAAATCGCGATGCACGGCGCTGACATGGCTGCCGGGACCATCCTGCAGCACGCCAATGCAGTTGACCACGACGGCGGCGTCGCGATCCCTGATCAGAGCGGCCAGCGCGCCCGTGCTCATCGATAGCACCGGGATTTCCAGATCGAACGAGCCTGCCCGCTGCGAACCGGCATAGCGCCGCGCGATTCCGGTCACCCGAAAGCCCCGTTGACGCAGTTCGTCGCTGACGAACCGACCGATCAGGCCGGACGCACCGAGCACGAGGATTTTGCTTGCTTCGCTCATGAAGCCCCTAGAACCGCGGCTTGGCGATCATCAGCCAGAGAATCGCCATGACCGAACCGAAGCCGCTAATACCGAGCCTGCACCAGCGGCGAAACAACTGGAAATAGTGTGGCGGCAGCGGCAGCTGCGCGTTCGCGGCGATCCGCGCCAGGTCGCGCATTTCGATCTGCGTGATTTGACCAAAAAAATACAGCGTCATCGCGGCTTCGCTGCGGTCGAACCCGCTGCCTGCAGCGCCCGCTGGAGTGCCGGGGCGGCGGCCTGCACACCCGCATCGCTTTCCACCAGCCAGTGACCCTCCTGCCCTGTTGCCGCCAGCACGCCAAATTCGACGCGGTCGCCACCGCCGCGGAAAGCGTCGGCCAGCTGTTGCGAAAAATCCGGCGGGAAATAGCTGTCGTTGGCCGCCACCAGCCAAGTCACCGGTATTTTTGCACGCCTGCCGAATTCGGCTGCCGCCAACTTCAGCATGCGTGGCCCGCAGACCTGACCCGGAAAATCGCCGGCGTGGCCGCCACGGCCGGGCGCGAAGGCAATGATGCCGGATATGCCGGCCGAATTGTCCGCGGCCAGCGCCAGTGCTCCCCAGCCGCCGGCGGAATGACCTATTACAACCGCCCCGTCCTGGCGGATGAAGGATTGCCCGCGCAGATAGTTCAGCGCGGTCGCAATCGCGCCAGCGGTGGCGCGGCCGGCGCCGATATAATCGACCTGATCGCAGCCGCCCTGGTCTTCCAGATAGCGGCCGCCGGTCGCGCCATGGCCAGGGCGCTCCGGCACCAGCACGGCGAAGCCACGGCTGACCAGCCAAGCTGCCAGCGCCCTGTATTGCGGCTGCGGCATTTGGGCGCGTCGCAGGGCGTTTTGTGTCGAGGCGTGCGCGATTACCGCCAAACGGAACGGTCCCTCCCCTGGAGGACGAAACAGCACCGCATGCGCCGAGATTTCGCGATCGGGCGAGGGGACCAGCCATTGCTGCATCCGATCTGGCTCCGCTTCGACACCTTGCGCGCCCAACCGGGCTTGCCCGATCGCGTGCGGCGAACAGGCCACGGACCAGACCACGAGCGCGAACAACGTCTTCAGCCATTGCATCTGATTGCCCGGCGCGAATGGTGAGGATTGGCAGGGTTGGCCGGCAGCCTACGCACCGCGAATCAAAACGGAGCATACTTACGTGAATCGAGCTCACCCCAAGGGGGCAATCCAGGTTCCTGTCACGGCCAATGACGGTTTGGGAGGGCCCGATCCCGGGTGTCTGTCCTCTTTCGGCACATCAGAGGGCGAAACTGATGCAAAAAATCCACAGGTTAATTGATAATTAAGGATAGACCTTGAAGCCGACGCTCTGACTTGCTTTGATTGGGTCCATGAGCACAACCCTGATCGAGGTTCGGCCGGCCAAGGCAGCAGATGCAGCCGCGGTTGCCACGACCCATGACGAAGCTTGGCGCTCGGCCTATCAGGGCATCATCCCCGGTGCCGAGCTGGAGAAGCTGATCAACCGCCGTGGCCCACAATGGTGGGACAGCGCCATCCGCAAGGGCAGCCGCGTCAGCGTTCTGGTGTTCGGCGACCGCGTTGCAGGTTATGCCAATTACGGCCGCAACCGTGCGCGCAGCCTGCATTTCGAAGGCGAGATCTACGAGCTTTATCTGCGTCCGGAGTTTCAGGGTCTAGGCTTCGGTCGCCGCCTCTTCACCGCCGCACGGCGCGACCTGTTGCAGAGCGGATTGAAGAGCATGGTGATCTGGGCGCTATCCGACAACGATCCGGCGACAGAGTTTTACCGCGCCTTGGGCGGCCGCATGGTGGCGCGCTCCTCGGAGAAATTCGGATCGAAGTCTCTCGACAAGGTCGCATTCGCCTGGAATAGCTGAGTTCTCTGGGTTTTCGGACCGTGGTGCGCTCGTTTTCGCGCCTTTGGCCCCAGGTAAGTGGCCTGAAATCTGTTTACCTCAGAGCCTTTGTTCCGGAGGCATGCCTGCCAAGGCCGCGCCCCCCAGCCGTGCGGAGCCATCTATGCGCATCGACGCCATCTCGATCGGAAGCGATCCGCCGCGTGACGTCAACGTCATCATCGAAGTGCCCGTGGGCGGTGAGCCGATCAAATACGAGATGGACAAGGACGCCGGCACCTTGGTGGTCGACCGGTTCCTCTATACCGCCATGCGCTATCCCGGCAATTACGGCTTCATTCCCCATACGCTGTCGAACGACGGCGACCCCTGCGACGTACTGGTTGCCAATACCCGCGCCATCGTCCCCGGCGCCGTGATCAGCGTACGGCCGGTTGGCGTGCTGTTGATGGAGGACGAAGCCGGCGGCGACGAGAAGATCATCGCGGTGCCGTCGTCGAAATTGACCCAGCGCTACGACAAGGTGCGGACCTATAGCGACCTGCCCGATATCACGCTGCAGCAGATCCAGCATTTCTTCGAGCACTACAAGGATCTCGAACCCGGAAAATGGGTCAAGGTGCTGCGCTGGGGCGGCGCCGAGGATGCCCACCAGCTGATCCTCGAAGGCATCGCCCGCGCCAAGGCCAAATAGCGCGCTGCTCTTACGCAGCCGATGGTGGGCACGGCGCAAGCGCGCCTTTGCCGACCCCACAAAACCGGCATCATCCGCAAGCGCCGAACCGCCTTACACCGCTGGTTGCGGCAAACCCTGGATGGAGCAGGCCGCGCGCAAGGTGTTCACCAACAGGCACGCCACCGTCATCTGGCCGACCCCACCGGGCACCGGGGTGATGGCGCCGGCGACGTTGAGGGCCTCGGCAAAGGCGACGTCGCCAACCAGCCGGGTCTTGCCGTCGGCATCCGTCAGCCGGTTGATGCCGACATCAATCACGGTTGCGCCCGGCTTGATCCAGTGGCCGCGCACCATTTCGGCTCGACCCACCGCGGCATAGACCAGATCGGCGCGGGCGCAGAGCTCGCTGAGATCGCGCGAGCGCGAGTGCGCGATCGTCACGGTGGCGTTCTCATTGAGTAGCAATTGCAGCAGCGGACGCCCGACCAGGTTGGAGCGGCCGATCACGATCGCGTTCATGCCCTGAAGCGAGGCATGAACGCTCTTGCTTAGCATAATGCAGCCAAGCGGCGTACAGGGCGACAGCGCGGCGAAGCCGCCGGCGAGGCGCCCGGCGTTGTTCGGATGCAGCCCGTCGACGTCTTTGGCGGGATCGATGGCGTCGATAATGGTTTCGGTATTGAGCGATTTCGGCAGCGGCAGCTGCACCAGGATGCCATGCACGCGCGTGTCGCGGTTGAGCCTTGCGATCAGCGCCAGCACCTCATCCTGCGCGACCTCGGCCGGCAGCACGTGCTCGAACGACGCCATGCCGGCGGCCTGGGTCTGTTTGTGCTTGCTGCGGACATAGACCTGGCTGGCCGGATCGCTGCCCACCAGCACCACCGCGAGCCCGGGCGTCAACCCGCTCCCGCGCTGCACCCGTTCGACTTCTTCGGCGACCCGGGCGCGAAGCTCGGCGGCAATGAGTTTTCCATCGATGATCCGGGCCGTCATTTCAATCCCTGTCGATACGTCAGCCTGGCTTGGCCGCGGTCCGCTGCCGCAAGGCCTCGCCGAGGCTGGCGGGATCGCCGTCGACCGCGATCTGTTTGAGACGCGAAGTCGCCCCGGCGAGAATCCGCACCCGGGCCTTGGGCACGCCGAGCGCGCGGGCCAGCAGTTCGGTCACCGCGCGATTGGCTTCGCCACCGTCGGCGATCGCACGGACCCGCACCTTGAGCACCGCGCGGCCGTCAGCGAGCTTCTCGATACCGTCGATCTCGTCGCGGCCGCCGCGCGGCGTGACCCGCAGCGCAACATGGATACCCTCGATGGAGAGGCGCCAGGGATCGGTCTGGTTTCCATCGGGCATCGATGCAGGTTTCAGAAAACAACTGGATAGATGTAGTAGGTAATCACGCGCTGGATGAACATGATGATGAGAATCAGAATGATCGGCGAGATGTCGAGGCCGCCGAGATTCGGCATGAACGAGCGGATCGGCGCCAGCAAGGGTTCGGTGATCCGGTACAGGAACTCCGCCACCGCCGATACAAACTGGTTGCGCGTATTGACGACATTGAAGGCGATCAGCCAGGACAGGATCGCAGAGGCGATCAGCAACCAGACATAGAGATCGAGCACGATCAGAATGATGTCGAGAACGGCACGCATGTGGGGGGATTACTCGCGGCTTCGGTCGCGGATTCGACCTTACGCTAAATATCGGTTCCACCCCCCGCAAACAAGGGAAGTTCCTGGGAAATCAAGCGTAAAGCCTTAGATTTCGCGGTTCTTGACTTGGCCTTGGCACGGATTGTAAATGGCGCCGATTGTGGACCGCATGCCGTTTACAGGTCTGGCGGCCGCAACGGGGCCATAGCTCAGCTGGGAGAGCGCGTCGTTCGCAATGACGAGGTCGGCGGTTCGATCCCGCCTGGCTCCACCACGCTTCGCCTTCGCTACGCGTGGCGCAGCCACGACGTTGCCGAAGGCTAAGCGTGCCCGGCGTAGCCCTCTTGGGCGAAGACGGGCTTCCGCCCGACACAAGGCTACTCCGCCGCTTCCGCCATCGCCGTCGACATCGGCACCCTGGCGAGCCAGCCATCGATGAAATGTCTGAGCCAGGCGCGCTCGGTCACGTCGTGCAGCGCGCGATCTTCGAAGTGCATATGGCGCGGGCGGGCGCCCGGCAATTCCAGCCGCGCATGGCCGAGCGTGGTCCAGCGATGCATCATCGCGTAGGTCACATCGGGATGAAACTGGAAGCCGAAAGCGTTGTCGAACTGCAATGCCTCGACCGGAAAGTCGCTGCCCTCCGCCAGCAGTTCAGCGCCATCAGGCAATTCAAACCCCTCGCGGTGCCAATGGTAGACATGGTCGGGCCAATGCGGACAGAGCTTGATGCCCGCCGCAGTGGGGAAGATCGGGTAATAGCCGATCTGGGCACGGCCTTGCGGATGCGGCGCCACCCGCGCACCGAGCTGCATGGCGAGCATCTGCGCGCCCAGGCAAATTCCCAGAAACGGCCGCCGCTCGCGCAGCGGCACGGCGATCCAGTCGATTTCCCGGCGAACGAAATCATCCGGATCATTGGCGCTCATCGGGCCGCCGAAAATGACGGCGCCGGCGTGGCCGTCCAGCGTTTCCGGAAGCGGATCACCAAACCGGGGGCGCCGGATATCCAGGGGATGTCCGAGCGCCCGCAACGCGTTGCCGACGCGTCCGGGGGTCGATGTTTCCCGGTGCAGGATCATCAATACCGGCAGCCGCGTGCCGCTTGGCGGCGCCACGCGGCCCCGCACGCGGCAAGGCAGGTGGAGCACGCTTTCAGCGTCAATCTTGACCGAGTGGAAGGACATCGCTTCTCTCGAGGCTAAAACGTCCGCAATCGTAGCTAATCAATTGTTAATTTCGCGTGAGCCTCATATGAGCTGGGTCACACTGGCCGCCGGGATTACCTGGAGTAAAAGCAAGTTGCGGGCCAAAAAGCCTCCGAACCGGCTATCCGCGCTTGCGCAGCTGAAATCGCCCGACCGCCGCCAGCACAAACCCGCGCGGAGCGAAGCGAAGCAGGAACGGCACGATTCGGATGCCAAACCCGGGCAGCACCACACGCTTGTTGGCCATCAGCCCGCGATAGGCGGCTGCGGCGACATCGGCCGCGGAAACATTGAGGATCGTGGAATCAAATCCGGGCAGAAATCCCGCACGGGACTGGAATTCCGACGGTACCGGCCCCGGGCATAACGTCGTCACCCGCACGCCCAACGGAGCGAGTTCCCGACGCAATCCTTCGCTGAAGGACAGCACATAGGCCTTGGAGGCATAATACACGGCCATTCCCGGCCCCGGCAGAAAGCCGGCAATCGACGCGACATTGAGGATGCCGCCGCGGTGCCGGATCAACTGATCGGAAAACCGCAGCGACAGATCGGTCAGGGCGCGGATATTGACTGCAATGATGTTGAGCTGCTCGGCACGGTCGAGCTTGATCGCGGGGCCAAACAGCCCGAAACCGGCATTGTTGACGACGTATTCGACTTCTACTTCCTGCGCGGCCAGACACGCGGAAATCTTGTCGCCGGCATCGGGTTGTTCGAGATCGCAGGGGATCACGATCGGCGCGGCCGCACCGCCGCCGGCGATTTCATCCGCCAACGCCGCCAGGCGATCCGCGCGTCGAGCCACCAGGACCAGGCGATGGCCATTCGATGCAAAGACGCGTGCCAGTTCGGTGCCTATTCCCGCCGAGGCACCGGTAATCAGCGTCACACGCTCGGTCACGATTGAAAGCTCTTAAATATTACTCGGGGGACAGGCGTCGAAAGTTTTCAACGAGAGCATACGCCATAGGCGGGTTGCAAGCGACCCGCAAGCATGCCGACGCATCCAGAGCACTCTTCTGAATAGGCGGACAGCGACTTTGCGTTAGAAAATGCGACAATTAAGGGATAAGTGAAGCGTTTTCCGACTTAGCGCCAATCGCAAAATGCTCTGCCGCAGCGCAGAAATGATCGGAAACATTCCAGGCCAATCATCCCCAGCCAGGGTGTCGATTGTAAGGAACATTACATTTTAGCCATGTGTCGGTCATGTCCCGCACGCACGAGCCAGCATTCCGCAGCAGGCCGTATCACATGGCCGCATCCGCGATACCACCACCGGCTGCCGTCGCCGCGGCGTGCCGGGCCGCGGCACGATGCTTGAGATCGATACGGTCGCGGGAGGATACCGCCAGCAGGTCGGCCGCACGCCAGACCACATTATCCTCGAACTCGGAGACCTGGCCGTCGGCATAGACCATCTCCCACATCATTTCGACGATGCGAAAGCGACCGGCCTCGTTCACCGAACGCATGATCACGCTGGTGAAGTGATAGAGATCGACGGCCTCGCCCTCCACCAAGGTCGCAGACGCAATCAATTTATCCGCCGAGCCGGGATCGAGCCCGAAACGACTCTCGATCAGGCTGTGGAGTTTGCGCTTTTCGATTTCAGATGGCTCACCGTCGAGCGAGATGACGTGAATCAGCAATGCCGTCGCGGCCAGCCGGTATCCGTTATCGTCGAAGGTTCGATCGTGGTGCGCCGCGGGCGCAACAACATCGGCAATGAATTGGCGTAGTCCGTCCAGCATCACATCCACCTGAAATCGCTGACATCCGTTGCCGCCGAGGCGGCGCCAGTCGCGGACATCATGGGTCAAGAAATTAACCTGCGCAATCGAGGAGGGTTCCAGCGCTCTTGATTACCGTTCGGCCATCTCGCCGTATCCCCTCAAGGTATCTCGTAGACCACGATCTTATCGGCAATGCCGCGCAGCGCGGCCTGCTTCTGAATGGGCGTGATCGCAGCCTTGTCCAGGATCGCCGCCACCGCGGGGGCATCGATCACCGGGCCGGTGATGTGGATCGCCTGCGAGGTCGACAGGCCCTGAACGCGTGCCGCGATGTTGACGGTCTGGCCGAAATAATCCTGCCGATCGTTGAGCATGACGGCAAGGCAGGGACCTTCGTGAATGCCGATCTTGACCACCAGATCGTCGGTGCCGCGGTCGGCATTGAGCGCGTCCATGGCGGCGCGCATCCGCAAGCCGGCGACGATGGCGTGTTCGGGCCGTATGAAGGTCGCCATGACCGCATCGCCGATCGTCTTGACCACCGCCCCCTTCTCCGCAGCGATGATCTCCAGCAGCGCACGGAAATGGGCGCGCACCAGATCGAAGGCCGCGAGATCGCCGACCCGCTCGTACAGCGCGGTAGATCCCTTGAGGTCGGTGAAAAGGAAGGTCAGCGACGTGATCTTGAGGCGCTGGTCGATGTTGAGATTGTCGGCCTTGAAGACGTCGCGGAAGGTCTGGTTGGTCAGCATCCGCTTGGCGGTGACGAACGGCTTGCGCTTGCCGATCAGATGATGCAGCGCCTCGGCGGCCACCATGACGGTGGGGAGCACCCGCACGGCGGTCTGATTGTCGAGCGAAAGCAACAGCGGTCCCGGACGCAGGGTCGTGGTTTCGACCGCTGCCGGCTTGTTGTTGTAGACCAGCGATAGCTGCTGGGTTTCCGTACTCGGCTCGCCCTGAACATCGATGAAGCGGGAGGCATGCGTCACCGGCTCGAATACGATGATGAATTGCGGCGGCAATTGCAGCGACAGTTCCACCTTCTCATGCGCCGGCAACTCCCGCGCATCGAGTATCACCTCGTGGGTCAGCGTCGCGAACGCCTCCTTGTCGAAATCGACACCGGAACTCCAGAAAACCTGTCTGAAATATTCCCAGATCGGCAGCGAGTTCGGATCGTGCGCCGCGATGCGCCGGAGCCTCGGACTGACGGTGAAGGCAACCTCCACCTGCTCGTCGACCGAGGGCTCGTAGCCGCAAGCGCATAGCCCGCAGTGATAGTCATCGGGACGGAGCGCTTTCAGCGTCGTATGGGCATCGAGAACCCCGCCGCAGCCGGGGCACAGCACGTTCCAGGTGAGATCGAACAATCCCAGCCGCGAGGCATGCAGAAAGCCGGAGATGACCCGCTCTTCATCGAGTCCGGTCCGCGCCGAAAAATCCAGCGCGTTGATGCGGTTGAGTTCGTGATCGCTGCCGTTTTCGACCAGCCGCTGGATCGCCTCGGCCACCGCGGGGTCGGCGGTCCGTTTCAGGAGGGAGAACTGGGCCTCGGCATCGCTCATGGCGAGTTGACATGGGGTGGCCGGAACATTCGCGCAATGCGCGTCACCGACGCGTGATACGGAACATCGGCGAGTGATCGGGCTGCGTCGTCACCACGCCGATCGGCAGCACCGGCTCCTGGTCGAGAAGCTCGACGCGAAAGGTGCCGATCAACTTGGCCAGCGCCAGGGTCGCTTCCACCAGCGCGAAATGCGCCCCGATGCAGACCCGCGCGCCGACGCCAAACGGCAGATAGGCGAAGCGGTCGGGTGGTGGCGCCCCGGGCAGGAAGCGGGAGGGGATGAATGCGTTCGGATGACGCCAGAGCTTTTCGTGCCGGTGCAACAGCCACGGCGCGATCAGGATGACGTCGCGTTTCCGGACCGGAAGGCCTGCGATGGTATCGGGAGCTGCAGCCTCGCGCGCGATCAGATAGGCCGGCGGATAGAGGCGCATGGTCTCGTCGACCACCGCGCGGGTGAATTTCAGCCGCCCGACGTCGAGCCCGCCGCTGACGGTCGCAGCCACCGTCTCGGCGGCCAATTCCTGCTGCGTGGCCGGATCGAGCGCCAGCAGATAGAGCGCCCAGAACAGCGTTATGGCGGTGGTCTCATGGCCGGCAAGAATCATGGTCGCGACCTCGTCGCCCAGCAGCTCATCGCTGAAGCCTTCGCCGGATTCGGGATCGCGGGCCGCGCCCATCAGGTCGAACAGGTCGCGCGGCGGCGCGCCGTCGTTCTTGCCGGCGGCGCGACGCTCCGCCATCAGCTGGCCGATGAAAAGCGTCCAGCGCTTGCGGAAGCGGGCACGAGCGAAATCCATCGGGCTCGGCCAACTCAGCGGCAGCAGCATATCGAGCAGATGCGGCCGCGCCAGGCGCATGCCGTACTCCTCGACGAAATCGCGCAGCGCCGGTCCATGACGGCCCATCTCGAACGAAAACATGGTGCGCCCGGCGATCTCGAGCGTCATCCGCTGCATCACCTGCCGCAGATCGACCGGCTGTGCACTGGCCGCCGACAGCGTCGCGATGGTCTCATCGGTGACCGCGATCATGTGCGGCACCAACGTCGCCACCGCGCGCGGCGTGAAGGCCGGCGCCAAGGTGCTGCGCTGGTGCTTCCAGGCGCGGCCCTCGGCGATCAGGAGACCCTCGCCCAGCACCGGACGCAACAGGCGGATGGTCGGCGGCGTCCGCCGGTAATTTTCGTAGTTGTCGACCAGGACGTGCCGGATCGCGTCCGGCGCGTTGATCGTAAAGCTGGAGTTCAGGAGAAAGCGGCCTTGGATGATATCCTCTTCGTAGGCGCGCTGTCCCCAGGTCGAGAGCGCGTTGTCGCGCATCGCTCTCATCCGCCCGAAGGTGGTCATGGATTCGGGCGCGCGCGGTGGGCTCGGCGGTACCAGCGGCCGGCGCTTGACCGGCAGGTCGTAGACTTCGGCTAGGCTCATGGCGCACCCCGGGAAATGATCGACAACCACTGGGCGTCGCTCCGGCCTACCGTCACGCCCCATCCGGGCGCCAGCAAGGCGCGCGGTTCCCCCACCAGCTAGTACGTCAGCTCGCCAACCGCAATCCGGTTCTCCGACGCCGGCCAGGCGCGCCGCGATCCGTTCCCGATTGAACAGGGCGGCGACGCCATCCTAGTCGGCAAGTGGTTTCCGCCAGGCCTCTTCGACCGCATGCCGGCCATCGGCTTCGATGAGGTCGCCATGCGCGACGATGACGCGCTCGAAATCCCACTGCAAGATGCGCCGTAGCGAGGCGCGCGCGGCCTTCTTGTCGCTCCAGCCAAGCTGATATTCCGGCGCTGGTTTCGCGGCGTTCCACATGTGGAAAACCAGCTTCCACCATAGTTTTAGCTTCCAATCGACATGCGGCGTTGCGTCAGTGAACTTCTCGATCAGATCGACCAGGATCAGCGTCCTGGTCCGCCGATGAAAGAATGCCACCTCCCGTATCCAGCGGCTGCCGCGCACCAGAACCTGGTCAAACTGATCGGCCCAGATGGCCGGCGCACTGTCTCCCAGTAGCCAGTCGAAATGCATGTCAGGACGTTTGCTTTCGAGCCCCGGGCAAATGAAGGTTCCGGCCTCGGGGAAAGCTGCCTGCGCGGAAGGCACATGCAGATAGTGAAACGTACCGGGGGCCACGATGTAGGCGACCTCACCGAGTTCGAGGAGCGCACGGCGCATGCGATCGTCGATCTCGCACGGCGAATGTAGCATCAACTTGCCGTCGTCCAGCCGAATGACCGTCATTCTGGCATAGAGCTCTATGCCGATGTACGTCACCGGATAACTGTAAAGCCAAATCTGTCCCGCAATATACGCTTGAAGGTCTGGCGACATGTTTTTTCCGGCGCGGCGCGCGTCCGCTGTCAGTGGTCGTCAGGCTATTTACGATCACGCGAAATTCGTAACCCGTCATACTCAAGATACAGCACCTTGGCGGTCCCGCGGGATGCCGGATAGCGGCCTTTAGCCACTGGACAGAAGCGGACTTTCGCAGGCATCACTGCCGATCGCGAGGGAATCAAAGGCGGAAATATCCGCCGCCGCCTACGGAACCAAGCCATGACAGCACCGCCGAAAAGCGCCCTTTTTGCCGCCGACGGCGTCGCCGCGCCGCTGCGGCTCAAGGTGTTCCGGCGCATCTGGCTCGCCAGCCTGCTCTCCAATCTCGGCCTGTTGATCCAGGGCGTCGGCGCCGCCTGGGCGATGACCCAGATGACCTCGTCGGCCGACAAGGTCGCGCTGGTGCAGACCGCGTTGATGCTGCCGATCATGCTGATCTCGATGCCGGCCGGCGCCATCGCCGACATGTATGACCGGCGCATCGTGGCGCTGGTCTCGCTCGGCATCGCCCTTTCGGGCGCCACCGCGCTGTCGGTGCTGGCCTGGCTCAACCTCGTGACGCCGCAGATCCTGCTGGCGTTCTGCTTCATCGTCGGCAGCGGCATGGCGCTGTTCGGGCCGGCCTGGCAATCCTCGGTCAGCGAACAGGTGCCCCCGGAAACGCTGCCCTCGGCGGTGGCGCTGAACGGCATCAGCTACAACATCGCGCGCAGTTTCGGTCCCGCCATCGGCGGGATCGTGGTCGCGACTGCCGGCGCGGTCGCCGCATTTGCCGCCAACGCCCTGCTCTATATCCCGCTCCTGATCGTGCTGTTCCTGTGGCGGCGGACCAGCGAGCCGTCGCGGTTGCCGCGCGAGCGGCTTTCCCGCGCCATCGTTTCGGGCGTCCGCTATATCGCCAACTCGCCCTCGATCCGCATCGTGCTGTTGCGAACGCTCGTAACCGGCCTGCTCGGCGGCTCGGTGTCGGCGCTGATGCCGCTGGTGGCGCGTGACCTGCTGCATGGCGGCGCGCAGACCTATGGCATCATGCTGGGAGCCTTCGGCATGGGCGCGGTGATCGGCGCCCTCAATATCACCGAGGTGCGCAAGCGCCTGAGCGGCGAGGCGGCGGTGCGCGCCTGCGCGCTGTCGATGGGGGGCGCCATCGCCGCGGTCGCGCTGAGCCGCGAACCGGTATTGACCGCGGCGGCGCTGGTCTTGGCTGGCGCGGTGTGGATGCTGGCGGTGGCCTTGTTCAACATCGGCGTGCAGCTGTCGGCGCCACGCTGGGTAGCCGGCCGCTCGCTCGCCGCCTTCCAGGCCTCAATTGCCGGCGGCATCGCGATCGGGAGCTGGGGCTGGGGACGTCTGACCGACGCGGCCGGCGTGCAAACCGCGCTGTTGGTTTCGGCCGCACTGATGTTCGCCTCGCCGCTTCTTGGATTGTGGCTGCGGATGCCGCGGGTTGGCGCCCGCAACGAAGATGCCGAGGACCTGGCCGACCCCGAGGTGCGGCTACAGCTGACCGGCCGCAGCGGGCCGCTGGTGGTCGAGATCGAATACCGGGTGGCGCAGGACGACGCCCGCGCCTTCCACGGGGTGATGCAGGAAGTGCAGCTCAGCCGGCAGCGCAACGGCGCCTATGGCTGGTCGATCGCGCGCGATATCGCCGATCCCGAACTGTGGACCGAGCGCTATCATTGCCCGACCTGGTTCGATTACCTGCGCCAGCGCAACCGCTCGACCCAGTCCGAACGCGCGCTGCATCAGCGCGCGATCGGTTTCCATCTCGGACCCGATCCGGTGCGCGTCCGCCGCATGCTGGAGCGGCCGTTCGGCTCGGTGCGCTGGAAGGAAGAGACGCCGGACCGCGCCGCAAGCGAGGTGTTGCCGGTCGCGACCGCCGCCGGCGGCAGCACTTGAGGGGGAAAGAGGTCATAGCGAGTGCGGCGACAGCGCCCCACGTCGCGCCAGACAATGCGGCGGGCTTCGGCCCGCCGCTTGAATTTCCGATTCAATTGTCAAACAGCCGGGGCACTTTTCGCGCCTCGCACCCAAACATGCCTGTACGCCTCGCGGCGCGGGCGCCCGAGGAGTTGCATTAACCTGACGCCCTCGAAATAAAGAGGGCGCGGGGAATGCCGCGATGCCCAGAGGCACCCGCGGCTCGTGTGCAAAGAAAGCGGCCGTACGCACACGAGGTAGTGCGAGGCACCGGATCATCCGGCATTCCCCACGCAATGGTTTTACGGTTTATCAACGTGCTCTCCCCGGCGAGATAAGCTCTATTGCCACCGTCGCCTTCGGATTAACGGCGTGTTCAGCCCGGTTGAGCCGAACGCATCCTCCGAAGACTTGACACCAGCCTTGGGTGCCAGGACCACACGCCTTCCCCGTACGCTTCAGCGCCGTCGTCTATCATGCCAGGTATCGCTCACGAATGGGCATTCCGCCCCCTCGCCCTGCGACCCACCGCATGCCTGACGCTGCCGCGTCCACCGCATCTCATCCCGCGTTTCCTGACGATCGCGATACGCCCCTCTTTGTGGGATAAGACAATGTGGATGTAGACGAGGTCGAACAAAAAGGCAACTTAAATATTTTTCAAATTGGATATTGACAGCTCCGAAACACCAGATCTGTCCCCTCGGGCCATGCTGGCGAAGCAGCTTTTTCACTTGGTCGGGAGCGGTCATCGGCGCACCTGGAATTAACAGGCAACGCACGAAACCCCATGGACGCGCCGCAGAACAGAGGCGCTCTAAGCTCGCCAATCGGATTCGAGCGCATTGGCCCCGCTTCGCCTCGCGTTTTTATCCGGATCGGTCGATTGTTCGCACGGAAGGCGAAGGAAATTTGTGCAATTTTGCTCATCACCCTGCAAGCCGCCGTGGCGCCGGGCGTTGTTACACCGCACGCGCGGCGACCGATGGTGTCCGTTCAACGGTGCGAGCACAATTGACCAGATACAACCTGCTAATTCCTTTAGCTTCTTCGTTGCTAACCAGGAAAAAATGGGGATGCGCGATGATCCGGAAAGGTGTCGAATTCACTGTCATGCAGGTCGAGCCGGGTTTATGGAAATGGGAATTCCAGATCGACAAAACTGTTACGACCGGCAAAACGAAATCCAACCTGATGGGCTTGGCGGCGCGCCGAGCTCAGCAGCGCATTGACCTCGAGCTGAAGAAGCCGCGCGTATTGGTGCGTTAGGCGTTCGGTCGGTTTGGCGATGGCCGGAATGCGGCTTGCTCCGCCAGAGGCGGCAAAATCGCCGTTGCTCGATTCGCGCTGCCCGCTAGGGTCCTGATATGTTCCCTAAAGGGGCCCGGCAGCCTAGAGGCCACCGGGCAGTCTGGGAGGAAATGCCCAACGTGGGCCCCGGACGGCGACGCGACTGGCAATGGTTTCCAACCCTCTGCGACAGGCAGAGTCCCAAGCGCGTCGTCGAATCCAATGCATCGGCTCGACAGGTGCGACACGCCCCGCAACTTGATTCGCTGCATCGTCTGCCTTTGCTGATCGAAGTCTGAGCCTTATTGACCGAAATACGAAAAGATTGCGGACACGGACGACGGCAGTGGCCGGTAGAACTACCGTCTCCGAAATTAACTGTCCGCAATGCCTACCGTGGGATGGTGCTGAATTATTAACTGCAAGGCGCCTCCCGATGGAGACCGTCGTAACGACCAAGTTCGAAGAAGCGCGGCGCAGCCGACTTGCGCTATTCGGTGGCAGAGGCCGAACGCTGGAAATCGCCGGCGCCTGCTACACCGGTATCGTGCATTCGGTTTGCGAAATTGCGTCAAGCCATCCTCCTGCCTGGCGCGTCACATTCATAACTGTGGAACGAGCGCCCCGCACGAACGCTGCGAAGCTCGGACCGGCCTCTGGAAAAACTACCACCGTCTAGTCGATCTGTTGCATAGCGTGCGCGTGCGGTCTTGACGACGCCAAGAACACCCATTCTGGGTTCGGCGCGCCTGTTATCCGAGAGCCCCAGAGGATTTTCGAATGAGTGATCAGAGCACGATCTCAAGCCGACTGAAGTTCAACATGATCGGCGACGAAGCCATCGCGGCTCTGAGGCAATCAAAGACATTTGTGCTGTCCGAGATGCCAGCTATTTTGGATGGCTTCTATGACCATGTTTCGGGGTTCGCCGAGACCGCGAAATTCTTCAAAAACCGCCAGCACATGATGCATGCCAAAGAGATGCAGTTGAAGCACTGGACGATCATCCTGGATGGGCGATTCGATGAAAGGTACGAGGCATCGATCACAAGGGTGGGCGAAATACATCTCGCGCTCGGTCTGGAGCCGCGCTGGTATATCGGCGGATACAGCGCGCTGGTCTCAGGCTTGATTGAAGCCATTGGATTGCGGATGCCCGCCGCGGCTTTCGACCGACAGGCCCCCAAGAAAAGGGTCGTGTTGCAAGGTGCTATCGCCAGGGCGGCGATGCTGGACATGGATTTCGCCATTGCTGCATACATCGAAGCCGGCCGCCGCGACCGCAAGTTGATCCTGGAAAAGCTGGCGAGCGATTTTGAGAAGTCGATCGGGTGCGTCGTGGGCGTCGTCGCCTCGGCCGCGACTGAACTGCAGGCGGCGGCACAAACCATGACCGCTTCGGCAAAACAGTCGGCTGCGCAATCCAGGGCTGTCGATAGTTCCTCGAAGGAGGCATCCGAGAACGTTCAATCCGTTGCCGCGGCTACCGAAGAACTGACGAGTTCGGTCAACGAAATATCGCGCCGGGTAAGCGATTCCGCTCGCGTTGCGGGCGGCGCGGCGCGGGACGCGGACAAGACGGTTGAAACGATGAAGCGGCTCGCAGACGGAGCCCAAAAGATCGGCGCCATTGTTGAGATGATCAACACCATTGCGGCGCAGACCAACCTGTTGGCACTCAATGCAACGATCGAAGCCGCGCGCGCGGGCGACGCAGGACGGGGCTTTGCGGTCGTCGCTCACGAGGTCAAATCGCTCGCGGAGCAGACCGCCAAGGCGACCGCGGATATCGCCAAGCAGGTTGGGGAAATGCAAGCCTCGACGTCGGAGTCGGTCAGCGCCATCACCGGGATTACCACCATCATCAAATCCCTGAACGAAATATCGACCGCGATTGCCGCGGCTGTCGAGCAGCAAGGCGCTGCGACCAACGAAATTTCGCGCAATGTCCAGCGCGCGGCAAAGGGGACCGGCGAGGTGACGGTAACACTCTCGGGCATCATGCAGTCGGCCGGCGAAACAGGCGCGGCGGCGGCTGAGGTGCTGTCAGCGGCCTCCGAGCTTTCCATCCAGTCCGAACATCTTCGCGGGGAAGTGGACAAGTTCCTGGTAACGGTCCGAGCGGCCTGATCGCTGGATCAGCGCATCCTCCGACCGTATCCCTGCGATCGGGTAACAGCGGCTACTGACCGTGATCGGTCAGAACCTTTTCGCAAGCCTTGCTTAGGCGGGCGCGGTGATCCTTCAGGCAGGCCAGCACGGCCTGATCGCCATCACTCATCACCGCACGGCAATGGCGCGCCACGTCCCGGGCACAGGCGTCATGACCCTGCTGCTGCGCCGACGCCAGCGAGGTCATCAGGACGAGCGGGACGATGAGGAGAATTCTGGACATGCCGTTGCGCCTGCCGGTGTTGGGCTCGACGGCGTTCTAATGCCCTCGACCCGCCGCGGCAATGCATTTTGCGCGGTTTGGCAATTCTCCGTGCCGCCCCGGAGGGCGCGCCAGCGCCAAACCCGCACATGACGGGATCCCTTACTGGGCGGCGACCTTGGACTGCCTGGCCAGATCGCGGTCCATCACGGTTCGGCATCCCGTGCTCAGATCGGCGCGGTGCTTGAACATGCAGGCGGTGATCGCGGGGATGTTAGGGATATCCGAGCTGCACAGCCGAAAGGCGTCGCCGGTGCACATCTGTTGCGCTTCGGCGCTGAAAGCAAAGCTCGCGCTGGGCGACAGGGCGGAAAAGGAAAGGGCGAATGCCAGCACCAAACCGGCCTGGCGAAGGGTGCTGCTGAGAGATGCGGTCATGGTCGGCTCCTGTTGGCCGGCTCGGTGCCGGTCGCTTCTGATGGACGGAGCTTGCCCCATCAGCCCGGACGCGACTGTGATGCCCATCACTCTGTCCGCCGGCCGGCCCTCGGCGCGAAAACCCGGTCGCGTTGGGACGGCGTTAAGAACTCCTTCTCATTAATGGTTTAGCGAAAAACGGTTGAGTGCTTTTGAGGAACAGTAAACCATGCGTAATGCGTTGGGTCTGATGTTGGCGAGCGTTGTGTCGGCGGCTGCAATCTTTGCCGTCTGGTTCTGGGTGGCTTCCGCCCGCGTCGAGTTAGCCGCGGCGCCCGACAGCATCCGCGCCCCACTGGCCGACCGGCTTGCCGTCGCCACTCCCGGTGCTTCCACCAAGGCCGCCCATGACGATGTCGAGACCACGGCGGCGATCGCGGCCAAAGCAACCATTTCCCCGCCGCCAAAGCCGGCCTGCGCCAATCCGGACGCGCTCGGCGTCAGCCGCGTGGTGGACATCGACACCACGGGAGGACCGGGTTTCGGCTTCGAACACTTCAAGCAGTTCGACTTCCTGACCGACAAGGAAGTCGTGCTCACCTTCGACGACGGTCCATGGCCCATCAATACGCCGGCAGTGCTCAAGGCACTGGATGATGAATGCACCAAGGCGGTGTTCTTCCCGATCGGCAAGCACACGACCTATCATCCAGAAATCCTCAGACAGGTTGCCGCGGCCGGACATACGATCGGCGCCCACACCTGGTCGCATGCCAACCTCAACAGCAAGAAGATCAGCGAGGAGCAGGCCAGGGACGAGATCGAAAAGGGTTTCAGCGCGGTCAAGCTGGCGCTGGGTTTCGCGCCCTCGCCGTTCTTCCGCTTTCCGGAACTGCAGCACAATCCGGCGGCGATGACCTATCTGGGGACCCGTAATATCGCGATCTTTTCCTGCGACCTCGATTCCTTCGACTTCAGGGCCAAGGACGCCACCCAGATCATCAATACCGTCATGACCAAGCTCGACAAGCAGGGCAAGGGCATCATCCTGATGCACGATTTCCAGCGTCACACCGCCGAAGCCCTGCCGACATTGCTGCGCCGGCTGAAGGCCGGCGGTTACAAGATCGTACAGATGAAAACCAGGACACCGTTCCAGACCTTGCCCGAAGTCGACGAGGCGCTGATCCGGGATCAGAAGGTGCCGACCGCGAGCGCGCGTCCGCTCGGCAGCGTGGTGCAGACGGTTTCCCAGTAGCCGCGGGCCGCCGGCCGCTACTCAGGCCGATCGCGGATAGGACGGAGAGGGCGGCACCGCGACCCGCGGATACTTGAGCTCGGGCGCCAGCACCAGCCGATAGGCCTTCATCCGAGGTTCTTGCCATGCTTCCAGCAGCGTGCCGCACACGCTGCATTCCGCCCGGCCCGGGCTACCAGGGACCGAAATCGACTCCGCGACCTGATAGGATGAACCACAGGAGACGCAGGTAAAATCTGATATTTTCATGGCCGAACCATGCCTCACATTGCGGTGTCGGCCATTGAACCAGATCAATGCGCCACCGGAACGACACCCCCAGTTGCGTTGATGCGCCCATCAATCGCCGCATCGATAAGGCCGGCCGCCGCATTGGGTTTCGCTGTCATTTTAAATTCATGTGAGCGAGCCGCTCCAGCCGATTGGCATCCCTTTCCGCCACCGCGGCCCAGCACATGAGCGGGTGCGATGCTATTGCAGCGATGCCGTGAAACCAATCGGTTCAGGTCCGCGAGCGTTACTTTCTCGCTCCCTTTTCCACAGGAGGCCCCGGGCCTTCAGGCGCGTCGCGGAGGGGGCAGCCTTGGAGCTAAGTGAACCCCGCGCGAGCGAGCGCCCGGGCGCGGCGGCAGCCCGGACATTTCATCAGTCCGGTTGGCGGCAGGGCGCCTGGCTCCCGGTGGTCTCAACTGGCGCCTCGGATCGCGGATGATGCGGCGATGCCAGCCCCGATGTCTGGCTGGCCGCGACAAATTCGGCCCAATTGACATCAGAAGACCACGCTAGATAGGAGAGGACCGCGCCCGTTAAAACCAGCAGGACCGCGATCTGGACGATCAAGGTCCGCAGGATCGCCAGCCATTGGCTGGTCCGGTTCTCCGGTTGCTGGTTGCCTGCAGACGCCAAGGATCGCTCCTGAACAGATTGCGCCGCACAATAGCCCGATGGGCACGCCGCGATGTGAACTGGTTCACAGAGAGCGGAAAAAAAATTCCAAGAAGCCGGTCCGATCCGGGGCGAGAAGCCTGGATCGAACCGACCGCTCGGTGGATCACCAATAGATACCGTGCCGATGCAGTTCATAGATCACGCGGGCTTCGGTCGATTCGTGCCTCCGCTTCGGCTTTTCGGCCTTGAGTATCTTTCTTTCCGGCGCGGGCTGGACCTGATCCGGCTGCGGGGTCTGCGCCGGCGTTTCAACGGCGGCGGGTCGCGCCACATAGGTCGGCGTTTCCGCGGGCTTCTGCGTGTCGGAAGTTTTCGGCGCTTCGACCGTCTTGTCGACCGTTGCGGGCTGCTCGTTGGCGGCCGCGGTGGTGTCGTCGCTCGAAGCCAGGGTCAGTCCCCTGGAGACGCCGGCCTGGGCAGTGGCGGAGGCGAGAGCAAATGCTGCGATGAGGATGAGCTTGCGCATGGGATGTCCCTGGTTGACGGTTTCTGCCTGAACACTGGAGCAAGACTAGGCCGATCGCCCGCACAGTTATGTGAGGTAAATCACTCGATTGACCCCCGGTCCGGCGGCCGTTAAGCCCGATTCATCATTCCCCGAGCCGGTTCGAATTTCCGCCGCTTTCCGGGCTGCTTGGTCGCCGGCTGACCGATCGGCCCTGGCGAACAGGGCTTGCGATTACTTTGCAATCGCGTATACTTTGCATCGCAAAGCTTGGGGCATCAGATGCGCGATCTTGACAAGGCGCTGGCCGATATTTTCGCGATCCGCAACCAGATCGCGGCCGGCACCGCCTTTCGCGGTTATGGTCCGGCGACCGTTGCCCTCACCGGCGGGCTGGCGCTGGCCACCGCATTGTTTGAATTCGTGTGGCTCGACGATCCCTCAGGCCAGCCGCTGAGCTTTTTTGCCGGCTGGGCTTTCACCGCCGTGGTGTCGTTGGCCCTGATCTGGACCGAGATGCAGGCACGTTCGCGGCGACATCATTCGGGACTGGCCGACGCCATGATCCATCAGGCCATCGAGCAATTCCTTCCCGCCGGCATTGCCGGCCTCGTGCTGGCGGTGCTGCTGTGGAAGTTCGCACCCGAGACGCTGTGGATGCTGCCCGGCCTTTGGCAGGTGCTGGTCAGCCTTGGCGTGTTCGCCTCGGTGCGCTCGTTGCCGCGCACCGTCGCCTTCGCCGGCGCCTGGTATTTTGTCGCGGGTTTCGCAACCTTGATCCTCGCTACCCAAAGCCATGCTTTGTCACCCTGGACCATGGGGCTGCCGTTTGCGATCGGCCAACTCCTGATGGCTGCCATTCTGCATTTTGCATCCGGAGAAAACGATGTCGAATAGTGAAGCGAGTAACGCGCCGTTCTCCTATGACGGTCTCGACCGGGTCATTCACGAGAAGGCGCGGCTGGGATTGCTGACCTCGCTGATGGCCCATCCGAGGGGCCTGGCGTTCGCCGATCTCAAGCAGTTGTGCGGATTGACCGACGGCAACCTCAGCCGGCATCTGCAGGTGCTGCAGGAGGCTGGCCTGGTTCAAGTGACCAAAGGCTATGAAGGCAACCGGCCGCATACCACCTGCCGCCTGACCAAGACCGGCCGCCGCCGCTTCCTCGATTATCTCGCCGTGCTGGAACGGCTGGTTCGCGACGCCGCCCGCGCCGCGGGCGAGCATGACGCCGCCACCAGCCCGTTCCGCGTTCTTCCCGCCTGATCAAAATCCATTCCCAAACGCTTCTTTTGCAAGGAAACTTTGTTGTGCAAAGCGATCTCTCCTCCAAGCTTCACGTCGGCATCATCATGGACGGCAATGGCCGCTGGGCGACGCGCCGGCGGCTGTCGCGGCTGCGCGGCCATGAGGCAGGCGTCGATGCCATCCGGCGCGTGGTCGAGGCGGCGCCGAAGCAGGGTGTGGGTACGCTGACGCTCTACGCCTTCTCGAGCGACAACTGGCGACGGCCGACCGCGGAAGTTTCGGCGCTGATGTCGCTGTTGCGGTTTTATCTCGCCAACGAGGTTGAAAGCCTGGTCCAGAACAATGTCCGCCTCACCGTGATCGGACGCAGGGACCGGCTGCCCGCCGGCATCGCCGATGCGATCGGCCGCGCCGAGCAAGCAACCGCCGCAGGCGAGGCGCTGCACCTGCGGATCGCGGTCGACTACTCGGCGCGCGACGCCATTCTCAAGGCCGCGGCACTTGCCGCCAGGTCAGGCGATCTCACCCGCGAGAGTTTTTCCAGGCACCTCGCCGGCGAACCCGGACTTCGCGACGTCGACCTCGTCATCCGCACCAGCGGCGAGCAGCGGTTGTCCGATTTCATGCTGTGGGAAAGCGCCTACGCCGAACTGCATTTTACCAAGCGGATGTGGCCGGACTTCGCCGCAGAGGATCTCGAGCAGGCGCTGGCCTCGTTCCAGCTGCGCGAGCGGCGCTTCGGCGGATTGCAGGAGCGGGTGCAGGAGAGGGTGGACGAGGCGGAGATGAGCCTTTAGGGCCAATTTAGAGCCGCGAGCGCAAGCCCCGGCGCATCTGTCAGGGTCCCGCGCGGCGGCCGCAGGCAACGCAAACGCCAAGGCTGTAGTGCACAGAGATTGATCTTGAAATTGCCCAAAAATTCGCTTTTAATTTTCATGGAGCGACTCGTCGCGCGATCGAGTTCGCCGAAAATCAAGAACAAGGCGACCAGTCGGGGGGATTGCCATGCGCGCCGCGCTCGAAATCAATTTCGCCCTGTGGGGGATGATCGCTTGTGTCGTGCTCAAGGCCTTGCACGATTTCGCATTCCTGTGAGCGGGTCGGCGTCCGACAGCTCCGCCCACGCCGCAAGCCGGTGCGCCCGGTGCGGTACCGCCGCGCTTAACCTGGTCGCGGCCCCAATCAATCATTTGGCCTGACCAGCGACCTGGCCGCGGGTTCGCATCCCGCCGGCGCCGCCTTAACGCAGGCTTAACCAAGGCCGGCCGACCGGTTGCAAAAGCCAAATTCAAGTCGGGGTAGCTTCTGCATGTCACAGAGGTGCAATTGCCGTCCTCCGTTGCGCCTGGCGAGGTCCGGCCAATATTGAGTTGGAAAGCTCGCCATCACCGCGTCATCGATCTAAGGTGTGACTGTCATATCCGCGGCAATTTTGTCGAATGTGCCGCGGTCGGCGATTTTTAGATGGCGCCGGTCCCGGCTCTTGATGATGCCGCGCGCGGTCAAGACCCGAAATGCCCTGCTCACGGCCTCAGGCGACATTGCAAGATATTCACCAACATCCGACCGTGTCATCGGCAGATATACCTCGGCCGTGCGTTCGCCTCTGGCGACCTGAAGGTTTTCCAATAACTGAAGGAACATCGCCACTTTAGAGAGAGCTCGCCTCCGAGCGAGGAGAAACGCGTGACGTTGTGTCTCACGGAGCTCGTGCATGAGCTTGCAGATCACATGGAATTCCAAGTCTGCGTCTTTCGCAAATCGGCTCTGCAAGGCGGACACCGGAAGCCGATACAAGGCCAATGGTGTGAGCGCCTTGGCCGAGTTTGTGTACGTTCCTTCTTGGGATAGCCCGAACAAATCATCCGGGAACAAGAACGCAATGACGTGCTCGCTGCCGTCGGGAGCCGTCTTATATGCCTTCACGACTCCAGTGATGATGTTAAATACAGCATCAGTATGCTGGCCTTCACGGTATATTTCCTCGCCTTTATGGAATCGGACAATCGACGAGAGAACAGCCAGTCGCGCCCGTTCTTCTGCGCTGAGAAGCTGACGCGTTTTGCCCGCCGAGGGAGCCCACGGGTCAAGGCCGCGAATGGCTGGACCATGAGTGCTGGTCGGGATTTTTGCCCTCGCCATTGTCACCTCCGGTCGCAGCAGACAATCAATGTGCCGCCATAATCAACAAGAAGTTTGATCTTGATCAAGGTTTGATTTCCGGTCGTCTCTGGCCCGCCAAATTGAGCGATGCTAGGAGTTTTGAGGTTCACCGCTCCGATCTAGGCAGTACGTCAATAGGTGACTGCGTGTGTCGCGGTCCGTCTTTGGGGGAGAGTATCATGCCTCAAACTCAATGCAGCCAGGCTCAGCCAGGCAAGTTGCGGTGCCGCTTCGAAATGACGGCGACAGACGCGCATTCGAGGCATGAGTTCTGCGTGTTTGAGTTTCCGGGGTGCGAGGAATGTCCGCTGGCGCAACACTTCGTCCGGACGGTGGGAAGTTCGGAAGACCCCATGAAGTCGGAGGCCTTGCGCGCCTGGGTTAGGGGCACGGGCCGCCCCAAAGCGAGTCTTTCGCTCCAAGCGGGGAGGGCCGCCATGGAGAAGTACATTCACGTGGAGAACCTTGCCCTGTTCAGGAAACGTCTCGCTCAATCGCATAGCGACGCTGAGCGCGAAGTGCTCTTGAAGCTGCTGGCGGATGAGGAGGCAAACGAGCCTCCGCCGAAAATGGCATTCTAGGCATGGGATGTCAGAACCAGCGACCGACGTCATGAAAGGGATCATCCGATGAAAAGTACTCGCGTTGCAGCAATGGTCGGCGCTGGAATGATGTTCGTCACGGCGCCCGCCTTGGCCGGCGTTACCCGTGTGGCTGGCTTCCAATCACTAAAGCCCGCTTCGCAGCCAATTGAACAGGTCAGGTATTATCGCCGC
This sequence comes from uncultured Alphaproteobacteria bacterium, assembly GCA_963736075.1. Lineage (GTDB taxonomy): Bacteria > Pseudomonadota > Alphaproteobacteria > Rhizobiales > Xanthobacteraceae > Bradyrhizobium. The sequence goes on along the minus strand of CAVTNW010000048.1, from coordinate 547,106 downwards.
GACCTCGTTCCCGAGGAAATCATCGGCGGCGTGATTTCCGGCGTGCTGGGCGGGGTGTTAGGCGGCAACTGCTATTTCAACGACTGCGGGTATGGCGGCGGCTATTACAGCGGTGGCGGCGGCTATGTTGGCGGTGGACGCGGAGGCTATCGCGGCGGCGGTGGGCGCGGCGGGGGCGGGGTTCGCGTCAGTCATGCCGTCGGTGGTGGCGGCGGTCATCCAGGCGGTGGCGGTGGTCATCCAGGCGGTGGTGGCCATGGTGGCAGAAAATAAAGCCTAAAGCTGCCGGTGGTTGGTGTCGGTGAATGAGCCCGGACAACCGGCTCCGGTCGAAGACGAAAAATCGATCCCATATTCAACCCTGCATGGGAGCCTGAAATGCGGAAGCTGAACGTTTCGGTCCTGTTCGTTGCATCTGCGGCCTTCGCCGCGACCTTGGGCCCGGCGGCAGTCGCGCAAGACGGACGACGCCACGCGCCCTTTGAACGCCTTTGCGCCGAGCGGGGCGGGCCGTCGCACCATCCCGAGATGGCGGATCGGATATCGGAATATCTGGATCTGAACGATGCGCAAAAGGCTGCCTTCAAGGAATTCCATGAAGCTCGCAGGAAGTCGCTCGAAGATTCGAAAGCCGCTCTCTGTACCAGCAAGCCTGATCTGTCATCCTTCGAGGCACGTCTCACTTTCAGCCAGGCCTTCCTTGAAGCGCGGCTCGCGGCCTTGAAAGCAGAAAATCCCAAGCTGATTGCTTTCTACAACAGCCTTGATGCCAAGCAGAAGGAGAAGTTCGACAGGTTCCGCGATCGTCACGGCCGCGAATGAAGACTGCTCGATAGCCCTCCTTCCTCCTTGGCCCACCTCGAGCACGCAGGGAAACCGCGGCTGTGGCCGCGGCCAGCGGCTTGATCTAGCGCAATCGCCGGATATTCTTTTGCTGCAAGGTTTCATTTTCCATTGATAGGAGGAAAGACATGCCTGCGCGGACAGCGGCGGCGTTCGATCCGAAAGCCTTCCTGGAAAAGGTGAGCCCGGGGAAGAGCGTTCTGAATATCCCCAAGGGACGAAACGTTTTCTCCCAAGGCGATGCCGCCAACACCGTGTTCTATCTGCAGACGGGAAAGGTCAAGCTTGTTGTCGTAAACGACGAAGGCAAGGAAGCGGTCGTTGGACTTATCGATGCGGGACAATTCTTTGGCGAGGGTTGCCTCAAGGGGCAAACACGCTACATCGGCACGGCCACAGCGTTGGAAGACTGCGTCATCACCGCCATCGCCAAGGGCGCGATGATCGCGGCGCTTCATGACCACCAGCAGCTGTCAGAGATGTTCATGGCGTTCCTTCTGTTGAGGAACGGACGAATTGAAGCGGACCTGATCGACCAGTTGTTCAATTCGAGTGAAAAGCGGCTGGCGCGGCTGCTTCTGCTGCTGGCGAATTTCGGCAAGGAAGGCAGTGCCCAACCCATCATTCCCAGGATCAGTCAGGAAACCCTGGCCGAAATGATCGGCACGACACGTTCACGTGTCAGTTTTTTCATGAACAAGTTCAGGAGGCTTGGTTTTATTGACTACAACGGGCGGATCAAGGTTCACAACTCGCTTCTTCATGCCGTGCTGCACGACAGGTTGCATGACGAGAGCGCGTCTGGCGAGGGCTCCAGTCAGCCAAGACTTTGATCTCTTTTGTACAGACTTGCGCATGCCGCGGCAAATATCGTGCCTGTTGCTACTGTTCTGACTGACGGGGAAAACGGGGGCCAACATGTTCAGACAGCAATTCTCCGATGCGGACGATGCCTGCGCGCTGGCCCAGGCCATTGTGGATACCGTCCGGCAGCCCATGCTCGTGCTGGATCACGAGCTTCGGGTGATCGCCGCCAGCCGTTCTTTTTATCAGCTGTTCTCGGCCAAGCCCGGCGATACCCTTGGAAAGCCGCTCTGCGATCTCTGCGATCGCGCGTGGGACATTCCGGAGCTGAAGACGTCGCTGGGTGACATCCTCTCCAAGCACATGGCGATGGATGATTTCGAGGTCGAACACGAATTCCCCGGCATCGGGCGGCGATCGATGCTCCTGAATGCCAGCAAGGTGTTCTACGAGACGGGAGCCCACACCACCCTCTTGCTGAGCTTCGAGGATATCACGGCGCGGCGCAACCTCGCGCGCCGGAACGACGAGTTGCTGCGCGAGAAGGATATCCTGCTGGCGGAGTTTCAGCACCGTGTCGGCAACAGTCTCGCGATCATCGCAAGCATCATTTCCCTCAAGGCAAGGTCGGTCGACTCTGTCGAGGCCCGCCGCCACCTCGACGATGCCCGCGACCGCGTCATCTCGTTCGCGGCGGTCCAGCAGAGCCTGCATACCTCCGCGGCAGGGGGCTTCATCGAACTGGGACCGCATTTTTCAAAACTGTGTGAGGCCATCTCGCATTCGATGATCGACGACCGCCAACGGATCCGGATCGAAACTCGCGGCGGCGGCCGCGCCAGCAGTCGCGAGGCCGAAAGCCTTGGACTGATCGTCACCGAGCTGGTCATCAACTCCCTCAAACACGCCTTCTCCGACGACGCCATCGGCGGACTGATTGCCGTGGCATACGAGGTCTGCGGGACGGACTGGAAGCTGTCGGTTTCGGACAACGGGATTGGTACCTCGAACGCAACAGATCGCGCCAAGGGCGGACTTGGCACCGGCATCGTCAAGGCGCTGGCGAAGCAATTGGATGCCCAGGTCGCGACCTCGACGGGCCCGCAGGGCACGACCGTGTCCGTAACTCACGCGACCTTTGGCACAAGCGCCGGAGCCCAGCCGTTGTCGGCGGTTCCTGTCATGGCCGACGTCGCTTAACAGGACGCGGACGGTCAGGGACCCGCCAACGCGAAAGCGTCGGTGGACGGGAGCGCCAACGCCTGCTCGATGTTTTCCGCGACGAGCCGATCGCCTTTGAGCGTTGTCAGTCGACCGCCGCCAGGTCGCGACCAGCCCGGCCGGCGAGGGCCTCGGCCGCCGTGCTCGCCGCCTCGGGCTCGGCCGCTGCCGGAAACAGCCGGTCACGTCCCGCGTGATAGGGAGCCTCGCCAGGATGCAGTCTCGCATTGTTGAGATCGCGCTTTTTCGCATCTTCCTCGCCATACATGAAAGCGAGAAAAACGAAGCGGCGGCCGCTGGTGACGGGCATCACCTGATGCAGCGCGCCGCAGGAAAACACGATGGCCCCGCCGACCGGCCCGCGATACAGCTGGTGTCCGAATTCCGGAAACATCAAGTCGCCGCCGGTATAATCATCGTTCAGATTGATGGAGACGGCGAAGCGCCGGTGCTCGGCGCCGACATTGACGTCATCGCGGTGGCGAAAGAAGTGCCCGCCGACCGCGCTGTCATAGCAGGAGACGACATCCCGATCCATCCGGCTCGCCTGATAATGGAAGAACCGGCTGATCTCCGGCAGTAGCCGGCGTACGATATGCTGGCGCACCACCGCGCGCACCTCGGGGGCTGCGACCCAGACGTCGCTGCGGCGCTTGAATCGCGCATTGAGGATGGTCGAGGTCTTGCCGTCGACGTCGAGCTGGAAGCCGGTTTCCTGGCCGCCCTGTTGCTCGTAGAACTGCATCAGGAAATCGCACAGCTCGAAACTGAACACACGCGGCACGATCAGGGCAGGCGGGAACATCGGAACGCCGGCGGAACGGTCCACCGTCGGGAGACTGCGCAGCACGGTAGCCACCGTCTCGGCATGTCCCTGGGTGTGGTCCCAGCCGATGTCGGCGATCGCCCGCAACAGGGGATCGAGGATGATGGTCCGCGGGCTGTTCTGGGCGCCGAACGACCGGCTGATCGCCCCGTCATAATCGGCGATGAAGAACAGCGCGTCGCTGCTGAAGGCGGCAAGACTATCGGCATCCAGCGGCCGCTCGGTGAGGATGCAGCCGACGACGATGTGCTCGTCCTTGAAGAGCGCAACCTGGTTCAGGAGCTTGGCGAGTTCTTCCCCCGCCCTCGGATTGGCCGGCGAGCCCAGGAAGGCAAGCACCACCCAGCGCCCCGCGCTGACGTGCAGATCAAACCGGCCGCCCGCAACCAGCGGGGCGCTGAACCACGGCACGCGCTCGCCAAGGACAACGCGACCTGCGACTTTTGCCTGCTGCTCCATGATGAGCCTCCTCCTGAACCGCGGAATCGATATCGGAGAACTAAGACTCATTATGGTAAATGGCTTCTTAACGGTCCCGGAGGCTTGCGAGCTCATCAGGCCGCGAATTCATCGGCCCTTGCCGATGTGTACGCGGCTTGGCCGAAATCCAGTGCGGATTTCTGCACCGGGCGCCCGAACAGGTAGCCCTGCGCCAGCGTCGCGCCTGCAGCGCGTATCATCCCAAACTGCGCCTCGGTTTCGATCCCTTCCGCCGTCGTCGCCATTTTGAGGCTGCGGCCGAGCTCGATGATGGAACGAACGATGGCGGCGCAGTCCTCGCGCTCCGCCATGTCCTTGATGAACGACCGATCGATCTTGATCTTGTCGAACGGAAACATTTTCAGATAGCTCAGCGACGAATAGCCGGTGCCGAAATCGTCCAGCGCCACCGATACGCCGACGCTCTTGAGCTGATGCAGCAAAGTAAGATGGCTCGCCTTCTTCTCCAGCAGCACCAATTCGGTAATTTCCACTTCCAGCCGGGATGCGGGCAGTCCGGTACAGACCATCGCGCTGAGGATGGTGTCGAGCAGGCCGCTTTTGCGAAACTGCACCGCTGACAGGTTGACGGCTACCTTGATGTGCGCCGGCCACCGGGAGGCATCCCGGCAAGCCTGTTGAATGACCCATTCGCCGAGCGGAACGATCAGGCCGGTCGCTTCTGCGAGCGGAACAAAGTCACCGGGCGCCAGAAGGCCGAGCGTGGGGTGCTGCCAACGCAACAATGCCTCCACACCACGGACCTGCCCAGTCGCCACGTCGACGACGGGCTGATAATGCAGGGCAAACTCACCGGCGTCCAATGCGTGACGCATATCCGCCTCAAGCCGCTGGCTCCGCTCCGCCGCCAGGGTCATCCGCGGATCAAAAAACCGGTAGCAATTGCGACCAGCCGACTTGGCGTCATACAGTGCGAGATCGGCGCGCTTCAGCAGATCTTCCGGATCGGTCGCGTCGTCGGGCGCAAGTGCCACGCCGATCGAGGTTCCGATGACGACGCTGTGGCCGTCGATCTTGAACGGTTGCGTCAATTCATCGATGATCCGGCTGGCAAGAATAACCGCCCGTTCGCGTGGGTTGAGGCCGGCTTCACGTGGCGAGGACTGGACGATGGCGAACTCGTCACCGCCGAGTCGGGCCAGCGTGTCCGAGCTGCGCAAGGTATCTTGCAGCCGACGAGCCGCCTGTTTCAGGAGGTCGTCACCCGCGGCATGGCCGAGCGAGTCATTGACTATCTTGAACCGGTCGAGATCGAGCATGAGAATTCCGAATGGCGCGCCATCGGTTGCCAGCGCCTGCTCCGCCGTCGCGATCCTCTGCTTGAAAAGACTTCGATTTGCCAGTCCCGTCAGCGTGTCATGGTGCGCCAGATAGGCGATCTGTGCCTCGTGACGGTGGCGTTCCGTGATATCCTCGTGGGTTCCGACCCAGCCACCGTCACTCATGGGCTGTCGGGTCACGCGGATCAGATGGCCGTCCGCAAGCTGCTCATCGCGGCTTGCGACGGCGGTGAACGACAGCGCGTTGAACTGATCGATCTTTTGCTGCACCGTGAGATCTCCGGTGGCGTCGGCAATGATGCCGTTCAGCACGCGATAGGCCACGATGTCATAAAACGGCGTCCCGGCTTGCTGCAATTCTGCCGGGAGTTTGTAGATGGAACCAAATCGGCTGTTGCAAACGACCAGCCGCTTGTTCGCATCGTACATGGCAAGACCGTCGCCCATGTTCTCCAGCGCGGCTCTGAGCCGCGTGTTCTGGATTCGCTGTTCGTCTTGGTATCGATGCTGGAGCGTGGCGAGTTCCAACTTCATTCGCTGCGCCGTCGCCGCCCCGACGAAACCTCTGAGATCGGAGGCGATCGAAATATCGGCCTCGCTCCAGGGCACGGAACGACCGCGCACGGTATCCTTCCAGCTCGCGAATGACGCTCTCGGTGAAATTTCTCCGGTGAGCGGATCTGAAATGACATGTTCAGCCGGATTGCCACCCCAGGTCACGGCCTGCACCAGTTCCGGCCGAAACCACAAGATCGCATCGTCGAGATCCTGGCCCAGCGGCAACAGCAACGCGCCGCTGCCTTCACGCGTGCATTCAGCGAGTTCGGGATATCGCAGGCCGAGATCGTCGACCGCGAGAACCTTGCCGGTCGCGAAAGGCAGCAGCGTTGTCAGCGCTTTCTCCGCCGCGGGCAAGGATGGGGTCTGCCCGAAGCAGCGCACCGTGCCAGCGAAGCGCACGACGGCGCCCCGCGCGTCAACCAGGTCCAATAGATCTGTTTGCGCCGCGGCCAGCGCGTCAAGCAGCGGAACCGGTGCCGAAAGCTGATCGAACAGGACATGCATTTTGACGTTGCGCTTGAGCCGCTGGGAGAGGGTCTCCGCCTCACCCAGACTGTCGATCAACAGCGAGACGACCTGGCCGATCATGTCGGCCGCCGCCCGCAGTTCGGGTCCCGCGATCCGGGGCGTCCCGTGATGGCAAACCAGCATGCCCCAGAGGCTGGCGCCGTGCGCGAGACCGATCGTCAGACTGGCGGCCGTCCCCATGTTGCGCATATACCGGCGGTGCATCGGCGAGACGCTGCGCAGGGCACTGAAAGAGAGGTCGAGCGGGCTGCCGTCATCGACCGCCGGGTCCGAGAGCAAGGGCACCGGTTGATAGGCTGAATCAGCGATCGCGCCGACCCGCTGCGTCAGATATTGCCGGCGCGCCTGCGGGGGAACGTCGCCCGCGGGATAGCGAAGCCCGAGAAAGGACTCGAGCGGCGCTTCAATGGCTTCCGCGATCACCTCGCCGTGGCCGTCCTTGGCGAAGCGGTAGGCCATCACGCGATCATAGCCGGTGATGTCCTTTAGTCCGCGGACCGCAAGTTCGCAGAGCTCCTTCAGTCCGGCTGCGTGCTTGAACGTCTCCAGGACGGCCTGCAGCATCATGAGCGGCAGCGTATTCTCGGCTCCTGGGCGGATCGGCTCGAGATCGACGCAAATCCGCGGTCCGGATTGATATGATCGCAGGTGAAGGGCACAGCCTTCCGGCCCGGGCATGGTGCAGCTGTGACGAAGCGCATCGCCGGCGGACTGCGCACGCTGCAATGCGAGGCAGGCCGCTTCGCCGATCGCTTCCCTGAGCGGCCTCCCGAGCACCTCTGCCGCCGGCCGGCCTAGAATCTTCGATAAGTTCTGGCTGGCATGCGTCACCAGTCCCCGGTCGGCTGAAGCGGCCAGAAGCGCGCCGTGCGGCTGTATGGCACCCGGAATATGAATTGGCTCCCGGTCGCAATTGAAGCCATTAAATCCGGCCGGCGTGGTTTCGGGACTTGAATCCTGATGATCGCTCATGGCTCGCCGACAGCAGTGCGGGTGCCACCAGGGTTAAGACCAAAGAGGCTTTGCATTCATTAATCCGGAGCCCCGTATGACTACTGCGAATGTCGGCCGCCTTGCCCCGAGCAAGCGAAAATCAAAACCGCCTCGCGGCACAATTGGTGTCCGCGCCAACTGCAACCGTACTACTACCGATGCAAATGACAGGGATCATTAACCCCGCGACAGCGTCCCGATGCGAGGCTGAAGGTCCGGTTGTCGACTCTGGCAAGTCTAGGGATATCATGTGATGCGGCGCGTGCGCTTTTCGATTGGGCTAAGGATCTACGGCATTATCGGCCTCAGCTTCTGCGGGCTGATCGGGCTGGCGATCATGCAGGCCGGTAATCTTGCGGACTCGCTCAGGGAACAGCGGCAAGCCGAGCTGAGCCACTTGACCCAGCTGGCGCTGGGCATCGCCCGCGAAGAGTACGACGCCTCGCAGCATGATCATACGTCCGATGAGCTGGCCCGGAAAACGGCCGCGTCCCGCATCTCGAAGCTGCGCTACGGCAATGGCGACTATTTCTGGATCAATGATTTCGGCCCGCGGATGATCATGCACCCTGCCAAGCCCGAGCTTGATGGTCAGGACCTCGCCGAGACCAAGGATCCCAATGGCAAGCGGCTGTTCGTCGAAGCCGTCAATGTCGTGAAGGCACAGGGCGCCGGCTTCATCGACTATCAATGGCCGAAGCCCGGCAAGGATGCCCCGCAGCCCAAGCTCTCCTATGTGACCGGATTCGAGCCGTGGGGATGGGTGATCGGCACCGGCGTCTATATCGACGATTTGCAGGCCCAGCTCTGGGACAGCGCCAGGAGGGTGTTGATTACCGCGCTGGTCGTGATCGGCTTCCTGGCGACCGTCACGCTGATCATTGCGCGCAGGATGTCGTCCGCTCTCGTCATGATGACGTCGTCGTTTACCCGGCTTGGCCAAGGCGATTTCGGCATCCAGTTGCCGGGGCTCGATCGTGGCGACGAGCTCGGCGACATGGCGCGCTCGATCGAGCAGTTCAAGATCATGTCCGCGGATAAGGCGCGCAACGAGGCGCTTCAAGACGAAGAGCGGCGCGAAATCGCCGAGCAGAACAAGGCCAGGGCCCTGCAGAATATGGCCGAGACCGTCGAGCGCGAAGCCAGCGTCGCGGTCGGCCAGGTGGCCTCCGGGACCGAACGGATGGCCAGGAATGCGGCGTTGATGACCGACAGCGCGCTGACGCTGGGGAACAACAGCAGCAGCGTCGCCGCGGCCGCGGAGGAAGCGCTTGCCAACGCGCAGACCGTCGCGCAGGCTTCCTCGCAACTGAGTGCCTCGATTGCCGAGATTGCGTCGCAGGTCAATTCCTCGCGGGCGCTGACCCTGGAGGCCGTGACCGCTTCAAGCCAGGCGAAGTCCACGATTGCCAAGCTGTCCGAGGCCGCCGGCAAGGTCGGCGCGGTGACCAGCCTGATCAGCGAAATCGCCAGTCAGACCAATCTGCTCGCCCTCAATGCCACGATCGAGGCGGCGCGCGCCGGCGAGGCCGGGCGTGGCTTCGCGGTGGTTGCCGCGGAAGTGAAATCGCTGGCGGAGCAGACCGCCAAGGCCACCAGCGAGATCGCCCAGCAGATCACCGAAATCCAGGATGCGACCGAAGCCTCCGTGGCCTCGATCGTCGGCATCGGCGAGGTCATTCGCAATGTCGAGCAGGTCTCTTCGATCATCGCCGCGGCCATCGAGAGACAGAGCACGGTGACGGTGGAAATCTCGCGTACCGTTGAAGAGACCTCGTTGGCCGCCCGCGAGGTCGCGGCTCAGATTGTCTCGGTGTCCAACGAGGCCGCTGAAACGGGCCGGCGCGCCTCTGAAATCAAGGACGGTTCGGCTGACATCGCCGGCAAGGTCGACGACCTTCGCGCCACCCTTACCCGCGTCATCCGGACCTCGACGGCCGATGTCGACCGCCGCGTTTCATCCCGCCTCGCTATCCATCGTCCCGGCACGCTCAAGCATCATGGCCGATCCGAGAAGGTCATGGTGCGCGATCTCTCGCTCGGAGGCGCCATGATCGATGCTGCGCTGCCCGATGCGCCCATCGATACGCCGATCACGCTGGTGATCGACGGCATCGCGGCCGAGTTGACCGGCTTTGTGGCGCGCAAGGACGAAGCGGCCACGCTGATCGGGTTCAGACTGTCGGCCGAGGCCAACCGGGTGATCAGCGCGCTGATTCCGGCCGGCTTGGCTGCATAAGCCGAACAGCCGTCATCATCCGAAGACCTCGCGCTCCCTGCAATGGAGATCATTCGGGTCATAGTACTGCAGCGACCAGGCGTCGTCGGTATAAAGAAACATGGCGTGCGCGACCGCGGCCTGCTGTTGCACTTGCGGCTGCTTGTTGATCAGCCCCTTGTTGGCGGTGGGCGTCGGTGCGCCCGCCGGCTTCGGTTTCTTTGATTTCGGCGCCTTGCGCGTCGACGATTTCTTCGCGGAAGGTTTCTTGGATTTTTTCTTTGAGGTTTTCTTGGAGGTTTTCTTGGAGGTCTTCTTGGAGGTTTTCTTTGGAGTTTTCTTTGCCGCTTTCTTAGTCGTTTTCTTGGATTTCTTCATCGTCAATACCCTCGTGCTGCCAATGCATCCCGCCAAAATTCAGAACCAAAACACTACGCGTGCGCTCGCCCGCCATTGGCGTGTGCAACCCGTTTCCCGGACGGCTTTTTCCTGACCGCCGCCGCCTTCTTGCCGGCCGGCTTTGCGGCCGATTTTGCCGCTGGCTTGCGCTTCGGAGCCGCCTTCTTCGGATCGGCCATGCGATCCAGGAAGTTGTAGTGATCGACGAGCCCCAACGCCTCGATGGCGAACACGGTGGCGACGTCGGCATCGTGGATCGCGAGCAGGTTATCGCCGTTGGCAGCTTCGCCCCCCGACGCCAGGTTTGATGAGCCGCAATAGACCACGGGATCCCCGCCGTTCAGGCCGCAGACCACGAATTTGTCGTGAATCTCGTGACCGGGAGGGCTCGGCACCTGGTCGAACGGCGGCGGCAGCGTGACCTGGCCGGGCTTGCCGGTGACCTGAACCCCATGGGGATTGGCGGGCGAATAGAGGTAGATGCCCGCGGGTTCGTCCGATATGCCATAGCTGTACACCGGCTGCGCATAAAGCGTGCCGAGCGTCTGGTAGACAGCGCTATCGCTGCCCTTGAGCTGCATCACCGCAAACAGCACGTTGCCTTTGGCGGATTTGATCTCCTGCTTGATGCGATCGGAGATGCCCCCCAGAATCGTCTGCACGTCCGCCGCGGTATGCGGTGAAAACGTAATCTCCAGTTTCGGCACGAAACCGGCCTTCGAGGCATAAGGCTCCGTGGCGAGCTTGGTGCCGCTGAATGCATTGGCCGCCGCCTTGCTCGGCGAATGGTTGTTGGTCAGCACCTGCCAGCTCTGCTCGAACACCGCATCATAATGCCCGGCCACGTCGGCATCCCTGAAGACCAGAACGTGATTGGCATTGACGTAAAGTCCGGTCAGCGAGAAGTTGGTGGATCCGGTGAGGACTTGGGTGGCCGCCCCGTTCCTCAGGACGATGAAGATCTTGTCGTGCGAGTAACGTGCGAACGAGCCGCGCAGGATGTCCGACCATGCTTTTTTCTGCTGCTCGAACAGGCCGGTGAACTGGTCTTCCGGCGTCTTCGCCTTGGCCCCCTTCTTGGTGACGTGCAAAGCCGCGTTGTCGAGAATGACGCGCACCCGCCCCTGTTGCGCCAGCGTCAGCAGGATCTTGACGATATCCGGCTCGTTGAGGTCGTAGGCGAAGACCTTCAGCGTCAGGCTGGTATCGTTGAGCACCGTATTGAGCACATCAAAGACCTGCTCGCGCGCCGTCTCGCCCATCCAGTTATAGATCTGCGCGAAGGTGACGGGTTGGCCGTTGTTGGTGCCGGCCTGCGTAGAGGTGTCGAACTCCAGCGGCAAGGGCCTCGGCACCACCGGCGTCTCTTTTCCGAAGTGATGCACATAGGCTCCCGACTGCATGTAGCCGCGGGTGAATCCAAGTGTTACCGCGCCTTTCTTGAACGGACCAACCGACACTTTCACCGGGACGCTGAGGTCGGCGTTCAGCGCCTGCATCGAACCATTGGGATCGAAGTAGCGCGGAGTGACGGTGTAGGTGTAGTCGCCGAACGCCGGCGAAAGGCCTTGATGGGCCGTACCGGGATAATGGGTCCAGCGGTATTTCTGGACCGGAGCATTCGCCGTCGAGGTCGCAGGCTCGCCTGCGACCTGCGCATGCTTGCTGGGATCCTCGAACTGAAGCGTGTTCTGCAGATAATAGCCGGGCAGCTGTCCAGGCGGCTGGCAAAAGATGGTGAACCCCGCCAGTTTTTTCGCGCTGTCCACGCTCGAGAAGTTGAAGGCCAACAGGGTCTTCTCGTCGCCGACATAGGCCTTCACGGAAAAGGAATTCTTGCTCGCGGTTACAAAAGACATGGAATTGTCCTCTTGAAAAAAAATCAGCCTCGTCGATTCTGTCCAGCGTCGAAATCTGGCGACGCGTTGGATTTTTCATGGCTCGCTGGTCGATCGTCATGGGTCCCCGGCATTGCCCTACGAGGACCTCGGACAACTGACATCTGCGCGGTCATGCGCTCCTTCACACCGGTCGGGCGAGGCTCATGTTCGTCCGAGTTCGCGCTCGACCGACTTTAAATTGAAGTGACCTGAACAATCAGCAAAGGTTGGGTGACGTGCGATCAAACGCTAAAATTGAGGGAACCTTCGCAGAAGCGCCGCCCGGGTGCAAGTCCTTCTAGGGTTCTGGTCGTTGCCCGGGTTTGGCGGAGGCCAGCCCTGCCGGCTGATCCGCTGGTCCGGCGGCCGGCTCGCGAGCCCTGTGGAGCTTGAGTTCGCGGTCGATCCGCTGCTGAACCCGGCGCACGGCCAGGCCCATAAGCTTGGTTTCGGTGCTCCCGCTGACGATGGTTTCGCCGATCTGGAAGCGCCATTTCCACAAGCCCGGCTGAGCCTTCGGCTGAGCCTTCATCAGGCTGAATTCGACGCCCCTACGCTTCATGACCCACGCGCGGGAGGCCCGTCGTTGGCCTCTTGCCTCGCCGGTAGCTGCAAAATGATGTTGCGGGCAGCCTCGCCTTGGGTTCCCGCGAGGCCCTTCCTGAGCAGGAGCAGATTTTCTTTCCGTTGCGGCCTCCCCTTCGAGCTTTGGAACAACGCAACGCGATCGAGCTCAGGAGCACATCCATCCCAGGTATCCGTGGATGCCGAGCCCGGAACCATGATGGCCTTATTGCCACGTCCGGTACCCGACATAAAGCCGAAAATCCATTGCTGAGGCGCGGGCGCCGGCCCCGATGCCGCGACGGCGTCGCAAAACATTCACACCTCGAACGTTCGCCACAATGATTCGACCGACGCGGGGGCTTGTTGCAGCCTTCGTGTCACAGCGAAACGGTCGTTGTTACTGGCTTACAGCGTCAAACCCCGATAACAGCGATAACGCCGATAACGAGGGGGATGAATCAGCGTCTGCAGCCGTTATCGCGTTATCGTTGTTATCAGGGGCATTGCAGCCTCTATATATTTGCGTCCCCTTCACCGTGCCGTCCTTGGCACCAGCGGCGCGTCTGTTGCCCCGCCATTCTCCGGCGCCACCGAGGGCGCATCACTTACCAATCCCAGCTCGCGCTCGCGCTGTTGCAGCCATTCACGGGTCTGGCGGCGGCGCTCTTCCAAATCGCGGTGATCGGTATATTGGGGATCGATCGGTGACAAAGTCGATGCCTGCGCCATGACGTACTCCCCTGCTTATTGGTGTTAATGCCGAACGATCACAGATAGTTTCGGGTTCAAGATTAGTTGAGAGCGCTGGGAGGCCCGGCCCCTTGTCTTGGCGCCATCCCGGGCCTTCGTCATTCAAGGGCTACAATGACCGTTACGGGCATCAGGCCGGCGATGATTGCCTGCGCCAGGTCAGCGACGCGGTCAAGGACGCGCTGTGGCGACCGAGCGATCATGCGGCGCGCTATGGCGGCGAGGAAATCGCGCTGTTGTTGGCGGCGACCGATTTGCGCGGCGCCGTGCTGATCGCCGAGCGGCGCGGGCCGCGGTGGCGGCGCTGGAAATCCCGCACGGCGGCAGCCCGATGGGAATCGTCACCATCAGCGCCGGCGTCAGTTCGCTGTTGCCGCTGCAGGCCGGCGATCACGCCGCCGACCTCGTGGAAGGCGCCGATCACGCGCTCTACCAGGCCAAGAAGGAAGGTCGCAACCGGGTCTGCGCCGGCACCGCCGACATCGTCGCCGCCGCCGGACTGTACAGCGCGGAAGTCTGAGGGCTGACTGGCCCTGCCGAAGCGCCGGCTATGGCTTGGGCCGATAAGATCGGACCGCTCGGAAACCTCAACACTCCGGAAACCATCGGACATCTCGGGGGAGGGACCGCTAACGATTTGGAAAATTGCCACCGGCACAATCGGCAACGGGTCCAGACAGGGAGAAGGATAATGGGTGGCACAGCGGTGCTCGAAAACGTGCGCAAGTATCGTGCGATAGCCTCGTTATATCGGCAAACCGCGTCGTTCCGGCCGCCGTTGCGTTTGTCCTTGCTCGAACAGGCCAAGGAATGGGAACGGCTTGCCCTGGCGGAGCTCGAATCCTACTTCTCGAACTCTCGCGGCTCGAAATATCTATGCGAGCAATAGGGCCGCCGCGGTCCTGGCGGATGCTTGGGAGAGGAAGAGTTGCTCGAAGAAGTGGTTTCTTACCGCAGGGCTGTGACTGGCGTTGAGAACACGATTTTCATTTCGCCCAAGGGCCGCACGCGACAAGCAGCGCGGATCAAACTGGCCATTGATCCGCGAACCGGTATCGATCCCAGGGGAGAAACGGCGTCCATTGCGATTTCCGATGGGGCTGTGATAGCGGGGGGAGCGATACCCGCTGCGCTACTCGCAAGAGTGCGTCAATTCATTGAGCTTAACCGCGCTGCGCTGATCGATTATTGGGAGTATCGCATCGACACCGAAGAGTTGCGGCAGCGATTACGGTCGATCGATCCGTGATCCCGGTTTACTCGTTCCTGGCGGCAACATCCTCTGCAGAAACCAGTGCGCAGGCCCGATCGATCCATAGCTTAGATGATGACGATCTAAAAGCTCTGGTGCCGCAAACAGGATTCGAACCTGTGACCCCGTCATTACGAATGACGTGCTCTACCAGCTGAGCTATTGCGGCGGACCAAGGCGGCGTGTTCGGCCATTTAGGCTCGAAAACGCCCGCACCTGATATCCGCCGGCGTGCCCCTTGGCAAGGTTTAGGCGCCGTGGCGGAACCCTGCCGGCTGGACCCCCTCAATTCCCCCAGCGCGTGAGGAAGCCGCGCCAGCCGCCGGCCTGGCCATGGCGGGGATGGATCGGCTCGGCGAATTCGTCGCCGGTCGCCTCCTCGTCGATGCCGGGATCGTCGGGCGGACGAACGATCGGTATGACCGGCGGAATGGCCGGGGAGGCGAGCCTCGGGGTTGCCGGTATCGCCACGGGTGCGAAAAAACAGCGGCGGCGCCACTGCCGCTGGCGGTTCGGCGGGCGGCGGAGGGGCGGCTTGCGCAGGCTCGGCCGCGGCGGCTTTGACTGGAGCGTTGTCCTGTTCCGCCTGCGGCGCATCGGCGGCCGGGGGAGCTTCCGATGGCGGAGAAGCTGCAGCAGCGGCAGGCGCCGCCTCGGTTGCGAGCGAGCTCGGCGGTTCGACGCGGCGCGGCGCCGGGACCGCCTCATTGAAGGCTTCGCGGAATTCCCTCGCCTCGATCGCCGCACTCTGGTCCGACGGCAGCGAGGCCAGCGGCGCCTGCCACTGGAAGGCGTCGAGCCGGCCCGAAACCGGCGACACCGGCCGCCAACGGTCCGAGACATAGCCGTCGGCGGTCCAGACCGGATCGTGCCGGGCGCGTACCGCGCGCAGCGTCCAGGCCCGGGCCCGGCCGGAGTCGCCATGTTCGGTGCGCTCGATTTCCGCCATCAGCATCGCCACCCGCTGCGTCGGCGCGGCGGTGAACGGCGCCAGCGCCGCCCGCGCGCGGGCGAACTCCGTCGCATCGATGGCAGCGCGCGCGATGGCGAGTGCGCTTTCGAGATGGCCCGGCGCCTTGGCTGCCAGCGTCTCGATCCGCACCAGCCGCTGACGGGCGGAATCGCCTAACCGCACATGGGCATAGGCGTCCGCCAGATCGGGATGCGGCTGCGCCAGCCACGCCGTTTCCACGATCCGCATCGAGCGCCTGGTCTGATGGGCCTCGCTCTCGAACTTGCTCGCCAGCACCGCCGCCGGCACCAGCGTCGGCGCCAGCTTGACGGCCTCCATCACGCTTTCGCGCGATCGGTCGCGGTCGACCTTCTCCAATTCCAGCGCGCGGGCCGTCAGCAGCACGCCGCGCTGACGGCGGTAGGTGGACTTGTCGATCAGGCCGGCATCGAGATGGGTGTCGAGGATGGCCAGCGCGCCGTTCCAGTCGCTGCGGGCACAACGAAATCCCAACACCGCATGCGAGGCCCAGGTCGAGCCCGGCGACAGCTTCAGCGCCTCTTCCGCGATGGTCACGGCGGCGAGGGTATCTTCGCTGCGCTGGGCTTCAATGAACAGGCCGCGCAGGCCCAACAGCCGCGTGTCCTCGCGCTCGGCCATGGCGCGGAAGGCGTTGCGGGCGCGCACCCGGTCGCCATCGAGCTGCGCCGATTGGGCATGCAGCAACAACGCCAGCGGATCATTGCCGGCATGCTTGCGGGCGACGTCGGCATGGGCGCGCGCGGCTGCGGCATCGCCGTGGCCGATGGCGAGCAGCCCCTGGGTGATGGCGTGGCGGCCGCGCGCGTGGCGGCGCTCGCGGCGACGGTGCCGGATCACGGTCGGCAGGCGCCAGAGCCAGCGCAGCACCGCCCACGAGAGCATGGCCGCGACCACGGTCAGGCCGAGCGCCAGCACGAATACCGGCAAGGTCATGGCGGCGCGCCAGCCGCCCCACGACAACACGACATCGCCGGGCTGATCGGCGACCCACGCCGCGCCCGCGCCCGCCAGCGCAATCAACAGCAAAAACAGAATGATCCGATACATTCAAAATCCCATTTGCAACGCGCTATCGCAACGATCCCGTCGAGCAGGTCCCTATGGCGCCGGTTTGGCCAGCGCCGACATGGCGGCAGCAGCGAATTGACGGGAACTGGCGAGCGCCGCGTCGCGGGCATCGACCTTCTCGATCCAGCCCTGCGCGGGGACGCGCTCGGCGGCTGGCAGCGTGTTCAGCTCGCGGCGGGCCTCGGTGAGGTCGTTGCGCAACGCCGCCGCGGTGACCCGGGCCACGACATTGTCGCGGTCGTTGCCCTTGGTGTCGGTGCGCTCGACGCGCACCAGTTTGGCAGCTTCCACCTCCAGCCGGTCGACGATGCCCGAACCGGTGGTGGCCGCAACCGGCGCCGGCGGCGACAGTTTCGGCACCAGGGTCAGGAGTTCGCGGCAAAGATTGGCAGGGCTCGGCACGCCGGTGGCCGCGAAGGGATCGAGCGGCTTGAGCTGGCCCGGATCCGCCGCCAGCGATTTCGCCGCCGCCAACGCGGACTGGAAAGGATCTCCGACCCGGACCAGCACATCCAGCAACGTCGCCGCGACGATGCGGCGCAGCGGCACGTCGTCGGCCGGTTTTGCATTTTCTGTGGTGATCTCGGCCTTTTGCGCCCGCAAGCCGCGCTCCAGCCCGGCGATGCGCTCGTCGATCCCCGCGAGATCCGGCGCCGGCGGCGCGGTTTCGCCAGGCTTCGATTTGATGTCATTGACCTCGGCGGTCAGTTTTTCGGACTGGTTGCGCAGGCCGTCGAGTTCGCCGCGCAAGGCCGTCACCGCCTGCTCCAGCGCCTCGATGCGGGTGGCCATCGCAGCATCGGGCGAGGCGGCTGTGGCGTTGCCGGTCTTGGCCTCGAGACTGCCAAGGCGCGCGGCGAGGTCATCGATGGCAGCGGTGTTGACCGGATTGGCCGCGGGCGGCGCGGGGGAAGCCTCGGGCCAGCCGGCGAGCATGGCGCCGGCGAAAACCAGCGCGGCCACCACCGCACCGGTGATGCCGGCGATGACCGCGGTGGCCATCGAGGGCCGCCCAGGCTTCGGGGGAGAAGAAGGATTGGGCGGAGGAGAAGAATTGGGCGGTGAAGAATTGGGCGGCGAGGCCTGTGGAGCAGCGTCCTCGGTCGCGCTTCCGGAGCTGGTCTTAACCTCCGAGGCTTCGAGGTCGATGGTGGGCGGGTCGCGCCTGGCACGGCCTGGATCGGGCGGAGTATCTTCCGGGATGTCATCGACCATCGTGACGGTTCCTCATGGGGACTCGAGCGCGCCTTGTAGCGCGATCAGGGCCGCAACGCACGGTCCAGCACATCGAACAAGGCGATTTCATGCGGGGCGGCGGCCACCATCACATGCGGTGCCCCGGCCTCCCGGACGACGGAGGCCACCGTCTCCGACAGGCAGCATTGCGGAATGGCCAGCGCCGAGATTTCGACGCCGGCATGGCGCGCCGCCTGCAGAAACGCGCGCGCGCTGCGGCGCGAATAGTGCAGTACCGCTTCGATGCCGTGGGCGGAAAAGGCCTGGACCACCTCGCTTGGCAGGCTGGTCACCGGGTTCATCCGGTAGGTTGTCTGGGTCACGACGGAGAAGCCGCGTTCGCCGAGTTCGCCGGCCAGATCGCGCGCCAGGTCGGCGCCCGCCAGATAGAGCAGGGTGCAGCCTTTCTTCAGCTGCTTGGCCTTGACGCTCGCCGCCACCAGATCGCGCAGCGCCGCCGCGCCGCCATCGGAAGCGATCACCTGGACAAAGCCGGCGCTATGCGCGGCGGCCGCGGTGTGCTCGCCGACCGCAAACAGCGGCAACTGCAGTAAACGGCTGCCCGCAAGGTGCGGCTCGATGCCGCGCAGCGCATTGGCGCTGGTGAGGATGACGGCGCCATAGTCCGCGTCCGCATCGTCGTGGAAGGCGACCGGCTCGAACTGCAGCATCGGCGCCCGCAGCACCTCGATCCCCCTGGCGCGCAGGGACCCGGCCGTGGTTTCATCGTCGGGATACGGGCGGGTCACAAGAACGGCCATGCGTCAGACTCTGATGAGGTGCCGAAGTACCGGATTGCCGCGGCAACGCGCGATTGCCGTTCGGGACCTCGCAATGCTACCGGAATAGGCAAACGCCGCTTTGGCGGCTAGCGCAAGGGCCTCGATTGGACAATCAAACGACCATGCTGGTGCTGGGGATCGAGACCACCTGCGATGAAACCGCGGCCGCCGTGGTCGAGCGCCTCGACGACGGGTCGGGACGAATTCGGTCGAATATTGTGCGCTCGCAAACCGAGGAGCACGCCGCCTACGGTGGCGTGGTGCCGGAGATCGCGGCGCGCGCCCATGTCGAGCTGCTCGACGGCATCATCGGCAGCTGCATGCGCGAGGCCGGCATAAGGTTTGCCGAGCTTACGGCGGTTGCCGCTGCCGCGGGGCCCGGCCTGATCGGCGGGGTGATCGTGGGCCTGACCACCGCCAAAGCCATTGCGCTGGTGCACGACATTCCGCTGATCGCGGTGAACCATCTCGAGGCGCATGCCCTGACGCCGCGGCTGACCGGCACGCTGGCCTTTCCCTATTGCCTGTTTCTGGCCTCCGGCGGTCATACCCAGGTCGTCGCGGTGCTTGGCGTCGGCAACTATGTCCGGCTCGGCACCACCGTCGACGATGCGATAGGGGAAGCCTTCGACAAGGTCGCCAAAATGCTCGGCCTGCCCTATCCCGGCGGACCGCAGGTCGAGCGGTCCGCCGCGGGCGGCGACCCCGAACGCTTTGCCCTGCCGCGGCCGATGCTGGGCCGCGCCGATGCCAATTTCTCGCTGTCGGGATTGAAGACCGCGGTTCGCGCCGAGGCCAACCGGCTCGGCCCGCTCGAGGCGCGGGACATCCGCGATCTCTGCGCCAGTTTTCAGGCCGCGGTGATCGACTCCACGGCCGATCGATTGCGCGTCGGCCTGAGGCTGTTTCACGAGCAGTTCGGTCCGCCCAGCGCGCTGGTGGCCGCCGGCGGCGTCGCCGCCAACCAGGCGATTCGCGGCGCATTGCAGGACGTCGCCGCCCGCGCCAACACCACGCTGATCATTCCGCCGCCGGCGCTCTGCACCGATAACGGCGCCATGATCGCCTGGGCCGGCGCGGAGCGGCTGGCGCTCGGACTGACGGACACGATGGAGGCCCCGCCCCGGGCGCGCTGGCTGCTCGATGCCAAGGCGACCAGGCCGGCGGGCTTCTCCAACACCCGCGCGGGGTTTTAGCGAGGCGTCTCCATGAGACCTGAATTCTCGCCCCGCGCATCGGCCTCGCCTCTCCGCGAGTCGCAGCCCGTCGAGAGAGGCCCCTCACCCCAACCCTCTCCCCGCAAGCGCGGGGCGAGGGAGCGCACCTGAGAGGCGGCCATGACGTCCTTCAACTCAGTGGCGGTGGTCGGCGCGGGGGCGTGGGGGACGGCGCTGGCCACGGTCGCCGCGCGGGCCGGACGCGAGGTGGTGCTGTACGCCCGGCGGCCGGACAGCGCGGCCCGGATTGCCGCGTCGCGCGAAAGCGCCCAACTGCCGGGCGTGCGCCTCGACCCGGCCATCGCCGTCACCAGCGATATCGCGGTCGCCGCCGGCGCCGACATCGTGCTGATCGCGACACCCGCGCAAAAGCTGCGCGAGGCAGCGCTAGCGCTGGCGCCCCACCTCGCCATCGCCACGCCGCTGATCGCCTGCGCCAAGGGCATCGAACACGGCAGCCACCTGTTCATGACCGAGGTGATCGCGCAGGCCGCGCCCAACGCGATCCCGGCGATCCTGTCGGGTCCGAGTTTTGCCGGTGACGTGGCGCGCGGGCTTCCGACCGCGGTGACGCTGGCGGCCAGGCACCAGGATCTGGCCAGCGCGCTGGTGCGGGCGCTGGGATCGGCAACGTTCCGGCCCTACCACACCACGGACGTCCGCGGCGTCGAGATCGGCGGCGCCGCCAAGAACGTGCTGGCGATCGCGGCCGGTATCGTGGCCGGCCGCGAACTCGGCGCCTCGGCGCAGGCCGCGCTGACCACGCGGGGCTTCTCCGAACTGGTGCGACTGGGACGCGCCTGCGGCGCGCGCAGCGAAACCATGGCCGGGCTCTCCGGCCTGGGCGATCTGATCCTGACCTGCGGCAGTCCGCAATCGCGCAACCTGGCGCTCGGCATCGCGCTCGGCCGCGGCCAACAGCCCGCGCGCGGCCGTCTCGCCGAGGGCGAGTTCACCGCGCCAGTGCTGATCGAACTGGCGGCTTCGCAACAGGTCGATATGCCGGTATCGAAGGCGGTCGCGGCCATCCTCAGCGGCGCGATGACGATCGACGCGGCGATCGAGAACCTGCTGACGCGGCCTTTCAAGGCGGAGGGATAGATCCAATGGCATACTGGCTGGTGAAATCGGAACCGTCAGCCTGGTCGTGGGACCAGCAGGTGGCCAAAGGCGCCAAGGGCGAAGCCTGGACCGGGGTGCGCAATTTCACCGCGCGGCAGAACCTCGTGAAGATGAAGAAGGGCGACCGCGCCTTCTTCTATCATTCCAACGAGGGCAAGGAGATCGTCGGCATCGCGGAGATCATCAAGGAGGCCTATCCCGACCCCACCGACAAGACCGGCAAGTTCGTCTGCGTCGATATCAAGGCCGAAAAGCCTCTGCCGAAGCCGGTGACCATGGCCGCGATCAAGGCCGACAAGCGACTGGTTGGGATGGCGCTGGTGAAGTTTTCACGACTGTCGGTGCAGCCGGTGACGGCGGAGGAATGGAAGATCGTCTGCAAGCTGGGCGGGATGTGACACGGGCCCATCGAGGGGCGCATCGCAGGCCTGCGAAATGGCTCAAAATTAAAGCCATCGGAAGCTCCGTAGTTTCCCTGATCCAATTCAGGAGAAACTTAGGAAATTCAGGCTCAACTGTCCGGCGGAATGGGACACTCGTTTTGAAATTGCCAGGCAGCCGCATGCGCCCGGGAACGCTCGATGACCCGACGAGCCCGGCATTAACGCCGGCTCTCGAAGCCGAAACCGAGCGGCTGCTCGCGCAGCGTACGCGCGACATCCGGTTTTCTCCGGAAATGGCCAAGGTTTATCGCAAGCGGACGTGGCGGCAGCGCAGCAAGATTGCGCGCGCATGGATGCTGTGGGTCGGACTGATCAGCATGGTCTTCGTGCCGGTCAGCTATCTCCTGGCGCCCCACCTGCTTTGGCTCACCGCCATTCTCAGCGGGCTTTGCGTCCCGGCGCTGCACGCCTGTGCCTACCTGGTGTGGCGCAAGCCGCGCAGCGCCCGCGTCGAAGGCCTGTCGCTGATCCTTCTGATGAGCAGCGTCATGATCACCTATGGCAGCCTCGCGGTCGCCGCGGGCGGCGGCGACTATGAGCGCTTTCTGACCTGCATCCTATTCGTGAATACGATCGCAATCGTGGTGTTCAACGTCGAATATGCCTGGTCGCTGGCCCTGATGGTCTGCACCATGGCGATCTTTCTGAGTTTCGAGATCCTCAATCCGGCGATCGCCCCCGAAGAAGCGATCGGGACTTCGTTGTTCTATGCCATGGCCCTCTATGCCGTCGCCATCGCACGCAAGACCCAGTTTCTGCTCGGCCAGAAAACCTTCCTGATGTCGTTGCGCGACCAGTATCGCAGCGAAGCCCTGACCCGCGCCAATCAGCAGCTCGGAATCCTCGCCACGCGCGACCCGCTCACCGGACTGGCCAACCGGCGTTCGGCCGAAGATCTGATCGGAAGGCTATGGAGCGATCGCGCCATGCCGAGGACCGGTATTGCCTTCGTGATGGCCGATATCGACTGCTTCAAGCGATTGAACGACACCGCGGGCCACGCCGCCGGCGACGAATGCATCCGCCGCGTCGCCCACAGCATCGAGCAATCGGTGCGGCTGAACGAGGATGTCGTATTCCGCTATGGCGGCGAGGAATTCCTGATCGTGCTCACCAACGCAACCACCGATCTGGCCTGGACCATCGCGGAGCGGATCCGCGGCGCGGTCGAAGCCCTGGCCATCGTCAACCCCGGCATCGATCCGGTCGATGGTGAGGCCGGCGTGGTGACCATCAGCCTCGGCGTCGCCTTTGCACGCGAGGACGCGGCGCCGGAGCTGGTCGCCAAATGGGCGGATGACGCGCTCTACGACGCCAAGCGCTCGGGCCGAAACAAGGTCCTGCTGTCGACGGGGCAGGCTTTGGATCATGATGCAACGTTTGACCAACCAAGCTCGCCGTCGCTGCACGGCCCTGTGGTTGCAGAAAGTTGGGCTGGTCGGGAAACCATCGCGCGAATGATCGCTTGAGCCTTGACCGCTGATCGCTCGCGGTGTCGTTCAGCGCCAAGCCCAAAGGCGGATTACGCCGCCGCTGCCGCCATCACCACCTGCGCCAGCAGCGCCTCGCGTTTGGATTGCGAGCGATAGCCCTTCATGGTCGCCGCGAAGCGCTCCAGGATGCCGTCCTCGAACGCGGTGACGATGGTGTCGTGGACATAGCTCTTGCGGCAGATCGCGGGCGTATTGGACAACTCGTCGGCGGCCGCGCGCACCGCTTCCAGCACCTGCTTGCGGCGGCCGCGGGCGCTTGCGGCCGGAGAAATCCGCGACAGCGATTCCAGCACGACGGCGGATGCCATCAGAGTGCGGAAGTCCTTCAGCGAAATCTTGATGCCGGCGATCTCGCGCAGGAACGCATTGACCTGGGAGGTGGAGACGGCGCGGACGGTGCCGGTGTGGTCAGGGTACTGGAACATCCGCTTGCCCGGCACGCCGCGCAGGATGCCGATGGCGCGAACCAGCTTGGCCGCGTCGCATTCCTTGCGCACGGCCTTGCCGCCCTTGGCCTTGAAGCTCAGCACCAGGCAGTCGCCATCCAGCGTGACATTGGATTTCAACAACGTGGTGGCGCCACGGGTGCCGTTGAGGCGGGCGTAGGATTCATTGCCCGGCCGGATCGCGGTACGCGCGATCAGCTCGATCACCGCGGCGAGCGCGAATTCCCGGGTCGGCTGGTCGCCCGACAGGTGCATCGAAACGTGGCGCCGGATTCTCGGCAGCGCCGCCACCAGCCGCGCCAGCCGGTGCGCCTTGCGATGTTCCCTGACCTTTTCCCAATCGGAGTGATAGCGGTATTGCAGCCGGCCGGCGGCATCGCGGCCGACCGCCTGCAGATGCGACTTCGGATCGGGGGAATATCGCACCTCGGCGTAGGCCGGGGGCACCGCCATCGAGTGCAGGCGCCGGATGGTGCCGGTGTGGCGGATCCTGGTTCCGTTGGCGCGCACGAACGAATAGCTCTTGCCGCGCTTGATCCGGCGGATGGTCAGTTCGTTCTGGTCGCCGAGCTTCAGCCCCAGTTCCCTCGCCAGGCTTTCGACGCTCGCGGCCTGTCCCGGCTGTATCGGCCCCTCGGGACCGGCCGAAACGCGCTCGGCGTCTGCAAAATTCTGCTCATGAATCATGACTTTAGGTAACCTGCTCGGGATAACGCGACGCTAATGCCGGCATGGGATCCTGGGTTCCGGCAGGCCGTTCAGGCCCGGGAAGGCCATTTAGGGGGTAATTGTCGGGAGCGCCAGCCCGAGTCCGCGGGTTACGGTTTCATGATACCGTTTATTCTCCTGTCCGGGGCCAGCTGTGGCCTTTTGACCCGCGGCAAAACGCAATTGTGATGGCCAATCCCGGCGGCCGGGGCGTCTCCCACTCGCCCCCAGATTGATCCTGCGCATGGTCCGGCGCTCCAAAGGTCCTATTTGTTTCGCTTGTCGGCGCCATTAGGCTCGACGCATAATTGTTACAACAAAGCAGGGGCTCGCAGTAACCGGGTTCACGGGCCGCCAGGGTGGGAGGGTTTTTAGATGTCCGAGAAGATTTACGATGTGCCTGCTGACTGGACCGACAAGGCCTGGATCGACCAGGCCAAATACCAGGAAATGTATGCCCGCTCGGTAAAGGATCCCGACGGTTTCTGGGGCGAGCAGGCCAAGCGTATCGGCTGGATGAAGCCTTTCACCAAGGTCCAGAACGCCTCCTTCGAGCCCGGCCATATCTCGATCAAATGGTTCGAGGACGGCGTCCTCAATGTCGCCTGGAATTGCATCGACCGCCATCTCGAGAAGCGCGGCGACCAGACCGCCATCATCTGGGAGGGCGACAGCCCCTCGGAGTCCAAGCACATTACCTATCGGCAGTTGCACGACGAAGTCTGCCGGTTCGCCAACATCCTGCGCACCCGCAATGTCAAGAAGGGCGACCGCGTCACGATCTATCTGCCGATGATTCCGGAAGCCGCCTATGCGATGCTGGCCTGCGCGCGGATCGGGGCCATCCATTCGGTGGTGTTTGCCGGCTTTTCGCCCGACAGCCTGGCGCAACGCATCACCGACTGCCAGTCCAAGATCGTCATTACCGCCGACGAGGGCCTGCGCGGCGGCAAGAAGGTGCCGCTGAAGGTCAATGTCGATGCCGCGCTGGCCAAATGCGCCGGCGTCGACTGGGTGGTCGTCGTCAAGCGCACCGGCGCTGCCGTCAACATGAACCCGTCGCGCGATCTCTGGTACCACGACGCCGCGCAAATGGTGACCACGGAATGCCCGTGCGAGCACATGCATGCGGAAGATCCGCTGTTCATTCTCTACACGTCGGGTTCGACCGGCCAGCCCAAGGGCGTGCTGCACACCTCGGGCGGCTACCTGGTATTCGCCTCGATCACGCATCAATATGTGTTCGACTATCACGATGGCGACGTCTACTGGTGCACCGCCGATGTCGGCTGGGTCACCGGCCACAGCTACATCCTCTATGGACCGCTGGCCAACGGCGCCACCACGCTGATGTTCGAAGGCGTACCGAATTATCCGGACAATTCGCGGTTCTGGAACGTCATCGACAAGCACCATGTCAACATCTTCTACACCGCGCCGACCGCGATCCGCGCGCTGATGCAAGGCGGCGACGAGCCGGTCAAGAAGACCTCCCGCAAGAGCCTGCGGCTGCTCGGCAGCGTCGGCGAGCCGATCAATCCGGAAGCCTGGGAATGGTACCACCGCGTGGTCGGCGATGAGCGCTGCCCGATCGTCGATACCTGGTGGCAGACCGAGACCGGCGGCATTCTGATCACGCCCTTGCCCGGCGCCACCAAACTCAAGCCGGGATCGGCGACGCTGCCCTTCTTCGGGGTGGTACCGGAGATCGTCGACGCCGACGGCAACGTGCTTTCGGGCGAATGCACCGGCAATCTCTGCATCGCCAAATCCTGGCCGGGACAGATGCGCACGGTCTATGGCGACCACGCCCGTTTCGAGCAGACCTATTTTTCCACCTACAAGGGCAAGTATTTCACCGGCGACGGCTGCCGGCGTGACGCCGATGGTTATTACTGGATCACCGGCCGCGTCGATGACGTGATCAACGTCTCCGGCCACCGCATGGGCACCGCCGAAGTCGAAAGTTCCCTGGTGGCGCACGCCAAGGTCTCGGAAGCTGCCGTGGTCGGTTATCCCCACGACATCAAGGGCCAGGGCATCTACGCCTATGTCACGCTGATGAGCGGCATCGAGCCGAGCGAAGCGTTGCGCAAGGAACTGGTGGCGTGGGTGCGCAAGGATATCGGCCCGATCGCCTCCCCCGACCAGATCCAGTTCGCGCCCGGTTTGCCCAAGACCCGCTCCGGCAAGATCATGCGCCGCATCCTGCGCAAGATTGCCGAGGACGAACCGGGCAGCTTAGGCGACACCTCGACGCTGGCCGATCCCGCCGTGGTCGACGATCTCGTGCATAACCGCCAGAACAAGAAGGACGCGTAGGCGTAGCGGACCCCCTTATTGCACCCCGCGGCCCGTCCGCGGGGACGGCCGGGGTGAGATTGCCCACGGCACACCGCACGACATCATTATTCGGCTTCAGCCGCGATCTGATGCGACAAATGTTCAACGACTTCTGCCACACGCTTGCCGGCAGCCTCTGGCGAGGGCTCCTGCAACAACTGCCGATCCCGTAGCAGCGGCGGTAATGAGAGGTTGGACCCTTCGTGCGTCAACTTGGGTATGAAGCGACCAGGGCGTGAATAGTACGATCAGCTCATTGGTCCGATCCAGAAAACGCAGAATGTCCTCTTCGAACTCCGCTCCGACATCAATGTCAGCCTGATCGAGGAAGGGCCGGGCGCCGCCCGCCGGCTAGCGAAATCGTCGAATGTTCGCACCACGGCGCACCGATCTCATAAATCCAGTGCCGGCCCCGCCGGCACGATGCCACCCGGGTTAAGGTGGCGATGGCTTTCGTAGTAATGGTGTTTGATGTGAAAGAAATTCACGGTCTCACCGACCAGCTCGTGCCGATACAGTTCCTTCAAATAGCGTGACAAATGCTTGTAGTCGGCGATGCGGCGGATGTTGCATTTGAAATGCCCGACATAGACGGTGTCGAAGCGGATCAGGGTGGTGAACAGGCGCCAGTCGGCTTCGGTCAGCCGGTCGCCCAATAGAAAACGCCGGCCGGACAACAGTCCCTCGAGCCAGTCGAGCGACTCAAACAGCGCCGTCACGGCTTCGTCATAGGCTTGCTGGCTGCGGGCAAAACCCGCCCGGTAGACGCCGTTGTTGACGGTCTCGTAGATGCGAGCATTGAGCGCGTCGATATCGTCGCGCAGGTCGGCGGGATAGAAATCGCCCGGCAGGGCTCCGACCCCGTCGAAGGCCGAATTGAACATCCGGATGATCTCGGAGGATTCATTGTTGACGATCTGCGCGCTCTTGCGATCCCACAGCACCGGCACGGTAACGCGCCCGCTATAGGCCGGATCGCTGGCCGCATAGACCTGATGCAGGAACCGGGCGTGATGGATCGGGTCCGCGATCACTCCGGGCGCGGGTTCGAAGGTCCAGCCCTCGGCGCCCATGAACCAGTGCACCACCGACAGGCCGATCATGTCGGTAAGGCCTTTCAGGGCACGAAAAATCAGGGTGCGGTGCGCCCACGGGCAGGCCAGCGACACGTAGAGATGATAGCGGCCGGGCTCGGCGGCAAAGCCGCCGCGACCGCCCGGCCCGGGAGCGCCATCGGGCGTGATCCAGTTGCGCAGTGGCGAGACGGGACGGGTAAAGCGACCGGAGGCGTCGGCCGGAAAGCCGTCCTCGTTTCGCCAGACGCCTTGATACATGACGCCCATTGGACGGTCCGCCGTTCAAATCCAGATGATCCCCACGACATATAAGAGAACCTCCACCGCGATTCACGCTGTTGCGGTGACCGCGGCGGTTCCGCCATTCGCTTTCCGGGCGAGTGTTGTTTTCCGGTCATTTACTTTGCCCCCAACATTTTCTTTGTTCTGGCCTGCACGACGTCCGGAGCGGGCTGGCTGAGAGCTTTCTCGTTAAGCCGAAGCCCGTAAAACTACGGGGGGCGCGCGCTAGGTGGTGGCCGGGGTTTGCTCGGATCAGCTGCCCGCGGTGCCGTCGGCCCAAGACCGGCGATACGGCGAGAGAGATCATGTGGAGAGTTTAATTGTGGAGAGTAAATTGATGTCGTTGAAGATTGCGGCGGCGCTCGCCGTCAGCCTCGGGGCAGGATTTCTGGTTTCGTCAGCGGCCCAGGCGCGGCCGGACATGGTCGGGTTCCGCGGCGATTATTCGCCCGGCACGATCGTGGTGAAGACCAACGAGCGCCGACTTTATCTGGTGCTCGATCCCGGCCACGCCATGCGCTACCCGGTCGGTGTTGGCAAGGCCGGCAAGCAATGGGCTGGAACGACCCGGATCGACGGCAAGTACCGCAATCCCGCATGGTCGCCGCCGGCTGAAGTAAAGCATGACAAACCGGAGATGCCGGACGTCATTCCCGGCGGCTCGCCGCACAATCCGATGGGGGTCGCCGCGATGACGCTGGCGGGTGGTGAATATGCCATTCACGGCACCAATATGCCGGGTTCCGTTGGCGGATTTGTTTCGTATGGCTGCATCCGCATGCTGAATGCCGATATCAGCGATCTCTACCAGCGCGTTTCCGTCGGCACCACCGTAGTGGTCTCGCGCTGATCGCTGCGCGCCGCGCGCCCGGTCGCTCAATCGTCTCTTCATCATCCGAGAGTGACCGGACGGCGTCTCGGACCAGCGACGCCGATCGCCAAACAGCCGACGTCAAACGATGGCCGGTGATCAATCCGCCAACACCGGCAGATGCAACAGGGACGATAACGGCGCCGGATCATTCAACAGCGTGGCGTGGCCACGCTGGTTGCGCGTCAGTTCCGGGATGCCCAGAACTTCGGACGCGGTCCGTGGTCCGGCCAACGGGTCAGCCTTGTAAGTCCGAGGCGCGGACGTTTTGGTTGAAGGCGCAACCGGCGCGGTGACGCTGGGTGCGCTCGAAAGCGGCGCCGCGGCCGGCTTGGATTCCGGAGCTGTGATCTCGGATACCTCGCCGTGCTCAACGGGCCCGCGGCGTCCGTGCAGGCTCATCAATTCCTCGGCCTTCGGTACCATGCTCACGGGCACGTCGACGATGACCAGATGGCTCGGTCCGTCCGAGACCAGCTCGACGTTGTCAAACTGGTTCGCCCTGAGTTCCGACACGGCGTCGTTGGCATCGGCCGTGCTGTCATAGGTCCTTTTAATGGTGGTCATCGGTCGCGCTCCCAGGTGCCTCGGGGTTCAAGCCGCAAATCTCGTCAAGCCGAGGTAATAAGTGAGCAAGCGCAAGTCAGTTCCAAGAGACCCCGCCTGATCGCGGGCATATCTCGCGCGTGGATCGACTCGCCATGGCCAAATTCATCGCCAGCGTGCGGCGGATGGCCGATGTCCCGTCATGTCTTCTTGATTCGCTGCTGCTTCGCTAAGAGCTTGCATTTTCGCGTTCAAAAATCCGAGGCGATGCCCTTGATCTCCCAATCGCCGTAGCGGGTGGGTTCCGGGCCCTTCGGGCCCTGGAATTCGGGCGGCACGGGCCGGGCATCGGCCGCCGCGGCAAGCCTTCGCGCTTCGGCTTCCGCGAGCGCGCGCCGGGCAGCCGGGGTCAGCACCCTGGGCTCTTCGACCGGGTCGGCGGTGATGGGCAAGGAAAACTCGTCGGTCATTTCGGTAGCCTAAATTGTGGTCGATGCCGCTCCGCGCAAGGACTCCCGGATGGAACCTCCGGCAATCGTGAATTGTGATCGGCGACTACTTATATTTGGCATATTGCCATGCCAAATGGGCTTCTTTGGATCCATGGCATAGACTGAAACGCGAATCGCCGTCCAATCTATCGAGATATTAAGGCTCCATGCCGCCACAACGATTTGCCATGCCATCCGAGGTTCCCGGTCTCGCGGCGCGGCGGATTGCGGCCGATATTCTCGACGGCGTGCTGCACAAGCATCGGACGCTTGACGAACAACTCGACGGCGCGGGTGCGCATCCCGGCGTCAAGACGCTGTCCGATCGCGATCGCGCCCTGATGCGCCGCCTGGTGGCGACCACTCTACGTCGGCTAGGCACCCTCGGCCATGTGCTGTCCCGGCTGCTCGATCGCGGCATCCCGACCGACGCGCCGCGGGCGCAGAGCGCGCTGTTGATCGGCGCCGCACAGATACTTTGGATGGACGTGCCCGATCATGCCGCGGTCGACCTCGCGGTGCGGCTGGTGCAGTCCGACCGGCGGGCGACGAAATATGCCGGGCTCGTCAACGCGGTACTGCGCCGCTGCGCCCGCGAGGGCCAGCCGTTGATCGAGGAGGTCAAGGCGCAGACGCTGGATGTTCCGCCCTGGCTGATGGCGCGCTGGGTGACGAACTTTGGCGGCGCGGTGGCGCGTGAGATCGCGGTCGCGATCGGCCATGAGCCTTCGCTCGACATCACCGTGAAGTCCGATCCGTCGCAATGGGCCACCCGGCTGCATGGCGAACAGCTGGCGACGGGCACCGTGCGCACGCTGCTGCAAGGCGCGGTGACGATGTTGCCAGGATTTGTCGAGGGCCAATGGTGGGTCCAGGACGCTGCCGCCGCCCTGCCGGCCCGGCTGTTCGGCGACGTTGCCGGCAGCACCATCGCCGATCTCTGCGCCGCGCCGGGCGGCAAGACCGCCCAACTCGTCCAGGCCGGCGCACAGGTCGTCGCGGTCGACCGCTCTTCCCCGCGCATGGCGCGGCTTCGCCACAATCTGGTACGGCTGGACCTCAAGGCCGAGACCGTGGTCGCCGACGCCGCCGAGTGGCCGGGGGAGGTGGCCGGCACCGGTTTCGACGGCATCCTGGTGGATGCTCCCTGCACATCGACCGGCACCATCCGCCGGCACCCCGATGTCGCCTGGCTGCGGCAGGAGGCAGACATTGTCGCCCTGACGGCGCTACAGAAGCGCCTGTTGCAGCGCGCGGTGGCGCTGCTCCGGCCGGGCGGGACCTTGGTCTATTGCACCTGTTCGCTGGAACCGGAAGAGGGCGAGCGGGCCATCACCGCGCTTCTCGCCGCCGAATCAGGCATGCGCCGGGTGCCGATCGAAGCCGGCGAGGTCGCGGGTCTTGCCGAGCTGCTCACCGCCGAGGGTGACCTGCGCACGTTGCCCTGCCACCTGCCGCATCAGGACCCGCGTTTCGCCGGGCTCGACGGTTTTTATGCCGCGCGGCTGGTTAAATCCTGATTTTGCACTGGATTTCCATCCCCAGTTGATTGATTCCCGTACTCTCAAGAGGCTGTCTTGGCGGCGTTTCCGGATTAATAAGGTTTCGCACCGATCCACCGAATCCAAGGCAAGGCGTGTCCATCGCTCAACCCAGACGCATCTCGACGCTGATCGCGGGCCGCTTCGCGCGAAACTTGATGTCGCGCGCCAGCGGTGGCTCGGTGGCGCTGTCGCGGCTGTGGCCGGGCCGCACCGATCGCCTCATTATCGCCCCACACGATCTGCGCACCGCCGACTCCACCCGGGCGGCGGAAATCTATGCCGGGCGCTTCGTGTTCGCCGGCAAGATCGTCACCTGCCACGGGCGCTCGATCTTCGATTTCGAGCCGCCGTCGGAAGATTGGGAGGTGGCGCTGCTCGGTTTCGGGTGGCTGCGGCATCTGCGCGCCGCCGATACCGCGCTGACCCGCGCCAACGCCCGCTCGCTGGTCGACGACTGGATCTCCAATCCGGCGCGCCATCGGCCAACCGGGCGCCGCGCCGACGTGCTGGCGCGCCGCGTCATCTCGCTGTTGTCGCAGGCCCCGCTGGTGCTCGGCGACTCCGACAGCAAGTTCTATCGGCGCTATCTGCGCGGATTGACCCGTGAGATCCGCACCCTGCGCTATACGATGCTCGACATCCCGGACGGCGTGCCGCGGCTGCAGGTGCTGATCGCGCTATGTTACGCCTCGCTCTGCCTCGCCAACCAGGGTCGGCACGTGCGCGCCGCCTCGCGCCGGCTGTCCGACGAACTGCAGCGGCAAATCCTCCCCGATGGCGGGCACATCTCGCGCAATCCCGGCGCGCTGATTGAACTGATGATCGACCTGCTGCCGTTGCGGCAGACCTTCGCCGCCCGCAACATCGCGCCGCCGCCCGCGCTTTTGAACGCGATCGACCGCATGATGCCGATGCTGCGCTTCTTCCGTCATGGCGACGGCAGTTTTGCGCTGTTCAACGGCATGAGCAGTGCGCCATCCGATCAGCTGGCGACCCTGCTCGCCTATGACGACGCCCACGGCGCGCCGATGGCGAACATGCCGCATTCCGGCTTCCAGCGTCTCGACGCCGGCACCCTGATCGTGATCATGGATACCGGGCCGCCGCCGCCGCCCGGTGTCAGCCAGGAGGCCCACGCCGGCTGCCTTTCCTTTGAATTGTCTTCCGGGGCGTGCCGGATCGTCATCAATTGCGGCATGCCCTCCACCGGGCGCGATAGCTGGCGCGCCTTTGCCCGCAGCACCGCGGCGCATTCGACACTGACCTATCACGATACGTCATCCTGCCAGTTCGTCGAGCTTTCGGCGATGAAGCGGTTGCTGCAGGGGTCGCCGATCGTCAGCGGACCGGCCGACGTGGAGCATTATCGCGAAACGCTCGCCGATGGCGAGCTGTTGACCACATCGCATGACGGTTACCTCGAACGCTTCGGGATCTTGCATCGTCGCGTCGTGATGGTCGCCCGGGACGGCTCGCGGCTCGACGGCGAGGACACGGTGTCGCCAGCGCCGGGGGCACGCGCCAAAAGCATCGATACCGACTACGTGTTACGGTTCCACCTGCACCCGGCGGTGAAAGCCAGCCGGCTCGGCGACGCGCGCGGCGTGATGCTGGTGCTGCCCAACCGCGAGGTCTGGACGTTCGAGGCCCCCGAAGAAAAGGTCGAGCTGGAAGAAAGCGTGTTCCTGGCGGGAAATGACGGTCCGCGCCGCAGCGCCCAGATCGTGATCCGGCAGGATTCGCGGACGGCCCCCAGCATCCGCTGGAGCTTCGTGCGCTCGACGGCATCGCCCTCGGCCACGGTCGCCAGGCGCAACGCGCAACGCGAACCGGAGTTGCCGCTGTAGCGAACCGCATTCCGCCAAGCGGAGATTTCCACACCGCCATCCGCGCCGGTTTCGCCGCTGCCCAAACCGTGCTACCCGGCGAACCTATTCCTTCAGGATACGACCCAATGACCGACCATCCGCGCCGCGTGACCCGTGCTTTGTTGTCCGTGTCCGACAAATCCGGGCTGATCGATTTCGCCCGGGCGCTGGCGGCCCACGGCATCGAGCTGATCTCGACCGGCGGTACCGCCAAGTCGATCGCCGCAGCGGGGCTGAAAGTCCGCGACGTCGCGGATCTGACCGGTTTTCCGGAGATGATGGACGGCCGGGTCAAGACGCTGCATCCCAAAGTCCATGGCGGTCTGCTCGCGATCCGCGACAATGCCGAGCATGCCAAGGCCATGACCGAGCATGGCATCGCGCCGATCGATCTTCTGGTGGTCAATCTCTATCCATTCGAGTCCACCGTGGACAACGGCTCCGGGTTCGAAGCCTGCATCGAGAATATCGACATCGGCGGACCGGCGATGATCCGCGCCGCGGCCAAGAACCATGACGACGTCGCCGTCGTGGTCGAGCCTTCCGACTATCAGGCCCTGCTCGACGAACTCTCAGCCCACGCTGGCGCCACCACGCGATCGCTGCGCCGTCGGCTGGCCGCCAAGGCCTATGCCCGCACCGCCGCCTATGATGCGGCGATCTCGAACTGGTTTTCGGCCGAGCTGAAAACTGAGGCGCCGGATTTCCGCGCCTTCGGCGGGCGGCTGATCCAGGCATTGCGCTATGGCGAGAATCCGCACCAGTCGGCGGCGTTCTATCGCACGCCGGACCGGCGTGCCGGTGTCGCAACCGCACGTCAGCTGCAGGGCAAGGAGCTGTCCTACAACAATATCAACGATACCGACGCGGCCTATGAATGCGTCGCCGAATTCGATCCGGCGCGCACCGCGGCCTGCGTCATCGTCAAGCATGCCAATCCCTGCGGCGTCGCGGAAGGCGCCGATCTGATCAGCGCCTACCGCAAGGCCTTCGCCTGCGACACCCAATCGCCCTATGGCGGCATCATCGCGGTCAACCGCACGCTCGATGCCGAAACCGCCCGCGTCATCACCGAGATCCTGACCGAGGTGATCATCGCCCCCGACGCCACCGAAGAGGCGATCGCCGTCATCGCCAAGCGACGGAATCTGCGGCTATTGCTCGCCGGCCGCCTGCCCGATCCGCGCGCCGCCGGCCTCACCGCCAAAACTGTCGCCGGCGGCCTCCTGGTACAGAGCCGCGACAACGCCGTGGTCGATGACATTGCGCTCAGGACCGTGACCCGCCGGGCGCCGACCGAGGCCGAGCTGCGCGACCTCACATTCGCCTTCCGCGTCGCCAAGCACGTCAAATCCAACACCATCGTCTACGCCAAGGATCTCGCCACCGTCGGCATCGGTGCCGGCCAGATGAGCCGGGTGGATGCCTCGCGCATCGCCGCGCGCAAGGCCCAGGATGCGGCCGATGATGCCAAGCTCGCGCAGCCCATGACCGTAGGTTCGGTAGTGGCTTCCGACGCCTTCTTTCCGTTCGCCGACGGCCTTTTGGTCGCAATCGAGGCCGGCGCCACGGCGGTGATCCAGCCTGGCGGCTCGATCCGCGACGAAGAGGTCATCAAGGCCGCCGACGACGCCGGCATCGCCATGGTATTCACCGGGGTGCGGCATTTCCGGCATTGAGATTCTCACTCGTCGCCGCGGACCATGTTAAGATTGGGCGTTGGTCTGGGTCTGCTGCAGAAGCTCGTCCAGCTTCCGGCTGATCTCGGCGAGATCAGCCTTATCAGCCTCCCGGCGCAGCATATCTTTGTGGACGGCGATCTCGGCGCCGACTTTATGGTCGTGGTCGGCGAAGTCCTTAAATTATTCTGATCCTACTGCGCGTTTCTTGCCTGAGGATCAGAGCCATGCCCAGTGCAAAGACAAAGCCGATCGCCGGCATAACGAGAGCAACGATGTTCGGCGTGGTGAGCCGCATCAAAGGAGATCCGCCAGCATGAGCCGTGCCGGCAAATGTAGGGCGACACTGAAGATGAAACAA
Source organism: uncultured Alphaproteobacteria bacterium (assembly GCA_963736075.1). GTDB lineage: Bacteria > Pseudomonadota > Alphaproteobacteria > Rhizobiales > Xanthobacteraceae > Bradyrhizobium. The sequence goes on along the minus strand of CAVTNW010000048.1, from coordinate 511,913 downwards.
CCGATCGCCGCCAGGATGACCGGTTCCAACGAAATATCGCGACGACGCCGCGAGGCTTAATTCCGTGAGCGCTTACTCCCCCACCCTCGCCAACAGCGCCAAGCCCGCCACGAAGAACGCCACCAGCACCGCCATGCCCGCCTTCTGGCTCGCGGTCAGCGCGGTGACGATGCCGATCAAGAGCGGGCCTACGAACGACGTCACCTTTCCGGTCAGCGCGAACAGCCCGAAATATTGCGCGATGCGATTTTGGGGGGCCATGCGGATCAAAAGGCTACGCGATGCCGCCTGCAGCGGGGCACCGGCCGCGCCGATCAGGCATCCGAGCACCAGATAGGCGCGTTCGGCGGCACCCGAAAACAGCGCGCCACCGGGCACGGGCGGCGCCACCTTGATCAACAGGATCGTCTCTCTGTCGACCAGCAGGATGGCGATGATGGCGAACAGCAGCATGGCCAGGCTGCCGGCGATGACGCGCCTGGGCCCGAAGGCATCGTCGAGTTTTCCGCCAAGCCACCCGCCGAACGTCCCTGCGATCGCCAGGATGATGCCAAAGGTTCCGATCTGAATTGTATTCCAGCCGAAGGTGCCGGCGGCGTAGATACCGCCGAACGCGAACAGGGAAACGAGGCCGTCGGTATAGACCATGTTGGCGAACAGAAATGCCAACATCGGCTTCTGCCTGGGCAAGTCGCGCAGGGTCTGCCTGAGCTCCGTCAAGCCCTGGCGCAACGCCTCGCTCGGTTTGCACCTCGCCGGATAATCCGGCGTCAGCAGGAACATCGGCAGCACAAAGATCACGAACCACACCGCGGTCAGGGGACCGCTGATACGATCGCCCTGATGGGTGACGGGATCGAGGCCGAACAGCGGGGTCAGCCCGAACAAAGTGCGCCCGGTTTCGGGGTTGGCGGCAAGGAAGCCGAGCACCAGGATCAGGCTCAGGATGCCCCCGATATAGCCGGTGGCCCAGCCGGTTCCCGACAGTCGCCCGATCCGGTCCGGCGGCACCAGCGTCGGCATCATCGCGTTGTTGAAGACGGTGGCGAATTCGGCACCCACCGTCGCCATCGCATAAGCGAGCAGCAGCCACGGGATCACGGCGGCATCGCCGGGGCTGCCGAACCACATCAGGCCCGAGCCGATCACCAGCAGCGCGCCGAACGCCGCGATCCAGGGCTTGCGACGGCCGCTGGCGTCGGCAATGGCCCCCAACACCGGCGACAAGATCGCGATGGTCAGGCCGGCCGCCGCCGTGGCAAAGCCCCACAGCGATTGTCCGCTGGCGGGGTTCGGTGCCACATGCGCGGCGAAATAGGGTGCGAACACGAAGGTCGTGATCAGCGTGAAATAAGGCTGAGCTGCCCAGTCGAAGAAGATCCAGCTGATGACGGCCGAGCGCGGCGGGTAGGTCGTTGGCCCACTGGCAACGCCTGCGTCCGGGGCCAGTATTGCCATGCTCGAAAGTTCCTGCCGCTTCATGGGGACCAATTTGCCCTGGAGTTGGGAAGCCTTATAGCATTGGCGTCATGATGGATCTGTGTTCTCCCCTGCCCGATACCCGCGCGCGAACCTCCACGCCCCCGTTCGCGGCCCTCCGAAGCCGGCTATGCGTAGGCCTCCTGTGCGCCGCCGCGGCTGGCGCGCCCGTCGCCGCGCAGGAACACCGCTCGGTCTATACGCCTCCCCCTGCCGAGGCCATCCACGCCGTGGTCGCCGAACACGGCATGGTCGTCGCCCAGGAGAAACTGTCGGCCGGGATCGGTGCCGACGTGCTGCGGCGCGGCGGCAACGCGGTCGATGCCGCGGTCGCCACCGGGTTCGCCATGGCCGTCACCTATCCCCGCGCGGGCAACATCGGCGGCGGCGGTTTCATGGTCATCCACTCCAGGGATCGCGGCGAGGACATCGCCATCGACTATCGCGAGATGGCTCCGGGGGCGGCCACCGCGGAAATGTTTCTGGGTCCTGATGGCAAGCCCGACAATGCCAAATCGCGCGACTCGGCGCTCGGCATCGGCGTCCCCGGCACCGTCGCCGGACTATCGCTGGCGCTCGAGAAATACGGTTCGGGCAAATTCACCCTCGCCGAATTGCTGCGGCCGGCGATTGCTCTGGCCCGCGACGGCTTCATCATATCGGACGACACCGCCGACACGCTGCCGGAACTCTATCAGCGGCTGGCGCGCTGGCCGTCCTCGCTGCGAATATTTTCCCGCCCCGACGGAATGCCGCTGCATGAGGGCGACCGCCTGACCCAGGCCGATCTGGCGGCGACGCTCACCGCCATTGCCGAACAAGGACCACGCGGATTCTACCAGGGGCCGGTCGCCGACAAGTTCGCCGCCGCCGTCCGCGATGCCGGCGGCATCATGACCGCCGCCGATCTCGGATCCTACCAGGCCGTGATCCGCGCGCCGCTGCGCGGTAGCTATCGCGGCTATGACATCATCTCGATGCCGCAGCCTTCCTCCGGCGGCGTGGTGCTCCTGGAGATGCTCAATATCCTCGAGGGCTATCCGATGCACGACATTCGCCGCGGCTCGGCGGCCTCGCTGCATCTCATGATCGAGGCCATGAAGCGGGGCTATGCCGACCGTGCCCGCTATCTCGGGGATCCGGCTTTTGTCAACGCGCCGGTGGCCACCCTGATCTCGAAGGACTACGCGGCCAAGCAGCGCCGCACCATCGATCCCGACCACGCCACCCCGGCGGCCGAAATATTCTCGCCGATGCCGCCGCCTCGCGAAGGTCACAACACCACGCATTTCTCGGTGGTCGACAGCGCCGGCAATGCCGTCAGCAACACCTATACACTGAATTTTCCCTATGGCCTCGGCCTGGTCGCCGCGGGGACCGGCGTGCTGGTCAACAACGAACTCGACGATTTCACCGCGGCTCCGGGCGCCGCCAATGCCTTCGGCCTGGTGGGATACGAGGCCAACCTGCCCGGACCCGGCAAGCGGCCGTTGTCCTCGATGACGCCGACCATCGTGCTCAAGGACGGCAAATTGGTGCTGGTGACCGGTTCGCCCGGCGGCAGCCGCATCATTTCCACGGTGCTGCAGGTGATCGTCGATGTGCTCGATTACAACATGGATGTCGCGGCCGCGGTAGCGGCGCCCCGCCTGCATCATCAATGGCTGCCGGATGAAGTGCGGATCGAGCGCGGCTTTGACGAGGCCACGCTGGCGGAGCTGCGCGCCAAGGGCCATCGCGTGGTCGAGCCGATGGGCCAGACTTCGGCCAATTCGATCGCGGTTAGTCCGGACGGATTGCGGGGCGCCCCCGATCCGAGGATGCGCGGCGCCGAGGCGGCAGGACAGTAGCGAAGGTCCGGCCGATAACCGGATTTGCCTAATGACAGCCTCTCCCATCAGCGTAGGATTTCGATACCGCGGGCCAGCCGGCTGCCGCGGACGAGCCCAGGCCGGGCCGTCAGAACTTCTCCATGGGGTGTCCAACATGAGTACCGCCGAGCCATCGGACGCGATCGAAATCGCCGACATCGAAGACACCAGCCTGCTGGCGTTTTATCGCGACATGAATCTGCCGGAACGGCGCACGTTCTGGGCCTGCGCCTCCGGCTGGGCGCTCGACGGCATGGACTTCATGATCTATCCGCTGGTGATCGGCACCATCATCACGCTGTGGAAGGTCGATCCCGGCACCGCCGGCCTTGCGGGCACCGTGACGCTGCTGGCGTCGGCGATCGGCGGCTGGCTCGGCGGTTATCTCGCCGACCGCATCGGCCGGGTCAAAACGCTGCAGCTGACGATCCTGTGGTTCTCGGTGTTTTCGCTGGTCTGCGCCGTGGTGCAGAATTTCGATCAGCTGCTGATCGCGCGGGCGGTGCTGGGGCTGGGCTTCGGCGGCGAATGGGCCGCCGGTGCGGTGTTGATGGGCGAGGCGATCCGCCCGCAATATCGCGGCCGCGCCGTCGGTTCGGTGCAATCAGGCTGGGCGGTGGGCTGGGGACTGGCGGTGCTGTCGCAAGCCATCCTGTTCTCCGTACTGCCGCCCGACATCGCCTGGCGCTGGATGTTCGCGATCGGCGCGGTGCCGGCGCTCTTGGTGTTCTATCTGCGCCGCTATGTCGCCGAGCCCGAAATCGCCGCCGCCACCCGCGTCAAGCAGGCGGCCTCGGGCGACCGGCCGGCGCTGTGGGAGATCTTTCGCGGCGGCATCGTCAAGACCACCATCCTGGCCTCGCTGATGGCGACCGGATGCCAGGGCGGCTATTATGCCGTCACCTTCTGGGTGCCGCGTTTTCTCACCACCGAACGCAAGCTGTCGATCGTCAGTTCGACCGGCTACCTCGCCGCGCTGATCATCGGCTCATTTGTCGGTTACCTGGTCGGGGCCTGGCTGGCCGATCGGATCGGACGGCGCAACCTGTTCCTGACCTTCTCGCTCGGTGCCATTGCCGTGGTCCTGCTCTACACCCAGTTGCCGCTGACCAACGAAGTGCTCTGGCTGCTCGGCTTTCCCTTGGGCTTTTTCGCCTCGGGTTATTTCTCAGGCGTCGGCGCCTTTCTTACCGAGCTTTATCCGACACGGCTGCGCGGATCGGGCCAAGGCTTCTGCTATAATTTCGGCCGCGGCATCGGCGCGCTGTTTCCGTTCCTGGTCGGCGCGCTCTCGACCTCGACCTCGCTTGGCAATGCCATCGCGATTTTCGCCGTCGCAGCCTATGGCGTGTTCTTCCTCGCCGCCTATGCGTTGCCGGAAACCCGCGGCCGCGTTCTGCACGCGGATGGGTGAGGGAATTAAAATTAACCAGCAAGGCATTCCTAGGCTTTCGATGCCGCCGTATTTACCGCACTTGGATTTAATTCAGTCCCATTTTGGCCCTACTTCGAAGGCTGGTGGCATCGTTAATTCAATCGGGCTTTTAACGATACGATGTTCAATCATTTTTTCAGTTGCCAGATTCCGGGAGCGCCGCAGGAAGCCGTGCCTTTGCCGATGTGGCGCTAGAAGCCCGAGCCGTTCCTGAATGCCGGCCCGTCGTGCCGGCAACTGTGTGGCTGCCTGTTACCAGATCGCCAGCCATCACCACCGCTATCTGTCGGCCTCAAACCTTCTCTGCCAATGACCTGGCAGACATCGGCTCCGTGCGTTCGCCGCGGCGCGCGATCCCATCCATCGTTCCACTGCTCCCACCATTTTTTTCCCGGATCTGAACGTCTTTTGCACTCGGAAGGATATGCTCAATGACCACCACCATCTACACTGTCACCTCCGCGGCACAACTCGCGACCGACATCGCCGCCATCGATGCTGCGTCGCAGGCGGACGCGGGCAGCGGCGCGTCGTTCGAGATCGAGATCGCAACCGGCGTGACGCTGTCCGAGACCGCGGCATTGCCCGCGATCAGCCTCGATGGCAGCGACACCCTGACCATTCAGGGCAATGGCAGTACGCTCAACGGCAACGCCCAATTCTCGGGACTTTCCGTCAACTCGGGCGCGGTGACGATCGATAATCTGACGATCGAGAACGCCGTGGCGTTGGGCAGCAACGCCAGCGGCTTCGGCGTCGGCGGCGGCCTGTTCGTCGGCCAGGGCACCACCGTCACCCTCAATAATGTTTCCTTCGCCGACGATGCCGCCACCGGCGGCACCTACTATAATCCGACCGGCGGGGTTGCCTTGGGCGGCGACATTTTCGTGAATCAGAACGGGACGCTGACGATCGACGGCGGCGTCATCGGCGTCGGCTCGGTCACCGGCGGTGGCGGCGACGCCGGCGACGGCATCTATATCGAGAGCACCCAGGCGATCATGCTGGCACCGGCAGCCGGCCAGGTCACGACCGTCTATGGCGTCATCGCCGACGAAAACGCCTTGGATGGCTCGATCAACGCCGGCTCGCTCATCGTCGATGGCGCCGGGACTGTGCTGCTGAACCCCGAGGTTTCGCCGACCGATACCGCCTCGACCCCGAACACCTTCGCCGGTGGCGTCCACTTGCTGTCTGGCACGCTGGAGCTGGCCTCGGCACGGGCCGCCGGAACCGGGACGATCGTTTTTGGCGCCCCAGCGACCGGCAATCCGTCCCCGATTCTCAAGCTCGACCCGGCCGCGTTCGCCAATGGCAGCTTCGCCAACGCCGTCACCAATTTCAATATTGGTGACACCATCGATCTGGCCGGCCTTTCGACCCAGTCCGTCAGCTATTCCAGCCAGACCGATACGCTGACCGTGGGTGGCGACACGATCAACCTATCCGTGGTGTACCAACTTGAATCCGCGACGCTGAGTTTTGCAACTTCGTCCGACGGCAATGGCGGCACTGACGTGATGCTCAACATCGCGCCACCCGTCGTGACGATCACAAGCCCCGCCGAATCCAGCGCCAACGCCAGCCAGACCGTGACCGGATCGGTCACCTCAAGCAGCGGCGCCATCGTCGCCGGCGAGACCGCGACCTTGACCGACAACGGCGTCGTCCTTGGCACCACCCTGGTGGCCAACAACGGCACCTTCACCTTCAACGTGACGCTGCCCAACCAGGGCAGCAACAGCCTGGTCGCCTCGGTCACCGACAGCTTCGGCAATACCGGCAGCAGCGCCGCGGTGGTCGATCAGCTCGGTGGAATTGCCCCGAGCATTGCCGGCGGCAAGGCCGGAGTCCAGGCGACGACCAATAACGCCCCGATCAGTCCGTTCGTCGGCGTCACGATCACCGACGTCAATGCCGGTGCAACCGACACCGTGACGGTGGCATTTTCCGCTGCCAACGGCACCCTCTCCGATCCCAATGCCGCGACCGACGGCAGTCATATCGGCTCGGGCAGCTATTCCGTCACCGGCACGGCTGCGCAGGTCACCGCCGACCTGGATGCCCTGAGCTTCACGCCGACCGCGGGTGCGCCGAACACGTCGACGACGACCAGCTTCACGATCACCGATACCAGTTCGGCGTCCCCCACAGCGACAGTCGACCCCAACCCCATCACCGTCACCAACAACGATGCGGCGGCACTACCGACGATCACCGGCACCAAGGCCGGGCAGACGACGACCAACGGCGCAGCGCTCGACCCCTTCGCCAATGTCGTGGTCGCAGACCAGAACGCGGCCGCCACGGAGACGCTCTTCATCACCCTGTCTGGCCCGGGCACCTTGAAGGACGGCGCCGGCTTCTCCGGTCTCGGCACCTCCGGCGCGGCATCGGGCGTTTACGTGCTGCAAGGCTCCGCGGGCACCGTCACCAAGGAGCTCGATGCGCTGGTGTTCACGCCAGCAGCCGCGGCCGCCAACTCATCCACCGAAACCACCTTTACGCTCGAAGACATCAGTTCCGCGAGCACGCTCACGACCAATAACGTGACCACCGTCACCAATAGCGACGCCGCCGTCGCGTCGGTCATTTCAGGTACCGTCGGCGGTCAGGTCGTTGGCATTGACAAGACCATCAATCTGTTTGCCCACGCCGTCATCAGCGATGCCAATGCCAATTCCACCGATACCGTGTATGTCGACGTCTCCAGCGGCACGCTGAGAGACGGCGCCGGCTTCTCCGGCCTCACCGCCTCTTCGGTGGCAGGACTCTACTCGATCAGTGCGCAGTCCGCGGCACAAGCCACCGCCGAAGTCGACGCGCTGGTCTACACCCCGGCGCAGACCGGCTCGCGCTCCGCCACTCCGGTCAGCGTCCAATTCGTCGTTCAGAACAGCGCCGGCATCGTTACCAGCAATTCGACGACCTCGCTCACGGTCGACCCGGGTCCGGCCACCGGCGCGGTCTCAGAGACGGTGGTCGACGGCACCGGCATTAACCTCACCAGCGCGGTGCTCGCTGCGGCGAAGGCTGGGCTCACTGGCGACCAGCTGACGATCACCGCGGTCAATGGCAGCGCGACCTTGGGCAACTTCAGCCTGGTCAACGGCCAGCTGACCTATGCCGCTTCAACCAGCGCGCTGTCGCATATCGTCGCCAATGGCAGCGCGACGGATACGCTTGGCTACACCATCTCCGATCAGTATGGCGACACGGCTACCGGCACGGTCGCGATCACGGTGACCAATCCGGCCTCCGAAACCATCACCGCCGGCTACCTGCTCGGCATTCCCGTCGGTCTGGCGACCGTCTATGGCAACGGCGGACCCGACGTGATCAACGCCGGAGGCCTGTTGAACACGATCTATGCGAACGGCGGCAATGACCTGATCACCGCCGGCTCCGGTTTGGATACCGTCTATGCGGGATCCGGATCCGACGCCATCACCCTCGCCGGCAGCTCCAATACGGTCTCGGGCGGCGACGGCTGGGACACGGTCACGGGCTCGACCGGATCGACCACCATCTCGCTCGGCAACGGCAACGATAAGATCAGCGCCAGCGGCATCTTCAACACCATCACGCTGGGATCGGGCAACAATTCGATCTCGGGCGGACAGGGACTGGAGACGATCGTGGTCGGCGCCGGCACCGATGCGATCTCGATAGGTGGCACCTCCAACAACGTGACGCTGAACGGCAGCCAGGCCAGCGTCGCCGGCGGCCAGGGCGGCGATACCATCACCGTCAATGGCGGCAGCGACAATCTGACCTTCGCGGGAGGGTCGGATACCGCCGCCATCAACGGCATCGCCAAGGTCAATATCAGCGATCTCGGCTCCGCACTGACCACCAAGATCGGCTCCTCGACCCAGACCGACACCATCACCGGTCTGGGCACCAGCGACCCCTACGGCGTGATCGATCTGCTCAACGGCGCCGGCGGTTATGCCTCGACCGCGCAGATCCTCAGCAACCTGCACAGTGACGGTCATGGCGGCACCCTGCTGGCGCTAGGAACGCAAGGCTCGGTCGACTTCGTCGGCACGTCAATCTCGCAGCTGCATGCATCGAACTTCAAAATCGGCTGAGTCCGGACATCATCAACACAGCAAGGGGGCGGCCGACCGGCCGGCCCCGGTAAGCGAATAAGACAGCTTGATCTTCTCCATCGATGAATGAACCCGTCGTCGCCGTGTAAACCTCTTGGGCCTGGCCTTTACCAGACCCGTTAAAGCTCTTGCAGGGTTTCGTTTGCGCTTCGAAACCCGATCTGGAATGAAGTTGAGTGGCCCAGGTGCGGCAGTTTCCCCACCATTTTCGCAGCAAGCGGATCGCTGATGTTGACCCTCAAATCGCCGCGGGCGCCAAGTTCGCGCCGCGGTCCGGAGCGCATTTGAAGAATTATCAGGGCATGCTGCCGTCGAACCCGTTGCTGCCTGCCTCACGCGGGGCCGGGGGATCCCGATGACGCTGGCCATGGCGAACGAGGCCCCGATCGGCGACGCGCTGGACCGTTCGGCGCTGGTCGATCCCGGCCTCACCGCGCTGTGCGGCATCGCGTCCTATTACCGGATCGCAGCCGATCCCTTTGCCTTGGCGCGCGAGCTGGCGCTGGTCGGGCCGGCCGATGCCGGCGACATCGCGCGTGCCGCCGGGCTCGCCGGCCTCAGGGCCCGGATCGTCGAGAAGCCCAAGGCGAGCCGGCTGGCGCACGCGCCGGTTCCGGCGATCGTCAAGCTGCGCGCCGGCGGCTTTGTCATTTTCGGCGGCAAGACCGCCGCCGGCGACTATCGCATCATCGACCCCGTGACGCGGATCGACCGCGATCTGGCATTCGGTGAACTCTGCGATGTGATCGAGCCATTGATCCTGCTGGTGCAGCGGCGGCCGCTGGGCGCCGGGAGCGACCCCAAGAACTTCGGCTTCCGCTGGTTCCTGCCGTCGATCTGGCGCTACCGGCGTCCGCTCGCGCATGTCCTGGTCGCCTCGCTGTTCATCCAGCTGTTCGCGCTGATCACGCCGCTGTTCTTCCAGATCGTCGTCGACAAGGTGCTGGCGCACAAATCCTATTCGACGCTGTTCGTGTTGGTTGGCGGCATCGCCGCGATCGGGCTGTTCGACGTGGTGCTGCAGTATTTGCGGACCTACGCGCTGTCGCACACGACCAACCGCATCGATGTCGAGCTCGGCCAGCGGCTGTTCGGCCATCTGCTCAGGCTCCCCATGAGCTATTTCGAGACGCGGCCGGCGGGCCAGACGGTCGCGCGAATGCGCGAGCTGGAGACGGTGCGCAGTTTTCTCACCGGCCAGGGCCTGTTCTCGACGCTCGACCTGCTCTTCACCGGCCTGTTCATCGCCGTGCTCTGGCTCTATTCATCTTCTCTGACGCTGATCGTGCTGGCGACCATCCCGGCCTATATCATGATCGCCTGGATCGTCCGGACGCCGCTGCGCGCGCAGATCAACGAAAAATTCAACCGCGGCGCCATCAGCCAGCAGTTTCTGGTCGAGACCGTGGTCGGCATCCAGACCGTGAAGGCATCCGCGGTCGAGCCGACCATGCGGGCGCAGTGGGAAGAGCGGTTGGCGGCCTACGTCCGCACCACCTTCGGCGCCACGCTGACCGGCGCCGCCGGCCAGTCGGCGATTCAATATGTCTCCAAGCTTTCGACCGCGCTTTTGCTTTTGTTCGGCGCCAAGGCGGTGATCGACGGCGAGCTGACGGTCGGCGAGCTGATCGCCTTCAACATGATCGCCGGGCAGGTGGCGCAGCCGGTGCTGCGTCTGTCGCAGCTCTGGCAGGATTTTCAGCAGGTGCAAATCTCGATCGAGCGTCTTGGCGATATCCTCAACGCGCCGGTCGAACCGGCGCCCGCCGGCATTGAAGTGGCGCCGCGGCCCCAGGGCGCGATCGCGCTCAAGCATGTCTCCTTCAGCTACAGACCGGGCGGTCAGCAGGTGTTGAAGGATGTCACCCTCGGCATCCGCTCTGGCGAAGTGCTCGGCATCGTCGGTCCGTCCGGCTCCGGCAAGTCGACGCTGACCAAGCTGATCCAGCGGCTCTATAGCCCGAGCGAGGGCGAGGTCCTGATCGACGGCGTCAACCTGGCCCACGTCGATCCAGCCTGGCTGCGCCGCCACATCGGGGTGGTCCTGCAGGACAACCTGCTGTTCAACCGCACCATCCACGACAATATCGCGCTCGCCAATCCCGCGATGTCGCGCGCCGAAGTGATCGCCTCGGCGCGGCTTGCCGGAGCCGATGAGTTCATCGGCCTGTTGCCGCAGGGCTATGACTCCATGATCGAGGAGCGCGGCGCCAATCTCTCCGGCGGTCAGCGCCAGCGCATCGCCATTGCCCGGGCGCTGGCAACCAACCCGCCGATCCTCATCCTCGACGAGGCGACCTCGGCGCTCGACTATGAAAGCGAGCGGGTCATCCAGATCAACATGCGCCAGATCGCGCGCGGACGAACGGTGATCATCATCGCCCACCGGCTCGCCGCCGTCCGCCACTGCGACCGCATCATCGGGATGGTCGAGGGGCGTCTGGTCGAAGCCGGCAATCATGAACAACTGGTGCAGCAGCCGAACAGCCTCTACGCCCGATTATGGGCCCTGCAGTCGAGCCCGCTTTCCAGCCCGGCGGAGGCGCGAACGTGAACGTGCGCGCTCCAATTCCGCTCGTTAAGGCACAGCCGTCGAGCCAACAGTCCGAGCCAATGGCCAAGAGCAGCGCGGGGTCATCGCGAGTGCCGGCGCCACCGCGGCGCCGCGACCGCGCCGACGCGACTTTTCTGCCGGCCGCGCTTGAGATCCTGGAAAGTCCTCCGTCTCCGGTCGGCATCGCGCTGCTCTGGATCATCGTGCTGCTCGCCGCCAGCACGCTGGCCTGGACTTATTTCGGCCGCATCGACATCATCGCGACCGCGCAAGGCAAGATCCAGCCGACCGGGCGGGTCAAGGTGATCCAGCCGGTCGAAGCCGGGCGGATCGCGGAGCTCAGGGTTCGCGATGGCCAACGGGTCGAGCGGGGCCAGGTGCTGGCCGTGCTTGCCACCGACACGGCCGATACCGAGGTCGCGGAAATGAACGCCAGCTACATGGCGGTGACGGCCGAGGTCGCCCGTCGTCGCGCCGCGCGAATCGTATCATCGCGGGAACTCGTTGTCCTTGCCGGTGATCGACTGGCCCGCCGACATCCCCGACTTCATCAAGACCCGCGAAGCCAACGTGCTGTCGTCCGACCTGGCACAGCTGGACGCCGACGTGGCCTCGCTGAAGGCCCAGCGCGACCAGAAAAGCCGCGAGCGCGAGCGCTATGAGGCGAGCGCCGCCGCGCTTCGGACGCTGATCGCCACCCTGCAGGAGCGGGTCAACGCCCGCGCCGTGCTGTCGTCGAACGGGTCCGGATCAAAAGCCGACCTGATCAACGCGCTGGAAACATTGCAGACGCAGCAGGCGGCCCTGGCCACGGCGCTGGGCCAGATGGCGGAAAGCGAGGCCGCGGTCGAGGTGACGACCAGGAGCATCGAGAGCAGCACCCGCACCTTCGCCAATACCAACGAGCAGAAACTGGCCGACGCCGAGCGGCTCGCCGATCAGCTTCGGCAGCGGCTGGCCAAGGCTCGCGTGCACCAGCAAAATCTGGTGATGACCAGCCCGATCGACGGCACGGTGAGCGCGCTGTCGATTTCAGCTGTCGGCCAGGTGGTCGTGGCCGGCGAGGAGATCATGCGCGTGGTGCCGCAGGATCGCGGACTGGAAATTGTCAGCTATATTGCCAACCATGACGTCGGTTTCGTGCGGCAGGGGCAAGAAGCGATCGTGAGAATCGAATCGCTGCCCTTCACGCGCTACGGCACTATCACAGCCCACCTGACCAATCTGGCCAGCGACGCCATCCCCGCCCCCGATGCCAGCCAGCAGGAGGGCAATCCGGCGCTGAGCTCGCGCGACCGCGGCTTTGCTGGCGGCGAGCGCGTTCAGAACCTGGTATTCGCCGCAACCTTGAAGCCGGACACCACCCACCTGGTCGCCGATGGCGTCGAAATTCCGCTCTCGTCGGGAATGGCGGTCACCGTCGAAATCAAGACCGGCAGCCGCCGGATCCTGGAATATCTGTTCTCGCCCCTGGTGGAGGTCGCGACCAAGGCCATGAAGGAACGCTGACAGAGGCGACCAACAGGGTGGCCTCTGCAGAACGCCACGCACCTCACGTGCGTGTGCGTGCTTCCAACGCATGGGGTTATAGGGGTGTGTACGGCTACCCCGTTGGCAGGGGGATGGAAGCCTGTTGGAAACCGTTGGGACAGCTATCTACCGGGGAGAGAGTAGACTATCCCCCCTCATCCAACCGGAGCTCCTCCCATGACACCGCTCAAAGGCAAGACACTTTTCGTATCCGGCGGCAGCCGCGGCATCGGGCTTGCGATCGCGGTGCGCGCCGCGCGCGATGGCGCCAATGTCGCGATCGCCGCCAAGACGGCCGAGCCGCATCCGAAACTCAAGGGCACCATCTACAGCGCGGCTGAGGAGATCCGCGCTGCCGGCGGCAAGGCCTTGCCTGTGCTGTGCGACATCCGCGACGAGGGCCAGGTGATCGCGGCCATCGACCAGACCGTCGCCGAATTCGGCGGCATCGACATCTGTGTCAACAATGCCAGCGCCATAAGCCTGACCGACTCGCAAGGAACCGACATGAAGCGGTTCGACCTGATGATGGGCATCAATACCCGCGGCACCTTCATGGTGTCGAAATACTGCATCCCGCATCTGAAGAAAGCGCCAAACCCGCACATCCTGATGCTGTCGCCGCCGCTCGACCTGCAGCCGAAATGGTTCCAGCACTCCACGGCCTACACGCTCGCCAAGTTCGGCATGAGCCTGTGCGTGCTGGGCCTGTCGGCCGAGCTGAAGTCCGCGGGCGTCGCGGTCAACGCGCTATGGCCGCGCACCACCATCGCCACCGCCGCGGTCGGCAATCTGCTCGGCGGCGATGCCATGATGCGGGCCAGCCGGACGCCGGAGATCATGGGGGATGCGGCCTACACGATCTTCACCAGGTCCGCGCGCGAGTTCACCGGGCAGTTCTGCATCGACGACAAGGTGCTGTTCGACAGTGGCGTGCGCGATTTCGAGCCCTACCGGGTCGATCCGACGGTCGCGCTGATGTCGGATTTCTTCGTGCCCGACGACGACGTGCCGCCGCCGGGAGTGATCGTGAGGCCGCTGCCTTCGGTCGGCGGTGCGCAGAAGTCCGGCTAGGTTTGCCGCAGAAGGCCTTTCAGGCATTCAAAGCGAGGTGGCGGGCCTCACTGGCCCACCGCATAGGGGCCGCCTTTTTCGAGCGCACGCCGGTAGGCCGGGCGGGCATGAATGCGCTCGAGAAAGGCCATCGCCCTGGGATGGCCCTGCTCGAGTCCGGCCCGCGCGGCGGCGGCTTCCAGCGGAAAGCTCATCTGGATATCGGCCGCCGTGAATTCATTGCCGGCGAACCATTGGCTCTTGCCGAGCTCGGCTTCCCAGAACGCCATGTGCTGCTTGAGCTGCGGATTGACCAGCACGGTCAGCGCCTGGTTGCAGACCTTGCGCACCAGCGGCCGCAGCAGCGCAGGCGTGCGCTTGGGCATCAGCGTGAACAGCAATTTCAGCAGCAGCGGCGGCATCGCCGAGCCTTCCGCATAGTGCAGCCAATAGGTGTAGCGAAGCCGCTCCGGCGTCTTCGCCGGTGGAATCAACCGTCCGTCGCCATAGGTTTCGATCAGGTATTCGGCGATCGCACCGGATTCCGCGATGGTCTTTCCGTCATCGGTAATAACCGGCGATTTTCCGAGCGGATGGACAGCGCGCAGTTCCGCCGGCGCCCGCATGTCGGGCTGGCGTTGATAGCGGACGACCTCGTAAGGCACGCTCAATTCCTCGAGCAGCCACAGCACCCGCTGGGAGCGGGAGTTGTTGAGGTGATGAACGGTGAGCATCGCGGTCCCCCAAAGGCGTTGGCGCGTTGAAATTTGGTGGCTGGTGGTGCCAGCCGGGCGCAAGAAAGTCGAGGCGTGGCAGCCCGCGATAGTACCCGGGTTATATTGACAGACGGGAATTACCCGGGTAATAATGGCTGAGATTTGGAGAGTTTCGATGGTTGGCGAACCCGGCCCTGCCTACATCGCCTTTGCAGGTGACCGCTGCATCGCCTCAGGTGAACTGAAGGACGTCGCGCGCGCCGCCAAAGCCGAGCTCGACCGTCGCCAGGATGGTTCGATCCTCATTTTCGACGGCGCGACCGGCGGTCCTGTCGAGATCGATTTTCGTGGTTCATTAACCGAGGTTTTGGCCCGGCTGCCAGCTACCAGCGGCGCGCTCGCGGCGGAGAAAGAGGCGCCGCGCGGCCCCGGCCGGCCGAAGCTCGGCGTGGTCGCGCGCGAGGTCACGCTGTTGCCGCGGCATTGGCAATGGCTGGCGGAGCAACCGGGTGGCGCCTCGGTCACCTTGCGCCGGCTGGTTGAGCATGCCCGGCGCGACGGCGAGGAGGATGATCGCATCCGTAACCGGCGGGAAGCGGCCTACCGCTTCATGGCCGCGATCGCCGGCAACCAGCCGCATTACGAGGAAGCGATCCGCGCGCTGTTCGCCGGCCAGCCGGCCGCCTTTGAAAGCTCGATCGCCGAATGGCCCGCGGACCTGCGCGACCACGTTCTGAGGCTGGCACAACGGACATTTGATCGCCCGCCGCCGGCCACGCTGGTTGATCCCGGCAGGGAGCGCGGCTAGGGTGCTTGGAATGATAGGGATCATATAAGAAGCCGAAGACAACAGGAGACCGCCCGTGAGCCCGACCGCCCCGCAATTCCTGTTCGACTTCGGCAGCCCCAATGCCTTTCTCAGCCATGAGGCCATCCCGGCGATCGAAGGGCGCATCGGCGCCAAATTCGAATATGTGCCGATCCTGCTCGGCGGCATCTTCAAAGCCACCAACAACAGGTCTCCCGCCGAGACCCTTGCCGGCGTCAAGAACAAGCCCGAGTTTCAGGCCGTCGAAACCCTGCGCTTTGTGCGGCGCTATCACGTCAAGCCCTATGTCTGGAATCCGTTCTTCCCGGTCAACACGCTCAACCTGATGCGAGCCGCGATCGCCGCCCAGTTCGAGGGCGTGTTCGAGCCCTATGTCGAAGCCGCATTCCATCACATGTGGGTCGAGCCGAAGAAAATGGACGACCCCGAGGTGGCGATCAAGGCTCTCACATCGTCCGGCCTCGACGCCGCCAAACTGTTCGCCCGCGCCCAGCAAGCCGAGGTCAAGGCCAAGCTGGTCGAGAACACGCAACATGCGGTCGAGCGCGGCGCCTTCGGCTCGCCGACCTTCTTCGTCGGCAAGGAAATGTTTTTCGGCAAGGAGCAGTTGCGCGAGGTCGAGGAACTGGTTTTGGGAAAATGATGCTCTTGCTCAGAACTTTGGTGGAGCGATTCCCTGAAACCTATCATTTCAGGTCACGAGCATCGGACTCTCACTCCCTCTCCCGCTTGCGGGGGAGGGAGCGCAGCATCGCACGCTTCGATTTGATCAGAACTTCGGACATGCTGGTCTAGCCGGCGGGAGAAGCAAGAGATGCAAAAACGCAATGCGACGTGCGCGGTGATCGGTGCCGGCGATTATATCGGCGCCGAAATTGCCAAGAAATTTGCCGCCGAGGGATTCATCGTCTTTGCCGGACGGCGTGACGGCGCCAAGCTCGAGCCGCTGGTCAAGGAGATCGAGTCCGCAGGCGGTTCGATCGTCGCGCGCACGCTGGATGCACGCAAGGAAGACGAGGTCACGGCCTTCCTCAACGATGCCGATCGGCATGCGCCGCTTCAGGTCTGCATCTTCAACGTCGGCGCCAACGTCAATTTTCCCATCCTGGAGACCACCGACCGGGTGTTCCGCAAGGTCTGGGAGATGGCCTGCTGGGCGGGTTTTCTGGCGGGGCGGGAATCGGCACGGCTGATGCTGCCGCGCGGCCAGGGCAACATCTTCTTTACCGGCGCCACCGCGAGCTTGCGCGGCGGCAGCGGTTTTGCCGCCTTTGCCAGCGCCAAATTCGGACTGCGCGCGGTGGCGCAAGCCATGGCGCGCGAACTCGGACCGAAGAACATCCACGTCGCGCACCTGATCATCGATTCCGGCGTCGATACCGCCTGGGTCCGCCAGCGCACGGAGCAGCGCCTGGGCAAGGACGCGCTCGACGCCAATCCGGATCTTTTGATGCCGCCGGCGTCGGTCGCCGCCTCCTACTGGCAGCTCTACCAGCAGCCGCGCAGCGCCTGGACCTTCGAATTGGAAATCCGACCGTTCGGGGAAAAGTGGTAGGGTGGAGTAGGGGCGAATAGCGAATAGCGAATAGCGAGGTGCGGAGAGCGGGTTTCTTACTATTCACTATTCGCTATTCGCCACAACCGGAGACATCCCCATGCGTACTCTCGTAGTCGGCGCCGGCGCCATCGGCGGCTATTTCGGCGGCAGGATGCTTCAGGCCGGCCGCGATGTGACCTTCCTGGTCCGGCCGCGGCGCGCCGCCGAGCTCGCTGACGCCGGCCTCGTGATCAAGAGCCCCAATGGCGACGTCACGCTGCGGCAACCGCCGACCGTGCTGGCAAACGACATCGCCGAACCATTCGACGTGGTGTTGCTGAGCTGCAAGGCCTTCGACCTCGATGATGCGATGAAATCCTTTGTGGGAGCGGTCGGACCGCGGACCGCCATCATCCCGCTGCTCAACGGCATGCTGCAGCTCGATCGACTTGACGAAAAATTCGGGCGCGAGCGCGTGCTGGGCGGCCTCTGCGCGATCGCGGTGACCCTCAATGAACGTCGCGAAGTCGTTCAGCTGCAGCCGATGCAGTCGCTCAATTTCGGCGAGCGTGACGGCACGCTGTCGGAGCGGGTCCGCGCCATCGCCGAAGTCATGGCGAGCGGCCGGTTCGGTTCCGTGGCCAGTGAGCACATCATTCAGGAGATGTGGGAAAAATGGGTCTTCCTGGCCTCGTTGGCGGCCGCGACCTGCCTGATGCGCGCCTCCGTCGGCACCATCCTCGCCGCGCCGGGCGGCAAGGATTTCATTCTCGGCATGCTCGATGAATGCAGCGCGGTCGCCGCCGCCGAAGGCTTTGCGCCCCGCGCCCCGTTCCTGGAGCGCACCCGCGGCATGCTGACCGCGGAGGGTTCGCAGATGACGGCGTCGATGTTCCGCGACATCAAGGCGGGCGCCCCGGTCGAAGCCGATCACGTCGTCGGCGACCTGATCGCGCGCGGCGATGCCGCCAAGGTGCCGGTGCCGCGACTGCGCACCGCCTACACCCATCTGAAGGCCTATGAGCGGCAGCGCGGGTGATGTCTCCAGGTATCCTGCCACCCCACTTCGACGGGGTAGTGGCGCCTCCGCGGATGTGCTAGAAAGCATCCGTTATGGAGGCAATTCGGAACCATGCCCGTCAACCTCTCGATCAAGAACGCCCCTGACGATATCGTCCAGCGCTTGCGCGAGCGGGCGGAGCGCCATCACCGGTCCCTCCAAGGCGAGTTGATGGCAATTATCGAGGCGGCAGTTCGAGAAGACCGCCCCGCCAGCGCTGCTGAAATCTTGGCCGAAGTCCGCCGTCTCGGGCTACGCACGCCTGGCGAGGCCGCCGAAATGGTCCGCGCCGACCGTGATGCCCGTTAAGGTGGTCGACGCCTCTGCCCTTGCGGCCCTGCTGTTCGGGGAGCCCGAGGCCGACTACGTCGCCGGGCAACTTGGCGACGCAGCTCTTGCGGCGCCGGCTCTCCTCGACTTCGAGCTCGCCAATGTCTGCCTGATGAAGTTGCGCCGGCATCCGGAGCAACGCCCCTTGCTGACAGCGGCCTTTCGGCTGCTTGACCGCCTCGCGGTCGAGGAGGTTGCGGTGGATCACGACGGCGCAGTGGAGCTCGCCGCGGCAACCGGCCTGACCGCTTACGACGCGAGTTACCTGTGGCTTGCTCGCCGGCTTGGGGCTGAGCTGGTCACGTTGGACAAACAATTGGCCAAAGCCGAAACGGCCTGGCCCTCACGTTGAACAATCTGGCTTGGGTAAGATCGAACGCTTGGTTGCCCCTCGCCGAGGACGATCCAGCCGAGTGCGGAGATTCCGGCTGGCTCAGAAATGCGCGAGATAATGCGCCAGTGCGGTGATCTCCTCTTCGCTCAGGGGATAGGCGGCATCCGCCATCGCCGCCACGCCGCCGCCGACCCGCCGGCCTGCTTTGAAGTCGTGCAGCGCCTTGAGCAGATATTCCTCCCGCTGGTCGGCGATCCGCGCCACCGCCTTGGTGCCCGCGAAGCTGTCGGTGTGGCATAAGGCGCAGCGCCGGCCCGCGGCGGCCTGGGCGCCCTTGGCTGACAGATCCGGATTGTCATCCGGTGTGGGCGCCTTGGCGGGCGTCAGAGAAGCAAAATAAGCGCCGAGATTACGGATATCCTCGTTAGAGAGCTGCTCGACAATCGGCTGCATCAATTCGCTCTTGCGCGTGCCGCTGCGGAAGTAAACCAGCTGCCACTGGATGAACTGATCGGGCTGGCCCGCCAGCGAGGGAACATTCTCGGTCTGCGAAATGCCGCCTTCGCCGTGGCAACTGGCGCAGAGCACAGCCTTTTCCTTGCCGGCCGCGAGGTCGGCGGCATCGGCTGGCAGGCTCATTAGCGCCGAGAGCACCAAGGTCAGCCCATACAGGGTATCAAACAGGGATCGAAGGCGCATCATGGACTTTCCCGATAACCATCTCCGGATTCCCGAAGATCGCGCGTTCGCGCGCCGGTCGGAGCGTTACAACAACCCAACAGCAAAAAGCTGCGGCTACCGTGTGGCAGCCGCAGCCTCCATTCGCCTTAAAGCTTACTTCTTGTAGCTGATGCGATAGATCGCGCCGGCCCAGTCGTCGGCGACGAGGATCGAGCCATCCTTGTCCAGGATGATATCATCCGGCCGGCCGAGATAGCCCTGGTCGCCTTCGATCCAGCCCGAAGCGAACACTTCCTGTTTCGGATTCTTGCCGTCCGGATCGACGTTGACCCGCACGATGCGCCCACCCTGATATTTATGCCGGTTCCACGAACCGTGTTCGGCGATCAGGATCGCGTCCTTATACTCGGCCGGAAACTGGTCGCCGGTATAGAACTTCATGCCGAGCGGAGCCACATGGGCGCCGAGATTGAGCACCGGCGGAGTGAATTCCGAACATTTGTGCCCCATCGCGAACTTCGGATCCGGCAGGTCGCCCTGGTGGCAATAGGGATAGCCGAAATGCTCGCCGAGCTTCGAGACCATGTTGAGCTTGTCGCTCGGTGTATCGTCGCTCATCCAGTCGCGCGCATTCTCGGTGAACCAGTATTTGCCGCTGCGTGGATCGACATCGCCGCCGACGCTGTTGCGGACGCCGAGCGCCACCAGTTCGGCATTGCCGGTCTTGGGATCGACGCGGCGGATCTGCGACACGCTGGTCGGGGGAATGCCGATGTTGAAGGGAGGTCCGAATGGGATATAGAACCAGCCGTCCTTGTCGGCGGCGAGGTACTTCCAGCCATGGGCGGCGTAGGACGGCATGTCGTCATAGACCACCTTGCCTTCGCCGAGATGATCGAGATTGGCTTCGGCGTCGTCATATCGGATCAGCTGGTTGACGGCTACGACGTACAGCGCGCCGTCGCGAAACGCGATCCCGGTGGGCATGTTGAGCCCCTTGAGGATGGTCTTGACCTCCTTCTTGCCGTCCTTGTCGGTGATGGCATAGACGTTGCCGAGGCCGAAGGAGCCGACAAACAGCGTGCCCTTGTCGCCCCAGGCCATTTGCCGTGCCGCCAGCACGCCGGGCGCATAGACTTCGATCTTGAAGCCCGCCGGCAGCTTGATCTTCTTGATCAAGGCGTCGAGTTCAGCCGGCGACGCGCCGGTCGGCGGCCCCGAGGGCGGCACCAGCCCCTTTTGCGCTTCGGTCTCATCGCCGAGGAACCAGTCGTCCGGCGGATGGGTCCAGAATTCCTTCGTGCCGGACTTATAAGAGTGCAGGCCCTTGTCCTGGGCGCCGGCCTGGCTGGCACCCACGACGATAGCGATCGCCGCGAATGCAAAAACGGATCGATTGAAAGCCGATTTCATCACTTGCTCCCTATGCAGCCAAGTGGCTGCCCCTGTTGCTTTTTTTTGCGCGTTTCGAAAGACGGACTTGGTCCGATGCGCCGCACCGGACGGCATGATGCTATCACATCTTGCGCGAGAGAGAAGCGCCCGCTCACGCGCGCGCGCAAGAGCCCCGTGATTGAGAAGAAATTTCTTCAGATTGATGATTTTGCGTACGATCCCGGCGCAGGGCGATCTCGCTGAGAGGACTGCGTTCCATGCCGCTGCGGATTTTTGCCGCGCCGGAGGCGGCCCGCAATAATCATCGCTGCACGTGGCAATCCGGTCTCCCGATGGTGATCAGGCTTTCCGATGCCGGAACGCGCTGGCGAACCAACAGCCGCCTGTGGTGGTGCGTGCGATGGGTGTGATTGGCGGTGGCGTAGCAAGATTGTCCGTATCGGCTATCAAATTGAGGGGAGCGGGAACGATCCCTTCGGCGGACACGGGTCACTCCGCACCAGACGGTTCGTGAAGACCAGGCGCTCGCAGCAGACTACAATCACGATAGACAGCCAATTTCGAACTGGCTGCCCATCCCTGCCGTTAGACCCCGATGATTGTTTCAGCACCTCGGGTTCTTTGTCGAAGCCTGTTCGGCACGCGGACTGTCACGGTGTTATTTGCGGTTGGTGTTCCGTGTCGTCGCATTGTGGAACGCCGGATCGGCGCCGCCGTCGAAATATATTCGCAGCCACGCGGAACTTTTGTTCCATCAAGATTTTATGATCGTTGCGGAACCGGGCAGGAATCTTAACGCGAAGACACGTGTCCGGCCCCCTGAAATCAAGTAGAAAACGTCTCAGCGGGGCTTCGCGAGTGCATCATCAGGAGGGGGCTTACACGCAGCGGCAAGCGAACGTCTGCAGGTCGGATTCGCGGCCCAGCTGAATTGGCCGCAGATTTTATTCCGGCAATGATTTTCCGCGAGATGTCGACCTGCTTCATCCGTCAAACGCGAATTGATTTGGTCTTAGCTGTCCCATCGGGGTGATCCATGAGCGAAACCACGACCTCCCGCGACCGCAAAAAAAGGCTGCCTCTCGCTTTCAAGAGCAACGGAAAAAGCAATGGTTCAGCCGAAGATGTGGCCGGAGCGCGATCGCGCCAACTTCTCATGGCCATGATGGCTTTTCGTGACGGAGACTTTTCCGTGCGCTTGCCCGCGGACTGGCCGGGCATGGACGGCAGAATTGCCGAGGCCTTCAACCAGAGCCTCGCCCACGAGGGTCGCATCTCCCGCGAAGTGGCGCGCCTGAGCGTCACGGTTGGCAAGGAAGGCCGGCTCAAGCAGCGCATGACGTTGCCTGGAGCGGTCGGCGGGTGGGCCGAACAGGTCGATTCCATCAACACATTGCTGGACGATCTGGTGCGGCCGACCACGGAGGTGGCGCGTACCATCGGCGCCGTTGCCAAGGGCGATCTTGGCCAATCAATGGAATTGGAGGTCGATGGTCGGGCGCTCAAGGGCGAGTTCCTGCGCTCTGCCAAGCTCGTCAACACGATGATCGAGCAGCTTTCGGTTTTTACATCTGAGGTCACGCGGGTCGCACGCGAGGTCGGCACCGAGGGCAAGCTCGGGGGGCAGGCCCAGGTCAGGGGCGTCTCCGGCGTCTGGAAGGAACTGACGGAGTCCGTGAACCAGATGGCCGGCAATCTCACCGCCCAGGTTCGAAACATCGCGGATGTCACCATCGCCGTCGCCAACGGAGATCTTTCCAAGAAGATCACGGTCGACGTGCGCGGCGAGATCCTGCAGCTCAAGGAAGCCATCAATACCATGGTCGATCAGCTCAGGTCGTTCGCCTCCGAAGTCACCCGGATGGCGCGCGACGTCGGCACCGACGGCAGCCTTGGCGGTCAGGCGGTCGTTCCGGGTGTCGCCGGCACATGGAAGGACCTGACTGAACTCGGTGAACGCGATGGCAACCAACCTCACCGAGCAGGTCCGCAATATTGCGACGGTGACAACCGCTGTCGCGCGTGGCGATCTTTCGCGAAAGATCACCGTCGACGCCAAGGGCGAGATTCTGGAACTGAAGGAAACCATCAACACGATGGTCGACCAGCTCAACGGTTTCTCGTCCGAAGTGACGCGCGTGGCCCGCGAGGTCGGCACCGAAGGCAAGCTCGGCGGTCAGGCCCAGGTGCCGGGCGTCGCCGGCACCTGGAAGGACCTGACCGATTCGGTTAATTCCATGGCTTCCAACCTGACGGGGCAGGTCCGCAACATTGCCGATGTCACGACCGCGGTCGCCAGGGGCGACCTTTCGCGCAAGATCACCGTCGATGTGAAGGGCGAGATTCTCGCACTCAAGAACACGATCAATACCATGGTGGACCAGCTCAATGGCTTCGCCGCCGAAGTGACGCGCGTGGCGCGCGAGGTCGGCACCGAGGGAAAGCTGGGCGGTCAGGCCGCTGTTCCCGGCGTGGCGGGCACCTGGAAGGATCTGACCGACAACGTCAACTTCATGGCGTCGAACCTGACCGGCCAGGTCCGCAACATCGCCGAGGTGACCACGGCCGTGGCCCGCGGCGATCTTTCAAAGAAGATCACCGCCGACGTCCGCGGCGAGATTCTGGAAGTGAAGAACACCATCAATACGATGGTGGATCAGCTCAACGGCTTTGCCTCCGAGGTGACGCGTGTGGCGCGCGAAGTCGGCACCGAGGGCAAGCTGGGCGGCCAGGCGCAGGTGCCGGGCGTCGCCGGCACCTGGAAGGACTTGACCGACAACGTCAACTCGATGGCCTCCAACCTGACCGGCCAGGTCCGCAACATCGCCGACGTGGCGACCGCGGTAGCCAACGGCGACCTCTCGCGAAAGATCACGGTCGACGTCAAGGGTGAGATCCTCGAACTGAAGAACACGCTCAACACCATGGTCGACCAGCTCAACGCCTTCGCCGGCGAGGTCAGCCGCGTGGCGCGCGAAGTCGGCACCGAAGGCAAACTCGGCGGTCAGGCCGCGGTCGAGGGCGTTGCCGGCACCTGGAAGGATCTGACCGACAACGTCAACTCGATGGCCAACAACCTGACCGGTCAGGTGCGCAACATCGCTGACGTGACCACCGCGGTCGCAAGAGGCGACCTTTCGCGCAAGATTACCGTCGACGTGAAGGGCGAGATTCTGGCGCTGAAGAATACCATGAACACCATGGTCGACCAGCTCAACGGCTTCGCGGCCGAAGTGACGCGCGTCGCGCGCGAGGTGGGCACCGAAGGCAAGCTCGGGGGCCAGGCCGCGGTCCCCGGCGTCGCCGGCACCTGGAAGGATCTGACCGACAGCGTCAACTTCATGGCCTCGAACCTGACGGGGCAGGTACGTAACATCGCCGAAGTCACGACCGCCGTGGCGAGAGGCGATCTTTCAAAAAAGATCACCGCTGACGTCCGCGGCGAGATTCTGGAAGTGAAAAACACCATCAACACGATGGTGGACCAGCTCAACGGCTTTGCCTCCGAAGTGACCCGCGTGGCGCGCGAGGTCGGCACCGAAGGCAAGCTGGGCGGCCAGGCCCAGGTCCCGGGCGTCGCCGGCACCTGGAAGGACCTCACGGACAACGTCAATTCGATGGCCAACAACCTGACGGGACAAGTCCGCAACATCGCCGAAGTGACCATCGCCGTCGCCAACGGCGACCTTTCGAAAAAGATCACCGCCGACGTTCGCGGTGAGATCCTCGAGGTCAAGGAAACCATCAACACCATGGTGGACCAGCTCCGCTCGTTCGCGGCGGAGGTCAGCCGGGTGGCGCGCGAAGTCGGCACCGACGGCAAGCTCGGCGGCCAGGCGCAGGTGCCGGGCGTCGCCGGCACCTGGAAGGACCTGACCGATAACGTCAACTCGATGGCCAACAACCTCACCGGCCAGGTCCGCAACATCGCCGACGTCGCCACCGCCATCGCGCGAGGCGATCTGAGCCGCAAGATCACCGTCGACGTGAAGGGCGAGATCCTGCAGCTCAAGGAGACCATGAACACCATGGTCGACCAGCTGTCGGCCTTCGCTTCCGAGGTAACCCGGGTGGCGCGTGAGGTCGGAACCGAAGGCAAATTGGGCGGTCAGGCCGCGGTCCCCGGCGTGGCCGGCACCTGGAAGGATCTGACCGACAACGTAAACTACATGGCGTCCAACCTGACCGGCCAGGTCCGCAACATTGCGGAAGTCACCATCGCGGTGGCAAGCGGCGACCTTTCCAAGAAAATCACGGTCGACGTGCGCGGAGAAATTCTCCAGCTCAAGGAGACCATCAACACCATGGTGGAGCAGCTGCGGTCGTTCGCGTCCGAAGTGACCCGGGTGGCGCGCGAAGTGGGAACCGAGGGACGGCTCGGCGGCCAGGCTGCCGTGCCGGGCGTGGCCGGTACCTGGAAGGACCTGACCGACACCGTCAACGATCTGGCGAACAATCTGACGACGCAGGTTCGCAATATCGCGGAAGTGACGACCGCGGTCGCCCGGGGCGATCTCAATCGCAAGATCACGGTCGACGTCAAGGGCGAGATCCTCGAGCTGAAGGACACCATCAACACGATGGTCGATCAGCTGAACTCCTTCGCCGGCGAAGTGACGCGCGTCGCGCGCGAGGTTGGCACCGAAGGCCGGCTGGGTGGCCAGGCGGTCGTTCCGGGCGTTGCCGGCACCTGGAAGGACTTGACCGACAACGTCAACTTCATGGCATCGAACCTGACCGACCAGGTTCGCGGCATCGTCAAGGTGGTCACCGCGGTTGCCAACGGCAATCTCAGCCAGCGGCTCAGCGTGCAGGCAAAGGGCGAGGTGGCCGCACTCGGTGAGACCATCAACAACATGACCGACACGCTCGCGACCTTCGCCGACCAGGTGACGAACGTGGCACGCGAGGTCGGCGTGGACGGGCGGCTGGGCGGACAGGCCAACGTGCCGGGCGCCGCCGGCACGTGGAAGGATCTCACCAGCAACGTCAATCTGCTCGCGGCCAACCTGACGACCCAGGTCCGCGCGATCGCCGAAGTCGCAACCGCCGTGACCAAGGGCGACCTGACGCGCACGATCCAGGTCGAAGCCCGCGGCGAAGTCGCGGAGCTGAAAGACAACCTCAACACGATGATCTCGAACCTTCGCGATACAACCGAGAGCAACCGCGAGCAGGACTGGCTCAAAACCAATCTGGCCAAGTTCGGCGGCATGCTCCAGGGTCAGCGCGAGTTGAGCACGGTGGGCCAGATATTGCTCAGCGAACTAAGTCCCCTGGTCCAGGCCTATCAGGGCACGATCTATCATCTCGATAGCGGCGACGAGAATACCAAGCTCAAGCTGCTATCGAGCTATGCGCATGGAGGCGGAAGACTGCTCGAGGAAATCGCGCTCGGCGAGGGATTGGCGGGTCAGTGCGCGGTCGAGAAGAAGAGCATCTATTTGAAGGATGTGCCGCCGGACTTCATCACCATTTCGTCGAGCCTCGGAGAGGCCGCGCGCGTCAGCATTGTCGTGCTCCCGGTGCTGTTTGAAGGCCAGACCAAGGCGGTCATCGAGCTCGCGACGCTGCAGCCATTCAGCGCGGTGAACCTCGCCTTTCTCGACCAGCTTACCCTCAGTCTCGGCGCCGTCTTCAACACCATCGAGGCTACGATGCGCACGGAAGGTTTGCTGACGCAATCCCAGCAGCTCACCGTCGAACTGCAATCACGGCAGAGCGAGCTGCAGCAGACAAACGAGGAACTGGGTACCAAGGCAAAACTGCTCGCTGATCAGAACGCCGAGGTGGAGCGCAAGAACGCGGAAGTCGAGCAGGCTCGCCACGCCCTTGAGGAAAAGGCCATCGAGCTGGCGCTCACCTCCAAATACAAATCCGAGTTCCTCGCCAACATGTCCCACGAACTGCGGACGCCGCTCAATTCGATTCTGATTCTCAGTCAGCAGCTTGCCGAAAACGTTCCCGGCAACCTTTCCGAACGGCAGGTCGAGTTCTCCCGCAACATCAATTCTTCCGGCTCCGATCTCCTCAACCTCATCAATGACATTCTCGACCTCTCCAAGATCGAGTCCGGCACGGTCACTGTTGAAGTCGAGGAGATCACCTTCGACCGGTTGCGCGAAAACATCGAGCGAAACTTCCGGCACGTCGCCGAGGCGAAGAATCTGCCCTTCGACGTCCATTTCGCGGCCCACCTGCCGCGGTTCATGGAGAGCGACGACAAGCGTCTGCAGCAGATCCTGAAGAATTTGCTTTCAAACGCCGTCAAGTTCACGGCGCACGGTCACGTGCAGGTCAGCGTCGAATTGGCCACCCAGGGCTGGAGCGCCGATCACCCGGTCCTCAGCAAGGCCGATAAAGTCGTCGCCTTCGCCGTCGAGGATACCGGCATCGGCATCGCGCCTGAAAAGCAGCGCCTCATCTTTGAAGCCTTCCAGCAGGCTGACGCCGGCACGTCGCGGCGATACGGCGGCACCGGCCTTGGACTTGCGATCAGCCGTGAACTGGCGGTATTGCTCGGCGGCGAAATAAAGCTCGCCAGCGCTGCCGGCAAGGGCAGCACGTTTACCTTATACCTGCCCGTCCAGTTCCCGGGGCGTGAGGGCTCCCAGATCACCGTGTCGGAAGGATCCGCCGCGCGGCCGCCGGTGGCCCGCGAGCTCATGGTGCTTCCAATGGCGCGGGAAGAGCCCATTGAGGACGACCGGGAAATCATAGCGGAAGGCGACGCAGTCCTGCTGATCATCGAAGACGACGTGCATTATGCGCGCATCCTGCTCAATCTGGCGCGGGACAAGGGCTTCAAGGGTATCATCAGTACCCGCGGAGCGGCGGCGCTCTCGCTCGCCCGTCAGTTCAAACCCACCGCCATCTCGCTCGATATTTTCCTGCCTGACATGCTTGGCTGGACGGTACTCAATCAGCTCAAGCTCGATCCGGTGACCCGCCACATACCGGTGCAGATCGTCACTCTGGAGGAGGAGCGGCAACACGGCCTGGCGCACGGCGCGTTCTCCTATCTCGTCAAGGAGCCGACCACCGACGGCCTGGGAACCGCATTCGACCGGCTCAAGGAGTTCACCTCGCCGCGCACCAAGAGACTGCTGATCGTGGAGGACGATGACATCGAGCGCAATTCGATCGTGGAACTGCTGGACCACGACGATATCGAGCTCGAACCGGTCGGAAGCGGAGCCGCCGCACTCGAAGCGATGCAGCAAAAACCATTTGATTGCGTCGTGCTCGATTTGCGGCTGCCGGACATGACCGGGTTTGACCTTCTTGAAAAACTGCACGCCAACCCGTCGTTCTCCAAGATCCCTGTGGTCGTCTTCACGGGCAAGGATCTAAGCGTCGAAGAACAGTTGAAGCTGAAGTCGATGGCCAAAAGCATCGTCCTCAAGGATGTCCAGTCGCCCGAGCGATTACTGGACGAAACCGCGCTGTTCCTGCACCGCGTCGTTACCGACCTGCCCCCGAACAAGCAGGCCATGCTCGAGCGGCTCCACGGCTCGAAGGAAATCCTGCGAAACCGCAAGGTGCTGGTGGTTGATGACGACGCACGCAACATCTTCGCGCTCACCTCGCTTCTGGAAAACCACGAAGTCGATGTCATCAGCACGACCAAAGGCAAGGATGCGATCGAGTTGATCGAGACAACGCCTGACATCAGTCTCGTGCTGATGGACATCATGATGCCCGAAATGGACGGCTACGAGACGATCCGCCGGATCCGCGCCGAGCCGGCGTTCAGGACGCTGCCGATTCTCGCGCTGACGGCAAAGGCCATGAAAGGCGACCGGGAGAAGTGCCTCGAGGCAGGCGCGAGCGACTACATTTCAAAACCTGTGAACACCGACCAGCTGCTTTCCCTTATGCGGGTGTGGCTCTACCGATGAACAGGTGCAGCCATCCTGGGCCCTCGTTGTGCAGGTTCGCATCGAACACCCGTCACCTTTCCAAGCAGGCCGGCCGAGTTTCGAAAGCAGCGCGATGAACCTTTCAGTCGTTCAGGCCAATGATGATCATGCGGAACGGTCCAGCATGAATATTCCGTCGTCCGAAGACGGCATCGCCGTCGTCAATATCCTCATCGTCGACGATGAGCCGAAGAATCTTACCGTGCTTGAAACCGTGCTGGATTCGCCGCGGTATCGCGTGATACGTGCTGAGTTGGCCGACGCGGCGCTGCTGGCGCTGCTCAGGCATGATTTCGCGGTGCTGATATTGGACGTGCAGATGCCCGGCATCACCGGGTTCGAGCTCGCCCAAATGATCAAGGTGCGCAAGAAGACTTCAGAGGTTCCGATCATCTTTCTCACAGCCTACTACAATGAGGATCAGCACATCGTAGAGGGTTACGACAGCGGGGCGGTCGACTACCTCTTGAAACCGATCAATCCGGCCATACTGCGATCCAAGGTCAGCGTGCTGGCCGAGTTGTTTCTCAAGCAGCGCCAACTCGAGGACGCCAACCGCGCTCTATCCGAGGAAGTTGCCGAACGCCGTCTCGTGCAACAAAAGCTGGGCGAACTAAACGACACGCTTGAGCAGCGCGTGCTCGAACGGACCGAAGCCTACAAGCAGGCCGAGCAGCAGATCAGACTGTTGATGACCGAGGTCAACCATCGCTCCAAGAACCTGCTCAGCGTCGTCACGGCGATTGCGCAGCAGACCGCGGCTTCCAGCCCGCAGGAATTCGTCAGGAAATTTTCGAGCCGTGTGCATGCGTTGGCGGTGAATCATGACCTGCTGGTCAAGAGTCTGTGGAGAAGCATCGATGCTGCCGAGCTGATCAGCGGCCAACTGGCTCATTTTGGCGACGCCGTGGGGCGGCGGATCTCGGTTGACGGGCCTCCAATTCGCGTCTCCTCCGCGGCGGCGCAATCCATCGGGATGGTCGTTCACGAGCTGTCAACCAACACCGTCAAATATGGGGCATTGTCGGGCGAACAAGGGCGGATCGAAATCGCCTGGGAGATCGATAACAGCCTCAGCGAACCGGTGTTCTCGATTCGATGGACGGAGCGTGACGGGCCACCGGTCATTGCTCCCACCCACAGGGGATTTGGAACAACCGTGGTCACCAAAATGGTAGAGATGAGTCTCGATGGGGAGACTGTTTTGGAGTATTCATCAAGAGGCCTGATTTGGAAACTTGCTTGCCCACTGAAGAACGTTGTGGAAAGCGCGCCGATATGACCGCTGGTTTTTCTCAAGCCGGCTTTGCGCGATGAGCGCACGCGTTCTGGTGGTCGAGGACGAGGCGATCGTGGCGATCGACATCGCCGATCAGCTGACCCAGGCTGGCTTCGTGGTCGTCGGACCGGCGTCGTCTGTCGCCAAGGCGCTCAAGCTGATCGAGGAAGTCGGGTGCGACGTCGCTGTACTCGACGTCAACCTGCGGGACGAGACCGCCGAACCCGTAGCGCGAGAGCTGCGCTCACGGCGCACGCCGTTCCTGTTCCTGTCCGCCGTCTCCAGAGATCACTTGCCGTCCGACTTCAGCGAAGAGGTGCTGTTGGCGAAACCTGCCAGTGCCGCGGTGATCGTGGCCGCTCTCCAAAGCTCGATTGCCGGATCACCGCATCGCTGAATGATCGCCGCAACCGCCAGCTCACCCCAACGCCCTCGTTGGCTTCCGCAACGGCCGCAATGAGCGTGTCGAGCGCGTTGCGCGGGCCGCCCCGCGCTTTGCCGTCGGCCATGAGCTTCGCCCAGACCAGGCCGGCCTTCTCGTCGAAAGGAAGCACCCTCCCAGCGAACAGGACCTGAGGCCCCTCGGGACCGGAAAACCAGGCCTCTAGCTGTTGCCTGCGTTTTCCCTGTCGTCCCGGTGCCTCGCAAGGCGAGGTCTCGGCCGTCTCGGCCGAACGACATGGGGCGGCCCATATTCAGCCAGCATAATCTCGGGCGAACGTCTGATAAAAGGGAGGACGGTCGTCGGCGTCGCAATGGGAACGGGCCGCACGTGGTGGTCACCAGATGGCCGATACGCCAGAAACGACGACGGCCGTGTCGCGGCGGCCTCCCGGTAACGTCCTGATTTACTAAATAAACTGGAGCGGGCGAAGGGGCTCGAACCCTCGACCCCGACCTTGGCAAGGTCGTGCTCTACCACTGAGCTACACCCGCATCCGAGTGCCCGACGGCAATGCGCCGCTGGCAACGGGCAGAGCTATGCCAAATACGGCCGGCGAATGCAACTGCTGGCGCAGGGTCTGCCGGGATCGGCAGAATCGACGCGCTGACCGCGATAATCCCTGCGAAATCGGCCCGAAATGGTGCTCGAACCGGCCGTCATGTGCCTTTATCGCCGGTTTCGCCCGGAATTTGGGGCCCAGATCGCCAAGCCCGTGCGCGGCTGTCCGAGCAGGCTACCGGACAAGCTGCATGCCTCCCCGGCCCGTTCGATCCAGTCCACCGGCCTTTTGCCGATGGCCTTCGACCCGATCTGCCGATGTCACCGGCTGGAACCGATTGAAAATTTGGGGTGAGCCGCCACTTAAGCTAAGCAGAACATCTGAACCACCCCGGGCCGTGCTAGAAGCGGCCTTGTTGGCACGACACCAGGCGAGGATTCCCGTGACGATAGTAGAGCAAGGCCGCGGACCGGCGCCGCAGGCGGCGGCCGATCTGATCAAGGAGACCACTACCCAGACCTTCGTGAAGGACGTCATCGAGGAGTCGAAGCGACAGCCGGTGCTGATCGACTTCTGGGCGCCGTGGTGTGGCCCCTGCCGCCAGCTCACCCCGATCCTCGAGAAAGCCGTCCGCGCTGCCAAGGGCAAGGTCAAGCTGGTCAAGATGAACATTGACGAGCACCCGGCGATCCCGGGCCAGATGGGAATCCAGTCGATCCCGGCGGTCATTGCCTTCGTCAACGGCCAGCCCGCCGACGGTTTCATGGGCGCGGTCCCGGAGAGCCAGGTCACCGCCTTCATCAACAAGCTGACCGCGGGCATCCCGGGCGAGCCCAATATCGCGGAGATCCTGAAAGAGGCGGAAACCGTTCTCGCCGAGGGGGATCCGGCCACCGCCGCCTCGATCTACGCCGAGGTACTGGCGACCGAGGCCACCAATATCGCGGCGCTGGCCGGGCTGGCAAAATGCTATGTGGCGACCGGCGCCATCGAGCAGGCCAAGCAGACGCTTGCCATGGTGCCGGAATCGAAGCGCAATGACGCCGCGGTCAAGGCGGTGCAGGCGTCGATCGATCTCGCCGAGCAGGCCAAATCGCTTGGCCCGGTGAGCGAGCTGGAACGCCAGGTCGCCGCCAATCCGCTCGATCATCAGGCGCGATTCGATCTGGCGACCGCGCTCAACGCCAGCGGCAAGCGCGCAGAGGCGACCCAACAGCTGCTTGAAATCGTCAAGCGCGATCGCAAATGGAATGAGGACGGCGCGCGCAAGCAGCTGGTACAATTCTTCGAAGCCTGGGGTCCTGCCGACGAGGCCACGGTCGAGGGCCGCAAGCGGCTGTCGACCATCCTGTTCTCGTGAGCCGCGCCAGGTCCAAGACGGGTCGCCATCGTGCCCCTCGCGATCAAGTGATGTGCAAGTTGTTCGGACGCCTGAACCATCTGCGGTAAAGACTCCGCCACCCTGTAACGCCAGAGTCCAGCACCGGGACCGTCCATGCCGATCAATGCCGAATATCGCGGGCCTGGCGATCTTCCCGAGGTGATCCCGGTGTTTCCGCTGCCCGGAGCGCTGTTGCTGCCGCGCGGCCAGATGCCGCTCAACATTTTCGAGCCGCGTTATCTGGCCATGGTCGACGATGCGTTGCGCGACGGCCATCGGCTGATCGGGATGATCCAGCCGGACGTCACCCATTCGTCCGACGATGCAAGGCCGGCGCTGTTTCGGGTCGGCTGTGTCGGCCGCATTACCCAGCTCGCCGAGGCCGGCGACGGCCGCTATATCCTCGAACTCACCGGCATCGCCCGTTTCAAGGTGGTCGCGGAAATGACCGTGCTGACGCCCTACCGGCAATGCAAGGTGGACTATTTTCCCTACCTCGACGACTTCACCGCACGCAAGGGCGAGGAAGCTGTCGACCGCGAGGCGTTGCTCGCGGTGCTGACGGATTTTCTCAAAGCCAACAATCTCAAGGTCGACTGGGAAGGCGTCGAGAGCGCGCCCAACGAGGCGCTGGTCAATGCGCTGGCCATGATGTCGCCCTACGGGCCGCCGGAAAAGCAGGCGATGCTGGAAGCGCCCGACCTGAAAACCCGCGCCGAGATCCTGATCGCGGTCACCGAGATGGATCTCGCCAAGAAGCGCACCTCGGGCGACCCGCCGTTGCAGTAGGGGCGCGGTCAGCGTCCCGCGATCGGATCATCCGCCGCCTTCGCCCCGGAATAAGGGGGCAGGGTTCTCGATCGGGCTGCTGATGACACAGACCACGCCGCCCGGCCGAAAATCGATGGTCGCGTCGCCTCCGAGTTCGGTGGAGAGGCCGCGCTGGATCAGCCGCGAACCGAAGCCGGCCCGTTGCGGTGGCATCACGCTCGGACCGCCTTCCTCCACCCAGCGGAACTTCAACAGGCCCTCGCGGTGATCGCGATCGATCGACCAGGCGATCTGCACGCGGCCGAGGTCGTTGGAAATGGCGCCGTATTTCGTGGCATTGGTCGCCAGTTCATGCACCGCCATCGAGAAGGCGAGCGCCTGCCGGGGGGACAATCGCACGAACGGTCCGGTCGTCGTCAGGCGTCCTTCACCGGTTTGAAACGGCTCCAGCGCGCGATCGACGACGTCCTGCAGGTTTGCACCCTCCCAGCTTTCCAGCGTGAGCAGATCATGCGCGCGAGACAGCGCGGCGAGCCGGGACTCGAACATCGAACGGGCATCGGCGGCGTTGTCGGTGCCGCGCATGCTCTGCGCGGCCAGCGACTGCACGGTGGCCAGCGTATTCTTGACGCGGTGATTGAGTTCATTGACCAGGAGCGTGCGCTGTTGCTCCGCCTTCACCCGATCCGTAATATCAATCACCACCCCCGGAAAATGGTCGGGAGCACCTTTGTCGTCGTAGTAGGGGCGTCCACGCGCCAATACCCAAACGACGGTTCGATCGGGCTGGACGATGCGGAATTCGGCCTTGTAGTCCGCATCGTTCTCGATCGCGTTCTGGATCGCCTGGCTCACCCGCGCACGGTCCTCCGGATGGATGCCGAGAATGAAATCGTCGAGCGGCGCGCCGGCGGCCGCAGAATCGGGATCGACCGAAAACATTCTTGCAAAGCGCGCATCGACATAGACGCGGTTTTTCTTGATGTCCCAGTCCCAGGCTCCGATCGCGGAGGCGGCATCGAGTGCGATCCGCAGGCGCGCTTCGCTTTGCTGCCTCAGCGCCTCGGCCTCGCGCCGCAGCCTGGCCGTGGTCAGGTTCGACCTGACCCGGGCGAGCAGTTCGCGTGCCGTAAACGGCTTGATCAGATAGTCGTCGGCATTGGCCTCAAAGCCCTCGACCCGTGCCTCTTCGCCGGCGCGCGCCGAAATCAAAACGACCGGTGTGGCGCGCAGGGCCGCGTCCGCCCGAACGGCGGCCAGCAACTCAAAGCCGTCCATGCCCGGCATCATGACGTCGCTCAAGATGAGGTCCGGCGGGTGCGATCGGGCGGCCCGCAGCGCGGCGGCACCGTCGGTCACCGCTTCCACGGCGTAGGCTTCGGACCGCAGCAGACGTTCGATATAACGGCGCATGTCGGCGTTATCCTCCGCCAGCAGAATGCGCGGGCTTGACGTGTCGCGGTCGTCAGGAGGCGAATGGCCCGGAGCGGATTGAACGATCGGGCTGTCGCCAGCCAGATCCGGGTCGAAGGTTTGCTCGATAAAGGTCGCAGCGCGCGGTCTGGACCATGCAGGCGACGTGGGCAGGCTTTGAACCCGGTCCGCGGGCAGATGCGCCGATCCGCTTGGAAGCAATACCGTGAAGGTGCTGCCCCGTCCGACTTCGCTCTCGACCCGTATTTCTCCGCCGTGAAGCTTGATCAGTTCGTGGACCAGCGCCAGACCGATGCCCGAACCCTCGATCGAACGGCCCTTGGCGCCGGCCACGCGGTGAAAGCGCTCGAACAAATGCGGTAGCTCCGCGGCCGGAATGCCGGTACCGGTGTCACGGACTGCGACGGCGACGGTTTTGCCGTCCGTGGCGACATCGATCGCGATGCCTATCTCGCCTGAGAAGGTGAACTTGAAGGCATTGGAGAGCAGGTTGAATATCACCTTCTCCCACATGTCGCGGTCCAGATACACCATCGGTGCCGACGCGGGCGCGGTCACCAGCAGCTTCAGCCCGGCTTTCTCGATCGCCGAGCGAAAATGCGAGGCCAGCTCAAAGGTATAGGCGGACAGGTCGGTCGGCTCGAAGCTGGCCCGCGCGCGGCCGGCCTCGATCCGCGAGAAATCGAGCAGCGTGTTGACCAGTTTCAGGAGCCGCAGCCCGTTGCGATGGGCGACGGCGACATGCTCCCGTTCGCGTTCGGGCAATTGATCGGCATGCGCCAAGAGCTCTTCCAGCGGCCCCAGCATCAGCGTGAGCGGGGTGCGGAACTCGTGGCTGACGTTGGAGAAGAACAGGGTTTTGGCCCGATCGATCTCGGCCAGCGCTTCGGCGCGCTTGCGCTCTTCCTCGTAGGCCATCGCTTCGGCGAAGGTCTTGCCGATCTGGCCGGCGACCAGATCGAAGAAGGCGCGGTGCTCGGCGTCGAGCGCGCGACGGGGATTGACCGCGGCGATCAAGAGCGCCACCGGCCGTTGCCGGCCAGGGACCGTGATCGGCAGCACCAGCGCCTGGCGCGGCGGCTCCGACCAAGCGCCGGTCGGCAGCCGCTTGAACCTTGCGGCGAGATCATCGACCAGAATGGCCCCGCGGCCTGAGGCTGCCGCTGCGACCGGCCAGCCCTCGACGCCATCGATCAGGGTGGTGATATGTTCTGGGGCTATCGGATCCGGCCGGTCGATGCCCGCGCTGCCCATCAGCCGCGCCTGCTCGGCGTCAACGGAATAGATCAGCGCGAATGGAATATCGAAGCTGTTTTCCGCGAGCGCTTCGGCGGCGACCCGGCAGGCCTCGGAAACGCTGTCGGAACGAATCCGGGCGCCCAGATCGCTCAGCGTTCGCAGGCGCCGTTCGCCGATCACCCGCCCGGTGGTTTCGAGCACTGGGGTGAAAATGCCGCCAATGCCGCCGCTCTCGTCGCGGATCGGTGAGTAGGAGAATGAAAAATAGGATTCCTCGTCATAGCCGTGCCGGTCCATCACCAGCAGCAGATCGCGCGAACGCGTGGCTTCTCCGCTGGCCATGACCTGCGCCAGCATCGGACCGATGACGTGCCAGATTTCCGGCCATACTTTCCGTCCCGGAGTGCCGAAGGCGAAGGGGTGCTTTTCGGAGCCGAGGATCGTCCGATACTCGTCATTGTAGAGCATGACAAGTTGCGGCCCCCACCACACCAGAATCGGAAAGGCGCAATCAAGGCAGGTGCTGATCGATGTGCGCAGCGATTGCGGCCAGTCTTCGGTCGGCCCGAGCGGCGTCGATGCCCAGTCATGTGCGCGCATCAATGCGCCCATCTCGCCGCCGCCCGCGAGAAAATCTACCGAACTCATCGTGTCTGACCGGGCGCGAACGCGACCATCCAGCTCGCAATTTTCAATGGCTTTCGATCAATATGGCATCTTTTGGAGACGGATGGCAACACGCCGAAGCCGAAGCGGACCGGCGCGTTTTGGACGGGCCGTGCCTCGCCGGTCGCACCAGGGAACCTCGACGTGACGCAGAGTTCCGGAACTGCCGTTGGTGTGCCGGCGGACGGGGCCGATGAGCCGACATTCTGATTCAGGGTCCCGATTGAGGTGCCGGCCGCTCTGATGGCTTTAGGACAGACGCCGGTTGACTGTCGACGCCGCCTGGGTGGGGCGGCGAGTCCTGCGCCAATGGCGGTGAGGGCGATCCGCTGCCGATGGTAAGCGATTTAGTCAGCGAGCCTGTCGTCAGCCTGGCCGGGTTTTCGACGTTCTGCTCTGTCGTGCCCACGCTGGTCAGGTCGGCCGCATCGCCGTTGTAGGTGGCGGTCACCGTGAGGCGACCCGCTGATGCATAAGTGTGACTGACCGTCGCCGTGCCGGCGACCAGCGAGCCGGAGGCCGACGAACCGTCGCCGAAATGATAGGTCACTTTTCCGGTGGGTATACCCGCCGAAGCCGTCACCGTGGCGACGAAGGTGACGGGCTGATCGACGCCGCTGGCGTTGGGGAGGGAGCCCAGGGTGATGGTGGTAACGGCCTTCCCGACAGTCTGCGCTATGGCGCTCTCACTGGTCAGGTCGTTGGCGTCGCCATTATATCTCCCGATCACCAGGAAAAAGCCTGGCAGGACGTAAGAGTGATGAATCTTCACTCGGCCGTCCGACAGCGTGCCGAACAGGGATGTTCCATCGCCGGTATCCAGTGTCACGGTACCGGTCGGGTGACCGCCCGAGCCCGACCCCGATACCGCGACTGTAAAATCGACCACGTCTCCGGCGCGGCAAGGATTCTGCTGCGACGTGACCATGATCGACGAGGAGGCTTGAGCATGAGCCTCTGTGGCGAAGCCGACCCAACCCTGCGCAAGAAGTATGATGGATGCCGGCATTTGCCGCAAAACCCAAAGCTTGCCCACTTTTCGCATCCGCTCCACCGGAAATGACCAACCAACTCCAATTGCTAGATCGAACGAATCATTCGCTGGGAGGTAGTATATGCATCTCGGCGTGCATATGTGTGAGCTGTATGACACATCGGGCGGAGCTGAATTCACCCCCTTCCCCCCTTCCCCCCGGTCGAGCTGCGGCTATGGCAACGGCCGCACTCTCGGGGCCCGGTTGGCGCTGGATCGGCCTCGTTTCATTTTTTACTTTCAAATGAATTACTTAGTCGGTGCATAGGGGGCGGCGCCGCAAGCAGGTTAGGTGGGCACGCAAAACGTGCCCTTGTTTTTATCTTCTTGCATGGATTGAAAATAATAATCCGAGCAGTCCCCAGACAATCCAGGCATTTGAAACTGGGAATCGCCGATCGATCGGGGCGCGCGCTCTTTCAAATGCCGCGTTGCCGTTCCGGGCGCGGATTCGGATAGCCATGGCTGGCAATCGGCGACCCCAACGCCTAGCTGCTCGATTGGCCGGTGCGGCCTGTTTCCCGGCGACCGGCAGCCGCGTGGCCTGGCGGTCGTCATGTCAAACCGGTGGCGCCGCAGGGGCGGAGTGATCATGGGGTTCTATAGTCGCTTGTCATTGTTGTGTGTCGTGATGCTCGGCACGGGTGCTGGCCATGCCCTGGCGCAGACGGCGCCGCTGATCGGCAGTGCCGCCTTTGGCGACTGGCGCGAGGACCGCCCCGGCCTGATCCGGCTGATCCGGCCGGAGGATCTGCCGAGGCCTGGGGCCACGCCTTCTTCGGCCAACGTCTCCGAGATTGTGCCGCGGACGCCTTCCGCGCTGCCGCACGTTCCCGACGGTTTCCGAATAGAGTTGTTCGCAGAAGGACTGAACGGGCCGCGCCAGATGCGGGTGGCGCCGAACGGCGACATCTTCGTCGCCGAAACCCGCGCCGGCCATATCCGCCTGCTGCGTGCCACCGACGGCGAAGCAAAACCCGTCGTCAACGAAATCTATGCCACGGGCCTGCATCAGCCTTTTGGCATCGCGTTTTTCCCCGCTGGCCCTGATCCGCAATGGCTTTACGTCGCCGACACCGACCGGATCGTTCGCTTTGCCTACAAGTCGGGCGATCTCAAACCTCCGGGAAAGCCTGAAATCGTGGTGGCCGACCTGCCGCACGGCTACGGGCACTCGACGCGGGATATCGTCTTCACCAAGGACGGCAGGCGGATGCTTGTTTCGGTCGGCTCGGAAAGCAATGACGCGGAAGGCATGGCTACCGCGCCGTCAGGAGGATTGCCGGCATGGAGCGCCGCGCACCCGCTGGGCGCAAGCTGGGGTGGCGAGACCGACCGCGCTGGCGTGCTGGCCTTCGATCCCGGTGGCAAGAGCCTCGGCCTGTTTGCCACCGGCATCCGCAACTGCGTCGGTCTAGCGATTCAGCCCGCGACAGGCGATCCCTACTGTTCCACCAATGAGCGCGATGGCCTCGGCGACAATCTGGTGCCGGACTATGTCACAAGGGTTCGCGAAGGCGCCTTCTACGGCTGGCCCTGGTTTTATATCGGTGATCACGGCGATCCCCGGCATGCCGGCGAGCGGTTAGACCTGAAGGACAAAATTACCGTTCCGGACGTGCTGATCCAGGCGCACTCGGCCTCGCTCGGGCTCACCTTCTATGACGGCAGCGCATTCCCAGGGGAATATCACGGCGACGGGTTCGCCGCTGAGCACGGCTCGTGGAATCGCGCCAAGCGCACCGGCTACAAGGTCATCCGCATCAGGCTCAAGGACGGCGTGCCGACGGGCGAATACGAGGATTTCGTCACCGGCTTTGTCCTCAATGATGCCGAGGTGTGGGGGCGGCCCGTCGGCGTCGCCGTCGCCCATGATGGCGCGCTGCTGGTGTCCGAAGACGGTAACGGCACTATCTGGCGCGTGACGCACCCCTGAGAACAGCGAAGGATCGACAGCGCGGAGGGCGCGCGGCACGCCAGCGCTAGCTGTAGCGAGTGGCTATGCTATGGGATTTGAAGTCCAAGCTGGAGACCAAGCCATGAGTTCCACGCCCGAGCGCCTCGAAGGTACCGTCGATCCCAAACTGCTGGAAATCCTGGTTTGCCCGCTGACCAAGGGACCGCTGGAGTTCGACGCCGCCAAGCAGGAATTGATCTCGCGATCCGCGAAACTCGCTTATCCAATCCGCGACGGCATCCCGATCATGCTGCCGGAAGAGGCGCGGAAGATCGAGTGACGCCGACGATGGCAGGCTATTCACCGGCCATGCGTGCAAAGAAGCTCTTGGCGGACCCGTTCGGAACGATCCGCAAGGCGGCGCCGGAAGGCTGGCGTGCGGCGGCGCTCGCACTGCTGGCGTGCTTGCTGCTCCCGGCCTTGATCGCCACGAATGCCGCCGCCGCAGAGACAAAAATCCGCGTCGGCGCCATCGACGGCGTGCTGACCGTCCCTGCCGATGCCGAGCGGCCGCCGGTGGCCTTACTGATCGCGGGCTCCGGGTCGATTGACCATGACGGCAACGGGCCGCAGATCAAGCCCGCCACGTTAAAGAAGCTTTCGGAGCAACTGGTCGCTCGCAACATCGCGACGCTTCGCTATGACAAGCGCGGGGCCGGCGGATGGAAGCCCGAATTCGGCCGGCCGGAAGATTTTCGTTTCAAGGATTATGTCGACGACGCCGCGGCCCTGGTGGAATATCTGCGCTCCAGCGGCAAATTTTCACGGATTATATTGGTCGGACACAGCGAGGGCGGTCTGGTCGCGATCCTGACGGCGCGGCGCGTCCCCGTCGACGGCCTGGTGCTTCTGGCGACCGCGGCGCGGCGGCAGGGCGACCTGCTCAAGGCCCAGCTGGAAAAGAAGCTTGCGCCGGATCAGTTCCAGCCGATCGCCAAAGCGGTCGACGACATCATGGCCGGCCAGATCGTCGATCCGACACCACCGGGGTTGGCGATCCCGCCATCGATGCAGCCCGGCATCGCCTCGGCCTTCACGGAAGACCCGATCGCGCCCTTGAAGCTGGTCGAGCAGCCGACCCTGATCATCGCGGGCGGCCGCGATCACCAGTTGGCACGGGTGGATTTCGCGGCCCTCGCCGCGGCGTCGCCGGTGGCGAAAACGTTTTGGCTCCCGGACATGAACCACGTTCTGGTTGACGTTGCCGACGAGGCCGACGATCAGGCGGCCTACAGTCAATCCGAGCGACCGCTGGACCCGGAATTGATCGACGCGGTCGCGGCCTTTGTGCTTGGTAAGGACCGACGGTGATTATTTCCGCCCTCGTCCCGGCGAACTACCCGATGGCCAGGGGTTTGACCCGGCGGAGGCCGTCTGTGGTTTGCACTATTGGTGATGACGGAACGCGCTTTCGCGGACGGGACCGCAGGCTGCTACAGCGCCTCGCCTTTCAACAAACGCGGGACCTCGCCCGCAAGGCCCGCCGCCTGGCGGATGAACAGGCTTTTCAGGGCGGGGGCGCGATCGACCAGCCCCAGCCCGATATCGCGCACGGTGCGCAATAAGGTCGACTGGTTCGAAAACAGCAGATTAAGCGAATTGGTGGCGACCCCCATGGCCATGGTGTCGAACCGCCGCCAGCGCTGGTAGCGCTCGAGCACGTCGGCCTGACCGAGATCGATGCCGAGCCTGGCCGCATCGACAATCACCTCGGCCAGTGCCGCGACATCCTTCAGGCCCAGATTGAGCCCCTGTCCCGCGATCGGATGGATCACATGGGCAGCATCGCCGATCAGCGCCAGCCGATCGCCGATGAACGAGCGCGCGACGAAATAGCTGAGCGGAAACGCCCTGGGTTTGTCGAGCGCCCTGATCTCGCCGAGGTGCAGGCCGAAGCGCTGCTCGAGCTCGTGGTGAAACTCTGCCTCGCCGAGCGCCGTGATCCGGGCCGCCTCGCTGCGCTTCTCGGTCCATACCAGCGAGGAGCGTCGGCCGGTCAGCGGCAGGATCGCAAAGGGTCCGGCGGGCAGGAAGTGCTCTTCGGCACGGCCCTGATGGTCGCGCTCGTGACCGACAGTGACCACGATGCCGGATTGATCGTAGTCCCAGCCATGGGTAGCGATGCCGGCCTGCTCGCGCAATTTCGAGCGCGCGCCATCGGCTGCCACCAACAGGCTGGCCGCGATCGTCGCGCCATCCGAAAGCGTCACGTCGATGCTTCCGCCACGGGCATCGAATGTCGTCACCGCGCTGGCGCGCAGATCGATGCCGCAGGCTTCCGCGCGGCCGATCAGCGCATCGATCAGATAGCGGTTTTCGACCATATGCGCGAACGGCTCGCCGGGCTCGACGTCTCCGGCAAAGGTCAGGAATACCGGACGGGTGGCGTCTGCGAGGCTGGAATCGGTAACGACCATGTCGAGCATGGGCTGGGCCTGACCCGCGACCTGGTCCCATACCCCAAGCGTCCCCAGCAGCCGGCGGCAGGCGGCGATGATGGCGGTGGCGCGCGGATCGCGGCTCGGCCGAGCCGCCAGCGCCGGATCGGCCACGATCACGGCGACATCGGGGCCAAGGCCCTGGCGCAGTGCCAGCGCCAGCGCCAGCCCCGCGAAACCTCCGCCGCCGATCACGATGCTCCGCTGTGCCGCCATGCTGAAACCTTACCCGCTTGCGCCATAAGACGAGGCTTGCCACCTGACTATAGCTGGGCGAAACAGTTTCACCAAACAAGGGTCCGCCGCTCCGATCGTCATTCCGGGGCCGGGCGGCCTCGCCGGAAATGTCGTGGTGGTTCTCATTTAATATTGCGGAACCGAGGCCTGGCCACGCCCCCCGAACGACAAGGAAATGAAAGCAAATCCATGTCCAAAGGACTGATTGACCTGATTTCCATTCTCGATCTCGAGCCGATCGAGGTGAACATGTTCCGCGGCAACAGTCCGAAGACGAGCTGGCAGCGGGTGTTCGGCGGACAAGTCATCGGACAGGCGATGGTGGCGGCGTGCCGCACCGTCGAGGGGCGCCTGCCGCATTCGCTGCATTGCTATTTCATTCTGCCCGGCGATCCGCAGATTCCGATCATCTACGAGGTCGAGCGGCTGCGCGAC
Source organism: uncultured Alphaproteobacteria bacterium (assembly GCA_963736075.1). Taxonomy (GTDB): domain Bacteria; phylum Pseudomonadota; class Alphaproteobacteria; order Rhizobiales; family Xanthobacteraceae; genus Bradyrhizobium. Next base: position 469,258 of record CAVTNW010000048.1, on the reverse strand, counting down.
GGCAAGAGCTATACGACGCGCCGCGTCACCGCGATCCAGCACGGCCATGCCATCTTCTCGATCATGGTCTCGTTCCATGTCGATGAAGTCGGCGCGTTCGATCACCAGGACAAGATGCCGGATGTGCCGCCGCCGGAAAAGCTCACCGCCGAGGAAGTCGCCAAACAGCCGATGTTCCGGGAGATGCCGGAGTTCATCCGCCGCTATTACGAATCCGACCGCCCGATCGAGCTGCGTCCGGTCGAACTCAACCGCTATTTCGGCCAGAAGATCGAGGACGGCCGCATCCATGTCTGGATCCGCACCGCATCGAAGCTGCCGGACGATCCGGCGCTGCATATGTGCGCGCTGGCCTATGCCTCGGATTTTTCGCTGCTGGATGCGGCGATGGCGCGTTACGGCAGGACGCTGTTCGACAAGCGCATGATGCCGGCGAGCCTCGATCACGCGATGTGGTTTCACCGCCCGTTCCGGGCCGACGAATGGCTGCTGTATGCCCAGGACTCCCCGAGCGCGCAGGGCGGCCGCGGCCTGACCCGCGGCATGATCTTCAAGCAGGACGGCACGCTGGTGGCCTCGGTCGCGCAGGAAGGCTCGCTGCGCGAGCGCAGGTAGAGCGCAGGGACCCGGGAAAGCCGGTGTCCACAGCGGAGGCACTGCCCACGATCGATTTTCGGGCGCGCAGCTGCAACTTTTTGTGCCTTTGGCGCGGAAAGATGCCAAACTTGTCCGGGCGCGAACCAAGCCGCGGTCACCATCAAGCGAATTCAGAGAAACGAAGGCCTGATCATGAAGCTCGTTGTTGCCATCATCAAACCATTCAAACTGGACGAGGTGCGCCAGGCCCTCACCGCAATCGGGGTCAACGGCATGACCGTCATCGAGGTCAAGGGCTACGGCCGCCAGAAAGGTCATACCGAAGTTTATCGCGGCGCCGAATACGTGGTGAATTTCCTGCCGAAACTGCGCATCGAAGTCGCCGTGGCCTCTCAGCTCGCCGACCAGACCGTCGAGGCCATCACCACGAGCGCGCGCACCGGCCAGATCGGCGACGGCAAGATCTTCGTGATCCCGATCGACAGTGCTAAGCGCATCCGGACCGGTGAAACCGATAGCGACGCCCTCTGAATCATCCCCGGCCGTATTATTTCCCCACAAAGACAAAGGCGCGGCGCTGACTCGGCTGCGCCGTTACTATTCTAATACCTCAAAACTGCCCGCCCAATGAGCACGATTATGTTCGGAGTCTGTTGTGCTCACATTTTAGGCCGCCTTGATTAAACTTTGAGCACGAGTCAATAGCGTCGTTCCGACTGGTTCGACCGGAGCGGGAAAAGGCTCGCATTCATAGCCCGTTAGCGAGCCCATCCGATCTGGCACGGCATTTGATTCTAGCGGCCCGACTGTGCCCGCGTAGTCAACTCTCCGCGCGGCGAACCTCAGTCGTACCGTCCGGTCGAGTTTGGATCGGGCCCAAGCGGGGATAGGACCCAATGAAAATTGTTATGGCGATCATCAAGCCATTCAAGCTCGAAGAAGTCCGCGATGCCCTGACCGCCATTGGCGTTCATGGTCTGACGGTGACCGAAGTAAAGGGATATGGCCGCCAGAAGGGCCATACAGAAATTTATCGCGGTGCAGAATATGCGGTGAGCTTTCTGCCCAAGATCAAAATCGAGGTGGCCATTGCCTCGGACCAGGTCGACAAGACCATCGAGGCCATCACATCGGCGGCCAAAACCGGACAGATCGGCGACGGCAAGATCTTCGTCATCAGCCTTGAGCATGCGGTTCGCATCCGCACCGGAGAGGCCGACGGCGCCGCCCTTTGATTTCGCGCTCAACCCAGATCCAATCAGGAGTAATATGAAATGACGTTCAAGCGTCCCTATCGCGCGGGATTGGCAGCTTTTGCCGTCGGCGTGTTCGCCGCAACCGCGGCCTGTGCGGAGCCAACGGTCAACAAGGGCGACAATGCCTGGATGCTGACATCGACAGTGCTGGTGCTGCTGATGACCATCCCGGGGCTTGCGCTGTTCTACGGCGGCCTCGTCCGCTCCAAGAACATGCTGTCGGTGCTGATGCAGGTCTTCTACACCGTGTGCATCGTCGTTATTCTGTGGGCGCTTTACGGCTACAGCCTCGCCTTTACCGGCGGCTCCGACTTCATCGGCGGCTTCTCGAAGGCCTTCCTGATGGGCGTGACGCCGGACTCCAAGGCGGCGACCTTCAGCGTCGACGCCAACATCACCGAGCTCGTCTACGTCTGCTTCCAGATGACGTTTGCGGCCATTACGCCCGCGCTCATCGTCGGCGCCTTCGCCGAACGCATGAAATTCTCGGCGGTAGCGTTGTTCATCCCGCTGTGGGTGACGCTGATCTATTTTCCGATCGCGCACATGGTCTGGTACTGGGCCGGTCCGGACGCGATCTCGGATGCGGTCAAGGCGCTCGCCGCGGCAGGCGACGCGGCGGCAAAGACAGCGGCTCAGGCCAAGCTCGACGAAGTCAATGCCGATGCTGGTTGGGTCTTCAAGAAGGGCGCGATCGACTTCGCCGGCGGCACCGTGGTGCATATCAATGCCGGCATCGCCGGCCTGGTCGGCGCGCTGATGATCGGCAAGCGGATCGGCTACGGCAAGGATCTGATGGCCCCGCACTCGCTGACCATGTCGATGATCGGTGCCTCGCTGCTCTGGGTCGGCTGGTTCGGTTTCAACGCCGGATCCAACCTCGAGGCCAATGGCGGTGCTGCGCTCGCCATGACCAACTCCTTCGTCGCGACCGCGGCGGCGGCGTTGTCGTGGATGTTCGCGGAGTGGATGGTCAAAGGCCATCCTTCGGTGCTCGGCGCCATCTCCGGCGCGGTGGCGGGTCTGGTGGCGGTCACGCCCGCGGCCGGCTACTCCGGTCCGATGGGCGCGATCGTTCTTGGCCTCGTGGTCGGCGTCGTCTGCCTGTTCTTCGTCACGGTGGTGAAGAACGCGCTCGGCTATGACGACTCCCTCGACGTGTTCGGCGTCCACTGCGTCGGCGGCATCGTCGGCGCACTCGGGACCGGCATCCTGGTCAATCCGGCGCTCGGCGGCACCGGCATCATGGACTACACCACCGGCAAGATCGCCGACTACGACTTCGCGGCGCAGATGATCTCGCAAACCTGGGGCGTCTGCACCACGTTGGTGTGGTCGGGCATCGGTTCGGCGATCCTCTACAAGGTGGTCGATGTCATCGTCGGCCTGCGCGCCAACGCCGAGACCGAACGCGAAGGCTTGGACATCACCGAGCACACCGAACGCGCCTACAATATGTAAGTTCTCCCAGGGTGCGATCGCCCTTGGGGATCGCACCCAGAACTACGGTTTGGGCACATACCCGGCAATGCCCCGACCGTTGAGGGGCTCCAGCGCAAGCTGGGGCCCCTTTCTTTTGTGTGTTTGATCAGGCCTCTGTTTCCGGCGCGATCAATTCGACGGTCGGAAAATAACTCCGATAACGTCGCGCGTCGCGGGTAAGCAGCGGCAGGCGTGCGACCGCCGCATGGGCTCCGATGAAGAAATCAGCAAGCACGCCGGTACGAATGCCGCCGGCGCCTCGATAACGCGCGAAAGCCTTGCCGGCGAGAAAGAGCGCCTTCCGTGGCGTGGGCGCCACCGCGATGCCGGCGGCGGCTACCACGGCTTCGAAATGATCAATGGTGGTATAGCGGGTCGATGTTTCCGCATAGATCACATCATTGATCAACAATGGCCCTCGGATAGCGGCGTCGCTCAACCGTGCCAACGACCAATCCAGCCACTTTGGGTCCTTCGTGAAGACATCCAGCAGGACATTGGTGTCAACCAACGTCACTCATCGTCTCCGCGCAGCAGTGCCATTATTTCATCGGTCGTCGGCCCTGGGCCGGCACTGCCGACCAGCTTGGCGAACCGGCTCTCCTGTCGGATCCCATCCGCCCTCTCGATCACGATGCTCCCGTCCGGGGCGCGGCGGAAGGCGATTTCACTGCCGGGAACGATCCCGAGGTGATCACGGATCGGCTTCGGGATCGTGACCTGACCTTTGCTCGTGAGTTTGCTTGCCATCGGCGGTCTCCAAAAGTATTACTCTCAATGATATGGTAATACCCCACAAAATGTCCAGTTTGGCCGATGGTTAATCGCGTCTTTACCCTGCCCTATCTATGGTGGTCTGATCCGCATCACGCGGGTCTCAGTTGGGATCGGCCGAGCAGAGTGCTGGCGCTTCGAGTATGGTCATGACCGCTTCATTCCGCGCGCCGCATAGCGACGGTACTGCCGAAAGCGAGCGCTCGCCATTCGCCCGGCTGACCGAGCTCCTGGCCCCGTACCAGCCGGGTAAGCCCTTGATTACGCTGTCGCTGGGCGAGCCGCAGCATCCGGTGCCCGGCTTCGTCGGCCCGGTTCTCGCCCAACACATCGCCGATTTCGGACGCTATCCGATCGCCCGGGGGATCGAACCGTTCCGGCGGGCCGCGGCTGACTGGCTTTCCAACCGCTTCGCGCTGCCGCGGCCGATCGATCCCGACAGCGAGATCCTGGTCTTGAACGGCAGCCGCGAGGGGCTGTTTTTCGCCGCCATCACCGCCGCGCGCGCTGGCGGCCAGCGCCACGGCAGGCCCGCCATTCTGATGCCCAATCCGTTCTATCCGGCCTATGGGGCCGGCGCGCGCGCCGCCAATTGCGAGGCGGTCTATCTGCCGACCACGCTGGCCAACGGTTTCCTGCCGGACCTCGATGCGCTCGATGACGCCACGCTGGCACGCACCGTGGCGCTCTACATCGCCTCGCCAGCCAATCCGCAAGGCGCGGTGGCCTCCAAGGACTACTTCCGGCGCCTGAAGCAGCTCGCCGACCGGTTCGGCTTCATGATCCTCAGCGACGAATGCTATTCGGAGATCTATACCCGGGCTGCTCCGGGCAGCATGCTGGAATGCGCCGGGCCCGACTTCACCAATGTGGTTGCGTTCCAGTCGTTGTCAAAGCGCTCCAATCTGCCGGGCATGCGGGTCGGGTTCGTCGCCGGCGACCGGAAATTTCTCGGCCTGTTCCACGAGCTGCGCAACGTCGCCGCGCCCCAGGTGCCGGTGCCGCTGCAGCATGTCGCGATCGCCGCCTACCATGACGAGGCCCATGTCGAAGAGAACCGCCGCCTCTACCGCATGAAATTCGGGTCTGCCGACCAGATCCTGAAGGAGCGCTACGGCTATCGGCGGCCCGCTGGCGGCTTCTGCGTCTGGCTCGATGTGTCGGCGCAGGGCGGCGACGAGGCGGCAACGGTCAGGCTCTACAAGGACGGCGGTGTGCGCGTGGTGCCCGGAAGTTACCTGGCCCGGCCGCAGCCCGACGGCTTCAATCCCGGCTCCGGCTATATCCGGCTGGCGCTGGTGCAGGATCATGAGACAACCGCCGAGGCGTTGCACCGGCTGGTCGAAATTCTAGGCTAATCGCGGAAGCCCGATGAGCATGCCGGCGATCGAACGCGTTATTCCTCTGGTCGGCCAGTTGCCGGCGTCGATCCGCGAGGCGCTGGCCCGCCGGCTGCGCCAGCTCGCTGGACTGGGCCTGATCGCGCTGGCCGGCGTGGCGGCCGCCGCGCTGATGACGTGGTCGGTACAGGATCCCAGTCTCAGCCACGCGACCTCGCGCGCCATCCGCAATATCGTCGGTTATCCCGGCGCGATTGGGGCCGATCTCTCGATGCAGATCCTCGGACTCGGCGCCATCATGCTGATCCTGCCGGTGGCGGTGTGGGGCTGGCGCATGCTCAACCACCGCCCCTTCGACCGGGAACCGCTGCGGATCGCGTGTTGGCTGCTTTGCGCGCTGACCTCGGCCGGATTTGCCAGCTGCTGGCCGCATGGCGGGGCTTGGCCGCTGCCGACCGGGCTCGGCGGCGTCGTCGGCGACGCGCTGGTGCGCGCCCCTGCCGTGGTATTCGGTGCGCCCGGACCGGTCTATCGCCTCGCGCTCGGAACCCTGCTGAGCGCTGCCGTCGTTGCGACTTTCCTGCTGGCCAGCGGCTGGGGCTCGCGCCCGCCGCAGGAGGATGAAGCGACGCCGATCGAGGACGACGACACACCCTTGGTCGAAGAGGATGACCGCGCCGGCTCGGTCTCGTTGGGGTGGGTCTTTCATGCCGCAATGAGCGCGCGAGCGCGGCTGTGGTGGCTGTTGACCCGGACCTACGGCTGGCTGGTCGCCAGCCCATCGGCATCGCGCGGGATTTCGTTCGAGCGTCTGGAACCCCATCTCGGCGAGGGCCCGGCTGTGTCCCCGTCCGAACCGCGCGACGAGGATTTCGAGACCGAACCGGACGAAGAAGAGGAAATTCCCGCAAGTCCGCGGCCGCGCAAGAAGGCGGCAGCCCGCGCCCCCTCGCGAAAAGCCTCCGTCAGGTTCGAGCTGCCGCCGATTGCCGTGCTGTCCGCGCCGAAGGCATCGGATCGCCAGCCGCTGAGCAAGTCGGAACTCGACACCAATTCGCGCACGCTGGAAGGCGTGCTCGGCGACTTCGGGGTCCGCGGCGAAATCGTCAAGGCCCATCCCGGCCCGGTGGTCACGCTGTACGAGTTGGAGCCCGCGCCCGGCATCAAATCGTCGCGCGTGATTGGACTTGCCGACGACATCGCGCGTTCGATGAGCGCGCTGTCGGCGCGCGTCGCGGTGGTGCCCGGCCGCAACGCCATCGGCATCGAATTGCCCAACCCGCATCGCGAAAAGGTTTATTTGCGCGAATTGCTGGCGGTCAAGGACTACATCGAAACGGTCGCAAAACTTCCGCTCTGTCTTGGCAAGAATATCGGCGGCGAATCCATCATCGTCGACCTGGCGCGGATGCCGCATCTTCTGATCGCCGGCACCACCGGCTCCGGCAAGTCGGTTGCCATCAACACCATGATCCTCAGCCTGTTGTATCGGCTGCGCCCGGATCAGTGCCGCCTGATCATGGTCGACCCGAAGATGCTGGAGCTGTCCGTCTATGACGGCATTCCGCATCTGTTGACGCCGGTCGTGACCGATCCGAAGAAGGCCGTGGTAGCGCTGAAATGGGCGGTGCGCGAGATGGAAGAGCGCTACAAGAAAATGTCCAAGCTCGGCGTGCGCAACATCGATGGCTACAACGCCCGCCTGCTGGAGGCAAAATCCAGGGGTGAGGAGTTGACGCGCACGGTGCATACCGGCTTCGACAAGGAAACCGGCAAGGCCATCTACGAGGACGAGAAGCTCGATCTCGAGCCACTGCCCTTCATCGTCATCATCGTTGACGAAATGGCCGACCTGATGATGGTCGCCGGCAAGGATATCGAGGGCGCGGTGCAGCGTCTGGCGCAGATGGCCCGCGCCGCCGGCCTGCACGTGGTGCTGGCGACGCAGCGGCCGTCGGTGGATGTCATCACCGGCACCATCAAGGCCAACTTCCCGACCCGGATCTCCTTTCAGGTCACGTCGAAAATCGACAGCCGCACCATCCTCGGCGAAATGGGCGCCGAGCAATTGCTTGGACAGGGCGACATGCTTTACATGGCCGGCGGCGGCCGCATCAGCCGCGTCCACGGCCCCTTCGTCTCGGACGAAGAGGTCGAAAAGGTGGTCCGCCATCTCAAGTCGCAAGGCGCGCCCGAATACCTCGAAGCCGTTACCGCGGAAGAGCCTGTCGACGAAGACGGTGCGGTATTCGACCAGACCGGCATGGGTGGTGCGGAAGGCGCCGGCGATTTGTTTGCGCAGGCGGTGGCAATCGTCAAGCGCGACCGCAAGGCCTCCACCAGTTATATCCAGCGCCGGCTGCAGATCGGATATAACCGCGCCGCCTCGCTGATGGAGCGGATGGAAATCGAGGGGATCGTCGGCCAGGCCAATCACGCCGGAAAACGCGAGATTCTGGTCGAGGAAGAAGAGAGCCAATTCTGATGCAATGGGCGGAATGGGGCATCAAATGATCACGGAAAAGCCATATCTGCCTTCGACCAAACCACGATAAGATACCTCACCTCCTGTCGAGATCGCGCATTGAAGAGAAATCTGAATTTTCGAATGGCCGAACCATTCGCGTTTGGCGGCGCTCGCGCCGGCTTGGCGTTGCTGACCTTCGCCTACATCGTCGGCATGGCGACGCCGTGCTCGGCCCAGGGCGTACCGATGCCAAAACCCGCGCCCAAAACCCGCAGCGGCCTGCAGCTCAGCGCCTCGGAGTCGCAGCGGGGCCCGCTCACCACCGGAGCCAATGCGGCAGCGCCGCCGGAGCCGGTCATTCCGGATCCGCGCCGTAACGTTCCGGTCAACATATTTTCCTCCTTTGATGCGAATCAGAAGGCGCAAGCCGCCAGGGTAAGCGCCTATCTCTCGTCGCTGCAGACGCTGGTCGGCAATTTTGTTCAAGTCGGGCCCGACGGCACCAAGACCAAGGGCGATTTCTACATCCAGAAGCCCGGCAAGGTGCGTTTCGAATATGATCCGCCCAGTCCGATCGACATCGTCGCAGACGGAACAACGCTGGTGGTTCGAGACCGTAAGCTGGCGACCCAGGACATCTATCCGCTGTCGCAAACGCCGCTGCGCTATCTGCTGTCGGACCGCATCGATCTGATGAAGGACACCAACGTCGTGAGCGTGACCGCCGACGAGCTGTATATCAGCGTCACCATCGAGGAGAAGCAGGCGCTGGTCGGTACCAGCCGGCTGATGCTGATGGTCGGCGCCAAGGACGGCCAGCTCAAGCAGTGGACGGTTACCGATCCGCAGGGCTATGACACCACCGTCGCGGTCTACAATCTGGACAGCTCCAAGAAGCTCGATCCGAGCCTGTTCAAGATCGACTTTACGGTCTATCAGACCTCGCCGGGTTAGCCTCGGCCTGACCCGGCGACCGACCCTGCAGCTTAATCCAGAGATTTATATGAAGCCGGCGGCTTGGTCGCTTGCGCTGCGCGCAGCAGCCGTAATAGTCCCTTGATGCGGCTTTCCTTGACCACGTGGAACATCAACTCGGTGCGGCTGCGCATCGACCTGGTCGCCAAATTCCTCAGAACGGTGCGGCCGGACGTGCTCTGCCTGCAGGAAACCAAATGCATCGATGATGCATTTCCGCGCAAGCGCTTCCGTCGCCTCGGCTACGAGCATGTCGCGCTGAACGGGCAGAAGGGATACCACGGCGTCGCGGTGATCTCGAAGCTGCCGTTCGAGCGCACCGACATTCGCACCTTCTGCGACAAGATCAACTCGCGTCACATCTCGGTCGCGTTCGGCGCCAACGCGCAGCTCGAAAAGCCGCTGGTGCTGCACAACTTCTATGTTCCGGCCGGCGGCGATATTCCCGATCCCGCGCTCAATCCGAAATTCGAGCACAAGCTTCGGTTCCTCGACGAGATGAAGGCCTGCGAGCCGCTGCATCCGCGCGGCGATGACCGGCATATCCTGGTCGGCGATCTCAACGTCGCGCCGCATGAAAACGATGTATGGTCGCACAGGCAATTGCTGAAGATCGTGTCGCATACCCCGATCGAATGCGAGAAGCTGCTGGCGGCGCAGGCGCATGGCGACTGGATCGATGTGGCGCGGCAACGCATTCCGTTGTCGGAAAAGGTCTATACTTGGTGGAGCTATCGCGCCGCCGACTGGACCCTTGCGGATCGGGGGCGCCGGCTTGATCACATCTGGGTATCGCGCGCCCTCAACGAATGTGTCAGCGATTTCCGCATCAGCCGCGACGCGCGCGGCTGGCAACGGCCCTCCGACCACGTTCCGGTGACGGTCACCCTCGACGTGTAATCAAGAGTTGCTGAGCTTGGCGCCTGCGATCAGGAGATCGCTGGCGATCTCGCTGGTACGGGTGGCGAATTCATCACGCAGCCGGCTCGCGGCACCGGGATCGCTTTCGAGCACGCGCTGGAACAGGCTGCGCGCGATCCGGATCACCGTGGATGGCTCCAGCGCGGTCGCGCTCGACGGACGCTGCATCGCGACGATCAGGGCGAGCTCCCCGATCATGGCGCCCGGTCCGGCGATCATTTCGGCGCCATTGCCGTCCTCGATCCGGAACCTGCCGCGTTGAACGATAAAGCCCGCATCGGCCTCGTCGCCGAGGCGAAACAGCCGGTCGCCGCGCCCGACATTGCGCTGCTCGGAGCCGATCGCCAGCATGCGAAGGGCGGCCGTCCCCAACAAATGCAAGGTCGGGACCCGCTCCAGCAATGCGATATCATCTTCGATCGACATCTCGGACCGAATGATCGGAAGCCTGTACCAAGCCAGACAATGACAAGCCGCGCTTGAACCTGGTCACGGCACCAGCTTATAGCCGCCGGCTTCGGTCACCAATATTTCCGGGTTGGCGGCGTCCTTCTCGATCTTCTGACGCAAGCGATAGATGTGGGTTTCCAGGGTATGGGTGGTGACGCCCGAATTATAGCCCCACACTTCCTGCAGCAGGGTTTCCCGCGACACCGGCATCTGGCCCGCGCGATAGAGAAATCGAAGGATCGCGGTTTCCTTTTCGGTCAGACGCACCTTCCTGGCATTGGCGCCGGTCAGCATCTTGGAGCCGGGCCGGAAACTGTAGGGGCCGACCGAAAACACCGCGTCTTCGCTGGCCTCGTGCTGGCGCAACTGCGCCCGGATCCGCGCCAGCAGCACCGCGAAGCGAAACGGCTTGGCCACGTAATCATTGGCGCCGGACTCCAGCCCCAGAATGGTGTCCGAATCGGTGTCGTGCCCGGTCAGCATGATGATCGGGGCCTTGAAGCCGCCCTTGCGCAGCGAACGTACGACTTCGCGGCCGTCGGTATCCGGCAAGCCGACATCCATCAAGACGAGGTCGGGGGAATTGGTCTTGGCGGCGCTGGCGCCCTTGGCGCCGGTATCGACGGCAGAGGCCTCGAATTCGTCATGCAGGGACAGTTGCTCCACCAGCGTGTCGCGCAGATCGGTGTCGTCGTCCACGATCAGGATCTTGCGGGCATTGGCCATCGGTACAAATCCTCCTGGGGATAATGCTGCAGGCGGGAGCGCCGTCAGCCGGGTCCCCGGTGCTATCATCGGGTTCGTCATCTCAGCGTTCGGCTTGAGTTAGGGAACTGTTACCGATTCACAAGCCGTCGACCAGTCTAACCCAGAATTCAGAAGCATTTGGATGAATGTCCTGTAATGGGTGAAATAGAGTATTTGCCGGCGGAATGGGCCATGCGGGATTTGCGCATCAAATGGAAAAACCTTTTAATTCAATGTCTTACCGATCGCCTCGGGCCCGCCGGCCAGCCGCGCTGGTGCGCATTCGTGCCGCCGCCGGGGATCCGCGCCAGGGCTTTTTAATCGCGGGCGGACAGGTTTTCCCGGTCGCGCTCGGCCGCGGCGGCATCAGGGCCAACAAGCGCGAGGGCGACGGAGGGACGCCGAGAGGGACTTTCCGGCCAAGGCAGGTGTGGTGGCGCGCCGACCGCTACCCCAGGCCGCGGACCTTGTTGCCGGTCCGCGCCATCCGGCCGGAAGATGCCTGGTGCGAAGATCCCTCAAGCCGGCACTATAATCAGCCGGTGCGGCTCAATCGCGAGCGCGGCGGCGACCGGCTTACGCGCCCCGATCACCTTTACGACTTCATCGTCGAGATCGATCACAACCGCAGCCCGCGCATCGCCGGCCGCGGCAGCGCGGTGTTCCTGCATCTGGCGCGCGACAATTTTGGTCCAACCGCCGGCTGCATTGCCATGACGAAAACGACCATGCTTCAGTTGCTCCGGCGACTGTCACCGCAGACCCGGATTGTGATTGGGTAAGAATTTCCCGGCTCGTCATTGCCGACATGCGGAGCAGGCCAACCGACGCCACCATGGGATGACAACACAATGCTCGACGAACATCAGATCGCAGCCGCGGCCCGGACCCTGTACGATCATTGGCGCACCGGCACCAAGCTCGGGGACTCGAAGCCTCGGTGCGCCCGCGTGACCGCAGGGAGGCCTATGCGATCCAGTCCGCGTTCGCGAATTATTCGAGCGGAAGCCTGTTCGGCTGGAAAATCGCGGCCACCAGCGAGGCCGGACAACGGCACATCAACGTCGATGGCCCGATGGCCGGACGCATTCTCTCTGACACGGTGATTGCGAATGGCGGCACCGCCGCCATGGCGGGAAATGAGATGCGCGTCGCCGAGCCGGAGTTTGCCTTTCGCATGGCGGCCGATCTGCCGCCGCGAGCCCAGCCCTACACGGTAGGCGAGGTTCTCGATGCGGTCGGCACGCTGCATCCGGCGATCGAGATCCCGGATTCCAGGTTCGCGGATTTCGTCACTGCGGGGGCCGCGCAAATCATCGCCGACAATGCCTGCGCGCATTTGTTCGTGCTCGGCGCCGCAGCGCCCTGTGACTGGCGGGCGCTCGATCTGGTCGAGCACAAGCCGGTCATTGCGCTGCGGGACCGGCATTTCATCGGTCACGGCAAGAACGTGCTGGGCGATCCCCGGATCGCACTGGCGTGGCTTGCCAACGAACTGCGCCAGCTCGGCATCACGCTGCGGGCCGGCGAGGTGGTGACCACGGGAACCTGTCATCCACCGCTGCCGATAGCGGCCGGCGATCGGATGACCGCCGACTTCGGTTCGATTGGAAGGGTGTCGGTGGGGTTCGCATAACTTCACCGCGCCCCGAAAATCGCCGAGCCGACCCGGACATGGGTGGCGCCGAACTGGATTGCGATGGCGAAGTCGGCGCTCATGCCCATCGACAGGTTGGCAAGCCCATTGCGCGCGGCGATCTTTGCGGTCAGCGCGAAATGCGGCGCCGGCCCTTCATTGACGGGCGGAATGCACATCAGGCCGGAGATCGCCAAGCCATAGTTGTCGCGGCAGCGGGCAATGAAGGCGTCGGCTTCATGGGGTGCGACGCCCGCTTTCTGCGGCTCCTCGCCGGTATTGAGCTGGACAAACAACAGGGGATGGCGCTTCTGAACGGCGATTTCCTTGGCCAAGGCTTCGCAAATACTCGGACGGTCGACCGAATGGATGGCGTCGAACAGCGCCACCGCCTCCTTCGCCTTGTTGGATTGCAACGGACCGATCAGATGCAGCGCGATATCGGGGTGAGCCGACCGCAACGCCGGCCACTTCGCTTTGGCTTCCTGTACGCGGTTTTCGCCGAATGCGCGCTGGCCGGCTTCGATGACCGGCGAAATGGCACCGGCGTCGAAGGTTTTCGACACGGCGATCAGGGTGACCGCCGCGCGATCCCGGCGCGCTTCATTGCAGGCGCGCGCAATCTCCTGCTCCACCCTGGCAAGCCCGTTTGGTAAATGCGCGGTTATCGGCGAGGTATGCAGCGGGGTCATTGCGGCCTTTTAGTCGTCAGCGGTCTAATTCACTTTTTACCTAGTTCAGGAACGGCTTCTTGAGCCCTGTCCGGTAGCGTACATGTGGGGACAGGGGAAGGCGATGTCACGGGTCAGTTTCAATCGCAGAAGAGTGAAACTCAAGCAGCTTCGCGGCATCCGTGCGCGATTGGCGCTGCTGGCGCTGATTGTCGTGGCGCCCCTGATGCTGGAACGCGCCCGTTCGCTCGAGGACACCCGCAGCAAGGAGATCGCGGCTGCGTCAGTGGAATTCACGGCCATTGCCGAGCACAGCGTTCAGGCACAGCGTGAAATCATCACGTCGGTCGAGACCATGGTGAAATCGACCGCCTATATCAGGGCTTCGGCCGGGGGCGTCGGCCGCAGCTGCGATATGCTGCGCGCGAGCCTGCAGGTCGAGCTGCCGTGGATCGTCAGCCTGTCGTTTGTCGGCGGCGACGGCCTGGTGCAATGCTCAACCTTGCCCAGCCTGGTCGGACTCGATCTCGGCGACCGCAGTTATTTCAGGAAGGCGGTGCAAGGCCATGGTTTCGTGTTCAGCGATTACCTCTATGGCCGGGGCGTGAAGCAGCCCATCATGACCGCGGCCTATCCGGTATCCGCGGTCGCTGCCGGCGAGGACGCGGTCATTGTTGCGGCGATCAGTCTCGACTGGATGTCGAAGATGATGGACGAGCTCGGCGGCCGGCCCGGCGTGTCCGCCGTTCTGATCGACAGCGAAGGAACGGTTCTGGCCGCGCCGTGGGATCAGGCCGACAGGATCGGTCACGCGCTCGATGACGCGCCGCTGCTTGCCGCCGTCGCAGACAAGGATGATGGCTCGGACGATATCGAAGGCACGGCCTCCTACCTCGCCGCTGATGGCTCACGGCGCGCGGTGAACTTTGCCCGCATTCCCCGGACCGCATCGCGGCTGGTCATCACAGTCGACGAAGCGCGGTTTGCCACCAGCGCCGATCGCGAGCTTCATACCGCCTATCTGCAATTGGCGTTCGTCTGCCTGTTCGTACTGCTCGGCGCATTGGTCGCCGCGGAGAAAATCGTGATCCAGCCGATCGGGCTGATGGCGGCGATGGCAAAGCGCTTCGGCCAGGGCGACTGGTCGGCGCGCGTCTCGTACAAGGTGCTGCCGGCCGAATTCGTGCCGCTGGCCCGCGCCTTCAACGCGATGGCAGCCCAGCTCGGCCAGCGTGAGCGCGAACTGCTCGCCACCAACGACCGCCTTACCGTGATGGCATCGATCGACATGCTGACCGGTCTCGCCAACCGCCGCGGGTTCCAGAGCCGGCTCGACTTCGAATGGATGAAGGCGATCCAATGCGATAACGAACTGTCGCTCTTGATGATCGACGTCGATCACTTCAAGCTGTTCAACGACAGCTACGGCCACCCCGAAGGTGACGCCTGCCTCTCCAGGCTCGGCGAAGCGCTGGCCGCCGTTGCCGACGAGAGCATGGGCTTTGCCGTACGCTATGGCGGCGAGGAATTTTGTCTGCTGCTGCCAAACACCAGCCCGGCGAGGGCGCGAGAAATTGGCGAGCACGTGCGCGCGGCGATCGAGAGCCTGGCCATGCCGCACCAAACGTCCGGCTATCGGATTGTCACCGTCAGCGTCGGGGTCGCCGGTACCCGGCCCCATGACGGCCAGCCGTCAGGCGACCTGATCGAGGCCGCCGACGCCGCTCTCTATGCCGCCAAACATCGCGGCCGCAATACGGTGGTCGAGCACCGGCTGGTGCGGGCCGCCGATGATGGGATCGCGCTGGCGAGCTGAGGCTCGCCGTCCGGCATTTTGAAGGGCCGGGCCGTTGACCCCCCGGCCGCTTTTGTGGCCTAGTCCGCCGTCGGCTGAACGGCTCGAATCCATCAAAAACCGTTAATATTCCATGATCTCCGAACGCTACAACGCACGTGAATCCGAGCCGCGCTGGCAACGCCAGTGGGACCAGAAGGCGATCTTCGCGTCAAAAAACGACGACCCGAGGCCGAAATACTACGTGCTCGAGATGTTCCCCTATCCGTCCGGGCGCATCCACATGGGCCACGTCCGCAACTACACCATGGGCGATGTGCTGGCGCGCTATATGCGGGCCAAGGGTTACAACGTGCTGCACCCGATGGGCTGGGACGCGTTCGGGCTGCCGGCGGAAAATGCCGCGATCGAGCGCAAGGTGGCGCCGAAGGCCTGGACCTATGACAACATCGCCGCCATGAAGCGGCAGCTCCAGACCATGGGACTTTCGCTGGACTGGGCCCGCGAATTCGCGACCTGCGATCCCGGTTACTACAAACACCAGCAGAAGCTGTTCAACGATTTCCTGCGTGCCGGTCTCGCCGAGCGCGAAAAGCGCAAGCTCAACTGGGACCCGGTCGACATGACCGTGCTCGCCAACGAGCAGGTGATCGACGGCCGCGGCTGGCGTTCCGGCGCCGTGGTCGAGCAGCGCGAGATGAGCCAGTGGGTCTTCAAGATTACGAAGTACGCGCCGGAGCTATTGGACGCGCTCGATACGCTCGATCGTTGGCCCGACAAGGTGCGGCTGATGCAGCGCAACTGGATCGGCCGCTCGGAAGGCATGCTGATCCGCTTCGCGCTCGATCCGGCCACCGCGCCTGCGGGCGAGAGCGAGCTGAAGATTTTTACCACCCGCCAGGACACGCTGTTCGGCGCCAAGTTCATGGCGATCGCCCCCGATCACCCGCTGGCGCAGGCGGCGGCTGCGAAGAATCCTGAACTTGCCGCGTTCATCGCGGAAGCCAAACGCCATGGCACCGCGCAGGAAATCATTGATACCGCCGAGAAGCTCGGCTTCGACACCGGCATCAAGGCCATCCATCCGTTCGATGCCGGCTGGAAGCTGCCGGTCTATGTCGCCAATTTCGTGCTGATGGAATATGGCACCGGCGCGATCTTCGGCTGTCCCGCGCACGACCAGCGCGACCTCGATTTCGTCAATAAATATGGCCTCGGCAATACGCCCGTGGTCTGCCCCGAGGGCCAGGACCCCCTGAGCTTCGTCATCACCGACACCGCCTATGACGGCGACGGCCGCATGATCAATTCACGCTTCCTCGATGGCATGACCATCGCAGAGGCCAAGGAGGAGGTCGCGAGGCGGTTGGAGGCAGAGGTGCGCCCCCTCCCTGACCCTCCCCTGCACGCGGGGGAGGCAAGGTCGGGCGCGGTCGGCCAGCGCAAGGTGAATTTCCGGCTGCGCGATTGGGGCATCTCGCGGCAGCGCTATTGGGGCTGTCCGATTCCGGTGATCCACTGCCCGATCTGCGACGTGGTGCCGGTGCCCGACAACGACCTGCCGGTAGTGTTGCCGGAGGATGTGACCTTCGACCGGCCGGGCAACGCGCTCGACCATCATCCGACCTGGAAGCATGTGCGCTGCCCGCAATGCGGCGGCGAGGCCGTACGCGAAACCGATACCATGGACACCTTCGTCGATTCCTCGTGGTACTTCGCGCGCTTCACCGATCCGTGGAATGACACGGCGCCGACAACGCCTGAGGTCGCGAACCGGATGATGCCGGTCGATCAGTATATCGGCGGCGTGGAGCACGCGATCCTGCACCTGCTCTACAGCCGCTTCTTCATTCGCGCCATGAAAGCCACTGGCCATATCGGCATGGAAGAACCCTTCGCCGGCATGTTCACGCAGGGCATGGTGGTGCACGAGACCTACCAAAAAGCCGACGGCAGCTACGTGACGCCGGCGGAGGTCCGGATCGAGACCGGCGGCAATGGCCGCCGTGCCCAGCTGCTGACGACAGGAGAGGATATCGTGATCGGCGGCATCGAGAAGATGTCGAAGTCGAAGCGCAATACCGTCGACCCCGACGACATCATCGATAGTTATGGCGCCGACGTCGCGCGCTGGTTCATGCTGTCGGATTCGCCGCCGGATCGCGACGTGATCTGGAGTGACGAGCGGGTGCAGGGCGCCTCGCGATTCGTGCAGCGGCTATGGCGGCTGGTGAATGAATCCGCTGGGATCGCTGCGACCAAACCCGCGGCGCGCCCGGCGGCATTCGGCCCTGAGGCACTGGCGCTGCGCAAAGCGGCGCATGGGGCGCTCGACAAGGTCTCCACCGGCATCGAAAGACTGCATTTCAACGTCTGCCTGGCTTATATCCGGGAATTTGCCAACGTGCTGGGCGAGGTCCTGGCGCGCGAGGCGGAGCGTCCGCAAGACCTGCAATGGGCGATTTGGGAAGCCGCGGTCATCCTGGTGCAGCTGTTTGCGCCCATGATGCCGCATCTGGCCGAGGAAAGCTGGCAGGTGCTGGGACAGCCGGGCCTGGTCTCAGAGGCCCATTGGCCCCAAATCGAACGCGATCTCTTGGTTGAAGACAGCATGTCGCTGGTGGTCCAGGTTAACGGCAAGAAGCGCGGCGAAGTCACGGTGGCCCGAGAAGCCGGGAATCCGGAAATAGAGGCTGCCGTTCTGGGCCTCGATGCGGTAAAACAAGCTCTCGGCGGCAAGGCCGCCCGCAAGGTGATCATTGTTCCCATGAGGATCGTGAATGTCGTTGGCTAGAACCCGCCTCGCCGCTCGGTGTCTCGCCGTGATTGCGCTCGCGGCGCTGACCGCCGGCTGCTTTCAGCCGATGTATGCGGAGCATGCCGACGGCACGCCCGCCTTGCGCGAAAAGCTGTTGGGGGTGGAGCTTCTGCCGGTCGCTAAGCCAACCGCGTCGCAGGAAGCCCGGATCGGGGTCGCCATCCGCAACGCGCTGGCGTTCAAGCTCTACGGCAGCGCCGTCGGCACGGCGCCAACCCATCGGCTGGAGCTCCGGTTCACGCTATCCCGCACCTCCCTGATCGTCTCTCCGACCACGGGGCTGCCCACCAACGAGGATGTCGGCATCGATGCCCAATACAATCTGATCGAGATCGCCTCGAACAAATCGGTGATGACGGGTACCACCTTCTCCCGCGTCTCCTATGACCTGCCCGGCAGCTACCAGCGCTTCTCCCGCTCCCGCGCCTTCCGCGACGCCGAGGATCGTGCGGCCCAGGAGATCGCGGAAAACATCCAGACCCGGTTGGCGTCGTTCTTCGTCGCCGGGACCTGAGCCGCGGTCATTCGGCAATGATGTGAAGGCCAGTCTGTGGTCGCGCTGCGCGGAAGAGAAATCGACGCCTTTCTGGCCCGGCCTGATCCGGGCCGCCCCATTATCCTGTTGTACGGTCCCGACGCCGGCCTGGTGCGCGAGCGCGCCGAGGCGCTGATCGGGTCCGCCGTCGATGATCCCGGCGACCCATTTTCGGTGGTCCGGCTCGATGGCGACGAGCTCTCTGCCGAGCCCTCCCGCCTGGTCGACGAAGCCATGACCATTCCGCTGTTCGGCGGCCGTCGCGCCATCCGGGTCCGCGCCGGCTCGCGCAGCTTTGCCAGCGGCGTCGATACGCTCGCGGAATTGGCGCTGAAGGATTGCCGCATTGTCATCGAGGCCGGCGAGCTCAGGCCGGAATCGCCGCTGCGCAAGGCCTGCGAACGCGCCAAGACGGCGGTCGCGATCGCCTGCTATCCCGACGGCGAGCGCGATCTGGCCCGTTTGATCGACGACGAGTTGCGGGTCTCGGATTTGCGCATCGCGCCGGACGCGCGCGCGGCGCTGACGGCTCTGCTCGGCGGCGACCGCCAGGCCTCGCGCAACGAACTGCGCAAGCTCACGCTCTACGCGCACGGCAACGCCGAAGTCACGCTCGACGATGTGATGGCGGTGGTCTCGGATGCTTCCGAATTGAAGATCGATCCGATCGTGGACGGCGCGTTCGCCGGCAGGCCCGAACTGGTCGAGACGGAATTTGCCAAGGCCGTGATGGCCGGCACCTATCCCGGAATGATCATCTCCGCCACGCAGCGCCAGGCGGCATGGCTGCATAAATCGGCGCTCGCGGTGGCCGCGGGGACGCCGCTGTCGAGCCTGCTCGACAGCGGATTTCCCCGGCTGCATTTTTCGCGCAAGCCGAATGTCGAAACCGCGCTGCGCAACTTCAGCGCGGCGCGGCTGCTCATCATCATCGAGCAGCTCGCCGCGGCCGCGCTGGAGATGCGCAAGCAATCCGCGCTTGCCGCCGCGATCGCCCAGCGCGCGCTGCTGTCGATCGCGGTCAATGCAAAGCGGCGGGGATCGTAGCCGATCAATTACCCTCGCCCAGCCGCCGCACGATCTCGTCGAGCTGTTCAAGCTCGCGGTAGCGGATCTGGACGGTGCCGCCGGGATCGCGGTGGTCGATGCTGACGGCCAGCCCGAGCGCGTCAGAGACCCGCTTTTCCAGCGCCGCCGTGTCGGCATCCCTCACCTTGCCGCCGCGCGCCTTCTGGGACTTGCGAACCGGCACGCCCTCGTCATGCGCGAGCGCCTCGGCCTGGCGCACGTTGAGGCCTTCCTCAACGATGCGCTTGGCGGCGGCCAGCGGATCGGGCACGCCGATCAGGGCCCGCGCGTGGCCGGCCGACAGCTGTCCGAGCGCGATATAGGCCTGAACCTCGGCCGGCAGTTTGGTCAGCCGCATCATGTTGGCCACGTGGCTGCGGCTCTTGCCGACGATCTTGGCAATATCCTCCTGGCTACGTTTGAATTCACCTGATAGCGCGTGATAGCCCTGCGCCTCTTCCATCGCATTGAGGTCTTCGCGCTGCACGTTTTCGATGATCGCGATCTCCAGCGCATCGCTGTCGCTGACGTCGACCGGCACGATCGGCACCTCGTGCAGGCCGGCCGTCTGCGCGGCGCGCCAGCGGCGTTCGCCGGCGATGATCTCGAAGCGATCCTGCGCGCCTTTCACCGGACGCACCACGATCGGCTGGATCACGCCGTGCTGCCTGATCGAATCGGCGAGTTCGCCGAGTTCGGCCGCGGCAAACTCGCGGCGCGGATTGCGCGGATTGGGTTTGAGGAATTCGATCGGAACCTTGCGCTGCGCGCGCGGCCGCTCCGGATGAGAGGCCTCGCCGCCGACATCCCCGATCAGACTCGCAAGACCGCGGCCCAGTCGCGAACGCGCTTCATCGGCCATCGCCAACCCTCAATTGGTGCGCAGTTCGCGCTCGCGCTGGATCACTTCGGTCGCGAGCTTCAGATAGGCTTCGCTGCCGACGCATCGAAGGTCATAGACCAGCACCGGCTTGCCATAGGACGGCGCTTCGGAGATGCGCACGTTGCGTGGGATCATGGTGTTGTAGACCTTGGCCCCCATGAACTGCCTGACGTCGGCGACCACCTGGTTCGACAGGTTGTTTCGCGAGTCGAACATGGTGAGCACGATGCCGTGGATGGTCAGGTTGGGATTGAGGGTCGAGCGCACCTGCTCCACCGTCTGCAGCAGTTGCGACAGGCCTTCGAGCGCGAAGAACTCGCATTGCAGCGGCACGAGGATGGCGTCGGACGCCGCCATCGCATTGACGGTCAGAAGATTGAGCGAGGGCGGGCAATCGATCAGCACATAGGTGTATTCGGCCTCCGCCGCCACCTCGGTGTTCAGGCCCGCGATCGCATTGCGCAGCCGAAAGGCGCGGTCGCGGGTTGAGCCCAATTCGAGCTCGAGGCCCGAGAGATCCATGGTGGACGACGCGATATGCAGGCGCGGCACCGCGGTCTGAACGACGGCGTCGCGCAGCGTCGCCTCCCCGATCAGCACGTCATAGGTCGAGCAATTGCGGTTGCGACGGTCGATGCCGAGACCGGTGGAGGCGTTGCCCTGGGGATCGAGATCGACGATCAGAACCCGCTCGCCGATGGCCGCCAACGCCGTGCCCAGATTGATCGCGGTGGTGGTCTTGCCGACTCCGCCCTTCTGATTGGCCAACGATAGAATGCGCGGATGACCTCCGACCGCAGGAGCCTTATCTTCTTGATATACTTCGCCAATTACGGTCATGCCGGGTTGCCATGGGCTGGGGCGGACGAGGCGCGCCGCTCGATACGATCGAGTTCGACGATCCAACCGTGTCCACCGCTGCGGCTGGAATACAACTGAGGCGAAATATTCCAATATTTAGTAGCCTCGGTCAATTCTAACTCTACATCTTGACCCTTGAGAAACAAGGCTTTGGCACCCCGTCGCACCAGCGGCTCAGCAAAGCCGACCAGCCGATCAAGTGGCGCCACCGCCCTGGCCGTGACGCAATCAACTGCCGCGGTGATTCCTTTCACAGTATCCTCTATGTCCGCCAAATGCACGATGCCCGGCGCCTGGGTTATCCGCAATGCTTCGCGCAGGAAGGCCGCCTTCTTGGCGTTGCGCTCGACCAGATGAACCCTGACATCGGGGATCTCAGCCAGCGCGCAGGCCAGCACGACGCCGGGAAAGCCGCCACCGCTGCCGAGATCAACCCAAACCTTGGCTGCCGGGGCCAGTTGCAGCAGTTGCAGCGAATCCAGGATATGCCGGGTCCACAGATGCGGAAGCGTCGAGGGTGCGACCAGATTGGTTTTTGCCTGCCACTGTCTGAGCAGGCCGACATACAGGTCCAGCCGCGCTTCCGTTTCACGTGAAACAGGCGTGAGCGTCAGGGCCGCAGCCTTGTCGGCAGCGGGCGATGGAGCCACGGGGGCGGGGTGCGATCGTTGAGCCATCGGATTATTTGCTAATGTTTCGGGTCGTTCAAACCCTATCACGCGGGCGACGCTGCGCGCTCTTCCCTCTCTCCCGCTCTTCGCGGGGGAAGGCTCGGGTGCGGGTGGCGCGGCACTCGGCGGTGCTGGTGAAGCCGGTGGTAAACGATACCCCGATCGATCCATTTTCGCCCGTTGAAGCACCCCCACCCCACCCTCCCCCGCAAGCGGGAGAGGGAGTGAAACAGCCTGCTCACCTGACCCGGCAGGCGCCGCGCGGAGCGTCGCCAATCGCTTCTCAGGGGGCTTCGTTGAGTTTCAGGGTGATGCCCTCGCGGCTTGCTCGGTGCACTCCCTCTCCCGCTTGCGGGGGAGGGAGGGGTGCATAGGCGCTAGCTTAAGGTCCGGCGGTCAGCCCGAGCCCGTCACGCCGGTCTCCGTTCGCCTCTCCCCTTGCGGGAGAGGCCGCCGCGTAGCGGCGGGTGAGGGGGTCTCTCAACGGGCCGTGTCGCTCGCGGTGAGACCCCCTCACCCCAACCCTCTCCCGCCAAAGCGAAGCAAGCGCTTCGCTTTGGCGGGAGAGGGAGCGCAGCAGCGCAAGCGGATCAGCCGATGGATAAAACGGGCCTAGTCTTGCTTAAGCTCGCGCCTATGAGGGCGGGCTGGGGTGCCTCAGTGTAGGCACCACCCGCGTCTGCCCCCACCCCAACCCTCCCCCGCGAAGAGCGGGAGAGGGAGCGCACCGCCGCTGACGAGGCAGCTGAGGCTCTCACGCGGCAACTTCAAAAGATATCCCGGCTGGACTGTTTCACGTGAAACAATCAGCTGGCCATCCGGTTGCGCCGCTGTTCCCGGCGCAGGTAGGCCGCCAGGATACCGAGCGCTGCT
Source organism: uncultured Alphaproteobacteria bacterium (assembly GCA_963736075.1). Lineage (GTDB taxonomy): Bacteria > Pseudomonadota > Alphaproteobacteria > Rhizobiales > Xanthobacteraceae > Bradyrhizobium. Next base: position 446,438 of record CAVTNW010000048.1, on the reverse strand, counting down.
GGCGTCACGCCATCGAGCCGGCCCGCCTGCCCGACCGTTCTCGGGCGTGCCGCTTCCAGCTTCGAGCGGGCCTCATTGGAAAGCCCAGGCACCAGGCTGTAATCGATATCGGTCAGGAGCAGCCCCTCATCGCGACGGAAGGCCTCGACGTCGGCGCTCTGGCGCTTGAGATAGACATCGTATTTGGCGTCGATCTCAAGATGGACCGCGATCGCGGGGGCGACAGTCGACAGCTCGGGCCAGATCGCGCGGATCTCGGGCCAGCCGATTTCGGGAAAGGCCAACAGCTCAAAAGCAGAGCGGCGGTGCCCGTCCCTGTTGAGGGCGAGGCCGTGGCGAGCGGCTTCGTTCGGCGTCAGCGTCAGGGATCTTGCCAGTTGCCGCGCGAAGTCGAGCTCCGCCATTTTCTGGCGATGGCGTGCCACGCGCGCGCTGCCGACACAGCCCAGCGCGACGCCCTTGTCTGTGAGGCGTTGGTCGGCATTGTCCGCCCGCAAGGTCAGCCGGTACTCGGCGCGCGAGGTGAACATGCGATAGGGCTCGGTGATCCCGCGCGTCACCAGGTCATCGATCATGACGCCGAGATAGCCATCGGCGCGATCGAATACGGTGGCGCCGGCTCCACTGGCGGCCAAGGCCGCGTTGAGCCCGGCCACCAACCCCTGGGCCGCAGCCTCTTCATAGCCGGTGGTGCCGTTGATCTGCCCGGCCAGGAACAGCCCGCGCAGACGTCTGGTCTCAAGAGACGGATCAAGTTCCCGGGGGTCGATATGATCGTATTCGATGGCATAGCCCGGGCGGATCATGCGCACCTGCTCCAGTCCCGGTATCGTCGCCAGCATCGCCCGCTGCACGTCCTCCGGCAGCGAGGTCGAGATCCCGTTGGGATAGACGGTGGGATCGTCGAGCCCTTCCGGCTCCAGGAAGATCTGATGGCCGTCGCGGTCGCCAAAACGGACGATCTTGTCCTCGATCGAAGGACAATAGCGCGGCCCGCTGCTCTTGATCTGACCGGAGTACATCGGCGAGCGATGGACATTAGCCCGGATCAGCTCATGGGTGGCCGGGGTCGTGCGGGTAATGCCGCACTGGACCTGCGGCGTGGTGATGCGATCGGTCATGACCGAAAACGGCTCCGGCGGATCGTCGCCGGGCTGCATCTCCACCGCCGACCAGTCGATGGTTTCGCCATCGAGCCGGGGCGGCGTGCCGGTCTTGAGCCGGCCGAGCTTGAAGCCGGCCCGCTCGAACGATCCGGACAGTCCGAGCGAAGGGTCCTCGCCGATCCGGCCGGCCGGCCAATTCTTGTCGCCGAGATGGATCAGTCCACGCAGGAAGGTGCCGGTGGTAATGACGACCGCTCCCGCGCGGAGCTCGCGGCCGTCCGCTAGGCGGATCCCGGTGACGCGGCCGTTGGAGATGATGAGATCGTCGGCCTCGCCCTCGATCATAGCAAGATCAGGCGTCGCCGCGATCGCCGCCTGCATGGCCGCGGCATAGAGCTTGCGATCGGCCTGGGCGCGCGGGCCACGAACGGCTGGCCCCTTGCGGCGATTGAGGACGCGAAATTGAATACCCGCGGCGTCCGTAACCTGTCCCATCAGGCCGTCGAGCGCATCGATCTCCCGGACCAGATGCCCTTTGCCGAGCCCTCCGATCGCCGGATTGCAGGACATCGCGCCAATGGTGGCGAAGCGATGGGTGACGAGAACGGTGTTGGCGCCCATGCGCGCGGAAGCGCTAGCGGCTTCACAGCCCGCGTGACCTCCGCCAACGACAATGACGTCGAACGTCTCGAACCCTTCGATCATGGGCAGACATCTATATCGGAGGGTCAAAACCCGGAAGGCTTAAGTTGGAATCAGCGCGCGCTGTTTCACGTGAAACAACGCTATCCCAGCGCGGGCCGTCTGTTTCACGTGAAACAAAATCGCCGCATGGTTAAAATGGGTTTGGAGGCTCATTCTAAAATTGGGCCTTCACCTCTTGTAGCGCCCGCGATGCGCGGCGCGCACAGAGTCAGCGCGGCGCCGTTAGATCCTCGGGGCTCTTCTTCCTGAGGGTCGATATCGCAGCAACAAAATAGAGCACCGGAATGGCGAGTGGCCCGATAAACGCCGCAACCTGTACCCAACGCCACTGCCTGCGCCCGCGCTCTTTCGCAAGATATCCCGCGACAGGCATCGACGCCAGGAACATCACAATCGTGAATGCGTCCAAACCCGCCATCGCATGGCTGAAAATAAAGATCGAAGCCACGAAGGTCACAAGAGCCAGAATAAGGTCTTCCATTCCAACCTCCCGATCTCCACGGAGCGTACCACGGAAACGCGGTGCGTGAGATCACCCCGCAGTGACCAAATTTCTTATTTCCCGATGCAGAATTCACGGAAGATCGCGTCAAGAATATCCTCGACGTCGACACGACCCAGCAACCGGCCCAGCGCATAAGCCGCCATTCGCAGATCCTCCGCCGCGAGCTCCTCGCCTTGCGAAATAGCCCCGATGCAGCGCCGCAGCGCGTCCGCCGTCTGCTGCAGCAATTTTCGCTGTCGCTCCCGGCCGATCAAGCCACCCTCCTCCGAACCAAAAAAAACTTCCGCGAATGCAACCAGAGCGGCGATCAATTCTGCCACGCCGTCACCGCGGATCGCGGCGATGAAAAATGCTCGGGGATCCCGCTCCGGCTGCGGCCTTGATCCCACTGGGCCACCCGCAGTTTCCCGGCGATGCGTCTCGAAGGATGGCCCTGGGCGAGGACCTTGCGAGCCGCCATCCTTCGAGACGCCCGGCTGCGCCGGGCTCCTCATGATGAGGACCGGAGATTTTGAAGCATCAACCAGATCGATCTTGGTGTGCACCATCCAGATCGGCGCGTCTCCTTGCGGTGGGGGCTGCCCATGCTCTCCCGCGTCGACCAGCCACAACACCAGGTCGGCTTCTGCCGCGCGTGCCTGCGCCCGCCGTACGCCTTCCTGCTCGACGGGATCGTCGGTCTCCCTGATCCCGGCGGTGTCGATCACCGTCACCGGATAACCATCGAGATCGAGCTGAATCTCGATCACGTCGCGGGTGGTGCCGGCGTGCGGCGAGACGATCGCGACCTCGCGGCGCGCCAGCTGATTCATCAGCGTGGACTTGCCGACGTTCGGCGGTCCCGTGATCGCAACCACCAGGCCATCGCGCAGACGCTCGCTCCTGCCCTGCCCCGCCAACACCTGCTCGATTTCGCCGAGCAGCACCTTGATCCGGGCAACCGCCGGAGCCAGTAGTTCGGCCGGCACATCGGCTTCGTCGGCGAAATCGATGCCGGCTTCGATCAGCGCGGAGGCTTCGATGATCTGGGCCCGCCAATTGCGGGCCTGGTCGCCGAGCAGGCCCTTGAGCTGACGCAGCGCCTGGCGGCGTTGTCGATCGGTGTCGGCGTGAATGAGATCGTCAAGAGCTTCGGCCTCGGTGAGATCGAGCTTGCCATTCTCGAACGCGCGCCGGGTAAACTCACCCGGCTCGGCCGCCCGCACATCTTCAAAAGCCGAGAGCGCCGCGAACAGGGCGGCCAGTACCGCGCGCCCGCCATGCACATGAAATTCCGCAACGTCCTCCCCGGTCGCGCTGGCGGTGCCGGGAAACCACAGCACCAGCGCATCGTCGATCGGCTGCTGACGATGGTCACGCAACACCCTGCGGGTCGCCATTCGCGGCACCGGAAGCTGGCCGGCTAATGCCGCGACCACAACGGCTGACTGGGGTCCCGATACCCTGATGACCGCGATGGCGCTCGGCAACCGTCCGGAGGACAAGGCGAAGATCGTCTGTTGGCCTGGAGGCATCGGCTGTTGGTCCCCTCGGAGCCCTAGAGAAAGGTCGGGGGAAAGGTACCATATGCTGCGCCTTGAGACGCAACATGACCGCAGCATTCCCTGCTGGTTATGCTGCGGAAATCGATCAATCCCGCCTATTCAATTTCGAAAATAAGAATTTATCTTTATTTTTCAATGCATTGCAGGCAGGTACCGGGGCTTGTTCCGGTGTCCGGATACTGCGTCCATGCTGCAGCAGAGTGTGCAGCATGGATTTGCGAGGATTGGGCGTAGGGACCGAAAACTCCCAACGCCTTACGTATTCATCGATTCGAAGAATTCCGAGTTGTTCTTGGTGTTGCGGAGCTTGTCGAGCAGGAAGTCGATTGCATCCATGGTCCCCATCGGATTGAGGATCCGGCGCAGCACGTACATTTTCTTCAACAGCTGCGGATCGGTGATCAGTTCTTCCTTGCGGGTGCCCGAGCGGGAGATGTCGATGGCAGGGAAGGTACGCTTGTCCGAGACCTTGCGATCGAGGATCAGTTCGGAATTGCCGGTGCCCTTGAATTCTTCGAAGATCACCTCGTCCATGCGGCTGCCGGTGTCGACCAGCGCGGTGGCGATGATGGTCAGCGAGCCGCCCTCCTCGATGTTGCGCGCCGCGCCGAAGAACCGCTTCGGCCGTTGCAACGCGTTGGCATCGACACCGCCGGTCAGAACCTTGCCGGACGACGGCACCACGGTGTTATAGGCGCGCCCCAGACGCGTGATCGAGTCGAGCAGGATCACCACGTCGCGGCCGTGTTCGACCAGCCGTTTGGCCTTTTCGATCACCATCTCCGCGACCTGCACGTGGCGTACCGCGGGCTCGTCGAAGGTCGAGGAGACAACCTCTCCTTTGACCGAGCGCTGCATGTCGGTGACTTCTTCCGGACGCTCGTCGATCAGCAGAACGATCAGGTAGCATTCCGGATGATTGGCCGTGATGGAGTGCGCGATGTTCTGCATCAGCACGGTCTTGCCGGTGCGCGGCGGCGCCACGATGAGCGCGCGCTGGCCCTTGCCGATCGGGGCGACGATGTCGATCACCCTTGCAGAAAGGTCTTTTCGGGTGGGGTCTTCCAGTTCGAGCCGGAAGCGCTGGTCCGGAAACAGCGGCGTCAGATTGTCGAAATTGACCTTGTGCTTGGATTTTTCCGGGTCTTCGAAATTCAGCGTGTTGACCTTGAGCAGCGCAAAGTAACGTTCGCCTTCTTTCGGACTGCGGATGTGGCCTTCGATGGTGTCACCGGTCCGAAGCCCGAAGCGGCGGATCTGCGAGGGCGAGACATAGATATCGTCCGGTCCCGGCAGATAATTGGCATCCGGCGAGCGCAGGAATCCGAACCCGTCGGATAGGACTTCGACGACGCCTTCGCCGATAATGTCGGTTTCCTGGATCGCAAGCTGTTTGAGAATGGCGAACATCAGCTCCTGCTTGCGCATGGTGCTGGCATTTTCGACCCCTTTCTCTTCCGCGAACGAGACGAGCTCGGCCGGCGTCTGAGCCTTGAGGTCTTGAAGTTTGATTTCCCGCATTGGGGGGTCCTGTGGAATAACGGTGGGGAAGGGCTTGCGAGGCGGCTTCAGAAAGCGGACGCGAGAAAAGCTTGGGGTCCGCAGGTCTTCAGCTAGGAAAGTGCCGGTAGGCTTCAAACCTGATGCGGCGCCGGGTTCAATGATGAACCGTAACGCGACGCACATCCGCCTGCGTGGGGTGGGATATCAGCCATTATAGAAAATCATCATGCATTCCGCAAGCATGTGCCGCGGTAGGGTTAAGCTGAAGTCGTCAGGGCAGTTCCCTCAAAACGGTTTGACCACCACCAAGATCACCGCGCCGATCATCAAGATCGTCGGTACCTCATTGATAATACGATAAAATTTTTCTCCCCGGGTATTGTCATCGGCGGCGAAATTCTTCACGCAGCGGGAGAAAAAGCCGTGCACGCCGCTCAAAATCAAAACCAGCAGCAGCTTGCCATGCAACCAGCCTGCCGAAAACCAATGGCCGGCGAACGCGAGGTAAAGTCCGGCCAGCCAGGTCACGATCATGGCCGGATTCATGATCGCCTTCAAAAGCCGCCGTTCCATCAGCTTGAAGGTCTCGGACTGCTTGGATCCCTTTTCCGCCCCGCAATGATAGACGAACAACCGCGGCAGATAGAGCATGCCGGCCATCCAGGCGATGACAGCGATCACATGCAGCGCCTTGATCCAGTCGTACATCGCCAAAGCCCTACTCGCTCTCCAGACACGTCGTTTTCCAACCCGCGGGCCTCGGGAACATCTTGCTGGGTCCGGCGTTGCCGACCGCATTCCCGCGTTGGGAATGCAGACATATCCGTAAGCAGGCCTTTTCTAAAACAATAATTTTAGAATCTTAGGTTTGAGTCTAAGTAGCGGTGGATTGGGCCCACGCAGCACGGCCGTGTCATTGTCCTCGCCTTGTTCACATCCGTCCACACTCTGCGGGTGGTGGCGGCCTATCCGGATAAGGGGCTTTCGTTCAAGCGGTTGCGCCGCATTATGGCCAGCTTATCAAGCGACAAGTCCACAGGATCCCGCTGTCGATGCGGCCAGCGAATGAACTTGTCCACTTCGTAAGGCCTGTGAAGAAAAAACCGGGTTATCCCCGATCAGTCGACCCAGGCCTCATTCTGTCAGGTAAGCTCCACAACGATCCACAGGTCATACAGGGGTCCTCGTGACGACGAGCGGCAATTATTTCCATCTTCACCTGGTCTCCGATTCGACCGGTGAAACCTTGATCACGGTGGCGCGCGCGGTGGCCGCCCAATACGCCAACGTCACTCCGGTCGAGCATGTTTATCCGCTGGTCCGCAGCCAGAAACAGCTCGACCGCGTGCTCTCCGAAATCGAGGAAGCGCCGGGAATCGTGCTTTTTACTCTCTTGGAGCAGGATCTGGTGGGCCGGCTGGAAGCCAAGTGCCAGGAGATGAATTTACCGAGCCTGTCGATCATCGGCCCGGTCATCCAGCTGTTTCACGCCTATCTCGGCGCCCCGACCACGGGACGGGTTGGCGCCCAGCACACCCTGAATGCGGAATATTTCAAGCGTATCGACGCGCTGAATTACACCATGATCCATGACGACGGTCAGCACGTCGAGGGCCTGGAGGATGCCGACGTGGTGCTGGTCGGGGTGTCCCGGACATCGAAAACCCCGACCTCGATCTACCTTGCCAACCGTGGCATCCGCACCGCCAATGTCCCGCTGGTGCCGGGGATCGCCATCCCGCATCAATTGGAGATCTTGAAAAAACCGCTGGTGGTCAGTCTGCATGCCAGCCCGGAGCGCCTGATCCAGGTGCGGCAGAACCGGCTCTTGAGCATGGGTGTAGGTCCGGGCAATGACGAATATATCGATCGGCAGGCGGTTGCCGATGAGGTCGCATATGCGCGACGGCTCAGTGCGAAATTCGATTGGGTCCAGCTCGATGTGACGCGGCGATCGATCGAAGAAACCGCCGCGGCGATTCTTAAACTCTTTACCGACCGGCAGCGGCAACGGGTGGCCGAATGACCTTCTGGCGCGAACAATCGCCGCTGATATTGGCTTCGCAAAGCCGCGCCCGGCAAAGGATGCTCGCCCATGCCGGCATCGAATTTACCGCCATGCCGGCTGACCTCGACGAGCGGGTCATTGCGCAATCGTCCGGCCTTTCCTCACCCCGCGATATCGCTGCGATGCTGGCCCGCGAAAAGGCGCTCGCAGTCTCCAGGCTGAAGCCCGCGCAATGGGTGATCGGCGCCGATCAGACCTTGGCGTTGGGAGCGCGGCTGTTTTCCAAGCCGGCCGGCCGGCCGGAGGCAGCCGAACAATTGCACGCGCTGGCTGGCGTGCGCCATGAACTTTACTCCGCGGTCGCCGTGGCCTCCGGCAGCCAGATCGTGTTCAGCCATGTGGCCATGGCAGGCATGACGATGCGTCCGCTCAGCGAGGTCGACATCGAGGCCTATCTGGATGAAGCCGGGCAGGACGTGACCTCAAGCGTCGGTGCCTACCAGCTGGAAGGGCTGGGGGTTCACCTGTTCGACCATATCGAAGGCGATTTTTTCACCATTCTCGGCCTGCCGCTGTTACAACTGCTCGCCTTCCTACGCAGCCAGCAGCTGCTGACCCTGTGAAGGGAACCCGGCGATGTCCAGATGATCATCCTTGGGCTGACCGGCTCGATCGGCATGGGCAAATCGACCACCGCCCAGCTGTTCAGGGAAGCCGGCGTTCCCGTTTACGATGCCGACGCGACCGTTCACAGCCTGTATGAAGGCGAGGCGGCGCCGGCGATCGAGGCGGCCTTTCCGGGGACGACCGTGGGTGGCCGGGTCGATCGGGCGCTGTTGTCGGCGCAAGTGGTGCACGATCCCGAAGGCATGCGGCGCCTGGAGGGGATCGTTCATCCCATGCTGGGGGCTTCCCGGCAAAAATTCCTTGAAGAGGCGGAGCGCTCCGGCGCGAAGGTCGCGGTGGTCGATGTGCCATTGCTGTACGAGACCGGCGGCGAGCGGCGCGTCGATGCGGTGGTGGTGGTGACGACGACACCCGACATTCAGCGCCGGCGAATCCTGGCGCGCGACAACATGACAAACGAAAAGCTCGACGCCATCCTGGCGCGGCAACTGCCCGATGCCGAAAAGCGCCAGCGGGCGGATTTTGTGGTGGATACCTCGCATGGGCTCGATCCCGTAAGGGTCCGCATCCGGGACATTCTCGTGGAGGCTGCTAAGCTCCCTCAGCGTCGAACCTGATTCGCACCCTTCCGGTCACTCACATCCATGCGCGAAATTGTTCTCGATACCGAAACCACCGGTCTTGATCCGCTGCGCGGCGACCGCCTGGTCGAGATCGGCTGCGTCGAGATTTTCAACCGGATGCCGACGGGGCAGACCTTTCATCGTCATCTGAACCCCGAGCGCGACATGCCCGTCGAAGCCTTCGCGGTGCATGGGTTGTCCAGCGAATTCCTCGCCGACAAGCCGCTGTTCAGCCAGGTGGCCGAGGACTTCCTGGAGTTCATCGCCGACGCGCCGCTGGTGATCCACAATGCCTCGTTCGATATCGGCTTCATCAATGCCGAACTCGAACGGGTCAAACGGCCGATCATTGCCCGTGAGCGGCTGGTCGATACCCTGCTGTTGGCCCGCCGCAAGCATCCCGGCGTCTCCAACCGCCTGGATGATCTGTGCTCGCGCTATGCAATCGACAACTCGCGCCGTACCAAGCACGGCGCCCTGCTCGACGCCGAACTGCTGGCCGAAGTCTACATCGACCTGATCGGAGCCCGGCAATCGCAGTTGGTTCTGGCGGCAGACAGCCGCGACAGCCGCGCTCTCGGACCTGGCGAGAGCCCGCGGCGACAGCGTCCGATCCCGCTGGTACCGCGGGTCACCGAGGCCGATCGCTTGGCCCACCGCGCCTTTGTCGCCACCCTGGGCGACAAGCCGATCTGGAATGAGTATCTAGCCGCTTGAGCGGGTCCTTGAGCGCCGTGGTTCTGTAGGACGTGCCCACCACTTTCTTGCATCCGAAAATGGTGGGCACGGCGCAAAGCGCGCCTCAGCATACACACCGCCCGCGTATGCCCCCAACCCAACCCTCCCCCGCGATAGAGCGGGAGAGGGAGCGCAGCGTCGCAAGCATCCACATGAAGCCCGCTGCGCGTTCAGGATTTCGGCGGCGCCGCGCGCAGCTGTTGCCGATCGAGCTTGCCGGTTCCCGTTTTTGGCAGGTCGGGCCAGTATTCGATCGAGCGCGGATATTTGTAAGGCAGCAGTTTCAACTTGACATGATCCTGCAGCTCTCGCGTCAGCAAACCACCGGCCACGTAGCCCTCTTGCAGGACCACGAAGGCTTTGGTGGTCATGCGGCGGTCGGGGAGCTCCATTCCGAGGACCGCGCATTCGCGCACCGCGGGATGTTCGGAAAGACAGAGTTCGATCTCGAGCGGGTAGATCCATTGACCGCTGACTTTGATGAGATCGTCGACACGACCAACGAACGTGAAGAATCCATCGATGTCTTCGACCAGCCTGTCACCGGTCCAGATCCAACCGCCGTCACGCATGGTCTGTTCGGTTTTGTCGGGCCGATTCCAATAACAAGGCGCGTTGGAGTGGCCGCGAACCCACATCACCCCTTCCTCGCCGCGCGCCACCGGCTCGCCTTCCGGGGTGGTCAGTCGAATCTCGTATCCAGGCACGCGCTTGCCGGCGGTTCCGACCTTCTTCTGATCGGGCAGGTTCGAAAGATAGATGTGCAGAACCTCGGTCGATCCAAGCCCCTCCAGGATCTCGTGTCCGAAACGCCGCTTCCAATCGTTGAAGATATCCTGCGACAGGACCTCGGCGGCGGACAGGCAGAGACGCACGCTCGAGAGGTCGGCCGAATTGATGCGTGGATGATTCAACAGCGCGTTGTAAAGCGTCGGCAGCCCAAAAAACAGCGTCGGATTGAATTGCTCGATGACGTCGAGAACGGCATTCGGATCGGGTCGGCCGGCCAGCAGGACGGTGCTGGCTCCGACCGAAAACGGGAACGTGATTGAGTTGCCGAAACCGTAGGCGAAGAAAATCTTCGGCACGGAGAAGCAAATGTCGTTCTCCCGGATCGCCAGGATGTGGCGAGCGAAGCTTTCCGCGGTGTAGGCCATGTCGTGCTGCAGGTGCACGATACCTTTCGGCCGGCCGGTGCTGCCCGAGCTGTACATCCAGAAAGCCATGTCGTCGCGTCCGGTGGCGGCCGACTCCAGGGATGAGGCAAAGTCTGCGAACCAATGGTCGCCGTTCAGCACCTTGCAGGAGGATGGTCCGCTCGAGCCACTTCCGTTGACGACGATCAGCGCCCGTAACGATGTTCCCGCGACGGTCTCCTCGTCAAACAGGGCGGCAAATTCGGCGTCGACGACCGCAACCGGCGCGGAGGAATCCTGCAGGTAGAAGCGAAGGAGGTCCTTTGGGGAGAGGGTGTTGATCAGCACGGGAACGAATCCGGCGCGGATGGCTCCAAAGAACACCGCTGGATAGGCCGCAGTGTCGTTCAGAAGGAGAAGCACGCGATCGCCTGGAGCCAATCCGAGAGATCCAAGTGCGTTTCCGGCCTTGGCGGCTTTGGCGCACAATTCGCCATAACTGGTGTTGCCTGCCGCCGCATATATGGCGACCTTGTCCGCGCGGCCTGCCTGAAGATTGCGAAAGAGGATTTCGCTGGCGTTGTATCGCGCGGGCATATCGAAGCCGACTTCTTGCGGTCCGGGAGCATCATCAGGAACATGGTCCACCATCGCGGGGCGGGTTTGGTTCATCATCAGAGCGCTCCGCATTATCGCGACGGGTTCAGACGGGATGAGTGCGCGTCGTAACGCTCCATGAAGCGCGGCGACATCGCGCGGAGCTGGTTATCGTCGATCCGGCCGGAACGCGTGATGTAGCTGTAGGCGAAATCCAGCGGAGCCAGCCGCATATGCTCAGGAAAACGCTCGTACCATGACGCGCTGGTTTTCGCGGCCTTGACAAGCGTCTCCACGACGGGGCGGCGCGCGGCCTGGTAGGCCTGCAGAGCAACGCGGAGATCGCGCGGCTCGTTATCCAGGGCGTTGACGAGGGCAATGACGTCCTCGAGCGCCAACCTCGTTCCTGAGCCGATCGAGAAATGCGCGGTATGCAGCGCGTCACCGACCAGCACCATATTGCGGTGAGACCATCGCTCATTCCATAGCCACGGAAAGTTTCGCCAGGTCGACTTGTTGTTGACGAGGGGATGTCCTTCGAGCGTGTCGGCGAAGACCTTTTCGCAAATAGCCCTGGTCTCCACCTCGGTTTTTTCCGAAAAGCCCGCGCGCAACCAGGTTGCCCGATCGCACTCGATGATGAACGTGCTCATGTGGGGCGAGTAGCGGTAGTGATGGGCGTTGAAGGTGCCGAGCTCGGTCTCGATGAAGGTCTGAGACAGCCTCTCGAAGCGCTTGGTGGTGCCGTACCATACGAACTTGTTGTCGTCGTACGATAGCGAGGTTTTGAAATCGCCTTCGTAGGTTCTTCGGATCAGTGAGTTCAGGCCGTCCGCGGCGACGATCAGATCGTACCCTGCGAGTTCGTCGACAGACCGCACCAGGGTGTTGAACCGAAGGCTGACGCCGGCGGCGCGGGCACGCTCGGTCAATTGCGTGATGAAGTCCAATCGTCCGACCGCCGAGAAGCCGACGCCATCCAGTACGACGCATTCCCCACGGTGAATGAGGGCGATGTCGCGCCATCGCTCCATCCGAGCGGTGATGGCATCGGCGGTTTCCGGATCGTCGGCGCGAAGAAAATCGAGCGCCTTGTCGGAAAAGACCACACCGAACCCCCAGGTCGCGCCCTCGGGATTCTGCTCGAAGACGTCGACCTGATCGTCCGGATGCCGGCGTTTCCAGAGATAGCCGAAATACAGCCCCGCTGGTCCGCCTCCCAGCACAGCGATGCGATGAAGCCGCATGACGTTACCTTCCCCGTTGGCTTTTTCCTATTATGGAAAGATTTGCGTTGGGCGCAAGAGAAGCTTTGCATATAGGAGAAGAAATTCTTCTGTATGGAAATTGATGCTTGGGCTAACCTGGACACAACAAATCGCAAGCCGTCGGGCTTTCGGACGTTTGAGACGCCGGGAAAGGATGACATGCAACGCAAACCTCCCAACGACGCCGGCGACGACAAAAACGGGACGGCCCCCGGCGGCATCCAGGCGCTCGACGCCGCTCTGGCGGTGCTACGCGTGTTTCGATCGTTCGATGGACCGGCAACTCTGTCCGACATCGCCCGCGAGGCCGGGATGCCTCCGAGCAAAGTGCATCGATACCTCGCAAGTTTCATCCATGCCGGCTTGGCGGTGCAAAGGGAACGCTCTGGACGGTACGATCTGGGTCCCGAGGCCGCGGAGCTTGGGGTGGCGGCCATCAGCCGAAACAACTTCGTCGTCCGCGCAGCGGAGGCCCTCGAAGAGCTGGCCGAGACCACGGGGCAAGCCGCGCTCCTGGCCGTATGGAGCCATAGCGGCCCGACCGTGGTCAGGCTGGAGCGAGGACCCAATCTGACCACCACGGCAATCGGTCTTGGCAGCACGTTCCCTTTGCTGGACTCGGCGACAGGACGTGTCTTCCTCTCCTATCTGCCGCGTCAGCAGCTGATGCCCAGGCTGCGGCTTGAACTCGATCGAGCCACTGCGGCCGGCATCAACTGGCCGGATCTCAGTCCCAATCCAGACAGCGTCGAGGCGCTGACAAAAAGAATTCGGCGGGAGCGCATCGCGCATGTCGATGGACGTTTCATTCCCGGCCTGACGGCGATTTCGTCGGCGATCACCAATTGGCAGGAGGAAATCGAGGTCGCCGTTACGTTGTTCGGCACCCACCGGGAGTTGATGGAGCCAACCGGTCCGGCGCGAGCGGCTCTGGTCGAATTCGTTTCGCGTCATTCGATTGCCCTACCTCAGCAACTGAGTAACGCGCCAGGTGTTCGAGCGCGGTAAACCTCAGGCGAAGGGTGCCCCACGCTTGCCGGACGGTTGTGCCTGTGTAGGGGGATCACGCGACAGCAGCCGATCCGGTCGGCTGCGGCTCATTGCGAATTTCACATCCTGATGAACTGGCAGAAGCAGGGCGCCGACTGGAAACTTCTATCTCGCGCGTCAACCAAGCTCTGATGTCGCGCAGGGCTGCAACGGGCCAGATCAGCGAGCGTAGCCCGGATGAGCGAAGCGATATCCGGGATTTTTTCCGCTTGAATTCCCGCATATCGCTGCGCTCATGCGGGCTACTTGCTAATGGAAATTTTCCGGCCATTGGCGGGCGCTGTGGAACACGGCGAGGATTTCAATTTCGTTGTCACGCACGCGGTAAGGTACGATGTAGGGTGTCTCGACGACAACGAGCTCGCGCGTATTGGGAACGCGCCCCGCGCGCCCGATATGCGGAAAGGTTGCAAGATTGTCGACCTGATCGAAAACCGTTGTTACAACCCGCGCGGCTACAGCTGCGGAATTGTCCCGCTCGATATGGCTTCCGATGCTTTCGAGGTCGCGCAGCGCCGGAGTTGTCCAACGCACTCTCATCTCTTAGGCGCAAATTTCTCCCTGACCCGCGCCACCTCTTGATCGCTGGCGAAGTCGCCGCGATCGGCAGCGGCGAGTCCGGCCTCGATCTTGCCGATCTGCCAGGCGTTCAGCGCAACAAAATCCTCCACGGCGCGCGTCACCAGCCAGTTACGGGATCGCTCGGTCTTTTCGGCGAGTTGATCGAGTGCGGTCAGGGTCGCCTCGTCGAGACGAACGGTGAATGGCGCGGGCATCGGCAGCTTGGTCTTGTTATTCATGGTGCAATCCGGTTCATTTGTATGCTATATGAATTGGGTGCCTCATTGCAAGGCCCTCACCACTCAAGCCCCAACAACGCCGGGGGAACCCCAAGCTCAATAATGAGGCGCGTAGGGCGGATCGTGATCCGCCGTTATGAGTTCGCGAAGATGGCGGGTTATGCCTTCCGCTTCCGCTCTTCGAGCTAAGGCGGACAAGTCGGCTCCAACCCGCCCTACGACGCTACATCGCCAGATAGCGCCTTCGGATATCTTCATTGGCGGCCAGGCCTTTGGTATCCTGGCGATGCACCACCCGGCCGCGATCGATGACGAGGGCCTCTTCGGCAATGCGTGAGCAGAAATGCATGTTCTGCTCGGCCAAGAGGATGGTGGCGCCGCTGGCGCCCAGTTCGCGCAATACTTTGCCGATGGTGGCGACCACGATCGGCGCGAGGCCCTCGCTCGGTTCGTCGAGCAGCAGCACCAGCGGATTGCCCATCAACGCGCGCGCGATCACCAGGAGCTGCTGCTCGCCGCCGGATAGCCGGCCGGCCTGGCGCGAACTTAGTTTGGCGAGCAGCGGGAAGGTTTCAAAGACGCGCGGCAGCGTCCAGTCGCGCCGGCCGTCGGGGCCGCTTTTGGCCGCGATCAAAAGATTGTCCTCCACGCTGTGCTCGGGAAAGACCTGCCGGTCCTCCGGCACATAAGCGAGGCCGAGCTGGGCGCGAATATAGGCCGGCGCGCGGGTGATGTCGCGATCGGCGAACAGGATGCGGCCGCTTCTCGCCGGCACGATGCCCGCCAGCGTCTTCATGGTCGTGCTCTTGCCGGCGCCGTTGCGCCCCAACAGCGCCAGCGTCCGCTGTTCCCTGAGCGCCAGATCGACACCGAACAGGATCTGGCTGGCGCCGTAGAAGGCGCACAATCCCTCGGCGCGCAACAGCTCGCTCATGCGGCGTCCGCCTCGGTGCCGAGATAGGCCTCGATCACCGCCGGGTTGTTACGGATCTCGTCAGGCGTGCCCTCGGCCAGCACGCGGCCGTAGCACAATACGCGGATGGTGCTGGCGACCTTAAAGACGATATCCATATCGTGCTCGATGAAGACCAGCGTCAGCTTCTGCCGTTCCCACAACGCGCGTACGCGGTCGATCATGCGCCAGCGCTCTTCAGGGCCCATGCCGGCGGTCGGCTCGTCGAGCAAAAGCACCTTCGGCTCGAGCGCCAGCGCGATCGCGATATCCAAGAGCTTCTGATCACCGTGCGAGAGGATCGCGGCCCGCACATTGGCGACTTGCGTCAGGCCTACCAGCTCCATCACCGCGTCGGCGCGTTCGCGCACCCCGGGCGGCGGAAAGCGGCAGGCGAGATTGCCCCACCGGCCGAGATGGGCGGTCACACTGGCCATCAGGTTCTCGGCCACCGTCATGGTCGGAAAGCAGCTCGCCACCTGAAAGGCCCGCGCGATGCCCCGGTGCATCCGTTCGGTCTTCGAGAGCCGAAGGATGTTCCGGCCGTCGAGCAGCACCTCGCCGGAGTTGGCCGCGAAGGCGCCGCTGATCAGGTTGAAGAAGGTGCTCTTGCCGGCGCCGTTCGGACCGATCACCGCCGACAACGAGCCCGACGGAAAGTGCAGCGAGATGTCGTCGATGGCCCGCACGCCACCGAACGTCTTGGTTAGATTTTTGATCTCGAGCTTCATTTCAAGTGTCCGGGCCAGGCCAGTCGGAGAAAATCGAGCACGCCGCGGCGCAGCCCGAGCGCGAAGGCGAGGATCACCAGCCCCAGAACCAGCCCATGGTATTCGGTGAAGCGGGTGACGACATCGTTCAGCGCGAGCAGGATCATCGCGCCCAGCACGGGTCCGAGGAAGCTGTTGATGCCGCCCAGCATGACCGCGAAGATTGCCTGGCCGGAATTCGGCCAGTCGGCGAGTTCGGGATAGGCACCGGAGACGAACAGCGCCGCCAGCACGCCGCCGAGGCCTGCGAAGGCACCGGCGATGGTGAAGGCGATGAGCCGGGCCCGCCACAGCACGATGCCCAAGAAACTGGCGCGGTTCTCGTTGTCGCGGATCATGCGCAAGGTCTGGCCAAAGGGGCTCGCCGTGATGTGGCGCAGCGCCAGCAGGCCGAACACGGCGATCACCGCGCAGAACTGGTAGAGATGAAGCTGCGAGGTCAGCTCGATAGCCGAAGATCTCGCGGCGCGGGATGCCGCCGCGCAGGCCCTGGTCGCCGCCGGTCAGGCTCTGCCAGGAGATGATGATGCTATAGAACAGCATCTGCACCGCCAGCGTGATGAAGGCGAAGTAGTCGGTGCTGAGGCGAACGCAGATCGCGCCGACGCCAAGCGCGCCGAAGGCCGTGACCAGCACCGCGACCACAGCGGCTGCGGGCAGCGGCAGGTCCGTCATTTGCATCGTCAGCGCGAAGGCATAGGCGCCCAGGCCATAGAATAGGCCGTGGCCGAACGAGACCATGCCGGTATTGCCGACCAGAAGGTTGAGCGAGGTTGCAAACAGCGCCATCGCGCTCAGGCGGATGATGAAATCCTCGAAGGCGGGGCTGCGATGCAACAGCGGGATCGCCAGCACCACGATCAGGGCCAGCATCGCCATGGCCGCATCGCGCAGCCCCGGGCGGCCCTTCATAGCCGTCGACCGAACAGGCCCTGCGGGCGCAGCAGCAGGACAGCAATCATCATGAGGTAGATCAGTCCGTCGGTGAACCCTGGGAAAGCGATGGTGCCGAAGCCGCGGACCATGCCGATCATCAGCGCCGCGACCAAGGCTCCCGCGATCGAGCCCATGCCGCCGATCACCGTGACGATGAAGCTCTCGATCAGGATCGAAAAGCCCATCCCGGGCGACAGCGATCGCACCGGAGCGGCCAGCGCGCCGGCCAGCCCCGCCAACCCGCCGCCGATGGCGAACACGATCGCGAACAATAATTTCGTGTTGACGCCGAGCGCCGAAACCATCTGGGCGTTGACCGCGGCGGCGCGCACGGTCTTGCCAAGCCGTGTCATCGACAGGCCCAGGCTGAGCGCGAGCGCGATCAGCGCCGCGATGCCGACCAGAACGGCGTAGAAGGGCGGCACCACGCCGCCTGCGATGTAGAGCGGCGGCACCTGGAAGGCCGGCGGCATCCCCATGGCGTGGAACTCAGGTCCCCAGATGATCTTGACCAGGTCGTCGAAGATCAACACCACGGCGTAGCAGATCAACAGCTGCATCAGCACGTTGGAGCCATAGACGCGGCTGATCAAGGCGCGTTCGAACACCACCCCGCCCAGCGCGGTCGCCAGCGCGCCGCACACAACCGCCAGCGCGTAGCTGTCGGTTAAGCCGAGCGTGCTATAGGCGACGTAGCCGCCCAGCATATAGAAGGTGCCGTGGGCGAAGTTGACGACCTTCAGCACGCCGAAGATCAGGGTGACGCCCGCGGCCACCAGGAACAGCAGCATGCCGACGATCAACCCGCTGGTGGCCTGGGTGACCACGCAGGCCGATGTCGACAAGCAGGCGCCGAGCGCGTCGAGGTCCATCGCTCAGATGTAATTCTGCTGCTTCTTCCACTCCGTCTCGAGCTCGATGATCTTGCCCCAGTCGGCGGCCTTGACATCGACGATGAAGGGCTCCTTCGGAATGGTCTGGCCCCAGCCGATGGCATAGCCGATGGTGGTGTGGTCGTCGCGCATGGTGATGGTGCCGTCGAAGCCGAACGGGGTGTCGATCCTGGTGCCGACCAGGGCTGCGGCCAGCGCCTTGCCGTCGAGCGAGTTGGCCTTCTTGATGGCCGCCTCGTAGAACTGCATCGCCACGGTGTTCTGCCACGACCAGTTGGTCGGCCGCTCGTTCCACTTCTTGAGGTAGGCTTGGCCCCACGCCTTGTTGGCCGGCGTATCCGGGAAAGTCTCGAGGTAGCGCGTCGCGGACTGGATGCCGGCCGGCAGGTTCTTGATGGCGGCCATCACGGGATAGTCGACGTTGGGGGTCGCCACCGTCATCTGTCCGAACAGGGCGTAGACATTGCCCTGGTTGACGAAGGCCGAGAGGTCGCCGGCATAGAGCAGCGTGAACAGCGCCTGCGGCTTGGCCTGCAGCAGCTTGGTGATGACTTCGGTGAAGTCGGGCTGGCCGAGCTTGGGCCAGGCCTCGGTGATGATCTCGACATCCGGCTTGAACTTCTTCAAAAATTGCAGGTACTGCGCGGTGGTGTCGCGGCCATAGGCATAGTCCGGCGAGCAGGTCGCCCACTTGTCGAGTTTCTTGGCGTTGGCGTATTCGGCGAGATAGATGCTGCCGGCGACCGCATCGTGCACGCCCTGGCGCGCGACGCGGAAGGCGGTCGGGGCGCGGATCTTGGGGTCGGCGGTCAGCGACGAGGTCTCGCTGTTGGTGTGGATGCAGGCGACGCCGAGGTCGCGCACCACTTCCTGGACCGCGAACGACGCCGACGAGGCCTCGGCATCGACCAGAATCTCGCACCCCGTGCTGTTCACCAGTTCGCGCGCCACGCGGGCGGCTTCCTGGGGCTGGCCCTTGGAATCGCGGAACACGAATTCGATCGGCCGGCCGAGAAAGCCGCCGGAGGCATTGATGCGATCCTGCTCCATCATCAGCGCGTTGCGCGAGGAGGTGCCGAGCAGCGCAATCGGTCCCGACAGGATGCTCTGCATCCCGATGCGCAGGGTATTGGCCTCTGCCCTCGCCACCCAGGGCGCGGCCAAGCTAGCCGCTGCACCGGCCAACACCGTACGACGCGTGATAAGTCCGCTCATGGTATTTGGACCTCCCCTTGAAGCTATTGCCGTTGTCGATTTTTGTGACGAACGGCTGTTTTTTTAGAGTGCCAGCATAGGCCGGCGATAGCGCAGGGATCAAGCTGGCATTTGTCAGACCGCGCCAGGGTTCACGCTTGCAGACGGGGCCGCAGAGCGGCACGGGTGAGCCGCATTTCCTGACAATTGACGTGTTTTGACCCCGAACACGGCAAACCGTCGGCGCTGGCAATTATGTGCGTAGCCTATTAGCGATCGAAAATCACATGCCGCGCAAACTCCGTGGTTTTGTTTTGGCAACCCCCGGCGACCCATCAATAATCGGCAGTTGGAGGAGGCCAAAGATGGCACGTCACGAGGTTGCGAGAGGCGTGTCAAATTTGCCATGCTGCTGATAAAGGAAACCACCCATGCCGAGTAGGATCGACCAGGCTATTGAGGCCCTTCGCAACCTCTCACCGGCACGCCAGGAAGAGCTCGCTGGCTATATCTGCCAACTTGCTGCCGACGAGCGCGAACCCGAACAGATCGACCCCACGCACCTGCCGGCTGTCCTTGAAGGACTAGCCCAGCTCAAGCGCGGCGAACGCGCAACGCCCGAGAAGGTGGAAGCCGCCTTCCGCAGCTTTGACGAATGAAGATCGCCTACTCGCCACGGGCCATCGCCGATCTTCAACGTGTCTCCGCCTATCTCAAGCCGCGCAGCCTGCAAGGAGCCAAGAGCGTCCGAGCCGCCATTCTCTTCGCGAAACCCAACAGCTTCGCTGGAACATGAGTGATGGGTCTCGCTGCCACCCATCCTTGCGCGGGGATTCAAGCGCCGCGGACGCCTAGCGCCCGCTCCGCGTTCTCCACAGCCTGACCGTCGCAACCGATGCCTGGGTGTAGCCCGGCGGGTCGCTCTCCATTCCAAGGTCCTTGCGGGAGTTGATGGAGTTGGATGTCAGCATACCGCCGGCATAGGCGGCGGGAAGGCCCGACAGATCGAGAAAGCATCTGGCCGAAGAGATGCCAGGTTCGGGAAAATCATATTTCAGACGACAGTCGCCGATACCTTTGAACGTGGTGCGCTCCAGTTCAACTTCTGCATAGAAGTTGACGACGGAAGGATCCGACGTTCGGCCAAAACAGGCGTGAAGCGTTCCAACCGTTGCCGCATTGCTGTCAATCAATCGGCCGTCGGAGCTTGCGGTGGCCGTTGACCGGAGCGTGTACTGGTCTTCGAACGCCGCGCTGAAATTAGTTGTCGTTGGCGCGCAGAATTCCGTGGGCAGCGTCGTTCGCGATTCACGAACCGAGCGGACAATGTAGATGTCCTCCAGGTGAGGCTCCTCGATGCGCGCCTGATTTCCCTGAGCCTGCGCCTCCGAGCGCTCTCCGAGCTGGAAAACGAGGGTCCAGCCGATGCAGCCAAGGGTAAAAACGTCCATCCCATGCGGTAGGCGATAGGATCGCATCGAACCCTCCCGACATCCCCTGACGGGTTATTCCCGCTCCGCGCGGACGACCGATGTCCGCATCCTCGGTGAGCTTGTGGAACGCGCGTTGATCTGCATCAACAGCTCATACGCTGAGGCTCGGAGCTATCGGCAAGATCTCGCGAACACCGGCTTGACGTGGCCCTTGGGGCCGCCTCCATAAGACTGGCGGTCGGACCCAACAACGAGGTGATTCGTGAACTCTGCCGCTCGTTTCCTGAACCCTTCCGAGGCTGCCAGGCAGCTCGGTGTTTCCACCAAGGCGCTAAGGGTTTACGAGCATCGCGGCTTGATCAAGCCTTCCCGCACGCTGGCGGGTTGGCGTGCGTATGGCCCCGCCGAGATGGCGCGAGCCCGGGAAATCGCAGAACTGCGTGGGCTCGGCCTCAGCCTTAGCGACGTGGCGCGGCTGTTCGAAGGCGATGCCCAGACCCTTGAGCGGGCTTTGGCCGTCCATGAAAGCGCGCTCGACGATCGCATCCGCCAGCTCAACGCGGCTATGAGCAAGGTGCGTCGCCTGCGGGCCGATCTGAGCCGCGGCGAAGCTCCGGCCGTGAGAGACCTGATCAGTGCGCTCAAAGCGGCTTCCGAGACCGGCGTTGCGTTCGACCTTCCTTGGCCCTGGGGCGGTGAAAGATTTCGAATTGCGCGACATCCGACCGTTGAATTACCTCACCGGTCCGCTCGGTAGCGGCAAGACCCGGCTGGCCATTCGGCTGGCCGAATCGCTGCCTGCCGCGGCATTCGTCGGTCTGGACCGGCTGGCGAATGAAGGCGCGACGGCTCGCGCACGCCTCGCGGCCGATCCGGCCCTGAAATCGCGCGTCGATGCCAACGTCGCGCGGCTCGTCGATGACGGCGGCGTCGAGTCGGCGGCTCTGATCGCGCTGCTCGTTGTGCTGCAATCGGAGGGTCCTGCGGCTATGGTAATCGACCTGATGGAACAGGGATTGGACGCAGCAACCCAGGAGGCCCTCATCGCGAGCTTGCGCCGCCGCGGGCCGAATGCGGTGCCACTCTTCATTCTCACGCGATCCACCGCAATATTGGATTTGGACCACGTCGGCGCCGACGAAGCCATTATCCTGTGTCCTGCCAATCACAGCCCGCCGTGCCTGGTCGCACCCTATCCGGGCTCTCCTGGGTATGAAGCCGTTGCCACCTGCCTCGCCTCGCCTGAAGTGCGGGCGCGTACCGTAGGAATGATGGCTGTTATTCCAGGTTTGCCCACACCTCGCCCCGGAAAGACAAGTCTGTGAATTTACGGTTGCCCGCGCAACTTCTTGAAGCAAGCGTAGCCCGGATGAGCGAAGCAATATCCGGGGTTTTCATGTTTGCCGGAATTCCCGCATATGGCAGTGCTCATGCGGGCTAATTGCTTTAAACCAGCGATTTTGGCCTCGCCGTCTATCTCTGGGACTGCATCACCGGCGAGCCTTGTTTCCCGACCATCGACGTGTTCTGAGCCAAAGAGAGCCTGACGATGGCCGCCGTCTCAGCACGAGGGCGGGTTACGGCTTCGCCTCCAACCCGCCCTACAAACCATCCTTCACGCACTGACCGCCGCGCTGGATAACGCCCATATTATGAGCTGGGATGATGGAATTTGCGGGGTTTGATCGGGATCGCGGCAACCGGAACAAGTGCCAAGAACATGGAGTTTCAATCGCTGAGATTGAGAGCTTGTTCGATCATGTTGTGAGGATCGCGCCAGACTTAGCGCATTCTCTGACCGAGGAACGGTTCAAGGCCATAGGTAAAACCGATACCGGGCGAAACGTTCTCGTGGCTTTTACGCTCAGGCGACGCGGTGAAAGCAGCCTTATTCGGCCGGTCAGCGCCCGTTACATGCACCAAAAGGAGGTGGCCCATGATGAAAAAGAAACTTCCAACTCTAAAGAGTGACGCCGAGGCCGAGGCATTCGTTGCTCATGCCGACCTCAGCCAATACGACCTGACGGGCATGGTTCCAGTGCGTTTTGAGTTAAAGCGCAAAGACAAGTCTGTGAATCTAAGACTGCCCGCACAACTTCTTGAAGCTGTGCAAGCTCGAGCGAAGCGAGTAGGCATGCCCTATCAGCGCTTCATTCGCATGGCCCTTGAGCGCGCCCTGCACGATCCGAAGTGAATGGGAAATGAGGGATCCACTCCACCCATGCGAGCTTCCTCAAGGCTACCGCTTTCACGGTGTCACCGGCAGTTCGATCAGACCCAGGTACCTCGCCATCGGACGGAAATCACTGTCATTGTGAAGCAGCGGCCTGCGGTGCTCGATGCACCAGGTACCGATCAGCAGATCGATGGTCTCGCGGACAGTGATCCCGCGACGGCGCAAGGTACGGAAATTTCGCGCCGCTGCGATGGCAATCGCGTCGCCGGCCATTGGCACAATTTCGAAACGGCGCAGCAAGGCCTCGATTTCCCGAGCCGCCCGCTCGCTGCCAAGGCCCTGCAGTACCTTGCAAAGCATCAAATCCCCACGGTAACTTCGTCCGTGCCGAGCACCGCACGCAGTCGCCGGACGTTAGGCGCATTCTTGCCGTTCAGAAAATCGATCCAGACACTACTATCGACAACGATCACCCGGTCCCTCGACTTTTGCGGCTTCGGGCGAGGCTGCCGCGCCAGCGGTATTTGCCGAACGCGGCGTCAGCCTCGTGCTGACGCCGCAGCCTGATCATCAAACGCAGCGCCTGTTCTACCGTCTGCTTCTTGGTTGCATGTCCAGAAGCCTCCTGGGCTTCTGCCATCAACGCGTCGTCGATCTCGATATTGATGCGCATCGCGGGTCCGCCGGAATGTGTATCGCATATCCTACGATACACATTGCTCTCGCAATATCGATCCATCATCGTGAAACGGGCGCCCGGGTATGTCAGGAGACCGACATGCGGCCGCAACATGTTAGGCCATGGGACTTCCTTCACTCTTCCTTGGGACCGACGGACGAAATCCACGAAATGTCCGCGCGGGGTCTGCTGAAATCGCTGCTTCACGCCGTCCATGTCCGCAGGAATCGAGTGGTAAGCACGATGGTTCCGACGCCACCCCCAAATCCGACGTTCATGATCGCTGTGCACCTGCGAGGCATGGAGGGGGGTGATCTCTGGCGAGACGGCCGCCATTTCCGAGAAGCGCCACTCCGACCGCGAGGAATACGCATCTATGATCAGCAGTTCGCAGGACCGGGCCGAGATGGGCCGCGAGCGCCTATTCTCCGATGCAGCCAAGGGGGGATACTGGGTCGCCGCCGCCCATATTACCTCCCCCGGCCTACATGTAGGCGCGCGGAACGGGACCTTCTTCTGGATACCAGGGGATTACACGACGCGTATGTCGGTAGACCCCGTCACCGGTCAGCCGAAATAAGCTTGCTGAGCTCAGCTCGGCTTGACCTGGGCGGCGGCCTGGCGTTCCAGGTTCTGGCGGTACAGGCCGACGAAGTCGACGGGGTCCAGCATCAGCGGCGGAAAACCGCCGTCGCGCACCGAGGTCGAGATGATTTCGCGCGCGAACGGGAACAACAGCCTCGGACATTCGATCATGACCAGGGGATGCAGGTTTTCCTTCGGCACGTTGACGATGCGAAACACGCCGGCATAGGCGAGATCGAAGCTGAACAGCGTCTTGCCGCCGTTCTCCGCCTTGCCCTCGACCGAGAGCGTCACCTCGAACTCGTTTTCCGCGATGTTGTTGGCGCTGACGTTGATCTGGATGTTGATCGCGGGCTGCTGCGCCTGCGGCGCCAGCGATCCCGGCGCGTTCGGATTCTCGAACGACAGGTCCTTGGTGTATTGCGCCAGCACGTTCAACTGGGGAGGGGCAACCTCGTGAGGCGTGCCGTTACCGTTAGTCATGGAATCTCTCCTGGAGCGGGCGAGCGAGGACCGGTTTGGGCTTTCTTAGATCGCTCGATGGGCGAAAATGTCTTTGTGGTGGCGAGTGGCTATCATAGCCCCGCGCCGTTCCACAAGGACGACCATCGAGCGGCCGATGGCGACCGCCAGCAAAGGGATCGGCACGCCACGGCGCATCGCCATCAAAAAGCTCCGCCCGGGACCCCCGGGGTGAGCCCTAAATTATTGAATACGCGCGATTTCCGGGCCTTATCAGGGTTTCCCCTCGACGCCAAAACGCGCTACAACCCATCTTCAAGAGTGGGAAAGGGCACCGGGACTTGGCCTATTCCCCGAAGGCGTGGCATTTCATGCCGGGCGCTCATTGGCCAACCGGGTTTCGTGCCTACATGATGCCGGTCCGTCCATGATGTAATCCTGCGGCTTCCCGCAGGGAATGCTCTGCCGCCGGGCCCGTTGCCGGCGATAGAACCAGAAAGCGAATGCGACGTGGATATTTATACCATCATCTTTTTGGCGTTGGCGGTCTTCATCTTCCTTCGCCTGCGTAACGTGCTCGGGCAGCGCACCGGAAGCGAGCGGCCGCCCTATGACCGCGCGGCGCGCAATGTGGTGCAGGGAGCGCCCGACAATAATGTGGTTCCGCTGCCGGGTGCGGTGATTGACCAGGTGCCGCTGGCGCCGGCCGCCGAGGTGACGCCGCCGAGCGACCGCTGGAAGGGTCTGGCCGAGCCCGGCACGCCGCTGGCGCAAGGGCTCGATGCCATCGCCGCCCAGGATTCCTCGTTTGATCCGCGACACTTCATCAGCGGCGCGCGCGGCGCCTATGAGATGATCGTGCAGGCATTCGCCAATGGCGATCGCCGCGCGCTCAAGGATTTGCTGTCGTCCGAGGTCTACGAAAGCTTCGACAGCGTGATCCGGGATCGCGAGAAGCGCGAGCAAAAGACCGAGACCCGGTTCGTGTCGATCGACAAGGCTGAGCTTGTGAGCGCGGAAACCCGGGATCGGGCGGCGCAACTGACGGTGCGCTTCGTGTCGCAGATGATCTCGGTGACGCGGGACAAGACCGGGGCCATTGTCGAAGGCAATCCGGACAAGGTCGCCGATATCACCGATGTTTGGACATTCGCCCGCGACACCACGTCACGCGATCCGAACTGGAAGCTGGTTGGCACCGGCAGCGCTCACTGACGCGCGGGCCATCGGACGGGGCGCCGTAGCGCTCGCGGTGTTCGCCGCCATGTTGTTGCTTGCTTCGTTCGGGGCATTTGCCGCGCGCTTGGCGCACAGCCATCATCCGCCGTCGATGCATCGGCATCTGCCGTATCCCACTCTGGACTGGCCGCTCGAGATCAGCGGCAGCCAATATGTCCCGGTCGCATGGAGCGATATCGCGGGCTGGAACGAGGACGACCATCTGCAGGCCTACCAGGCCTTTCGGATCAGCTGCCAGGCCATCTCCGCGGAGACAACATCATCCCCCGAACCCCGGGCCTTGGGCATTTCGCTGCGCGAGCCTTGCCGCGCGGCGAAAACCGCTGCGATTTCGGACGATGCCAGGGCCAAGACCTTCTTCGAAAGCCAATTCCGGCCCCTGCAGATCTCGCGGCTTGGCGAGGCGGAGGGCTTTGTGACCGGCTATTACGAGCCGGTGGTCGACGGTTCGCGGACCGAGAGCGATGTCTACAGCGTGCCGGTCTATCGGCGACCTTCCAATCTGTTCGTCCGCGGTTTCAAGCAGAGCGATTCCGGCCTGCCCAACAAGGGAGAGGTCTTTCGCAAGATCGGCCGCCGCAAGCTCGTGCCCTATTACGACCGCGCCGAGATCGAGGACGGGGCGATCGCCGGGCGCGGCCTCGAAATCTGCTGGCTCAAGAGCCAGACCGATTTATTGTTCGCGCAGATCCAGGGCTCGGCGCGGATCCACCTCGAGGATGGCTCGACCATCCGCATCAACTACGATGCCCATAATGGCTATCCCTATCGGGCGGTCGGCCGCATCCTGATCGACCGCGGCATCATCCCGAAAGAGCAGATGTCGATGCAGAAAATCCGGGAATGGATGGATGAAAACCCCGACGGGGCCAAGGAACTGCGCCGGCAGAACCGATCCTATGTGTTCTTTCGCGAAGTGCCGCTGTCCGATCGCGATGAGGCGGTGGGTGCCCAAGGCGTGCCGCTGACGCCGGGCCGGTCGATCGCGGTTGACCGGGCGCTGCATGTCTATGGCACGCCGTTCTTCATCGAAGGCGAGCTGCCGATCGAATCGGCGCAATCCAGGACGCCGTTTCGCCGCCTGATGGTGGCGCAGGATACGGGATCGGCGATCACAGGCCCGGCGCGCGCCGACATCTATTATGGCGCCGGCGCGGAAGCCGGACGGGTCTCCGGCCGCTTCCGGCATAGCATGCGCTTTGTCATGCTGGTTCCCCGCAGTCTGGATCCGGTCGCCCGAGGCCGGCACATGCCGCTGCCGGATCCCAGGCCAGCGGCGAGAATCGCCAGACTGTTTCCACAAGGAAATCCGCCGCCGGCGGCGCCTCCGATGCGGCCATCGGCAGTCGCGGCGCCCGCGCCGACGGCGCCAACCGTTGCGGCGACCGCGGTACCGCTGCCGGCGGCGCGGCCCGACGTCGAACCTGGCGGATATCGTCATCGCGGTCGCCGCTACATCCGTTATCGCCGTCGCCGATGAAACGCCCTGACGCGTCCCGGATTGCAGAATTGCCGTCGCCGCCGCGCCGCAAGCGCAGCCTGAGCGAGGAGGAACGGGCGCTTTGGGAAGACGTCGCCAGGCAGGTCAGGCCGCTGCGGAAAAAGCCGCGCGCCGCCAAGCCGCCGGCGGCGGCGCTGGAGACGGAGATGCCGACTGCGGCGACGTCGTCTTCGTCGAGGCCGCCGCCAGCTAAACCCACCGCCAGGTCCGACCCGCCGCCGGCCGCGCCCCCGCTGGTGCCGCTGGGGCGGCGCGAGCGCTCGCAGTTGTCGCGCGGCCGGAAAGAGATCGAGGCCCGGCTCGATCTGCACGGCATGACCCAGAGCGGGGCCCACCGGGCGCTCGCGGGTTTTCTGCAGCGCGCCCACCGCGACGGCCTGAGCTTCGTGCTGGTCATCACCGGCAAGGGCAAGACCGTCGGAGCCCAATCCGAGCGTGGCGTGCTGCGCCGTCAGGTGCCGAACTGGCTGAGCCTGCCCGAATTCCGCGCGCTGGTGATAGGTTTCGAGGAGGCCCATATCGGCCACGGCGGCGAGGGCGCGCTTTACGTGCGCATCCGGCGGTCGAGGACCTAGAACGGTCTCACGATGCCTACCCGCGGCACCAGGGTGACGAGCCAGCCGAAAACCGTGGCCTTGCGGTCATCGGCAGGGATCGGCGGCACAATGTGCGAGGCCGGCAAGGTCTTGACCGCGTGCAGGATCAGAAACAGGCAGACCACCCAGTTCGATATCCACCTGGAGTAATCGAACACCATGGCAAACATCACCAGATAGGCCGCGCTCACCATCGCAATGGCCGCGACGACGATGCGACGATGCGACGGGAATGCCAGTGCCCGCAGCGAATCCACCAGGTATCTCCAGAGCGGGGCATGCAGCCACAACAGCAAGGCAAAGACGGGAATGCCCAGAAGGTTGGAGGGCAGACGCTGCCAGGTATCCTGGATTTCCTTGGCCAGCGGCTGGTACCAGATATAGCTGAAGCTCAAGTAATTGGTGCGGGTCGGGTCGGCCATCCGGCCTTGCAGATATCGGGTGAACTCCTCCGGCGGCACCTGCATCGTTCCCGAAAACTGCGCGAGAGCGAACAACACGCCGATGGCGGCGAGCGCGACGATCCCGGTCGCGGCATTTTGCCTGGTCACGCCCTGCACGAGATAATAGCGCAGCACCACGATGGCCACGATGGTCGGCACATACATCAACAAATGGATGTGGTGGATCAGGATCAGGATCATCGAGGCGGCGGCGGCAAGCCCCACGAAAGCCAGCGAGTGGGCCGGCGCCAGCAACAAGGAGATCGCGACCGCGCAGCCATAGATATCGAAGTGCCCGAGCGTGAACATGAAATTCTTCAGGAAAAACGGCGAGCCGGCCATCAGCACCAGCAGCGGCAGCTGCGCGTCATCCAGCCCGAAGGTTCGCCGGAACAGCTGGACGAACAGGCCCAGCGTGATCAGCCAGACGGCGCCGCCAAGCGCGAACACCAGCCATACCGGGACCTTCGAAAACAACAGCGACATCACCGCGCCGATCAGCGCGCGTTTGGTAAAGCCGAAATGGTAGTCGACCAAGAGATGAATGTAGGGAACGTAGGGTTCGCGGGTGATCTTGTAGATCAAAACCCCGATCACCACAGCGACGTTCACAGCCAGCATCAGGCGCCAGGGGTGTTCCCTTAGAGGCAGATTCATTCAGCACCCGGCACCAGCGAAATCTGGGGCGGATTACCACACGCCGCGCGCGCGGCGCAACGCGCTTGGCCGGACGTGGCATAAGGATGCCAGCAGTGCCTCCACCTTGGCGAGCTGTGCTATCTTCCCGCACAGAGTAGAGCGTCTGTCGCGGGTACCTACAGAATGAACCGGCTGAGATCGGCGTTCTTGGCGAGATCGCCGACATGTTTCTGGACGTAGTCGGCATTGATCTGGATGGTCTCGCCATGACGGTCGGGCGCGGCGAAGGAAATCTCGTCGAGCACGCGCTCCATTACCGTCTGCAGCCGCCGCGCGCCGATATTTTCCACCGTGGAATTGACGGCGACCGCGACGTCGGCGAGCGCGTCGATGGCCTCCGGCGTGATGTCCAGTGTCACGCCCTCGGTCTGCATCAAGGCGATATATTGCTTGATCAGCGAGGCCTCGGGCTCGGTCAGGATGCGGCGCATGTCGTCGCGGGTCAAGGCTTCCAGCTCGACCCGGATCGGCAGCCGGCCCTGCAATTCCGGCAGCAGGTCCGAGGGCTTGGCGATGTGGAAGGCGCCCGAGGCGATGAACAGGATGTGGTCGGTCTTGACCGCGCCGTGCTTGGTCGAAACCGTGGTGCCTTCGATCAGCGGCAACAGATCGCGCTGCACGCCCTCGCGCGAGACGTCGCCGCCGCTGCGGCCCTCGCGCACGCAGATCTTGTCGATCTCGTCGAGAAAGACGATGCCGTTGTTCTCGACCGCGTTGATGGCTTCCAGCACCAGGGAATCATTATCCAGGAGCTTGTCGGATTCCTCGTTGACGAGCAGTTCGTGGGAATCCGCGACCGTCAGGCGGCGGGTCTTGGTGCGGCCACCCAGCTTGCCGAAGATGTCGCCGATCGAGATGGCGCCAAGCTGCGCCCCGGGCATACCGGGAATCTCGAACATCGGCATGCCGCCGGAGGATTGCGTCTCGATCTCGATATCCTTCTCGTTGAGTTCGCCGGCGCGCAGTTTGCGCCGAAATGAATCCCGCGTCGCGGCGCTGGAATTGGCGCCGACCAGGGCATCGAGCACGCGCTCCTCGGCGGCGAGCTGGGCACGGGCCTGCACGTCCTTGCGCTTGCGCTCGCGCACCTGGGAGATCGCGACCTCGACGAGATCGCGGATGATCTGCTCGACGTCGCGGCCGACATAGCCGACCTCGGTGAATTTGGTGGCCTCGACCTTGATGAACGGCGCGCCCGCGAGCTTGGCCAGCCGGCGGGCGATCTCGGTCTTGCCGACGCCGGTCGGCCCGATCATCAGGATGTTCTTGGGCAGCACTTCCTCGCGCAGGGCGCCGGTCAGCTGCAGCCGCCGCCAGCGGTTGCGCAGCGCAATGGATACCGCGCGCTTGGCATCGGACTGGCCGACGATGAAGCGGTCGAGTTCGGAGACGATCTCACGGGGTGAAAAGTCGGTCATAGGTTCCTTGGCTCAGCCGGCCTGCAGGCTCTCGATGGTGACGTTGCGATTGGTATAGACGCAGATGTCGGCGGCGATATCGAGCGAGCGGCGCACGATAGCCTCGGCATCCTTGTCGCTGTCAACCAATGCGCGGGCCGCGGCGAGCGCATAATTGCCGCCGGATCCGATCGCCATCACGCCGGCTTCGGGTTCCAGCACGTCGCCGGTCCCGGTCAGCACCAGCGACACCTCCTTGTCGGCGACGATCATCATCGCCTCCAGCCTTCGCAGATAGCGGTCGGTACGCCAGTCTTTTGCCAATTCGACCGCGGCGCGGGTCAGCTGTCCCGGATATTGCTCGAGCTTGCTTTCCAGCCGCTCGAACAGAGTGAAGGCGTCCGCCGTGGCGCCCGCGAAACCGCCGATGACGTCGCCCTTGCCGAGCTTGCGGACCTTTTTGGCGTTGGACTTGATGACGGTCTGGCCGATCGAGACCTGACCGTCGCCGCCGATCACCACTTTGCCGCCCTTGCGAACGGTTAAAATGGTGGTGCCGTGCCAGACCGTCGACGGGGCTTCGGATGTTTGCATAAATACCTCGCATTTCCTGAAGGGGAATCTAGGGATTGCCGTCCGCGGTTACAATCGGCGCGGCCGGAGGCGTCCTCAGACCAACCTCTAGCCGGGATGCAATCTGGGGTCGACCGTGGCCATCGATGTCATCGGGCAAGGGCGCTTGGCACGATTCCGCTCATCCGAGGGCCAAAGATCGCAGCCTGACCGGAGATACCGCAGTAGCGAAGGCGATGTGAGCCTGTTAAAAGGGCCGCGTTTTCGGCACGGGAAAGCAACCATTTCATGCGCGCAGCGACCATCAGGCGCAAGACCAAAGAGACCGACATCGAGGTCACCGTCAACCTCGATGGCTCGGGTCTGTCCGACATCTCGACCGGCATCGGCTTCTTCGACCACATGCTCGATCTCCTGGCCCGGCATTCGCGCATCGATCTGGCGGTGAAGGCGGTCGGCGACCTGCATATCGATCAGCATCACACCACGGAGGATGTCGGCATCGCGCTCGGCCAGGCGGTCAAGCAGGCGCTCGGCACCATGGCCGGCATCACCCGCTATGCGAGCATCCACATGCCGATGGATGAGACGCTGTCGCGCGTGGTGATCGACATTTCCGGCCGGCCGGTTCTGGTCTTCAAGGTGGACTTCCCGCGCGACAAGGTGGGCCAGTTCGACACCGAGCTGGTACGGGAGTGGTTCAATGCCTTCGCGATCAATGCCGGCGTGACTTTGCACGTCGAGACCCTATATGGCGAGAACAGCCATCATATCGCCGAATCCTGCTTCAAGGGTCTGGCGAGGGCACTGCGTTCGGCGGTTGCCATTGATCCGCGCGCCGCGGGCGAGGTGCCATCCACCAAGGGGCAGCTCGGCGGCTGAATGGATTTTTTTCAGGCGGAGATGGAATGATGCCGGTCTACACCGTTCATGCTCCGGCGGAAAGCAGCGCGGACATCAGGACCACCGATCGTTTCGCCTTCATACGCGACGGCTTCCATGTCTGCGCGGCCCTGCTCGGCCCGATCTGGCTCGCCTGGCATCGGCTTTGGCTGGCATTGCTCGGCTGGATCGTGATCGTGATCGCGCTCGATATCGCCATCGTCAAGCTCGGTGCCGGCCGCCCGGCGGTCGCGGCGGTCGATGTGCTGTTAGCGCTCCTGATGGGATTTGAGGCGGCCAGCCTGTGGCGCTGGACCTTGTCCAGGCGCAACTGGCGTCAACTCGATATTGTGGTGGCCGACGATGAAGAAGCGGCGGAACGGCGCTTTTTCGATCGCTGGACGGCGAGAGCGCGCGGGCTGACCAACGACCAATCGGCGACCGACCGCGGCGCGCCACCGCCGACGCGGGATATTGCGGGGCAGCCATTTTCAAAGCCGCCGCTGCAGGGCGATATCATCGGATTATTTCCCGAACCGGGAGCTTCGCGGTGAGCGTTGCCATCATCGATTACGGCTCCGGCAACCTGCACTCCGCCGCCAAGGCTTTCGAGCGCGCCGCGCGGAGCATGGAAAATCCGCAAACGATCATGGTGACGCGCGATCCCGAAGCGGTGTTTCGCGCCGACCGGATCGTGCTGCCCGGCGTCGGTGCGTTCGCCGATTGTCGGCGCGGGCTGGACGCGCTCGACGGCATGATCGAGGCGATGACGGAAGCCGTGCGCGACAAGGCGCGGCCGTTCTTCGGCATCTGCGTCGGCATGCAGCTGATGGCGACCCGCGGCAGGGAGCATGTCGACACCGAGGGCTTCAACTGGATCAAGGGCGACGTCGAAAAGATCGCGCCGCGCGAGGAGAATTTGAAGATACCCCATATGGGCTGGAACACGCTCGACTTGGTCCGCGAGCATCCCGTGCTGGAACGATTGCCGCTCGGTCCCAAGGGGCGCCATGCCTATTTCGTGCACTCCTACCACCTCAACGCGATCGAGGAGGCGGACGTTCTGGCGCGGGCCGATTACGGCGGTCCGGTGACGGCGGTGGTCGGCAAGGATACCGCGATCGGCACCCAGTTTCACCCCGAGAAGAGCCAGCGCTTCGGGCTGGCTTTGATCGCGAATTTCCTGAAGTGGAAGCCGTGATCCTGTTCCCTGCGATCGATCTGAAGAACGGCCAGTGCGTGCGCCTCGAACAGGGCGACATGGCCAGGGCCACCGTGTTCAATCTGGATCCCGCGGCGCAGGCACGCGCCTTTGCCGCGCAGGGGTTCGATTATCTGCATGTGGTCGATCTCGACGGCGCCTTTGCCGGCAAGCCGATCAACGCGCTCGCGGTCGAGGCCATGCTCAAGGCTGTCACCATACCCGTCCAGCTCGGCGGCGGCATTCGCGACCTCAGGACCATCGAGGCCTGGCTTGCCAAGGGGGTGGCGCGGGTCATCATCGGCACCGCGGCGGTGCGCGACCCCGAACTCGTGAAGACGGCGGCGCGGCGCTTTCCCGGCCGGGTTGCGGTCGGTCTCGACGCCCGCGACGGCCGGGTTGCGGTCGAAGGCTGGGCCGAGACCTCGCAAGTCACCGCGCTCGACATCGCCGCGCGGTTCGAGGATGCCGGGGTCGCCGCCATCATCTTCACCGACATCGCCCGCGACGGCCTGTTGAAGGGCCTCAATTGGGAGGCCACCATCGCGCTCGCCGAAGCGATCTCCATTCCGGTCATCGCCTCGGGCGGTTTGGCGTCGATCGACGACGTCCGGGCGCTGCTGGCGCCGCCGGCCAAAAAGCTCGCCGGCGCGATCGCCGGCCGCGCGCTCTATGACGGCCGGCTCGACGCCGAGGCGGCGCTGGCGCTGATCCGTCAGGCGCGAGCCGGGATCGAATGATGAAGCTCGAGGAACTCACTTAGATGTTCAAGGTGCGCGTCATCCCCTGCCTCGACGTCAAGGACGGCCGGGTCGTCAAGGGCATCAACTTCGTCGACCTGCGGGACGCCGGCGATCCCGTCGAGGCGGCGATCGCCTATGATGCCGCCGGCGCCGATGAACTGTGCTTTCTCGACATTACCGCGACCCATGAAAATCGCGGCATCATGCTGGACGTGGTCAGGCGTACCGCGGAGGCCTGCTTCATGCCGCTGACGGTGGGCGGCGGCGTGCGTACCGTCGAGGACATCAAGACCTTGCTGCGGAGCGGCGCCGACAAGGTCTCGATCAACAGTGCCGCGGTCAGCCGCCGCCAATTCGTCAAGGAAGCGGCGGAGAAATTCGGCGATCAGTGCATCGTGGTGGCGATCGATGCCAAGCGCGTCAAGCGCGGTGGCGGCTCGGAGCGCTGGGAGATCTTCACCCATGGCGGACGCCATTCGACCGGCATCGACGCCATCGAATATGCCCAGGAAGTGGTGTCGCTGGGGGCTGGCGAGATCCTGCTGACCTCGATGGACCGCGACGGCACCAGGCAGGGTTTTGATATTCCACTGACCAGCGCGGTGGCCGACAGCGTGCCGGTGCCGGTGATCGCCTCCGGAGGCGTCGGCCATCTGGATCACCTGGTCGAGGGCATTCGCCAGGGCCATGCAACCGCGGTGCTGGCGGCGTCGATCTTTCATTTCGGCGAATTTACCATACGACAAGCCAAGGACCATATGGTGCGCGCCGGGCTGCCGATGCGGCTCGATCCCTGACGACTCCGGAGGCGGGAAGTGCTAGAGCTCACGAAGGTGTGAAGCCCCGATCTACCGGGCGCATGTTGAGTTGAATGGATGTCGCGTTTCACGATTCACGACCTCGCCGCCACCATCGATGTCCGCGCGGCGTCGGGAGGAGAGGCGTCCTATACCCGCAAACTGCTGGACAAGGGATCGGAGCATTGCGCCAAGAAACTGGGCGAGGAGGCGGTCGAGACCGTGATCGCGGCGGTCGAGAACAACCGCGCGCACCTCATCGCCGAAAGCGCCGATCTTCTGTTCCACCTTTTGGTGCTTTTGAAATCGCGCGGCGTGACGCTTGAGGATGTCGAGGGCGCGCTGGAGAAACGCACCGTGATGTCCGGACTGGACGAGAAGGCCGCGCGCAAGCGCGACGGTGCGTGACGTTTGTCGGCTCCTGCTGCAATGGACAAGCTTGAGGTGCGGCCTATGGATATTCGGGCGGCGGACCAGCAGTATAATCCCTACCGGATCTTCTCCAGGGAGCAATGGGCGCGACTGCGCGACGATACGCCGATGACGCTGGAAGCCGGCGAAATCGCCAGGCTGCGCTCGACGCACGACCGGCTCGACCTGAAGGAGGTCGAGGAAATCTATCTGCCGCTGTCGCGCCTGTTGTCGATCTATGTCGAGGCCACGCAGCGGCTCTATTACGCGCAGCGGCGTTTCCTCGGCATTCAGGACCGCAAGATGCCCTATATCATCGGGGTTGCCGGATCGGTCGCGGTGGGCAAATCGACCACGGCGCGGGTGCTGCAGGCGCTGCTGGCGAGGTGGTCGCCGCGGCCGAAAGTCGATCTGGTCACTACCGACGGCTTCCTGTTCCCCAATGCGGTGCTGGAGCGGCAAGGCCTGATGCAGAAGAAAGGCTTCCCGGAAAGTTACGATCTGCCGACACTGCTGTCATTCCTGAGCGACATCAAGGCGGGACGGCGGCCGGTGCGGGCGCCGCTCTATTCGCATCTGACCTACGACATCATTCCGAACGAATGGACCGAGATCGATCGGCCGGACATCCTGATCGTCGAGGGCGTCAATGTGCTGCAGACCGGTCCGCTGCCGCGCGACGGCAAGGCCGTTGCCGTGGTTTCGGATTTTTTCGACTTCTCGGTCTATATCGATGCCGAGGAACCGGTGCTGCGCGACTGGTACGTCACGCGCTTCCTGGCCCTGCGGGACACCGCGTTCCACGATCCCCGATCGTATTTTCATCGCTATGCGCCGCTTTCCGACGAGGAAGCAACGGCTACCGCGCTCGCGATCTGGGAACGTACCAACCTCGCCAATCTCGAGGACAATATCCTGCCGACCCGGCCGCGGGCGACCCTGATCCTGAAAAAGGGCGCCGACCACGTGGTGGAGCAGGTGGCGCTGCGACGGCTCTAGGTACCTATTTCAACGCCAGCGGCGTTTCCTCATCGAGGAAGCCCATCAGCTCATGGAAGAACTGCATGCGGTTCTTTTCCAGCATCACGGTATGCGTTCCCTCGCAAAGTTCGATCAGCCGCTTGTAGGGCGTATGCTTCAACTGGGCGAAATAGCCTTGTGCCAGGTAGCTGGGAAGATCGGCGTCCCATTCGGCGTGCAAGAGCAGGGTTGGCACCGTGATCTTGCCGGGGTCGTACTGGGCGTGGCCTGCGCTCCAGTATTTCATGTTGTCCTCGACGACGCCGTTGGGCGCCCGCAGCATCGGCGGATTCTGCCCCGATGATTCGGGATCGGTGGCCCAGGTCGCGTCGGCCCAGGCGTCGAACACGCCGGGCGGAATCAAGTCCGCCTGCTTGTCCTCAGGCACGCCCTTCAGCCAGCGCGCCTTGGCTTGATCCTTGGAGACCAGCCGGTAGGCGCCGAGCGGCGGCGCATCGGCGGCCGCCGGCAGAGGCCGTTCGCTGCGGATCCATTGCGGCGCGTAGAGCACCAGACGGTTGACCTTGGCGTTGTGCTCGCTGGTTTAAAGGCCGGCGATCGAGGTGCCCCACGACCAGCCCATGACGTTGATCTTGGCAACGTTGCGCTTTTTGAGGATGTAATCGACCGCTGTGCCGAGATCGCGCGCTGCGACCTCGGTCGGGACGATCGGTTTGTTCGCCGCCGGCGGCTGGGCCATTTCCGCAGGCCGGGTCGAGCGGCCGTAGCCTCGGACATCGACCAGATAGACGTCGTAGCCGCGCCCGGCGATCAGATCCATCATCGAGACACCCTCGATGGGCAGATCGAAGGCGGTCTCGGCCGGATAGGTCGCGCCATGCACGAACAGCAGGATCTTGTCGGGGGAGCTTTCTCTGCCGGCCTGATGCTTGTTGCGCACGAACAACTCGATGCCCGCATCGCCTGACGGGATCATGGTTTCCGTGGTCACCAGGTTGGCGCTCTCCGCCTGCGCGGGGGCGCCCGCCAAGGTGCTTGCGACAACACACGCTAGGGACATCTGCAAAAACCTGCTGGTCATCGACATCCTCCCGGGATGATTTCTTTTGAAAAAGCCGCTCGTTGGCGGCCCGCGCCCCGTGCGCCCAATTGCACCGGGCCCCCCATGCTCGGTCCGATCGCCGGCAGCGTCAAGGCTACTGCGGCCTGCGGATAAAGCGCCTGCGCCCGCCTCAGGCAACGAGATGGCGCGCGGCGGCGATGCCCGAGAGCGCTTCGGTGAGCTTCTCCCGATCGAGCGGCTTGATCAAAAAGCCATCCATCCCGGCCTCGAAACAGGCATAGCGATCTTCCACCAGCGCGTTGGCGGTGAGCGCCAGGATCGGCGTCGGCCGTCCCGGCTGGCCGATCTCGCCGGCGCGAATTTTCCTAGCGGTCTCGATGCCGTCGGCTTGCGGCATCTGGATGTCCATCAGCACGAGGTCATAGGGCGTGCCGGCAGATCTCGCTGCCTGCCAGGATTCCAGCGCCTCTTCGCCATTGGTGGCGATGACGGCCTGATGTCCCAAGCGGCCGAGCAGCGAACGCATCAGCAGCGCGTTGATTTCGTTGTCTTCCGCGACCAGGATGGAAAGTCCCAGCGCCGGCGCGGCGCTCGGTGCTTCGGCAGGCTCTGGCGGCTCGATCGGGGGATCGCCGGCGAGACCCGGGGCGGTCATTTCCGGCACCGCCGTCAGGCGCGCCGCAAGCGATACCGCGCGCAGCGGTTTGACCAGATAGCCGGTGAACGCCGAACCGGCAGCGGGTTGCATTTCATGCCGCGCCGAGGGCGTCAGCAGGACGATGCGCTGCCTGGTGTGTGCCCGCGCCGCCTCGGCCAGCAACGCGACGTCGTCAGCGCCGAGCGCGCGGTCAACCAGAACGGCGTGCCAGGATCGCTCCGGCAACAGCGCCCGCGCCACCGCGATATCGCCCGCCATGCAGGTCTGACCGCCCCAGCGTTGCAGCCGACGCGCGATCAGCGTGGTCTCGATGCTCTGGGGCGCCACCAGCAGGATCGAATGACCGGAAAGGTCCGGCGCGGCGAAGCTGGTTGGCGCGGCGGCGCCGCTGTCGGCGGCGATCAGCGGCACCGCCACCTCGAAGGTCGATCCGAGCCCTGGGGTACTCTGAAGCGTGATGCGGCCGCCCATCCGCTTGACGATGCGTTCGCAGATGCTCAAGCCGAGGCCCGTGCCGCCATAGCTGCGCGCGATGCCGTCGTCGGCCTGCTCGAATTCGCGGAAGATCCGCGTCTGGGCGTCCGGCGTGATGCCGATGCCGGTGTCGCGCACCTGGAAGCTGATTTCGTCAGCCAGGCTTCCCGGCTCGACGATCAGCGCCACGCCGCCGGTTGCGGTGAATTTGATGGCATTGCCGGCCAGATTGAGCAGGATCTGCCGCAGCCGCGCGGCGTCGCCAACCACCGTGGCCGGCAGCCGCTCGTCGACATAGGCAGCGATTTCAAGCTTCTTGGCCTGCGCCCGCGGCGCCAGCAGCTCGGTGATATCCTCGATCAGGCTTTCGAGCGCGAACGGGCGGTGTTCGAGGTCGATCTTGCCGGCTTCGATCTTGGAATAGTCGAGCAGTTCCTCGATCAGCGACAACAGCGCGTTGCCGGAGGTTTTCACGGCCTTGGCATAGGTCGTCTGCTCCGGCGTCAGCTCAGTCTCCAGCAGCAAGCCGCTCATGCCGATGATGCCGTTCAAGGGCGTGCGAATTTCGTGGCTGGCCATCGCCAGGAACCGCGACTTGGCGCGGCTCGCGGCAAAGGCCTGGTCGCGCGCCTCGGCCAGCGCCCGTTCGGCCTCGCTGCGTTCGGTGACGTCGCGGCCGACGCATTGCAGTTCGGCCGGCTCCCCGGCATCCGATCGAACCTGGGCTTCGCGCCAGGCGATCCATCGCGGCCCTGATGGGTTTGCGATCTTCTGGTCATGAAGTCGCGTGCCGTCGGCCTCCAGCATGCTGTCGCCCTGCTCCAGCACATGGAAGTCGAACGTGCTTCCGATCAGGGCGCTCTTCGGCACTATCGCCAGTTTGCCATAGGCGTCGTTGACGAAGGTGATGCGCCCCTGTCTGTCGCGCAGAACGATCAGATCGCCCTGCTGTTCGAACAGGTTGCGGGCGCGTTCCTCGGCCTCGCGCAGTTCCCAATTGCGGTCGGCCAGCGCCTCGTTGTGCAGCTCGAGCCGGCCCAGTTTCCGGCGCAGCAGGCGCAGCCGGATACTCAACGTCGCGAGCGCAACGCAGGCAATCGCAAACAGGAAGCTGGCGCCGATGGCGAAGGTGTGGGGATTATAGCCGGAATTTTCCGAGCGGCTGCCGGCGATGAACCCATAGGCGCCGCCGAAAGCGGCCGAGAAAATCATGAACGAGCGGATCGTGAAGACCAGCCAGGAGTGACGCCGCGTAAACCGCCGGATCGCCAGCTTGATCCTGAAAGCCCACCCCATTCCCGACACCCCGCGCGCTGTGCAGCGCATTCAAAAGGTCAGAGCGAGGTGGCTTGCTGCGGGCGCGGCGTTGGCGCTGACGATCAGGGCGGCGGCTTCGCGCGCGCTAAAGCGCTTCGACCGGACAAAGATCTTGTAGTCGGCGGGGGCCTCGCGGGTCAGATAGATCACCGGCGCCGCTCCGGCGGCCGCGGCCGAGATCGCTACCCGCTGCGTCAATGCGTTGGTCTCGCAGCTGCCGTCGTCCGCACTGTCGACGTCGTCGACCACGGCGAAATCGGCAGCCGCGGCATCGTCGGCGATCTGGACCCGCACGGTCGCACGCGCCGGATCGTCGGTGAAACTGACGTGAAGCTGGGCCTCCGAGGGCGCCGAGGTAAGCTGGACCGAGGCCTGACCGATCGCAATGCAGGGGCCGGGGCCGGGCAGCAGGCCCTCGCGCGCGAAAGCGGCGGCAACGATCAGGGGAATAGCCGAGGCCAGTAGTTTGAAACGCAACATGATACGCCACCCGCCGCCGATAAGCCCGACTGAAGACACCCGGGATTAGGGTTGGCATAGCGTAAAGCAGAGACATTACCGGCGAGTTGACGCGCGCGGCGCCATCTTAAGCCAGCGCCGGATTTCATGCCGCCCGCCTGAGATCGTCGGCGAGTGCGCGATAGGACAGCGCCTCGGCCAGATGCAGCCGGCCGATCTTGTCGGCGCCATCGAGATCGGCCAGCGTGCGCGCGACGCGCAGCACGCGATGA
Source organism: uncultured Alphaproteobacteria bacterium (assembly GCA_963736075.1). Taxonomy (GTDB): domain Bacteria; phylum Pseudomonadota; class Alphaproteobacteria; order Rhizobiales; family Xanthobacteraceae; genus Bradyrhizobium. The sequence continues at coordinate 406,442 of CAVTNW010000048.1, read as the reverse complement.
TAGCCGCGCGCCGACAGCCGCAGGCTCTCGGCGGCCTCGCGCAGCAGTTTTGTCCCTTGCGCGTCCGGCTGCGCGATCGTCTCCAACAACGCCGCCGGCGCTTCCGCATTGGTGCGAACCTGCGGCAGGCCCGCCGCGAGGTAACGCGCCCGCTGCAGATCGCGTGCAGCGGCCACGCGCGCGGCCACTTCCCTTGAGCCTTCCGAAGGCGGCGGCAGGATCAGGTCGGCGGCGGTCACGGCCGGCACCTCGATGCGCAGGTCGATGCGATCCATCAGCGGGCCGGAGATGCGCGCCTGATAATCGGCCGTGCAGCGATCGCTGCGGCCGCGCTTGCAGGCATAACCGGGCTCATAGGCGTGGCCGCAGCGGCAGGGGTTCATCGCCGCGACCAGCATGAAACGGGCGGGATAGGTGACGCGGTGATTGGCGCGCGATACCGCGACCTCGCCGTTTTCCAATGGTTGCCGCAACGAATCCAGCACCCGCGGATCGAACTCCGGCAGTTCGTCGAGAAAGAGCACGCCCTGATGGGCCAGCGAGATTTCGCCAGGCTTGGCCCGCATGCCGCCGCCGGTCAAAGCCGCCATGCTGGCGGAATGATGCGGGCTGCGGAACGGCCGCCTGGCGGTCAGCGCGCCGCCCTGAATTTCGCCCGCCACCGAGGCGATCATCGAGACTTCCAAAAGTTCGGACGGCGACAGCGGCGGCAGGATCGAGGGCAGCCGTGCGGCCAGCATCGACTTGCCGGCACCGGGCGAGCCGATCATCAGGAGATGATGCCCGCCGGCCGCGGCGATCTCGAGCGCCCGCTTGGCACTTTCCTGGCCCTTGATGTCGCGTAAATCCAGGTGATCGGTCTCGGCCTCATGCACCCGCGGCTGCGGCCGCGACAGTACCTGCGTGCCCTTGAAGTGATTGGCAATCTGGATCAGCGAGCGTGCCGCCACGATCTCAATGTCCGGGCTGGCCCAGGCCGCCTCGGCGCCGCAGGCCATGGGGCAGATCAGGCCCTCGTCGCGGGAATTGGCGCCGATCGCCGCCGGCAGCGCGCCGGCGACGGCGGCGATCGAACCGTCGAGGCCCAATTCGCCGAGCACGGTGAAGCCATTGAGGGCGTCGGCGGGAATGGCGCCGATCGCGGCCATCAACCCGAGCGCGATCGGCAGGTCGTAATGGCTGCCTTCCTTCGGCAGATCGGCCGGCGCCAGATTGACGGTGATACGGCGCGCCGGCAGCGCCAGCCCCGAGGCAATCAGCGCCGATCGCACCCGCTCCCGCGCCTCCGATACCGCCTTGTCGGGGAGGCCAACGATGGCAAACGCCGGCAGGCCCGGCGCGACCTGCACCTGCACGTCGACCGCGCGGGCCTCGATCCCCTCAAAGGCTACGGTGGAAACCCGCTGAACCATGCCGCCCCTCGCTCCGCAACGAAAGGTAGCGCAGGGCCAAGCATTCGGCAAGAACAATAAGAGAACAACGGCAGAGGCGGATCGAAGCCCGCCCCTGAACATCGCCACGATGCTGTCGACGGCGCCATGCGTCTTACCTAGCCACGAACCGGTAGCTGAGGCCGGAGCGAAAATCCGCCGATCACCGTGCCGTCGTGCGCTATGTGCGTCACCGCAACGTCGCCGAGCCGCGCCTGGGCGAGGTTTGTCGGGTCGCCCTCGATGCCGAGCGCCATGCCGAAATAACCTTCGCGCTGATGGTCTTCGACCACGAGCCGCGCGCCCGGCGTGGTCTGGCGCAGCATCACGCAATCCGGGAAGGGTTTCGGTACGCCCTCGCCCACCAGTTCGAAGCCGCGGTGACCGGCTTTGGCCACGTAACTCGCGTAGGGCCCGGACGGCAACGCGAACCAGAACCGCACCTGGTCCAGCGGCCAGTTCTGCGGCTCGATGCTGAGCCCGTTCGATCCTTGTCCGGCCTGGGACAGAATGAAGTTGGCCCAGAATGGCTTCTTCATCGCCATCAGCGCGGGGTCGAAGGGCGCGAGGTTGTGCTGGGCGATGTGGCGGTTGCGTTGCGGATTGGTGGTCAGTTGCGGCGGGTCGGGATCCGAAGGCGGGAAGAAGTTCGGCTGCTCGCCGCCGAAATCCGCACCTTGACGCAAGCATGCCCGGCCTTGAGCCACTCGGCGGGGGTCACGCCGCCGAGCTTGGAGGGGTCGAGTACGGCGGCAAGCCCCGAGAACACGTTGTTCACGTTGAAGCGGAAGCCGGCGACGTCCCAGCTCCTCGGCAGCATCACGAACTGCTCATAGGTTGCGTTGGTGTCGGCCGGATCGAGGTTGCCGAGCGAGGGCAGCGAGACGGCGGGGCTCACGAAAGTGCCGAAGCACAGCGCGTCGGCGAGCACGGTCACGGCGAGGCTGGCGTTGAGCAGGCTTCCGGCAAAGCCCTGACCCGAATTGCCGATCACGGCGGCCACCGCGTACTCCTCGCCGGCCGGCAGCGTGGCCGGCATCACTACCTGACCCCCAGCATTGCACAGAAAGATCTGCGACGTGGCCCAGAAGTCCGACGGCACGTGGGCGAGCGGCACGCCCTGCGGCTCGCCGTCGCCGAACCGCCGTCCGTCGTCATCAGGGAAGGAGGCCACGAACAGCAGCGCGGTGTCGGCTCCGGGGAATGGCGGCGGTGGGTTGGCGGTTAGCCCAACTTTCTCAACTCGCGCGACAAAACGCCAATTTTTTGGAATTTTGAGACGAAAAGGCGAGTCGGATCAATGGGTGGGTCTCAGAAATCGCTTGTAGTGTAGACCAAGTACCTTTTGGGCCTGTTGCGATCGGCGTAGTTTCGTCGGGCCATGTTTTTGCGATCGAATTGGCGCTTCAAGGACGGCAAGGAGCACCGCTACTGGAACATCGTCGAGAACCGGCGCTGTGCCAGTGGCAAGGTGGTGCAGCGGCAAGTGCTGTATCTGGGTGAGATCAGCGACGGCCAGCATGACGATTGGAGCCGCGCGATCGAAGCGTTCGACGAGGATGCGCAACGCCACACCCAGCTGTCGCTTTTTTCCGCCGATCGTGAGTTTCCCGGATCGGCCGAGGGGTACAGCGTACAGGTACGGCTCGATGCGATGGAATTGCATCGGCCGCGGCAGTGGGGTGCGTGCTGGCTTTCGTGTGAACTCTATGAACAGCTTGGGCTTGACCAGTTCTGGGCGCGCCGGTTGCGGCGCTCGCGCGAGGGAACGAACTGGTGCGATATCCTGCAGACGCTGGTGTGCTACCGGCTGATCGATCCCGGCAGCGAGTGGCGCTTGCACCGGCAATGGTTTGAACAGAGCGCGATGGCGGACCTGCTGGGCGCGGATTTCACGCTGGCGGAGAAGAATGCGCTCTACCGCTGCCTCGACAAGCTGTTGCCGCACAAACAAGCGTTGTTTTCCCATTTGCGCCAGCGCTGGGCGGATTTGTTCGGCGCCAAGTTCGAGGTGTTGCTGTACGATCTGACCAGCACCTATTTTGAATCCGCGCCCCCGGACGACGAAGGCGACAAGCGCCGCTTCGGCTACAGCCGCGACAAACGCAGCGATTGCACGCAGGTGGTCATCGCTCTGATCGTCACGCCGGATGGCTTCCCGCTTGCCTATGAAGTGCTGCCGGGCAACACGGCAGACAGCACGACGTTGCGGGGATTTTTGCAGAAGATCGAAACGCAGTATGGCAAGGCCCAGCGGATCTGGGTGATGGATCGCGGCATTCCCACCGATGCGGTGCTGGCAGAGATGCGGCAGGCCGATCCACCGGTCTGCTATCTGGTCGGAACGCCGAAGGGACGGCTGTCGAAACTGGAGCAGGCTCTGCTCGACAAGCCCTGGCAGGCGGTGCGCGAGGGTGTCGACGTCAAGCTGCTGCCCCAGGACCAGGAGACCTACGTCTTCGCGCAAAGCCGCGCCCGCATCCACAAGGAACGCGCCATGCGCCGGCGTAAGCTCAAATGGCTTTGGTCACGATTGAAGCAAATCGCGAACATGAAGCTCACGCGCAAGGAATTCCTGATGAAGCTCGGCGCCGCGCGTTCCAAGGCTCGCGCGGCGTGGCGGCTGATCGACATCGATATCGCCAAAAACGGGACGGCGTTCAGCTTCACGCTCAACCGCGAGAAGTTGCGCCAGGTGCGCCGACGTGAAGGGCGTTATCTGCTGCGCACCAATCTCGTCGATCGCGATCCGGCCGATCTCTGGCAGTTCTACATTCAGCTCACCGAAGTCGAGGCTGCGTTCAAGAACCTGAAAGACGATCTGCAGCTGCGGCCGATCTATCATCAGGTCGAGCAGCGGATCGAGGCCCATATCTTCGTCGCCTTTCTGGCTTATTGCCTGCACGTCACGTTGCGGGCGCGGCTGAAGCCGCTGGCGCCGGGCCTCACATCAAGGGCGGTGCTCGACAAGATGGCCGCGGTGCAGATGCTCGACGTGCACTTCCCGACAACCGACGGACGCACGCTGATCCTCAGCCGCTATACCGCTCTCAATGCCGACCAGAAGCTGCTGCTCCAGCAGCTCAAGCTCGAGTTGCCCCCGCAGCCACCGCCGCGCATCACGTCTACGCACGGTCCGCTCGACCCAAAGTGCCGGCTTTGTAGTGGAGACTTTCGATGGGCTCCCATTGATTTTGTTCGCTTTTTTCTTCGAGTTGAGAAAGTTGGGTTAGCGTGGGCTGCGAGATACCTCCCTTGGGACTGTCGTCCGGGCGGCCGGCCATCAACCACTGGCCGAAGGCGTTGATCAGGGGTGGCGGATTGCCGGCGTTGAACTGCAGCCAGAGCGGGTTGGTCTGCGTGCCGCCCTCGGGCGGCGGCATCACGGGCCAGTTCTGGCCCGCGACACTGACAGTGGAGGGCACGTTGCCATCAGCTCCGATCGACTGGGCGAACATCTGGTAGAGCGGGCTGTCCGCCAGCGTGGTATCGCCCACTGGCGCCAGCGGCGAGGAACCGGGCGTCAATCCTGCCGAACTCGCCGCGCTTGAAAGCGTACCCGTGACGAGGCCGTGCGGGTCGTCCGGGTAGATCAGACTGAAGCCACCCAGGAGCTGGGCCGGGTCGGCCGCCATATGGCCCCCGCTCACAAGGCCGAAATCCCGGTAGAACGCCGCTTGCAGCCGCTTGAAGATCGCGTAGTTGAAGCTCGTGCCCGGCATTTGCCGCCCCCCGGCTGGACAGCCTTCTTGGGTGCAAGTGTGACAGTTAGCACGCTAAACGGGAAGTATAAAAGCGGTACACCCATCGTCATCTTGGAGCGGATGAAGGTTGCAAAGTTATCGCTACTGCTGTGCTTGCAGCCGGCTTCGGATCGGGTGTCCCAGGAAAACCAAAAGTGCGCGCTCAATTCATCTTGGAGGCTGCGACCGGATTGGCCTGCGGTTGCTCGAGCATCCTCAAGGCGGCATCGAGGCCGCTGCGCAGATTGGCGGCGGCGGCCGCGCTACAGCGCAACCGCCCCGTCGACAGGAATTTCACTTCTGTCGAGCCGTCCCCCCGGGGAACGACGATGCGGGTCGCCAGCTCGATTTCGATGGTGCCGTGAAAGGTGCCGTAGGCGCCGACGATGTCGAAATAGACCAGCGGCGCCGCGCCGCCGGTGTCCTCATAAATCAGATCGGGCGGCGGTCGCGTGATGTCCTGGTCGGCCAAGCGGTCTCTCCTGACGTCGTGAAGCCCCATCGAATCGCAATCTACGCCGGATGGGCGCCGCGACATAGAAACTGTTTGGGTCGCACATCGACCGCCGGAGTTGAACTGCAGAGCGGAGCTAGCCTCGCTTCGCTTCGATCGCATCCCAGATCTTCGCGGCAACATCTGGGCCGCCGAGCTTGGCGATGGCGCGGATGCCGGTCGGCGAGGTGACGTTGATCTCGGTGAGGTTGCCGTCGATCACGTCGATGCCGACGAACAACAAGCCCCGCGCGCGCAGGCTCGGGCCCAAGGTCGCGCAGATCTCGCGCTCGCGTTCGGTCAGGTCAGTGGCCTTGGCCGCGCCGCCGCGCACCATGTTGGAGCGCAGGTCGTCAGGCGCCGGCACGCGGTTGACGGCGCCGGCGAATTCGCCGTCGACCAGGATGATGCGCTTGTCGCCGTGTTTGACCTCCGGCAGGAAGCGCTGGATCACCCAGGGCTCCTTGAAGGTGACCGAGAACATGTCGAACAGCGAACCGAAATTCATGTCCTGCGGCATCACCCGAAACACCGCGGCGCCGCCATGGCCGTGCAACGGCTTCATCACCACTGCCCCGTGGGTGTCGCGAAAGGCGTTGATCTCGTCGAGATCCCGGGAGATCAAGGTCGGCGGCATCAGCTGCGGAAAGTCCATGACGAAGATCTTTTCCGGCGCGTTGCGCACACTCCTGGGATCGTTGACGACCAGCGTCTTCGGCTGCAGCCGTTCGAGAAAATGCGTCGAGGTGATATAAGCGAGATCGAACGGCGGGTCCTGCCGCAGCAGGATGACGTCGAAGGCGGCGAGCGTCTCACGCCTCGGTTCGCCCAGGCTGAAATGATCGCCGGAGACGTCGCGCACGCTCAAGGTCTGCACCGGCGCCACCAGATTCTCGCCCAGGAGCGAGAGCTTGTCCGGGGTGTAATAGGAGAGTGCATGCCCGCGCCGCTCGGCTTCCAGCAGCAGCGCGAAGGTGGAATCGCCCGAAATATTGATGCGCGCGATCGGGTCCATCTGGACGGCGACATTCAGTTTCATGGGCGGGTCCGTGCTCGCTGGTATAGGAAGTTTCAGGGGCTGGCGTCGAAGGCCGCCAACAGATGGCGCGGCAGCCGCCGCGGCGCAATCAGTAGCGCGTCGAACCGAAGCTCGAAATCGGCGTGTTCGGGATGGGTCATCAGCCAGGCCTGCGCGGCGGCGATGATGCGCGCCTGCTGGCGCGGAGTCACCGCATAGGCGGCCTCCTCAAGGCTGGCGCGGGCCTTCACCTCGATGAAGGCCACCAGCTGCCGCCGCTGTGCCACCAGGTCGATCTCGCCATGCGGGGTGCGAAAACGTCTGGCCAGGATACGATAGCCTTTGACCATCAGATAAGCCGCCGCGCGGGTTTCCGCCGACAGCCCGCTGCGAAAGGCGGCGACGCGCGCCGGCGAAGGCGGTTTTTCGCCCTTCTCCGGCGGAGCGACATCACGCTTGGCCATGGTCGCCGTCCGTGCCGTCAGGCGGTTGAGTTTCGCGGGACAATTCGAGCGCGCGGGCATAGACCTCACGGCGCGGCCGGCCCGACACTTCCAGCGCGTGCGCCACGGCATCGCGCAGGCTTTCGCGCCGCAGCTGATGGCGCAGCAGCTGGTCCAGGTCGCCGTCGGCCATGATCTGCGCATCCGCGGCCGGAGGACCGATCACCAGCACGAACTCGCCGCGTGTCTCCAAGGGTTCGGCCGATCGCGCCAGTTCAGAAAGCTTGGCGCGCCTCACCTCTTCGTGCAATTTTGTCATCTCGCGGCAAATCGCGGCACTGCGCCCGCCCATGATCTCGGCGAGATCGGCCAACGTTGCCGGCATGCGGTTGCCCGATTCGAACATCACCAGCGTCGCATCGATCCGCGCCAGCTCGGCGAGCCGCGCCCGTCGCGCGGTCTCCTTGGAGGGCAGGAAACCCTCGAAGAAAAACCGGTCGGTCGGCAGTGCCGAAAGCGCCAGCGCCGCCAGCACCGAGGAGGGTCCCGGCAGCGCGATCACGGGGTGACCGGCCGCGCAGACCTCGCGTACCAGCTTGAAGCCGGGATCGGAAATCAGCGGGGTACCGGCGTCGGAAACCAGCGCGATGGCAGCGCCCTGCGCCAGCCGTTGCAGGATTTTTGGCCGCGCCTGCGCCGCATTGTGTTCGTGATAGGGTTTGAGCTGCGCGGAAATGGCGTAGCGCTCCATCAGGCGGCGAGTGATGCGGGTATCCTCGCAGGCGACGATGTCGACGCCGGCCAGCGTTTCCAGTGCCCGCAAGGTGATGTCGCCGAGATTGCCGATCGGAGTGGCCACCAGATAAAGGCCGGGAACAGGCTTGGGCGCCATCAGAACGTGGCCCGCCACCAGAAATGTCCGGCCCGGGGCTCCCGTCTGGTCTTCAGGCCGATCAATGGCAGCTGCTTTTGCGCGCATAACGGCAATCTAGAAGCAACACGGCGCCAACGCCACAAGGCGATAGGGCTGAAGGATGGCGGTGCCGCCCAAAAGTTGATGGTAATGGACGGCGGGACGGTTTGGCCGCTGGAGCGCTTTGCGATGACGTGGGAATCGCAAAGCGCTCCAGTCGTGCTTTATTTGTCGCATCTTCCCAGGGAAAGCCGGTGCCGCCTGCCTGGAAACTGCTCTAATGCTTTTATTTGAGTTAACTATTCCTCGACAATATGCAGAAGTCTGCGACTCCTGATGATCGGGAGGCTGGCGTCCTGGATGATCCCGGTCGCCTTAGAGAAGAGAGTATGGTGGGCCCGCGCAATCGCACATCTCCGCATTCCCGGTCCGGCAGTTCCCGGGAAGGTTCATCGGGGGCCAGCAGGCGATCGGCGATCGGCCTGATACTCGGCGCGCCGCTGCTTGCGGCCTGCGCCGGCGGAGTTCCATTTTCCAATCCGTTCAGCTCGAATTCGCAAGCTCCGCCGGCTGCGGGACCGACACAACAGCCGACGGTGGCCGGCAACGGGCAGGTCAAGGTCGGGCTGATCCTGCCATTGTCGGCCGCAGGCAATGCCGGCGTCGCGGCCCAGTCGATGAGGAACTCCGCCGAGATGGCGCTGGCCGAGTTCCAGAATCCCAACATCCAGCTTCTGATCAAGGACGATGCTGGCAGCCCGCAAGGCGCGCAGCAGGGCGCACAGCAGGCGCTCGATGAAGGCGCCGAAATCATTCTCGGTCCCCTGTTTGCGCAATCGGTTCCCGCGGCGGCCCAGCTGACCCGGGCGCGCGGCGTGTCGATGATCGCGTTCTCGACCGATTCGAGCGTCGCCGGACGCGGGGTCTATCTGCTGAGCTTCCTGCCGGAGTCCGATGTCAACCGCATTATCGACTATGCCGGCGGCATCGGCAAACGTTCCTTCGCCGGCCTGTTGCCCGACAATGCCTATGGCAATGTCGTGGAGGGGGCTTTCAAGCAGGCCGTCGGCCGCAAGGGCGGCCGCGTCATTGTGTTCGAAAAATACGGTGCCGACCGCACCAGCGCGGCGCGCACGGTGGCCCAGGCGCTCGGCCAGGCCGATGCGCTGTTTCTGGCCGACGATGGCGAGGCGCTGGTGGCGGTGGCCACGGCGCTGACGTCAGCTGGCGCCAATCTGAAAAACATCCAGCTGCTCGGTACCGGGCTGTGGGACAATCCACGGGTTTTTGCGGCGCCTTCCTTGCAGGGCGGCTTTTATGCCGCCCCGGATCCGGCGGGCTTTCGGAGCTTCTCGGCCCGCTACCGCGCCAAATTCGCCAGCGATCCGGTGCGTACCGCAACCCTCGCCTATGACGCGGTGGCGCTGGTCGCAGCCCTGTCGCGGACCCAGGGCGGGCAACGCTTTACCCAGGAAGTGCTGACCAATCCGTCCGGCTTTGCCGGCATCGAGGGGCTGTTTCGCTTTCGCGCCGACGGCACCAATGAGCGCGGCCTGGCCGTGATGCGGGTGGCCGCGGGCGGCGGCGTTCCAATTGCCGGTTCGCCGAAAAGTTTCGGCGCGTGAGTTGAGGCAAGGCCACACCGCGCTCACGCCGCCAGATCTGCCACCACCGCATCGAGCACCGGAAATCCGGCACGCGTGACCCGCAGCCGGCCGCGCTCGTCGACGGTGATGGCGCCTTCCTCGCGCAATATGGCGATCCGGCCCGGATCGAGCGTCCGGCCGGCCAGCGCCGCATAGCGGCCGGGATCGATGCCCTCGGCGAGCCGCAACCCCATCAGCAGGAATTCATCGGCGCGCTCTTCGCTGTTGAGGTCGTCGTCGACAGTAACGCCATGGCCGAGCTGTTCGACGCGCATCAGCCAGGCCTCGGGGCGTTTTTCGGTGGCGACGGCATGTCGAACGCCGCCGATATCGAGACGGCCATGCGCGCCCGGACCGATGCCGGCATATTCCTCGCCGCGCCAGTAAACCAGGTTATGCCGGCATTCCGCGCCGGCGCGCGCGTGATTGGAAATCTCGTAGGCCGGCAGGCCGGCTTGCGAGCAGATCTCCTGGGTGACGTCATACAGCGCGCGCGCCGTCGCCTCGTCCGGCGGCTTCAGTTTGCCCTGGGCCTTGAGGCCGAAGAACGGCGTGTCGGGCTCGATCGTCAGCTGATACAGCGACAGATGTTCGCCAGCCTCGTCGAGCGCGCGTTTCAATTCATCGCCCCACATTTGCGGGGTCTGATCGGGCCGGGCATAGATCAGGTCGAAGGACGTGCGATCGAAAGTCCGGCGCGCAATCTGCACGGCCTGCAGTGCCTCGGCCGCCGTATGCAAACGGCCCAGTGCCTTCAGCGCGGCGTCGTCCAGTGCCTGCACGCCGAGCGATACCCGGTTGACGCCGGCCAGGCGGTAGCCGGCAAACCGCGTCGCCTCGACACTGGTCGGGTTGGCTTCCAGCGTGACTTCGACGTCACCGGTCACGCGCCAGTGCCTGGCGATCGCATCCAGAATGGCGCCGACGGTTTCAGGCCGCATCAGCGAGGGTGTGCCGCCGCCGAGAAAAATCGACGATACCTCGCGGCCGGGCACGCGCGCCGCCGTGGTTTCGATCTCGCGAGCGAAGGCGCGGGCAAAGCGGGCTTCGTCGACCGCGGCATGCCGGACATGGCTGTTGAAATCGCAGTAGGGGCATTTGGAGAGACAAAACGGCCAATGCACATAAACGCCGAACGCCTGTTTTGGCGCTGTCCGTGACCTGATCGGCGTGTCCTGACTGAGGCTGATATTAGCGGTCAAAGACAAATCTCCGCCAGCTTGACGAAGGCGCGGGCGCGATGCGACAGCCCCAGTCCGAGCGGCGGCAGGCCATGCTTCTCGATGCTGGTCATCTCGCCGAAGGTGCGGGTGTAGCCGTCGGGCATGAACATCGGATCGTAGCCGAAGCCGCTCTCGCCGCGCGGCGGCCAGACCAGCGTTCCCTCGGCGCGGGCCTCGACCTGTTCGACATGATCATCGGGCCAGGCAACGCAAAGCGCGGAAACAAAATGCGCGCGGCGCTGCGCAGGGTTGGTGGCGCCCTGCTCCTGCAACATCCGTTCGATGCGGGCCATCGCCGCGCCAAAGTCCTTGGTCGGTCCGGCCCAGCGTGCCGAGAAGATCCCGGGCGCGCCATGGAGGGCATCGACCGAGAGGCCGGAATCGTCGGCAAAGGCGGGCAGTTGTGCCGCTTTGGCGGCGGCGATCGCCTTGATCCGGGCATTGGCATGGAAGCTGTCGCCGGTCTCCTCGGGCTCTTCAAGGCCAAGCTCGCCGGCCGAGCGCGCTTCGACGCCATACGGTGCCAGCAATTCGCGCATTTCGGCGAGCTTCCCGGGATTGTGGGTGGCGATCACGAGCTGGCCGGTGATTCGGCGGTGGTGGGTCATGCGCACATCTAACAAATTTTGGTTCGGCTCGTCTCGACCAGGTAAAGCTGCTTCACCAGGCAAGCGAAAACCGTAGCGGCCGGGATCACGCCAGGGCCATTTTCTGCAGATCCACCAGCCTTGCCACGCCTTTGCGCGCCAGCGCCATCAGCGCCAGGAATTCTTCCTGCGAGAACGGGGTCTTTTCGGCGGTGCCCTGCACCTCGACGATGCGACCATCCCCGGTCATGACGAAATTGGCGTCGGTGTCGGCCTCGGAATCCTCGGCATAATCGAGGTCGAGCACCGGCGTGCCATTATAGATGCCGCAGCTGATCGCGGCGACGTTGTCGCGCAGCACGTTGCCCTTCAACATGTTGCGGGCCTTCATCCAGGATATGCAGTCGGCGAGCGCGACCCAGGCGCCGGTGATGGAGGCGGTGCGGGTGCCGCCATCGGCCTGCAGGACGTCGCAGTCCACGGTAATCTGCCGCTCGCCCAAGGCCTCCAGGTCGATCGTGGCACGCAGAGCGCGGCCGATCAGGCGCTGGATTTCGACGGTGCGGCCGCTCTGCTTGCCGGCGGAGGCCTCGCGGCGGGTCCGCTCCAGCGTGGCGCGCGGCAGCATGCCATATTCGGCGGTGACCCAGCCGCGCCCCTGGCCCTTGAGCCAGGGCGGCAGCCGATCTTCCAGGGTGGCGGTGACCAGCACATGGGTGTCGCCGAATTTGACCATGCATGATCCCTCGGCGTATTTGACGACACCGCGATCCAGCGAAACGGGGCGCAGTTCATCCGGTGCACGGCGGCTTGGCCGCATGGAACATCCCCTTAAAAATCCGAAAAGACCAGGTTCTGGCTGCGCTGCTTGTAGGAGGGGGATGGCGCAGCGGCAAGCCCCTCTCGGCCCCGCGAGCGACCAATAGCCGCTTGTAACCGGACCCCGATATGGACAGATTAAGGGGACCTTGTAAGGGAGTACCCGGTGGCCCACCACGAACCAATTGGTCTGATCGCGCCGGCGGCCGGGCTGGCCCAGCTCAATGAGCGATCGCGGGACATCTTTCGCCAAATTGTCGAGAGCTATCTGGCGACTGGGGAACCGGTCGGTTCGCGCAACATTTCGCGCCTGATCGCGGTGCCGCTGTCGCCGGCGTCGGTGCGTAACGTGATGTCGGATCTCGAGCAGCTCGGCTTGATCTACGCGCCGCATACCTCGGCCGGGAGGCTGCCGACCGAACTCGGCCTGCGGTTTTTCGTCGATGCCCTGATGCAGCTTGGTGATCTCACCGAAGCCGAGCGGCAGTCGATCCAAAGCCAGCTCGTATCCGTCGGTAAAGCGCAATCGGTCGAAGCGGCCCTTGGCGAGGCCTTGACGCGGCTATCCGGTCTGACCCGGGCCGCGGCGGTGGTGCTGACGGCGAAATCCAATTCGCGGCTCAAGCATATCGAATTCGTACGGCTGGAGCCGGAGCGGGCCCTGGTGGTCCTGGTCGGTGAAGACGGCCAGGTCGAGAACCGGGTGCTGACCTTGCCGCCGGGAGTGCCCTCGTCGGCGCTGACGGAGGCCAGCAATTTTCTCAATGCGCGGATCAGGGGACGAACCCTGGCGGAGGCGCGCCTCGAACTCGAAACCGCGTTGACGCAAAGCCGCACGGAGCTCGACCAGCTGACCCAGAAGGTGATCGCCGCCGGAATTGCGAGCTGGTCGGGGGGAGAGAGCGACGACCGCCAGCTGATCGTGCGTGGCCACGCCAATCTCCTGGAAGATCTGCACGCGCTGGAGGACCTCGAGCGGGTGCGGCTGTTGTTCGACGATCTCGAGACCAAGCGCGGCGTCATCGACCTGTTGGGACGCGCCGAACGCGCCGAAGGCGTGCGAATTTTCATTGGATCGGAGAACAAGCTGTTTTCGCTATCCGGCTCTTCCACGATCATCGCGCCCTATAGCGATGGCGCGGGCCATATCGTCGGCGTTCTCGGCGTAATCGGGCCGACGCGCCTTAACTATGCCCGAGTCATCCCGACGGTGGACTATGCCGCGCGCATTGTCAGCCGGATGCTGGGCGGGTGATGCCATCCCATGCGGGGCGCGGGCGCGCTTGATTTTCGATGGCTAAAGCACGATATCCCGCCCAGCGACCGTCCCTTGACGAACCCAGGCCATTTTTCCAAAAGGTAGTCTATGACCGATCCGAGGCTGCAGAACGATGAAGCGGTGAACCCAGCACAGCCGTCCGAGCCGGTGATGTCCAAGCCGTACATCATGCCCGACGATCCGGAGGTCGGGTCGGTTGAGGCGCTGGCGAAAGAAGCCGCGGAGTCGCGCGACAAGATGCTGCGGACGCTGGCGGAAATGGAGAATCTGCGCAAGCGCACGGCGCGCGAGGTGGCCGATGCGCGAACCTACGGCATATCCGGATTCGCGCGCGACATTCTGGACATTGCCGACAGTCTGCAGCGCGCGCTCGATGCGGTGCCGGCCGACACCAGGGCATCGGCGGATCCCGGCCTCAAGTCGCTGATCGAGGGCGTCGAGCTGACCGAGCGCTCGCTGCTGAACACGCTGGAGAAAAACGGCGTCAAGAAATTCGATCCGGCGGGCGAGAAATTCGATCCGAACTTCCAGCAGGCCATGTATGAAGTCCCCGATCCCACGGTGCCCGCGGGAACGGTCGTCCAGGTCGTGCAGGCCGGATATACCATCGGCGAGCGCGTGTTGCGGCCGGCTCTGGTCGCGGTCTCCAAGGGTGGCGCGAAAGTCAGCGCCGCCGAAAGCTAGACCGCGATATCGCCCGACTGGATCCGCTTGACGCCGGCCTTGTCCATCTCCGCCCAGGCCTTGGCCAGCGAGCCCTGGGTGTCGATGCCACGACAGGCGTCCTCAACCACATAGGTCTCGAACCCGGCCTTGCGGGCGTCGAGCGCAGTCCAGGCGACGCAAAAGTCGGTGGCCAATCCCGCCACGAACAGGCGATTGAGATTGCGGGCTTGCAGATAGGCGGCCAGTCCGGTGGTGGTCTTGCCGTCGGCTTCGGTGAATGCCGAATAGCTGTCGACGTCGGCGTGGAATCCCTTGCGGATGATCAGCTGGGCCTGCGGAATCGAAAGATCTTTTGAAAGCGAGGCGCCTTCAGTGCCCTGCACGCAGTGATCCGGCCACAACACCTGCGTGCCGTAGGGGAGATCGATGGTCTCGAAGGGTTTTTTGCCGGGGTGGGCGGACGCAAAGGAGGTATGGCCAACGGTATGCCAGTCCTGCGTCAACACCACATTGGCGAAGCCCTTGGCGATGCGATTGATCACGGGAACCACCTGTTCGCCGTCCTTCACGGCCAGGCTGCCGCCGGGCAAGAAGCAGTTTTGGACATCGATCACCAGAAGCGCCGATTTCTCATCGGGTTTGATCGGCGCCGCCGCCCGAAGATCCTTCGCAATAAGCGTCGTGATTGCCATCGTACCCAAGCCCTGAAGCAGCCGCCGCCGGTCCAACATGTCATGCCCCCGATCTTTGGATTGCGGCCAAGCAAATCAGGTCGCCGGGCGAAGGTAAAGATGGTTCGTGCGCCGGCGGCGCAGCGCGATGGGGCGCCGGCCGGATCGGGCTCAGCGCGGCGAAATTCCGTCGCGCACGGCGCGGAAGCGAGGAAATGCCTTGTCCCACTCCGCGCGCGGGGCGCTTCCGATGATCCGCAGGGAGTTCTGTGCACCGAATCTTAACCATTGCACCACGGTGACGGCGGTGTTGTTCTTGCCGCTGGTGGCATCGATCCGCGTTTCATAGCCGGCCAGACCTTCAATGCGCTGAGGCTCGGACATCGTGATCCGGGCGTCGCGCACGCCGGGGATGGTGGTCGCAATCTCCTGTGCGAAACGGCCGCGATCGTCCGGCTGGGCCGGCGTGCTGGAGATCAAGCCGATCACCATGAAGGGGGCGGCCTCCATGCCGGTGGCTTCATCGCCGTCGGCAAGGACGATGGCGGCGCCGGGCGCCAGTGTCCGGATGTGCTTGAAATCGCCGAGTTCGCTGATCTTGAACGGCATCAATGCGAGCTGCTCCTCGACCGGTACCTCCTTGCGGATCACTGCCGAGGCAAACATCTGACGCACCGCGTCGTCGGTGTAGATCTTCGTGGCATTCTCCGGAACCTGGACCGCGACATAGCCGGAGAACGTGCCGCCCGGCAGGATCATGGAATAGCGCCGCACATTGGTGCCGCCGTCCTTGGCACTTTCGGCGGTGTAGTAGGCGATGCCGGCCGAGGTCTGAATGCTCTCGGGCTTGATGCCGGCCAGGCCCGCCGGATTGGCCTTGAAGGCATTCATGACTTCGTTGTAGGCCTCGGCCGGAAGCTCGGCCACCAGGACCTTGACGGCCTGGTCTTCGGTTTCGAAGCCGACAAATGTCTTGGCTGGGACGAGCCCTACCAGGGGCGTCACGCCGACGCGCGCGCCGGGCGGAAACACCGGGTCTGCGGCCAGGGCAGGACCTGCTGCGATGACGAGCAAGGCGGCTGCGATCATTAGACGGAGGGGCTTCATGTAAAC
Source organism: uncultured Alphaproteobacteria bacterium (assembly GCA_963736075.1). Lineage (GTDB taxonomy): Bacteria > Pseudomonadota > Alphaproteobacteria > Rhizobiales > Xanthobacteraceae > Bradyrhizobium. The sequence continues at coordinate 390,398 of CAVTNW010000048.1, read as the reverse complement.
ATCCACTGGGTTTGCATTGAGGCCGTTCAATGGTCGGCCGGTGGCGCCCCGCGGAGGGCTTTGCGGGCCGGTTCGCTTTTAGCGGTTTTGCCGGTCCCGGCAACAGGCCATCCTGCGATCGCACGCCCGCCGGCTGCCCCGCCGGCTCGCCGGGGCCGCAGGGAGGGGCTCGGACCTGGTAAGCGGAAACATCAGTCAGATACTATCTTTCAAGGCTGATGGTTTTCGTTGCACAAGGTCCCTTCCCGGTCCTTGCAGGCCTGCACCCCCCTCCTATATGAGGCTTACCGTCGCAATATCGCGAGCATTTGATCGTTGGGGGTTTGGATTGGTGCGCCGTCAGGGCCCAGCCAACCTGCCGCAAAAAGAAGGATATGAGGACCATGGGAAAGGTCATTGGGATCGATCTCGGCACCACCAATTCGTGCGTCGCCGTAATGGATGGCAAGACTGCAAAAGTCATCGAGAACGCCGAGGGCATGCGGACCACTCCCTCGATCGTCGCCTTCAGCGATGACGGCGAGCGCCTTGTCGGCCAGCCGGCCAAGCGTCAGGCGGTGACCAATCCCGAGCGGACTTTCTTCGCGGTCAAGCGGCTGGTTGGCCGCCGCTACGACGATCCGATGGTCGAAAAGGACAAGAAGCTCGTCCCCTACAAGATCGTCAAGGCCTCCAACGGCGATGCCTGGGTCGAGGCCGACGGCAAGACCTATTCGCCATCGCAGGTCTCCGCGTTCATCCTGCAGAAGATGAAAGAGACTGCGGAAGCCCATCTCGGCCAGAAGGTCGATCAGGCCGTCATTACCGTTCCGGCCTATTTCAACGACGCCCAGCGTCAGGCCACCAAGGACGCCGGCAAGATTGCCGGTCTTGAAGTGCTGCGCATCATCAACGAGCCGACCGCGGCCGCCCTTGCCTACGGTCTCGACAAGTCGAAGTCCGGCACCATCGCGGTCTACGATCTCGGTGGCGGCACCTTCGACGTCTCGATCCTGGAGATCGGCGACGGCGTGTTCGAGGTGAAGTCGACCAACGGCGACACCTTCCTCGGTGGCGAAGACTTCGACATGCGGCTGGTCAACTATCTGGCCGACGAATTCCAGAAGGAGCAGGGCATCAACCTGCGCAACGACAAGCTGGCCCTGCAGCGCCTGAAGGAGGCCGCCGAAAAGGCCAAGATCGAACTGTCCTCGACCACCCAGACCGAAATCAATCTGCCGTTCATCACCGCCGATCAGTCCGGGCCGAAGCATCTGACGATGAAGCTGACGCGCGCCAAGTTCGAGGCGCTGGTGCAGGATCTCGTCGATAAGACCATTGAACCCTGCCGCAAAGCGCTGAAGGACGCCGGCCTCACCGCGGGTGAAATCGGCGAAGTGGTGCTGGTCGGCGGCATGACCCGCATGCCCAAGATCCAGGAAGTGGTCAAGCAGTTCTTCGGCAAGGAGCCGCATAAGGGCGTCAATCCGGACGAAGTCGTGGCCATCGGTGCGGCGATCCAGGCAGGCGTGCTGCAGGGCGACGTCAAGGACGTGCTGCTGCTCGACGTCACGCCGCTGTCGCTCGGCATCGAGACGCTGGGCGGCGTGTTCACCCGCATCATCGATCGCAACACCACGATCCCGACCAAGAAGAGCCAGGTGTTTTCGACCGCCGAGGACAACCAGAACGCCGTCACCATCCGGGTGTTCCAGGGCGAGCGCGAAATGGCGGCCGACAACAAGGTGCTCGGTCAGTTCGATCTGATGGGGATTCCGCCTGCGCCGCGCGGCATGCCGCAAATCGAGGTCACCTTCGATATCGACGCCAACGGCATCGTCAATGTGTCGGCCAAGGACAAGGCGACCGGCAAGGAGCAGCAGATCCGCATCCAGGCCTCCGGCGGTCTGTCGGAAGCCGATATCCAGAAGATGGTCAAGGACGCCGAGGCCAACGCCGCCGAGGACAAGAAACGTCGCGAAGCGGTCGATGCCAAGAACCACGCCGACGCCCTGGTGCATTCCACCGAGAGGGCGCTGTCCGAACACGGTTCGAAGGTCCCCGAGGGCGAGCGCCGCGCCATCGAAGATGCCGTCAGCGATTTGAAGGAAGCGTTGAAAGGTGACGACGCCGAGGCGATCAAGGCCAAGACCAACACGCTGGCGCAGACCTCCATGAAGCTCGGCGAGGCGATGTACAAGCAGCAGGCCGAAAGCGATGCGGCCAAGGATGCGGCGAAGGATGACGTGGTCGACGCCGAATTCACCGAGGTCGACGACGACAAGAACACCAAGAAGTCGGCTTAAGCCCGCGCGGGGTCGCGATGCCGATGCGCGCTCTTCACCGTCGGATAACCTCCCCCCTTGGGGGGAGGTTGGCATCGGAAAGGCATGGCGGGCGTCGACCTGCCGCGGTCGATAAGCGAACCTCAATATCTGTCTGTTATGTTGAACGGCGGTGCCTGCATCCTGCCTTGCCGGGGGATGCAGCGGGCACTGCCGCGTGGCGTCATTCGACGATCCGAACCGCGATCTGCTAAATAGAGTTCAGCATGTCCACCAAGCGCTGCTACTACGAAACCCTCGAAGTCGAACGCGACGCGGACGAGTCCAAGCTCAAGGCGGCGTTCCGCAAGCTGGCGATGAAATGGCACCCCGACCGGAACCCGGGCGACGCCTCCAGCGAAGTGCGTTTCAAGGAAATCAACGAGGCCTATGAGGTCCTCAAGGACGGCGACAAGCGCGCCGCCTATGACCGCTTCGGTCATGCGGCCTTCGAGCAAGGCGCCGGTGGCGGTGGCCCGGGCTTTGGCGCCGGCTTTGCCTCATCATTTTCCGATATTTTTGAAGACCTGTTCGGAATGGCGGGGCAGCGCGGGCGCGGCGGCGGGCGCGAGCGCGGGGCCGACCTGCGCTACAACATGGAAATCTCGCTGGAGGACGCCTATATCGGCAAGACCGCGCAGATCGAGATTCCCGTTTCGGTCACCTGCGAGTCCTGTTCGGGGACCGGCGCCCGGTCCGGCACCAAGCCCAAGATCTGCTCGATGTGCGGCGGCGCCGGGCGGGTGCGGCAGGCGCAGGGATTTTTTACCCTGGAACGAACCTGCCCGGGTTGTCAGGGCCGCGGCCAGATGATCGAGGACGCCTGTCCATCCTGCTCGGGCTCAGGCCGGGTGACGCGCGAGCGGACGCTGTCGGTCAATATCCCGCAAGGCGTGGAAGATGGCACCCGCATCCGGCTTGCCGGTGAAGGCGAAGCCGGCGTGCGCGGCGGCCCGCCCGGCGATCTCTACATATTCCTCTCGCTGGCCTCGCATGAGTTCTTTCAGCGCGATGGCGCCGACCTGCACTGCCGGGTCCCGATCTCGATGGTGACGGCGGCTCTCGGCGGTGAGTTCGAGGTGCCGACCATCGACAAGGCTAAGACCAAGGTGAAAATTCCATCGGGGACCCAGACCGGTCGGCGATTTCGCATAGCCTCCAAGGGTATGCCGGTGCTGCGCTCGCGCCAGATCGGCGACATGTATGTCCAGGTCGTGGTTGAAACCCCGCAGAACCTGACCAAAAAGCAGCAGGAATTGCTGGCCGAGTTCGAAAAGCTGTCGTCCGGCGCAACCCAACCGGAAGCCGTCGGTTTCTTCTCCAAGGTCAAGGACTTCTTCGGTACCCGAGCCAGCACCTAGCGCGGCCTCTAACCGGAAGTGCTTGATTCCCGGTGTTTAACCGTGCCCAGAAACAGAGGAGGCACAGGGTGTTATTATTGCCGAATCGCGGTCATCCGCGGGTCGGGCCCGAGCAGCTGAGCTGGACCGATCGAGAGCGTAAACGCCTTGCAAACTTGACCGTTTCAGTGGCGAGCTATACGTCTTTGTGACTATTTTCTGACATTGCCGCGGATCACTGCGGTCTCGCCTGGTAGCGACATGCCCCTGCAATCGTCTGTGCGTGCGTTGAAGAAGCCCCTTCGTCTTGACGATGAGGTCCGCTTTCTTCGTTCGTGGATCGAAAAGCCGCTGCACATGGGCGCGGTGATGCCGTCCGGACGGTTGCTGGCGCGCACCATGGCCCAGTATGTCGATATAAAATCAACCGGGGCTGTCGTCGAGCTCGGGCCCGGCACCGGTGCGATCACCAGCGCGCTGATCGAGCGAGGGGTTGATCCGAAGCGGCTTGTCCTGGTCGAATACAATCCGAGCTTCTGCGCGCTGCTGCGCGACCGCTATCCATCCGCCAGGGTGGTGCAGGGTGATGCCTACAGCTTGCGCGAGTTGCTGCGCAAGGTCTTGAGCGCGCCCGCCTCAGCGGTGGTGTCCGGCCTGCCGCTCGTCACCAAGCCGATGCTGACGCGCTTGAAGCTGATTCGTGAAGCTTTCGGGGCGCTGGCACCCGGTGCGCCGTTCGTGCAATTCACCTATTCGGTGGTGCCGCCGATTCCGAAATCTCTTCCAGGTGTATCCACAGAAGCTTCCGAGCGGATCTGGATGAATCTTCCGCCGGCGCGGGTCTGGGTGTATCGCAAGCCCTGAACGGTCCGCTCGCTCGCGGACGGCTCGCGGAGCCTTTCGGTTCCGATGGCATCTGAACTTAGTCTCTATTCGTCATTCGTTGTGTTGATGCGTTTTCCTGATGGAAACCGGTATTCACCGGGATCGAGCTTGCGCTCGATGGCGCCATAAGGCGATCTGGCCGATGTCCGCGCTGAAAATCCTCGTGATCCCGGGCTCGCTGCGTACCGGCTCGCTGAATGTGCGGCTGGCGGCTGCCGCGGCGTACCAGTTCGCGCAAGCCGGCGTCGAAGTCACGCGCATCTCTCTCGCCGATTTTCCGCTGCCGATCTACGACGGTGACCTGCAGACGAAATCCGGGGTACCGAAGCATGCGGTCAATCTCAAACGAATGATCGCTGCGCACCATGGCATCCTGATCGTGACGCCCGAATATAATTCCTCGGTGCCGCCTCTGGTGAAGAACACCATCGACTGGCTGACGCGGGTGCAGGATGGCCATGAAGCCCGCGGCCAGGTCTTTCGCGAGCGGACGTTTGCGATCGCGGCGGCCTCGGAGAGCCGGCTCGGCGGCACACGCGCCCTGGCGGCATTGCGCCTGATCCTGTCGGCCTGCCATGCCAACGTCATCGCCAACCAGCTGGCGCTGTCGTTCGCCGCGGAAGCCTATGACGATATGGACAGATTGAAGCATCCAGCCGATATCGAGGTGCTCAACGCGCTGGTGCGGCAGCTGATCGAGGTTTCGCAGAGGCTGATGTGAGGTGACATGCAACTTCCCGAGATCGCCCCCCGCGACCGCTTGATCGTGTCGCTCGACCTGCCCGGCGTCGGGGCCGCGGAAGCGATGATCGGCAGGCTCGGCGACAGCGTAACATTCTACAAGATCGGCTATCAGCTGGCCTTTGCCGGGGGATTGCCGCTGGTCCGCCAGCTCACCGGCGCCGGCAAGAAGGTTTTCCTCGATCTCAAGCTGCACGACATCGGCAACACCGTGGCCCGCGGCGTCGAGAGCATCGCCGCGCTGGGCGCGACCTTGCTGACGGTACATGCCTATCCGCAAACCATGAAGGCGGCGATCGAGGGCCGCGCGGGATCGGGTTTGAAGATCCTCGCGGTCACCGTGCTGACCTCCTACAACGATGACGATTTGCGCGAGGCGGGCTACCTTCTCTCGGTAGCCGATCTGGTCCAGGCCCGCGCCCGGCAGGCGCAGCGCCTCGGCGCCGATGGTCTGGTCTGTTCGCCCGAGGAAGCGGCGGCGCTGCGCACAACCGTGGGCCGTCAGATGGATCTCGTGACCCCCGGCATCAGGCCCGCGGGCTCAGCCATCGGTGACCAGAAGCGGATCATGACGCCGGCTCGTGCCATATCGGCCGGCGCGGACTATCTGGTGGTTGGCCGTCCGGTGTTGCAGGCGGACGATCCCAGAGCGGCGGCGGAGGCCATCGTCAAGGAGATCGCGCAGGCGCTGGGCTGACCGGCAAACAGGAGAACGAGGCAGATGGCGAAGGGCTACTGGATCGCGCGCATCGATGTCAACAACATGGACGGCTACAACGAGTATATCGCGCAGAACGGCGCGGTATTTGCCAAATACGGCGCCAGATTTCTGGTGCGCGGCGGCAGGCACGTACCCAAGGAAGGCTCGGCGCGCGCGCGCAATGTGGTGCTTGAATTCAAGGACTATGAGACTGCGCTGGCCTGCTACAATTCCCCGGAATATAGCCGCCTGATCGCGATCCGCAGTCCCCATGCCGAGAGCGATCTGGTGATCATCGAAGGCTATGACGGCCCGCAGCCCTGAGGTTCATTTCTCTGCGGATCCAATGCTCCAATCTGGGCAAAGATGAAAAAATCCAGGTCGGCGTGGCCCGCTATTGCTACTTCTTGGCGTCGACAGCGATTGACGCGCACAGGTAGTAAGTACAGCAGCTATCTGAATTAGATTGAAATGTGTTGCAAATTTGGTTCTAAATTTTCCCTAACGGAGCAAGCATATGGGGGCGGCTGGGGAGCGATGGCACAGTGGTTGCTTAACGAGAATTTAGCGTGACGGGTTCAATTTTGGACCAACTTGAAGGCTGGGCTGTCGGGCCTGTTCATGGCTACGCCGTGGGTCCCTACAAGCGCTGGGGATGTCGAGGGAGGGACCGTGGGGGCCGGCAACTTTCGAAGGGGCAAGGAAGTTTCATCGCTGCTGACTGTATTTCGCAGCAAGATGCCGGGATCATATATCCGGCTACCGGCGTTTGCCATCAAATCGCCAATCGGATACTCTCTCCGGCTCGGATCACGGTCCAAGGTGCGGGCGGGTACGCTCAATCCGTTAACATCTATGGCAAATACGGTCCAGGAGTTCCGGGATTTCCTGATACGTTCTTCTTGGTTCGATACCGGCGATGCATGCAATCGGGGACCCATCCGCAGGGCACGATGTTGTCCATCCGTCCGGACTTTGATCGTTTTCCAAACGAGCTGAGGGTCTCTATGGCAGATCGAACCTACGACCCAGATGATACTGAAACTCGATTAGCTGAGCTTACGGAACTTGTGGTTAGCGGCCTAGGAGATAAGCTCGATGGCGAAACTTTTTGCAAACTCGCAGAAATTCAACACGCTACTCGAGAGGAACAACGGGCGCTTTCGGCGGGATTGATGGCTGGAAGCATAGATCGGCAAACCTATATTGCTCGATTTGCTGAGATTGCTCGAAAAATGAATAATCGTAACGAGGCGGTGTTGGGTCGTGACCGATTTAGAGAAATTTTCGGCGATCCCGAGGTTGCGGAGCATCTCATTGATCAAGAAGAGAGCTTCTGAGCGTTACCACCCAACTTAAGATAAGATCTGGCCGATTGCTTTGGAGCCATGACGCGCAGGCAAGCCTCGTGAAGCCCGTGTAACACAATACCCACCGGCAAGCATAGTTTGCCGGAATGCCCGTCGCCCGCTATACCGCAGGGCGCGAGGTCCACCAATGTCCGACATGCGCTTGATCGTTGCCGGGGCCGGCGGCCGGATGGGCCGCGCGTTGACGCGCGTGATCTCGGAAACCCCGGGCGCGGTGCTGACCGGGGCGCTGGAGGCGCCGGGATCCGAGCTTCTGGGCAAGGACGCCGGCGTGCTGGCTGGCCTGCCTGCCAATGGCGTCCTGCTGTCGGCCGACCTGTGGTCGCTGTCTTCGAATGCGGACGGCATTGTCGACTTCACCGTGCCGGCTGCGACCATTGCCAATGTTGCGATCGCCGCGCAGCGGCGACTGGTTCACGTCATCGGCACCACCGGTCTGTCGGGATCGGATGACGCGGTGATCCACAGCGTCACCTCGCGCGCCACCGTGGTAAAGTCGGGCAATATGAGCCTTGGCATCAACCTGCTGGCAGCGCTGGTCAAGCGCGTGGCGCAATCGCTGGACGAGAGTTTTGACATCGAGATCCTGGAAATGCATCACCGGGCCAAGATCGATGCCCCCTCAGGCACCGCGTTCCTGCTCGCCGATGCCGCCGCCGCGGGCCGCAAGGTCTCACTCGAAACGCACTCGGCGCGCGGCCGTGATGGCCATACCGGGGCGCGGCGCGCCGGCGATATCGGCTTTGCGTCGTTGCGGGGCGGCACCGTGACCGGCGATCACAGCGTGATCTTTGCCGGCGCGATGGAACGCATCGAGCTGACGCACCGAGCCGAGGACCGCACCATGTTCGCGCAAGGCGCGATCAAGGCCGCGCTATGGGCGCGCGACAAAGCGCCGGGACTTTACTCGATGACCGATGTGCTCGGGCTGCAAGACTTTTAATCAAGACTTCCAACCAATGTGGAAACCTAGCCAATGAGCGATCGTCTTCTGGTGCTGGTGCGGCACGGTCAGAGCGAATGGAACCTGAAGAATCTCTTCACCGGCTGGAGGGATGTTGACCTGACCGAGCAGGGCGTCGCCGAGGCGAAAGAAGCCGGGCGTAAACTCAAGGCGCAGGGGCTTGAATTCGACATCGCCTTCACCTCGGTCTTGATGCGCGCGCAGCATACCCTCGACCTGATGCTTGCCGAGATCGGTCAGGTCGGACTTCGGACCGAAAAGAACCTGGCCCTCAACGAGCGCGACTATGGCGATCTCTCCGGCCTCAACAAGGACGACGCCCGCCAGAAGTGGGGCGCCGAGCAGGTCCAGATCTGGCGCCGCTCCTACGACGTGCCGCCGCCCGGCGGCGAAAGCCTGAAGGATACACTGGCGCGCGCGCTGCCCTATTACGTCCAGGAGATCCTGCCTTGCGTGCTGCGCGGCGAGCGCACCCTGGTCGCCGCCCATGGCAATTCGTTGCGCGCGCTGATCATGGTGCTGGAGAAGCTGACGCCGAAGGAAATCCTGGCGCGCGAACTCGCCACCGGCGCGCCGGTGATCTACCGCCTCAACGCCGATTCCACGGTGGCTTCGAAACTCGATCTGGCGGAGTGAAACGGAAGTCTGCGCCGGGATCGGTGATGCCTCTTCACGGCAGGGACGACGCGCCCGGCCACCTCGTTTCATGCTGCCCGAAATAGGCCTGCTCCAGCCGATGCACCAGATCCGGGGTGTCAGCCGGGGCCTCCAGCACCACCCTGCCCTGGGCCAGCGCGTAGACGAAAGCGCCTTTTTCCATCGCTGAGAATTTCTGCTTCATTCGTTCGAGGGTGATGCGTCCAGAGCTGGCTCTGCGCGGTGGGCGACTCAGGAAAGATACCTATAAGTTCCACACCGAATTTAAATCTCTCGCAACGAAGGTACCGCATCGAGCGGGGCCCGCATGGCGAAAATACCGGCATTTATCAGATGGTTCGCGGTGGACGGCGCGCAACCCGACCTGGCGCTCGCCCAGTTCGCCGAACTTCGACGCCAGATCCCGCTGTTGTATGCGCTGTTGATCGTCAACGCATGCGCGCTGGCCTATACGCATTATGGCCTTGCGCCCAATGGCCTGATCGCACCCATCCTGGCACTGGTGCTGATCTGCGCCGTACGGCTCGTCACCTGGCTGAGACGCAGAGGTGTGACCGTCGACGTACCCTTCGCGATTGCGCAACTCCGGCAAACGATCGTCACGGCCGGCATCGTATCCTTCGCCTTCATCACGTGGTCGCTGTGCCTCAACGGCTATGGCGGTCCATACGAGCATGGGCATGTTGCGCTCTTCATTGCGATCACGGTGGTCGGCTGCATCTTCTGCCTGATGAATCTGCCGCAGGCCGCGCTATTGGTCACCGTGATCGTGACCATCCCCTACCTCGTCTACTACCTGAGCATGGGCAACACGGTGTTCTTCGCGGTCGGAGTGAACATATTCCTCGTCACCGCGGTGATGCTCCAGGTTCTCTTAAACAATTATCGGGGGTTCACAACGCTGGTCCGGTCGCGAGCGGAAATGCGGCGGCTCAGCGACGAGAACGCGAGGCTGGCCCAAACGGATGCCCTGACCGGACTTCCCAACCGCAGGTACTTCCTCGTCACGCTGGCGTCGCGGATCGCCACGTCCGCCGCAGCCGGATCACGCTTCGCGGTCGGAGTCCTCGATCTCGATCGGTTCAAACCGATCAATGACACCCATGGCCACCTGTTTGGCGACAGGCTGCTCGCCGAGGTCGGCGCGCGGCTCATGACGGTTGCAACCGAAGACCTGATCCTCGCGCGGCTTGGCGGCGATGAATTCGGCTTTGTCCTGACGGGCGACGCGTCGGACGCCGAGGCCGTGGGCCAGCGCCTGTGCGACCTGATCTCGCAAAGCTATTTTTTCGAGGATAAGCGCGTCTCGATCGGGTGCTCGTGCGGCGTCGCCATCTTTCCGGAGGCCGGAGGCAGCGTCCACGAGCTGTTCGATCGCGCCGACTACGCGCTCTACAATTCCAAGACCTCGCGCCGGGGCATGGCGACGCTCTATTCGGCGGAACATGAGAGCCGTATCCGTTCCGAACGAGCGATCGAGGACGCCCTGCAATCGGCCGATCTCGACAGCGAAATGCAGGTCCATCTGCAGCCGATGGTCAACACCGATCTGGGCCGCGTGGTCGCGGTCGAGGCGCTCGCGCGCTGGACCAACCCGACGCTTGGCCGGGTTGCTCCAGACAGGTTCATTGCCACTGCCGAAAGGTCCGGCCTCATTCACATGCTGACCCTGGTCCTGCTTCGGAAGGCCCTTGCAGAACTCGATCGGCTACCGCCAGGGATCAGCCTGTCCTTCAATCTTTCGGCCTATGACATCGTCGATCATCAGACTGTCCTCGCCATCGTAGCGATGATCCGGCAGGCAAATGTCGTCCCATCCCGCCTCGTATTCGAATTGACCGAAACCGCGGTGATGCGGAATTTCGAAGTAGCGCAGGATTCGATCATGCTGTTGCGATCGCTGGGCGCCAGAATCGCGATCGATGACTTCGGCACAGGCTTTTCGAGCCTCGGCTATCTGCATCGGCTGACGATTGACAAGGTCAAGATCGATCGCAGCTTTGTCTCGGATCTCGACCATCCGTCGAGCCGCAATATTGTCGCTTCGATCGTAGGGCTCTGCCGCAACCTCGAACTCGAATGCATCGTCGAAGGCGTCGAGACCGCCAAACAGCACGCCATTCTGCGCAAGATCGGCTGCCGCATCTTCCAGGGCTATCTGTTCGGCCGCCCGATGCCGGGTTCGGAGCTTCCCGCCTACCTGGCCAATTCAGCCGCTGAATACGCCGAGGCAAGGCCGGCGACAACCGCCGTCTCTTGAACAGGATTCAGATGGCGGGGACGAGCCATCGTTACTGCATCCCGACCTGCCCGGCCTCCCAGCCGATCATGGCCTGTTTGCGGGTGATGCCCCAGTGATAGCCGGTCAGCGCGCCGCTCTTGCCGAGCGCGCGATGGCATGGCACCACGAAGGAGATCGGGTTCTTGCCGACGGCGGCGCCGACCGCGCGTGAGGCCTTGGGGCGCTCGATCCTGGCGGCGATGTCGGAATAGCAGACTGCGCGGCCCATCGGGATCTTCAACAGCGTCTCCCACACCCGGACCTCGAAATCGGTGCCGATCAGCACCACCCGCAGCGGCTGATCCGCGCGCCAGCGGCGGGGGTCGAAGATGCGCAGCGCCAGCGCCGCGGTTCCGGCGGCGTCTTCGATATATTCAGCCTGCGGCCAGCGCCGCTGCATGTCGAACAGCGCTGCCGGTTCCTCGCCGGGGTCGGCGAAGGCAAGCCCGGCGAGGCCGCGGCTGGTGGCGATGACGATGGCCGAGCCGAAGGGCGAGGGATGAAAGCCATAGCGCAGCGTCAGGCCGGCGCCGCCGTTCTTCCATTCGCCCGGCGACATCGCCTCATGGGTGACGAACAGATCGTGCAGGCGTCCGGGACCGGAAAGGCCGGACTCGAGCGCGGCGTCGAGCACGCTGGCCGAGCCGCGCAACAGGCTCTTGGCGTGATCGAGCGTCAGCGCCTGCATGAAGGCTTTGGGAGTAAGTCCGGCCCAGCGGCGAAACAGCTGGTGCAGCTCGTCCGGGGTCACCGCGGCCGCGTCCGCGATCGCGACGATGGTGGGCTGCGCGCGCCAGCGTTCGCTGATGAAGGCAATCGCGCGACGCACCGCATCATAGTCGCGCAGCGCGGCGTTCTGTGGGCCCGGTCCGATCAGGCTGTGGTCTTGGATGGCAAGGTTCATCATGCGCCAGATGTAGGCCGCCGGCGCGGCTCAAGCCACCCGATTTCCGATCATATCTCTTGGGAAATGGCTTGATAGCTCGGGCCGCGCCGCGCGGCGTGCAGCGCCGCCGTCAAGGCCTTGGCAAAGCTTGCCTTCTCATCGGGCCCCAGAAAACTGCCGACCGCCAGGTGGCGGCCCTTGGAGACCAGATAGAGCTTTTCCACGCCATATTCCTCGTGGACCTGCCGATCGAGTCGAACCCATAGCGGATTGAACACGAATTCCACCACATCGCCGCGGTGACTGATCCGCCGTACCCGCAGTTCGGACGGCGTCACCGAGATCTGCTCGGACGCCTTGGCGGCGCGGAAATTGACCCGGAATGCCCAGTAGACCGCCAGCACATCGAGGCCGAAAAAGCCGAATACCGGCCAGGCGCCCATCAGCCAGAAGGCCGTTCCGGCGGCGAAGCTGACCAGACCGAGAAAGGCCATCAACACCACGAAACCAGTGCGGTTCAGCGAGCGGTGCGGCGTCAGCAACGCTGAAAACAATTCCGGCTGGGTCTCCGGTTCAAAGTCGTTGCCCGTGGTCATTCCCTGTCAGTATATCCAGATCATGGCGAAAATCACCCGCAGACCTCAGCCTAAATCGAAGGCAGCCAGCCCACAACGCGCGGGCCGGTCCCAAGGTCCCCCGATGGCGGCGCCGCGGCCAAATAAACCGGCAAAGCCCGCGGCCAAATCGGGGCGGTCGCGCGCGGCGGGAAAATCGACCGGCTCCGCCAGGCCCTGGACACAAGCGGAAATCCGCGAGGCGTTCAGCCGCTTTCGCAACGCCAATCCCGAGCCGAGGGGGGAGCTGGAGCATCTCAACCCCTACACGCTTCTGGTCGCGGTCGTGCTGTCCGCACAAGCCACCGATGCCGGCGTCAACAAGGCGACGCGGGCGTTGTTTGCGGTCGCCGACACGCCATCAAAAATGCTCGCGCTCGGCGAGGAGGCCTTGCGCGATTATATCAAGACCATCGGGCTCTACCGCACCAAGGCCAAGAACGTCATCGCGCTGTCGGAAAAACTGATCGCGGAATTCGGCGGCCAGGTCCCGCGTACCCGCGCTGAACTGGAGTCGCTGCCTGGCGCCGGCCGCAAGACCGCCAACGTCGTGCTCAACATGGCCTTTGGCGAAAGCACGCTCGCAGTGGACACCCACGTGTTCCGCGTCGGCAACCGCACCGGCCTTGCGCCCGGCAAAACCCCGCTCGAGGTCGAACTGGGCCTGGAGCGCGTGATCCCCGCCGAATTCATGTTGCATGCGCACCATTGGCTGATCCTGCACGGCCGCTACACCTGCCTCGCCCGCAAGCCGCGCTGCGAGGTCTGCCTGATCAACGATCTCTGCCGCTGGCCGGAAAAGACGGTCTGAGGCATAATCGCAGGCGGACATTTGCCCGCATCGTCCCGCGTGGAATCGAGCCTGGTTCCCAGCTTTGGTTGCTCGTCGTAGATAAGGAGGCCCGCCCTTGAGTCCGCAGGATCAGGTCAGCCTTGCACCCGCGATGGAGGCTGCGACGACAACCGCCTCGCCCGCTAATACGCCGGCGGCACAGGTGCCGCAGGCGAGGCGCAGCTCCCTAGGCCGCCTCGCCATCCCGCTGTTCGCCGTCGTGGTCGCGTTCGGATTTATCGCGCTGGCGACGCTGCGCTGGGACGCCTGGGTCGGCAGCGCCGTGATCCAGACCACCAACGACGCCTATGTGAAATCCGACCTGACCCGGCTGAGCAGCCGGGTATCCGGCGAGGTTCTCACCGTCGCCGTCAATGATTTCCAGCGGGTCAAGGCCGGCGACCTTCTGGTCCAGATCGATCCCGCCGATTACGAGGCGCAGGTCGCCCAGGCGGAGGCCGGCGTCGCCGCCGCGCAGGCCGCACTCGACAATCTCAACAATCAGGTCGAGCTGCAATATGCGACCATCGCGCAAAGCCAGGCGCAGCAGGTTTCCGCGCAGGCTCAGGAGCTCGAGGCCAGGCAGGAACAGGAGCGGCAACAGGCGCTGGCGCAGACTGATGCCGGCACCAGACAAAAGCTCGAACAGGCGGTGGCGGCCTACGCCCGGGCCCAGGCGGACGTGAGAGCGAGCCGGGCGGTGGTCGCCGAACAGCAGCACCAGATGGAGGTGCTGGCGGGAACCAAGAAGCAGCGCGCGGCCGATCTCATGGGGGCCAAGGCCACGCTTGCCGCGGCCCGGCTCAAGCTTGGGTACACCCGCATCGTGGCGCCATTCGACGGCGTCGTCGGCGAGCGGGAGGTGCAGCCAAATGATTACGTCAATATCGGCAGCAACCTCATCAACGTCGTGCCGCTGCCCGACGTCTATGTGATCGCCAACTACAAGGAGACCCAGCTGACCTGGGTCCGACCGGGCCAGCCGGTCGAGGTGACTGTCGATAGTTTCCCGGGCGAGCGGCTGAATGGCCACGTCGCGCGCATCGCCCCCGCCAGCGGTTCGCAAGTTGCGCTGCTGCCACCGGACAATGCGACCGGCAACTTCACCAAGGTGGTCCAGCGCATTCCGGTCCGGATCGCGCTCGACCAGGGCCAGCCATTGCTCGATCGGCTGCTGCCGGGAATGTCGGTGGTCACCCGCATCGATACATCGGGCGCGAGGACCAATGGCGGGAAATAGCGAGGCCGACCGTGGACCGGTTTCGCGTGGCGGCATCGCGCCGCAGCCGATGTTTGCGGTCGGCGCCGTGCTGCTCGGCTCCTTTCTGGCAAATTTCGACAGCCGGCTGACCTCGGTCGGTTTGCCGGATTTGCGTGGCGCCTTTTCGCTCGGCTTCGACGAGGGCGCCTGGTTGTCAACGGCGGCGATCGGTTCGCAGATCTTCATCGCGCCCGCCGTGGCCTGGCTTGCGACCGCCTTCGGACTGCGCCGCGTGCTCGGCATTCCCAGCCTGTTGTATGCGCTGATCTCACTCGTCATCCCGTTCACGCGCGATTACAGCCTGCTGATCGCGCTCAGCATCGCCCATGGCATGCTGCTCGGCACCTTCGTTCCGGCCACCCTGATGATCGTGTTCCGCCACCTGCCGATGCGGTGGTGGCTGCCGGCGATCTCGATTTATTCCATCCGGGTCGGGTTCGCGCTGGACGCGGGCACGTCGCTGGTCGGCTTTTACGCCGATCATCTGGGATGGCAGTGGATGTACTGGCAGGACGTGCTGATCGCGCCGCTGATGGGATTGTTGGTCTATCTCGGGACCCCTCGCGAGCCTCTCAACCGGGAGGTGCTGCAGGACGCCGACTGGGGTGGCATGCTGCTGTTGGGTACCGGCGTCTCGATGATCTATGCCGGCCTCGATCAGGGCAATCGTCTGGACTGGCTGGGCTCCGGGACGGTCGCGGCCCTTTTGATCGGTGGTGTCCCGCTGGTGATCGCCTTTGTCGTCAACGAGATGCTGGTGCGCCGGCCGTGGGCCCATGTCAGCGTATTGTTTTCGCGCAATATCGGGCTCGGTTTGATCGGAATCCTGCTCTACACGCTCGCCAGCCTGTCCAATTCATCACTGGTGCCGAATTTCCTCGCTACCGTCGGCCTGCTGCGGCCCGAAGAAACCGGTGTGCTGCTGCTCGACTATGGCGCGCTGCCGATGTTCGTTTGGGTTCCGGTCTCGATCTTTCTGCTCCGGCATTTCGACGCCCGCTTTGTGCTGATCATGGGCTTTTCGGCTTTCGCCGTGGCGAACCTGATGGGAACGCGATTGACCCATGACTGGGCGCTCGGCGATTTCGTCACCATCGTGGTCCTGCAATCGATCGGGCAGGCCTTCACGCTGCTGCCGCTCCTGATCATCGCGCTGTCCAACTCCGATCCCAACCGGGCGACGGCGTTCGCGGCCTATGTCCAGGTGGTGCGGCTCGGAGGGGCGGAGATCGGCGTGGCACTGATGGGCACCTGGCTGCGGGTTCGCGAGCAAATCCATTCCAATTTTCTCGGGCAGCATCTCGAGAACGGCGCCGCCGATGTCAGCCGGATGCTGAAGGATCTCGCCGCGGGTTTCGCCGGCCGCGGCGCCTCGCTGGCGCCGGGCCGGGCTGTGGGCGAACTCGCGGCGCTGGTGCAGCGCGAGGCCAATGTGCTCGCCTATATCGACGCGTTCTGGCTGACGTTCTGGATCGCGATCGTCGCACTCGGTGTTGCGGCCATGATGACGCGCGCGCCGCCTGGCCCCTTCACGCCGGCGCCCTTCGGCGCGGCGCACGCGCTGATGCGGCGGTTTCGTTGGTCGCGGTGATGACGCTTCCAAGGTTGGAATCTGCGCAGCAAGCTTGTGCGATCGGGCTGAGAGAAAAATCGGCGGTCCGGCCCGCGGATTGAGTTGATCTGATCGAACCGCTATTCATTCGCAAGCGACATAGTTGGGTTAGTAGGTTGAGGGCTTTGGGCTCGCAGGGGCTATCCCATGGCAATGGCTAGATCCGTCGCTGTTTTGGCGGGCGTGGGTTTTATTGCCGCCCAGCTTGGGCTGGCGATCCCGCGGCCTGCTTATGCCGACAATTCCTGCTCGCTCCAGGACCTCGGCAACGCCGCGCAGAACACCTACAACGGTTTCGTCAACGGACAATGCGGCGCCGCCGTGGCTGATCCGATTGCCGCGGCGCTGACGATATACCTGTCCGCGATCGTCGGCAGCATGGGCAGTCAATCCTCATCCTTCTGCCAGGTGGTCAGCGATGCCAGCAACTGGACCAACAACGCTCAGAACGACATCAACAATGTCAGTGGCGCCCTGAACAAGATTGATTCCTCCGGTCAGCTCGCCAACCAGTTCAACGGCGCCCTCAACGCGGTAAGTGGTGCGATCGCCGATGCGGCGGGTATCGAAAGCGCCTTCACCTGTGCCTGCTCGGTCACCGCCGGCCTCGGACAATTGTTCGGTGACCTCGGATCCTGCCTCGAATCAGGCATCTGCGATGCCGTCAACGCGATCCATTCGGTCATTCCAGGACTTAACGGCTGCAGCGGGCCGCCCAACGTGACCTGGGTCAACTGCATGCAAAATCCCTGTAGTGGCTCCGGGATCAACATGACGTGCAATGGCAATTTCGGCATGTGGCCGGAAGATTGCGGCAACGGATTTTGCACCACCGGAAACGGTTCGGTGCAATGCCAAGCCTCCGGCGACGGCCAGTTGTGCACCAGCGTGGTCGGCGGCAATCCCAATGGCGGACCCAATGTGATCGCCTGCGATTGCCCGGCGCCGCGAAAAATGACGCCGCATACGGGGGTCGATGGCTACGGCGATCCCTGGCCCTATTTTACTTGCGACTGCCCAGCCGGCACCTCGGCGGCTGGCGCCGGCTGCCTCTGCAACAGCACCCACCAGCCGCCCCAGCCGGTCGGCGTCATCACGGTGGTCAATCCTCAAGGCGTGGCGTGCCCGCCACCGTTTCTCGGTACGCCCTGCCCCACCGGCCAGATCAATCTCGGCGGCAAATGCATTACGCCCTGTTCAAATCCCGCCGACGGGATGACCCAGGACGGCAGCTGTTGCAATCCGAGCCAGGTGACGTCCTGCGGGATGTGCTGTCCGCCCGGAACAACTCCGGACCCGGCCAACGGGAGTTGCATCCCGAAACAGACCACGCAGTAGGCCCGCCATGAGGCTCAGGCGCGCACCGCCGATCCCAGGTTCGAGCATGCGACAGCGGCGGATCGGATGCTGGATCGCGCTTTGCCTGCTGGCGATCTGTCCGACTGCGCTCAGCGCGCAACAAGCCTCCAACCCCGTTTATGGTCCCGGCGACGCCATCGTGACCGGCTTTTCCGGCGCGCTGCCGCCGGTTCAGATCGCGCCAGGCGCCGATCCCAACCAGACGACGTTCATCGACCTCAACGGGCCCTCGCTTCGGGTCGTCGACCTCCGGGACATGGAAAGCCCGCCGTCGGCGCAGCTCGTCGGCGCACCGAAGCCGCTGACAGTCACGGCGGCCTCCATCGGTCAGGTTTTCGGCGTTGCGCTCGATGACGAGGTGCCGCCGAACATCTACGCGGCGGCGAGTTCGGCCTACGGGCTTCCGATCACGGCGCCCGGTCCCCATGGTCAGATCGAGCACATTCAGAAGGGGGCGACCGGCGCAACCTTCATGAAAGGGCTCTGGGGGCCCGGCGGCGGTCCAGGGTCGATCTGGAAGATCAATGGCGCGACCGGCGAAGTCAGCCTGTTTGCCAATGTCAGGCAGGGTGGCGAAGTCAACGCGGGAGCCGCGCTAGGGGGATTGGCCTTTGATCCCGATTCGAGATCGCTCTATGTCGCCGATCGGGAAAGCGGCTTCATTCATCGCTACGGTCTCGACGGTAACGAACTCGGGGTTTTCGATCATGGCATCGGAGGCCGCGAAGCGCAGGGGCTTGCGCCGGTGCGATGGACGACGCACCAGGGCATCGACGTCACGCAGCCTGCATTCGACAGCGCGCAGCCGGCGACTTGGAACTATGCCGTTGCCGAACGGCGGATATTCGGCCTCGCCGTGCACGACCACCGGCTGTTCTACGCGGTCGCCGATTCCTTGCAGATCTGGTCGGTGGGATTGTGGCCCGACGGCTCGTTTGGCGATGACGCGGTGATCGAACTCGTCGTGCCGCCTGCGACCGGGCCAACCGAAATCTCCACGATCACCTTTGACGAGCAAGGCCGTATGTTTCTTGCGGAACGGGCCGCGCCGACCGGTGCGTTCGACTTCGAAGACCTTGCGGTTGCCGCCATCGGCCGCGTGCTGCGCTTTGCAATGGTCGCCCGTACCCCCGCCGGACGCCGTATCTGGCAGCAGTCCCCCGCCGAATATTCCATCGGCTTTCCGATGGCCTATCGCAACGGCGATGGCGGTGTTGCGATAGGTAACCGTTACGACGCCAAGGGCGAACTCGACCCGGCGTCATGCGGCGGCTTCATGTGGTCGACGGGCGAGGACCTGCGCCGGTCGGCCAACCCGGCGCTCGAAGTCCAGCTCGCACGATCGGGTGATCCAGATGTCACGGGCCTGCAGGGCAACGGCACCTGGCTTGCGATGCCAGCAAACTCGCCGCCGGTCGAGAGCTACTTCATCGCCTATGTCGACCGGTTGCCGAATGTTGCCGCGCGCGGTCACATGGGCGATATCGCGATCAAGCGAAGTTGCGCGACCGGGCAACGCGCCGCGCTGTTTCCGCCACTCGCCAATGCACCCTCGCCGCCGCGTCCGGGCGTGCCACCGCCATCGCAGGCAGGTCCCCCGCGACCGCCGCCGGGGATGTCGCCGCCCGGAATGTCGCCTCCACCGACGCCGACGAATCCGCCGGGCCAACCGCCAACACCGCCGCCGGGCACCTGCTCGCCCGATCGATTGCGCCGGGTCAGCGACAACAGCTGCGTTCCGACGTGTTCGCGCCCGAATGTTCAGATCGGCGCAAAGTGCTGTGCGCCCGGAGATCTGGCCCCCGGCGGATCGTGTTCGAATTCAAGCTGCCCTTCAGGGCAAACCGCGATCGGGCCAAGCAACTTCTGTTGCAGCAGCGGGCAGGTCTACACCGGATCTGGCGGGGCCGCGGCCTGTTGCGCCGGCATGGTCGTCAACGGCCAATGCCAGCCATCGTTGCCGCCAGTGCCAACGCCCGATCTGCCTGCCCGGCTCGACCAATCCGCGATGCTGCCCCAGCGGATATACGGCGACCGCAACATCGTGCTGTCTTACCAGCAAGATCACATCGTCGGGCGTCTGCTGCGCCGGCATCGATTTCCCGGGTGGACCCAACCGCAGCCAATGCGTGCCGATCCTCCACATTCCCAACGGGCCGCAATGCTGCAGCTCGGGCCTGATTCCTGCCGGAGACGGCCAATGCTGTCCGCCGGCCAACGTCACCGCGTCCGGCGTGTGCTGTTCCGCCCGCGTTGATCCGAGCAACCGCGCCCACTGCCCCATTCAGATTCAGGTCGTCCCCCAATGCGCCGCCGGCTATAGCAGGATGCCGGACGGATCCTGCTGCAATGATCGCTTCGTCGGCGCGGATGGCAGGTCTTGCGGCCCGGCGCAGCGCCCGTGCGCGCCGGGTGAATTCCGTGCTCCCGGCGGCGCTTGCGAACCGATCGTGGCGCCGGAATGCCCTTCCGGCAAAGTCCGAAACGACAGTGGTGGCTGCGAGCCGCCGCGAATTTCCGATTTGTCCGCCAGGTGAGTTCCGCGACCGCGACGGCGGGTGTGTTGGCATCGCGCCGCCGCCACCGCCACCGCCACCACGACGTGGCCCGCCGCGGCCGGGACCCGTTCCCGGGCCGCCGCCCCCGCGAGAATTCCGACCGCCCGGTCCTGGCGGTTTTGGCGGACGGAACAACCCGCAGCCGCGCCGTCAGCTTCTGGAGCCGGGTCGCGGCGGGAGATTCCGGCGGTGATCAGACGAACTCAACGAGCGTCAGCGAAACAAGGAGCAGATCGCATGAAAGGTCTCTATATAGCCGCCTCGGCCATGATGCTTGCCGCCTCGATATGGATGCCGACGGCCTCGTGCCAGGCGCAGGATGTCCGCGGCGAGATCGAGGGCGTCGTCAGGGACTATCTCGCGGCGCACCCCGAAGAGGTCGTCGACGTCATCAAAGCCTATCTGGTCAAACATCCCGAGACGCTCGGCCAGATCCTGGCCGAACTCCTCAAGCGCAAGCCCGCGGCCTCGTCATCCGCCGGCGCGACCGTCAAGCCCCCGGCGCAAAATAGCGCGGCGGTCGCCGCCAATGCGGACGCGTTGTTTTCCTCGCAGCACCAGGTCGTGCTCGGCGATCCCCGTGGCGACGTCACGCTGGTGGAGTTCTTCGACTACAATTGCGGCTTCTGCAAGCGCGCCTTGTCCGACACGCTGACGCTGCTGCGGGACGACCCGCATTTGAAGATCGTGCTGAAGGAGTTTCCCATTCTCGGACCGGAGTCTGCGGAAGTCGCGCGGGTCGCGGTTGCCGTCCGTATGCAGGACCCGAGCGGGGAAAAATATCTGGAATTCCACCGCGCCTTGCTGGGCGACACCGGATTACTCGGCAAGGACAGGGCGCTGGCGGCGGCCAGGGAGCAGAATCTCGACATGGCGCGGCTTGAACGCGATCTCGCAAGCGATGAGGTCGCCGCGACGCTCGCCGAGGATATGAAACTCGCCTCCGTCATCGGCGTCAGCGGCACACCGAGCTATGTGGTCGGAGAGAAGGTCATGGTCGGCGCAATTGGCGTCGTCGGACTGAAGTCCCAGATCGCGGCCGAACGCGGGCAGCCGCACTGAATCTCTGGTCGCGCCAACGCAGGGATGATGCGGCTTCGGCTCGATTTTTTTCCCCGGCCGATGCCGCAAGTATCGCCTCGGCCCAGCCTTCGCCCGAGAATGCAAACCAGCTCAAGAGCCGCTGCAGGCCGATCGCCAGCACGCCGATCAGGACCAGCGCGAGAGCCATCGATCGCCACCGGATCGATCGCATCAGAACGGCGGTCGCATCCGGTTGCCGAAAGAAAAGATCACGATCCGAAGCGCATAGACCCTGCCCGTGGGTCGGCAAGCGCAGGTCGGCGCGATCCAACCGGCGAGTGACCGTCTCGCCTCCCTCGAAATCGCGAACTGGATAACATCTCGCCGCAAAACGTGCTAGGGGGATACTGGGAAGTGTATCGCCCAGAGGCCAAGTTCGGCAACGCTTCGGGCGATTTTACTAACGCTCGTGATGGGCGACGATCAATTCACGACAGGTTTGTTCGACCCCCCGAAATTTTTGGCGCGATGTTGGACCAAGCGAAAGCGATAGCCGACCAGCGGCGCAGCACGTGGCGAGGACGCATCTTTGGCGCCTTGAACCCGGTAGAACCCCAATCCGGGACGGGCCGACGCTGGACCCCCCGCATCATCATCCTGAGCGGCCTTGTGCTGGCGGTATTGTGCGATGCCTTCGTAGCAAACATGCTTTCCGTGAACTACTGGGAAACCTTTCGGGCAGCTGACGCTGCGAACAGCGATCTTGCCCGCGCCCTCGAAGAATACATGTTGCGCAACATGCAAGGCGTCGACGTGCTGCTGAGCACAACCATCGATGATCTCCAGCGGAATCCGTCTCTGCTGACCGCCGGCAATCCGGCCCTGATCGAAGAGTTGAAACGCAGGGTGGCACCGTACCCCATAGCACACGCGATCGTAGTTCTCGATGCTGACGGAAATAACCTGGGCGACAGCTTGGGCAACGGAGGGCCCGGCCGGGAATTGAACTTCGCGGACCGGGCCTATTACAAGGCTCAGCGGGATAACCCCCACCGCGGTCTCTTCATCGACTTGCCGGTAGCTTCACGCGTTCGTCATGATCGTCTTGTTATCGCCGTGAGCCGCGCATTTCTGACGGCCGACGGACGTTTTGGCGGCGTCGTCTTCGTGCCCGTCGACTACGAGAACCTGCGGCAGTTCTTTCTGTCACTGAACGTGGGGCAGCGTGGCACAGTGACACTTTACCGCGACGATGGCTGGATTTTATTGCGAACGCCGAACGGGAATGAGTTTGCCGGCCGCGACGCCAGATCGCTGCTGATCTTCACCCGCTATCTCCCACAAGCGCCGAGCGGAAGTTTCAAGGGCAGCGGAACGACCGACGGGACATCGCGGAGCATCAGCTACCGGCGGGTTGCCGGCATGCCGCTGGTGGTGAGTGTCGCGCGCGACCCGGTCGAATTTCTGGCCGGCTGGACCAACCATGCGCTGTACTACAGCCTGGCCGCTCTCGGGCTCAATCTGTTGATCGCCGGATTCGGCCTCGTTCTGGCGTGGCAGTGGCGGCTGCGCGAGGAGTTGGAACGGGCGCTGCGGGACAACCTCGAGCAGCATGAACTCGTCACCGAAAACGTCCCTGCCCTGATCGTCCATGTCGGCGCCGACGGTTGCATCCGCTATGCCAACCGAGTTGCCCTCGAATGGTATGCCCAGCCGTCCGCTGACGCCGCCCGCACCCGCAAGATCGACGATTTCATCGACCCTTTGCGGGCCGGCGAATGGCGGCTGAAGGTCGAGGCGGCGCTGGCCGGCCGCACCATCCGTGGCGAGGAGAAGGCGGTGTTTCCCGATGGCTGCGAACGCTGGTGCGAGACCATCCGGGTACCCGATTGCGACCAAGACGGCACGGTGCGCGGCTATTTCGTGCTCTCGGTCGACATCACCGAGCGCAAGCGGATCGAGGACGAGCTGCGCCAGGCCCAGAAGATCGAAGCCATCGGGCAGCTGGCCGGAGGGATCGCACACGACTCCAACAACATGCTGGCGGCGACGCTCGGTAATCTCGACCTGCTGCTCGACGCGTTGCCGCCTGCCGATGTACCGCGCCGCCGCCTGGCCGAACGGGCGGTCGAAGCGGCCGAGCGGGTCGCCGATCTCAACCGCCGCCTGCTCGCTTTCGCCCGTAAGCAGACGCTGCAGCCGCAGATTACCGATGTGAACCAGCTGGTCAGCGGGATGGCGACGATCCTGCAGCGGACGCTCGGCGAAGCCATCGAGATCGAAGTCGCGCAGGACCCGACGCTGTGGCGATGCCTGATCGATCCGACGCAATTGCAGAATGCGCTGCTCAACCTGGCCATTAACGCCCGGGACGCCATGGCGGGCAGCGGGCGCCTGACGATCAGGACCGCGAATGCCGCGCTCGAACAGCCACTCGACGACGGCGACGAACGCATCGTCCCGGGAGAATACGTGACAATCGCGGTGTCGGACATCGGCGCCGGCATGCCGCCCGAAATTGCGCGCCGTGCGTTCGAACCGTTCTTCACCACCAAGGAGGTCGGCAAGGGCAGTGGGTTAGGCCTCAGCATGGTCTATGGCTTCGCCAGGCAATCGGGAGGCACGGTGCTGATATCGAGCAGAGTGGCGCATGGGACGAGCGTTACACTGTATCTGCCGAGCGCGGGACAGGCGCCAACCAACCAGCCGCGCGCCGAGGTGACGCCACGTCCTCGTCCGGAGACTGGCGAGCGAATTCTCGTGGTGGAGGACAGTCCGCTGGTGGCCCAAATGGCGTCCACCATGCTGTCCTCGATGGGTTACAGCCCGGTTGTCGTCGTCGATGCTTCCTCGGCGATCGCCGAACTGGGGCGGCCGGACCCTATTTCGCTGCTGCTGACCGATATTCTCCTGCCCGGCGGCATGACCGGCATTGACCTGGCGCGCCAGGCGCGCCGCAGATGGCCTGACCTGCCCATTCTCTTCATGTCCGGCTTCGCCGATCCATCGCTGGTGCCCAACGAGTTCCGTACCAATACAAGGCTGCTCAGGAAGCCATTTCGTCTGGCGCAACTGTCCGAAGCTATCGTGTTCGCCTTGGCCGGCACAAAAGTGACTTAAGCTCGCAGCGCGGCGGAAGCTGTCCAACGAGATCGAACAAGTATCGTGTACATCGTACCATGGCGCGCCACGGCCGATGAACATGGGCACTACTGCTTCGCCGTGGTGCTATGACAAAAAATTCCCCGGAAGCGACGAAGCGGCCGAAATCACGATGCTACGGCTGTTCACGCTTTGATCGCCGGGACCGGCATTCTTGACCCGGTGCCTTGAACGTCCGATTCTGCCCTTAGCAGCTGTCGCGACGAAGGACACCGGAGCACGTGAGCGATATCGTCATCATCGGCGGCCCCAACGGCGCGGGCAAGACCACGGCGGCCGAGGTGCAGTTGCCGCAAAAGCTCGGCATCCGCGAATTCGTCAACGCGGACGAGATCGCACGCGGGCTCTCGCCCTTTAACGCGGAGGGTGTCAGGGTGGCCGCCGGTAGGCTCATAATCGCAAGGATCCGAACGCTCATTCGAGACAGGCAGAGTTTTGCCTTTGAGACCACTTGCTCGGGCCGGGGGTATGTCAGCGTGTTGAAAGCATGCCGGGATAACGGCTGGCGGGTGACTTTGCTGTTTCCGTGGTTGCCATCGCCACAGACCGCACTTGATCGCGTTGCGCGGCGCGTCCGAGAGGGTGGGCACTCCATTCCGGCCGACGTGGTGGGCCGGCGGTATTGGGCGGGCCTCGCTAACATGCGTCGCCTTTATCTGCCGTTGGCAGACGTGGCCGCCATCTACGACAATTCCGACGAAGGACGCACGTTGATCGCCGAGCGCACCCCGGAGGCTTCCCTTGTCATCCACGATGCCGCCCGCTGGGCGATGATCGAAAGGGTAACACCATGACCGAGTTGACGCCGAGGCAGATTCTAGACGCCATCCGAGAAACTTTGGAGGAAACGGCCCGGCGATTTGCGACGGATGTGCCGGCGCAAACGCCTCGGCATCGACAAGCGGGCGAACTGACCAGCGCTGTCACAGGACGGGTCTCGCATGTCCCTGACGCCAACCATCAGGAATGATGGCGACACCACACGACGTGCCGTCGCAGGGACGCCGAGTACGTGGCCGACCGGGCGAAACCGGTTCGTCCCGCAAGCACAATGAAACACGGCGTCGGGTACCCTTCGGCAAGGCGAAGATCAATAGCGCGGACATGGCCTACTCAAGGTCACCGCAGCGGGCCTTGGCGTAACTGGCGCGCCACGGCCGATGAAGATGGGCACTATTGCTTCGCCGTGGCGCTATGATCCCTTGGCCGAAAGTGCGCATGGACATCCAAGTATCCGCCGTCCTTCTCTGTGGCACTATGCCGATGGGCTTGCGCTCCATTTGATACGAAGCCAATCTGCCGCGATGACGACGCATCTGCCACACGGCGATCAGGCAATCCTCAATTCGCGCAAGATCGAGGACTATTGTTTGAACCCCTCGCATCCGCGAGGTCGGCATAAGGCCCGGGTATTCCGCGAGGCCCTTGGTCTTCAACGGAGCGATGCACCGTGGTTGCGCGAAGTTCTGCTCGAAGCCGCCCGTTCCGCCGAAGCCTTCCAGGATGGGAAGGACGCTTGGGGGACGCATTGGCGCCTCGATGCGAACGTCGGCGACAAGGAAAGAGTGCTGTGGTAAGGATGATCTGGATCGTGCGAACCGGCGAGAGCGTACCGAGGTTCGTCACCTGTTGGGTGCTGTGATGAAGGCGAAGAACGACGTGAAGAACGAAAGGCCGTCCGTTTTGGACGTGGTGGCATTGCTGGCGGACCTTCCTGCGCAGCGGCTTGCACGCGGGCAGGTCGGCACTGTCGTCGAGCAGCTTGATGACAAGACGTTGCTCGTGGAGTTCAGCGACGACCAAGGTAGCGCCTACGCGATCGCGCCCTGCCCGTCGGCCGACTTGCTCATCCTGCACTACGTCCCGGAAGCTGCCTGACCGTCGAACGGCAGGGCGAAACCGGAGCCTTCAGCGGTCCACGGCGTGCTCTGGCGTAGATTTGCGAAGTGGCGCGCCACGGCCGATGAAGATGGGCACTATTCCTTCGCCGTGGCGCTATGATGCAAGAGCCCGCGTCCCGCTCCGAGTAGCCATACTGCGACGGCCTACGATTCCGCACTACGCCCATCGGCGCTAGTCTTGAGATATCGCTGGCCCGTCCGGCTGCAGGTTAAGCATGTTTCCATAGTGGAGGAAGGGGCACTCGTCCACGCTAACGCCCGCCTCGCTGTGATTGCCTATCGCGCGACCTTGCCGCTGCCTCGCCATCTGCGTAGCCAAGCACGTAGGACTTATCAAATGATTGGCGCCCAATCGCTCCGAAGAAACAGGATGCGCCGAGCACAAATCCAACGTCGTACCACCACCCGCCGTTCGGGAATGCGTACACTCGAATATCCCAAAAGAAACTGCCGATCAGTGAAAACAGGGATAGGAAGCCATGTACAAAACCTAATAGAAAGCCAGGTTGATCGTGGGCATTCGATGTTGGTTGCGTGGCGCACGAAGCCAATACGAGGGCGCAGGCTATAACTTCAATCAGCACAATTCTTTTCATAGGCCCCTCCCGTTTTCCGCCTCCTAAGGCAATAATACAACCGCGCCAAGATATCCTACAGACGAAAACCCTGGGGGCGATGACGATGGTATCAAAGGACAAAGAGTTCGAATATGTGACCTCGCAAATCATCAAACATGTTGAGAGGTCGGTCGACGCCTTTAAAATGTTCGCGCAATTATTTTCTGCGATAGTTGGAGGTTCGATTCTTCTCAGTACCCAGCCCGGTATCAGCTCAGAGGCCACTAAAACCTACTCGCATCTCTCGGAAGGTCTCGTGATACTAGTGACTTTCATCGCCAGTATCATGATATTCGAAGACTATCGGGCTTGGTTCGGGTTCAGAACAGCACAGTCAAAGCTAGTGCCAGACGTGCCGAAGCCGAGACTTCGGTCAACCATTAGCGGAGTGGTAATGATCGGTTGCATGATCGTTGGCTGCGGTCTGTTTTGGTGGTTCAATCCATTTATTTTAGCACCAAGAATGGGGGCCTGCCTGCCCGGCGCATCTCCTTAGGCGAGAAGTCGGACGTGAGGGCTGAGGAGGTATACGGTCGTCATATGAGCGAAGGCTGCCTAGGATGTGCCTCGTGTTGTAGAAACTCGAATATCCTCGACGCAAATCACGCGCCGACAAGGTTCGCCTTCACCTGGTCGTAAAACCCAGGCTCAGTATCGCTCACAATTGCGCCGATCCGCGAAGCATTTAGCAAGATGGATGGCTTCAATATCGCAATTTCAACCGCAAGCTTTTGGACCAAGTCCCAGTGGTTCAAAAGGCCTTGCTTTACCGATTCGCGCATCTTCGTATCAAATTCTAATATCCGGTCTTCCGCCATCCCGAGATTTCGCCAATAAGAAACCAAGCAAGCGATGCACGATGCGTCGCTTTCTAAATTGTTTTCCTTGCCGAACCCGTTGTCGTCAGATCGGTTTTCGTTGGAGTTTTGAATTTCTACCGCAATCGAGCCGGCTATCTTCATTCCATAGACGGCCTTTGGCGCTGTGAGCGTGGGATAAAGTTCGCAGCGCGCTGCATATTTCCGTGAAGGTTTAATCAGCACTCCTCTGACATCCAATCTAAAGCACAGAGCAATGATCACGTGCCCGGCCTCGTGAACTGCGTTGTGATTGATGTATGGCATACCCGCGCTTGGACCTCCTCAGAACGCTTATAGCGGAACCTATTCGGCGGTGCGAATGTTGCGTGGCAGAATGATCCAGCCTTCCAACTCAGGAGCATTCTGCGGAATAGGTTCGACACCGCTGGGAACAACTGAGAATAGATGCGCGACTAGCGCACAGATTAGTGCGTCTTCTATGTCATTGTGAACGGCGAGAGATTGAAACGGCGGTTGCGCTAGAATTTGGTTATATTGCGCCAAGATTTCAGGGGCCCTTCGCGCAACGGCAGGATAGGTCTCGATCGCGTTGACTGATCGGCCGTCCTGTTGCAACTTCCAAATCCCACACGATGACAGATCAAGCCCAGCCGCCCGAAGGAAATGGATGCCTTTGGTCGATTGGCTGCCGAGCATATCTCGGACCGCGGACAACGGCCGATAGCCGCAGCCTCGCGTGACCAGATCAATCTCCGTCACCCGCCGAGTGTAGGGGTTTAGGTCATCGTCTTCAGGCACACACGTCGGTCCACCGCCAGTAGCCAGATCAAGCATGGCTTGCGGCCAGCCAAGTGGAGTGTCTATCGCAATAGTCAAATCGAAAGGGCCAAGCTCGTCCAACCCGCACAATTCAAGCATTTTGCAGATTAGCCGCACGCCCGTAAGCGTCGCCAACTCGACACGGAGGTTACCGCGCCATGGTCTTCCCAATGGCTGAAGCACAACATCCAAAGCCTCCAGGAGAACCAGAGCATCACGAGATTTTCGGTTCTGGTCACAATGCCAACCGCCGACATCCCAGCCCATTCGGAGTTTACGATTCTGCATGAGAATTCCAGTTTTCAATTGTGCCGGCTAACAAAATTATTGGGTCGATCGACACACCATTTGCCGGCTCATTGGTCGTTCGACTGCGCGAACGTTGCATGAAGTCTTACGGATTCGTGACTTCCGACGGCTAGATCCGAACGCATTGACTGCAGCATATTAGAGCGCAGTTCTGTCGATTTTGTTTTGCCAACTCAGTCGCACCATAGCACCATAGCGCAGGCTGGCGTAGAGGGCCGCGAGCTCTCGATGACGGCAAGAGAAAAGCGCGGCCTCCGGTCGCGCTGATTGTGGTTGTGGGAGTTGAGGTTAAGGGGGCGTCGCATGAATTCGGCCTGATGGCGCTTTTTTGCGAAATCCAAACGAAATCAATCTTCCAAGCGCCAGCACGCTATTTTGTGCGCGCTTTCGATTCAATGTGCCCCCTCCGCCAACGCGTCTCGACGGCGGCTTTGCGCGAGCGTCGTACCCGCGTCCATGACCTTGAGGGGGCACACACCCGCGGAATTTATTGGCCTGCTCATGACGAGTGGGCCGGACCGGCGCCATGAGCTCAAGGCTCGCGCTGATCGCGCGCGCGGCTCCGCCGGCTCACGGCCTTGACCTGAAGTCGCCGGCCCGGCGAGGGCTGCTCACGCAGGTAAGGCAAGGTGGGAGCGAACTCGCTCCTGATCTGACCGAGATGGCGGCCGCGGCGCAGCGCGGCATCACTCCGGTCATTATTTTGGCGTACCTGCGGGGCGACACTACGGTTATGGCTCGCACTCGCAAATCCCGAACACGGAATGTCACGGCACAGGACGCGCTTCCCGCCGACCTCTATGACTACGCACGCCCGCCGGCCCGCCGCGTCGGCCGTCCGGCGCCGGAGGATACGATCACCTGGACCGTCACAGATGACTGGCCCGATGAGGTGCCGATAACCGAAGCCGAGATCGACGTGTTCGAAGCCTGGTTCGGCGATCTGTTCGACGAATTGTTCTCGACCCGCCATTATGACCTTGGAGAACCTGCCATGACCACGCCGATCCGTGCCGCTCTATACCTACGAGTCTCGACCGGACGACAGGCCGACAATGACCTCTCGATTCCCGACCAGCGCCGCCAAGGGAAAGGATACTGCACCTCGCGCGGCTGGGAGATCGTGGCCGAATACATCGAGCCCGGCGCATCCGCGACCGATGATCGGCGACCCGAGTTCTAGCGCATGATCGACGCCGCGACCGTCAAGCCGCCGATGTTCGACGCGATCGTGGTCCACAGCTTTAGCCGCTTCTTTCGCGACCAGTTCCAGCTCGAGTTCTATGTCCGCCGCCTTGCCAAGAACGGCGTTCGGCTGATCTCGATCACTGAGGAGCTGGGCGACGATCCCATGAGCAACATGATCCGCCAGATCATGGCGCTGTTCGACGAGTACCAGTCCAAGGAGAACGCCAAGCACACGCTGCGAGCCATGAAGGAGAACGCCCGTCAAGGGTTCTGGAACGGCGCGCTGCCGCCGATTGGCTATCGCATCATCGCCGGCGAGCAGCGCGGCCACCGCGTCAAGAAAACTCTGGAGATCGATCCCTTCCAGGCCGAGACCGTGCGGCTGATCTTCCGCCTGGCGTGGGAGGGCAACGGCACCTCCGGGCCGATGGGTGTCAAGTCCATCACCAAGCATCTCAACGCCGCCGGCATCCGCACCCGTGACGGCGGACGCTGGGGCATCGATGCCGTCCACAAAGTGCTGACCCGCACGACCTATATCGGCCGTCATCGCTTTAACACCAAGTTCTGGAAAACCCGCGAGCGCAAGCCGGAGACCGAGGTTGTCGAGATGATGGTCCCAGCCATCATCGAGGTCGCCGAGTTCGAGGCCGTGCAGGCCCACCTCAGGTCCCGGAGCCCAGCGTGGACGGCGCCACGGATCGTCAGCGGGCCGACCCTCCTTACCGGCATCTGCTTCTGCGCGGCCTGCGGGATGGCGATGACCTTGCGCACCGGCAAGAGCGGCCGGTACCGCTACTACACCTGCTCGACCAAGGCCCGCCAAGGTGACACCGGTTGCAGGGGACGGACTGTCCCCATGGAAAAACTCGACACTCTCGTTGCCGATCACATCGAGCACCGCCTG
This sequence comes from uncultured Alphaproteobacteria bacterium, assembly GCA_963736075.1. Taxonomy (GTDB): domain Bacteria; phylum Pseudomonadota; class Alphaproteobacteria; order Rhizobiales; family Xanthobacteraceae; genus Bradyrhizobium. The sequence goes on along the minus strand of CAVTNW010000048.1, from coordinate 359,288 downwards.
TTACAGCCGAACCGTCTTGAGAAAATCTTGTCCTCGGTGCTCGACCGCCGAGAGGAGCGAACCGAGCGCCAGACGACACATATCGCCGAGTTGCGCAAGCGGGCGACCGAGGCCGACGCCAAACTCAAGCGACTCTATGACGCCATCGAAAACGGTGTCACCGATCTGTCCGACCTGATGCTCAAGGATCGCATCGCCGAGCTGAAGGCGATCCGGGACCAGGCCCGCGCCGACGCCGAGAGGGCCGAAGGTGCGATAGAACGCCGGGGCCAACCATCACCACCCAATCGATCAAGACCTTTGCCAGAACCGCTCGCAAACGAATGCGGATCGAGGGCGGCGGCTACCGGCGCGATTACCTCCGCGCGCTCGCCCAGCGTGTCGAAGTCGACGCGCAAGAACTTCGCATCATGGGGTCGAAAAGCGAACTGCTGCGCACCCTCGTCGCCGCTTCAAGCGCAAAAACGGCGGGTTTTGGCGTGCCCAGTTCTGTACCGAAGTGGCGCGCGCTGCGCGGTTCGAACTCACCCCAAGCAGATCAAGCACGACATCGCGCTGTCGTTCTGACCTCGCCCGCAGCGGCGCAATGGCCGGACGGTTGCTCCCGGTCGCGAATGGGATCGAGCCTGCCGGTAAGAACGAGACGATAGACCGCGCTGGCCTCACCCAACCGGCATGCTCCGCTCGCGCTCGCGCGTGATCAGCTGCGGCCTTGGTCCGCTCAAGCGTTTGTGCATGTGAACCATGAAGGCCATGCCGAACAAGGGCGTCGCCAGATTGACGATCGGGATCGAGACGAAGGCGGCGATGACAAGCCCGGCGGCGAACACGATGGCGGCGTTGTCCCGCCGCATCGCCTTGGCTTCCGCCGGCGGGCGGAAGCGCATCGCCGCCAGCTCGAAATATTCCCGCCCCAGCAGCCACGCGGTGGCGATGAAGAAGGCGATGAAGCCAGCCCCGGCCACGAACACGAACGGCAGTGCGATCAGATAGACCAGGATCGTCAAGAGCGCGGTCTTGACGCCCTCGGTGACGGCGAGCGGCAGCGGCAGCGCCATGCCCGGCCGTTCCGCCGGATAATATTCGCGCTCGACATGATCGGCGACCTCATCGACGAACACGCTCGCCACCAGCGAGGTGATCGCGGGCATCAGGAAGATCGCACCAAACACCACGCCGAAACCGGCCGCGATCGACACGATCCAGGACAGCACATTGAGCGGGGTATGAAAGGAGGGACCCAGCATCGCTTCGGCCCAGCCTTCGCCCGAGGATGCAAACCAGCTCAACAGCCGCTGCAGGCCGATCGCCAGCACGGTGATCAGGACCAGCGCGAGAGCGATCGATCGCCACAGGATCGATCGCATCGGCGGCGACAGGATCTGCGAAAGCGCCTTGAGGGCGGCATCGATCATTTTTGTCATCCTCTGTCAGGAAAGCGCGTGTCGCCGGGTCCACGGAAAGGGCACGCGCTCCGGAGGCCCGCTTCAAAGGCGAGCCCGCCGGGACCCGGCCCGCGCCACCATCGGTGCCGCCAGATCATATCGGATCTTGAAGTCACCTTCAAACTCTCGTGGAAACCGCTCCTGTCGCGTGCGGCTCTGGATCGCCTATCTCAATCACCAACGTGTGTCGTATCTGTCGAGACGACCGCAGGATTATCTACCGCAGCCAGGCCAAGGAATGCCATCGCCTCTTGCTTCTGGCGCAAAGCGGGGCTGAAGCGTGCTGCCGTGGCTCTCGCCCAGCGGTCAATATTGCTCACTTGAAAACCAAAGCTGGAAATGATCTGCGGAAGTAGATCGAAGCTGCGCGGGAACCATTGCCACAACGATCGATTGGACTGAAGCGGCCGCGTCGCGCGCTCAATCTCCATTTTCAGACATTTGGCTTGGCGCTGCCCGAACGGACGGGGGCGCCGCGCAACAGCGTGAATTCTCTTCGCAAGCCGCCGCTCGAATCTCGATCGGCCACAATCTGGAAGACGGCCTATGTCCAAGATCCTGATCGTTGAAGACGACTTCATGCTGGCGGACTTCGCCGAAGAGGTCCTGGTCGAAAGCGGCTACGAGGTGAGCGGCATCGCGCGCACCGTCGCCGAGGCGGTCGCGCTGGCACGAGGTACCAGACCGGACCTTGTCATGATCGATCTGCGGCTGGCCGACGGCGAGCTCGGGACCGAGGTCGCAGCTCAACTGGTCGCCCTCGGCAGGCCCGGTATCCTCTATGTCACCGGCAACATGTCACAGGTCGCCCTGACCAACGGCCATGCCTGCCTTGCCAAACCCTATCGTCCTGCCGATCTTGTCCGCGGCCTGGAAATCGTCGCCGAGATTGTCGCCACCGGCAAAGCGCAGCCACCGTTTCCCATCGGGTTCCAGCTATTGAACCGAACAGCTGACGTCCAGGCGGCGCGGCCATGAATGAAAACGCCACACAGGTCCGCAAGCTTCTCCGCCAGCAGGCCGCGGTCGCCGAGTTTGGCAGCCTGGCGCTTCGCGAGAGCGATCTGCTTAAAGTACTGACGGAAGCCGCAAGGGTCTGCGCCGAATGCCTCAGCGTGCCATTTTCCAAGGTGTGTCGCTACCGCACCAGGGAGAACGATCTTCTCATCGAAGCCGGATACGGCTGGCACTCCGGAGTGATTGGAAATGTCGTGTCGCGCGCCGACGTAACCTCGCCGCAGGGGCGGGCGTTCATCACCGGGAAGCCCTCGATCTGCAACGATCTGCGCGATGACAATGATTTCAATCTGCCGCCGTTCTATGCCGAACATGGCATCGTCTCGACCATCGACGTCGTCATCAAAGGCAGCGACGAGCAGCCCTATGGCGTGCTGGAGATCGACAACAACCGGCAGCATGATTATGACCAGCACGATGTCGATTTCCTCACCGGCTTTGCCAATGTCCTTGCCGAGGCCGTCGCGACGTCGGCGCGCACGAGCACCCTGCAGGACACCATCGAGCGGATGAAGGTCCTTGTGGCGGACAAGGACCGGCTGCTGGAACAGAAGAAGGTGCTCGCCGAGGAGCTGCAGCACCGGGTGCGCAACAATCTGCAGCTGGTCTACGGGATGCTGAGCAAACAACTGGACGACACGCCGGATGCGTCCGGGCAACGCGGCCTCAAGGCGATTTCGCGCCGGGTCTCGACGCTGGCTCAGGTCTACGACCATCTGCTCGGAACCGAGATGACGCGAACCACCGATTTCGGCTCATACGTCAAATCGCTATGCCTCAACCTCGCCGAGATCCAGGCGGTGCCGGACGGCAGCGTCACGCTTGACTGCGAATGCGACGCGATCGTGCTCGATCTCGATGTCGTGACGGCGTTGGGCATCGTCCTCGCCGAGGTGGTCACCAACAGCTATGACCATGCCTTCCCCGACGGCAAGAGAGGCTCGATCATCGTGTCGGTGCGTCGCAGCGGCGGCGATGCCGCGACCATGACCATCAGCGACGACGGCGCCGGCTTCCTGGCCAGGGCCGAGAACAAGCGGCACGGACTCGGGCTGGTGCGGCGGCTTGTGGAACAGGTGCGAGGCAGCGCGATCGTCGCCTCCGATCACGGCACGGTCTGGACCATCAAGATCCCCGTCGGACACGCAGGCCTTGTCTCCTGAGCTATTCTTACTTCTCTCAGCTCAGGCTTATCACGCAGAACCGCATCCAGCATCGCGCTGTTGACCTCGATGTGCCCGCTGTCGCTAATCGGGCCAACGTTGCGGACTTCGTACGCATTCGTACCTAGACGAAACTTATCGCCGCATTAAGCCAACGTTGGTCCGATCGGCCGGCAATGCGGTCTTCGACGGTACGATCCTTCATCAAGAGAGGACGGCCGCATGGTGCATTGGAGGTGTGCGTGATGAATAGCATTGGATCAAACAAGGTCGCTCCAAGGATACTCATTGCCGACGACGATCCCTGCGTGGTGCGGGCGCTGGTCGATCGATGCACCCGGATGGGTTTTGGCATCGAAACCGCCACCAGCGGGCTGCAGGCCCTGATCAAGGCCAGCCGACACCAGCCCGACGTGCTCGTCATCGACGTTCATCTTCCCGAGCTCGATGGGCTTTCGGTGCTGGCCTATCTTTCGGAGGCCGAGAAGAAATCTTCCCACGTCGTGGTGATGACCGGCCGCCCAGGACAGGAAATTCTCAAAATATGCGACGGACTGGACGCCTTCTGCATTCACAAGGGACCGTCCTTCTGGAACGAACTGGAGGCACGCCTTTCCGAAATATGTCCGGACCAAGCCTTTGCGATCGGGCGATCGGCCAAGATCGAAGTCAAGAAGCGCCCGCGGGTGCTGCTGGTGGACGACGACATCAGCGTCAAGAAGATGTTCTTCCATCAATTCGAACAGCTGGGAGCGGACCTGCTCTATGCCGCCGATGGCACGCGGGGTTATTGGAAGGCACGTCGCGAGCAACCGACCGCGATCGTTGCCGATTATTGCATGCCGAATGGCGACGCCGAATATCTGTTGTCCAGATTACGCAACACCAAGGAGACCGCGACCATTCCGGTGATCGTGCAGACCGGCCGGCGGCTTGACGAGGCGATCAAGCAAAGGCTGCGGCAGCCGTTCGTCGGCCAGCCCGGCGCCGTGCGTATCCTGCGTAAATCTCCCGATGGTCGCGAGCTGTTCGCAGCGCTGCAACGGCTCTGTGGCTTTGCGCGCGATCTCGATGGAGAATCGCTTTACCAATGATCATCCGGGCACGACCCCGAGCATCGCGTCGGGGCATCGCTCTCGGGGGAGACTCGAACGACGCCGACGTGCGGCAGCGAGTGATGGAGAAGAAAGCCCGCGGCAGCGGCTCCGCTCGAAGAAAAGCGCCGACGCCAGCGCATCGTCCAGGCTGAGGATCCCGACAAACATGTCGATCCAAGGAGGTTGCCGACCTCGCAGGTAATCCTCGCCGCGATGAGTGGCCGGCTCCGGAAGCGAGCAGTAGAACCATGCAGTAGAACTACCAAGAGTAACACAACCTGAAATTAGCTTATAAGCGTCAACGCTACGTCGGGTGCATGCTCGAAATCTGAGTCGGAAGCGAATATTGCGCATCGTCCGCTGCTGGAGATCGCCCAAAAGGACGTGCACGATGAGTGTTGTTCACTTGCTCCACGTCGATGACGATCCTGATATCAGGGAGATCGTCGGAATTGCGATCAGCTCCGACCCTATGTTCACGATCCGCAGTTGCGCCTCTGGAGAGGAGGCCCTTGCCGTCACCGCAAAGTGGTCGCCGGACCTGATCCTGCTCGATTTCAACATGCCCGGCATGGACGGTCCGGCAACGGTCACGCGGTTACGGGAACGTCCCCAGACCTCGGGTGTTCCTGTCATCTATATCACCGCTTCAGCCGAAGCGGGGCAATTGGCCCAGCTTCACTTTCGCGATGTCGTGGGCGTCATTGCAAAGCCGCTCGATCCGGCGAGGCTGTGCGCTCACATCGTTGCGGTGATGTGCCGAAGCCACCGCAAGCTCGACAGTGACAATCGGGAAAAGGCGTCGAAGGCCGTGCTGGCCTTGTCGATCATCGAATCCTCCGCCGATGGCATCATTGTCAAGGATCTCGATGGCACGATTCTGCTGTGGAACGCCGCCGCAGAGCGGCTCTCCCAATTCAAGGCGCCCGGAGTCATCGGCCGGAACATTCGCTCGATCGTTCCAATGGACCAGCCCGCGCGGGAAGAAAGTCTGTTCGATCAAGTTCGAATGGGTGAAGCCGTCGCTCGGTTCGAAACCAAGCGGTGCCAAAAGGACAGCAATATCACCGACGTTTCTTTCAAGGCATCTTCGCTTCACGATCGAGCCGGCAATGTCATAGGGGGTGCGATCACCGTGCATGATCTCACCGAGCAAAGAAAGATCGAAAACGCGCTCAGCGAAACCGAGCAGCGGTTGGCGCTCGCGATCCAAGGCATGAGTGTCGGCGTGTGGGACTGGAATATCAGGGAAAACACGCTGTACTGGTCGGACCGCTTCAAGGAGATGCTCGGGCTGCTGGCCGATTTTGCTCCCAGCTATTTGGAGTTCGAGACCAGGCTCCATCCGGAGGATCGGACCCCTACCGTCAACATGTTGCTCGATCACGTCAACCGCAAATCACCTTATGACGTGGAATGTCGTCTGCGCCACGAGAGCGGCGACTATATCTGGTTCCGGTCTACGGGGCAGGCGGCCTGGGGTGCCGACGGCAAACCAATTCGGATGGTCGGATCCGTCGACGACATTACCCAGCGCAAGCGGGCCGAGGAGCGATTTCGCCTCGTGGTGGAATTGGCGCCCGCAGCCATGATCATGATCAACCGATTTGGTGAAATGGTTCTGGTCAACCGGCCGACCGAACAGCTGTTCGGCTACGCCCGCAGCGATTTACTCGGACATCCGATCGATATGCTGTTGCCGCAGTCGTACCGACGTGATCATCAAAACCATATCCATCGATACTTTGCCAGCGGGCCATCGGAGCGGGCGATGGGTAATGGCCGCATCCTCGCTGCCGTGCGCAAGGGCGGCAGTGAATTTTCGGCCGAAATCAGTTTGACGCCGATCGACACCGATGACGGCATCATGGTGCTGGCCGCAGTGGTCGATGTCACCTTGCGAAAACAAGCCGAGGACGCGAGCCGTCTTTTCCAGGAGAGGCTGGAGCAACAGGTGGCGCAGCGCACCGCCCAGCTTGAGGCCGCCAACAAGGACCTCGACGATTTCGCCTATGCCACCTCGCATGATCTGAAGGCGCCACTGCGTGTGATCGACAATGCGTCGAAATGGCTGGAAGAGGATCTCGAGCCGCATTTGACCACGGAAACCCGCGAGAACATGCATCTGTTGCGGAGCCGGGTCGCCCGCCTGGAGAGATTGCTCGACGACCTCCTGCGCTTCTCCCGGATCGGACGCGAGTCCGGAGGCACCGAGATCATTTCCGGCCAGGAGTTGATCGACAATGTTTTGGCGCTGCTGACAGTACCCGACGGGTTCGACGTGAAAGTCACCGGCTTTGATCGGATCCGCGTCTCCCGCATGCCGCTGCAGCAGATTTTGTTGAACCTGACGGGCAACGCCATCAAGCACCACGACAAGACGACAGGCCGGATCGAGGTTACGGCCGAGGACATCGGCTCACTTCAGGCCTTCGCGGTCAGCGATGACGGCTGCGGCATTGCCGCCCAGTATCACGACAGGATCTTCAAGATGTTTCAGACGCTGAAGCCGCGCGACCAGGTGGAAGGCAGCGGCATGGGCCTTGCGATCGTGCGCAAATATATCGACCAATCCGGCGGATCTCTGTCGCTGGAATTGTCTGAAGGCGCGGGAAGCTGCTTCCGCTTTACGTTGCCCTCTCCATCAATCATCCAGGAGCAGAGTAGATGAACCGCGTCGCCGCTGAAAATGCCAGAACGGTAAATATCCTGCTGGTCGAAGATGATGACGGCGACGCCAAGTCGGTCCACCGCGCCTTCGGCGCGGCCAAGATCGTCAATCCATTGGTGCGCGCCGTTGACGGCGTCGACGCGCTCGACATCCTGCGGGGAACCAATGGCAGGACGAAGATCGCTGCGCCCTACCTGTTGCTGGTCGATCTCAACATGCCGCGCATGAACGGCATCGAACTGGTCCAGGCGCTTCGGCGGGATCCCGAATTTCATAGTTGCATCGTCTTTATGCTGACCACGTCAATTCGCGACGAGGACAAGGTCGCCGCCTACGATGGCAACGTGGCTGGCTATATCCTCAAGGAGCGGGTCGGGCATGATTTCCAGAAGCTCGTCGAGATGGTCCGGGGCTATTGGCGGATTGTGGAGCTGCCATGATCGTCGATCTCGAGATTGCCTGCGCGGAGCCGGTCACGCTGCTGATCACGGACGATGATGCCGGCGACCGCCGGCAGATCGTGCGGGCACTGCAGCAGACCGAATTGTCCTACGACTATTGCGAGGTATCCAGTATCGAGGAAGCGCTGGCAGCCTGCGAGCAGCGAAGCTTCGACTGCGCAATTATCGATTATCAGCTGCCGGGAAACGACGGACTCGATGGTGTCGCGGCACTGCATCGGCGCTTCCCTTACATGTTCATCGTGATGGCGACCGGTCACGGCAACGCGACGATTGCGACCGAGGCCATGAAGCGCGGCGCATCCGATTATATCGCCAAGAAAAATATTTCCGGAAAATCGCTTGGCCGCATCCTGCAGAATGCCCGGCAAAAGGAGCTGACGCGGCGCAAGCTTGCCCAGCAGCGCGAGGAACTCGAACGGTTCGCCGACGTGCTGGCCCATGACCTGAAATCGCCGATCGCCTCAATCCGGGGATTTGCCACCATCATCAGCCAGGCGGTTCAATCCGGAACCACCGATCCCGTCAAGATCGCGGGCTACTGCGATCGTGTGGTCAAGCTCAGCGAGCGGATGGTCGCGCTGGTCGACACGCTGCATGAATATACCAAGGTAGACGCCCATGTCGACTTCGAACCGGTCGATCTGAACCGGGTGATGGAAAATGCGCGTTCCAACCTTGAGCAAGTGATCGCGAAGCGAGGGGCCGTCGTGAGCCAGGACGATCTGCCGGTGGTTTTCGGCCACGCCTCGCTGATGGAGCAGCTGTTGCAGAACCTGATCGGCAACGGCATCAAATATTGCGAGGCCGAGACGCCGACGGTGCATGTGTCGGCGAGCGCCGTGGCGGAGATTGGCTGGCGCGTCGCGGTCTGCGACAACGGCATCGGTATCGACGCCAAATTCCACCAGCAGATCTTCGAGCCGTTCAAGCGGCTCCACGACCGTGGCAAGTACGAAGGCTCCGGTCTGGGTCTTGCGACCTGTCGCAAGATCATCGAGCGCCTTGATGGGCGGATCTGGTGCGAGTCGAACGAGGCCGGAGGCACGACGTTCTACGTCAGCCTTCCGGCGAACTGAAGCTCAGCCACGCCGGCGATATATTGTTCTCGTGGGCGCCCCTTGCGATTGCAGAAATCGCGGTCGCGCAACTCGCAAATCCGTGCTCGCCGGCATGGCGTGCGACTGGCGCTCGGCGCCGCCGCCGAAGACGCAGCAGCGCGACTTAGCCTCCGCGCTGGTACATCAATCGCAGTTCGGATGCGGCGGCAGCCCGCAAGCCTTGCAGCGCTTTCTTGAGGCTGAGAATTTCGTTGTCAGTCAGCGCACGGCCTTCGCGATGTGCCTGCATCAAAGGTGCTTCGGCGACGCGCGCAGCTTCGCCGGTGGCCGTGAACCCGACCGTCGGACCGATGCCGCAGATACCGTGCAGATTGCGATAGCACTGGGAGACCTCCTGGCCGACACTCTCCGTGCTGCGCGACATCCGGTCGGCCGAAACCACCACGTCGGTAATCTTGCTCTCAAGCGTGGTTGCGAAGCGGTGCCGCACCCTGGCGAGGCGGGCTTCGAATTGATCGGCGTACATCGTGCGTTCCCCCGTTGTTCGCCAAAAGCTTCCACGACGGGGCTTAATTTTCAGTAATGATTAGCCGAAAACTCCAATGCGTCGGCGGCGCCATATCGGGGGGCCGGCTCGTCCGGATAACTGTTGTCGAAAGCCGTGCATCTGCTTCAAGCGTGAAGGACGGTCACGTCTTGCGGTTAATTTAATGATCGAACGACGGCGAAATTCTTAAGCGATGAAGGGGTAGAGCTCCCGCAACATCTTCCTCATTCGAAACTATCCGCATCTTTCGAGACGCGTCGTCTAGGTGTTTGTACTGCGATAAACATTAACTTATTGAATAGGGCAAAGTGGCCAGATTTGGGCGCAGCGATCCCTGCCAAACAGGTTCGCGAAGGCTTGGTTCCAAACCATGACGCAGGTCGCTCCATGGATATCTCGCCGCCGCAGGCCAGGAGTGAAGCGCGCGAGCCCGCGCAACGGCTGGCACGGGTCCTCGTCGTTGACGACGATGAGAGCGTCACCGCCGCGATCCGGACGATACTCGCCCGGCACGGCTTCGAAACGGAGATTTACTTGCGGGCCTATGCCGGGATTCGCGCGCTGCAGCAGTCCGCCTTCGATGTCGTGCTGCTCGATATTTTCATGCCCGGACTGAATGGACTTGATGCCATCGAACATATCAGGCGCAACTCCTCCATACCCATTATCGCGATGTCGGGCTTTTGCCTGCGCAGTTCGGCTGGCTATGGGGACTGTCTCAGTCTGGCGGCACAGCGCGGCGCGACGTGCTGCATCCGCAAGCCCTTTCAGACAGCGCAACTGATCGAAGCCATCGAGCGGAGCCAGAGCTCTTTTTATCCAGCGCAAGGATCGGCATCTTGACACGAATGGAAAAGCTTACCGCCCTGAGCCTGCTGCAAGCGCCGGATGCCGACGCGCCGCTGCCGGACGACTTCGAGTTCGGACGCATCCCAGCGGCCCGTTCGCGCGTGGCAAGTGAAGTCGGCGCCGCGATGGCGCACGAACTGAACGGGCCGATGACGGCGTTGACGCTTTATGTCGCCGATTTGTATCTGCGCAAGAGCTGGATCGTCGATGCCAATGGCGACACCGAATCGCTCCGGCGCATCGTCGAGAGTGCCTTTCGTGAGGCGGAGAGGATCTGCTCGCTGCTGCATCGAATGGGCGACACGTTCGAAGCACCGATCCCGCAGGAGACCGCGGTCGCGGTTGCTCGCGATGCGATCGCGTGGTGGTCGCGCACAGCCAGCTCCGATGGCCGGTCCCCGTCGCCAGATAATCGACCGGCCGACGACGGCAACCGTTCCGCCAAGGCGTTGACGCCGCGCGAGCGGGAAGTTTTGCGGCTGGTCAGCGAGGGATGTTCCAACAAGCAAGGCGCCAAGCAGCTCAGTATCAGTTACCGGACCTTCGAATGCCATCGGGCGGAAGTGATGCGAAAGCTCGGTGCCAGGAACACGGCCGAGCTGGTCCGCCTGGCGCTGTCGGATCAATCCGGCTCCGGCACGTCGCCGGCCCCTGGCGGCAATTAATGGAACCTCTCGAATCGAGCAATCAATCGATGACCGCCATCAAGCCATATATTGCCGAGCGGGGCCTCGCCGAGGAAATGTTCCGGCTCGCGGTCGAGGCCTGCCCGAGTGGAATGGTGATGACCGACCACGGCAAGATGGTGATGGTCAATACCGAGATCGAGAACCAGTTCGGCTACTCGCGCGAAGAGTTGATCGGCAGGGACGTCGAACTGTTGGTGCCGGAGCGGTCGCGGGCGCAGCACATCCTTCACCGCCGCAACTTTACTCCTCAGGCGGAAGACCGCCGCATTGAAGCCGGCCGTGAGCTGCATGGTCGGCGCAAGGACGGCAGCGAATTCGCCATCGAAGTCGGCCTCAACCCGATTCGGGCGGGCGAGCGGCTGCTGGTGCTGGCGGTGATCGTCGATATCAGCCACCGCAAGCAGATGGAGCGGCTGAAGGATGAGTTCGTTGCCACCGTTAGTCACGAATTGCGTACGCCGCTGACTTCGATCGCCGGCTCGCTCGGCCTGTTGGCCGGACAGTGGTCGGACAGTCTGCCGGAAAAGGCCAGCCGGCTGGTGTCGATCGCACACAAGAACGCCCAGCGGCTGGTCCGCCTGATCAACGACATTCTCGATATCGAGAAGATCGAGTTGGGTCGCGCGGCGTTCAATTTCGCGCAAGTCGAATTGCGGCAGATCGCCGTACAGGCGATCGAGGACATCAGGGGATTTGCCGGGGAATTCGGTGTCCACATTCGGCTGGACGCGGCTTCGGTCGAGGCCGATGTCAATGCCGATCCGGATCGCCTCGTCCAGGTCATCACCAACCTGCTCTCCAACGCGATCAAATACTCGTCGCGGGGCGGGGAAGTCCTGGTTGGCGTAGCGAAGCGGGGCAACGCCTGCCGGGTGACGGTACGCGACCATGGCCCGGGAATTCCGCAGGAGTTCCGATCGCACATTTTCGGAAAATTCGCGCAGGCTGATGGCACCGACGCGCGACGCAATGGAGGCACCGGGCTCGGTCTCAGTATTGTCAAGGAGATCGTCGAGCGGCTTGGCGGAGAGGTCGGCTTCGACGACGCTCGCGGCGGTGGGACGATCTTTCATGTGGAGCTTCCGGCCTGGGACGGTACCGCCGGCGGCGAAATCGACGTCGATGTGGAGGCATCGCCGCCGCGGCTGCTGTTATGCGAGGACGATACTTTGGTGGCGAAAGTCGTCCGCGCCCGGATGCACTCCGCGGGCTTCGCGGTGGATTTCGCTCATACGCCGGACACCGCCATCCTCCGCGCCAGCGCAACCCGCTATGCTGCGATAATGGTCGACCTGCGGCTGCGCGACAATGACGGCATCGACCTGATCTTGCGGCTTCGCGCGCTGCCCTATCATGGTCAAATGCCGATCGTGGTCATTTCCGGAGATCCCGAGCGCGGGCTCTCGGATGTGCGCTCGTCCCGGCTCAATATATTGGAATGGTTCAACAAGCCGATCGATTTCGCGCATTTGACCAGAACCTTGCAGGCCGCCACGGCACCGAAGCGCGCGCGGCCGCGGATTCTTCATATCGATGACAACCGCGATACCCTTGACGTGGTTGCGCGAAAGCTCAGTCCGATGGCAGAAGTGATATCGGCGGATTGCGTTGCAAACGCTCTGCAAGCCATCGCCGATAAGCCGGTGGATCTTGTGGTGCTGGACATCGGGCTCGGTGAACATTCCGGTCTCGATCTGCTGCCGGATCTTCGCTATCCAACCGGCAACGAAATTCCGGTGATCCTCTTCTCCGCTGATGCTGCCCATGTGGAGGGAGCGAACGGTATCGCTTCCGCTTTGCCGGGAACGAACGCATCACTCGAGAGTCTCGCGGCGGCCGTGCACGATCGTCTGGCATTGTTACCGGTACAGGCCGCATAGGAGGTCGCATGAGCATGATTCGCATTCTCCACGTCGATGACGAGCCCGACATTCGCGAAGTGATCGAGATATCGCTTGGGCTCGATCCGGACTTCGAGCTCCGGAGCTGCGAATCCGGATCCGAAGCGCTCGCGGTCGCCGCCTATTGGAAGCCGAACGTCATCCTGCTTGATGTCATGATGCCGGTCATGGACGGACCGGCGACGCTTTCGAAGCTGCGGGAAAATCCCGGCACGGCGGCCATTCCCGTCATCTTCATGACCGCGCGCGCCCAAAGCCGCGAGGTCGATCGCTTTCGCGCGCTCGGCGCCATCGGCGTGATCGCCAAACCGTTCGATCCAATGACGCTCGCGGCATCGGTGCGCCACTATTTGCCTGACGTCGTCGACCCCTTGAAGCAATTAAGGGCCGGCTTCCTGCAGCGGGTCAGCCGGGATATCGCGGCGCTGTCGCAGGATCGCGACGCGCTCGCGGCCGGTGGTCGGCTGCCGCATATCATGGACCGGATCAAACAAACCGCGCACAGCCTGTCCGGTGCCGGCGGCATCTACGGGTTCGCGGAAATCAGCGATGCCGCGGCGGCGCTGGAGGATGCGGCCATTGCCTGGATCGAAGGCGACGGATCGAGCGCCAGGCTTTCGCGGGTGCTGGACGAACTGATCCACTGCGCGGGATGCGGCGTGCACCGGCAGAGTGAGATGGAGGATGCAGCTACGCGTTAGTACTGAGAGAATGGTTAGCCCGGCATTAGCTGATCCGGGAGCCCGATCGATATCGAAATGCCGGACAGGACGACACGATCCGGCAATCGGCAACAGGAGCGACATCATGCAGCAATCTTGCCCTGAAATCGAACGGCCCGACGTCGAGGGTGTGAAGGCCTTGACGGCTGAGTTTCAGTCAAGCGATGAAGCCAAAAGCATCCTCATCGTCGATGACGATCCCTCCGTGCTGCGGCTGGTCTCGGATCGCTGCACGCGCATGGGCTACAGTGTCGCCACTGCGGCCACCGGCATGCAGGCCTTTCTCAAGGCAAGCCGGAGCAAGCCGGACATTCTTGTTATCGACGTCAACATGCCGGAGGTAGACGGACTATCGGTTTGCGCCCATCTGCTGGCGCACGATCGAGCGCCTGCAGGCGTCATTGTTATCACCGGCAGCAGGAACCCGGACACCGCCAACCGATGCGAAGGACTTGGCGCCTACTACGCGCGCAAGGGACCGAATTTCTGGAGCGACCTGGAAGCCGCTCTGGCGCAGATTGATCCGCGGATCACCGGCAAGATCCCCCGGGCGCGCCCGGTGGAGCCGGACCCCGCGCCCATCCGCCGCCGTCCGTGCGTGCTGCTGGTCGATGACGATAGCGACATCCATCGATTGCTCGGCAGCCGGCTGCAAAAATGCGGCATCGACATCGTCTGTGCCGCCGACGCCTACAGCGCTTTCCGGATTGCCCGCCAAAGCGAACCCGCCGTCATCGTGACGGACTATTTCATGCCGGACGGCGACGGCGAGTATTTGCTGAAGCTGCTCCGCACCGAGGCTTCAACCTCGATCATTCCCGTCATCGTACTGACGGGACGGCAACTCAGCGAGTCGGTCGACCAGCGTCTACGGCGGGAGATCCGCGGCCACCCCGGCGCCGCGCATGTGCTCAAGAAATCGGAGGATAATGCCGCGCTGTTCGAAACACTGAAACAGTTCTGCGGGTTTGAGCCGGAACGCACCAGACCGGCCGATATCCGGCTCCCCAGCTGCAACTGAGCGAATCTCAACCGATGGGCGCCGTGGTTGTCACGCGTCCAGCAATTTGCCGCGCACGTTCGGACCAAAGACCGCGATCGCCACGATCACGATCGCCATCGCCGCCGTGATCAGGCCGAACACGCCGACGACGCCCAACTCGCGCAGCACGTAGGCGACGATGAAGCCCGAAAAGGTCGCGGCGACCCGGCTCATCGAATAGACGAGCCCAGAGGCGCGGGCCCGGATCGCGGTCGGAAACACCTCGGTCTGATAGGCGTGATAGGCATAGGACATGGTCATGTTGGCGGCGGTGATGGCGACGCCGCACAGGATCAGCAGCGGGGCCTGGGTGAGTTGCGCGAATGCCATCCCGAACAACGAGATCGCGACTGCTGCGCCGCAGATGATCCATTTGCGCTCGAAGCGGTCGGCAAAGCTCGCGGCCATCAGCGGCGCGATCGGATAGGCGAAGGCGATGATGAAGGAATATTGCAGGCTCTTGGTAACGGTGATGCCCTTATCCACCAACAGCGCCGGTACCCAGTTGGCAAAGCCGTAGACGCCAAAGGCCTGGCAGAGATTGAAGACCATGAACAACGCGACCAGCGCGAAATAAGGCGGCCTGGTCAGCTCCGCATAACCTGCCCTGGCGGACGGCCGCAGCGGCCGCACGTCGGCGGCCCGCACCGGATGCGCGGCGGCGCCGCTCGCGGCCTCCAGCGTCCGCAGGATTTGGCCGGCTTCCGCGAGCCTGCCCTGGCGCGCCAGCCACAGCGGACTTTCGGGCACCCATAGCCGCAGGATCCAGATGATCATGCTGGCGGCGGCGCCGATCAGCACCACCCAGCGCCAGCCGTCGATCCCCAGGGGCGCCATCGGCACCAGCCACCACGACAGTGCGGCGACGATGGGCACGGCGGTGAACATGATCGCCTGGTTGATCGCAAACGCCCGACCCCGCATCCAGCTCGGCACCAGTTCGGTGATATAGGCGTCGATGGTGATGATCTCGACGCCGATGCCGATCCCGGCGATCAACCGCCACAGCAGGACTCCGCCGGACGTGCTCTGGCACGCCATCGTCACCGTGGCCGCGCTGTAGCAAAGAAGCGCCGAGGTGAAAATCGATCGCCGTCCGAACCTGTCGGCCAGAAAACCCAGAAAGAAGGTGCCGATGAACAGCCCGGCAAAGGTCGCGGCGACGAACGCGCCCATGCCCGAGAAGCCGAAAAAGGCTACGGTCGTGGTGGTCAATAAACCGCTGCGATTGAGGCCCGGTGCGATATAGCCGGTGAAGAACAGGTCGTAGACCTCGAAGCAGCCGCCAAGCGACAGCAAAATCACGAGACGCCAAAGGGTGGATGACGCGGGCAGGCTTTCCAGCCGCTGCGAGATGTCGTCCGGCCCGCCGCCAGAGCCGGCAAGATCAAGCCCGATGTCGATGCCGATGGCGCTCATGCCGCCCTCCCCGATCGTGTTCTTGCTGGCCGGCTTGCTTTGCGAAACCTCGCCGGCTGCGGCATGGACAGATTAGATTTTTCAGGAGGCTTGCGGAAGCCTAGTGTGCTAGCTGACCAGGAGGATGGGAGAGAACGATGACCGGGACCGGACTGCCGCTTGACGGCGTGAGGGTGGTCGAAATGACCCATATGGTGATGGGACCAAGCTGCGGCATGGTGCTGGCGCAGCTCGGCGCCGAGGTCATCAAGGTCGAGCCACCCGGGGGAGACAAGACCCGCGAGCTCGGCGGCATGGGAACGGCGTTCTTCCCGCTGTTCAACCGCGGCAAGCGCAGCGTCGTGCTCGACTTCGCCAAGGCCGAAGATCGCGAGACCATGCACCTTCTGCTCGCCAGCGCCGATGTGTTTTTGGAAAATTTTCGCGATGGCCAGCTGGAGAAGCAGGGCCTCGGGCCTGAGGACCTGCGGCGCAGGCATCCGCATCTGATCACCGCCGGCCACAAGGGCTTTCTGTCCGGCCCGTACGAGCATCGTCCGGCGCTGGACGAGGTCGTGCAGATGATGTCGGGTCTCGCCGCCATGACCGGCACCCAGGAGAAGCCGCAGCGGGTCGGCTCCTCCGCCAACGACATCATGGGCGGCATGTTCGGGGCGATCGCCATCCTGGCCGCGCTCTATCAGAAGCGCAGCGGCGGCAAGCCCGCCGACATTCGCATCGGCCTGTTCGAAAACTGCCTGTTCCTGGTCGCCCAGCACATGGTGCAATACGAGATGACCGGCATCAAGCCGCTGTCCATGCCGGAGCGCGAGCATGCCTGGCCGATCTACGATATTTTCGACACCGAAAGCGGCGAACGGATTTTCATCGGCGTGGTGACCGAAGGCCACTGGCAGAGCTTTTGCCGGCAGTTCGGCCTTGGGGAATTGTTGGAAGATCCGGCCCTGCGCACCACCACCGACCGCATCCTGGCGCGATCAAGGATCATTCCGCGCGTTGCCGAGGTGATCAAGGGCTGGAACGCGGGGGAGCTGTCGGCTTGTCTCGACCGGCTCAATATCTGCTTCTCGCCGATCAACCGGCCCGAAGACCTGCTCGACGATCCCCATGTGTTGCGTCCGGGCGGCCTCGTCAACGCGACCAATGCCGACGGCGAAGCCTTCCACGTGCCCGCGCTTCCGGTCGAGTGGAACGGCGCCAGCATCGGCGAGGGGCTCAAAGTGCCGGCGCTTGGCGCCGACACCGGCGCCATTCGCGCCGAGCTCAAGGCCCGGGCAGAAGCTTTAACAGCCGGCACAACCGCTGCGAGGATGGCATGACCCGCGTTCAGGACATCTATCCCAAGGACCGCGTCAGCCTGCGCGAGGTGGGCCTGCGAGATGGCCTGCAGCTGGTGAAGACATATCCCTCCACGGCGGCCAAGCAACGCTGGATCCGTGACGAATATGGCGCCGGCGTGCGCCATTTCGAGATCGGTTCGTTCCTGCCGGCGAGCAGCTTTCCGCAATTTGCCGACGTCCGCGAGATGGTCGCCACGGTGGCGGCGCTTCCGGGTGCGCACGGCATCGCGCTCGTGCTCAACGAGCGCGGCGTCAACGACGCCTTGGGCTCGGGTGTCGCCGAGATCGCCTCGGTGGTCTCGGCCACCGAACAGCACAGCCAGGCCAATGCGCGACGCTCCCGCGACCAGGCCATCGCCAATATCCGCAGGCTCTGCGAATTGCGCGATGCGAGTCCGCACAGACCGATCGTGCACGCGGCGATCTCGATGGCGCTGGGCTGTTCGATCGCCGGCCCGGTCGATCCCCAGGAGGTCATCCGGATCGCGGAAAAATGTTTTGCCGCCGGCGCCGACGTGGTGGGGATCGCCGATACCGTCGGTTATGCCGGCCCGAAACAGGTCGGCGCCTTGACCGAGGCCATCGTCAGAATGTCCAAAAATCCGGTCTGCGTGCATCTGCACGATACCAGGGGCATGGGCATCGCCAACGCGTCCGCAGCGCTCGACGCCGGCGCGCGCATCCTCGACGGCTCGCTCGGCGGCCTCGGCGGCTGCCCGTTCGCGCCGGGCGCCACCGGCAATGTGGTGTTCGAAGATCTGGTCTTCCTGTGCGAGAGCAAGGGTTTTGCCACCGGCATCGATATCGAGAGACTGGTCGCGGTGCGGGCGATCCTGCGCTCCGAAATGCCGGACGAGCCACTTTACGGCGGCCTGGCCCGCGCCGGATTGCCGGCTGGCAATAATGGAGCCGCGGCCTAGTTCAAACAAGGCGCCCACAAGGGGCGCCCCTACGTTATGTCGATCCCGTAGGGGCGACCCTTGTGGTCGCCCTCTTTCGAATCCAGCAAAGACGTGGATGGCCGGGACGAGCCCGGCCATGACGGTGGATGGGTCGGTGGCGGAACTGGTGGGTTTCGCGAAGAGCCCAACCCACTCTACGAAACTGCTTTTACTTCTTCAGCTGGAAGCGGCGCCTCCTGGTCAATCGCTTCAGGAACAAGCGGCGGCGCATGGACCGTTTCTGGAAACGGTCCGAACTCGCCCGCTACCTCCCGGAGCGGCTTCTGCTTGTCGGCCCAGTGCAAGGCGGTGTAGTCGAAGCCGTGCACGATCGTGGGTTTGACGATCTCGAAATAGGGCGAGATATCGAAATCGCGCGGCATGTACAGCGATGAATCGCGGATGTGCAGGATCTCGCGCCGCGCCTGCTTACTGCCGGCGCGCGTGATCTTGGGCAGGATCGGATAGCGCACGGCATCGAAGGCCTGCGCGATCAAGGCCGAGCAGATGATCTTGGTCGGGTCACCGGAGCCGAACGCGATCATCCGCCGTCGCCAGCGCTGCGGGACCGGCAGCGGGATCAGATAGCGCATCAGATCGAGGATGTTCTTGGTGTCGTAGCCGAAGCCGATCCGGTTGATGGCATATCTGCACACCGTATGGCGGTCCTCGTACGACAGGCCGACCGGACGGCACAGCCTTGTATGGTAGGGAAAATATTTCGACAGCGGCGCCGACGTCACGCCCTCGCCGATATTGGCCTCGATCAGCACATGGCGCTCGCCGTCGGCCTCCTCGATGCCGTCGATCGGGCCGACATAAAGCGCGGCATGCGACCAGGTCGATTGCGTCAGATATTTGATGATGCCTGACACCTTGTTGTTGCCTTCGACCAGCAGAACGTCGCCCGGCACGATCACCCCGCGCAAGTGCGTGGGATCGCTCGGCGTGAACGGCTCGTAGCCTGGAACTTCCTTCTGCAGGTAGTCCGCGATCAGCTTGCCGACGGTATCGAGCACCACTCCCATGACATCTCCCCCCAACGGCCTTCCTGACCTTATTTTTGCTTCCTCATCATGGTCGAAAGCCGTTGCAATTTAGTTCATGGCTTGACCAGATCAATCATGAAAGATTTACCGTGATGGTTGCCGCCGGACCCCCGATGCGGCAAGTTCGCTGCGGTGCGGAATCGCAAAAGTGGCGGAAACCATGACATGACCATGACGCGCCGGGACTTCCTAGTCGCTTCCGCGGCACTCGCGACCGCGCCGGCGATCGGCAGCCGCGGTGCCTTCGCGGCGCCCGTGCCGCGCGAGGCCGACATCGTCGTGATCGGCGCCGGCGCCGCCGGCATCGCCGCGGCCCGGCGCATCCTGGCGGCGAACCGCAAGGTGATCGTGGTGGAGGCCACTGGGCAAGCCGGCGGTCGCTGCCTTACCGACAGCGCGACCTTCGACCTGCCCTTCGATCGCGGCGCGCGCTGGTTGCACAATCCCGAGACCAATGCGATGGCCAGGCTTGCCCGCAGCGCCGGGCTCGAGATCTCAGCCGTGCCGCTCGGCCAGAGAATCCGTATCGGCCGCCGTTTTGCGCGCGCCGGGGAGACTGAGGAATTTCTGGCCGCGCTGGTGCGTGCCAACCGGGCCATCGACGATGCCTCGCGCGGCAAGGCCGATGTCTCCTGCGCCTCGGTGATGCCAAGGGATCTCGGCGATTGGGCCGGCACAGTGGAATTCGTGCTCGGCGCCAATGCCACCGGCAAGGATCTCAAGGAAATCTCCGTCATCGACAAGGCCCAGGCGCAGGACCGCAATGCCGCGATCGCTTGCCGCCAGGGCCTGGGCGTCCTGATCGCGAAGCTTGCCGAACCGGTGCCGCTTTCGCTGTCGACGCCCGTGAGCCGGATCAGCTGGAACGGACGCGATGTCACGGTGGAGACGCCGGCCGGCAATATCGCCGCGCGCGCCGCCGTCATCACGGTGTCCAGCAATGTGCTGACCGCGGGCAACATCAAATTTGCGCCCGCGATCCCGAAGCGTCAGCTCGATGCCGCGGCCAAGTTGAGCCTCGGCAGCTACGATCGCATTGGCCTTTTATTGCCTGGCAACCCGATGGGGCTCGCCCGCGACGACGTGCTCATCGAGCAGAGCACGTCGACGCGGACGGCGTTGCTGCTCGCCAATATGGGCGGATCGTCGTTGTGCTCGATCGATGTGGCAGGCTCGTTCGGCCGCGATCTCGCCGCGCAGGGCGAGCGCGCGATGATCGCCTTTGCCACGGAATGGTTGAGCAAAATGTTCGGCAGCGACGCGGCTGCTGCGGTCAAGAAATCAAGCGCGACGCGTTGGGATCTTGCGCCGTTCGTGCAGGGCGCGATGTCCGCGGCGGCGCCGGGCGCACAGCCCTCACGAAAAATTCTGGCCGAGCCGATCGGTTGCCTGTACCTCGCCGGCGAAGCCACCCATGAGACCCTGTGGGGAACGGTGGATGGCGCCTGGGAAAGCGGCGAGCGCGCCGCGGAAGCGGCGCTGCGAAGGATCGGTGCGCTGCAGGAAAGCGAACCGCAGCCGGCACCATCGCGCGCGGCAAAGCACCGTCGCCGCGCCCCACCGGTCAGGTCCGCCACGCCCGGCGCGTTGGCGCTGCCGGGCGCGGGCATCAATTGACTTGAACCGATCTCTACCGCAGCACGCCGTCCAGCGCGGGTAGTCCGAGGATGACGGCGGCCGCGATCAAGGCGTAGCAGATGCCGCGAAACAGGCTTTCGCCGGCGCGGCCGAACAGCCGCGCGCCGAGCCAGACGCCGAGCGCGTAGACCGGGCCGACCAATAGCGAAAGCCGGATCGCGTCCGCGCTGATCAGTCCTGACAGTCCATAGCTGACCGCGGAGAAAAGGTCGCAAGCCCCGAAGAACAGCACGATGTTGGCGCGCGCGACCGACGGGGCGATCGGCCGGCCGAGCCAATAGCCGACGATGGGCGGCCCGCCGGTCTGCGCCAGCCCGCTGCAAAAGCCCGACAAGCCGCCGACCGCGACGGAAATCCAGGGATGGTCCTTGCCGCGGTAACGCCAGCCCGACAGCAGCAGGATCAACAGCGCGAGCACGAAGGCGGAGATGATCCAGCGCGTCGTCACCGGTTCGAGCCTGTAGAGCAGATAGGTCCCGAGCGGCACGCCGATCAGCGCGCCGGACACCATGACCGCGGTGGCGCCGCGGTCGGCCTGTCGCCACGCATTCGGAAGCAGCGGGGCTGCGGCAGCCAGATCGATCACGAGCAGGAGCGCGGCGACCAGCCGCGGTGCCGCCAGGCTGCTCGCCAGCGGCATGAAAATCAGCGCCGAGCCGAATCCGGAGAAGCCGCGCGCCATTCCCGATACGAGCGCAATCGCCGCGATGGCGAAGCTAGTGACGATGCCGACGTCTGTGGGGATGAGCCCGGCGGGGCTCATCCGCGTAGCGTGCCGCCGGTCTTCCGGTTCACCTCGGCCACGATCTTGGCGGCCACCGCGTCGATCTCCTGGTCAGTGAGAGTCTTTTCGCGCGGCTGTATCGTCACCGCAATGGCAATGGATTTCTTGCCCTCATCGATGCCCTTGCCTTCATAGACGTCGAACACCGTCAGGCCGGTGATCAATTTTCTGTCGGCGCCCTGCGCCGCGCGGACGATATCGCCGGCCCGAACGCTGCGATCGACGATGAAGGCAAAATCGCGCGACACCGGCTGGAACGGCGACAGCTCAAGCGCCGGCTTGGCGCGGGTCGGCTTCCGTTTGGCCTCGGGAATGCGATCGAGGATGACCTCGAAGGCGATCAACGGGCCGTCGGCGCCGAGCTGCTCCAACGCGCGCGGATGCAGTTCGCCGAAATAGCCCAGCACGTTCTGTGGCCCGATCTGGATGGTGCCGGAACGGCCGGGATGCAGCCAGAGGGGGCCGCCGGGGATGACCTGCAGCGCCTGCATCGGTGCCCCCGATGCCGCCAGCACCGCGAACGCATCGGCCTTGGCGTCGAGCGCATCCGCGGTTGGCGAGCCGGTCCAATGCCGGCCAATGCCGGCCGATGACGCAAAGCCACGGCGGACGCCGGCCGATGCGATCAGCTCATCGTCCGCGCCGTCGCCGACGAACACCTGGCCGACTTCGAACAGGGCTGAATCCGGAAAGCCGCGGTCGGCGTTGGCCTGGCTGGCTGCGATCAGACCCGGCAACAGGCTAGGCCGCATGTCGGACATGTCGGCTGCGATCGGATTGGCGAGCGCCAATTCGGGATGACCGCGGCGGTTGGCCTGTGCCTGGACCGGCGGCGGGTCACGATCGAACAGTTCGGCCTGCACTTTGGAAATGAACGACCACGTCACCGCCTCGAGCATGCCGCGCGCGGCCAGCGCGCGCTTGGCGCGCCGGGTGCGCAGCTGGATGGGGGAAAGCACCGGCTTGCGCGGCGTGTCGCCGCGTTCGAACGGCGTCATCGGCACCTTGTCGACACCGACAATGCGCACGATCTCCTCGACAATGTCGGCCTTGCCATGCACATCGGTGCGCCAGGAGGGCACCGCGATCTTCACCGCCGGGCCGGGGCCGGCCACCATGAAGCCGAGATGGCCGAGGATACGCTTGACCTCCGGCAGCGGCACGTCGATGCCGGCGAGCCGCTTGACTTCGGGAAGCGGAAAATCGATCACGCGATCGTCGCCGAAGGCGTGGCCCGCCACGATAGTCTCCGACGGCGTGCCGCCGCAGATTTCCATCACCAGGTGGGTGGCCATCTCGAGCCCCGGCACCATGAAAGCCGGGTCGACGCCGCGCTCGAACCGATAGCGGGCGTCGGAGTGGATGCCGAGCTTGCGGCCGGTCTGGGCGATGTTGATCTCATTCCACAACGCCGATTCGATCAGCACATCGGTGGTCGCCTCCGAACAGCCGGAAGCCTCGCCGCCCATGATGCCGGCCAGCGATTCGACGCCGGCATCGTCGGCAATGACGCAAACATGGCCGTCGAGCCTGTAGGTTCGGCCGTCCAGCGCCAACAGGCTTTCGCCGTCACGGGCACGGCGCACGGTGAGATGGCCCTGCACCTTGGCCGCGTCGAATACATGCAGCGGCCGGGCGCGGTCGTAGGTCATGAAGTTGGTGATGTCGACCAGCGCGTTGATCGGCCGCAGGCCGATCGAGGTCAGGCGCCGCTGCAGCCATGGCGGCGACGGACCGTTCTTGACGCCGCGCACCAGCCGCAACGCAAAGCCCGGGCAAAGCGTCTTGTCCTCGATGGTGACCTTTACCGGACAAGGGAATTGGCCCTTGACCGGCTTGATCGCCGGGTCCTTGAACTTGCCCATGTCGGCGGCGGAAAGGTCGCGGGCGATGCCGTGCACGCCGGCGCAATCCTGCCGGTTCGGCGTCAGGTTGATTTCCAGCACGGGATCGCCGAGCCCGGCCCATTGCGCATAGACAGCGCCCACCGGCGCGTCAGGCGGCAACTCGATGATGCCGTCATGATCTTCCGAGATCTGCAATTCGGCCGCCGAACACAGCATGCCGCGGCTCTCGACGCCGCGGATGGTGCCGATGCCGAGCGTGATGTTCTTGCCGGGAATGAAGGTGCCTGGGGCCGAAAACACGCTGACCAGGCCGGCCCGCGCATTCGGCGCGCCGCACACCACCTGCACCGGGGCATTGCCATCGCCGGTGTCGACCATGCAGACCCGCAAGCGGTCCGCATTGGGGTGCTGTTCGGCCGAGATCACCCGCGCAATCGTGAACGGTGCCAGCGCCTTCGCCTGGTCGTCGATGTGCTCGACCTCGAGCCCGATCATGGTGAGCTTGTCAGCGAGTTTCTCGACCGGCTCGTCAGTGTCGAGATGTTGCTTCAGCCAGGACAGGGTGAATTTCATGGCTGGTTGCCCTCATCCCATGGTGTGGGCGCAGCGCCTTCAACACGGGCGGTCTGCTCCCTCTCCCGCTCTTGTCCGCCGAAGCCCGCCTTCGGGCGAAGGCGGATGCGGGGGAGGGCCGGGGTGGGGGCTCTCTCCGCGATCGCGGTGTCGACGAGACTCACGTACTCAATCCTCCCGCCAATGTCGGGATGTCCAGCGCTTTGAAGCCGTAATGGCTGAGCCAGCGGACGTCGCTTTCGAACAGCTGCCGCAGGTCGGACATGCCGTATTTCAGCATGGCGATGCGGTCGACGCCCATGCCCCAGGCAAAGCCCTGATAGACCTCAGGATCGATGCCGCAGGCGCGCAGCACGTTCGGATGCACCATGCCGCAGCCCAGAATCTCCAGCCAGTCGGAGCCTTCG
The DNA here is from genome assembly GCA_963736075.1 of uncultured Alphaproteobacteria bacterium. GTDB lineage: Bacteria > Pseudomonadota > Alphaproteobacteria > Rhizobiales > Xanthobacteraceae > Bradyrhizobium. The sequence goes on along the minus strand of CAVTNW010000048.1, from coordinate 334,625 downwards.
CCGAAACGGATTTCTCCCTTGTCGCGCCGGCACTGGATGTCGACCTCGAGCGAGGGCTCCGTGAACGGAAAGAACGACGGCCGGAAACGCATGTTGATGTGATCGACCTCGAAGAACGCCTTGCAGAATTCGTGCAGGATCCATTTGAGGTGGCCGAGATGCGAGCCCTTGTCGATCACCAGGCCCTCGACCTGGTGAAACTGCGGCGTGTGGGTGGCATCGGAATCGATGCGGTAGGTGCGGCCCGGACAGATGATCCGGATCGGCGGCTTCTGCGTCAGCATGGTGCGCACCTGCACCGGCGACGTATGCGTGCGCAGGAGCTTGCGCGAGCCATCTTCTTTGGGATTGAAGAAGAACGTGTCGTGCATCTCCCGCGCCGGATGGCCTTCGGGAAAATTCAGCTTGGTGAAGTTATAGTCGTCGGTCTCGATATCCGGACCTTCGGCGATGGCAAAGCCCATATCGGCAAAAATCGCAGTCAGCTCATCCATCACCTGGCTGAGCGGGTGAATGCGGCCCTGCTCGGCGGGGGTGTCGCGCAGCGGCAGCGTGACGTCGATGGTTTCCGACTTGAGCCGGGCGTCGAGCGCGGCGGATTTCAGGATCTCCCGCCGCGCCGTCAGCGCCTGGGTAACGGCCTCCTTGGCGAGGTTGATCCGGGCGCCCTCGGTCTTGCGCTCCTCCGGCGACATCTTGCCGAGCGTCGACAACAGCCCCGAGATCGAGCCTTTCTTGCCGAGCGCAGCGACGCGCACGGACTCAAGCGCCGCTTCATCCCCGGCCGCGGCAATGTCGGCGAGGATCTGGGATTGGAGTTTGGCAAGGTCGGTCATGGCGCTCACTTTTGGCCAGGATGCTGAGCCGGTGCTCCCGTCGTGCCCGGACTTCCACGAATGAATGTCCAGACCGGCAGCAACGACGTGGATGGCCGGGACAAGCCCGGCCACGACACCTGCAATTGCGACGTAATGGGCCTAAGGAAGTCGCAGAATCAGGCCGCCAGCGCGGCCTTGGCCTTTTCGGCGATCGCCTGGAATGCCGTCGGCTCGTGGATGGCGAGATCGGACAGTACCTTGCGGTCGACGGTGATGCCCGATTTGGACAGGCCGTTGATAAACACGCTGTAGGTCATGCCGAACGGGCGAACGGCCGCATTGAGCCTTTGGATCCACAGCGCCCGGAACGTGCGCTTCTTGCGCTTGCGATCGCGGAAGGCATATTGCCCGGCCTTCTCGACCGCGGCCTTGGCGGCGCGGATCGTGTTCTTGCGGCGTCCGTAGAATCCTTTGGCGGCTTTGTAGACTTTCTTGTGCTTGGCGTGAGAGGTCACACCGCGTTTGACGCGAGACATGACGGTTCTCCTTCGAGTGAGACGGTGACGGGATCGCCGCGCGGGCGCGGCGTGGCAAAAAAATGCTCCAGGGAGATCAGGCGTTGGGCAAGAAATATTTCTTGATATTGTCGCCGTCAGTTTTGAACAGCACGCGGGTGCCGCGAAGCTGCCTGATCTGTTTCTTGGTCCGCTTGATCATGCCATGGCGCTTACCGCGCTGGGCGTGCATCACTTTGCCGGTGGCAGTCACCTTGAAGCGCTTTTTGGCGCCTGACTTGGTCTTCAGCTTGGGCATTTGGCTCTCCTGTTGCCGCAACACAAAAGCGCCCGCGAGGGCGCCCGTTCGGCTAAAATGCTCGTTAGAGCGTTGAAAGTGCGTAAGTTTTTTCCGAAAGGAAAAACCCAGCACGGGTATCGCCACGGCAGCCCTTGATCAGCCGGGCGATTAAGGCTGCGCTTATGGCAGAGCCTGGGGCCGTTGGCAACGATGAACCATGGAACCTGTTCATTCGACCAATCGGCTCAGGGCCTTATTGGCGCAGTCAAGGAACGGGAAAATGACGATTTCAGCGCGGCAGATTGCCTCTTTCACCCATTTCGCTTTTCCACGCATCTCGCGGCGGCTGGCGGCCGCTGCAGCCCTCGCCGCGCTGGTCGCAGTGCCCGGCGCCGCCAATGCCCGGCGCTCCGCCGAGGCCGCCGGGGCCTATGACGGAACCTGGAATGTGACCTTCTACACCCAGGCCGGCAACTGCAGCCCGTCCAACAGCGCTCCCTTCGCCGTGTCCGGCCGTCGCGTTTCGTCCGCCGGAGGGGGCAAGGTGACTGGCGGCATCGGTCGTGGCGGCGCCGTATCGGTCAGGATATCGCTCGGCCTGTCGGTGGCCAACGGCAGCGGCCGGCTGGCCGGCAATTCCGGGTCAGGCCGCTGGAGCGGGATCATTTCCGGCGATCGCTGCAGCGGCAGTTGGCAGGCGACGCGCGGGTAACCGGATCCCGCGCCCGGGCACGAATGTTTATCAGGGATTAACTAACGAAAAGGCCCGCCAGATCGCCTGACGGGCCATATTCCGGAATTCAAAATATCAATCGCCGTTGACCGTTCAGCTCAGCGCGGCGCCAGCACCATCACCACCTGCCGCCCCTCGAACCGCGCATCCTGCTCGACCTTGGCGAATTCGGCGACGTCGGACTTCACCTTGTCCAGAAGCTTGGTGCCGATTTCCTGGTGCGCCATCTCGCGGCCGCGATAGCGCAGCGTGATCTTGACCTTGTCGCCTTCCTCGAAGAACCGCTGCATCGCGCGCATCTTCACATCATAGTCGTGATCGTCGATCATCGGCCGCAGCTTGATCTCCTTGATCTCGACGACCTTCTGTTTCTTGCGGGCTTCGGCGGCTTTTTTCTGCGCCGAATACTTGAACTTCCCGTAGTCCATGATCTTGGTGACGGGAGGATTGGTATTGGGGGAAATCTCCACCAGGTCCATGCCCGCTTCGAGGGCCATCTTGACGGCGGCGACGGTCTCGACGATGCCGTGGTTCGTGCCGTTCTGATCGATCAGCTGAACCTGTGCGTTGCGGATTTCATCATTGGTGCGCGGCCCGTCTTTGGTGGCAGCGGGCGGGGCTCTATTGGGACGGCGAATGGGTAACTCTCCAAGGTTGTGGACGAAGGCTATAGTTTGAAGGATTAAGGCCGCGCTCGCAAGCGAACTCGCACCCGTGCGCGCAAAAACCGTCAAATGCGAGGCATTTTGATCACGCCGGCTAACGCCGGCACAACAATATTGTTCAGATCAGCCCGCTGTTATTAAAGCGCAAGCATTGGCTCCGCGAGCCACGCGGGCGCCCGCCGGCCGGTGCAGAAATCCCTTGGGGTTCGCCGGCTGGGTCGGCGCAGCCCCTTTGCTCCATAAAACACATTGAAATCATGGTGTTCGCGTTTTTTGGATCCAACACCCGCGTCGAGCCTCGGGCTCCGACGAACCGCCCGAGGCCACCAGACCATGTCTGAGGTGGTCAGGGTGTTGCGTTGACGGATCGGTTGGGCTCGGCTCAAACGGCGGTCCGAACCGGAGGTGCGATCATGACGGACTTGGTGGTCCCTCAGCTGCCGGCCTTCATCGAGGTCGGCAGCGACAGCGCGGCGCGCCGCATCGCCGTGCGAGCCCGTGCCGGTGGTGCACCCGGGCTGTTCTGGCTCAGCGGTTTTAATTCGGACATGAAGGGTACCAAGGCGCTGGCATTGGATAGCTGGGCAGCCGGACACGGACGCGCCTGCGTCAGGTTCGATTATTCAGGCCATGGCGAATCAGGCGGCGCGTTCGTCGACGGCACCATCGGCCGCTGGCTGGAGGAGAGCATCGCGGTGTTCGAGCAGTTCTGCGCCGGCCCGCAGGTCGTGATCGGCTCGTCGATGGGCGGCTGGATGGCGCTGTTGCTGGCGCGTGCATTGGCAAGCCGCCCCACCACCCTGGCCTCGCTGGCCGGGCTGGTGCTGATCGCGCCGGCGCCGGATTTTACTGAAGCCTTGATGTGGCAAGGCTTCTCACCCGAGATCCGGCAGCAGATCCTGACCGAGGGTGTGTGGCTGCGGCCTTCGTCCTATGGCGAGCCCTATCCGATCACCCGCGCCTTGATCGAGGAGGGCCGCAATCATTTGCTGCTCGGCAGCGCCATCGAGGTGGGATGCCCGGTTCGCATCCTGCAGGGGGCGCAGGATCCGGACGTGCCGTGGCGGCACGCCTTCGCCTTGGCCGATCGGCTGCCGGTTGACGATGTGGTGCTGACCATGATCCAGGACGGCGATCACCGTCTGTCACGTCCGCAGGACATCGCGCGCATCATCGCGGCGGTGGCCGAGATCGGCTGAGGCTTGCACTTCATATCGAAGCTTGTGTTGCCGCGCTCCCTCTCCCGCACTTCGCGGGGGAGGGAGTGAGAGGCCAATGCTCGTGGCCTGAAATGATAGGTTTCACGCTCAACTACGCAGCAGGTGGCCGCGGCGGCGCCATCGGCTTGCGTTGGGCCAGGGCCACCGCGCTGGAGGTGCCGATCGGGCCCTGCTGGTCGTAGAGCCAACATTCGGCGATCGCGATGCCGTCGGTAGCCCCGTGGTTCACCACCTCGAAGCCGATCCATTCCTTGATCGGCAGCCGGTGCAGGTACAGCGTGACGTCGCTGTTGATATAACTCAGGCCCTGGTCGCCGGCATTGGCGAAAGGGCTGGCGAAATCCGCCGCTACCGCGACCCTGACGAATGGCGACAGCGGCGCGCCCTCGACCAGGTCGCGCACTTCGCTCATCCATAGCCGCCGCGGGCCGACCGTGCCCATCGCGCCGACGATCGGGCGGACCGTCCACATGCCTTTCAGGCCGAGCCGCGGATCGGTGGGGACCGGCAGATCCGAAGGCGAAGGCACATCCCAGTTCGGCGGCGACCACACCTGGCCCGGCGGTTTATCGGTCTTGCGCAGGAGCTGGCAGGAGGCGCGCGCCATGCTGACGCCACCGCTTGAGAATTCAGCTTCCACGACCCTGATGCGAAGTCCGTCGCGGACCAGCCGCGTGGTGACCCCGACCGGTTCGAGCTTCGGCAGCCGGAACATGTCCACCGTCAGCCGCGCCGGTACCAGGCCGTCAGCCCCGTGGCGCTGTTCGATGACGAACGCCAACAGCCCGATGATGACGCGGCCGTGCAGCGAGTTGGGATCCCATGGCCCGCGCGCGGCATCGGTGGGCAGGAAGCTGTCGCGGTCGCGGATGAAGAAGGGCTGATTGGTCATGGTCCCCGGACCATGGCGGAATTTCACGCATGAAATCAAGATGGCGGAGCGACGGCGCCCCGCCATTCGCAGCGGACGGTTTCATCCGGCTCGGTCTCCAGCGCGCCCGCGGCGCGCGCCTCGAATGCGTCCCGATCGAGCAACTGCGACAGCGCCCATGCCGCGGCGCCCCGGACCAGCGGGCTGCCGTCATCGAGCAGACGCTCGGCCTCGGGTACGAGATCGCGATCAGCGGCATTGCCGATCGCGATCAGGACATTGCGGATGAAGCGGTCGCGGCCGAGGCGCTTGACCGGCGATTTCGAAAAGCGCGCGCGAAAGGCCCCCTCGTCGAGCCGGGCGAGATCGGCCAACGCCGGCGCGCGCAAGTCATCCCGCGCCGAGAGTTTGGCTTCGCGCCCGGCTTGCGCGAACTTGTTCCAGGGGCAGACCGCCAGGCAATCGTCGCAGCCATAGATGCGGTTGCCGATGGCTTTTCGAAACTCCGATGGGATCGGTCCCTTGCTTTCGATGGTGAGATAGGAAATGCAGCGCCGCGCATCGAGCCTGTAAGGCGCCGGAAAGGCCGCGGTCGGGCAGATATCGAGGCAGGCCCGGCATGAACCGCAATGGTCGCGCTCGGGCCTGTCGCGCGGCAGGTCGAGGGACGAAAAGATCGCGCCGAGAAAGAGCCATGAGCCGAATTCGCGCGACACCAGGTTGGTGTGTTTGCCCTGCCAGCCCAGGCCGGCCGACTGCGCCAGCGGCTTTTCCATCACCGCCGCAGTGTCGACGAATACCTTGACCTCGCCGCCACCGCTTGCGATCAGCCATCGCGCCAGCGCCTTCAGCCGCTTTCTGATGACCTCGTGATAATCGTCGCCGCGCGCATAGACCGAGATCGCGCCGCGCGTGCGCAGTCGCAGGATATCAAGCGGATCTTCATCGGGCCCGTAGTTGACCCCGAGCAGGATGATGGAGCGCACGGCCGGCCATAGCACGCGTGGGTCACCGCGGCGTCGCGGATCTCTTGCCAGCCAATCCATGTCGCCATGGGCGCCGGCATCGACAAATTCCTGCAAGTGGCTTGCCGCCTGTGTGATCGCCGCGGGGTCGGCGATCCCAGTGCAATCGAACCCCAGCGCACGTGCCTGTTCGGCGAGTGCCTCCCGGAAGACTGCAGAATCAGAAATCGAGATCGACATAGGTGCGCGAGGCCGGCACACCCGCCAGCCATTCGCTGAGCAGCGGACGGAACGATGGGCGTGATTTCACCCGCGCGTACCAGGCCTTTGCCGCCTCATCCTCGATCCAGGGCACATCGCCCAGATAATCGATCGTCGAAAGATGCGCCGCGGCGGCGAGATCCGCGTAGCTCAAGAACTCGCCGGCCAGGAAGTTCCGCCGCGAGGCCAGCCAACCGATATAGGCCAGATGATTGCGCACATTCGCTTTCGCCGCGCGAATCACTTCCGCCGCCGGTGCGCCGCCGCCGTCCTCTTCGTTGATGAAGCGCTTGTAGATGCGCTCGGTCACCAGAGGGTTGGAGGCCTCTTCAAAAAACTTCTCGTTGAACCACGCCATCAGCCGGCGCACCTCGATGCGCTCGGCCATCGTCGACGGCAACAGCCGCCGTTCGCCGAGGCTGGCGCCATAGGTTTCATCGAGATACTCGGCGATGATGGCAGCGCCGGGAATCGCCGGCTCAAAATCCCCCACCAGCACCGGCGTGGTGCCGGCGGGATTGAGTGCAAGAAAGGCCTCGCGGCGCTCCCATGCCCGCTCTTCCACCAGACGCACACCGAGACCGCATTCGCCGAGCGCCAGCCGGACGAAGCGCGAATGCGGACAGAACGAATGATGAAACAGCGTGAACATGTATGCCTTAGGTTTTCCGATGCACTAAATTCATTAATCATTAAGAAGTGTTTGCCGCCGAGACGAGGCAAATACCGCGGTAGCGGGCCAAACTACCTAAGCAGACGAACGAGGCAACCCACGTTTTAAGGTTTTTTCAGATTGCAGGAGAGGGACGAATAAGCGAGAAGGGCGCGGTTTCCAATCGATATCATCTATAACGGATCAGGGTTCAGATGTCAGATGCATTGCGGGCGGTGATTCTCGGCATCATCGAGGGCGTAACCGAGTTCCTCCCGGTATCCTCCACTGGGCATTTGCTGCTGGCGGAACGATTTTTCAATCTCGGGGAAGGCAATTTCTGGAACAGTTTTACGGTGCTGATTCAGCTCGGCGCCATCCTGGCGATTGTCGCCATCTATTTTGTCAAATTGGGGCGTGTCGCGCTCGGCATGTTCTCCAATGCCGCGGACCGGCGCTTCGTCATCGGCCTCCTGGTGGCGTTCCTGCCGGCGGCGGTGATCGGCGCTGCCGCCGGCAGCTACATCAAGGCCTATCTGTTCAATCCCTGGGTGGTTTGCTTTTCGCTGATCGTCGGGGGCGCGATCCTGATGTGGGTGGATCAGCTCGATCTCAAACCGCATGAACATGACGCCACCACCTTTCCCTTGCCGATGTATCTTTCGATCGGGTTCGCGCAATGCCTGGCGATGATTCCCGGGGTGTCGCGATCCGGCGCCAGCATCGTCGCGGCGATGCTGTTCGGCGCGGACAAGCATGCGGCGGCGGAGTTTTCGTTCTTCCTCGCGATCCCGACCATGGTCGGCGCGTTCGCCTACGACTTCTACAAGAATCGCTCCGAGATGACCACCGATCATCTCGGCATTGTCGCCATCGGCTTCGTCGTCTCGTTCGTCGTTGCCATCGTGGTGGTGAAGACGTTTTTGAGCTACGTGACCCGGCACGGCTTCCGCTTGTTCGCGTGGTGGCGCGTCATCGTCGGCACGCTTGGTCTGATCGCGCTGGCGATGGGACGGTAGGTTTCTCGCAGCTTGCGCTGCTGCGCCCCCTTTCCCGCGCGTCTATCCGCGCGTAGGAGGGTGGGTGGGGGTCAACACGGGCGGTGTCTATGCTGAAGCACCCACACCCCACCCTCCCCCGCGATAGACGCGGGAGAGGGTGTGAGAGGCCAATGCGCGGGCTTACGCGTTCTTTTTCTGAAACTGTCCGGCGGCGCGGAAGCGCCAAAGATATTGCGGCACGATCGCTTCCAGCGAATTGGGCGATATGCCCAATCCCTCGAGCGTCAGGCCGGCGGCTTTCGCGGCCTCGGAGACCACATTGTCCGAGCGCAGCAGCGCCACCTGGTCCGGGGTCAGCTTGAAGGGCCCCGGCGCGAACCGCAGCAGCTTCGCCTGGATTTTGGCCAGCCCGAACGGCAGCGACAGCAGCATGCGCCGGCGTTCGATGGTGGCGAGGATGATTTCGATGATCTCGCGCATCGTCAGCACCTCCGGGCCGCCGAGCTCGTAGGTCGCGCCTTGCCTGGTCTTGCCGTCGACCGCATCGGCGACCGCGGTGGCGACGTCGCCGACGTAGACCGGCTGCAGTTTGGTCAGGCCGCCGCCGACCAGCGGCAGCGCCGGCGATATCCAGGCCAGCGCCGCGAAGCGGTTGGTGAACTGGTCCTCGGGACCGAACACCACCGAAGGCCGCAGGATCGTGGCCTTCGGCACCGCCGCCAGCACCGCTTGCTCGCCCGCCGCCTTTGACCTCGCATAGTCCGACGGCGAATCGGCATCGGCGCCGATCGCCGACATATGCACCATCGCCGCCCCGGCTTTGGCCGCGGCCTCTGCCACCGCGCCGGCGCCCAGGCTTTGCACGGCATTGAAGGTCTGCGCGCCGCCCTCGGTCAGAATGCCGACCAGGTTGACCGCGACATGGGAGTCGCGCATCGCCGCCGCAATCGATGCCGGGTAGCGCAGGTTGGCCTGCACGGCATGGATCTGGCCGACCTTGCCGAGCGGCTGCAGGTAACCGGTGAGCTCCGGCCGCCGCACCGCGACCCGGACGCGGTAATCGCGCTGGCACAGCGCCCGGACCACGTTGCGGCCGACAAAACCCGATCCGCCGAAAACCGTGACGAGGGTGTCCAGGTTCGATGCCATGGCGTCCTTTTCCGTAGGCAAATTTGCGTCGTCCAGCGAAAGCGTGGGCAGTTTGCGGATACGCCAACGGGTGCGGACTGTACAGTGGTTTTGGGTCGCACATTTGGTCGTACTTCACATTTGGTCGTACTTGGGCAATTTGACAATCGCGCGACCGATCCGTACTAACCGGCCCGGGCCCAGGTGGCGGAATTGGTAGACGCGCTGGCTTCAGGTGCCAGTGGCTTCACGGCCGTGAAGGTTCGAGTCCTTTCCTGGGCACCAAGCGCGTTGAAAGAGGGAGCATGGCGCGCAACGTTCTGATCCTTGGAGCTTCCTACGGCTCGCTGTTGGGGACCAAGCTCCTGATGGCAGGTCACAACGTGACCCTGGTTTGCCGGCAGAAGACGGCGGAGCTCATTAATCGCGACGGCACCGAGGTCCGCATCAAGCTGCGGGACGAGGCCACGCACCGGGCGATCTTCTCGCGTGACCTGCCGGGCACCCTGGACGCGCTGACGCCGGCTCTCGTCGACGTGTCGCGTTACGACCTGGTCTGTCTGGCCATGCAGGAGCCGCAATACACCAATCATACCGTGCGCGTCCTGATGATCAAAATCGCCGAGGCGAAGCTGCCTTGTCTTTCGATCATGAACATGCCGCCCTTGCCTTACCTCCAGCGGATCCCGGCACTGGCGGACATGGAGCTCGAGGAGGCCTATACCAATGCCCAGGTATGGGAACGCTTCCAGCCGGGACTGCTGTCGCTGTGCTCGCCCGATCCGCAGGCCTTCCGTCCCCCGGAAGAGGCGCCGAACGTCCTCCATGTCGGGCTGCCGACCAATTTCAAGGCCGCGATCTTTGCCGACGAGCGGCACAACAAGGTGCTTCGGGAGCTGGAAGCCGACATCGACGCGGTGACGTTGGATGGCCAGGACGTTCCGGTCAAACTCAGGGTGTTCGATTCGCTGTTCGTGCCCCTGGCCAAGTGGTCGATGCTGCTGACCGGCAATTACCGCTGCATCACGCTTGACGGACCGCGGTCGATCCGCGACGCCGTGCACAGTGATCTCAAGCTCTCGCAGTCGATCTATGACCATGTCGACGCCATCGCCCGGCGCCTCGGGGCCGACCCCGGGGATCAGGTCGCTTTCGAAAAATACGCCAAGGCGGCGGAAAGCCTGCTCAAGCCCTCCTCGGCGGCCCGGGCGGTGGCCGCCGGCGCACCCTTCATCGAGCGGGTCGACCTGTTGGTGAAATTGATCTCGCATCAGCTCGGGATGGCCAGTGCCGATATCGACCGCACGGTCGAGATCGTGGATCAGAAGCTGAACGAGAAAATCGTGGCAGGCGGATCAGGCGCGCTGTAATCCGCAGGGCGGGCAAAGGAAGCCCTTTTTTCCGTGCCCACCATTTTCGGATGCGAAAAAGATGGTGGGCACGCCATTGAGTGCACGAGTTCGCGCGCCTCGCTGGCTTTGCCCACCCTACGGAACTACTTTTCGGGAAATAGCAGCGGCTCGTAGTCGCGAGCGCCGTGAAGAATATGCACGATTTCGATAGCGGCGGGCCCAGCGCGATAGAAGATCAAATAATTGCCAAACGGACGTCTTCGGATGCAGAGATGCTCGTATCGCGGCACCAGGGGATAGCCGCGCGGTGCATCGGCCAGCGCCTCGCATGTTTGACGGAGCTCATGCGCGAAATTCACCGCGGTCGCGACGTTCTGCTCGGCGATGTAACTTGCAATCTCGTCCAGATCGGCTTCGGCCTCAGCCGAGACGACAACCCTCACCGCCGAGTGGCCTTGGCTTTGGCCGCAAGCTTTGATTCCAGTTTGTCAAATACCTCGGTGGCTGACTTGACCCGGCCGGCATCGGCGTCGGCCACGCCGCGCGCAATCGACGCGTCCAGCGCCGCCAGCCGTGTTTCGCGCTCCTGTATAAGCCGGACGCCCTCGCGCAATACCTCGCTTTTGGAGCGGTAGCGGCCGGAGTCGACTAGCTTCGTAACGAACTTTTCGAGCGTCTCTCCTAAATCCGCACTCATGGCCATGTCGATCCTCCGAAACCTCACGCAAGCTCTTCGCCAATAACTATTATTGGACCGGGTCGGTTTCAAGCCGAGATCAGGCCGCACGCCCCCGGTTGGCGGATCTCCACCAAAGGCTTCATCGTCGGTTTCGTTGCCCTCTGGAGTTGGTCATGCCAGCGAACCCCGGGCAGCCTGCCGAGGCTGACCTTCGCTTCGCCGCCCCAGCGGCCGTCGCCATTTGCGGCGGACCCAGAGCAGCAATCCGGTCGACAGCAGGCCGAGCAGGATGGCGGAAGTGACGGCGTTGAGGGCTGTTCCAGCCATCGCCGACCAGTTGCCTTCGTGGATCGACCGCGGCCAGTTCGCGCCCAACTCGGTCATGCCATCGGCCGTGATCGTGTAGGCGCGCAGTTCGCCGCCCTCGAAAATCCGAGCCATCATCCGTCCGCCGCGGATGCCGATCGAGGTGACCTGCGCCAGGTCGCGGAAACTGGCGACGCTGCGCACGGCGTCCGGCAGCGATATCGGCCGCGCCGCTGCAGCCGGATGCGGGCCGCCCTGGAAGGTCAGGCCGAAGGCCATGCAGAGACCCGTCAGCGGGCTCAGAAGAATGAGCGGCAGACCGAACCAGGCGGCGCCCTTGTGCCAGCCGGACAGGCTGTTGCGCAGCCTTGGCCATCCCATCAAAATACCGAGGCTCATGATCGCGACCATGGCGCAGGTCGAGGCGATGACCAGCCAGGGCTGTCCGATCAGACGCTCGTGATTGAAGCGCGCCCAGCGGAACAGCGCGGACGTCGCCGATTTCGCCGCGGCCGGCTGCCCGGTGGCCAGGTCGATGTCGGGCATATTCGGGCCCTGCAGCGATAGGCGCTGCGCGGCGGCATCGAGGCTGAGCCCGCGCGCTCTGGCTTGCGGATCGTAGCGCCTGATCGCCGCGATGACGCTTTCCGCATCGATGGCGTGAGCGCGGGTCCCGGCCAGCTGAAAGGCCGGCTCGAATGAAAGCACAAGGCCGGTCACGATCACCGCCAGCAGCGGAAGCGCGAACACCAGCGCAGTCCAGCGGTGAAAGGTCAGGAGCAGGCTTTTGCTCATCGTAAACTCCAGTTCATTTCGCAAAGGGTCGGCCGGCGGGATACCCTCGGTCGTCCTCCGTCCCCGCATTGTTCCCGCCGGGTTCGATAGTCCCAAGAAGCTTGCGGAGCAGGCGGGTAAGATCCGCCAGCTCGCCTTCCGACAAGCCCTTCGAAATGAGCTGGGCATCGGATCGAAGCACGTCCTCCATGGCCCACTCGACCGTGTCGCGGCCCTTTGCGGTGAGGCGGATCGGCTTGCTGCGGCGGTCGAGCTTATTCTTCCCACGGCTGATCAGGCCGCGTCGCTGCAGGCCATGAAGTACCTTGGTGAGCCCGCCGGAGGAGATCAGCACGGCCGTGTAGAGATCGGTCGGCACCAGCTCATAGGGCGGCGCCACGCCGCGCAAGGCGACCAGCACCTCGAATTCGATCAACGTCAGCCCGTATCGATCAACCTGCTCGGTCGCATTGTCGCGCACCAGGCTCGCCAGCCGATAGACCCGCACCATCAATTGCGAAATCGGGGTCGCGGCTTCCGGCCAATTCTCGGCGCGAACCTGCAACATTTTGTCGGCGGATTGAAGAGAATCGGCGGGCATCGGGATCGGTCCTCACGGTCTTGTTCAGACCAGATATCTTACTAGCAAGGTAGTTATGGTTTATCCATCTTTCGGACGAGATAAATGCCGGGGAGCCGCTTACTTCGCCTTGGGCTTGGCGTTGCCGTTGGCGGGCTTGGCGCGGATGCGCAGGTGCCCACCGTCGATTTTCTCGAAGTCGAACCCGCCGCCACTGCGCACGAGATCGCTGAGCTTGCGAAAACCGAAGGTCCGGACGTCGAAATCCGACGCCAGGTTTGACAACAGCGAACCGACGGCATCGAGCCTGACCCACCCATCCTCGCTTTCGATCTGGGAAATGGCCTTTTCCAGAATCGGGATGGCGGCGCTGGGCGGTTCCAGCGAGCGCGACTTCGGCGCGGCGCCGGAGTTGGCGACCTGCGCCTCGGGCACCAGATTCTCGGTGTAGATGAAACGACGGCACGCCTGCCGGAAGCTTTCCGGGGTGTCCTGCTTGCCGAAGCCGTATACGTCGGCGCCCTGTTCGCGCAAGCGCGACGCGAGCCGGGTAAAGTCGCTGTCGGACGACACCAGGCAAAATCCCTCGAACCGTCCGCTGTGCAACAGATCCATCGCATCGATGACCAGCGCGATGTCCGAGGCATTCTTGCCCTTGGTGTAGGCGAACTGCTGATAGGGATCGATGGCGTGCTTCTGCAGGATGTCGGCCCATGATTTGAGCTGCGGGCCGGAAAAATCACCGTAAATGCGACGCACGCTGGCCTCGCCGAACTTCGCCACCTCCTCGAACAGCCCGCCGGCGATTTGCGGCGAGGTGTTGTCGGCGTCAATCAGCACGGCAAAACGGGGCAGTCGTTGTTGTTCGGCTTTCATCACGGCATCCTTGGACGTGGTGGGGGTCGATTATTGGTGATTTCAACGTTAGTTTACACAAGACCGATTCGATGAGGTTTTAAAACGCACCATGACCGTACGCCTGCATCGCGGCGATCTGCCCGATCTTAGCCGCTATACCGATTCGGTGGCCATCGACACCGAGACCATGGGGCTGCACCCTCATCGCGACCGGCTGTGCGTGGTGCAGCTGTCCAGCGGCGACGGCAGCGCCGACGTGGTGCAAATTCCCAAGGGCCTGACCGACGCCCCGAACCTGAAGGCGCTGTTGGGCAATCCGAAGCTGACCAAGATCTTTCATTTCGCGCGCTTCGATGTCGCCGCGCTCTACAACGCCTTCGGCGTGATGGCGCAGCCGGTCTACTGCACCAAGATCGCCTCGCGGCTGGCCCGCACCTATACCGATCGCCACGGCCTGAAGGACCTGGTGCGCGAGGTGCTCAATATCGATCTGTTGAAACAGCAGCAATCGAGCGACTGGGGTTCGCAGAACCTGAGCGAAGCCCAGCTCGCCTATGCCGCTTCCGACGTCCTGCACCTGCATGCCTTGCGCGAGCGTCTCGATGCCATGCTCGCCCGCGAGGGCCGAATCGAACTGGCGCAAGCCTGTTTCGAATTCCTGCCGGCCCGCGCCAGGCTCGACCTGCAGGGCTGGGAGACGGAGGACATCTTCGCGCATTCGTGAAGGGAGCCGCGGAGCCGTCAGAACTTGGATTCCCCTGATTCCAGCCTGTATCATCAGCGGGAAAAGGTATTGAAGGTTGAAGGGTCTATGGTGGTTTCGAACCGCCTGGAAGGCCCTGCGGCATTTGCCGGCGACAGGCAAAAGCGGAACAGGAAGCCGCGCGCCGCCCCGTTTCGGTCACACTGTTGACGCGAGGTCCGGGCTGCATAATCCGGCAAGTCGGGGTAGAATGATAACCGCGGCTGGCCAGAGACGAACGCCGGCGGGCTGTCCGGAATGGCTCTAAGCCGCTGAAAGAGGTTAACTTCTTCCAGGCGGCAGGATCCCTTTGCGGGGGCGAGCTTGAGGGTCAAGCGTTAGCGCCGGCGGTTCCCTGGCGCTTTTGGAGCAGCAGTGAATACGGTTCAGAACCCAGCCTATCAAGCCGGCATGGAAGTGCGCTTCGCCATTGCCGCGCGCCACAGCCGGATGGTGCGGGTGCTGCGCATCGCGGTCCCGGCGGCCGTGGCCCTGTCGCTGGCGGCCATCGTCGGGGTATCAGTCTTCAATCCGTTCCGCATGCTGATGCCCAAGCTGCCACTTGACGTTGGCAACATGGTCGTCTCCGGCACCAAGATCACGATGGAACAGCCGCATATGTCCGGCTTCACGCCGGATCAGCGCCCCTACGAAGTCTGGGCCAAGACCGCGGTCCAGGACGTAACGGATCCCGATCACATCGAGCTCAAGACGCTGCGCGCCAAGGTGCTGATGGAAGATCAATCCACCGTCACCCTCGACGCCCTCAACGGCCTGATGGATACCAAGCAGCAGCAGCTCGACCTGCACGACCATATCTTTTTGCAAACTTCCACCGGCTATGAAGCGCACCTGAGCCAGGCATTCGTCGACATGGGCAAGAACACGGTGAGTTCCGACGAGCATGTCGATGTCAAACTGACGAACGGAACCCTGACCTCCGACCGGCTCCGGATCACCGGAGGCGGCGAGGTGGTGACATTCGAAGGCCATGTGGTGATGTACCTGGAACATATGGATCTTGCCAATCAGGCTGCCGATGCCCCCGCCGACGCCGAACCCGCTGTCCATCCGGACAAGATGCACCATTCGTCGGCCAAGTCCGCCAACGCAAGGTTGGACGGAAGATGATGATCTCCCTGCGCAACCCATGGATGCCGGTCGCTGCCGGCATCTGCGCGGCCCTTTTGGCGGTCGCCATGCTCACCGTCGCCGACGCCGCGGCGCAAAGCGCGGTCACCGGCGTTCCCAATGCGATGCAGGGTTTTTCGCAGAATCGCGATCAGCCGATCCAGATCGAAGCCGCCACGCTCGAAATGCGCGACAAGAAAAAGGAAGCGACGTTTTCCGGCAGCGTGAAGGTGGTCCAGGGCGACACCACCATGACGTCGAAGACCCTGGTGGTGTTCTACGATTCGACCCCCGCCCCGGCCGCGGCTGCTCCAGCCCCCGCGGCCAACGGCAAGACCACGGCCACGGCCGCTGCCAAATCGGCGCCGATGCAGTCCGCGACGCCCGGCCCCGGCGGCAGTTCATCGATCCGGCGACTGGAAGCCAAAGGCAATGTGGTCGTAACCCAGAAGGACCAGGTGGTGACCGGGGAGACCGCCGTGTTCGATACCAAGACAAACCTGATCACCATGCTCGGCGGCATTGTTCTGACCCAGGGCAAGAACGTGTTGCGCGGCGATCGGCTGCTGGTCGACATGACGACGGGCGTGTCGCGGGTGGAATCCGACAGCGGCAGGGTTCAGGGCCTGTTCCAGTCCTCCGGCCAAGGCGGCCCGATGCCGCCCGGCGGGCTATCTCCGGCCACGCCACCGGCCACCGGCAACTCCGCGAAGCCGAGATAGCGGCCGCGCGTCACCTTGCCGTGCGGCGCCCCAAATAAACCGGAATAGGATCAACTAGTTGTGTGCCATCGACAGGCGGTGAGGTTGCCGCCCGCGACGCCAGGCTGTATTTACCTTAAACGACGAGAATCGCCCGGCGGCGCGGTCTGCACTTCAAATTCAGGGTGTTTTGCTGGGCAGGCAGCATCCATTCCTTCATGTTATGCGACGAATGGCAATCGCCGCGGCGGGGTCGCGGGATCACCGTGAAAGGCTGAGCTGGCGGGGATGGTTGATCTACTTGGCATGTTCCGTCGGCGCCCGGCTAAACGCGGTCCGCCCGGCTTTGCGCGCACCCGGGCGGATATCACCGCGATCGAGGACGCCTTGGGCAACATGCTGAATAGCCCGGTGCGCGATGCGCCACCGCTGGCTCGCGACATGTCTCCGCTCGCCCGCGATGTGCCGCAACCACGCCCGAGCGCGCCGGCTGCGCCGGCCGCAAAACCGCGCGCCCGCGCCAGGGCCAACGGTGCGACGGCCCCGCGGCCGGCGGCGCAGACCGGCTACCTCGCCGTGCACAGCGTGGAAAAGAGTTTCGGTAGCCGCCAGGTTGTGCGCGGCGTCAGCATCTATGTCCGCAGAGGCGAGGCGGTCGGTCTGCTGGGTCCGAACGGTGCCGGCAAGACCACGGTATTCTACATGATTACCGGGCTGATCAAGGCGGACCGCGGGGCCATCGAGCTGGATGGCCATGACGTCACCCAGCTTCCGATGTACCAGCGCGCCCGGCTCGGCATCGGTTATCTGCCGCAGGAGGCCTCGATCTTTCGGGGTCTTTCGGTCGAACAGAACATCCGCGCCGTGTTGGAGGTTGTCGAACCTTCACGGAAAAAGCGCGAGGCCGAGCTCGATTCCCTGCTTGACGAATTCAACATTGCCCGGCTGCGCAAGACGCCGTCGATCGCCTTGTCGGGCGGTGAGAGGCGTCGCGTTGAAATCGCGCGCGCGCTGGCTACCCGCCCCAATTACATGCTGCTCGACGAGCCGTTCGCCGGCATCGATCCGATCGCGGTCGGCGACATCCAGGATCTGGTGCGCCATCTCACCAATCGCGGCATCGGCGTCTTGATCACCGACCACAATGTGCGGGAAACGCTGGGCCTCACCGATCGGGCCTATATCGTCTATGCCGGAGAGATCTTGACGGAGGGAAGTCCGGATGAGATCGTTAACAATCCGGATGTGCGCCGACTTTACCTTGGCGAGGAATTCCGCCTTTAACCGCGTTTAGCGGATCGCGCTATAGTCCCTTTTTCCAATCCGTCAAGCCGTGTACATCGGATCCGGACTAGTATAAGCAAGAATCGGACCAACTTTTGACCGATCGGTTCTTGCCTCCATGGCGCTGACGCAGAGATTAGAATTCCGCCAGTCCCAATCCCTGGTGATGACGCCGCAGCTGATGCAGGCGATCAAGCTGTTGCAATTGTCCAATCTTGATCTTTCCGCCTTCGTCGAGGAGGAGTTGGAGCGAAATCCGCTTCTGGAGCGTGCCAGCGACGGCACTGAGCCCCCGGTGGCGGGCGAGCCGCTCCCCGAACGCGCGGAATATTCCGGTTCCGAGGCGTCGGAGCGTGCCTATGGCGACGATGCCGCCGGCGGCGACATGGCCAACGGCTCGGCCGGCGAAGGTTTTGAGCCGGCCCAGGAAGAATGGATGAACAACGATCTCGGCAGCCGCGCCGAGATCGAGCAGACCCTCGATACCGGCCTCGACAACGTGTTTTCCGAGGAGCCGGCCGAAGCCGCCGCGCGCACCGCGCAGGATGCCGCGCCCACCGCCTACACCGAATGGGGCGGCGGCGCCTCCAACGATGAGAGCTACAACCTTGAGGCTTTCGTCGCCGCCGAGGTGACCCTCGGCGGTCATCTGGCCGAGCAGCTGGCGGTGGCCTTCACCGCGCCCGCGCAGCGCCTGATCGGGCAATACCTGATCGACCTGGTGGACGATGCCGGTTACCTGCCGCCTGACCTCGGACAGGCCGCCGAACGCCTTGGCTGCTCGCAAGCCGAGGTTGAGGCCGTTATCGCGGTGCTGCAGAAGTTCGATCCGCCCGGGGTCTGCGCGCGATCGCTGAGCGAGTGCCTGGCGATCCAGCTGCGCGAACTCGATCGTTACGATCCGGCGATGCAGGCGCTGGTCGAGCATCTCGATCTCCTGGCCAAGCGCGATATCGCGGGGTTGAGAAAATTCTGCGGGGTCGATGACGAGGACATCACCGACATGATCGGCGAAATCCGCCGTCTCGACCCGAAGCCCGGTTTGAAATTCGGCTCGGCCCGGACCCAGACCATGGTGCCGGACGTCTATGTGCGCCCGGGGCCCGACGGCGGCTGGCACGTCGAACTCAACAGCGACACGCTGCCGCGCGTGCTGGTCAATCAAGTCTATTATACCGAGCTGTCGAAGACGATCCGCAAGGACGGTGACAAGTCCTATTTCACCGATTGTCTGCAAAACGCCACCTGGCTGGTGCGTGCGCTGGATCAGCGCGCCCGCACCATCCTCAAGGTCGCAACCGAGATCGTGCGTCAGCAGGACGGCTTCTTCACCAGCGGCGTGGCCCATCTGCGGCCCTTGAACCTCAAGGCGGTGGCGGATGCGATCCAGATGCACGAATCCACGGTGTCGCGGGTGACCGCCAACAAGTACATGGCGACCAACCGCGGCAGTTTCGAATTGAAGTATTTCTTCACCGCCTCGATCGCGTCGGCCGACGGCGGCGAAGCCCATTCGGCGGAGGCGGTCCGTCACCACATCAAGCAGCTGATCGATTCGGAGGAGCCGGCGGCGATCCTTTCCGACGACACCATCGTGGAACGGCTGCGCGAATCAGGTATTGATATCGCCCGCCGCACGGTTGCGAAATACCGCGAAGCGATGCGAATCCCTTCGTCGGTCCAGCGTCGCCGCGACAAGCAAAGCATGCTCGGCCATGCGCTCTCGGCGCCCGCGGCTGGTTCGGACCGGACCCGGGACACCGCGCTGGCCTGATTGCACCGAAGCCAAATCGGGATAGTGTCGGTTCCGCCCTGCTACGCATCGATCGGATCGAGGCTTCAACATGACCCTCCGGATTTCGGGAAAAAGCATCAGCGTCGGCGAGGCGCTGCGCGGCCGCGTCAGCGCGCGAACCGATGAAGTCCTGCGCAAATATTTCGACGGCAATTATTCCGGCCATATTACCCTGAGCAAGGATGGATTCGGGTTCCGCACCGATTGCGCGCTGCACCTGGATTCCGGGATTACGCTCGAGGCCGATTCCAATGCGGCCGACGCCTATGCCAGCGCCGACCAGGCGTTGTTGATGATCGAAAAGCGCCTGCGCCGCTACAAGAGCCGGCTCAAGGACCGCTCCGCTCGCAAGGCCTATGCGGCCAATGCCGCGCTTGCGGAAATGGAAGCGCCGACCCTGGATGCACCGAGCTACGTGCTGGAAGCGCCGGCGGAAGGCGACGACGAGGTTACGGCCTATAGTCCGGTCATCATCGCCGAAGCCACCACGTCGCTGAAGCGTCTGTCGGTCAGCGAGGCCGTGATGGAGCTCGACCTCACCGGCGCCAGTTGCCTCGTTTTCCAGCATGGCTCCAGCGGCCGGGTCAATATTATCTACCGCAGGCCGGACGGCAATGTCGGCTGGATCGATCCGCCGGTGGTCAAGTCCGGGGAGTGAACAGGCTGGTGTTGACGGAGCCGGATACCCTCCCTATGGTCCGCCTGCCCTTAAGGGTAACCGCGGGAACCACTTAGCGGGATGTTGGCACCGCTCTTACGTTGGAGTAGAAGCCCCCAAGTCGGGACCCGGACGCAAGTCCGCCTCCCGCCCCGTCCTTGACACCACCCCGCTGAAGCCTATTTCGCAACCTGACCGCCAATTTACCTCGGAACGCTCCATGACGATTACCGATCTCGTCGCACCCGAGGCGATCCTCCCGGCGTTGAAAGTCAACAACAAAAAGCAGGCGCTGCAGGAACTGGCGGCACGGGCAGCGCAGCTGACCGGGCAAAACGAGCGCGCGGTGTTCGAGGTGCTGCTGCAGCGGGAGAAGCTCGGGACTACCGCGGTCGGCTATGGCGTCGCCATCCCCCACGGCAAGCTTCCCAAGCTGGAAAAGCTGTTCGGCCTGTTCGCTCGGCTGGAGCGCCCGATCGACTTCGAGGCCATGGATGGCCAGCCGGTCGACCTCGTATTCCTGCTCTTGGCTCCGGAAGGCGCCGGCGCTGATCATCTGAAGGCGCTGGCCCGGATCGCGCGATTGCTGCGCGATCAGGACGTCGCCAAGAAATTGCGCGCCTCGCGCGATGCGCCGGCGATCTATTCGGTGCTGGCGCTGCCGCCGGCGACCGCGGCGTAGGGTGGATGGGTGCGCCGGGTGTGGTTTTGCCGCACCCCACGCGCTCTCCCCTGCTACGCATCCTCGACATGAACGAAAGCATTCGCGGCACCGAAGAGGCGCTTCATCCAAGAGGGATTCAATGCGCATCGTCACCCTGGAAGACCATTTCACGGTCCCCGAGCTGTCCAACCAGATCGATCCAGATGTGATTGTCCGGCGCGGCTGGCCTCGCCCCGGTAGTCCGCAGGCGGCGCTGATGCCGCAGGATCGGTTGAGAGATACCGGGACCGTCCGCCTTGGCGACCTGGATGCCTCGGGCATCACGGTACAGGTGCTTTCGCTGGCCGGACCCGGCGCCGATTTGCTGGATCCGCAAGCTGGCCCGGCCCTGGCCAGGCAATTCAACGACCGGCTCGCCGCCATCGTTGCCGAACATCCCCATCGCTACGCGGGGTTTGCCCATCTGCCGATGACCGCGCCGGTAGCGGCGGCGGACGAGCTGGAAAGAACCGTGCGGCACAGCCGGTTCAAGGGCGCCCTGATCAACGGCACCACTCAAGGACGTTTCCTGGACCACGCCTCGTTCGAACCGCTGCTGGCGCGCGCCGAAGCGCTGGACGTCCCGATCTACATCCACCCGAACCTGCCGCCGGAAGAGGTGCGAAAAGCCTATTACGACGACCTGCCGCGGGACACCGGAAGCATGCTGGCGCGGGCCGGCTGGGGGTGGCACTCGGAAGTGGCGATCCATTTGTTGCGCATGGTGCTGGCGGGGACGTTGGATCGTCACCCCAAACTGAAAATCATCATTGGGCATATGGGCGAGGGACTGCCGGCGATGATGGATCGCTGTGATGCGGTTTTCTCCAGGCAGACCCAAGCCTACCTGTCGCGGTCGGTAAGCCAGGCAATCCTCGACCAGGTCTGGGTCACCACCAGCGGCTTCTTTTCGCTGACTCCCTTTACGGCGCTGACGATGAAATTCCCGGTCGAGCGCATCCTGTTTTCGGTGGATTATCCGTTCAGCGAGAACGCTGTGGGCCGAGCCTTTCTCGATGGCCTGCCGGTTTCCGAAAGCGACCGGCAAAAGATCGCGCATCAGAATGCCGATGCCTTGTTGAAGCTCGACGTTACGTAATCGATCAGGACCATCGACCGGCGGTCCGTGTTCAAATCGATCGGGAGTCCAGCCATGCCAACCTACTACTGCAGCTCGGCCGCCGGGCTACTCGATGCGCCGCAAAAGTCCGCCATCGCCACGGCCATCACCCGCATCCATCATGCCGTCACGGGCGCCGCAGGCTTTTTTGCCCAGGTGATTTTCACCGAAATTGCTGCGGGTAATCACTTCATGGGTGGGGCGCCGCTTTCTTCCAGCCAGATCTTCGTCCATGGCTTCATTCGCGCCGGCCGCAGCGTTGCCGATCGCGAGAGGCTGGTCAGGGAGATCGTCGCGGCGACCGCCGATGGCTCGGGGCTGCCACCGAAAAGCGTGTGGGTTTATCTGACCGAGATTCCGGCGCGGCAGATGGCCGAGTATGGCCATATCCTTCCCGAGCCGGGAGCTGAAAAGGCGTGGCTGGAAGCGCTTCCCCCGGAGGACCGGGCCTATTTGCAGTCCATCGGCAAATAGCAATGCCATAGCAGGGTACGCTGTCGGTCCACGTCCACAGCAAAGCGGGCGCCCGTGCTCGGCCCGGCCGACATCAGACGCCCACGCTTCACAAGATCCTGCAGGGATTCTTTTATGGCTGCCCAACCGCTGCGTCGGCGAAAGCGGCCGGTGCCGCGTCAGTGACAGCAGCAAATGCTGCGTCAGTAACAGCAGCACAATGCGGCGTCAGTGCACGCTCACGGCCTGCAATTCGTTGCTCCAGGCGTTCGCGATGGCCGCTTCCCGGCTGTCGGTCAGCATGATCGGAGTGCCGTCGGCGGCGTGCAGCGCGAACAGCATCAGTCCCGGCGCGATCTTCGGCGCCTGGGGGAACAGCCCCGGCACGTCCTCGCTTCGGATCTGCTTCACATAGGCGATATGGCCCTCGCCCAGGGACGCCAGCGCCTCGGTGGAGACGCCTGCGGGCTCAAATACGGCATTACCTTCAGTCATGGTCTCAACTCCTATCGTCGGTCTAAGCGGTCGAGTCCGCTACTCGTTCCATTATTCGTGCTCATTGATAGCAATTGTCTTAACGATCTTTTCCGGCTCGGGCCGGGTCAGGTCGATCGACAATAGCCCGTTTTTCAGGTCCGCACCCAGCACTTGCATCCCTTCCGCCAGCACGAAAGTGCGCTGGAAGTGACGCGCGGCGATGCCGCGATGGATGTATTGCCGGGCCTTTTCCTCCTGCTGGCGGCCGCGGATCACGAGCTGGCTTTCCTCAATGGTCACATCGAGTTGGTCGCGGGTAAAACCCGCCACCGCCAGCGTGATCCGTAATCGCTCGGGTTGGCCGTTGCTGCGGTCGCACCTCTCTATATTATAGGGAGGATAGCCGTCGGCGCCCTTGACGACGCGATCGAGCACCCGCTCGATTTCGTCGAATCCCAGCAGGAAGGGACTGGATAACGAAGGAACACGAGACATAGTCCACAAAGTCCTCTCGAAGCGACTTTGACAGTTCTGGGCCCTTGCGGCACCCGTTGGTAACCGGCTGACGGGTTTGCCCGCCGGTCACCAGTCAATATGGGATTAGTTGACGGGGCGTTCAAGAACTGGCGGGAATCAATCGAAAATCCCCTCGCGCGTGACCCCGGCCTGCCCGGCATAGCCAGGAATGAGGCGGGCCAAGGCCTAAAGCCCGAGCCGCTGGCGTCCGTCGGCGCTGAACAGATGAAGTTTTTCACGCGGGGCGATGGCCCTGATCCGCTCGCCGATATCAGGCGCAATCGCGCCCGGAATCCGCACGATGACTTCCGCCGTTGGCAGTTCGCCGGGAATGGCCGCCCTGCCCGGCGCCTGCTGCGGACGGGCGCCGTAGACATAAGTCTCGGCCCCGACGCGCTCGATCGCCTCCACGGTGAGGTCGAGCGCGATGCCGCCTTCGATGACGTCGCTTGAAATCAGGAGGTCCTCGGGCCGAATGCCCACGATCCCGGCATGGTCGGAGGCGCCGATGGAGCCTTCCATCTGCGCTTTGATCCCGCCCGCGCAAGCCATCAGATTCATCGGTGGCGCACCGATGAAGGAAGCGACAAAAGTGGTCGCGGGCTTCTGATAGATCTCGAGCGGGTTGCCGATCTGCTCGACCTTTCCGCTATTCATCACCACCAGGATATCGGCCAGCGTCATGGCCTCCAACTGGTCGTGGGTGACATAGATCGACGTCGTGCCGAGCCGGCGCTGCAGTTTGCGGATTTCGACGCGCATCGCGATGCGCAGCTTGGCGTCCAGATTCGACAACGGTTCGTCGAACAGGAATACCTTGGGTTGCCGCACGATGGCGCGGCCCATCGCGACACGCTGGCGCTGGCCGCCGGAAAGCTGCCCCGGTTTGCGGTCGAGCATCGCGCCGAGTTCGAGAATGCGGGCGGCTTCCTGGACCCGGATCTCGATCTCGGGCCACGGCATGCCGCGGTTGCGCAGGCCGTAGGCCATGTTGTTGTAGACGCTCATATGCGGGTATAGCGCGTAGTTCTGGAAGACCATGGCGATGTCGCGCTCGGCCGGCTCGATCTGGTTGACAATGCGGCCGCCGATGTCGATCTCGCCGCTCGTGATGGTCTCAAGCCCTGCGACCATCCGCAGCAGCGTCGACTTGCCACAGCCGGAAGGGCCGACCAGCACGCAGAACTGGCCATCGGTCACCTCCAGGCCGATGTGCTTGATGGCCTCGAAGCCGCCTGGATAGCTCTTGCTGACATTGCGGAGGGTGACGCTAGCCATGGTTGGTCACCGATGCGAGAAACGAGAGAGGCGAATAGGGAGTAGCGAATAGCGAATAGGAAGAGGTGGCCGCCACCGGCACCGGACGCCCCTATTCGCTATTCGTCGTTCGCCATGCGCCACCATTACTTCTCCGTCTCGATCAGGCCCTTGACGAACAGGCGCTGCATCAGCACGACGACCGCAACCGGCGGCAGCATGGCAAGCACGGCCGTTGCCATCGCCACCTGCCATTCGGTCAAGGCGTCGTGCACGTCGATGATCTTCTTGATGCCGATCACGATGGTCTGCATGTCGTCACGCGTCGTGATCAACAGCGGCCAGAGATACTGATTCCAGCCGTAGATGAACAGGATCACGAAAAGCGCGGCGATGTTGGTCACCGACAGCGGCAACAGCGTATCAAAGAAGAACCGTATCGGTCCGGCGCCGTCGATCTTCGAGGCTTCGACCAGTTCCTTCGGCACCGTCATGAAAAACTGGCGGAACAACAGCGTCGCGGTGGCCGACGCGATCAAGGGCAGGATCAACCCGGCGTAGGAATCCAACAGGTGCAGGTCGCTGGTGATTTTGTAGGTCGGAAAGATGCGCACTTCGACCGGTAGCATCAGCGTGATGAAGATGGTCCAGAATGCCGTCATCCGGAACGGGAACGAAAAGAACACGATGGCGTAGGCCGAGATGATCGAGATCGCGATTTTCCCGGCGGCGATGCCGAGCGCCATGACGAGGCTGTTCAGCATCATGACCCCGACCGGCTGCCGCGTGGTCCTGCCGGTGCCGGAGATGATGGTGTGCCAGTAGGTTTCGATCGCGTGGCCGCCGGGCAGCAGCGTCATCTGGCCATTGGCGATCACGTCATTGTCCTGGGTCGAGGCGATGATGGCCAGATAGACTGGAAAGGCAACGACAGCGACCCCGACCAGCAGCACGAGGTGAGGCAGCAGGTTTCCAAATCGGCGATGCTCGACCATGGCGCTCAATAGTGAACTTTCTTTTCGACGTATCGAAACTGAAAGGCGGTCAGCGCCACCACGATCACCATGAGGATCACCGACTGCGCCGCCGAGCCGCCGAGATCGGTGCCGACCTTGCCGTCCTGAAACACCTTGTAGACCAGGGTCTCGGTGGCGCCGTCGGGGCCGCCCCCGGTGGCGGTGTCGATGATGCCGAGCGTGTTGAAGAAAACGTAGGTGATATTGACGATGATCAGGAAGAACGTCGTCGGCGACAGCAGCGGGAAGATGATGGTCCAGAACCGCCGCAGCGGCCTTGCGCCATCGATCGCGGCGGCCTCGATCACGCTTTTCGGGATCGCCTGCAGGCCGGCCAGGAAGAACAGGAAATTGTAGCTGATCTGGTTCCAGACCGCGACGACGACGACCATGATCATGGCGTGGGTGCCGTTCAGCACCGGATTCCAGTCGATGCCGGCGCGCTGCAGCGCCCGCGCGATCATGCCGAGACCGGGCTGGAACATGAAGATGAACAGCACACTGGCGACCGCCGGCGCCACCGCGTAGGGGATGATGAGAAAAGTGCGATAGATCTGGATGCCCGGAATGTCGCGGTTGGCCATCACCGCCAGCAGCAGGCCGAGCGTCAGCGAGAAGAATGCCACCAGCGCCGAAAAGACAAGAGTGACGCCGATCGCCTGGTAGTATTCAGGGGTTTGCAGCAGGTTGACGTAGTTCTCGAACCAGACAAATTCGGTCGACAGCCCGAAGGCGTCCTGTACCAGGAACGACTGCCAGAGGGCCTGCATCGCCGGCAGATAGAAAAAGATCAGCGAGACTGCGATCTGCGGCAGGATCAGGAGATATGGCAGCAGCTTGCCCGAAAAGATCGTCCGGTTTTCCATGGGGTCCCGTTGGCAGACGTTAGCCGCCGGCGGCGGCCACGGTCCCGCGCCGCCGTCATTTGGCGGCGGTGCGCTCGAACTGTCGCAGCATCTGGTTGCCGCGCGATACCGCGGCGTCGAGGGCGTCCTTGGCGGATTTCTTGCCGGCCAGCGCCGCCTCGATCTCCTCCGCCCAGACGTCGCGCATCTGCACCATGCCGCCGAAGCGCAGTCCGCGCGAATTCTCCGTCGGCGGCTTGTTGGTCAATTCCTTCAGCGGCACTTCGAGGATGGGGTTCTTGTCGTAGAAGCCGGAAGCCTTGGTTTTTTCGTAAGCCGCTTTGGTGATCGGCAGATAGCCCGACACCTCGTGCAGATAGACCTGGCGATCGGTATCCGACAGGAAGGCAAAGAACTTTGCAATTCCCTTGTATTCTTCCGCCGTCTTGCCGCCCATCACCCACAGCGAAGCGCCGCCGATGATGGAATTCTGCGGCGCGTTCTTGACATCGGGGAAATATGGCATCGCCACCGCGGTAAAGCTGAACTTGGCGTTGGCCCTGGCACTTGGATAAAACGCCGAAGAGGTCATGAACATCGGGCATTCGCCGGAGGTGAAGCGGCCTTCGCCGGTGTTGGTGCGGCCCGAATAGTCGTAGCTCTTGTCCTTCTGCAGCTCGACGAGAGCCTCCAGTAGCTTGACCTGCAGGGGGGTGTTGAATTCGAGCACGGTGTCGAAGCCATCGAGGCCGTTGGCCTTGCTCCCGATCGGCACGTCGTGCCAAGCGGAGAACTGCTCGATCAGCGCCCAGGTAATCCAGGCATTGGAGAAGCCGCAGGTCGGGTTGGTGGCATGCAGCTTCCTGGCGTCGGCGAACACTTCCGGCCAGGTCTTCGGCGGGGCGGCGATATCGGCCTTCTTGAAGGCATCGAGATTGATCCAGAGCACCATGCTCGACGAATTGAACGGAAACGACAGCATCTCGCCCTTGGAGGTCGAGTAGTATCCGGTGATCGCCGGCAGATAGGAATTGGGATCGAAGGCTTCGCCTTGTTCCTTCATCAGTTCGGAAACCGGTTTGATGGCGCCCTTGGCGGCCATCATGGTCGCGGTGCCGACCTCGAAGACCTGCATGATGCCAGGCGCATTGCCGGCCCGGAATGCCGCGATCCCGGCATTGAGCGTATCGGCATAACTGCCCTTGAAGGTGGGGACGATCCGGTAGTCGCTCTGCGAAGCATTGAAGTCATTGGCGAGCTTGACCACGACGTCGTTGTTGGGGCCGGTCATCGCATGCCACCACTGGATCTCGGTCGCCGCGTGAGCCGGCGTCGCCAGCGCCAGCGTGAGCGCGACCGCCGCCGCGGCGCGGCACTGTCGGATCGTCATCGAGTTCCTCCCAAAGGTCCGTCAAGCCGTGGTTGGCGCGATAGCAGCGCCGGGTGACGTGCAAATGACCGTATAAGCCGGCTGATGCTACGGGGGAAGCGCGGGCCAAGGGAAGCGGGAAATCAGTCCGGAAGGGGCCATGAACAACTCATCGTCCCGGACAAGCGAGCGCCCGCGAACGCGATCCCGGATCCCAGTGCCGTGGCCTGATGTTTCGGCCTGGTAGCAGTGACCTTTCATACCCATCGTCGGCTGTGGGGATGGATCTCAGGCTTTCAGCCGGAAGACCCGCGGTGAGTCAGTCGCTTGGCTCTCTAGCGTTTGCGTTCACGACCGCAGACGACGCCGTCGGCGACAAGGACCTCGATCTCGTTTGCGGAATATCCGCATTCCGCCAGCACTTCGCTGGCGTGCTCGCTGAAGCCCGGCGGCACGCTGCGCAGGCTTGGCTTGCTGCGGTCGAGGCGGATCGGGGAGGCGACGCCCTTGTACCAGTCTTTTTCGATGACGTCGCCGCGGTGGACGCTGTGGGCGCTGGTGAGCGCCTGGTCGATCGACTGCACCGGTCCGGCGGGCAGGCCGGCGGCCAGCAGGCGATCACATAAGGGCTCGGCGTCGTGCTGGCAGAACACGGCGGCGAGTTCGGCCCGCAGCGCCTCGCGGTTTTTGATACGATCCTTGTTGCGGGCAAAGCGCGGATCGGCGCCAAGCTCGGGCTTGCCGATCTCCTTGCAGAGCTTGCGGAAGGTGCCGTCATTGCCGACGCCGATGAAGATGTCGTCGGTGCGGGTCGGGAAGATCGCGTAAGGCACCAGGTTGGGATGCTCGTTGCCGGTGAGCTGCGGGGGCCTGCCGTGCATGAAATAATTCGCCGCATGCGGATGCATGATGGCAAGGCCGGTCTCGAACAGCGTGGTCTCGAGAAACTGCCCGAGGCCGGATCTTTGCCGCTCCGACAGCGCCATCAGGATGCCGACCGCCGCATAGAGCCCGGTCGAGATATCGACCAGCGGGACGCCGATCCGCATCGGTCCACTCTGCGGCGAGCCGGTCGCCATGATCATTCCGGTCATGGCCTGAATGATGGCGTCGTAGCCGGGATTGCCGCCGCGCGGACCATCGGCGCCGAAGCCGGAAATCCGGCAATGCACGAGGCGCGGAAATCTTTCGCGCAACACGGTTTGGCCGATACCCCATTTGTCGAGTGTGCCGGGCTTGAAATTCTCGATCAGCACGTCGGCTGTGGTCAACATCTTCATCAGCACGGCACGGCCGCCCTCTGACGCCAGGTCGAGCCCGATCGAGCGCTTGTTGCGGTTGATGCCGACGAAATAGGCTGCGTCTTCGCCGTGGAACGGCGGGCCCCAGTCGCGCACCTCGTCGCCGGCGGGCGGTTCGACCTTGATCACGTCGGCGCCATGGTCGGCCAGGATCTGCGTGCAATAGGGGCCGCCGAGGACGCGCGTGAGATCGATCACGCGCAAGCCGCTCATCGCGCCGGGGGAGGTGTCAGGGGACATGGGGGGCAGCGAACCTCGTACGATATGTCGGGTTCCCCAGGTTAAATCACTGCAGTCGTTTCTTCGCAAATGCCCGTCCGGAATGGGATTTGAGGTACTTCTCGAATTCGAGTGCCTTATACTTGTCCGGGAACGCGCAGTACCACACCAATCGCCATGGTTTGAATTTAGCAGTGTGCGTACTCTTACCGGCGTTGTGATCAGGTATTCTTTGCTTCAAATCGGCGGTCGCACCAGTGTATTCCTGGTCGGGGCAATTGATGCTGCGAATGATGTAAACATACCACATCACGCTTCGCCTTCGGCTGCGCATGGCTGCGCCACGCGTAGCCGAGACCAAAACGCTATAAGAGTTATAACGCTATAAGAGTATTAAGGCGTAGGCCACCAGCCCGTCTTCGCCCAAGGGGGCTATGCCGGGCACGCTTTGCCTTCGGCTCCGTCGTGGCTGCGCCACGCGTAGCCGAAGGCGAAGCGTGGTGGAGCCAGGCGGGATCGAACCGCCGACCTCTTGCATGCCATGCAAGCGCTCTCCCAGCTGAGCTATGGCCCCTTATGGCCGCGCGCCTTGGGCGACGCGCGAAACAACCTAAAACTACAGGAAACCCTGATCACAGATCAGGGCCGATCTCAAGTCTCCTCGTCGCCGCCGACGTCGCCGATGATGTCGGTGACGTCCTCGTCGCCTTCTTCCTCATCGGCAATGAAGGTTGAATCGTCATCATCGTCATCTTCGATGGTGTCGTCGATCTCGATATCGTCTTCGGATTCCGGAACCACGGCCTTGACCTTGCCCGAGTTCTCCTCGGCGTCGGCTTCCTCGAGCGGTACCAACTCTTCAGCCTCGAGCGGCTCCGGCGTTGCCTCGGCTGCGGAAGCGGCCGCCGCGGCGCTGGCGCGGGCGGCGGCGTCGGCGCGGGTCCGCGGCGGCGGTACCGGTGCGATCGGCACGACCTCGCCGGTGTAGGGTGAGACCACCGGGCTTTTGTTGAGATCGTAGAATTTTTTGCCCGTGGTCGGGCAAATGCGCTTGGTTCCGAGATCGGACTTGGCCACGTCGAGAATCCTAACGAATATCTTGAAAAACGGTGCTTCACTTGGCTAGTTGCCGCGCCGCTGTCAATAGCGCTTTGCGGGACGTTGCGTGGCCCGTGACGTGGCGCCGTCCGTGTGTTACCTGCCGCGGCTTGAGAGGACACAATCTTGACCCAATCAGATCTGGCCGGTCGTCTGGCGCCGCTGGAAGCCTGTTCGAGCAGCCCGCTGACCGGAAAAGTCCGCGTTCCCGGCGACAAATCGATTTCACACCGCGCCCTGATCCTGGGCGCGCTGGCGGTCGGCCAAACCCGGATCGCGGGCCTCTTGGAGGGCGAAGACGTTCTGAACACCGCCAAGGCCATGCGGGCACTGGGCGCAAAGGTCGATCGAACCGGGGATTTTGCCTGGTCGGTGCACGGCGTCGGGATAGCCGGCTTCGCCCAACCCGACATTCCGCTCGATTTCGGCAATTCCGGCACCGGCTGCCGGTTGGTGATGGGCGCCGTGGCGGGCTGCCCGATCACGGCCACCTTTGACGGCGACGCCTCGCTTCGTGGCAGGCCGATGCGGCGGGTGCTCGATCCCTTGGAATTGATGGGCGCTCGCGTCGGAGGAAGCGGGCCGGGCGGTCGCCTGCCGCTGACGCTGCATGGCGCGCGCGATCCGCTGCCAATCCTTTACCGTACCCCGGTGGCGTCGGCGCAGATCAAATCCGCCGTATTGCTGGCGGGGTTGGCGGCGCCGGGGACCACCACCGTGATCGAGGCCGAGGCCAGCCGCGACCATACCGAATTGATGCTGAGGCATTTCGGGGCCCAGATCGATTCGACCCTCGAAGGCCCTCACGGCCGTAGGATCGAGCTCACCGGGCAGCCCGAGCTGCACGGCGCCGATGTCGTGGTGCCGGCCGATCCATCATCGGCGGCATTTCCCGTCGTGGCGGCGCTGATCGTCGCAGGCTCCGACATTGTGTTGTCGGATGTCATGACCAATCCGCTGCGGACCGGGCTGTTTACGACGCTGCGCGAGATGGGGGCCTTGATCGAACAAAGCGAGCTGCGCGGCGACGCCGGCGAGCCGATGGCGCAGTTGCGCGTGCGCGCCTCGAGACTGCGCGGGGTCGAGGTGCCGCCGGAGCGGGCGCCGTCGATGATCGACGAATACCTGGTGCTGGCGGTCGCCGCGAGCTTCGCCGAAGGCAAGACCGTCATGCGCGGCCTGCAGGAACTGCGTGTCAAGGAATCCGACCGGCTGGAAGCGACCGCCGCCATGCTGCGCGCCAACGGCGTCAAGGTCGACATCTCCGGTGACGACATGATGGTCGAAGGCAAAGGTCACGTCGAAGGCGGCGGCCTGGTGCTGACCCATATGGACCATCGGATTGCGA
The DNA here is from genome assembly GCA_963736075.1 of uncultured Alphaproteobacteria bacterium. Taxonomy (GTDB): domain Bacteria; phylum Pseudomonadota; class Alphaproteobacteria; order Rhizobiales; family Xanthobacteraceae; genus Bradyrhizobium. Next base: position 302,934 of record CAVTNW010000048.1, on the reverse strand, counting down.
TGTCGGCGCTGGTGATGGGGCTCGCCGCCAAAAAGCCGGTGCGGGTCGACGACACCGCCTTCATTGCCACCTCGTTTCCGGATTTCATCCCGATGATGCGTTCGCTGGGGGCAGAGTTCCGAGAGGTTGGCTGATGAGTACAGCCTTCGATCGCGAGGCGCTGCTGGACGCCTTCGATGCGATCGGCCACGCCGCGGCAGAGGCCGGAACCCGGCTGCAGATCGCGGTTTATGGGGGCTCGGCGCTGATGCTGTCGAGCAACTTTCGGTTTGCCACGGAAGATGTCGATGTCTCCCCACTTGAACACCCGCTGCCGGCCTGGTTGGTCACCGTCGTCGAGAGAATTGCTGGCCAAAATGGCTGGCAACAGGACTGGTTCAACGACGGCGTCGCCTTTCACCTGAGTTCGCTGGCTGATTTCGCGAGCGATCATCTCGAATTTGGGACATTTCCGCGCGATGGCAGCCCGCCGGGCCTTGTGGTTTCCGTTCCATCGGCGGAATATTTGCTGGCCTTGAAACTCAAGGCCATGCGGATCCTGGACCCGGTTCGCGGCGATGCGGAGCGGATCGATATCCTGAATTTGATGCAGGTCGTGGGGCTCTCCAGCGTGGAAGAAGCCATAGTTTTGCTCGGCCGGTACTTTCCAGTCAGCGCCGCTTCCGCCGAAAAGCAGCGATTTCTGTTGCAGAACATGAGCCGCGAGGGATTGATCGATGCGCCCAAATACCCTCGCTGACGCGGTCCAGCGAATTCAGGCCGGCTCGGAGCAGGATGTCGTTCTTGCCGAATGGGTCGACGCGTTCGATCTGGCAACGAGCGATGCGGATCGCTGTGCTTCGCTCGAGCCTGAGCCCGAACGGACCGGCAATGCAAGGCTCGACGCGCTGGTCGGCGCGATCGCAGAATATCTGGCCAAGCAGCGTCGGCTCGGCCGGGTGCCGCCCTGGGTCTCCGACCCCGCGCGTCGATTGACCAGCCCATGGTTTACCACGGCCTCGCCGTCCGACGGCATGCGCGAGTACCTCAGCTTCGCCAGCCCGGCCGAATTCGCGTCGCGCAATATCTTCACCGAGGAGCGGCCGCTGCGAAGGGCCCGTGGCCCTCAACCTGCTAAGACATAGAGCCGCCATGATCATCGCCATCGACGGACCCGCGGCTTCGGGCAAAGGCACGCTCGGCAAACGGCTGGCCAAGCATTACGGCTATCGCCACCTTGATACCGGCGTGATCTACCGCGCGGTCGCCAAGGCGCTCATGGACGCCGGCGCCGACCTGACCAACGAAATGCTGGCGGTCTCCGCGGCGCTCGAACTCGATCCCGAAAAGTTCGGCAATCCGGCGCTCAAGACCCAGCAGGTGGGCGAGGCCGCCTCGGTGGTCTCGGCGATCCCCAAGGTACGGGAAGTGTTGCTGAATTTTCAGCGGCAATTTGCTGAAGGCCCACCCGGCGCGGTGCTCGACGGCCGCGATATTGGAACCGTGATCTGCCCGCACGCGGATGTGAAGATCTTCGTCGTCGCCGATCCCAAAGTCCGCGCCCGCCGCCGCACCCTGGAAGCCAGGGCCCGCGGCGAGGACGCCGACGAGGCCGCGGTGCTCGCCGATATCCTCAAGCGTGACGAACGCGACAAGAACAGGGCGGTTGCGCCCCTGAAACCGGCGGCGGATGCTCACTTGCTCGATAACTCGCAGTTGGATATAGAAGCGGGCGTCCGGGCCGCCATCGACATTGTCGAGACTGTCCGCGCGGGCCGGCAGCGGGTTTGAGCCTGTTGCCGTCATGGGAGGAAAGCCCGCGCACGGTCTCAAAAGTCGGTATCTTGAATTGATGTCTTGAACCTCGGTAACGTCAACCCATTTTTAGCGGTATCGATTTCCTGACATCTACCAGCTCAATGCTCTGACAAAAATCAACGTATCGGATGCGCAGGCATGCTGCCGGCCCGCGACTTGCGGTTTTTCGCAAGCCGCGGTCGCCAGGGACCCGCGGACCTCTGGCACTGCACGCCCGATATGCCCCTTAACCCGAATGGCCGGCGACACCCGCATCTGGAGAACAAATGGCTTCGACTGCTGCTTCCTATAATCCTTCCCGCGACGATTTTGCCGCGATGCTCGACGAGTCCTTTGCCGGCGGCAACCTGCAGGAAAGCTCTGTCATCAAGGGCACCGTTGTTGCGATCGAGAAGGACATGGCCGTCATCGACGTCGGCCTGAAGACCGAAGGCCGCGTGGCGCTGCGCGAATTCGCCGGCCCCGGCCGCGAAAGCGAACTCAAGGTCGGCGACGTGGTCGAGGTGTTCCTCGACCGTATCGAGAATGCGCTCGGCGAAGCCGTGCTGTCACGCGACAAGGCGCGCCGCGAGGAGAGCTGGGGCAAGCTCGAGAAGGCGTTCAACAACAATGAGAAGGTGCACGGCGTCATCTTCAACCAGGTCAAGGGCGGCTTCACCGTCGATCTCGACGGCGCGGTGGCGTTCCTGCCGCGCTCGCAGGTCGATATCCGTCCGATCCGCGATGTCGCGCCTCTGATGAACAATTCGCAGCCGTTCCAGATCCTCAAGATGGATCGCCGCCGCGGCAACATCGTGGTGTCGCGCCGCACCGTGCTGGAAGAGACCCGGGCCGAACAGCGCCAGGAACTGGTGCAGAACCTCGAAGAGGGCCAGGTCATCGACGGCGTCGTCAAGAACATCACCGATTACGGAGCGTTCGTCGATCTCGGCGGCATCGACGGCTTGTTGCATGTCACCGATATCGCCTGGCGGAGGGTCAATCACCCGACCGAGGTTCTGACCATCGGTCAGACCGTCAAGGTCAAGATCATCAAGATCAACCACGAGACCCACCGTATCTCGCTCGGCATGAAGCAGCTGCTCGACGATCCGTGGCAGGGCATCGAGGCGAAATATCCGCTCAATGCCCGCTTTACCGGACGCGTCACCAACATCACCGACTACGGCGCCTTCGTCGAACTGGAGCCGGGCATCGAGGGCCTGATCCACGTCTCGGAGATGTCGTGGACCAAGAAGAACATGCATCCCGGCAAGATCGTCTCGACCTCGCAGGAAGTCGAAGTGCAGGTGCTGGAGGTCGATTCGGTCAAGCGCCGGATCTCGCTCGGCCTCAAGCAGACCATGCGCAATCCCTGGGAAGTGTTCGTCGAGAAATTCCCGGTCGGCTCTACCGTCGAGGGCGAGGTCAAGAACAAGACCGAGTTCGGCCTGTTCCTCGGGCTGGAAGGCGACGTCGACGGCATGGTGCACCTGTCCGACCTCGACTGGAAGCTGCCGGGCGAGCAGGTGATCGACAACTTCAAGAAGGGCGACATGGTCAAGGCCGTGGTGCTCGATGTCGATGTCGAGAAGGAGCGCATCTCGCTCGGCGTCAAGCAGCTCGAGGGCGACCCGTTCGCCGAGCCGGGCGACGTCAAGAAGGGCGCGGTGGTGACCTGCGAGGTGCTCGAAGTCAAGGAAAGCGGCATCGAGGTCAAAATCGTCGGCACCGACTTCAACACCTTCATCAAGCGCTCCGAACTGGCGCGTGAGCGCGCCGATCAGCGCGCCGAGCGTTTCGCCGTCGGCGAAAAGGTCGATGCGCGGGTCATCCAGTTCGACAAGAAGGCCCGCAAGGTGCAGGTGTCGATCAAGGCGCTGGAAGTCGCCGAGGAGAAGGAAGCCATCGCCCAGTATGGCTCCTCCGATTCCGGGGCGACGCTCGGCGATATTCTCGGCACGGCGCTGAAGCAGCGTAACGAAAAGTAAGCCCTTGGCTTATTCTCCAAACGGGCCCCGGTTGCGACCGGGGCCTTTTTGTTGTCGACGGCTGGGTGGCAGCCAAGCGAGTGAAGCGACCGCGGCCGGGCTCTATCCGCCGTGCGCTGTGACGGCCGAAGCCAATGCCTCCTCGATCACGGGTATCCGCAGCGGGTGGGTCCTGGCGTTCGCCGGGACGACGCCCGGGTCGGGCCGGGGCCTTGTATTCTTCATATTGCATCGCAATTGATGTATCTGGGAGACGGCTTATGAGTGTTGCGCAGCGAAAACCGCGCGCCGCAGACCGCTTTCGGGAGAATGTCGATGTCGCTTGATTCGGACGTGATCGTCGATCGCCGCAGGATGCGCCGCAAACTGACGTTCTGGCGGGTCGTCACGGCATTCGTTGCGATGATTGCGATCGTCACTGTCGGCGTGCTAGCGACCCCGGCGGGGCGCGATGCGTTCGGCACGTCGGGGTCGATCGCGCGCATCCATATCGATGGGTTGATCCGCAGCGACAGTGAGCGTGTGGAGGCACTGGATCGGCTGGAAAAGTCGTCCGCCGCGGCGGTCATTGTCCACATCAACTCGCCCGGAGGCACCACCGCTGGCTCTGAAGAGCTCTACGATGCGCTGACGCGTCTGAAGGCCAAAAAGCCGATGGTCGTGGTGGTCGAGGGTCTGGCGGCTTCAGGCGGCTACATCACCGCGATCGCGGCCGACCATATCGTCGCCCAGCAGAGCTCGCTGGTCGGATCGATCGGCGTGCTATTCCAGTTTCCGAATTTCACCGATCTGTTGAAAACCGTCGGCGTCAAGGTCGAGGAAGTCAAGTCTTCGCCGTTGAAAGCAGCGCCCAACGGGTTTGAGCCGACCAGCCCGGAAGCGCGCGCCGCGCTGGAATCGCTGGTCAAGGATTCCTACGCGTGGTTTCGCGGTCTGGTGAAAGACCGCCGCGGCATGGATGACCAGTTGCTCGACAAAGTTGCCGATGGGCGGGTTTTCACCGGCCGCCAGGCGGTTGATCTGAAACTGATCGACCAGCTCGGCGACGAGAACGCCGCCGTGGCCTGGCTGCAGGCGCAGAAGGGCGTCAAAAGCAACCTGCCGATCCGCGATTTCGATCTGGCGCCGCGGCTTTCCGACCTGACGTTTTTGCGGACGGCGGCCTCGATGGCGCTGGATGCGCTCGGTTTGAACGCGATCGCGCGGCAAGTCGACCAGGCCGGCGTTGTGCGGGCCGTCGATCGGCTCGGTCTTCAGGGAATGCTGGCACTATGGGAGCCGGCGGGCACCAATTGAGGCCGGATTGGGCCCTCAGGCCCCGCTCCCGCAACGCGAGTATTGTGACAATCCCCAATCTGAGCGTTTGTCACGCGTTTTCGCGCTGCCCAAACTTGATTTAGAGTCTTGACAGTTCAAGGCATTTTCACGGAAATGGATGTCCGCCAGTCCGCCGGGTCCCAGTTTCGATGATCAAATCCGAGCTTGTTCAGCGTATCGCCGAGCACAACCCGCATCTGTACCAGCGGGATGTCGAGAACATCGTCAACGCGATCCTCGATGAGATCGTTGCCGCGCTGGCGCGGGGCGACCGGGTCGAACTGCGCGGCTTCGGCGCATTCTCGGTGAAACACCGTCCGGCGCGTGCCGGCCGCAATCCGCGCACCGGCGCCCATGTGCCGGTCGATCAGAAGAGCGTGCCGTTTTTCAAGACCGGCAAGGAAATGCGTGAAAGGCTGAATCGCGACGCCGGAGCTCCCGATACCGGCGCCTGAAGCCGATCCGCTCGCCAGGAAGAGCCGAGACATGGTCATGCGAAGGTTTTTCACGGGCCTCATCGTGATTCCGCTGGGTATTGTTTTCGTCGTCTTTGCGGTCGCCAATCGTCATTGGGTGACGGTGTCGTTCGATCCGTTCAATTCCGCTAATCCGTCCGTCGCGGTGACGCTGCCGCTGTTCGTGGTGATCATCACGGTAGCGATCGCGGGCGTGGTGGCGGGTGGCACCGCGACCTGGTTGCGGCAGCACCGCTGGCGGCGCGCGGCGCGGCAGCACGAGGCCGATGCCAAGGCCGCGCGGGCGCAGCTGGCGGATCTGCGCGCCCACGCCATGGCGCCGCAGCCCGCCAGTCCGCAGCGGCTGCCGGCACCCTCGCAGGGCAGCCTTTATGGTTCCGGCGGGCGAGACAAGCAAGGCGCGACGTTGTAGAACGCGGCCACCGGTCGAGCCGCTCCAGCCCCAAACTGTGCCTTGAAGCATGTCCCTGATCGCCAAAATCTGCGGCCTGTCCACGCCCGAGACGCTCGAGGTTGCGCTTCAGGCTGGCGCGGACATGGTGGGTTTCGTGTTCTTTCCGCCATCGCCGCGGCATCTCGGGCTTCAGATGGCGCAAGCCCTTGGCCAACAGGCAAAGCATCGCGCCATCAAGGTAGCGCTGACCGTCGACGCCGACGATGCGACCCTGGCCAACATCGTCGAGGTGCTGCGGCCGGATCTCTTGCAGCTGCACGGCAAGGAAAGCGTGGCGCGGGTGCGCGACATCAAGCAGAAGTTCGGACTGAACGTGATCAAGGTGATCGCGGTGGACAGCAAGGCGGACCTGATCTCGTTGCCGGGCTATGCCGCCGTCGCCGATCACATCCTGTTCGATGCCCGCGCGCCCTCGGATGCCACGCGCCCCGGAGGTCTGGGCGCGGCGTTCGACTGGCATGTACTGGAAAATCTGGACCTCACGCTGCCCTATATGGTCTCGGGTGGCCTCCACGCCGGCAATCTCGCGGAGGCCGTTCGTGTCACCCGCGCCGGCGGCGTCGATGTTTCCTCCGGCGTCGAGCGCGCACCGGGCATCAAGGATCCCGATCGGATCCGCGCCTTTGTCCGCGCCGTGAGAATGGCTGGGCAAGAATGCGCCCTCGCGGGTGCCGGGGGCCGATGATTTGCGGCCGACGGGCTTGTCCTGGCATGTGGTTTGTTGAAACACGATATCGACAAGTCCTGGATGGCCGCGACATCCGCCAGAAAAATGCACCGGCGCTTTGACCGGCCAGGTCGAAGGGTAAAGAGACGAAAGGTAACGATGAGTATCGCCATACCCAATTCCTTCCGCAGCGGCCCCGACGAGCGCGGGCATTTCGGCATTTTCGGCGGCCGTTTCGTCGCCGAAACGCTGATGCCGCTGATCCTCGATTTGGAAAGGGCCTATGCCGACGCCAAGGCCGATCCGGCCTTCCATGCGGAAATGAACGGTTACCTCAAACACTACGTCGGCAGGCCCTCGCCGCTCTATTTCGCCGAACGGCTCACCGAACATCTCGGTGGCGCCAAAATCTACTTCAAGCGCGAGGAGCTCAATCACACCGGCTCCCACAAGGTCAACAATGTGCTCGGCCAGATCATGATGGCGCGGCGCATGGGCAAGAAGCGCATCATCGCCGAGACCGGCGCCGGCCAGCATGGCGTCGCGACCGCGACCTTGTGCGCGCGTTTCGGGCTTGACTGCTTCGTCTACATGGGCGCCGTCGACGTCGCGCGGCAAGAGCCCAATGTCATTCGCATGGAAATGCTGGGCGCCAAGGTGATCCCCGTGCAGTCGGGCACGCGGACGCTGAAGGACGCCATGAACGAGGCGCTGCGCGACTGGGTCACCAACGTGCACGATACCTTCTACTGCATCGGCACCGTGGCCGGCCCGCATCCATATCCGATGATGGTGCGCGATTTCCAGTCGGTGATCGGCGTCGAGACCCGTGCGCAGATGCTGGAAGCCGAAGGCCGTCCGCCGGATTTGCTGGTCGCCTGCATCGGCGGCGGCTCCAACGCGATGGGGCTGTTTCACCCCTTCCTCGACGATCCCGCGGTCGAGATCTTCGGCGTCGAAGCGGCGGGGCATGGACTCACGCAATTGCATGCGGCCTCGATCGCCGGCGGCCGGCCCGGCGTGCTGCACGGCAACCGCACCTATCTCCTGATGGATGATGACGGCCAGATCCAGGACGCGCATTCGATTTCAGCGGGACTGGACTATCCCGGCATCGGCCCGGAACATTCCTGGCTGCACGAGACCGGGCGCGTCACCTATCTTTCGGCCACCGACGAGGAGGCGCTGGCGGCCTTTCAATTGCTGTCGCGGCTCGAAGGCATCATCCCGGCATTGGAGCCCGCCCACGCCATCGCCAAGGTGATGGAACTGGCGCCGCAGCGGTCAAACGACCATCTCATGGTGGTCAATCTTTCCGGCCGCGGCGACAAGGACATCCCGCAAGTGGCGGAGATCCTGAGGGGCAGGAAGAAGTGAGCATTGCCTCTTGCATCGAATCCTGGGTGAGCACCCCCACCCTAGCCCTCCCCCGCGAGCGGGAGAGGGAACGCACCGACCTCGCGGCACGAGTGTCAGTCTCACGCGATTGTTCGGTCACAGCCTTTTTGTCATGCCGCGTTGTTTTCACTCGGCGCGCCGCGCTCCCTCTCCCGCACTTCGCGGGGGAGGGTTGGGGTGGGGGTGCTTCAACGCACGCAGGCTTCGACGAGACGCCAAACAGAGCGAGCGCCGCCGCATGACCACCCGCATCGACGCGCGCTTCGCCGAACTGAAGCAACAAAGCCGCTCGGCCTTCATCGCCTTCCTGATGGCCGGCGATCCCGATCCCGCGACCTCGCTCGCCATCATCAAAGCGCTGCCGAAAGCCGGCGCCGATGTCGTCGAGATCGGCATGCCCTTTACCGATCCAATGGCGGATGGTCCGGCGATCCAGGCGAGCGGCCTGCGCGCCCTGAAAGCCGGCATGACATTGAAGAAGACGCTGGCGCTGGTGCGCGACTTTCGCGCCGATGATCAGGCGACACCGATCGTGCTGATGGGTTATTACAATCCGATCAATATTTATGGGGTTGAAAAATTCCTTGTTGACGCAAAATCCGCCGGCGTCGACGGCCTCATCATCGTCGACCTGCCGCCGGAAGAGGACACCGAATTGTGCCTGCCGACCCTGCGGGCCGGGCTGAATTTCATTCGGCTGGCAACGCCGACCACCGATGACAAGCGCCTGCCCGCGGTTCTCGCCAACACCTCGGGCTTTGTCTACTACGTCTCCATCACCGGCATCACCGGCAGCGCCAGCGCGGACATCGCCGCGGTCAGCGAAGCCGTCGCCCGGATCAAGCGTCATACCAGGCTGCCGGTTTGTGTGGGATTTGGCATCCGGACGCCGGAGACAGCCCGCGCCATCGCCGAACATGCCGACGGCGCGGTGGTCGGCACCGCGCTGGTCGATGCGCTGGCCGACAGTCTCGATCCTGCCGGCTGCGCCACGGCCAAGACGGTCGATGCCGTGGCCGGTCTGGTGGCCCGGCTGGCGCTGGGCGTGCGGGGTGCCAAACAGGCCGCGGAATAAACCTTAATGGCAGGCGACATCGACGGCTAAAGGCCGCTTGCTGGGCAGGGTGGCAGCCGCCATATATCACAGCGATCCGCACAGGGTTATCCAGCCTGGCGTCCGATCGGATGCCGGGCCGTTCGAAACGATGACTGTTCGATCGCCATTCCGGAGCGAACCATGAATTGGCTTACCAACGTCGTCCGTCCGAAGATCCGTAGTATCCTGCGCCGCGAGACGCCGGAGAATTTGTGGATCAAATGCCCCGAACTCGGGCCAGCTCGTGTTCTACAAGGACGTCGAGGCCAACCAGTTCGTGATTCCAGGTTCGAACTACCATATGCGCATGGGCGCGGTGGCACGGCTGAAATCGATCTTCGACAATGAGACGTGGTTCGACGTGGCGCTGCCCGAGGTCACCGCCGATCCCCTGAAATTCCGCGACGAGCGCCGCTATGCCGATCGCATCAAGGATGCCCGCGCCAAGACCGGACTGAACGACGCCATCAAGGTCGGCTACGGCAAGCTCGAGGGCGCCGCGGTCGTGATCGCGGTGCAGGATTTCGATTTCATGGGCGGTTCGCTCGGCATGGCGGCCGGCGAAGCCATCATCCGCGGGCTTGAACTCGCGGTCGAAAAGAAATCTCCCTTTATCGTGTTCGCGGCCTCCGGCGGCGCCCGCATGCAGGAAGGCATCCTGTCGCTGATGCAGATGCCGCGCACCACGGTCGCGGTGCAGATGCTGCGCGAGACCAGGCAGCCCTATATCGTGGTGCTGACCAATCCGACCACCGGCGGCGTCACCGCCTCCTATGCCATGCTGGGCGACGTGCAGATCGCCGAGCCCGGCGCGCTGATCGGTTTCGCCGGCGCGCGCGTGATCGAACAGACCATCCGCGAGAAATTGCCGGAAGGCTTTCAGCGCGCCGAATATCTGAGGGACCATGGCATGGTCGACATGGTGGTGCACCGTCATGAATTGCGCTCGACGCTGGCCCGGCTGTGCCGGCTCTTGAGCAAATCACCGGCGATCGAAACCGTGGCGAAGCCTTCGTCCACGATGGCGTTGCCGGCGCCGGCCGCATCGGGTGCCGACACCGCACCGGCCGCGACGCCCGCGTGAACGCGCCGGCGGCACAGCCTTCGCCGCCGCTCGGCGAACTGATTGCGCGGCTCTCCGCGCTGCACCCGAAGGCGATCGATCTCGATCTGACGCGGATGCATCGGCTGCTTGGGCAGCTCGATCATCCCGAACGGCGGCTGCCGCCGGTCATTCACGTTGCCGGCACCAACGGCAAGGGTTCGACGATCGCTTATCTGCGCGCCATTCTCGAAGCGGCGGGCCTGCGCGTGCATGTCTATACCTCACCGTTCCTGGTGCGGATCAACGAGTGCTTTCGCCTCGGCCGGATCGGTGGCGGCGTGCTGGTCGGCGATGACGAACTGCGCGGCGCGCTCGAAGCGTGCGAGCGGGCCAATGGCGGCGCGCCGATCACGCTGTTCGAAATCGAAACCGCCGCCGCCTTCTGCCTGTTCGCGCAGCATGCCGCCGACGTGCTGCTGCTGGAAGTCGGCCTCGGCGGGCGGCTCGACGCCACCAATGTGATCGACCGGCCATTGGTGAGCGTGATTGCGCCGGTCAGCCTGGATCACACGGAATTACTGGGCGGCACGCCGATGGCGATCGCGCGTGAAAAGGCCGGCATCGTCAAAACAGACGCGCCCGTTGTTTGCGCCGAGCAGGTCCCGGAGGTGATCGCCGTGATCGAGCAGCAGGCCAGGCGCCTGCGCGCGCCGCTCTCAGCCGCCGGACAGGAGTGGCATGTCAGTGTCGAGCGCGGACGGCTGGTCTACCAGGATGATCGCGGCCTGATGGACCTGGCGGCGCCCCGGCTGTTCGGCCGCCATCAGTTTGACAATGCCGGCCTCGCGATTGCGACGCTGCGCGCGCAAAACCTGTTCAAGATCGATCCCGCGGCGTTCGAGGCCGGCATTGTCGGCGCCGAGTGGCCGGCGCGGATGCAGCGGCTGGCGCAGGGCTCCCTGCTCGATCAGGCGCCGGCGGGTTGCGAGATCTGGCTCGATGGCGGACATAATGCCGAGGGCGGGCGTGTCGCCGCCGCGGCATTGGGCGATCTCGAAGAGCGAGTGTCACGTCCCCTCGTCGTCATCGTCGGCATGATGGGCAACAAGGACGCGGGCGGCTTTATCGCCAACTTCAGCGGCCTGACGCGTCACATTATCGTGGTGCCGATACCTGGTCGCGACGGCGCCATGCCGCCGGATCGGTTGGCCGATGCCGTCCGCGCGCTCGGCATGCGCGTGGAAACTTCCGGCAGCGTCGAAGCCGCGCTGCGCTCGCTCGCCCGCCTCGCCTACGAACTGCCGCCGCGGATCCTGATCACAGGCTCGCTCTATCTCGCCGGCCACGTCCTGGTCGTCAACGGCACGCTGCCGCGCTGACCCCACATCACCGGCAGGGTGGTGCCGCCGTTATTCACCGCCATGATGGAACGGCTTTTGAATAAACAACCTCAGAGAAGAATATATTATATTGACACTTCAGGTTGTGGGTCCGATAGTCGACATATGATTATCCCGTAAGGTCTGAGCAATGCGCTTCGCCGGCTTCGGCGAAGCCAGTTCCGCATGCTTTGAGGAGATGGAAGGCCGAGTAAATCCCACACGGAGGAAATGACAATGAGAACTGACGCAGGGCGTTTTACGTTCGTACGGCATTCGGCTTGCTTCGCCGTTGCCGTCATTGCACTTTCCGCGGCCGGCACCAGTTCGGTCCGGGCGCAGGGCACCACGACATTTCATCTCACGGCCCTGACATCGGGGACCTGGAACTCGGCGGGCGTGCACACGACGGGCTCGAACTACCAGATCGGCTACTCCAGCGAGCTGCCGAACAAGCAGGTCGCCTACTTCGAGTTCGATCTCGATCCGGTCAAGGGAAGGACCGTCACCGACAACTTCCTGCTGGTCCCCGGCTCGACCGACTACAGCATCGGATCGACGTATGCCCCACGCTGCGGCACGGCGCCTTGTTTCAAGGTCGGCATCGTCCCGCAGGGCACGTTCACCACCGATCAGATCGTGAACCCGGCGAGCAACAACAACACCAGCATCTATCTGAGTGGCGACGATCCCAACCGCAACCAGGATCTCGGCTATGCGTGGGTCGAAAACGGTCTGCATCCCGGCCAGCTGTTCAACGCCTTCACCTACAACGCGCAGCGGCTGCAGGCCGAGGTCAACGCCGGCGGCGACTGGGCGTTCTGGGGCAGGGACGACTTCGACACCGGCAGCGCCGAAAACTATATCTGGGGTGACACCGCCTATAACACGGGAATTGTCCTGGTCATTACCGTGGCGAACGGGCCGGCAACGACGGCCGTAGTCCCAAGCGGCACCTACGAGATCCAGAACCTCAACAGCGCCCAGGCGCTGGAAATCCCCGCCGGGAAAACAGCGAACGGGACGCTGGTCGACCAGGCCAGCAGCACCGGCACCAGCAATCAGCAATGGAATGTCACCCAGCTCTCCAACGGCAACTACACGATCGCCAATGTCGCCACCGGCCTATTGCTGGATGTGCTGGGCAATTCCAAATCCCCCGGCGGTTCGATCGACGTCTGGCCCGCCAACGCAGGCACCAACCAGCAATGGACCTTCACCGGCACCAATGACGGCAATTACACCATCCAAGCGGTCAGCAGCGGGCTGTTCCTGGACGTCAGCGGGGCCTTGACGCTCACCGGCACGGTCGTCGACCAGTTTACAGCCAATAACAATGCCGACCAGCAATGGTCGTTTATTGCGATATCGAATTCCAATTGAAATGAGTTCAAAAAGAAACGGCCGGCTATGCGCCGGCCGCTTTCCGTCATCGTGATCGCTTGAAGCCGATCAGACCGCGGCCGTGATCCACTGCTGCAGCTTCGCCTTCGGCGCGGCGCCGACCTGGCGCGAGGCCATCTCGCCGCCCTTGAAAATCATCAGCGTCGGGATCGACATCACGCCGTATTTGGAAGCCGTCTTCGGGCTCTCGTCGACGTTGAGTTTGACGATCTTGACCTTGTCGCCCATCGCGCCGGATATCTCGTCGAGCGCGGGCGCGATCATCCGGCAGGGCCCGCACCATTCGGCCCAGAAATCAACCACCACCGGGCCGGTCGCCTTCAGTACTTCGGCTTCGAAATCGGCGTCAGAAACCTTGCCTACGGCCATCGGGTACCTCGTTCAGTAAGGGAAGGGACGCGGCCTCAAGGGAATCGCCGCGCTTGATCATGAGACCCAAGGTATGAATGCCGGCCAGCCGGGTCAAGCTTGGACATCTCCCTCAATCGCGAGGGCCAGTTGCGCGTCCAGCGCAGAAGCTGAAATCTCCATCAAATCAGGCCTTTGGGTCCAAAGCAGCGCGGCGCGGAGGCGGTGTTCCGGATAGAGCTTGCGGAGCACCGCGCGGTACAGCCCGAGCTGGCGGAGGTAGCCTTTGGGCACCTCCTCCACCCGGTCCGGCGGGGCCTGATTGGTCTTGTAGTCGACGATCAGCACCTCGCCCGGCGTCACCACCAGCCGGTCGATCTGCCCCGAGACCAGCGCCGGCGGCCGTCCCGGCCGTTGCAACCGTCCGACGATCGGGACCTCGGCACGGCTGCCGGGAGCAAACACCGCGGCGAAGCGAGCATCCCCGATCAAGGCCAGAACCGCTTCGCCGAGCGCCTCGCGGTCGCCATCACTCCAGTCGCCGGCATGGCGGTCGAGGTAACCGAGCGCGGCGTCGCGGCGCCGCCCGGGAGCGATATCGGGCAGGGATTGCAGCAGGCGGTGCACCAGCGTGCCGCGCTGCACCGCGCGCGCGCGGGTCTGGGCCTGATCGCCAGTCCTGATGCGGACACCCTCCTGCTCCGTCGGACCGGAAGGGCGCAGCACGGTCTCGTTAGCCCTCACAGACGGGACCACCTCGCGCAGCCAGGCGGGCAACGTCATCGCAGCGCTCCGCGGCGGCGCCGTCGCTGCGACCGGGGCGGTGGCAACGTCTTCGGGACGGCAGTAACGCCTGACCGGACCGTCCGCCGTCTCGATCATCTGCAGCTGCAATCCCGAGATGTCGAGGCCCTTCACGATCAGATCATACCAGCAGGATTTGCGCACCGTGTTCATGTTGCCCGGCATGCAGCCGCCGACGATCAATCGGTCCGCCGCGCGCGTCATCGCCACATACAATAGGCGACGGTATTCATCGTCGGTTTCCGCGAGCATGGCGACGCGGGCCGAGGCGACGGCAGCCGCGTCATCGCTCTTCCTGCCCGCCCACACGACGACGCCGGGCGCTTGCTGCGCGGCATCGCCGGGCGGCAGCCGGATCAGCTTGGGGCGCAGGCTATCGGCGGGCGAGGAAGTGGTGTCGACCAGAAAGACCACGGCCGATTCCAGGCCCTTGGCGCCATGCACGGTCATGACCCGCACCTCGTCGCGGGAAATTTCCATGTCGCGCTTCACCTCGGTATCGGCCGCGCGCAGCCAGGCCATCAGGCCTTGCAGCGAGGCCGGCGCCTTGCGTTCATGGTTCAGCGCCAACTCGAGGAATTCGTCGAGCGCGTCGTTGGCCTCATGGCCAAGCCGTTTGAGGATCCGCTTGCGGCCGCCATCGCCGCCGAGCAGCCAGGCGTAGAACGCAAACGGGCTCTCACGATGGCAACGGCGTTCGCAGGCTTCGAGGCGAGCCAGCGCATCGGCGAGTTTGCGGTCGCTCGCGGCGTGCAGGCTCAAGGCATCGCGCAGCGATCCCCCTCGTTGCCATGAAAGCTTGAACAGGTCGTCATCGGTGAGGCCGAACAGCGGGCTTTTCAGCGCCACCGCCAGCGCCAGATCGTCCTGCGGCAGCAGCAGCGCATCAGCGAGGTTCATCAGATCGATGATGGCGATATGCTCGGTCAGCTTGAGCCGGTCGGCGCCTGCGACGGGAATGCCGGCGTGCTTCAGCGCCTGGATCACGGCGTCGAAAGCATTGCCGCGCCGCCGCACCAGTACCAGCATATCGCCATAGCGCAGCGGCCGGCGCTTGCCGGTCGAGCCGGTCAGGGTGCCGCTTTCGACCAGCCGCCTGATCTCGGCCTGGATGCGCCGCGCCAGCCTGACCTCCGGGCTCGTCTGCGAAACCGCATCGAACGGCGCCCGCCAGCCCTCGATGTCCGGCTTCTCGTCCGGCAGCTGCAGGTCCCAGAGTTCGATCAGGCTCGGTCCGGCGTCGGCCATGGAATGGTGGATGGGATATCCGCTTTCCACGGCGTGGATGCTGCGGTAGATCGCCGGCTCGCGGAAGACGTGGTCGACCGACTGCAGGATCGCAGCTCCGGAGCGGAACGACGTGGTGAACGTGACCGGATCGAATTGCAGTCCAGCCGCGATGAACTTCCGCCGCAGCAGCCGGCGGCGGGCGTCGAACTCGCGCGGCGCGGCGCCCTGGAACGAAAAGATCGACTGCTTCTCGTCGCCGACCGCGAAGATCGTTCGCACCACGCCTTCGCGCGCGCCGGCGCCAGTGGTGAATTCCGAAATGATGTGATCAACAATATCCCACTGCCTCGGGCTGGTGTCCTGCGCCTCGTCGATCAGCACGTGATCGACGCCGCGGTCGAGCTTGTAATGCACCCAGCCGGCGGAGACGCGGGTCAGCATGGCAAGCGTCTTGTCGATCAGATCGTCATAATCGAGCAGGCCGCGCTGCTGCTTTTCGCGCCGGTAATTTTGCGCCACCGCGGTCGCGATCCGCAGCAGCGCACTGGTGCGGTCTCTTGCGGCCACCGCCCGGCGCCGTTCGATCAGGGGCTCAAGCCGGAGCCTTTCCATCTCGATCAGTCGCGCCAGGTCCGGACACTTCTTCACGAATGGCCGGGTCACCACCGTATCGCGCGGCGTGCGATCGTCGGTCAGGAAGACATCGAGATAGCGATCCACTTGCTCGCTGCCGCTGACACCCATAGCTTCCCGCAGCCGGCAGGCCTGCTTGGCATCGGATTTACTTCCCTCGGCCAGCGCGGCCGCAACGCCCCGCCACAGGGA
Organism: uncultured Alphaproteobacteria bacterium; assembly: GCA_963736075.1. Lineage (GTDB taxonomy): Bacteria > Pseudomonadota > Alphaproteobacteria > Rhizobiales > Xanthobacteraceae > Bradyrhizobium. Next base: position 286,724 of record CAVTNW010000048.1, on the reverse strand, counting down.
TCGCGGCAGGTTCGGACCATCGACCACCTCCTGTTCGACGGCCTCAAGGCTGTCGGCGGCATCGACACCGAGCGCCTGACAGAGCTGCGCCACCGCCGCATCCACGCTGTCGGCGGCATCGGTCCACGCCATGAAGTGATCGCGGGAGAGGCAGGCCTCGCGCACCACATCCTTGAAGGTGACATCGGCCGCGTTGGCCATGGCGGTCGAAAGCGCCCGGCCGGTGGCGCTCTGGGGATCGCGGGAGGCCTCGAGCAGGACCGTGAGGTTGGCGCGCTCCATCATCTCGGTCTGGTCGCGCTCGTCGATCACGGCAAAGCGCGCCGGAACATTGGCCTCGAAGGGGAATTGCTGCAACAGCCGGGTACACAGCGCGTGGATGGTCTGCACCTTGAGGCCGCCCGGGGTCTCCAGCGCGCGAGCGAACAGTTCGCGCGCCCGCATCCTCAAGAGAGCATCAGGGCGCGCGATCCCGGCCTCCACGATCGCCAGGTCGAGCGCGCGGTCATCAAGCGTCACCCAGTGACCGAGGGTGGCGAACACCCGCTCCGCCATGTTGGCGGCGGCGGCCTTGGTGAAGGTGATGCAGAGGATTTTTTCCGGCGGCACGCCTGATAGCAAGAGCCGGATCACCCGCTGCACCAGCACGTGGGTCTTGCCCGAACCGGCATTGGCCGAGACGAAGGCCGAAGCCGCCGGGTCCGAGGCGCGCGCCTGGGTGTCGCGGACGGCAGGGGGAATTGGGCGCAATGCGGTTACCATTCTTCGATCCCCAGGCCGCCGGCCGCCGACCATTCCTTGATGCGGGCGAGATCGTCATAGCGGCCATAGCGGTTCGACCACATCGACAGATTGAGCGACGTGTAGGGCTGGCTCTCGTTCTCGAAGTCCCGGATCAATAGCTCGAGCTTGCTCCGCGCCTCGGCCGCGGCCGCATCGGGCGGCTGCGGCGGTTCGCCCGGATTGACCCTGAGCTCCAGCGGTCGCGCCTCGCCCGGCGGATTGTTGCCGCTCAGCCTGACGTAAGCGAGTTCGCTGACGTGGCTTTCGGCGGGGATGCCCGCAAAACCGCCTTCGCGGAGGATGGCCGCCTCCAGTGTCAGCTGCGGCGACAGTCCCATTCGCACCTGCTTGCCGGTCGGCGGCTGGCCGGTCTTGTAGTCGAGAATGGCAAAACTGCCGTCCCTGCGCCGCTCGATCCGGTCGGCCCGCGCCGACAGCACGAAGCTGCGTTGATGGTCGAGCGGGATCGCCATCTCGCCCCTGATTTCGGCGGAGATGGCGCTGACATCGGCGCGGCGCGCGATCTCCCACTCCGAGAACCACTTGGCGATGCGCAGGAAGCGCGGCCACCACAACGCCCGCGCTTCCGGCCGCTCCATCAGCGGCGCGAAATATTTCTCGCCGATGCCGCGCAGCACCAGATCGGGGCGGTCCGGAAGATCTGTTGCAAACCTCTGGGTGAATTCGCCGAGCGCGTCGTGGATCGCCGATCCGCGGTCGGCGGCCGACAGCGGCATGTCGACGGGATCGAGCGGCTGCAGTTTCAGGATGTGTCTGGCATAGATCGTATAGGGATCACGCAGCCAGTCCTCGATCGCGGTCACCGACAGTCTCACGGGCCTGACCGCGCGCGGCGGGGCTGGCGCGGGTTGCGGGATTGGTTCGACCCTATCGGCCCGGTCCAATTCGCATGCCAAGCGGAGATAGTGTTCGCCGGCCGTTGTGGCGGCTTGCCAGCGTTGCTCGCCCGCGACCGCCTCCAGGCGATGCAGGAAACGCGAGGCCACCGCGGGAGCGCCACCGACCTTCGCGGCGTGACTGAGAATGACGTCGTCGGTCCCGAGCAACTGGGCAAAATCGTGCGCGGACAGACCGATGCGCCGCTCCGGCAGATCGAGGCCGAGCTCATGGCGCATCGGACGGCTCAGCCAGGGATCCATTCGCGGCGCCGGCGGCCACACGCCCTCGACCAGCCCTCCGATAATGACGCGGTCAGATTGGGTCAGCCGCGCTTCCAGCGGGCCATAGATTCGCAACGACGCATTGGCGATCTCGGGCCGCCGTACCATGCGATCGGCGAAGGCGGTCTGAAACACTTCCGGGTATTCGCCGAGCTCGACCATCAGGCCGGCTGGCGCTCGTCCGCCGCAGAGATCGTCGAACGCGCCAGCGAGCGCGGACCCGGACGGACCCTCGAACGCCATGGCATCGCCATGCTCATCGCACGACAGTTCGATCAGGACATCGCGATGGCGAACGGCGAGTTCGGCGAAGTCGTACGGTGTTGAGGAGGACAAACCTTCCAGCGGCGCAAGCGCGGCCCGCAGCCGGTCGACCAGCCCCTGGACGCGGTCGAGCGCTTCATCGCCAAGTCTCGCCCTGGGTTCCGAACCATGCAGCGCGGACGCCTCGCCGCGCCTCAGTTTCAAGAGCTCGTCGCGGAAGCGCGCCAGATCCTGGGCCAGCCCGCGGCTGCCGGCTGGCGGGCGCGTGCCACGCAGCAGCGCCAGTTCGAGATGCTCGATCGCGCCCTTGAAGGCGCCACTGGCGCGGCCGAGCCGGAACTTGGGATGCTTCAAGAGTGCCAGCAGGGTCGGCGGCTCCAGCTCGTTGGCCGCGGCCTGTGCGGCGAGCCGTGCGAAAATTCCCGCAGCCGTTTCCATCAGCGCGTCGCCGCCGGAGTTGTCGAAGGCCAGGTTCCAGCGCGCCAGGCCTGCGATCACGCGCCGCGCCAGCGCGCGGTCCGGCGTCACCAGGCTCGCGGACTTGCCGAGGTGGTGCGCCTCGCGCATCGCCACCGCGATCGCCAGCGCTTCCATCTCGGGATTTTCAGCCTCGATCACGGCAAGGTCGGTCATCGCGCCTGAAATCTTCGTGGCGATATCGGGCTCCGCCAGCCGCCGGTGCCATTGCGCCGTTGCATGGGCGGGCCGCATGACTTCAGAGAGCAGTACTTCGCGCCCGCGCGGCGCCGGCCGGCCCAGTTCTTCAACGTCGCCGCGCTTGATACCGAATCGCTGCAGCAGGGCGTGCATCGCGAACTGCGGATGGTTCGACGAAGGCTGCGTCGTGAAGTGGCCGCCTTTGTCTTCGATGCCGCCAATGGTCTGCCAGGCCTCGTCGTCGAGATCGCTATCGAGCCCCGGCAACACCACCGCGCCCTGCGGTAGCGACCCGACCGCGTGGAGGAATTTCGCGGTCGCCGGCATCGAGCCGGTCGATCCTGCCGCGACCACCGGACCGTCGCAATGAAGGGTCAGCCGCCGCGCCTCCGCCGCGATCAACAGGTCACGCCGCGCCGCCGGCTCGATCTTTTGAATTTCCTTCAGATGAGCCGGCCACGCCTGCCGCGCAATCGAAAGGAATTGCAGCGAGTGCTGCCAGTATTCGTCGAGATGATCCGGCACCAGGCCGTCAAGCGCCTCCCAGCCGATGCCGCGGGTGACCATGTCGTCCATCAGCCGCGCCAGATCGCCGGCCAGCGCCAGCGTCGAGGCCGGACCGCCCACCACCAGCGGCGCCAGTACCGGACCTCTGGCCCATGCCGCCACCAGTCGCGCCAGCGTCAGCCGGCGCTCGAGTTCGCCCAGTTTTGGCGGAAGCTCCAGCGCGGCGTCTGCGCCAACGGACGAATCGTCCTCGGCAAACGCCAGCTCGTCCTCGTCGATGTCGCCGAGCGCGACGATGCGCGGCAGGATCACCGCGTCGCGATCGAGTTCGTCGAGAAAGACTTCCCGCGCCAGCCGCCCGGCCCGCCGTGTCGGTAAGTACAGCGTCGCCCGCGCCAGGTTCTCCGGATGCCGGCGTGCCTCGAAGCCATCGACCAGCCGGCCATCGACCAGCGCCGCCACGACGGTGCGCAGGAATGGGGCCGACAAGGGAACGTTGAAGACGCGCATGGGGAACCTGATTCGGAAATGGTCAGCATCATGGCATGGAGGGGTGGCGCGGTGGCGATTTCTTGTTTGTTGTGCACGGATGCCAAGCCGCGTTGCATGGTATCGGTTGCGGGCGAATGGGCTAACCTCTCCACCGTCGTCCCGGCCAGCGAGCCGGGACCCATCTCAGACCCAGGCGAGGTGGCGTGGTATGGTTCGCCTGCGACCGCAGGTCTAGAGGTTCGTAGCGCGGATTGGAGGCGAAGCTGTCATCTGTCTTTCCTGGAGAGAGGGCGGGTACGGCTTCGTCTCCAACCCGCCCGAGCCGGCGGCAAATCAAGGCACGGCTTGATTTTCAGGAAGCGCCTGTTAAATCATGGCTCATGAAAATCGATCTCACGTCGGAGCAACAGGATTTTGTTCGGCAAGCCGTTGCCAGCGGCCGCTTCACGCGTCCCGAGGACGCCGTGCAGGCGGCAATGGACCTGTGGATCGAGCGCGAGCGCCGACGCAGCGAAATTCTTGTCGCGGTTGATCTCGCGAAAGCCTCGCTTGATCGTGGCGAGGGCACCGAAATCACGTTCGATGCAATGCGTGAACTGGCCGAGGAAATAAAACGGAACGGCCGGACTCAAGTGTCGGCCGAGCATCTGGCCGTGGACTAACGTGGCGCACCGCCTTGCTCCGCAGGCGCGTACCGAACTCGGCAATATCTGGCATTACATCATCCAGGAAGGCGGCACTTTTGCTGCTGCCGACGGCGTAATCGACACCATCACCGAACGCTTCTACCTGCTCGCGCAGTATCCTCACCTTGGTCGTCCGCGCCACGATTTACGACCCGGCCTGCGCAGCTTTGCGGAGAACGGCTGCGAAAGTGTTCTTGGATCCGTACGTGGTCGAGTTTGATGACCTCGACGCCGCTGGCGAGTTGCGTTTCAACGCCATCGGATTGGTAGACGGCCGAATGCTCTTCGTCACCTATACGATGAGAGGCGACATCGTTCGCATCATATCCGCCAGAGGAGCGGAGCCACATGAAAAGAGAAAGTATCACGAGATTTAAGCTCAATCCGAAGAAGCCGCCAAAGACAGATTGGCGCGCCTTCGACGCCATGAGCGACGAAGCGCGTCATCGTGCCGCAGTAGCCGACCCCGATGCTTCGCCCGCGACCGAGGCGCAGCTCGCGCGCGCTCGCCGCGTGCCGACTGTGCGGGCATTGCGCACAAGGTTGAATTTGACGCAGGAAGAGTTTGCGGCGCGGTTCCACCTCCCACTCGGGACTGTGCGAGACTGGGAGCAAGGCGCGCATCGCCCCGATAAGGCCGCGCAGGTACTGCTAACGGTCATCGCACGAGACCCGGATGCAGTGGCACGCGCGCTCGAAGACTAACGCATCCGATGTCGCAGTGGATCCGGCCTCCACCGCGTGGTACAGCGTACGTCGGGATATCTCTGCGCGCTCCATCATAGCGCCACGGCGAAACAATAGTGCCCATCTTCATCGGCCGTGGCGCGCCACTTCACGACAGGGCACGCTATGACGGTCGCCCGGTATCCCGCTGCGCGAAGCCGTTCTACGACGATGCTGCTGGAGGTGCACGTCAGGCGGCTCGCTCGATCTTGTAGGGACGAACAAGAAGGTCAGCTGGAATTTTCCACGCTTCGCCGACCTTGTGAATCATCTCGACCGTGAGTGCTCGCCGACGCGAAAGGACCTCCGACGCACGCGAGCGCGAGCCCAGAAGTTCTGCCAGCTCGGCCTGGGTATGCCCGAGTTCGTCAATGGCATAGCGGAGCACGTCGATAGGATCGAAGGTGTCGTCGATCTCGATCGGCCATCGCCTCGCCTCGTAGATTTCGACGAGCGCGAGGAGCACATCAAGCTTGTCGCCATCCTCCGTGCCCTCCGCTGCGCCCCAACAGGCCTCAATCGCTGCGAGCGCTGCGCGGTGATCCTGGTCTGTGCGAATGGGTCGGATTTCCATGTCGTCTCCTTAAAACTGCGACACCTTCAATGCATCGATGCGATCATATTCCGCGTGGGTGCCGATGAACTTCACGAAGGCGATCTGCCGACGGAAATCGAAGGCGGCCACCAAGCGGTAGTTTCCTCCTGCCGCCTCAAACCTCACACGCTCGCGGTTCAGTACCTTGGCCTTCGGAGCCGCCTTCTGGACCTCATCGGTTGATGTCCATTGCGCGGCTCTCACGATCGTGTGCCAGCGTTCAAGCGAGACTTTTGCTTCCGGGTGCTTGCCCCAGAAGCTGACAAGCACGTTTCGAGCGATGACCCGCATGCGTCAGCCTAGCATGTTCCCAGAATGGGAACAAGGGAATTGTCCCGGCATCGTGCTAGATCGCAGCCGGTCGCAAACTTGCCAATTACAGCGCGTGGCGGGCTCCGGCATCATAGCGCCACGGCGAAAGAGTAGTGCCCATCTTCATCGGCCGTGGCGCGCCACTTTATAATCTACGCCAGAGCCCGCAGCGGCGCCTCAGCCCAGCCGATGGTGCGCCAACGTTCGCTCAGAGGCAGACTATTCGCCTCGTTTGACGCTCCACGCAAATCTGGCTATTATCTAGCCAGAATGGCTTTCGAGATCATCCTTGCTCCCGAAGCTGTCGAAGACCTCAGGGGGCTCACGGCAGGTGTTCGCGCGACTGTCCGGACTGCGCTCGGAAGGCATCTGAGGCATGCGCCCAAGAAAACGAGCCGCAGTCGCATCAAGCGATTGCGAGGATTGCTCCGTCCACAGTATCGGCTGCGGGTGGACGAAGTTCGGGTTTTCTACGATGTGTCCGGCACGACCGTCGAGGTTCTGGCAATAGTGCCCAAATCGGAGGCTGAGTCATGGCTCGCACAGTTCGGAAATCCGGGGTGAAGCAAGTTCCTTTGTCCGAGATCAAGGATGATCTGTCTCGCTTTCTTCGAGAAGCTGAGACGCAGGAGATCGTTATTACGCGCCATGGTAAGCCCGCCGGCGTGTTGATCGGTTTCGAGTCGGAAGAGGACTGGTTCGAGTACCGCCTCGAACACGACCCGCGCTTCCTGCGTCGGATCGAACAGGCGCGAAACAGCCTGCGCGCGGGACGTGGGACCAGGCTCGAAGACATCGAAAATGAATAACGGCACGTACACACTCCCGTCGGAGTGTGCGCGCAAAGACGGGAAAGTTGTCGGACGGTATCGCGGGGGCTGGCGCGCGAAATCATAGCGCCACGGCGAACGAATAGTGCCCATCTTCATCGGCCGTGGCGCGCCATTTTGCGATTTTGTGCGATGCCAGTGCCGCCAAGTGCGTGAATACCGAATCAAGCCGCCGACAGCCGCACACGGAACTTGCTACCGGTCGCCTCGGCGTAGCGCAAAAGCGTTTTCGTGCTCGGAAGTGTCTGACCACTTTCAAGTCGGGCGATCGAGGACTGGCTGGTCCCCATCCGCGCAGCTAGTTGCGCTTGCGAGAGGCCCGCCCTCCGGCGGGCCCTGAGAAGCTCGCCGGCGATCTCGAACTCCGGAGCGAGCGCTTCATACTCGGCCTTGACCTTGGGATTGGCCAGCAGACGCGCCTTTAGCTTTTCGAACGGGATGTTCATGTGATCTCCTTTGCCCGCCGCAGCGCGAGCGCGATTTCGACGCGCGGGGTCTTTTGCGTCTTCTTCACGAATGCACGGACCACGACGACCCTTCGGCCGATCGCCGTGACGTAGAGCGCGCGGGCAATTCCATCGCGGCCGGTCAGTCGCAATTCCCACAGCTTGCCCTCCAGGTGCTTCACATGCGGTTCGCTTAGGCTTTCCAACCCGGCCGACGCGATGCGCTCGGCAAGTCGCAGAAACCGCGCCTGCATGTCGGCCGGGAGGGCCGCGATCTCGGCCACGACGATATCGTTCAGGATTTCGACGCGCCAAGACATGCCCGTACATATCTCATTTTTGAGATAAACAAAAGGGCCGATGCGGATTAAGTTCGGCGGCCTCGTCGCGTTCCTGGTAACGCCAGCGGGCCGGGGCGCATCTCGTCATAGCGCCACGGCGAAGCAATAGTGCCGATCTTCATCGGCTGTGGCGCGCTACTCTACGATCCTGTGCGATGCCGTTACTGAACGCCGAATCAAGCCGCCGACAGCCGCACGCGGAACTTGCTGCCGGTCGCCTGGGCGTAGCGCAAAAGCGTCTTTGTGCTCGGGAGTGTGTGACCGCTTTCAAGTCCGGCGATCGTGAACTGGCTGGTGCCCATCCGAAGAGCGGAGCCACATGATAGGCAAGAAATAGGCAGCGCCACCATTCGCCGATGCCGCGGGCGATCGATCTCGCGTCGGAGCAACAGGATTTGTTCGGCGGCCCGTTGACCGCCAATCGAACAGCCGCGGCTAGAATCCAGCCACCGCCTCGAGCGTCTTCCCGGACTCGGCCTGGAGGCGCCGCACTGCTTCGAGCCGTGTCACGGCTTCCGGCGGCATGGCGATCTCGCTGGCAAACTCCGGCCTGGTTCGGAGCTTCTCCATCCAAACTGCGACGTGCGGATGCAGCCGTCCGAACGGGTAGCCGCCGAGTGATAGCCGGTGGGCGTAGATCAGCCAGGCGATGTCGAGCACGGTCAAATGATCGCCGATCAGGTAGGGGTGATGCGCCAGCCGCTGCTCGAGGGCGTCAAACGCGACGCGAAAGTTCTGCGCCGAGACGCGTGCCGCCTCGTCGGTGAAACCGTCCTTGGCGGCGCGCTGCCAGAACGCGATCTGGATATCCTTGTCGCGATCCCTGGCGCCACGCACGGTACCGGTGCCATTCGCGGCATAGCTTTCAAGCATCGCCTCAGGCTTCGGTGGCCCGGGAGGAACGAACACGAAACGGAAACTCAGGGTGCGGAGGTCAAGATGCAGGTCATCCTCGTGCTTGAGCAGGTCCGCGACTTCATCCTCGTGGCCGGCCGGAATGAGTTTTGGCGTCGGAAATGTCTGCTCAAGATATTGGATGATGTCATTGCTCTCGATATGCACTGCCCCGTCGTGCACCAGCACCGGCACCAGCCCGCGCGGATTGATGCCGAGGAACCAGGGCAGGAAATTCTCATTGGCATGCAGGTCGACGAGGTGGGACTGCCACTTGATGGCTTTGAGATTCAGGAAGATGCGAAGCTTCTGCGAGCATGATGAGCCCATGAAGTGCAGCAGATGCACGCCCTTCCAATCGAGCACGTCCCTTGTCATGATGTCGCTGTCGAGGAGTTGAACCATTGGCTATCTTCCTTGTAGCCGGGATCTTGGACGTCATTGGGCGTCCTTTTCCGTGAGGGTCACCGGCGCAACATCCGCCGTGCAAGAGATCAGGTCAAGATCGACCGAGCGTCGCGGCCGTCTGCCCTCCGCGCGAGGCTGCGGGGGCCACTGGGCATCGCGGCATGGCCCGCGCGCTGTTGATTATCTCGAGGGCGTGACGTTCCTGCAAAAGCCCGGGCGCCTCGCGCCACGGGGCGTTTACGTGCGTTCGAAGGTTGCGAGGCGCCAAGCGACCGCGCCATTCGGGTTTCTGGTTCGTCGTCAAGTTCGCTTCGGAAGCACGGGCGCCTTGGCCCCACCTTCCTGCTCTTTCTGTTCTTCGAGGCGTGGCCATGGTGAGGCCTTCGCGACAGCCATCAGCGATGACGGATGGGTAGCTCTTCTCGCCAGCGCCGAACTGCGTAAAAATACCCATTGATGCAGGTTGCGCCCGCTAACCGACTTTTCATCATTCAACTCCAGAAATACTTTGAAGTCCGCAACGGGACATCACGCGCTTGCTCGCTGGATGGTGCAAGACACGACGGAGCGTCCATGCGCATTTCCGAATTTCCAGGAGGGAAGGATCTGCTGCCGCGCCTCATCCGACGGCGAAGGTTGGCGCAGCTCTATCGGATGGTCATCGCGTTCAGCCTGTTCAGTCTGCCGGCGTTGGCGCAAACCATCTACCCCACCAAGGAAGTCACGTTGATCGTGCCGTTCGCGGCGGGCGGGCCGACCGACATGGTGGCGCGCATTGTCAGTTACCGCATGTCCCAGCTACTGGGCCAACAGATCGTGGTCGAGAATATCGTGGGCACGGGCGGCACCACCGCGGCAATCCGGGCCAAACGATCGGCGCCCGATGGCTATACGATCCTGATGGGACACATGGGCACGCACGCGGCGGCGCTCGCTTTGAACCCGAAACTTCCCTACAGCCCCACCGAGGACTTTGAACCGATCGGCTTGACCGCGAGCATGCCTGTGCTGATTTTGGCGCGGAAGGGTTTTCCCGCGGCCACCCTCGCCGAGTTCATCGAATACGCCCAGCATAACCCGGGCAAGATTACCATGGCGCATGCCGGAGTTGGCTCGGTTTCGTTCGCCACCTGCGAGATGCTGAGCTCCTTGACAGGGATCCAGCCGGTTCTGGTAGCTTTCCAGGGAACGGGGCCAGCGATCAATGCGCTTGCCAAGGGCCACGTCGACTATCTGTGTGACCAGATTGTCAATGTCGTCCCTCAGCTTCAATCCGGAACCGTGCGGGCGTTTGCGATCGGCACCCCCAGGCGAAGTCCGGCCTTGCCGGATGTTCCGACATCGGAAGAGGCGGGCTTGCCCGACTTCAGGGCGTCCGCATGGAACGCCTTGTTCGCCCCGAAGCGCACACCCCCTGACATCATCGAGAAGCTGAGTTCAGCGCTGTCCGAGGCCCTGGATGACGATAACACCCGAAAGCAGCTCCTCGCTCTCGGCGCGGATCTTCCTGCGCCGGCCGAACGGACGCCGCAAGCGCTTTCGGAGCTGGTCAAATCCGAAATCGCCAAATGGTCGATCATTGTGAGCTCGCGGAGCGTCGGACAACAGCCCTCGACGCAGACGGCGGCTTCGCCCGCGCTCATCAGCGCCCAGCCATCCACATCCCGGGGATTTTGAAGTTGCCAAAACGGCTGCTTGTCATCGACGATGTGACAAAGATCGGCTCGCAGCTCGGCTTGCAGAAGCTGGCTCGCGCGTGGTCATGAGTTGTGACGCTGCCAGTGATGGGCGGGAGCCGCGCCGTTGTATCAGGTCGCCATGACGTTGCGCAGCCGGCGTTCAAGAGCGTGGCTTAGTCTTTCGGCGATCCTGCTGATAGGCACCCTCATTGCCACGGACCTGATCTTTCTCAGCAATCTGCGCGGCACCACGCTGGATACGGCGGAAGCCAATCTTTCCCGCTACAGCCTCATTTTGGCCCAGCAGTCCGATTCGGCATTCAAATCGGTCGACCTGGTGCTGTCCAGCGTCGGCGACTATATCGGGCGCAAGGGTGTCACCGATGCGGCATCCTATCGGCGCGTCATGTCCGACCAGGAAACCAATGTCCTGCTGAAGGAGAAAATCACCGGCCTGCCCCAGGTCGATGCCGTGACCCTGATCGACGCCGACGGCAAGCTCATCAATTTTTCCCGCTATTGGCCGATCCCCGACGTCAACGTCGCCGATCGGGATTACTTCAAGGCATTGAGCGCGGATCCAAATCTCGAGACATTTGTCAGCAAGCCGGTTCTCAATCGCGGCTCCGGCACCTGGAATATCTACCTGGCGCGTCGCCTGAACGACCCGAACGGGGAGTTCATGGGACTGATACTGGGCGCCGTCTCCGTGCAATATCTCGAGAACTTTTTCGCATCGACGTCGATCGGAACCGGCACGGTGGTGTCATTGGACCGCGAAGATGGAATCTTGCTGGCGCATTTCCCGCCTTCCCGCGATTTGGGGCGGGCCTCGACCGGCGCGGCCGAACGGGCGTTGGCCGCGGGCGGCAATATTCGCGAGCCAAGCCCGACCGACCGACAGATGCGCCTTCGCTCTGCGCGGATGCTGACCGATTTTCCCATCTCGGTGGTGGCCTCCCAGACCGAATTCAACGTGCTGGCCGGCTGGCGCAGCCTGGCGCGGCTGTTGACCCTGATGTCGCTGGTCAGCGCCGCCTTCATCCTGATGGCGTCGGTGGCGATCTCGATCTGGTGGACGAGGCAGCAACAGCTGGTTGAAAAGGCGGAAGCGGCGAATGCGGCCAAGTCCACCTTCCTTGCGACCATGAGCCACGAAATTCGTACCCCCATGAACGCGGTCCTGGGACTGACGTCGACCTTGCTTGATACCGCGCTCGATGACGAACAGCGTCATACCGTCCTGTCGGTTTACCAGGCGGGTGACAGTCTTTTGGAAATCCTCAATGACATCCTGGATTTCTCGAAGCTGGAAGCGGGTCTGTTGTCGATGGAAAGCGTCGGGTTCCATCCGGATCTTCTGGTCGAAAGTGCGCTGCGGATGGTTGGTCCCCGCGCCTCCGCCAAAGATCTCCTGCTTCGCAGCGTTGTTGAAGCGCCGCTGCCTTCGCCATTGCGGGGCGACGCCGGCCGCATCCGCCAGATTCTTCTCAATCTGCTATCGAACGCCATCAAATTCACCCAGGCCGGTGAAGTGGTCGTGGCCTCGCGGTGCCTCGCCAATGATGGCCAAGGCGTCAAAATCGAATGGGCCGTTACCGACACCGGCATCGGCATTGCGCCGGACAAGATCGGCCTTTTATTCAGGGACTTCGTCCAGGCCGACGACTCTATCAACCGCCGCTTCGGCGGATCCGGCCTCGGGCTCTCGATCTGCAAGCGGTTGATCGAGCAGATGGGGGGCGCCATCAGCGTCGAGTCGGCCCTCGGCAAGGGTTCAACGTTCCGCTTCTGGCTGCCGCTCGAAGTGGCGGAAACAGCTGTTGCTGTCGAGCATGACGGCGAAGCCGGCTCGCTCCATTTCAATTCCGGCATTGCATCGCTGGGAAGACCGCTGCGGGTACTGGTCGTCGACGACAATTCCGCCAATCGCACCGTCGCCGTCAGGATGTTGAAGGAGTTCAACATCAAGACCAACCTGGCCTGCGACGGCGCCGAAGCGGTGATCGCGGCCCGATCCTTCAATTACGACGTCATCCTGATGGACGTGCGAATGCCGGAAATGGACGGATTGCAGGCGACCCGCGCCATTCGCGCGCTTGCAACGCCGTCGGCCGCGGTGCCGATCATCGCGCTCACGGCCAACGCCTTTCCGGAAGATCTGGAGGCGTGTCGAAACGCGGGCATGAACGATTTTGTCGTCAAGCCCGTGCGCAAGAAGCTCCTGGTCGACGCCATGGTCCGCGTCTTGAAAATGGCCGAGGTGCCCGGCTCCGCCGATGGCGCCATCGAGGCCCCGCCGGTGGTGCCGCCGTGCGCCCCGCCATGGACCGAAGCACCCGCCTTCGATGCCAGAGTGTTTGACGAGCTGGTCTCGGAAATCGGCGAAGAGGGCGCCCTCGAAGTGCTCGCGATTTTCATGAGGGAAACCGACGATCGGCTGCCGCGGCTGAGCTCGCCCACCGGGCAGGATGATCGAAGTAGGGTCGAGCGTGAGGCTCATTCGCTCAAGAGCGGCGCCGGTACTTTTGGGATGATGGCGTTGGCGGCATTGGCCCGCACGGTGGAGCGCGATGCCAAACACATGAGCAGCGAGACGTTGAAGGAGGCGGTGGCAAAAATGGAGGTGGCTTATGCCGACGCCCGAAAAGCTTTCGTCGCGCGCGGTGTGAAGTTGCTCCCGATCGGGCTAGAGCCGGAAGTTGCTTAGCGACGACCATGAGAGACGACCGCGCGCCGCTCACGCCGCGCTTACGGATTTAAAGGCTCGCGCAAGGATGCGTCCGGAACGAAGCCGAGAACAGACGATGCGTCAGGACCAAAACGCTAAAGCATGTTCCGGTCATGTTGAACCATCGTTAGGCGTCATGGCCGTGCATCTCCCGGTCATGTAGATGGAGAAATCAGCGATTCGATCTGATCGGGATATGGTCTAGCAGGCCGAACTCGCGCGTTCTTCGAACGGGATGCTCCTGCTTCTCGGTTTTTTGCCGATATAAGGCGCGGTGAGCCGGACGATGTCAGTCGCGATCCGGCACCAATTCCAGACAGGTGTTGCGCCTGTGGCGTTGCGCAGCTTAGGTTGAGCCACCCTGATTGATGAAATGGCAGCCGGTTGCGTGACTTCCTGGAGATAGTCGGACTGTCCATCGGCGTCAGCCTGACGGCGACGGCTCTCGCGGCGGCGATCAGCATGCCGACCGGCGCGGCGCTTGCCGTTTTTCCCTTTCGCGGTCGGCGACTGGCGGTCGTTCTGATCAACGCCTTTCTTGGTCTGCCGCCTGTCGTCGTCGGTTTGGTTCTCTACCTTGCGCTTTCTCGGTCCGGACCGTTGGGCTTCCTCGCATTGCTATATACGCCGACCGCGATGGTGATCGCTCAGACCATCCTTGCGATGCCCATCGTGGCCGCTCTGGTGCATCGCGCCGGCGAGCGTGCCTGGGCGCGCTATGGCGACGAGCTGGTCTGCGACGGGGCGTCGCGGCTGCAGGCTATCCCGCAGATTCTTCACATCATTCGCGCCGACCTGATAACAGCCATCTTGGCCGGCTTCGGCCGCACCGTCTCAGAGGTCGGCGCGGTGATCCTGGTCGGTGGCAATATTCGCGGCCTGACACGAACCATGACGACGACCATTGCGCTGCAGACCAGTCAGGGCGAGCTACCGTTGGCTTTGGCCCTCGGCGCTGTACTGGTCGGGATCAGCATTTCAATCAGCGCGACGGTGTTCGCATTTGCGGGACCGGCGCGCATGGCCGGGAGCGACGAAGCACGATGAAATTTCGATTGATACTGGTGCTGATTGGCATCGTGATCGGCAATTGCCGCGCTTCAGCCGCGGAGCAGGCCATCGTGTTGGCTTCGACAACCTCAGTCGAAGCGTCGGGGCTCCTGGAACACATTCTTCCGCCGTTCACGGCCAAAACGGGCATCAAGGTCAACGTGGTTGCGCAGGGCACGGGCAAGGCGCTTGACACCGCGCGCCGGGGCGATGCGGACCTGTTGCTGGTTCACGATCCTGAAGCCGAACAGCAATTCATGGATGAAGGCCACGGCGCGAGCCGACGGCAAATCGCGTGGAATGATTTTATCATCGTCGGGCCGGCCGCCGATCCGGCTCATGTTCGAGGCGGCAGCGACAGCGTCGCGGCAATGAAGGCGATCGCATCGACGCGGGCGCCTTTCGTATCACGCGGCGACAACAGCGGCACCAACGCGGCGGAGCTGCGGCTTTGGAAAATCGCCGGTCAGACGCCTGAAACCCTCAGCGGGGAAAAATGGTATCGCAGCATCGGCGGCGGTATGGGGCAGGCCCTCAATATCGCGAGCGCGATGGCTGCGTATACGCTGTCCGACCGAGGCACCTGGCTTAGCTTCAACAACAAGGGCGCGCTGGTCATCGCCGTCGAGCACGATCCGCGCCTGATTAACCGCTACGACGTCATCGAATTGAATGCGCAGAAGCACGCGGGCGCAAAACGTGCATTCGCGAAGGTCTTTGCTGACTGGCTCGTCTCATCCGAAGGCCAGCAGGCGATCGGCGCCTATCAGGTGAACGGACAAAAGCTATTCAATCCCTCGGCGGACGCTCCGAAATAGCCGGCATTCGACCGCCAGTGTTCTGACTCTAACAGTTGTTTCCGTCATCCCGGGGCCTGAGTGCGGCGAGGGAGGCCGGAAATCCATCACCAGCGATTGGAAGTATGCGCATCGATCCGTTCTTGATCCGGCACCTACTCTCCGCAGCATCGGTCACTAGAAAAATAGCAGTTGAATTCCTGCCGTACCCAGAATCAGGGCGAGCAGATAGCGGGTCGCAGTTTGCGACAGCCAGCGCAGCCCGACAATCGTGCCGATCATGGCGCCGGCCAGCGCCGCGAGCGCAAACTGCCATGTACCTGCGGCGGGGCTCTGGCCCGAATACATGGCGCCGGCCAGCCCTACGACTGAGTTCGCCAAGATGAACGGGGCCGATAGCGTCGCGGTCTCTTTCGGCGACGCCCAATGCAATGCGATCAGGAGAGGCGCGAGAAAAACACCGCCGCCAACGCCCGTGATTCCCGACAAGAAACCGACGGCGGCGCCCGTACCGAGCAGGCCCGATAATGGGGGCGACCGATTCGGTCCTCCGCGGTCCGATCGGCGTGCGGCGAGGAACGCCGCCGCAGAAAGCAGGACCAAACCGGTGACGATCTTATAGATACCCTCGTCCAGGACGATGAAGCCCCCGATAAGGGCCGTGGGAAGCGAGGCAAGCAAGAGTGGTCTAAGCTTCGCCCAACCCACCAGGCTTCCGCGATTGAACAACCAAGTCGAGTATGACGCGGCCACTATGTTGAGGAGCAATGCCGTGGGTCGCATCTCGTTCGAGGGGAACGAGGCAAAGGCCATCAGCGCGAGAAAGGCCGTTCCGCCTGCTTGGCCAACCGTGGCGTAGAGCAGCGATACCACCCCAAAGAGCAGCGCAAACATCATATCCGCCCTCGCCTCCCGATCCGGTTCAGGCTTATGAAGGCGAATGGGGAAACCGGCACATGCGCCCAGGGCACTCGTTCGCCCGGCGGCTTACGCGCGGGCAGGTTCTGATGCGGCGGTGGGGCGAATTGCTCCGCCTGGATCCCAAGCCATCACGGCGAACCATTACCCGGAAACAGAGCTGAGGGATACGGCTGCGAAACCGCTGGTGCCCGGCTGCATCGGGCGTAATGCGCCACGCCACTCTCCGCGTTTTGACGCCGCCGCGGCGCTGGTCGCAGCCGTCGCATCGTTCCGCGTTGCGACCTGCCTTCTGGTCATGATATCGATACCGCAGCGACGGCCGCGTTGGATCCTTCCCCGATGTCAGACTATGTGATCCTCGACGAGCGCTTTTCCCGGCTGATCATCGGTCACGCCAAGCTGGAGCGGCTGTGGACGGGCTGCCGCTGGGCCGAGGGTCCAGTCTATGTACCCGCTGCGCGGCATCTGCTGTGGTCGGATATTCCCAACGATCGCGTGCTGCGCTTCGTCGAGGACGACGGCCATGTCAGCGTGTTCGCAAGCCCCTGCGGTTATCACAATGGCCATGCGCTCGACCGCGACGGCCGCGTCATCGCCTGCGAGCATGGCGGGCGGCGGATCTCGCGGCTCGGTGCCGACGGGCTCTGGCACGCGCTGGCGACGCATTACCAGGGCAAGCGGCTCAATTCGCCGAACGACGTCGTGGTGAAATCCGACGGGTCGATCTGGTTCACCGATCCGACCTACGGCATCGACGGCTATTATGAGGGCGCGTTCGCGGCTTCCGAAATCGGCGCCGCGAATGTCTACCGGCTTGATCCTTCCTCCGGTGCGGTCGAGGCGGTGGTGACCGATCTGGTGCGCCCGAACGGCCTTGCCTTCTCGCCGGACGAGAAGAAACTCTACGTCGCCGACACCGGCGAGACCCACGTCGCCGGAACGCCCCGCGCCATCCACGCCTATCATGTCGGGGCGGATGGCCAATCGCTCGGGCGCGAGGGCGTGTTCGCCGTGAGCGAGGCGGGCCTGTTCGACGGCTTCCGTGTCGATACGGCCGGCAATATCTGGACCTCGAGCGCGGATTCGGTTCGGGTGTTTGCCCCGGATGGAACGCTGATCGGACGCATTCCGGTGCCCGAACTCGTCTCCAATCTCTGCTTCGGTGGCCGCCATCGCAACCGCCTCTTTATCACCGCGCAGACCTCGCTCTACGCGATCTACCTCAATGCGCACCCGGCCGGATGGCGGGCGGCGTGAGGCTGGCGGCGCAGCGCCGCCTGCGCGTCAAGTCGGCGTGGCGACTTAACCCGAATAGAGCTTCGGTCGGTCATCCCGCATGCCCTAACTCAGCCTCGACAGCTGTCCGCAGCGGCGACAACCCCCGCCACGGCGTGTCCCAAACGAATTCCGAGGCAACGTCTTCGTAATCGTGGCGATAAACATTTCCTGCCGCCGCCATCTGTTTCCAGCCGATGGAAGGATACCGGGCCTTTAAGTCATCCGGCAGACGCCGTGACGCTTCGGAAATGATCTCCAGGCAACGTGTGACGGCGTAAACTATTCTTGAGGCCGCCTTAGAAAGCATAGATCGCGTCTATCGTCGCGGCGGGGCGAACATAAGGTTTGAGGGAGTCGCGGTTGACCACATCGACCGGACCCTCGAACAGGCTCGCGATAAAATCCTTCAAGCCCGCATAGTCGAAGACGGTGAGATGAGCTTCCGGATCAATCTCCACCATGATGTCGATATCGCTGCCCGGGCCACTATCACCGCGCGCGACCGAGCCGAATACCGCCGCCCTGCGTACGCCACGGGCGCGTAGGGCAGGCTCGGATCGACGCAACGTCTCCAGGGCTTCGGAACTGAGCATGACAGAAAACGATAGCATGAATCTCGGCCGGAGGGAGAGGCAAAATTCCTGCTTTGTTTCGATCCGCGCGATGTGAAGGGGGACGCGACGCAGTGGATCGCAGCGGGTAACGTCGGAGTTTCGATCCGCGCCCTCCTGAGAATGCGTCCGTGATGTCGGCTGTGCCCCCGATGACGATCAAATTCCGCATCGCAGCAAAATGACGCTATGTGCCAATTGCAAACTCTTCTCGTTTACGCGGTTGAGCTAGGCTAAGGTCGATCGTCTCAATGGAAGCAACCGATGAATGTCTCGATTACGCCTGTTGGCCGCATTGCCGTACATCGCCGGACTATGCTTTCTACCAGAAGAAATTGTGGCTCAGACGATGCCCTCGCCAGAGATCCAACGTCGTATCGATGATGTTGCCGCGTGCCTCAAGACGAAGGTCGTGGAGAAGGACGATCCTGATGTGTGTCAAACGCTCAACGACCGTATGGCCGCTTATCGAGTGCCGGGCGTCAGCATCGCCGTGATCCATAATGGCGCCATTGAATGGGCGCAGGGATTTGGCGTTGCACAACTCGGGGGTGGCCCCGTCACGGCCGATACCCTGTTCCAGGCCGGTAGCATCAGCAAGCCGGTTGCGGCGATGGCTGCGCTTCATCTCGTCGAGCAAGGCAAGCTGGCGCTCAACTCAGACGTCAATCAGGCACTGACCTCGTGGAAGATTCCCGCAAGCGCGGCTGCGCCAGGAGCTGTGGTTACGCTACGTGAGTTGCTCAGTCACACCGCCGGGCTCACCGTGCACGGGTTCCCAGGCTACGCGGCAGGTGCTCCAATTCCCTCTCTCGTCCAAGTCCTGGATGGGGAGAAGCCAGCCAACACCGCCCCTGTTCGCCTGGAGGCTGCTCCGGGAAGCCGTTGGAAATACTCCGGCGGCGGCTACACGGTGATGCAGCAATTGCTGCTCGACGTCTCGCATCAGCCGTTCCCCAAGCTCATGCACGACACTGTGCTGGCGCCGATCGGCATGATCAGCAGCACCTACGAACAACCGCTGCCAACGGAGCTGCGCTCCGGCGCGGCAACGCCCTATAAAGCTAACGGCGCCCCCGTAGAGGGCGGCTCCCACATCTATCCGGAAATGGCGGCTGCCGGACTTTGGACGACGCCGACCGACCTCGCGCGGTACGCGATCGAGATCCAGCGCTCGTTGCGCGGAGATGCCAATCGCGTGCTTTCGGCTGAGATGACCAAGCAGATGCTCATCGCGGGTCAAGGCAGCCACGGTTTGGGTTTGCCGATTGGGGGCACGCCGGAGAACCCCTTCTTCTCGCACGGCGGCATCGATGAGGGTTTTGAAGCCGTGCTTGTCGGCTATCAGCAGAGCGGCGATGGAGCGGTTATCATGACCAACGCACAAGGCGGCCAGCTACTGGCCAACGAGATCCTGCGCGGCATCGCCTCGGTCTATGGCTGGCCGGATTTTCATCCGATCGTCCGGACGAGCATCAAGGTCGATCCGGCCCTCCTCTCGACCTACACCGGCATCTATGAGCTCACGCCCACATTCTCGCTCACCATTACCCTAGAGGATGGACAGCTGATGTCGCAGGCGCCCCATCAGCGAAAAATCCGGCTCTTTCCTGAGTCTCAAAGCAAGTTCTTCACGAAGGTCGTGGACGCCCAGTTGGAGTTCTTCGCAACTGATGCTGGGAAAATCTCTCACTTGGTTCTTCACCAGAATGGCCAGGACATGCGGGGCGAGAGAAAGCAATAGCGGAGGTTCTAGCTTAGGCTCGGTGGGCGGGCACCACGGATGGCGTCGGCTGTGGGTCAAAACCTGAAATCACGGCCCGGTGAACCCGACTTCCGTTGTTACGCAACAACGACATCGAGCGACCCTGCGGCGAGCTCGCGTTTAATCGACCGTGATATTCGCGGCTTTGGCGATGGCGGTCCAGCGCTCGATCTCCTGGCGGATGATCGCATCGAGTTCCTGCGGCGATGTGGCTTTCGGAAAGACGCCGAGCGGCCCGACCTTTTCGGCGAATTCCCGGGACGACACCACGCTGCGGATGTCGGCGGAGATCTGCTCGATCACGGCTGGCGGCACGCCTTTCGGCACGGCGAGGGCCTGAAAGGCATTGACGTCGAATCCGGGATAACTTTCCGCCAAGGTCGGGTATTGCGGCGCATCCTGCAGCCGTTGCGCGCTGGCCACGGCAAGCACCTTCAGTCTGCCGGCGGCGACGTAAGGCTTTACCGAGCTCCACAGGTCGAACATGATCGGCACGCGACCGGCGAGCACGTCGGTTAGGGCCGGCGCGCTGCCGTTGTAGGCGATATGCGTGAGCTTGATGCCTGCGAGGTTCGCAAGCCATGCGCCGGCGAGATGCCCGACCGTGCGCGGGCCAGGCGAGGTGAAGTTGAGCGGCTCGCCGGTCTTCCTGGCGAGAGCGATGAGTTCGGCCTCGGTGTTGGGAGCGAACGTCGGGTTCGCGACCAGCACGACCGGCACCGAGACCACCATGCTGACCCCGGCGAAATCCTTCAGCGTATCGTAGGTCAGCGGCTGACGGATGGCTGGATTGACCGCGAAGGAATTGGTGATGACGCCCAGCGTGTAACCGTCGGCGGCGGAATTGGCGAGCGCGGCGGTTGCCACGATGGTACCGGCGCCCGGCCGGTTCTCGATGATGACGGATTTGCCCCAGCGCGCGCTCAGGCGCTCACCGAGGATCCGCATGATGACGTCGGTGGGGCCGCCGGCCGCAAACGGCACCAGGATCGTCACGTTTCGGGTCGGGAAGGCCTGACCATGGGCGCTGAAAGCCGTCAGCCCCGCCAGCGCAAGGCCGAGCATGCATGTCGTCAGGCGCATGGCAATCCTTCCCGGCGACCACAAGGGGCGCCCCTACGTAAGTGATGGCGTTGGCAAACGGGGACGCCGCGCCGTCTCCCACAATTGGCAGCACATGAGATATGCTCTACGCCACCGCGAGCATCGCCTCCGGCGTGTCATTGACGGTGGTGCGGCGCAATTCGCGGCGTTCGCTGAGGTCGAAGCGACGTCCGCGATGGACCGTGGCACGATTGTCCCACATCACGAGATCTCCGACCTCCCATTGGTGCGTGTAGACGCGCTCACGCTGCGTGGCATGCTCCAGCAGGTCGGACAGCAGCAGCCGCGACTCGGCGGTGCTCATGCCGATGATCTGGCAGGCGTGGACACCGACGAACAGCACCTTGCGACCCGAGCCGGGATGGGTGTCGACGATGGGCCAAACCGCCGGCGGCATCAGTTTCTTCTGCTCGTCGGTGTAGGCGTCGTCCCCGAGCAGAATGCGGGTGTGCAGCGCATAATGTTCCGCCCTGAGATCAGCGACGATCGAACGCGTTCTGGAATCCAGCGTATCGTAGGCCGCGCGCAAGTCGGCGAACTCGGTATCGCCACCCCAACTCGGCGTCACCACCGCGTGCAGCATCGAATAGGCGGCGCGCGGGTTCATGAACGAGCTGTCGCTATGCCATAGCTGATTGGCAAAATTGGACAGGTTTTTCGGGGAGTCCCGTCGTTGAACCGCGCCGTCCAAGGACACGTTTGAAATGTCGATCAGCCGTTCATCCTCGAGCCGCTCGGGCCGCTTGAAGATCCGCTTCAGGCCGATGTCGAGCGGGCCGAACGCGGTGGCGAACCGTATCTGCTCCTGTGCGGTCAGTGGCTGACCTCGCCACACCAGAACGCCGTAGGTATTCATCGCGGCATTGATCTCGCAGGCATCTGCCCGCGAGAGCGGCCTGGGTCAAGTCGAGCCCGGTTGCTTCGGCGACGAAGACCGGATGCAGAGGCTTCAACGCGAGTGACATGATATCGGGTCCTCCCAGTGCACCAAAGCGTTGCCCGTAAAGCCAGGAGCGGGCCGCTTATTGTCCTGGCAATACCTTCGATGAAACCGCGCGTCCATCACTTGCCAGGGCTTGAAACTGCCGCTCCGGTGACCTTCATTCAGGAGGATTAGAGCAGGAATTTATAATCGGCGAAACTGGGTTCGAGGGGGGATATCCGTGCGCACGGATGCGAGCCTCGGCCATTTTGCTTCCAGGTCAAACCAGGCAAGTCCAGCAATATCAGCCATGCCTCGATGGGGATCAATCTGAGCATCGCAGCTCGATTTGTTGCCGGCGGCGTCGTTGATCAAACAACGGCATCGCCGTCCGTGTAACCCGGATGTAATCCGTCGCGACAGATTTATTGTGTTTCTCCTTTTGTCAAGGTCTCAATACAAAAATATTACTGTTCACTTTCTGTACAAAGCGAGTTAAACATCGCTCCAACTTATCCCACACAGAGGGGCGTATCGCGATCGTCAGGAAACGCGGGATAAGGGGCGGTGGACGCGGCAGCGTCAGGCATGCGGTGGGTCGCAGGGCGGGGAGCGGATCTCCTCCGTGAGCGATACCTGGCATGATAGACGACGGCGCTGATGCGTACGGGGAAGGCGTGTGGTTCTGGCACCCAAGGCTGGTGTCAAGTCCTTGGAGGTTTCGTTCGGCTCAACCGGGCTGAACAGGCCGTTAATCCGAAGGCGACGGTAGCAATAGAGCTTATCTTGCCGGGGAGAGCACGTCATATAAACCGTAAACCCACTGCGTGGGGAATGCCGGATGATCCGGTGCCTCGCGCTACCTCGTGTGCGTACGGCCGTTTTCTTGCACACGGGCCGCGGGTGCCTCTGGGCATCGCGGCATTCCCCGCGCCCTCTGTTTCTCGAGGGCGAGACGTTCTGGCAAAAACCCGGGCGCATGGCGCCGCGGGGCGTTCAGGTGCGTCTGGCGCTCACGACAAATGAAATCGCGACCGTGGCTGTTTGAAAAGTGCATCGGAAATTGAATACGCGGCGGGAAGCGGTTGCCGCGGCGCCGCGACACAGCTGTCATCGCCCGGCTTGACCGCCCGCCAGAGACGCCAGTGATAAGCCGATCGGCCGCGGCGTACTGGATCCCCCGCTTTCGCGGAGGATGACGGTTGAGTATGTGGCGGGCGGCTTCGATGGCGCCGCCTTCTCCCACCCTCGCCCGATTACGCCACGCTTTCGAGAAAGGCCTCTTCCGCGGCGGCGACGGCATCGGGGGTGCCGACATGCATCCACACGCCATCCAGCCGCAGGCCGAACAGCCGTTCCTTCTCGTTGGCGGCATCGAAGATCCGGGTCAGCGAGAATTCGCCTTTGGGCGCATCGGCGAAGGCCGAGGGCGACAGGATCGCGGCGCCGGCATAGACGAAGGGCACCACCTGATGTTCCCTGCGCCGGCGCAGCGCGCCGTCCGGCAGCATGTTGTAGTCGCCAGATCCGGCATAGCCGATGCTGCTCGTGGTCGGCGCCATCAGGAGCAGGATATCCATGCGCGCGGGATCGAAGACCTCGGCCATTCGCGCCAGATTGCGCCGCACGCCATCAATCCACAGCGTATCGGCATTGACATGAAAGAACGGAGCACTGCCCAGCAACGGCAACGCCTTGACGACGCCGCCACCGGTGCCGAGAATCTGGTCGCGCTCATCGGAGATGACCACGCGCGGCCGTGTGCGCCCGGCGGTATGCTGGATGATCTGGTCGGCCAGATAGTGCACATTGACGACGGCTTCGCTGACGCCGGCGAGGGCGAGCTTGTCCAGCACATGATCGAGCAGCGTCTGGCCCGCCACAACCACCAGCGGCTTTGGCAGGGTGTCGGTCAAAGGGCGCATTCGGACCCCAAGTCCGGCGGCAAGGACCATGGCTTTGTCAGGATTGAAAGGCATGTCGGGAATATCTCGTAACCGTTTTGGCGTTCTTTCACAGCGGGCGGATGGCGATGCTGCCGGACGACCAGGCCCGCGCCGATGGCGCAGACGTGTCCGTGGCAGGTTACGCGCAAACGATCAGACCAGGCAAATTCCGGCGAATCGCCGGACCCCGCTGCGGTGGAAAATACCGGACGACGCGAGGATCGCACCAGCGATATTCACGCACCCTCCAACCGCGATGCCATAATCCCATTGCATGACGATGATGCGACCTGCGGCGACGGGTCAGACAAATCCATCGGCGGCGGATTTGTTGTACGGCGTGGATCGTTTTTTCTTCTTGGTGCTCTTGAGAAAGTTAACACCGATCTGATCGCCGTTAACCCAGGCCAGTTCGCAGCGCCGGTAGGCCAGCCCGGTCGATGACAACAGCAGGAAGAATTCCTTCAGATGCAGGCCTTCCACGCTGCCGGCAATCGTCAGCTTGGCGCCGATCTCCGAAATATCCTCCAGCCTGCATTCGCGCCGCCAGGTGCCGTCTATTCCCATCATGTGGGCGTTGATGCCCCGTTCGAATGTGACCCGCTCGCCCTTGCGCCGTTCTGTCACCATGCCTTTGCTCCGCACTCACGCAGCCGCCCCCACTTACTGCAGGGTCCACCGCAACTTAAGGATGGTCGACTAATAAGTGGTAAATTAATAGGGGAGTGGTGGGGGTACATGAGTCGAATACCACTCCCGGATCGGCTGCAGCGTCGGGTGGGCCAACGAACGGCTGAGATAGGTCCAGATCCGCGGCTGGTGGCGCAAATAATGCGGCTTGCCGTCGCGCCGGTTGAGCCGCGCAAAGGTGCCCAATAGCCGCGTGTTGCGCTGCGCCGACATGATCGCGTAGAGCTCGGCGAAAGCCGCCGGGTCGAACAGCTCATCGGAGAGGCGGCGCGCCTTGATGTAGCGTGTCAAGAGCTGAAGCTCGATGGCTTCCGGGACGTCGATCCGCGCGTCCTGCAACAGCGACACCAGATCGTAGGCCGCCGGGCCCAGCACGGCATCCTGGAAGTCGATCAGGCCGACCTTGGCGATACCGGACCGATGGTCGAGCCAGAGCAGGTTGGGGGAATGAAAGTCGCGTAACACCCAGGTCTGGGTCGAGACCGTCGACTTGCGCAGCATTTTGCGCCACATCCGGTCGAACTCGGCGCGCAACTCGCCTGTCAGTTCGGCCCCGCGATCCGGCAGATACCAGTCGGGCATCAGGCCGACCTCGACCATGAAGGCATCGGTGTCGAAGATCGGGACAGGGTAGATGATCTGCGGTGCCGGGGAGAGCACGTCAGGCAGGAACTGGCGATGCAGTGTCGCCAGCAAATCGGTTGCGGCCTGATAACGCTCGACGATCGGCCGCGGCGGATCGCCTTCAGTGAAGGCCGCATCACCGAGATCTTCGGTGATCAGGAAGCCGCCTTCGAGGTCGACGTGATGGATCGCCGGCGCCGAATAGCCGCGCTCCCGCAGGCCGCTTGCGATCGCGACGAACGGCTTGACATCCTCGGCCAGGTGCACGGCCGCACTGTAGGACTTGCCCTGATAGATCGCCGGCCCGTCGGGCCGACGCGGCGAGTTCATCAGGACGACGACGCCATCGTCGCGGATCAGCCGCGCATAGGACCGCGTCGACGCGTCGCCGGCCATGCGCCGGCGTTCCGCATCAAGGTAACCTGAAGCGCGCAGGAACTGCCGCAGCGCCTCAAGCCGTTTGACCTGAGCGGCCGCTTTTCCGTAACCGGTAATGACCGCGGCGCGAGCGGTCGAGCCCTGCGCGGGGAGAAAGGTCAGTGCGATGTCGATCCGGTCTTCCGGCAATTCGCCGGCGGCGCGCTCCGGCCACTCGATCAGCACCACCGTGCCCTCGGGCCATGGCGACAGACCGATCTCCTGCAGTTCCGCGGGATCGTTGATCCGATAAAGATCGGCGTGGAGCAAGGAAAACGCCGGCAGGTCGTAGGCCTGGGCGAGCGTAAAGGTGGGGCTTGGAACTTCCAGCGCCTTGTCGCCGGCGAGGTGGCGGATCATGGCCCGCGCGGCCGCGGTCTTGCCGGCGCCGAGGTCACCGGTGAGCGTGATGACGTCACCGGGGCCGATCAGCAATGCGAGGTCGGCCATCACATGCGCAGTCGCCAGCTCGTTCGGCAACACCAGTGAAAATGTCGCAGGTACGGTCATTCCGCGGCGTTGCGGTGCGCGGCCTGGTCGGCCGGGAAGTCGCAGATGACGGTGGTGCCTCTGCCGACGATCGAATCGACGCGCACCTTGCCGCCATGCAGTTCGACAAAGGAGCGCACCAGCGACAGGCCGAGCCCGGCGCCGCGATGCCGCGATCCCTGGGAATGGCTCTCGAACCAGTCGAATACCTTGTCCTTGAAATCGGGTGGAATGCCCGGACCGCAATCGGTCACGGTGAAAATGATGCGGTGGTCGATGCGGCGGGCGCTCAGGCCGATGGTCGCGTCCTGGGGCGAAAAGCCGACGGCATTGGCCAACAGATTATACAACACCTGCACGACGCGGCGCTCGTCGCCGACAAAGCTGCCGATATTGGGGTCGACGTCGACCTTGAGTTCAATGCGATCGGTGGCGAGCCGGTCCTGGATGCCCTCGGCCGCGGCCTCGATGGTCTTGCGGATATCGATCGAGCCCAGGTTGAGCGACATCGCCCCGGCATCGATGGTCGCGAGATCGAGGATGTTGTTGATGATCGCGAGCAGCGCGTTGGTCGAGGCGGTGATGTAGCCGAGATACTCGGCCTGCTTCGGCATCAGCGGACCGGTGACGGGGTCGCTGAGGAAGTGGGCGAAGCCGATGATGGTGGTCAGCGGCGAACGCAGTTCGTAGGACACGTGGTGGACGAAATCGACCTTCATCTGGTCGGCCGCCTCGAGCGCTTCATTGCGCTCGCGCAGCGCCCGCTCGACGTTCTCGGTATCGGAGATGTCCTGGAAGGTCAGCATGGTGGCGCCGTCGGGCAGCGGCATGGTCATGCAGTCCAGCACGCTGCCATCCCTGCGCTCCAGCTTCAGCGGCACCTCGACGCGGTTCTCGATCGCGGTAATGGCCTCGCGGATGGTCCGCCAGGTCGCAGCGTCGTCGAACAGCGGCCGGCACCAGGCTTCCACGGTCTCGATATGCGGCTGTTCGACCAGCGCCTCGGGCGACAGTTTCCACATCCTGGCAAAGGCCGGATTGAACAGCTGCGCGCGGCCGTTGCTGCCAAACACCGCAACCGCTTCGGCGAGATTGTCCAGCGTCTCGCGCTGGACCCGGATCAGGCCATCGAAGCGCCGGGCCAGTTCGAGGCTTTCGGTGACGTCGTCGAACAGATAGGTGACGCCGCCCTCCGGATTGGGCGTGGTGACGACGCTGACCGCGCGGCCATCGGGCAGATACCAGGTATCTTTTTCCGGCTCGACGGCGCGATAGGCCTCATGCAGCTTCGCCTTCCAGGCCCGGAAATCCGGCTGCTCCGGAACCTTTCGCGCCGCCCGCAGCCGATCAAGCACGCTGGAATCGTCGGGATTGCCATCGAGAAAGGCGCGGTCCAGGTCCCACAGCCGGCGATAGGAATCATTGTAGAAGGCGAGCCGCCGCTGGGCGTCGAATACCGCGACACCGGACGACAATTGATCGAGGGTGCGGCGGTGCGCTTCGGCCATGCGCACCAGCGCCGCGCTGAGCGCGTCGGCCTCGCTGGCGTCGATGGCGATGCCGACGCTGCCGCCGGCAACGTTTTGCGCGTGCACATCGTAGATCCGCCGCTCGCCGCCGACCACGATCGGCAGCCGCGCATTGAACTCGGCGGCGCTACCCAGCGCGCGGTCCATTTCGCCGCGGTCGCCGCTATCCAGCAGTTCGAGGTTGCGCTCGACCGCATCAAGGGTGCTGCCGGCCTCCGTGGCGCGCACATAAGCGGCATTGGCATAACTCAGACCGCCGTTGGCGCGTTTGGCCCAGATCGGCCAGGGCGCGGCCGCGATGAAACCGCGCAGCATCTCGGTTTCCTCGATCAGGGCCCTGTGCCGGAGGTTGGTCTCAGCCAGCTCGCGGCGCAAGCCACTGAGCTCGCGAATCCTGACGATGGCCTGGCCGCCGATGGCGCGGCCCATGACCTCGACGGCGTGTCCATTGACGGTGGTGAGATTGAGCAGGAAACCTTCGCCGGCCTCGCGCAAGGCGTCGACGGCGTGATCGATCTGCAGCGCCGGCTCCGGCGGCAGCCAGGTGCCAAAGGCGAGAATGCGTTGCGGCGCACGTTGCGGCGAGGCCTGTGACATCAGAAGGGAAGTGTCGCCGCTGATTTGCGGGTGATTGTCGCCGGCCGCCCACGAAATCAGGATCTGCGGCTCCGCAAACAGCAGCGCGCGGAAACGGTCGGCCTGAAACTGCAGGTCCTGAATGTCGGAGCGCAGCTGCGCCTCGTTTCTTGCGCTGCGCAACCGGGTGCGCATCAGCAGGATGGCGGCCACCACCGAAAAGCCGAGCAGCGCCAGCGCGGTGGCCAGCAGCACCAGCTCCAGACGGTTGAGATCGAGCAAGGTCGAAACGGCATCCACGAGCGGCAGATCGCCGGCTTGGGCCAGGCTGATCGAAGCCATGGTGACGCAAAGGAAGATCAAGCCGTTGCGCGCCAATGATGTGCACGACAGCAGGGTCCGACGCATCGATACGATCACGCCCGACATGGTTTGCCCCAAACCGCATGACATTACGGCCGACGCTAACCCGGCCGTGCGCGAATCGATCAACAATATCCCCAACCGGACTCGGCCGGTAAGAGTCCAGACCGTGAACGCAAACTGCGTCGCCAAAAAATGCGGCATCGGACGCTGTCGCGCCGGCGTTTGATGAAAATCAATCCGCAGTTTTACCGGAATTATTGCCCGGTCGAACCGAAACCGCCGCTGCCGCGCACGGTGGCGGCAAGCGACGCGGCCAAGATCAGCTCGGCCCGAACCACGGGCGCGATCACCATCTGCGCGATCCGTTCGCCGCGCCGGATCGCAAACGGCGCATCGCCAAGGTTGATCAACAACACGGCTATTTCGCCGCGATAGTCGGCATCCACGGTGCCCGGGGCGTTCAGCACGGTGACGCCATGCTTCGATGCGAGGCCGGAGCGCGGACGGATCTGGGCCTCATAACCCGATGGCAGCGCGATCGAGATGCCGCTTGGCACCAGCACGCGTTGCCCGGGCGGAAGCAGCAAAGGCTCGTTTTCGGGGATGGCGGCCAACAGGTCGAGGCCCGCGGCATGCGCGCTCTGATAGGCCGGCAGCGCCAGGCCCTCGCCGTGCGGCAGCTGCCTGATATCGACTTTGACGGTGACGCTCACGAGATTTTCCCCAGATGCTCGGCAATACGGTCCACCAACGCGGCGGCGACTTGCTCCTTGGTCATGATCGGCCACGACGCGATGGTGATCTCGCTGCCATTGCGGGTCAGAAGGTGCACCGTGTTGCGGTCGCCGCCCATCACGCCCGACGCGGCCGAGACATCATTGGCGAGGATCCAGTCGCAGCCCTTGCGCGCGAGTTTTGCCTTGGCGTTGTCGATCAGATGCTCGGTCTCCGCGGCAAATCCGATCACCAGCGGCGGCCGCCGTTCGGGCAACCTGGCAATCGTCGCCAGGATGTCGGGATTTTCCACCAGCTCCAGCTGTGGCATGCCGCCAGCGGTCTTTTTCAGTTTTTGTTCGCCTTGCTGGGCGACCCGCCAATCGGCGACGGCGGCGGCAAAGATCGCGATGTCGACCGGCAGCGCAGCCTCTACCCGGTGCAGCATCTGGCGGGCGGATTCCACGCGGCTGACGGTGACGCCTGGGGGGTCGACCAGTTCGACCGGGCCCGAGATCAGGGTGACGTCGGCGCCGGCGGCCTGCGCCGCGGCGGCGATCGCAAAGCCCTGTTTACCGGAAGAGCGGTTGGCGATGTAGCGCACCGGATCGATCGGTTCGTGGGTCGGTCCGGCGGTCACCAGGAGGCGCAGGCCTGCCAGTGGGCGCGGTCGGGGAGGACGCAGCAAGCGCTCGGCGGTAGCGGCGATCTCCAGCGGCTCGGCCATCCGGCCGACGCCAGCCTCTCCCGCTTCGGCCATTTCGCCGGCATTGGGCCCGACCATGGCGATGCCATCGCGTTCCAGCTGGCTGACGTTGCGGCGGGTCGCGGCATTGTTCCACATCAAGGGGTTCATCGCCGGCGCCAGCAGGATCGGCCTGTTGGCCGCGAGCAGGATCGCGCTGGCGAGGTCGTCGGCATGACCCTGCGCCATCTTCGCCATCAGGTCCGCGGTCGCCGGCGCCACCACGATGAGATCGCAGTCGCGGGCCAGACGGATATGCCCGGCGTCGAATTCACTGCCGGGATCGAACAGGTCGGTGTAGCAGCGCTCGTTCGACAGCGCGCCGGCGGCCAGCGGCGTGACGAACTGCTGCGCGGCCCGGGTCAGCACGCAGCGGACGTGAATGTGGCGTTCCCTGAGCCGCCGGATCAGGTCGAGCGCCTTGTAGGCAGCGATACCGCCGCCGATGATCAGCGTGACGCGGGGCTGGCCGGCGGCCTGGCTGTGCCCGGGCGCAGGCGAGGAGACGCCGACCGGCTTAGGCGCGGACCGCGGAGCCGCGGCGCTGTCCAGCTTGGCAGACTGCCCGAGTACCTCGCGCAGGATGATCCGCACTTCCTCCTCGACGGAGTGGCCGTTGCGGGCCGAACGCAGCCGTAAATCCGCTTTCAGCGACTCGTCGAGCTTTCGGATGGTCAGGCTGGCCATGGATCACTTTGGGGAGCACGGGTGACAGCAATGATATCATTGCTGTCACCGCGACGCAATCATAAGCGGCGGACGGCGAACAGGATAGCGATAAAGGTGCCGGCGATGATCCAGAGCGCCAGCGCGCGCCAACGGCTTTTGCGGCCCTCGGTTCGGCCCATCGCCGCGATCGTGTCGGGTGACAGCATCAAGCCCTCGCGGGTCATGGTCTCGAGCTGCTCCAGCACCGCTACCGACCGCGCGGCGATCACCGGCAGGTCGGCCAGCAGCCGGCCGAGCTCGCCGACGCCGGTCACCGCTCCCTGAATGCGTCCGACCGGACCAAGATTGCGCTCGATCCATTCGCGAACCACGGGATCGGCGACCTTCCAGATGTCGAGTTTCGGATCGAAGCCGCGGGCGACGCCTTCAACCACCACCATGGTCTTTTGCAGCAGGATCAATTCAGGGCGGGTACGCATATCGAACAGACCGGTGACCTCGATCAGCAACGTCAACAGCTTCGCCATCGAAATCTCTTCGGCGGTCCGATTGTGGATCGGTTCTCCGATGGCGCGAATGGCCTGGGCGAAATTCTCCACCGAGTGATGACCCGGCACATAGCCGGCCTCGAAATGCACCTCGGCAACGCGGCGATAGTTTCGCGTGATGAAGCCCAGCAGAATTTCGGCCAGGAAGCGCCGCTCCTTGACCCCGAGCCGGCCCATGATGCCGAAATCGACCGCCACCAGCCGGCCGGCGTCGTCGAGAAACAGATTGCCTGGATGCATATCGGCATGAAAGAAGCCGTCACGCAGCGCATGGCGCAGGAAACTCTGGATCACCTTGCGCCCGAGTTCGGGCAAATCGACCTTCGCTTGCTTGAGCCGCGCGTGGTCGCTGAGCGCGATGCCATCGATCCACTCCATCGTCAGCACGTTATGCGTGGTACGATCCCAATCGACGGCAGGCACGCGAAAGTCCGGATCGTCCCGGGTGTTCTCGGCCATTTCGGACAGCGCGGCGGCCTCCAGCCGCAGGTCCATCTCCATCGCTACCGAGCGCGACATCGTATTGATGATTTCCATCAGGCGCAGCCGCCGCGCTTCCGCCGAGTAGATTTCGGCTTGCTGGGCGACGAACAGGAAATCGGCGAGATCGCGGCGGAATCGGGAGCCGACATCGGGTCTCAGCACCTTGACCGCAACCGACGTGCGGACGCCATTGCGCAGGGTTTCGCCACGATGCACCTGCGCGATCGAGGCGGCGGCGACCGCCGGGCCCAAGCTTGCAAAGGCCTGGGCCACCGGCCGTTCCAGCGACTGAGCGATCACGGCCTCGGCCTCGGCCTGCGAGAACGGCGGCAGCCGGTCCTGCAGGCTTTCGAGGTCGCGCGCCATGACGACGCCGACCACGTCGGGCCGGGTGGCAAGAAATTGTCCGAGCTTGAGATAGGCCGGCCCCAGCCGGGTCAGCGCCCGCGACAGCCGCGGACCAGATTTGGCGCCGGGGCGCTCGACGATGCGCGCCAGCCGCAGCGCCAGCTGTCCGGGCGGCGGCACCAGCGAGGGGTCGACGACTCCGAACACGCCCTCGCGCGCAAACACGAAACAGGCGCGGACAAGCCGCGCGATGTGAGTCAGGGCAGAAATCACAAACGCCAGCCTGAATGCAGCGCTACAATGCCGCCCGAGAGGCGCTGCCAGCTGACGCGCGAGAAGCCGGCGTTGCGGATCATCTCGGCAAAGGCGTTCGGCCTGGGAAATTTCCGGATCGATTCCACGAGATAACGGTAGGCCTCGGCGTCGCCGGTCACCGCGCGGCCGAGCGGCGGGATCACCCTGAACGAAAACAGATCGTAGATCCGATCGAGCCCGGGCACGTCGACGGTGGAGAACTCCAGGCAGAGAAACCGGCCGCCGGGTTTCAGCACCCGAAAGGCCTCGCCAAGCGCAAGCTCGATGCGCGGCACGTTGCGGATGCCGAACGCGATGGTATAGGCGTCGAAGGCGCGGTCCGGAAACACCAGCGCCTCGGCATTGCCCTCGACAAATGAAACACGGTCGTCGAGGTGATTCTGCTCGGCGCGGGCGCGGCCGACCTCCAGCATATCGGGATTGATGTCGCAGACGGTGGCCCGAAAACCCCAGCCGGCGGCGTTGGCGGCACGAAAAGCGATGTCGCCGGTGCCGCCTGCGACATCGAGCAGCGCGAACGGGCGGTCGCTGCGCGGCGGGTTGAGCGCATTGATCATCAGATCCTTCCAGACCCGATGCAGCCCCACCGACATCAGGTCGTTCATGAGGTCGTAGCGCCGCGCCACGCTGTGGAACACGTCGTTGACCAGTGTCTGCTTGTCACCGACGGCAACGTCCCTGAAGCCGAAATGCGTGGTTTGGTCCGGCTGATCCATGCTGCTTACGCCCCAAAAACCCATAACCGTCCGACCATAGCGCGGCGGCCGCAATGTCGCTATCACGTCGACACCCCAAGGTGAACGCCTGATCATGCCTGAATTGCCCGAAGTCGAGACCGTCCGCCGCGGCCTGCAGCCGGTCATGGAAGGGGCGAGGATCATGAAAGCAGAAGTCAGGCGAAAAGACCTGCGGTTTCCCTTCCAGCCGGACTTTGTTGCGCGGCTAAGCGGCCAGACCGTGACCGGCCTCGGTCGTCGCGCCAAATACCTGATCGCCGACCTCGCATCGGGCGACGTGCTCTTGATGCACCTGGGCATGTCCGGCTCGTTCCGGGTCCTCAAGGAGGATGAACAGAGCGTGCCCGGCCAGTTTCACCATGCGCGCAGCGAGGATCGCGCGCATGACCATGTGGTGTTTCACATGTCGTCGGGCGCCGCGGTCGTATTCAACGATCCGCGTCGATTCGGCTACATGAAGATCATCGCCCGACCGGCCGTGCAGGACGAGCCGTTGCTGAAGGGGCTCGGCCCCGAGCCGCTTGGCAATGAATTCGACGCCGCCATGCTGGCACGCGCCTGCGCCAATAGAAAGACCAGCCTGAAGGCGGCGCTGCTCGATCAGCGCGTGGTCGCCGGGCTCGGCAATATCTATGTCTGCGAGGCGCTGTTTCGCGCCCATCTGTCGCCGCGCCGACTGGCCGCGACATTGGCCACCAAGGCGGTGCAACGCAAGCGCATTGCCGCCGGACAACCCAAAAGCGTTGCCGGGGGCGTACAACGCAAGGGCGTTGCCGGGGGCGAGCCGACCGATCATGCCAAACGCCTGGTCGCAGCCATTCATGCCGTGCTGAACGAGGCCATCAAAGCCGGCGGCTCGTCGCTCAGGGATCACCGCCAGACCACAGGCGAACTCGGCTATTTCCAGCATTCGTTCAGGGTATACGACCGTGAGGGTCAGCGATGCGAGAGCCCGGGCTGTAGCGGCATCGTACGACGCTTCACTCAGAACGGCCGCTCAACCTTCTGGTGCCCGAAATGCCAGAAATGATATGGCATCCGGCGAATTCGTAGGTTCCCGCGCTCACAAGCCTTGCCCGATTATTATTTGATATATTGATATCCTATAATCACAAGCATTCCTGTTATTAGCTACGGCAATCCCCTGTTTGGCTCCTCCGGCCCATCCTTTGGCCCGTGCCGTGAGTCGCTTTGGTTCTCGCCCGCAGGCGAGAACCGATGGCGGAACTGAAGTAAAGTGAGGTAATCCCCGGTGCGGCGCTCATGGAGTGAGCGCGGCCACCTCCGCTGGCGTCAACAGGAACATCGCCGGGGCAAGCTCGGGCGGTGCTGGCAATGCGCTGGCGATCGGCTGCGCGTCGATGCTGGCCGCGACAGAAAGTTCGATCCCCAGCCGGGTCTCGATCCAATGCCAGAGGCCACGGATCTCGTCCGCGGACTTGCCCTCGGGGGCGTATTCGCTGACCGCCAGTCCGGCGCCCAGCGCGTCCTGATGATCATTGCGCATGACGATGAACGGCTGGGCCAGGATGTCGGCCAGATCGAGCGCGGCTTCATCGCCAAGCGAGGCAGCCGCGCTGCCGACGCGCTGGCCGCGGATCGGCGCCTGATTGAGCACGAAAGCGAACGGCTTTTTCCAGGCGCGGGCGAGCTCGACCGTGGATGTCGTGGCTTCGACATCGGCGATGCTGGGGCGCGCCGGGATCAGACACAGATCGGCATGGCGAATGGCCGCGGTGGTCGCGGCACTGGTGCCGGCGGCGGTGTCGATGATGGTCACCGTCACGCCGCGGCGCTCCAGTAGACGCAGCCGCGGCTCGATATCGCCAGCGACGTAGACCGGCTCGACCACGGGCTCGGCATAGATGCGGCGGCGTTGCCAGCTCGAAAGCGTTCCTTGCGAATCGGTTTCGATCAGGCGAACGGCATGCCCGGCCTGGATCGCCGCGAGGGCGAGGCCGATTGCAAGCGTGCTCTTGCCGCTGCCGCCCTTTTGGGTGGCGAGTACGATGGTCTGCATAGAAGTATCCTTTGGAGTGTTTGTTGCGGGATATGCGTTACGCACACAAAGTTGCGTCGCATTCTGCGATGCCGAGCCATTCTCGCTCAGGACATTGCCGGCCCGTTCCCAGACAAACATAAAGGGATCGCGGCTGTCCGAATCACCAAACCCGTTAACCATGACGGGCCTGCTAAAGGATT
The DNA here is from genome assembly GCA_963736075.1 of uncultured Alphaproteobacteria bacterium. Lineage (GTDB taxonomy): Bacteria > Pseudomonadota > Alphaproteobacteria > Rhizobiales > Xanthobacteraceae > Bradyrhizobium. The sequence goes on along the minus strand of CAVTNW010000048.1, from coordinate 251,346 downwards.
GCTATTCCGGATGAATACGGACCGAGCGACGGTTTCTCCAGCGGCGGAGGAATGACAGGGCGCCATGACCATTAACTGGAGAGATCGCGCGGCAGCGGTTTTCGACGGTCAGAAATGCCCGGCCTTGGAGAGACCTGCCGGCGGCAGACGCTACTTCCTGACGCAGATCACGCGCACCACGGCGGCCTTTGCGTCGACCGCCTCGCCGGCCGGGTTGACGCCATTCGCTTTCAGAAAGGCGAGCACGCTATCGGCCGGCACCAGCGCCGCCTGTGCTGCCGGTGCAGCATTGGGCGGTCCCGCCACGACCGCTTGTTTCAGCAGTGCGATGCCGGCAAACTTGCCGTCGCCATCCAGCGCCGCCGCGCCGGAAAAACCTGGGCTAGGTGCCGGCGACAGCGTGAGCTCGTTGCCGATCGGCACAACCGTTGCCTTGGTGCTGCTGACCGCCGCGCCACCGCCCTGGTTTTGCGGATCGGCAATGCCGGTCAGTTCGACGCCGGATTTCGCCGCGCCATTGCCGAGCGCCATTGGCTTCAGGCCGCGCGCGCCGTAGATGCGCAATAGCGCGAGGTCATGGTCCTTGTCCTCGGCGAGCCGATCGGCAGGGCCGTGGCCGGCAATGGCGATCGCCAGACAGCCGTCGGTGAGCTGGCGATCGGCGACAATGGCGCCGTCCTCGCTGACCACCACGCCAGTGCCGTATTCGACGCTCTTGCGCGGCGGCGGCCCCGTGATCGAAGCGCCCGAGGGAAAGGGGTTGAACGCGCTCGACATCGCGATCACCACCGGCTCCACGGTGTTCTCGGTGGCCTGATCGTAGAGGATGGTGAGGGTACGCACCTCGTCGCCCTTGAAGGTGCCGCGCACGTAGAACTTCTTCAGGCCCTGCAGGCCCGACAGCACGAAGAAATCCGGCTTGACCACGGTATAGTCGACGGCGCGTCCGGCGGGCTCCTTCTTTTCCCGCTCGGCGAGCTTGGCGGTGGTGGGATCGATTTCCTTGCGCCGTGACAGCAGGATTTGGATGGTCCCGGTCGGCGAACTCCATTTGGCGCCGTTGGCATCGCTGGATAGCTGCGGGGTAAGCTTGGTCGGAATCCCCAGCCGCGCTCCGGTGCCGGAATCGGTGACGATCTTCCAGCCGGCATTGTCCCGCCGCCGTTTGGCGGTGTCGGCCAGAACCTGGCGCTCCTGCGGATTGAGTACGCCGGTCGGCTTGCCGCCTCGGGCCTTCTGAAACTCCTTGATGGCTTCGACCATGCGCTCGCTGACGTCGCCGGTAATCGCGCCGTTATACTGGCCGACCCAGGCCAGGTCCGACTGGATCGCCAGGCGTTCGCCTTGCGCCATCGCATTGGCGGTATCGGCGGGGGTCTGAAGCGGCGGGCGGACCGGAACGGTCGCGACCGGCTTCGGCTTGGTGCTCGCGGTCGACGGCGCCGGCTGCTGAGCCTGCGCGGAGATCCCGGCGGCCACTAAAAATAAGGTTGCCGTCAGCTTCGATCTCATGACAAGTCCGGCGGTCGTTGACGCCGCCGCAATTAAGCACATCTCTTCGGTCGGCAACAACAGTCGGAGGGTTCAGGGGCGACCGCTGAACCTTAAAGAGCCACCCTCGGAACATGACCCGATCATGCTGAGCGCCAACGAGCTCGAACGCTACGCCCGCCATATCGTGCTGCGCGATGTCGGCGGCCCTGGCCAGGCCGCCTTGAAGGAAGCCGCCGTGCTGGTGGTCGGCGCCGGCGGCCTCGGCGCGCCCGCGCTGATGTACCTCGCCGCCGCCGGCGTCGGTGCGCTCGGTGTCGTCGACGACGATATCGTGTCGCTGTCCAACCTGCAGCGCCAGATCATCCATGCCACGCCGGATGTTGGCCGGCGCAAGGTCGACACCGCCGCCGAGCGCATCTACGCGCTCAATCCCCATGTCCGTTTCGCCGCGCACGCCGCCCGTCTGGATGCCGACAATGCGATGGAATTGATCGGCAGTTACGATCTGGTGCTCGACGGCTCGGACAATTTCGCCACCCGCTATCTGGTATCGGATGCCTGTTTTCTCGCCGGCAAGCCGCTGATCACGGCCGCCTTGGGCCAGTTCGACGGCTCGCTGACCACGATCCGCGCCCACGAGCGAAACCAGGCCGGCGAGTTCAATCCGACCTATCGCTGCCTGTTTCCCGAACCGCCGCCGCCGGGCACAGTCCCGGCCTGTGCCGAGGCCGGGGTGATGGGCGCGCTCGCCGGCGTGCTGGGATCGATGATGGCGCTGGAAGCGATCCGCGAGATCGTCGGTTTTGGCGAGGGCCTGGTCGGGCGGTTGCTGATGGTGGATGCCCGCTCGATGCGGTTCGAGACGCTGCGCTACAGCCGCGATCCGCTCAACCCGCTTAATGGCGATGCCCTCGTGATCACCGATCTGAGCGGGCACCGGTAGGCGCTTTTCGTTCCCCGATGGCGTTGCGACAACATAGGGCGCATCAGGCGAGAAAGCCGCATCGCGTCCGGGACATGCTCTGCGCTCACAGCATGCTTGGCAGCACCCGGTCCGGGGGCTTGTGGTTGTCCAGGAAGGTGCGGATGTTGATGATCACCTTCTCGCCCATCTCGACCCGGCCTTCGATCGTGGCCGAGCCCATATGCGGCAACAGCGTCACCTTGCCGGCCTTGGCCAGCCGCACCAGTTTCGGACTGACCGCGGGCTCGTTCTCGAATACGTCGAGGCCGGCGCCGGCGATCTCGCCGCTTTCGATCAGCTTGACCAGCGTGTCCTCGTCGATCACCTCGCCGCGCGCGGTGTTGACGATATAGGCCTCTTTCCGGATCAGTTTCAGCCGTCGCGCCGACAACAGATGAAAGGTCGCCGGCGTGTGCGGACAGTTCACCGAGATGATGTCCATTCGCGCCAGCATCTGGTCGAGGCTTTCCCAATAGGTCGCGGCCAGCTCGTCGGCGATGCGGGGCGCGACCGGACGGCGGTTGTGGTAGTGGATCTGCAGGCCGAAGGAGCGTGCCCGCCGCGCCACCGCCTGACCGATACGGCCCATGCCGATGATGCCGAGCCGTTTTCCCCCGATGCGATGACCGAGCATCCAGGTCGGCGACCAGCCCGGCCAGTTCTTGCCCTCGGTGAGGATGGAGGCGCCTTCGATCAGCCGCCGCGGTACCGCGAGGATCAAGGCCATGGTCATGTCGGCGGTGTCTTCGGTCAGGACCTTCGGGGTATTGGTGACGGTGATGCCGCGCGCATGGGCAGCCGCGACATCGATATTGTCGACGCCATTGCCGAAATTCGCGATCAGCCTCAGCTTGCTATCGCCCTGCCCGAGCAGTTCGTCGGTGATCTCGTCGGTGACGGTCGGTACCAGCACATCGGCCGAGCGCACCGCTTCGGCGATTTGGTCCGGGGTCAGCGGCGTGTCATCGAGATTGAGGCGGGCGTCGAACAGTTCGCGCATCCGGGTCTCGATCGAGTCCGGCAGCTTGCGTGTGACGACAACGAGGGGTTTTTTCCTAAGTGACATGTCCTGCTCTCATGAGGTTGTTCAGACCCCATTAACCCGGTTGTTCGACACTGCCGGTGCCGCGTGATCCCGGCATTTCCTTGGGTCCTGCCTGATCATTTCCCCTGGCATCACCGTGGGATTTGTGAGGCTGGATTTGTTTCCTGGTGTTGCGTCCTCTCTAGCAGAAGGCGGGGCCAAGACAAGAACCCCCGGGAACCCCGGGGATGACAAGCAGAGGGGCGGGCGGGGCGCGCAGTACTGGGGTGATGGCGTTGGTGGGTGTTTCAACTCGAAGAATTTGAGTTGGGTCCTCGGCAGGAGACGAGTGGATGGCGTTGGGACGTTTTTGTTCCGTGGTGATTCTGGTTGGCGCGTGGCTGGGCGCATCGGTCAACACCGGGTTGGCGGCGAAGGATACGGCCCTGACCACGAGCGGTTTGCCGGTGCCGCGTTACGTGAGCCTCAAATCCGATCTCGTGAACGTCCGGGCCGGTCCGACCAAGGACAACGACGTCGCCTGGGTCTATACCCGCGCCGGCCTGCCGGTTGAGATCACCGCCGAATTCGAGAACTGGCGCCGGGTCCGGGACTCCGAGGGCGCCGAGGGTTGGGTCTATCACTCGATGCTGTCCGGCCGCCGTACCGCGGTCATTACGATGAAGTCCAAGGACGATCTGGCGTCGCTCTATGAGCGCGCCGATACCGAGAGCGAGGTGACGGCCCGCCTGCAGGCCGGCGTCGTCGCCCAGGTCAAACGTTGCGCTGCGGGATGGTGCCACATCAGCGGCAAGGGCTTTGACGGCTGGATCGAACAGCAGCGGTTGTGGGGCGTCTACGCGGACGAGAAAGTGGACTAGCGATCGTCAGCGGGTCTTTCGCAGCCGGACCACCATGTCGATCCGGGCGATCTCGTAGCCTTCGGGCACTTCCGGTATCTTCTGGAGCACCAGGTGCGGATCCGGAATGTCGACCAGTTCGTGGTTATTCTCGAGATAGAAGTGGTGATGCGCGGTCACATTGGTGTCGAAATAGGTCTTGGTGCCATCGACGCTGACCTGGCGCAGTAATCCGGCATCGGTGAGCTGATTGAGCGTGTTGTAGACGGTAGCCAGCGAGACCGGAACCTTGGCCAGGGTTGCCTCCTCGTAAAGCATTTCCGCGGTGAGATGCCGCGCCCCCTTGCCGAACAACAGCCAGCCCAGCGCCATGCGTTGGCGGGTTGGACGCAGGCCGGCCGCCTGCAGCATTTCATTGACATCGTGCCAAGGGCAACCGGTCAAGGCCGGCTGGTGACCGGCGCGACGGGCCACGTCATCGGCGGCGTCATCCTTGACCATCGAGGGGTTATCGCTCATGTCCACGTCAGGCACCGCACCCGCTGTCTCAGCACTATTAACGAGAACTATAGGGAAGGAATCCCGCAGATGCAAGTTTTTCGCAACTGGATATCGTCCCTGGATGGCCCGATCTGAGGAGGACAAGGCTGCCTAATGCAACGATTTACGCGGTCGCGGCGCTTTGCCGCGTCCGGGGCGTATGTTAGAGAGCGCGCGGGCTGCCTTGAGCGATTCCGGCAACGGCAGTCCCGGCAGCCGCAAGGGCATCCTGACCTGCGATGTCAGCGCCAATTGACCATGTTTGGCGTTTTCCTCACGTGAAAAGCGGGTTGAAAAGCTCCATCGGGACTGAGAAAGGCTGGCACGATGCTGGATCGTCGCGGCGGATACGAATATGAGGACCTGCTGGCGTGCGCCCGCGGCGAGTTGTTTGGCCCTGGAAATGCCCAATTGCCGCTGCCTCCGATGCTGATGTTCGACCGCATCAGCGAAATTTCCGAGACCGGCGGCGAATATGGCAAGGGTGTGATCCGCGCCGAACTCGATGTGAAGCCGGACCTCTGGTTCTTCGGCTGCCATTTCAAGGGCGATCCCGTGATGCCCGGCTGCCTCGGTCTCGACGCGCTCTGGCAGATGGTCGGGTTCTTTCTGGGCTGGACCGGCGGCGCCGGGCGCGGCCGGGCGCTGGGTCTTGGCGAATTGAAGTTTTCGGGGCAGGTGCTGCCGAATGTCCGCAAGATTGTGTACAACGTCGACATCAAGCGCGTGATGCGTTCAAAGCTGGTACTGGGCGTCGCCGACGGGTGGCTTTCCACCGATGGCGAGATTATCTATCGCGCCAAGGATCTGAAGGTCGGTCTGTTCAGGCAGGGTGCCGCGCCGCAGCCGGAGGCGTAAGCCGCGCGTTCGGGCCGGCGAGGCGGTTTCGGTTCGAACGACAACTGACAAACAAAACGCAACGGCAGGGCGAGGCGATCATGAGGCGGGTTGTCATCACGGGGATGGGCATCGTCTCGTCCATCGGAAACAACACCCAGGAAGTGCTTGCGAGCCTCCATGAGGCGAAATCTGGCATCACGCGCGCGGAAAAATATGCTGAACTTGGTTTCCGCTCCCAGGTGCAGGGCGCTCCGACACTTGATCCGGCCGGTGTGATCGACCGCCGGGCGATGCGCTTTCTCGGCGAAGGCGCGGCTTGGAATCACGTCGCCATGGAGCAGGCGATCCAGGATTCCGGTCTTGATCCGACCGAGGTTTCCAACATTCGCACCGGCATCATCATGGGCTCCGGCGGCCCCTCTGCCCGCACCATCGTGGAAGCCGCCGATATCACGCGGACCAAGGGGCCGAAAAGGGTCGGGCCGTTTGCCGTCCCGAAAGCGATGTCCTCGACCGCGTCCGCGACGCTCGCCACCTGGTTCAAGATCAAGGGCGTCAACTATTCGATCTCGTCGGCCTGCGCGACATCCAACCATTGCATCGGCAACGCCTACGAGACCATCCAGATCGGCAAGCAGGATATTGTTTTTGCCGGCGGATGCGAGGAACTCGACTGGTCGCTGTCGGTTCTGTTCGATGCGATGGGCGCGATGTCCTCGAAGTACAATGACACACCCGCCACCGCCTCCCGTCCCTACGACATCAGCCGCGACGGTTTTGTCATTGCCGGCGGCGCCGGCGTGGTGGTGCTGGAGGAATTGCAGCACGCCAAGGCACGCGGCGCGCGGATCTACGGCGAAATCGTCGGCTACGGCGCCACTTCCGACGGCTACGACATGGTGGCGCCTTCGGGCGAGGGCGCGGAACGCTGCATGCGGATGGCGCTGGCGACGGTCGATAGCAAGATCGATTACATCAATCCGCACGCGACCTCGACGCCGGCGGGCGATCCGCCGGAGATCGAGGCGATCCGCAAGGTGTTCGGCAGCGGCGAAAAATGCCCGCCGATCTCCGCCACCAAGGCGCTGACCGGACATTCGCTCGGCGCCACCGGCGTGCAGGAGGCGATCTATTCGCTGTTGATGATGAACAACAGCTTCATCTGCGAGAGCGCCCATATTACCGAGCTCGATCCGGTATTTTCCGACATGCCGATCGTGCGCAAGCGCATCGACCATGCCAGGCTTGGAACCGTGCTTTCCAACTCGTTCGGGTTTGGCGGCACCAACGCCACGCTGGTGTTCAAGCGGATGGATGCGTGAGATTGAGCTCGGGCGGATTAGCTTAAGTGATGCAGGCGCTGATGAAGGGCAGGCGCGGCTTGATCATGGGGGTCGCCAATGATCATTCGATCGCCTGGGGAATCGCCAAAGCGCTGGCGGCGCAGGGCGCGGAACTCGCTTTCACCTATCAAGGCGACGCGCTGGGCAAGCGCGTCAAGCCGCTGGCCACCTCGCTCGGCGTGCCCCTGGTTCTGCCCTGCGATGTCGAGGACATCGAAAGCGTCGATGCCGTGTTCGAGGCGCTGCGCGCGCAATGGGGACACCTCGATTTTTTGGTCCACGCCATCGGCTTCTCCGACAAGAACGAGCTGAAAGGCCGCTACGCCGATACCACGCGGGACAATTTCTCGAAGACGATGGTGATTTCCTGCTTCTCCTTTACGGAAGTGGCGAAGCGCGCTGCCGCGATGATGCCCGAGCATGGCGGCGCGATGATCACGCTGACCTATGGCGGCTCGACCAGGGTGTTGCCGAATTATAATGTGATGGGTGTTGCCAAGGCGGCGCTGGAAGCCTCCGTGCGCTATCTCGCCGCCGACTTTGGTCCGCGCCATATCCGCGTCAATGCGATTTCGGCCGGTCCGATCCGAACGCTTGCCGGTGCGGGAATCGCCGAGCAGCGCGATATGCTCAGGTTTCAGCAGCAGCACTCGCCGCTGCGCCGCACGGTCACCATCGACGAGGTCGGCGGTTCGGCGCTTTATCTCCTGTCCGATCTGTCGAGCGGCGTCACCGGGGAAATCCATTATGTCGATTCCGGCTACAACATCATCTCGATGCCGCGGCCGGAAGATCTGAGGGGCGGGGAGTAGGGCGCGGGCTGGGTGTGTATGACCGGAAAATGTTGTCATCCCCGCGAAAGCGGGGATCCAGTACGCCGCGGCCTCTCGATTTCGTCGCGGGCCTCTCGGAATACTGGATCGCCCGATCAAGTCGGGCGATGACAGCGGTGCGTGCGGCGATACGAGGAATTATCCCGCCGCGATGACGCTGGCGCGCTGGAAGGCCGGGCGTGCCGCGCAGGCGTCGAGATAGCGATCGAACGAGGCCCGCGACGGCGCCATCTTGAACAGCCGCACCGCGAAATTCAGCCCCGATGCGATGGCGATATCGGCGGCCGAAAAGTTCTCGCCGAGCAGCCATGGTCCCTTCGCCAGCGCGGCGTCGAGCACGTCAAACACCCGCGTGGCGTCGCCCCAGCCGGCCGATGTCGGGTTCATCTCGATCTTGGTGGCGAGCTGCACCATGGCGGGCTCGATGCAGCCGGTCGCGAAAAACAGCCACTGGAGATATTTGGCGCGCATGGGATCGCCAGGCGGCGGCGCCAGTTTGGCTTGCGGATAGCGCTCGGCGACATAGGCGCAGATCGCGGGCGCCTCCGCCAGCGTGGCGTCGCCATCCCGGAGCGCCGGCACCTTGCCCATCGGATTGACGCTAAGGTATTCCGGCGTCTTCTGCGCGCCCTTCGAGATGTCGATCAAGCACCCGCTCGTAAGGCATGCCGGTCTCCTCCATCAGCCACAGTGCGGAGAACGACCGCGTGCGCGGACACCAGTAGAGTTGCATCATCGCGGCTTCCTTCGGTTACTGGACGCAGTTGAGAGCGGCCCCGGATTCGGATTATGGCCCGAGACGGCCCGGGAGCAAGCCTGTCTGCATCACTCCTCCTTGAGATAGGCGGGCAGTGTCTGGTCGAGCGTTGCAGCGACCAGCGCGCGGGTCCGCTCGCGCAGCGTTGCGCTCTTGGAAGCGCTTGCCGGAGGATCGGGAAACAACGAATTGTCGAGCTTGGTCAGCGGGTCCTCGGTTACCCGGAGGCTCTTGGCCAACCTTGCACCGGGATTCGCGAATTGCCGATCCAACTTGTCGTAGGTCTTGCCGTCGATCAGGGTGAGCTGAATGTTCGCGAACAGGTGCGAATGTCTAAGGAGCGACCCAAGGCCTTGATTGAACGTGCCGACGCTCTTGAGGAGCAGATGGGTGCCGGCCAATTCCCCCTTGAACGTGGTGACGACCAGATAGCGCTCGCAATTCGCATTGGGCGTCACGCTCCGGACGATCGCCGGCAGACCCTCGTGCGGATCGGGCAGGAACCTCGATTTCGGACTATAATATGGTTCGAACGCTCCCTTCGGAGAGGTGATCCTCCGAACGCCGGGATCTGCGCCAGTTGCCGCCCGCACCCGAGCAAAGGCGAGCTCGTCGAGCCCCCAGTCCTCGATGGAAACCTCGTTCTCCTCGGTCTCGAGAATTGTAATGCCGAATTTCTGCACGGAAAACCGATCGCCGATCGCCGCAATCACGCCGAGCCGGCAGCGACCGCTTTCGGCCGCAATCTGCGGCTTCGCGGCGGGCCTGGTTTTCGCTGCCGGCTTCGTTGCAAGGGGCTTGGCCTGCGTGGATGCGGCGGCGCCAGGTGTAGCGGACGGCGCCTGGCTCCATCCGGGCGTCGCAAGACACGACGCGAGCACGGCGGCGACAACGAACTTTCGTGACATGGCCTTGGGAATGAAGGTTGGTGAGGCCAAGTGTAAAGGATAGAGTATGCGGGCCGCATCGGCAAGGCGAGCGCCGTCGCTCGAGCCAAAAGGGCGGCCGTCGCGTCCCCCTTCGCGAGGTTGGTCACGCCACTCGGGGTCTCGTCCATCGATAGTATTTCATTGTGAACCCGGTCGTCGGCTCGATGGCTTGCTTTTCAAATACAAAACCCTCGCGTTCATACCAGCGCCAGGCTTTTTCGTTTTCGCGCACGCAGCGCAGCTGGATTTCGTGCCGCAGGCATTCTCAGGTAAAGGCGAGCAGCCTGCGCCCGAGGCTCTCGCCCTGATATTGCGGGGCGACGAACAGCTGGTCGAGATAGAATTTGGGCAGATGCAGCGCCAGCATGGCCGCGAGCTGGCCGCCAGCGTCGGCGACATACAGGCTCCAGCCGTTTTCGATCTCGCGCCCAATCCGGGCGCGCAGGTTCGCCAGCAGAAAGGGACTGGCTTCGGCGAGCCCGGTCGAGACCCAACTGTTCATCCAGACCCGGGCGATCTCGTCATATTCGTCCGCTCTGGCGGGACGGATCATGGGCAGCGGCATTGCATTTACGTCCTTCGCAGGCGGCGTGCACGCTCACCGGTATCGACAATCATGAAATACCATCTCATATTGTATCCGCACATTGGCTCCGAATTAATGAATGGATTCATTTCATACTCGCATGAAGATTATCGCTTCTTTAGCGAACTCAGGACTCATTTGAGAGCGGTCGAACGCGAATGCAGCTTGCACTTCTGGGCCGACAACCGGATCAAGGCCGGTTACGATTGGACGGTTGAAATTGCCAATGCGGTGAACGCCGCAGATGTCTGCCTGTTGCTCGTCAGTCCGCAATTCATAGCTTCTGATTATATTTATGACAAGGAAATCCCCGCAATTCAAACTCGTCGATCCACCGGGGCATTAGTCGTGCCGGTCGTGTTGCGAGAATGCTCGTGGGAAATGCTGGCAGGAGTTCCTGCAAGCGGTTCCGACAAATGAAGGCCGCGTCCGACCAATCGAGAAGTGGCGTCCGCGGAACGATGGGTTCAATCGCGCACGCGACCAGATCGCGACAGCGATCAGGACCTCCTTTGGGCTCGGCACCCGGCCCGTATTCGGGAGCACGCTATGACCGAAATCACAGGGCCATTAGACAGCAGGCGTGAACATATGCTGGTTACGCATCTCGACGAGCTGCGCGAGCTGACCGGCGAGCTGCGCGACGAGTTGCCTCATGTCAACGATGCGCATTTGCGGCCGACGGTCACTCTCCTGGTTGAAACGGCGCAAGTCGTATTCGACAGCCACGGTGACGATCCCAAGCCGTCGATCGCGGATGATCTGGCCGTGCTCATGAGTGCGGTGCGCGCGCTGCGCATTCCGGCGCGTGATCCTGATCTGGGTCGAACGCCCACACTGGACCGGTTACGGAAAAGCAAGGGATTGATCGTGGCGGGTCTCGCAGACGCATTGGACTCCGCCGCCGCGATCGGTCTGCTTCCGCAAAAGCCGCCGTTGCCGACCGAGGTCGCGGCTGCGCTCCCCCGCTCGGAGATCGGAAGCTTGCTCGATGGTATCCTGCGTCGTCTGCTCGGGGTCGAGAAATCCCTCGACGAGCTCGAGGAAGCCAAGTCATCTCCGACGAATTTTGCGCAGCAAAATGGGCTTCTGAATTTCTATACCAACGCGATGCGGGTCGAGGTCGATCTCGCCAAGCTTCACTTGACGATTAACGAAAAGACGGTCGATTTCAGCGCACTGGCGCGGGCCGTTGAAACCATGGCGAACCTCACCAGTGGCTTCGTCGCGACCGTTCGAGCATGGACCGGTAGGCTCTCCGAGCGGATCGTGGAGGTTGCAAAGCAAGTCCCGCGACGAGTGCGCAAGGTTGCGTCTGGCGTCAAGGCATCCGCATATTGGGTCGTACGGACCGTTCGCAGGCGTCGAATCCGAGCGGCCGCCGCCGACGATTTGCCATCCGAAGCCCAAACAGACGATGCAACCGCCCGCGGCGAGCCACTTGTTGGACTTGGTTGGAAAGTCGTTCGCTACAACACGCCGAGAGTGCCGACGATCGAGGGCTTTCCCGATACTGGCGTCGGCATGGTCCTCGACCATGTCTCGTCCAATGTTTTGGCGGGCCTGATCGAGACGCTGGCGGCACCACCCTATAACGGGCGCGCCCACTTGTCGGTTCTCGCCAGCAGCTTGCAACTCGAAGCTGAGGAGATCTTCCACCTCGGCGAATCCCTTCAACTGCTGGGATTTGCCCAATTGAGCGAGGGCGATCTGATGCTGACGGATGCCGGAATGCGCTTCGCCCACTTTGAAACCGATGCCCGCAAGAGGTTGTTTGCCGAACACCTGATGAGTTATGTGCCGGTCATGGGCCTAATCCACCGGGTGCTCGACGAGCGGCCCTCGCATACCGCCCCCGCGGCGCGCTTCCGCAACGAACTCGAGGACTATATGGCGGAAGATCAGGCCGACGAGACGCTCAAGACCATCGTCTCATGGGCACGCTATGGCGAGTTGTTCGCCTATGACGAGCAGACGGAGCTGTTCAGCCTTGAAAATCCGCATTAGTTTCAGACCGCTTCGCGTCGTTATTCCGGGGCGCGAGCGAAATAGCGAGCCCGGAATCCGGAGATTGTCGATCAGATCGGCGGCAGTTCTGGCGCCGAGCTTTTTCATGATGTCAGCGCGATGATCCTCGATCGTGCGCGAACTGATGCCAAGGCGACGTCTAGCCTTGGTAGGCGTGCTGGGCTCCGAGTTGCCCGAGGACTTCCGCGCTTGCGACGAGTTCCGGTTCGCGCCCCGGGGGAATGCAACAACCGCGCCGAAGAAAAGGGCGGCTGAAAAGCCGCCCTTCGTCAGTCCCGATCGGCGTAATGCTTACTCGCCGGCGGCTTCGCGCGCCGGCGCTTCCGTCTTCTGCTTGGCCTCGAGGTCCTCGCCGGTCACCTGGTCGACCGCCCTCATCGACAGCCGGGTCTTGCCGCGGTCGTCGAAGCCGAGCAGCTTGACCTTGTCGCCTTCCTTAACGACGTCGGAGGTCTTCTGCACCCGGCTGCCGGCGAGCTGGCTGATGTGGACGAGGCCGTCCTTGGCGCCGAAGAAATTCACGAAGGCGCCGAACTCCATCACCTTGACCACGGTGCCGTCGTCGGCGGAGGCGACCTTGACGGTGCCGTCGTCGTCGATGTTGACCTTGGCGCCGGTCTTCTCGACGATTTCGCGGATCACCTTGCCGCCGGTGCCGATCACTTCGCGGATCTTGTCGGTCGCGATCTTGAAGGTCTCGATCCGTGGCGCGTATTCGCCGAGTTCAGCACGCTTCAGAACCCGTAGAATGAATAGCGCGGCGACGGGGGGGGGTGACCGTGAGGGAACGATCGATGTTTCCTGGAGTTGCCTCGTAACGACAGATGAGGAAGCTCGTACCCGGAATCAGATGCGGTGGCCCTTCTCGGAAGGTATAGTTGTGCTTGCTTCGAGTATTGGTCCTGACATCAAAGGTGGTAATTCTTAGGCCTATATTCACGATTGGACGCCAAGATGGCCTTTGGGATGGCGAGTTTAGGCGGCCGATGCCGCTTGGCCGGGTTGACGTCGGTGCTTCCCGGGCCTACCCATTGGGTGTTCGTGCCACAGCTAGGCGATTTCTGACGTGAGCGCGGTTAAATCGACGGTAGGCGTATGGCTGGTCAAATTAGCGGCACACAGCCCGCCTTTTGGGCGCCTAAAGCCCCCCCAGGCACAGCCCGTGTGAGGGGGCCGCGGCTATCGTGGCTCGCAGCTTGCATGGACGCTTACAGCAATCGGCGTGTGGGCACCAGGGCTGTGGAAACTGCGACGAGGCGTCTTCATCAGCTTAGGTTCGTTGCTCCAAAGCAATACAATGCATTCGGCATTTGGTATTTGATCCGCGAGCGCCGCGTCGCAAAAAGCCGGTCGAAGGCTGATGCCTTTCGCGTATTCGCGATCAATAGCAAGGGAGCGCGATAAGCACCGCCATGGCACCATCAGCTACGCACATTCCGCAATTTGCCCCAAGCGCACGGCTCGTTACCATTTTCGTCGAGGGAGCTCACGGCTATCTGGACCGCTTGAAGAAGGCCAAGGACGAAGGCGGCAACATCGTTGGGCTGACCAACATCGCGGCGGATGACCTTAGTCCGAACCGCGTTGGCAAAATCATCGCCGAACGTATAGCCGATGTGCTGGTCAGCCTCGGCGGAAGACGGCAGGCAGGCGTAATCGAGGACGACGTAATTGCTAGGGAAAGTTTTCCTGAGCAGACGCAAGAGGAGATCCTCGAGCTGCTTCCCGTTGATGGGGACCGAGGGCATGAGTTTTGCCAATTACTGCTCGACGAGGTGAAGGCGTATCTGAAAGACGGCGGGGGAATTGCTGGCCGCTGGGGCCATATCGCTGTGCGGGATACCGGCGAGCTAGCAGTTGTTGTCACAAGGCCGCTCCGCAGGTTGCCTAGACCTCGATCCCCGTTAAGAGCTGATACCGATACTATCGACTTGTAGTTGATTTTGGGTCCCTTCGGCTGGTATGCAGCAATGCGTCAGGCGCCGTATCATCGCACCCAAATGAGCTGCCCTTACTATAGCCTAGTCTGATGGAGAGTCCCTTCAGACCAGTAGCATGAGCGGGTTAGGGCGACAAGATACCGGAGTAACAGTGGCGCCGACTTGGGGGGTGATGCGCCGATGGTTTCATTCAATATAGTTCATTTGACGGATTTGCACTTCGCGGAAGTTTCGAACAGGGGCAACATCTTCAGCCATACGCTCCGCAGGAAGCTCGCCTCGATTAGGACGGGCGCGTTCATGCCGCCGTCTCACAATCCGCAGCGTGCGGAGCGCGTGGCGGCTTGGCTCTATGAACAAACGGAGCAACTGGTGAGCGACGGCGATCAGCTCGACGCGCTGATTCTATCGGGTGACTTGGCGACGACAGGATTGAAGGAAGACCTGGATGCCGCCTTAAGGTACGTCGATGCTCCCCCGACGTTTTACTACTTTAGAGCGCCGGCACCCGGCGAGCGGCACGACAGCCAGCATCTGGCCACCGTCGCCTCACTAGCTAAGAGTTGCATTCTCATTCCAGGCAATCACGACCGCTTTCGAAGCAACAAATGCGAGGCAGGGGGAAAGCTGTTCGATACGGTCTTTAGTAAATACTGGGCAGGCAACAAGGACGGGGTGGTTGGCAAGATCATCTCCAAGCCGGCTTCAGCGGCGCTAGCCGATAGCTTGGAGCGGCTGGCCATCATCGGGGCAGACGGATGTCTGCGCGATGCCAACGATGCTTCTCCCCGGTGGAGTGAAATCAGCCAAGGCTATCTCTACGATGACACCGAGAAAGCGCTTAGGGAAAAGACGGCTGAGGCGAGGCGGCTGGTCCCTGGCATCACAGTAATGTGGGTAATCCACTTCCCACCCCACGCTACCGTTCCGATGCATGAAGCACTGAGACACTATCAGCTGATCGAACAAGCGTCGCGGCAGCTCGGCGTCGCGGTGATCCTGTCTGGTCATACGCATTATAACCGCGCCTACCCTGCAGGCAGCGGGAGTGCCATCTGGAATGGTGGCTCAGCAACCCAGTACGCGGAGAGTAAAGGGAATTGGGTTCAGTTGCTCAAAATCGAGGTGGCGAATAACCGCTTGGTGCAAGCGTCGCGGCAAAACTATAACTGGAAAATCCAAAACTCTATGCATGACTTCTTCCCAGAACTCCGTGGACACCCTCCCTTAGCGAAAAGATTCTCTGCTTGCGTTGGGCGAACTCGCCAGCAAGGGAAGACGTCATACCTACCAAGATTGCTGACCGTCGCTGTCGTCTCGATGTAGCTGCTGTTCTATTTTGGCGATCGATTGACGCAATCGCGCTTGCGCCGTCGTTACGGCGGCCCTCGAAAAAAGCTGCTATGCGCAAGATAAGAGGCCTTCTCCCGCCGGAACATCGCAAACAAAAAGAGGCGGCTTAAAAAGCCGCCCCTCAATGCTCTTCTAGGTGATAGAAGTTATTCCCCGGCGGCTTCGCGCGCCGGGGCTTCGGTCTTCTGCTTGGCTTCGAGGTCCTCGCCGGTGACCTGGTCGACCGCTTTCATCGACAGCCGGGTCTTGCCGCGATCATCGAAGCCGAGCAGCTTGACCTTGACCTTGTCGCCTTCCTTGACGACGTCGGAGGTCTTCTGCACGCGGTTTGATGCGAGCTGGCTGATGTGGACCAGGCCGTCCTTGGCGCCGAAGAAATTCACGAAGGCACCGAACTCCATCACCTTGACCACGGTGCCGTCGTAGATCTGGCCGAGTTCCGGATCGGAGGCGATCGACTTGATCCATTTGATCGCGGCCTTGATCGATTCGCCGTCGGCGGAGGCGACCTTGACGGTGCCGTCGTCGTCGATATTGACCTTGGCGCCGGTCTTTTCCACGATTTCGCGGATCACCTTGCCGCCGGTGCCGATCACTTCGCGGATCTTGTCGGTCGCGATCTTGAAGGTCTCGATCCGTGGCGCGTATTCGCCGAGTTCGGCGCGCGCGGCGGTCAGCGCTTTCGACATCTCGCCGAGGATGTGGATGCGCCCTTCCCTGGCCTGGCCGAGCGCGACCCGCATGATCTCCTCGGTTATGCCGGCGATCTTGATGTCCATCTGCAGCGAGGTGATGCCGGCTTCGGTGCCCGCCACCTTGAAGTCCATGTCGCCGAGATGATCCTCATCGCCGAGAATGTCCGACAAGACCGCAAAGCGCGCGCCTTCCAGGATCAGGCCCATGGCGATGCCCGCCGTCGGCCGCTTCAGCGGCACGCCGGCATCCATCAGCGCCAGCGAGGCGCCGCAGACCGAGGCCATCGAGGATGAGCCGTTCGACTCGGTGATCTCGGACACCACGCGCACCGTATAGGGGAACTCGTGATGTGGCGGCAGCACCGGGTGGATCGCCCGCCAGGCCAGCTTGCCGTGGCCGATTTCACGCCGCTTGGTGCCGCCCATGCGCCCGGTCTCGCCGACCGAGTAGGGAGGAAAATTGTAGTGCAGCAGGAACGTCTCCTTGTAGGTCCCCGACAGCGCGTCGATGTACTGCTCGTCCTCGCCGGTGCCGAGCGTGGTCACCACCATGGCCTGGGTTTCACCGCGGGTGAACAGCGCCGAGCCGTGAGCGCGCGGCAGCACGCCGACTTCGGCGATGATGTTGCGCACCGTCTTGGAATCGCGGCCGTCGATGCGCTTGCCGGTGTCGAGGATGTTCCAGCGGACGATCTTGGCTTCCACTTCCTTGAACACGGCGGCAAGGCGCAGCTTGTCGTATTTCGGCGCCTCGCCTTCCGGGGAGTAATGCGCCATCACCTTTTCTTTGACCTTGCCGACCGCGGCGTAGCGGTCCTGCTTGACCGGGATCGCGTAGGCGGCACGCAGTTCGGTTTCGATCAGCCCGAGGATTTCCTTCTCGAGCGCGCTTTCGTCCAATACTGTAACTTCGCGCGGCTCCTTGGCGGCCTTCTCGGCCAGTTCGATGATCGCCTTGATCACCGGCTGGAAGTGCCGGTGTCCGAACATCACGGCACCGAGCATGATGTCTTCGTTGAGCTCCTTGGCTTCCGATTCCACCATCAGCACGGCGTCGGCGGTGCCGGCGACCACGAGGTCGAGCTGGGTTTCGACCATTTCGTCAAGCGTCGGGTTGAGCACGTACTCGTCATTGACGAAGCCGACGCGGGCGGCGCCGATCGGACCCTTGAAGGGGGCGCCGGACAGCGTCAGCGCGGCAGAGGCCGCCACCAGCGCCAGGATGTCGGGGTCGTTCTCCATGTCGTGCGACAGCGTCGTCACGATCACCTGGGTTTCGTTGCGCCAACCCTCAACGAACAGGGGACGAATTGGGCGGTCGATCAGACGGGAGACCAGGGTTTCCTTTTCCGTAGGACGGCCTTCGCGCTTGAAATAGCCGCCGGGAATGCGACCCGCGGCATAGGTCTTTTCCTGATAGTCGACCGTCAGCGGCAGGAAGTCGACGCCTTCCCGGGGCGTCTTGGCGGCGACCACGGTAGCCAGCACCACGGTCTCGCCGTAGGTCGCCAGCACCGCGCCGTCGGCCTGGCGGGCTATTTTTCCGGTTTCAAGCCTTAAGGGGCGGCCACCCCAGTCGATCTCGACTGAATGAATATTGAACATCTTATCTGGTCTTTCATGGGTTTTTCGAAAGCACGGACGCCGAAAACGAAAAGACCATGTGCAAGATGGCCGGACGCTGCTCGCGCGTCGTTCGCGCCTTCAGCGTCCAGCGATCCTGCCATGGTCTTTGTCTTTCGAATGGCGTCCATCCTCCCGATGGTACGGGCACCTCGCCCGTTACACCCAACCGCCGGATTGCGGCTGGATACGCCGCGCGGACGGATACTGCGTCCACGCGCAAACACGCGCGCGAGATGCGCGCGTCAACAGTACTCAACGACGAATATTATGCTTTTCAAGTAGCGCCTTGTAACGCGCCTCGTCCTTCTTCTTGATATAGTCGAGAAGCGAACGGCGCGTTGAAACGAGTTTCAAGAGACCGCGGCGCGAATGGTTGTCCTTCACGTGGGTCTTGAAATGCCCGGTGAGATTGTTGATGCGTTCCGAAAGGATCGCGACCTGGACCTCGGGCGAACCGGTATCACCGGCCTTGTTGGCATTCTTTTTGATGACTTCCGCTTTGCGTTCTGCGGTAATCGACATCGTCAAACACTTCCATGGCTGCGAGCCGAACTGGCAGTCAGTCCGGTCAGGTTGAACACGCGCTTGGGGATGAGTTCGCCATTGCCAATTTCGGCGAGGGCCAGAAGCCGGCCTGCCACCGTGACATAGACTGTGCCGCTACAATTGGGCGCATCCCGTCCGCGCAACAAAACGGCCTGGCCCCGATGGAGCCTTGCCGCATCAGCCCGTGTGACGGCCAGTGCCGGGATGTCGTCCAGCGCGGTCTCAACGGGCAAAAGCGCGTCGGCGAGGCTGCCCTCGCCAGACGCGGCTCTATCGCACAAAGCTTGCAACTGATCCAGCGGAATCATGTCCTTCTCGCCGAACGGTCCGACCGCCGTCCGCCTGAGCTCGCAGATATGGCCATAGCAGCCCAATAGCCGGCCCATATCGCGCGCCAGCGCCCGCACATAGGTTCCCTTGCCGCATTCCGCCTGGAACACCGAATGGCTGCTATCTGGTTGATCAATAAGAGATAATTGATAGATCTCGACGACCCTGGATTTCAATTCGACGGTTTCCCCATCGCGCGCCAGATCGTAGGCCCGCTCGCCTTGAACCTTGATCGCCGAATATTGCGGCGGGATCTGCTCGATCGCGCCGGTGAACCTCGGCAATAGCGCCGAGATCGCCTCGGCTGATGGCCTTGTATCGCTGGTCTGGGTTACCCGGCCCTCGGTGTCGTCGGTATCCCGCTCCTCTCCCCAGCGCACCGTGAACCGGTAGCGCTTGCGGCCGTCCATCACGAAGGGGACGGTCTTGGTGGCCTCTCCCAATGCGATCGGCAGGCCGCCGGAGGCGAGCGGGTCGAGCGTGCCGGCATGGCCGGCGCGCTTGGCCTGAAACAACCGCTTGAGGATGGCGACCGCCTGGGTCGAGGTCATGCCGGTCGGCTTGTCAAGCACCACCCAGCCGTGGACGTCGCGCCTGTCATGCCGCGGCTGGTTCTGCGGGCGGGACGGTTTGTCGCTCCGCGCCGGATGCTGCTTGAGGCTCGCGTCCAAATATATATTTTCTGACGCGCCCGAATCATCGATCGGCGCCTCGATCGCGCTGTTTGTGGGGGTCACGATCATCGGCTTACTCTTCCGGGTCTTGCGAGGGCGGTGCGAGATCTCTTTGCACCGCAGGCGTTCGCAGTAATTTCTCTATCCGTTCCGCTTCATCGAATCGTTCGTCTACCCGGAAGCGAACATCAGGCGCAAATTTTAAGTTAACGCGCCGCGCGATCTCGCCGCGCAGGAACTTCTTGTTGCGTTCCAA
This sequence comes from uncultured Alphaproteobacteria bacterium, assembly GCA_963736075.1. Classification (GTDB taxonomy): domain Bacteria; phylum Pseudomonadota; class Alphaproteobacteria; order Rhizobiales; family Xanthobacteraceae; genus Bradyrhizobium. Next base: position 231,728 of record CAVTNW010000048.1, on the reverse strand, counting down.
TGCTGCGATCACGACGTCGGTATCGCGGCCGCCGAGCGGCATGACGAAGATGGTGGCAAGCCTGAGATCCGGCGACATCCGCACTTCGGGAACGGTGATGATATGACCCTCGAGGTCGGGGTCATGCACACTGCCGTGGGACAGGATATCCGCGATCGCATGACGCACGGTTTCCCCGACCCGCAATTGGCGCTGCGAGCCGCCGGCGGCGGTGTCCTTGTTATGATGCCGGGGCATTGTCGTCTCTCAAGGTCGTCAAGACGTGGATGGCCGGAACAAGTCCGGCCATGACGCCGCATTTTCGGTCAATAAAAGCCTGCCACTTTGGTGAGGATGGGACTCACAGCGAGCGCTGGATCGTCTCCACGCGATAGCATTCGATGACATCGCCGACCCGCATGTCGCCGTAATTCTCGAAGGCCATGCCGCATTCCTGGCCGGACTGAACTTCCTTCACTTCATCCTTGAAGCGTTTGAGCGTCGACAGCTTGCCCTCGTGGACGACCACGTTGTCCCGGATCAGGCGGACATTGGCGCCGCGTTCCACGGTGCCGTCGGTGACGCGGCAGCCGGCCACCTTGCCGACCTTGGAAATGTTGAACACCTCCAGGATCAGGGCATTGCCCAGCATGGTCTCGCGCAGGGTGGGCGCAAGCAGGCCGGACATCGCCTTTTTCACGTCATCGACCAGATCGTAGATGATGTTGTAGTAGCGGATTTCGATGCCGTTGCGCTTGGCGGCGGCGGCGGCTTCCTTGTGGGCACGGACGTTGAAGCCGATGATCGCGGCGTTGAAACCTTCCGCCAGCGTCACGTCGGATTCGGAGATGCCGCCGACACCCGCATGCAGGATGCGCGCGGCGACTTCGTCGGTGCCGAGCTTTTCCAAGGAGCCGAGGATCGCTTCCAGCGAGCCCTGCACGTCGGCCTTGACGATCAGCGGGAAGTCCTTGCGGCCCGAGGTCTTGAGCTGCGACATCATCTGCTCGAGCGAGCCGCGCATGCCGGAAATGCTGGCGGCGGCGTTTTCGCGCTTCTGGTGGGCACGGTAGCTCGTCACCTGGCGGGCGCGGGCTTCGTTGTCGACGACGGCGAGCCGGTCGCCGGCTTCCGGCGGCCCATTGAAGCCGAGCACCTCGACCGGCACCGATGGGCCAGCCTCGTCGATGGCCTCGCCCTGGTCCGAGATCAGCGCCCGGACCCGGCCCATCTCGGCGCCGGCCACCACGATATCGCCGACCCGCAAGGTGCCGCGCTGCACCAGGACGGTGGCGACCGGGCCGCGGCCGCGATCGAGCTTGGCTTCGATCACGGTGCCTTCGGCCGGACGCTGCGCATTGGTCTTGAGGTCGAGCAACTCGGCCTGCAGCGCGATCATCTCCAGGAGCTTGTCGAGATTGGTCTTGTTCTTGGCGGAGACCTCGACATCGACGACGTCGCCGCCGAGCGATTCGACCTGGACCTCGTGTTGCAGCAGTTCGGTGCGGACCCGGTCCGGCCGGGCGTCGGGCTTGTCGATCTTGTTGATGGCGACGATCATCGGAACCTTCGCCGCCTTGGCGTGGTGGATCGCCTCGATGGTCTGCGGCATCACGCCGTCGTCGGCGGCGACCACCAGGATCACGATGTCGGTGACCTTGGCGCCGCGCGCCCGCATCGCGGTGAACGCGGCGTGGCCGGGGGTGTCGATGAAGGTGATCTTCTTGCCGCTCTCCGGCGAGGTCACCTGATAGGCGCCGATATGCTGGGTGATGCCGCCGGCTTCGCCCGATACCACATTGGCATGGCGAAGCGCATCGAGCAGCGAGGTCTTGCCGTGGTCGACATGGCCCATCACGGTCACCACCGGCGAGCGCGGCTCGGTGTCGCTGGAGTTGTCGACGATGTCGAACAGGCCTTCCTCGACGTCGGCGGCGGCGACGCGCTTGACGGTGTGACCCATTTCCTCGGCGATCAGCTGCGCGGTGTCGGCATCGATCACGTCGGTGATCTTGTGCATCGCACCCTGCTTCATCAATAGCCGGATGACATCGACCGCGCGCTCGGACATGCGGTTGGCGAGTTCCTGGATATTGATGACCTCGGGAATGATCACCTCGCGGACCAGTTTTTCCTTCGGCTCGTTCGAGGCATGTCCCTTCAGGCGCTGGGTGCGGCGGCGGAAGGAAGCGATCGAGCGCTCGCGGACGTCATCGGCATTGAGCGCGGTGACCAGCGTCAGCCGTCCGCGCTGCTTCTGCGGCGCCGGCTTGGCGGTGGTCTTGGGGGCGGCCGCCGGGCGGACGGCGCCGCCAGGGCCGCGCCGGACCTGACGCGGTCCCTCATCCTCGTCGGAAATGTCGGCAGCGATACCGGGCGCACGGGCGGTGGGCAACGCCGCCGGGGCGCGGGCCACGGTGGCCGCGGCCTTGGCTTCGGCCTCGCCAAAACGCTTCTTGGCTTCGAGTTCGGCCTTGCGCTTGGCTTCCTCGTCCTGGCGGTGGCGCTCCTCTTCGGCCTTGCGACGGGCTTCGGCGGCTTCACGCTCCGCCTGCTCGATGCCTTCCTTGCTGTTGCGGCGCTTGGCCTCCTCCTCCGCCAATCGCCGCTCCTCGAGGTCGCGGACCTTGGCATCGGCGAGTGCGCTGGCACGGGCGCTGCGCTCGTCCTCGGTCAGCGTCCGCAGAACCACGCCGGAACTGCTGCGCGGCGGGGTCGGCGGTGCCGGACGGGCGAGCGGGGCCTTGGCCGGCGCGGCCTTGGCGACGACCGGTTCGGGGGCATGCACTTCGGGCGCGCCGGGCTCGCCGCCAAGGCGGCGCTTGCCACGCTTTTCGACCACCACCTGCTTGGTGCGGCCGTGGCTGAATTGCTGTTTCACGGTGCCGGTCTCGACGCGTGGCTTGAGCGTCAGGGTCTTGGCCGGGACACTGAGTTTCTTTTCGCCAGACGAATTCTGATCAACCATTCAGCAGTCCCAATCTTGTTGCGTCGTGCGCATCCGCGCAGCCTTTTATCGGTGAATTCCTGGCCGCATTACCGGCCGTCTTGTCGTCTTCCGCCATCCGGTATCGAACCAGGAGTTGGCAGCGCGACAGGAAGGTCCTGCCCGCAGGCCCTGCGAGCAGCGCAGCATGTATCACATTTGACCGGCCCAGTGCCAAATCCAATTGTTCTGACGTCAGCGCGGTGACCACCGGAAAGGGGTTCGAATCACCCTTAATCCCGACATTTTGCCGGATGATGGCGTCCAATTTCCGGATCCCGTCCGGGGCGCCGTCCGAGGCATGGATCACGGCCACGGCGAGATGCCCTAAAACCGCGCCTTCGACCTTGCTGAAGCCGCAGACCACCTGACCGGCCTTGACGACCATGGCCAGCGCGTCGGTCGCGCTCGCCGCCAGCCGCGCTTCGGTCTCGTCCGCCAGTTCCGGGGCCGCCCGAACCGCGCGCTTGAACGCCCTGCCGAAATGGTTACGCCGCACCGCTTCGGCAACCGCCCGGCGGGAGGCCGAAATCCACACCCCTCGGCCGGGCAGTTTGCGCTTCAGATCCGGGATCACCTCGCCGGAAGGGGCTACCACAAACCGGATCAGCTCATCGATCGGCCGAACCTGCCGCGTGACCGCGCACATCCGCATTGTCGCGGACCTGTCGGTCCGCGGTCCGTTGTCGAGATCGGGGTCAGCCAAGCTAAGCATGCGTGTGACGTCTGTCCTAACATCGGGGTGTCGTCGGCGCGCGGTACCGAAGTCCACCCTTGGTTGGCGTAATGGGGCGCGTGCGAGGCGGCACGCGCGTCAGACCGGCTGATCTTCTGGCGCCTCGGCCAGTTCGGGCTTTTTGGCGAGGTCAGCCGCGGTGATCCAGCCGGCGATGACGCGCGCCTGCATGATCATGTTCTCGGCGTCGTCGCGCGAGGTTTCGCTGGCATCCAGGATGCCGGGATGCTTGGTCGGCTCACTGCCCTCTTTGCGCTCGGTCCAGCCGACCAGATCGTCGGTCGCGCATCCGGCCAGATCCTCGACCGTCTTGATGTCGTTCTCGCCGAACTTGACCAGCATCTTCGAGGTCACGCCGGGCACCGTCTTTAAAGCATCTTCCACACCGAGCTCCTTACGTTTGTTTTCCAGTTCGCTTTCGAGCTGGTCCAGATATTCGCGGGCCCGGCTCTGCAATTCGTTGGCGGTTTCGTCGTCGAAGCCTTCGATGCCGGCCAGTTCCTTGACGTCCACCATCGCCAGTTCCTCCACCGAGGTGAAGCCCTCCGAGGCTAAGAGCTGACCGACCACTTCGTCGACATTCAGGGCTTCCATGAAGACCCGCGTCGAATTCTCGAAATCGGCCTGGCGCCGTTCGGACTCTTCCTGTTCGGTGAGAATGTCGATGTCCCAGCCGGTCAGTTGCGAGGCGAGGCGAACGTTCTGCCCGCGACGGCCGATCGCCAGCGATAACTGGTTATTGGTGTCGGGAACCACAACCTCGATCCGCTCGCGATCCTCGTCGATCACGACCTTGGCGACTTCGGCGGGCGCCAGGGCATTGACGACGAAGGTCGCGATGTCGGGTGACCAGGGAATAATGTCGATCTTTTCGCCCTGCAGTTCATTGACCACCGCCTGCACGCGCGATCCGCGCATGCCGACGCAGGCACCGACCGGATCGACCGAGGAGTCCCGCGAAATCACGCCGATTTTCGCGCGCGAGCCGGGATCGCGGGCCACCGCCTTGATCTCGACGATGCCGTCATAGATCTCCGGCACTTCCTGCGCGAACAGCTTGGCCATGAATTGGGGATGGGTGCGGGAAAGAAAAATCTGCGGGCCCCTGGTCTCGCGACGCACATCGAAAATATAGGCGCGAACCCGGTCGCCATTGCGAAACACCTCGCGCGGCAGCATTTCGTCGCGACGGATAATGGCTTCGCCGCGGCCGAGATCGACGATCACGCTGCCATATTCGACGCGTTTGACGATGCCGTTGACGATATCGCCGATGCGGTCCTTGAATTCCTGGTACTGGCGGTCGCGCTCGGCCTCGCGCACCTTCTGCACGATCACCTGCTTGGCGGATTGCGCGGCGATGCGGCCATACTCCAAGGGCGGCAGGGTGTCGGCGATGGTGTCGCCGATCTGGGCCCCGGGGTTGGCGCGGCGGGCGTCGTCCAGCGAAATCTGGTTCGACGGGTTCTCGACCTGTTCGACCACCAGCATGTGCCGTGACAGCCGCAACTCGCCCTTCTTGGCATCGATCTCGGCGTGAACGTCGGTCTCGCTGCCGTAACGGGCGCGGGCCGCCTTGGCGATGGCATCTTCCATCGCGGCGATGACGATGCCGCGATCAATCGATTTTTCGCGCGCCACCGCATCTGCGATCTGCAGCAATTCGAGTTTATTGGCGCTGACAGCGGCCATGGCTTTTAGTCTCCTTCGGTGGGATCGATCTCGCCCCGCCGCCGGGCTTGCGCGGCGAGGCGGTGTTGCTTGGTTTGTTGAGGGGCGTTGCCGTGAACGCTTGCCGGCTTCAATTCCGCCGGCTGCAATTTCGACTTCGGCCGATTATTTTTCGAATGATCGCTGCCGCGCGCATGTGGTGGCGGCGGTGGCTCGAGACCCAGATCGCGGCGTCGTTCGCGCTCCGCGGCCTTGCCGCGCCGCATCGATTCCGCGATCAGTTCGTCGGTCAGAACCAGCCTGGCCTCGGCGATGTCTTCCAGCGTCAGCGTCACATCGGCATCTTCGCTCGGGCGTGCGTCATCGCGATGCAACCGCACCGCGCCGTCTGCAACCTCTCCGAGCCGGCCGCGGAAGCGCTTGCGGCCCTGATGCGCAACCGCCATCTCGATCTTCACCAGGTGGCCACCATAACGCTCGAAATCGGAGCGGCGAACCAGCGGCCGATCGATCCCGGGCGAGGAGATCTCCAGCCGGTAGGCCCGATCAATCGGATCGGCGATATCAAGCACCGGCGACAACGCCCTCGATATCGCCTCGCAATCGTCGATCTGCATCGATCCGTCCGGCCTTTCCGCCATGATCTGGACCGTGCAGCCGAATTCCCCGGAGATTCTGATCCGCACCAGCCGGTAACCCATGGCCTGCAATACCGGGCCGGCCACCGCCGATACCCGGGCCGCCATGCCCGGCTCAACCACCAGGCGCGGCTCGGCAAGCAGATCGGTGTCTACGGAACCATAGGATGGATCGGTCATATCCAGTGTCAAAGGCGGTCTGATCTTGGTTGTCTGATAGGCATCGGTTTGAAGGCGTCCGGCGGCCCGGCCGTGCTGCCCGTCCCCAGCCCGCCGCACTCGCCTGCGGGCTCGTTCAGGTAACAAAAAAGAGCGGGTCCCGAAGGGCCCACTCTCAATACGCGATCGTATGAGATACCATAAGTTGCGGGTCATATAGCCGTTTTTGCGCGGTCCGGCAAGGCCCGCAAGGCCGCAGCGCATAATTTTACGAAGCTCCCGGCGTGGCTTTCGAACCTAACTGTTCCTTCACGAAGCCGCCCTAAATTGCCGGAAAACCCGCTTATCACCGCGGGTTTGAGTAGGTTTGATGACCGTGACAACCTCGCTGATCCCCGGACTCGATGAGATCGTCAGTCACGGTGATCCCAGGCGCCGCGCCGATGCGGCACGCCGCATCACCGCGTTGTTCCTGGAAGGAGCGGCGAACTTCCGCTCCGAGCACGTCGATCTGTTTGACGGCATTCTGAGCGGGTTGGTTCCGTTCACCGAAATGGCCGCGCGTGCCGAGCTCGCCGAGCGGCTTTCTAACATCGACAATGCGCCGCCTGGTCTGGTCGGGCAACTCGCACGCGAGGACGAGATAGCGATCGCCGGGCCCTTGTTGCGCCGGTCGCCAGTCATCGGCGAGCAGGCGCTGATCGACATCGCGCTGGCGAAGGGCCAGGGCCATCTGCTGGCGATGTCCGAGCGGACACGCCTTGCTCCCGAGCTGACCGATGTCATCATGCGGCGCGGTGACCGCGACGTGGTCCGGCGCGCTGCCGGCAATGCGGGCGCGCTGTTTTCCCCGTCCGGATATGCATCGCTGATCAAGCGCGCCAGCCAGGATGCCGTTCTGACCCTGACCGTGGGACAGCGCAATGATCTCTCGGCGCCGCAGTTGAAGGAACTGCTTTCTGGATCGGTTGATGTCATTCGCCGCCGCTTGTTCGAGGTGGTCAAGCCCGACCGGCAGAACGCGATCAAGCAGGCCATGAGCGAACTCTCCACCCTGTCGGAGCGGATTGAGAGCCGCCGCGACTTTGCGCCGGCGCAGCGCACGATCCTGGCGCTGCACCGCGCCGGCGAACTTAACGAAAGCGCGCTGCTTGGCTTTGCCAAAGCGCACCGATATGAGGAGACGGTGGCGGCGCTCGCCGCCATGTCGGGGGTCAGAATCGCGGCTCTCGATCGCCTGATGTCCGGCGATCGTCACGACCCCATCATGATTGTCGGCAAAACCATCGGCCTGGAATGGGCGACGGTCCGGGCCCTCATCCTGCTTCGGTTGGGTCCCAACCGGGTTCCGGCGGCAGCGGATATCGAGACCGCGCGGCTGAATTTTGCGCGCTTGATGCCATCGACCGCGCAACGGGTGGTAAGCTTCTGGCGGACCCGCCAATCGGCCTGACGTCTTTCATGAAGGCCCGGACTTTCAGGCCACCTTCCGAAACTGCAGATAGGCGCCACGGCGGCCTTCGCGCTCGGCCTTGCGTCCATAGCGCGTCATCGTGTAGCCGGCCCACGGCCGGCGCCAATCGTCCGCCCGCTCCGCGGTCCAGATGAAAGCCGGGCAACGCGAAAGATGCGCGAGCGTCCATGCGCAATAATCGTCGATATCGCTGACGAAGCGAAACTCGCCGCCCGGTCTCAAGACCCGCGCCATCGCCGCCACCGTTGCGTCCTGCACGAAGCGCCGCTTCCAGTGCCGCCGCTTTGGCCATGGATCGGGGTGGATCAGGTCGATCCGCGCCAGTGAATGCGGCGGCGCCCATGCCAGCCATTCGGCGGCATCACCGGCGAACAGCCGGATGTTGCCGATGTCGTGGGCTTCGATCTGGGCCAGGATCTTGGCCATGCCGTTGACGTAGGGCTCGCAGCCGATGAAGCCGGTATCCGCAAAGGTCCGCGCTTCGGCGATCAGATGCTCGCCGCCGCCGAATCCGATTTCGAGCCGGATATCGCCGGCCGGCGGATCGAACAGGCGGGCCAGATCGACCGGGCCTGAGTCAGCGATATCGAGCGCAAGACGCGGGAGCAGATGCTCGACCAACGCGGCCTGGTGGACCCGAAGTTTGTGGCCCTTGCGCCGCCCAAAGAACGATCCGTGCGCAGGAACCGCAGCGCGATCGTCGGACGGCGCATCGCGCTCGGCCCCATCATGCTTGGCGATGCTCATCGGCCTATCGTTGTCGTCGGGAAAAAAACAACTATCGTCATTCCCGAGCGTCCGCCAGCGCGAAGCGGCCAGCTCCGGGCTAATTGTGCGAGCGATTTCTGGGTCCGCCGGGTGAAACGATTCTCCACCCGGCCGCCGGGCAAGGAAGCCCTGAAATCGCCAATTGGCGCCGGGAGAAGGTTGCCGGGAGAGCGTTGCCGGGCCTTCAATCCCCGGCGGGTTCCTCGCGCGCGGCGATCTGTTCGACCAGTTCGACGATGCTGCGCCGGAGTTTGGCATCCGCAATGCGGGTGAAGGCGCGGGTCAGCGCCAGTCCCTCGGAGGTCGCCAGAAAATCCGACACGTAGGAGGGCGAGGTGCCTTCGCTGAAATTATCGGCGCCGGCGCTGCCGCTGGGGCCGCCCTCGAACAAAAACGATACCGGAACCTGGAGTATTTCCGAGATCTGCTGGATGCGGCTTGCGCCGACCCGATTGGTGCCTTTTTCGTATTTCTGAACCTGCTGGAAGGTGAGGCCCAGCGCTTCGCCAAGCTTTTCCTGGCTCATGCCCAGCATGATGCGGCGCATGCGCACTCGACTGCCGACATATTTGTCAACAGGGTTGGGCGCTTTGGTCGACATCTGGAACGCTCCTTGGGGTACGCCTTGGTGATGCCTCAGGCGCCGATATCGTCAAATCTCGCTGGGGGATATTGCTGACGGGTTGAGAGAAGTGAACTGACCGGGTCTTTCTGACTACCGTGACAGAATGCAAACGGCACCGTCGATCTGTCAACAGCTGCATTCTCGAATGTTGTTCGAACGGCCGCTAAAAAACAACAACCGAAAATAGCGAGCGATCAGGAAGCTCGCTTCGTATGGCGTCGCCAAATCAAGAAAATGAAACCGGCGACGAAAAGAATTGCGGCAGGAATGTCGCCGCTGCGCGCGTAAATGGTCGGCGCAATCGCGGACGGCAGGCTTGAATCCAGCACGCCTTCAAGGCCGAGACCGAGACGGGCGACTATTCGTCCGTACGGATCGATGACCGCGGAAATGCCGGTGTTTGCTGCACGAACCAATGGCAGCCCCTGCTCGATCGCGCGCAGGCGCGCCTGCTGCAGGTGCTGATAGGGGCCGGTCGAGATTCCGAACCAGCCGTCATTGGTCAGGTTGACGATCCAGCCTGCGCGATCGCCGCGCTCCGCAACATCACCGGGAAAGATTGCTTCGTAGCAAATCAAAGGTAGTGCACGCGGTGCGTGCGGGATGTCCAGCGTGCGGCGCCGGACGCCGGCAATGAAACCGCCTTGAACCTTGGTGAGCTGTACGAAGCCCACTTTTTCCATCCAATCCTGGAACGGCAGAAATTCGCCGAACGGCACCAGGTGCAGCTTGTCGTAGACCGACAATACGCTGCCGTCGTGGTCGATGACGTAGATTGAATTGTAGGCGCGTGTGATCCTGGTGCCGGGCGGAACATCCGGCGCGCGCACGGAACCGGTGATCAGCACGGTCCTGCTGGGCAAAAGATCGGCAATTTGCGCCATCGCGTCAGGCTCACGCGTCAGGAAAAACGGGAATGCCGATTCCGGCCAGATCAGAATGTCGACGTCGCGCACGCCGGTGGATTGCGGTCCGGAGGCGCGGTCGGACAGCGCCAGATATTTTTTCATCACTTCCGCCTTGGCGGAATAATTGAACCGCACGTCCTGCTGCAGGTTGGGCTGCATGATCCGCAGCTTGACATTGGCAACCATCGATGTCGGATGCGACGCGAGGCGAACGGTGCCGTAAATTCCCATCGCGAGGAGCAGGACCAGCGCCGTGATCGGCGCAAGCCACGGCTTGCGGCCGCGGGAACTGCCATCAATCAGCACCGCCGGACTCGCGAATATGGCCACACCGAGAAAGGTCAGGCCCCACAGGCCGATCAGCGACGCGGTCTGGGCCAGCGCCAGCGGTTCGCTCAGCGCGTAGCCGATCGTATTCCATGGAAATCCCGTCAGCACATGCCCCCGCAACCATTCGCTCAGCGTCAGCCCGACGGCGAGTGCAATCACCCGCCGGGCATCCCGGCTCCAGAGCAGCCGCGCCACTGCGAAACCGAGTGCGGTGAACAGCGCCAGATAGGCCGGCAGGCCGAGCACGGCGAACGGCAGCAGCCATGCGAAGGTGGATGCATCGACCAGAAAGGCGTAGCCGATCCAGTACAGCCCCGGCACGAAATAGCCGAGCCCGAACCAGAAGCCCGCCAACGCCGCGGCGGGGACGCCGCCGAAGCGGCCGGCGCCGGCGCCGTCGATCAGCCAGACCGCGACTGGAAATGTCAGCAACAGCACCGGCCAGGCATTGAACGGCGCCATCGCCAGCGCCGACAGCGCGCCGGCCGACACCGCGATGGCGGCGCGCTTCCATCCCCAGGCCAGGATGATCGCAAGAGCGGCGGTGCGGAACTTGTTGGCCGGGATCACTACGAGCCGGCTCCGTCGCCGGACGGCGGGCTGGCATTGTCGTTGGCCTGCACGGGACCGGCTTCCGGCGTCGTCTCGCGGCGACGGCTTTCGCGCGAGCGCCCCGCGGCGCGTTCCTTTCGCGTGGTGATGCGCAGCCGCTTGACCCGTCGCGGATCGGCATCCAGCACTTCGATTTCGAAATTGCCGGGACCGGAAATGACCTCGCCACGCACCGGCAGGCGGCCGACATGCGTCACCAGATAGCCGCCGAGCGTTGCGACCTCTTCGCCGGCCTCGCCGGTCACGAAATCCTCGCCGATCACGGAGCGGACGTCGTCGAGGCTGGCGCGGGCGTCGGCGATGAAGGAATGATCCGCCTGCCGCACGATCGCCGGCGGCTCATCGCTGTCATGCTCGTCGTCGATCTCGCCGACGATCTGCTCGACGATGTCCTCGATCGACACCAGGCCGTCGGTGCCGCCATATTCGTCCACCACCAGCGCCAGATGGATGCGGGAGGCCTGCATCTGCGCCAGCAGATCGATGGCCCGCATCGACGGCGGCACGAACAAGAGCTTGCGGATGATATTGGCGTCCGAAAGCGGCAGCGCCAGATCGACCGCGCGCAGATCGAGGCCGGCCGGCAAAACCTTGCTGCGCTTGCTCTTGGCCTTGCCGGTATCGGAAACCCGAGCTCGCGCCGTCATGAACGCCAAGAGATCGCGGATGTGAACGATGCCTTCGGGATCGTCGAGCGTTTCATTGTAGACCACCAGCCGCGAATGCGCCGCGCTTTCGAACAGGCTCATCAATTCGCCGAGCGGAATATCGCGCTTGACGGCGATGATGTCGGCGCGATGGATCATCACATCGGCGATGCGCCGTTCATGCAAGCCAAGAATGTTGCGCAGCATGGTGCGCTCGATCGCCGAGAATCCCACATCGTCCGGCGTCGATGCATCGAGCACGACCTGCAGGTCGTCGCGGACCGATCCCGGCTTCCATCCGAACAGGGTGCGGATCGCGCGCAGCAGCCAGTTCTCGGAAGCCGGACGCAGGACTTCGCCCTGCGGCACCACCGCCGGCAGGTTGCGGGTCTGGCGCGGATTGTCATGGATCGGTTCGGAGTCCGCCATCTCAGTCGATCCGCTCGCGATCCGCGTAAGGATCTGGAATGCCGAGCTGTGCCAGAATCTCCTGCTCAAGCGTCTCCATCGCTGCGGCGTCGTCATCCTGCTCGTGATCGTAGCCGATCAGGTGCAGGAAGCCATGCACCGCCAGATGGCTGAGATGATGATCGAACGGCTTTTGTTCGTCATCGGCTTCCTTGCGCGTGGTCTCGTAGGCGATCGCGATATCGCCGAGCATGCGCGGGGCATCGTCTTCGCCGCGCGGGCCGGTCGGCGGCAACGCCGGAAATGACAGCACGTTGGTCGGCTTGTCGATGCCGCGCCAGTTGTTGTTGAGCGTGCGGATGCCGGCATCGTCGGTCAGCATGACCGCGAGTTCGGCTTCGCCGAGGTCGGCATCAACGATCTCGGCCGCGGTGGCGATGGCACGGTGAATGACGGCTTCGGCGTCGGGCTCGACCTGCCAGCCCGCGGCTGTGACGAGAACCTCGGAAACGGGAAGGACAGTGTGCGCCATCGGTCGGGAATCTCTTTTGCGGCCAGGGATTGCCCCGGAGGCACGCGCGGCAAATCCTGGCATCAAGGCTTGCCGGTTGCCGGCCGCCGCGGCAATCCTTCATAGGCGGCCACGATCCGTGCCACCAGTTCATGGCGGATGACGTCTTCGGCCGTAAATCTGACCTGGGCGATCCCCTCGACGCCATCGAGCAGTTTGGCGGCCTCCGCCAGGCCCGAGGTCTGGCCGTTCGGCAGGTCGACCTGCGAGGGATCGCCGGTAATGATCATGCGGCTGTTTTCGCCAAGCCGTGTCAGGAACATTTTCATCTGCATCGAGGTGGTGTTTTGCGCCTCGTCCAGAATGATGGCGGCGTTGGTCAAGGTGCGGCCCCGCATGAAGGCGAGCGGCGCGATCTCGATCTCGCCCGCCTGCAGCGCGCGCTCGACGATGCGCGAATCCATCAGGTCGTAGAGCGCGTCATAGATCGGCCGCAGATAGGGATCGACTTTCTCGCGCAGATCGCCAGGCAGGAAGCCAAGCCGTTCGCCGGCTTCAACCGCGGGCCGCGACAGGATGATGCGGTCGACTTCCTTGCGCTCGAACAACTGCGCCGCATGCGCGACAGCGAGCCAGGTCTTGCCGGTGCCGGCCGGGCCGATGCCGAATACCAGCTCGTGGCGCTTCAGCGCCCGGATGTAGGAGTCCTGCGCGGCGGTGCGCGCCCGCACCGGACGCTTGCGCAGGTTGATGGTCTCGAAAGAGGATTTGACCGCCTTGGCATCGAATTCGAACAGCGAACCCTGCGCGATCACGGCGCGAATGGCGCCTTCGACATCGCCCTGCGCCAGGTCGTGGCCCTGCGTCGCCTGAGCATACAGTGTTTCCAGCACCCGCCGCGCGGCGTCGCAACCGTCGCGCGAACCGGCGATGGTAATATGGTTGCCGCGCGAATCAACCACGACGCCGAGCCGGCGTTCGATCAGCGCCAGGTTTTGTCCGTAGGGTCCGACCAGCGCCGACGCTCCCCGGTTATCATCGAAGTCGATGACGACTTGCGTCTCGGGCGGGATCTGCATGTCGCGGTCGAGTTTGCGGCTGGGAGCGAGCGAAGGCGAATCCGATGCGCTTTTTGGCAAGGGTTCAGGCTCCCGTCGTGATGTGAGCAGGCGTCATTATTTCAGCAGGCGTCCGGTCAGCAGGCGCCACGTCAGCAGGCGCCAATTGAGCCTGGGAAGCCGGGGTCGGCGGCGCCAGCTGACCGAGCAGGCTGTAGCGCTCGAGGCTTTGGATAGTGACCGGCAATACCTTTCCGATGATGTCGGGCGATGCCATCACGTGCGCCGGTTGCAGATAGGCGGTCCGCCCGACGATCTGGCCGGGATTGCGCGCCGAGCGCTCGAACAGCACATCGACGGTGGTGCCAATCGCGGCCTGGTTGAAGGCCGATTGCTGGCTGTCGATCAATTGCTGGAGCCGCACCAATCGCTCGTCCATCTCAGTTGCAGACACCGTCTCCCTGATCTCCGCCGCCGGCGTTCCCGGCCGCGGCGAATATTTGAAGGAATAGGCACCAGCGTAGCCGATTTGTGCGACCAGCGCGAGGGTGGCCTGGAAATCTTCCTCCTGCTCCCCGGGGAAGCCAACGATAAAATCCGATGAGAAAGCAATGTCTTGCCGGACTGCCCGAAACCGGTCGATGACGCGGCGGTAATCATCGCTGCTATGCTTGCGGTTCATTGCCGATAGAATCCGGTCCGAGCCGGACTGCACCGGCAGATGCACGAAGGGCATCAGCGCCGGCAGGTCGCGGTGGGCGACGATCAGGCTGTCATCGACATCGCGCGGATGGCTGGTCGAATAGCGCAGACGGACGATGCCGGGAACTGCGGCGAGACGATGCAGCAACTGGCCTAAGGTCCAGATCCGTCCATCCGGGCCTTCGCCGTGATAGGCATTGACGTTCTGTCCGATCAAGGTGATCTCGCAAACGCCATGGTCGGCAAGCCTCTGCACCTCATCGACAATTCTTGCGACCGGGCGCGACACTTCGGCGCCGCGGGTATAGGGCACGACGCAGAAGGTGCAGAACTTGTCGCAGCCTTCCTGCACCGTGACAAAGGCCGAGATGCCGCGCGCCCGGATCGCCTCAGCCCGCGGTGGGGCCAGGAAGCCGAACTTGTCCTGAACCGGAAACTCGGTCTCCAAGGCGCGGCCGTGGCGCCTGGCATGCGCCAGCAGTTGCGGCAGATGGTGATAGCTCTGCGGCCCGACCACGACATCGACCACGGGCGCGCGACGGATGATTTCCTCACCCTCGGCCTGCGCCACGCAGCCGGCCACCGCGATGCTGATCCGGCGTCCGTGGCGCCCAGCCTCGTCCTTGACCTCGCGCAGCCGCCCCAGCTCGGAATAGACCTTTTCGGAAGCCTTTTCACGGATATGGCAGGTATTGAGGATCACCAGATCCGCGTCATTGACATCCCCGGTCTCGATGTAGCCTTCGCCAGCCAGTGTATCCACCATGCGCTGCGCATCGTAGACATTCATCTGACAACCATATGACTTGATGTGCAGCTTGCGCGGCGGCTTCATGGAACCCGAATGCTGGTGGTGCGGGGCACCTCGGTGCCACCGCGCTCCATTATAGACTAACGGGCCGGAAATCCAGCCGCCGGAACCACCCTGAACGGCCCTGGGGACCTCAGGATCGGTCGTCCTCGAGCGGCACGCAATAGAGTTCGAGACGGTGGTCGACCAGTTTGTAGCCGAGCTTGCGGGCGATCTCGGCCTGCAGCTTTTCGATTTCCTCGGACGTGAACTCGATCACCTTGCCGTCGCGCAGATTGATCAGGTGATCGTGGTGACTGTCGCGCATCTGCTCGTAGCGGGCGCGGCCCTCGCGAAAGTCGTGCCGTTCGATGATGCCGGCGTCCTCGAACAACTTGACGGTTCGGTACACCGTCGAAATCGAGATCTTGTCGTCGACCGCGACGCAGCGGCGATACAGTTCCTCGACGTCGGGATGATCGGCCGCCGCCGCCAGCACGCGCGCAATGACGCGGCGCTGCTCGGTCATGCGCATGCCGGTGGCGGCGCAGCGCGCCTCGATGCCGGGGGCCTTGAGTTCGGGCGTGGATTTCAGTGCGGTCATGGTTATCGCCCTGCCTAACAGCGCCTGATCCGCCAGTCGGCGACATGCGCCATTTGATTATTCGCTGTTGTGCCACCGCGCGGGCGTTACGACAAGTCGCGGCGCATCAGAACGGCGTTCAATTGTTCCCCGTCCGGCTGCGGATAATAGCGCTCGCGACGTCCGGCCACGGCAAATCCGGCCCGTTCGTACAGCCGCCGTGCCGGCAGATTGTTCTCCTCGACTTCGAGGAACACGGTTCGCACGCCGCGGCCGGCGAGATGGCCAAGATGGGTCAGGAGCAGCGCGCGGGACAGGCCACGCCCGCGATAGCTCGCAGCCACCGCAATCGAGAGGATCTCGGCTTCGTCCGCCGCCATGCGCGATACCGCGAAGCCCGCGATTCTTCGCCCCACCTTGAGGCGGTGGAGCAGCGTGTTGCGCTCGCTCAGCATGGCCTCGAATTCGCCTTCGCCCCAGCCGCGGTGGAACGAGGCGCCGTGAAGCCCGGCCAGAACAGGCGCATCGCGCGGGCTCGCCGGCTCAACCACGGCCGTGCCGCCGCCCCACCATTCGGATAACCATGTCATCATGAGTGGCTTGGTTGCGAGGCGTTTGGCTTTGCAGCGCCGGGGAGTTTGGCGTCGGGTGCGCGCAGATAATAGGGACGCGGCGGCGCGCTTTCGGGGCTGACCGCGGCGCCGACCCAGGCCACCCAGGCAATATCGGGCGCGGCTTGCGCCTCGACCCTGAAAGGCGGCGGCGCATCGGCCGGCCAGAGTTCGGCGAGGATTCTGGCGGCATTGCCGACTAGATGCGGTGCCCCGAAGCGGGCGGCGTCGAGCGCCTCGGTGATCGGCGCGACCCGCGGCCGGATCAGCGGGCTACCGTCGCCACGCACGACCTGAAAATACACCTGGTCATGCCGGGCATCGATCGCTGATATCACCGGGGGCTCATGGTTCTGGCTGACGACCGGGGCGGCATAGGCGGCCAGCGTGGTCAGACCGACCACCGGTTTGTCCGCGGCGAGCGCAATGCCGCGTGCAGCGGACAGCCCGACCCGCAATCCGGTAAAACTGCCGGGCCCGGTGGTCACCGCGATGCGGTCGAGGGAGGCGAAGGCTATACTGGCCTGCTTCATGACGCGGGCGACCAGCGGCATCAGCGCCTCGGCGTGGCCGCGCTTCATGTCCAGCGACTCCCGGGCGATCAGGCCGCCGCTATCGGTGTCGAGTACGCCGGCGGAGCAGGCATCCAGCGCGGTGTCGATGGCCAGGATCAGCATGGCCAAAGGGAGGCGAATAGCGAGTAGCGAATAGCGAATAGTAAATGAGCTCTCTGCCGCGCCTTGCGCCGATCCTTTCTCACTATTCGCTACTCGCTATTCGCTATTTCGCTACTGGCCACTACATCGGCCGCACTTCCACCACGTCGGGCACGAAATGCTTCAGCAAATTCTGGATGCCGTGCTGCAGCGTGGCCGTCGACGAGGGGCAGCCCGCACAGGAGCCTTTCATGTTGAGGTAGACGATGCCGTCCTTGAAGCCGCGGAAGGTGATATCGCCGCCGTCATTGGCGACCGCCGGCCGTACCCGGGTTTCGATCAGGTCCTTGATGGTGGCAACCGTCTCGGCGTCTTCGGCGCTGAAGAACTCGTCGTCCTCGTCGGCGGCCTCGTCGCTGGCAGCGACACCGTCGGTCAACAGCGGCGCGCCGGACATATAGTGTTCCATGATGGCGCCGAGGATCGCCGGCTTCAGATGCTGCCAGTCGCTGCCGTCCTTGGTGACGGTGACGAAATCCGAGCCGTAAAAGACGCTGGTGACGCCGGGCACGCCGAACAGCCGTTCGGCGAGCGGCGAGCGGGAAGCGGCCTCGCGGCTGGTAAATTCCAGGGTGCCGCCGTCGAGCACGACGCGGCCGGGAATGAATTTCAGGGTGGCGGGATTGGGGGTCGGTTCGGTCTGAATGAACATGATTTTCTCCGTCGTCGCCGGTTCAAGGCCGGCGCGTGAGGTTCCTCTTAGCAGATGGCGACGGCGAACGCACGATCAAGGTGGCTGAGGGGCGCGGTTCTACAGGGATGGCGGCCGAGATCTGGCTAAATCAAGTTCGGGCTAAGATTAAGATAAAGCGTCGATATCCGCATCGCTTAAATCCCCGGGGACGATGACTACGGGAATCGGGAAGGAGCCGGCTGCTTCCGCCATCATGGTGATGATCGGGCCGGGGCCCTCCGCCCCCGGGCTGGCGGCCAGTACCAGCATGGCGATGTCGAGATCGTGGTCGATGACGTCGAGGATCTGTTCAGTGGCGTCGCCCTCGCGGATCACCCGCTCCGGGGTGATGGCGGCGATGCCGTTGGCGCGGCCGGCGGCGCGATCCAGCGCGGCATTGGCTTCCTCATGGGCTTCGGCGCGCATGATATCGGCGACGCCGAGCCATTGCTGGTTCTGGTCGTCGGTCTCGATCAGGCGCAGCATCACCACCCCGCCGCCGGCGCGAAGGGCCCAGCGACTGGCATAATAGACCGCGCGATCCCATTCCGCGCTGTCATCAACCACAACCAGACATTTTGGCGTGTGACCGCTCTGGTAGCTGCGTCGCCGGATGGTCATGCATGTCCCCATGCTGCGCCAAGCCGCCCGATTCTGCCACGGCGCAGCCCTGTCAGACAAGCGAAGCTGGTTGTGCGCCGCATCACCGGCGGCAAGGCAATCCGCTAGGGCCTGCGCACAAAGCCCACGATGTCCTTGGTCGCCTTCATGGTTTCGGCGGCAATCGAGCGGGCGCGGTCGGCGCCGTCGATCAGGATGGCATCGACATGGCCGGGATCGGCGACCAGTCGCTTCATCTCGGAGGCGATCGGCGACAGCTTGGCGACGCAGAGTTCGACCAGCGCGTTCTTGAACTGCGAGAACTGCCCGCCGCCGAATTCGCTGAGCACCTCGGCCTTGCCGCGGCCCGACAGCGCGGCGTAGATCCCGACCAGGTTGTCGGCCTCGGGGCGCGCTTCCAGTCCCTTTTCCTCCGACGGCAACGGTTCGGGATCGGTCTTGGCCTTGCGGATCTTCTGCGCGATGGTGTCGGCATCGTCGGTCAGATTGATCCGCGAATAATCGGACGAGTCGGATTTCGACATTTTCTTGGTACCGTCGCGCAGCGACATCACCCGCGTTGCCGGACCGGTGATCAGGGGTTCCGGCAGCGGGAAAAACGCGCCGTCGTTCAAGCCGTGGCCGCGGATCGAATCGCCGAAATCGTTGTTGAACTTCTGCGCGATATCCCGCGACAGTTCGAGGTGCTGCTTCTGGTCCTCGCCGACCGGAACGTGCGTGGCGCGATAGAGCAGGATGTCCGCCGCCATCAGCACCGGATAATCATAGAGGCCGACGGAGGCGTTCTCGCGGTCCTTGCCGGCCTTCTCCTTGAACTGCGTCATGCGGTTGAGCCAGCCGACCCGGGCCACGCAGTTGAAGATCCACGCCAGCTCGGCATGTCCGGACACCTGGCTCTGGTTGAACACGATGTGCTTGGCGGGGTCGATACCCGAGGCGATGAAAGCCGCGGTCACCTCGCGGGTGTTGCGCGCGAGCTCGGTCGGGCCGCCCCACACCGAAACGGCTTGCGTCAGCGCGTGCATGTCGACCACGCAATAAATACAATTGTGGGTTTCCTGCAGCCTGACGAAATTGACGATCGCGCCGAGGTAGTTGCCGAGATGCAGATTGCCGGTCGGCTGGACCCCTGAGAAAACCCGTTCCACAAATGCCATTGTTCATTCCCGCGCGACTGGTTCGCGCCGTCCCATGCCACGCGCGCATCACTCGCGCAAGTCGGAGGCCGGCTTGGGGTTTGCCTTGGGGCGGATGACGCGCCACGCGGCGGTCCAGCCGGTGACGCCGAGCAGAGGCAGAAGCAGGCCGTAAATCATCATGGCCCCGGCGATCAGCACCAGCAGCAGCGCTGCTTGCGCGAGTTCAGGCGCGTTCGCGGCCAGCGGCAGCACGAAGTTCGCCTTCAGCCACAACAGCGCGCCCATGCCGATAGCCGCCGCGACGATGCGCGGCAGCCGGCGCCGCGCCGTGGCATCCAGCGAGAACCCGAAGGTCGCAGCACCGCGCCGGATCAATGCCATCGCGCTGCTCCAGGCTCCGAGCGCGATGCTGGCGGCGATGCCGCCGGCGCCGAACAGCCGGCCAAGCACCAGCGCCAGCAGAACCGCGACCGCGAGCCCCGTCAGCGTTGCCTTGAGCGGCGTGGCCGTATCGTCGCGCGCGAAGAAGGCCGGCGACAGCGTCTTGACCAGCACGTGGGCGGGCAGGCCGAGCGCCAGCCACGACAGCGCCTGCGCGGTGGCCGCCGTATCAGACGCGTCGAAGACGCCGTGCTGGAACAGCATTCGCACCACCGGTTCGCGCAGCACGATCAATCCCAGCATCGCCGGCAAGGCCAGGCCGAGCGCGAGTTCGAGGCCGCGCGACTCCGCGTTGGTGACTGCGCTCCGATCGTCGCCGCGCACGGCGCGTGTCAGTTCCGGCACCATGACCGTGCCCATGGCGACCCCGACGATCCCGAGCGGCAGCTCGATCAGCCGGTTGGCGAAATACAGCCACGACACCGCCGAGGGCTCTGAGGATGCAATGATGGCGCCGGCGACGATCAGCATCTGGGGTGCGGCGCTGGCGATCATGCCCGGGATGGCCTTGCCGAAGAAGCCGCGCATGTTGGCGTCGAAGACGATGCGAAGCGGCGAGGCGAGGCGGCCACCGCGGCGCATCAGCATGATCAGCAACTGCAGCAGGCCTGCAAGGCCGACGGTTGCCGCGATCGCCAGCGCCGCCGCGGCAGCGTCCAGCGGTGAGCCGAACAGCGCGGCCATCACCGCGATCAAGGCGATATTGAACAACAGCGGCGAGAACGCCGTCAGCGCAAACCGGCCTTTGGCATTCTGCAGCGCCATCATCACCGTGACCGGACCTGCGAAGGCGAGATAGGGCAGCATCAGGCGGGCATCGTCGACCGCCAACGGCAGCGTCGGATGTCCGGCAAAGCCAGGCGCCAACGCCGCGATGACGAAGGGCATCAACAGGCCGATCAACGCCGTCGTGCCGATCAAGGCCGCGCTGAGAGTGCCGAGCACGCGGCCTGCGAAAGCCGCGGCCTTTAGCGGGCCTTCGGCCTCCTGCACCCGCAGCCAGGCCGGCACCAGCGCGGCGTTCAAGGCCCCCTCGCTGAGCAATCGCCTGACGACATTGACCAGCTGAAAGGCCACCAGGAACGCATCGGCGACCGGGCCGGCGCCGAGCAGCGCCGCGATCATCGAATCGCGCGCGAAGCCCAGCAGACGCGAGGCCAGCGTTCCCGTGGAGACGGTAAGGAAGGAGCGGATCATATAAGGCTCTATAGCAGCGTCGCTTGCTGGCGCGGGGTCGATCGTGATAGGCCGCACCACCTCCGGGTACTGCGACCTAAGGCCGGATTGTCCGCAATCATCGCCATTGCCGAAACAGGACGAATTGAATGACTTCAGCCAAATACGACGTTCTCGGCATCGGCAACGCGATTTTCGATGTCTTGGTAAAGACCGATGAAGGCTTCCTGGCCCGGCACGGCATGACCAAGGGCGGCATGGCGCTGATTGACGAGGCCCGCGCCACGGCGATCTACCGGGATATGGGCCCGGCGGTGGAAATGTCCGGCGGCTCAGCGGCCAATACCATCGTCGGTCTCGCCAATTTCGGCGCCCGCACCGCCTATGTCGGCAAGGTCAGGGAAGACCAGATCGGCCGTCTCTATAGCCACGACATCCGCGCCGCCGGCGTGGCGTTCCAGACCAAGCCCGCGGCGGACGGCCCGGCCACCGGATGCTCCTACATCCTGGTGACGCCGGACGGCGAGCGCACCATGAACACTTATCTCGGCGCGGCGCAGCAGCTTTCGCCTGATGACATCGACGCCGCCGAGATCACGGCATCGCGGATCATCTATCTCGAAGGTTATCTCTGGGACCCGAAGAATGCCAAGGAGGCCTTCGTGAAGGCGGCGACGATCGCGCACGACGCCGGCCGTCAGGTCGCGCTGACGCTGTCGGACGCCTTCTGCGTCGACCGCTACCGCGAGGAGTTTCTCGACTTGATGCGCGGTGGCACGGTCGATCTGGTGTTTGCCAATGAAGCCGAACTGCATTCGCTGTATCAGACCTCGGATTTCGACACCGCGCTGAAGCTGCTGCGCGCCGATGTGAGCCTCGGCGTCGTCACCCGCAGCGAGAAGGGCTGCGTGGTGGCCTCAAGCGACGGCATCACCGCGGTGCCGGCCTTTCCGATTCGGCAGATGGTGGACACGACCGGCGCCGGCGATCTGTTCGCCGCGGGGTTTCTGTTCGGGCTGGTGCGCGGCGTCGGACATGAAATGGCCGGGCGGCTGGGTGCGCTGGCGGCGGCGGAAGTCATCCAGCACATCGGCGCACGGCCGCAGACGTCGCTGAAGGAATTGGCGCAGCAGAATGGGTTGCCGGTATAGGGTCGCCCCGCTTGCGGGAGAGGTCGCCCGGCAAAGCGCAGCTAAGTAAAGCGGGTGAGGGGGAGTTACAGCGGAGAAATTCTAGGCTCTCATTTGGGCGCGTGAATATTTTTCCGTCGATAATTTCAAGCCGGGCACGAGCGGCGAGGCCTCGCTTAGACTAGGACATTTCCCGAAGCTAAGATTTTTGGGGATGGCAATCAGTAACTGTTGGCGGGCGGCGCGAGGGGCAAGATTGCCATCCAGAAGGGGATCGACGGCATGCTGTCGCAAGCCTTGTTCAAGCCGTCCCGGTTACGCATTGGTCATGCCGCATTCCGGATGTTGATCTTCACTTTGAGGCCGGCGCGTGCCGCCAGCGTCAACAGGGCATCGAGAGAGAACTTGTTGATCTTGCCCTGCAGAAGGTCGTTGAGGCGGGGCTGGGTAATACCGAGGCGGGTCGCTGCCCGCGCCTGAGTCGTGTTCCAGGCCAGAATCGCGTCATTGACGGCGATCATCACATTAGAGCGAATTTTCATGGTGGCGGCTTCTTCGGGGCTATCCGACAGCGCGTCCCACACATTCGCGAACGTCTTGGTCTTCATGTTCTCAACTCTCGTTTGAGGACTCGCAGGCGCGCAGTGGCAAGGTCCAAATCACGCGGAGCTGTCTTTTGCGACTTCTTCTGGAAGGCGTGCAGGACATGGACAGCGTCGGCAAACGTCGCAATGTAAATCACTCGGAAAGCTCCGCTCGCATTGCGGAGCCTGATTTCTCGAACGCCGGGTCCAATCGCCTGCACCGGTTTCCAGTCGGTCGGATCGCGACCCATTTGCACTCGATACAACTCCTGACCGGCCTGCTGGCGGGCCTCCGCCGGGAAATCGCGCAAACGGTCAAGCGAATCCCCGTGGAATGTTACCGGCTTGAACAGCATCGACCACTTATATCACAATGGATATAAACATCAAGCAACCAGGAAAAGATCCGGCTTCTAACCGAGCGCCTCGGCGATGGCTTTTCTGAGCGCAGCCTGATCGTCGGCGCTACGTCGCCGAAAGCCCGCCGTTGAAGAACGCGCGCCCAGAGCAAGCTCTGTCGTTGATATCTCCTTTATGTTCCGATACGCGATGCCGATGGTGGCATCGAGAATTGGGGAAACCATGATCGCGACGTTCACTCGGTGCGCTATTCTCTCGACGGCTGCCTCAGGCGGGGCCGCGCTCCTGCTCGGGACGAACTCGGCCTCGCTGGCCCAAGCGCCGCCGCGCCCGCCCAATATCGTCTTCATCGTCGCCGACGACATCGGGCACGCCGACATTTCCTGCAACGGCCGGCGCGACTTCACGACTCCGAGCATCGATCGCATCGCCGCGCAGGGCGCGCGCTTCACGCAGGCCTACGCGAATTCGCCGGTCTGCACCGCGTCCCGCGTGGCGATCATCACCGGACGTTATCAGACGAGGTTGCCGGTCGGGCTTGAAGAGCCGATGGCAGGATCCACAAAGCCGGGCACCGGGCTGCCACCTGAACATCCGACCCTGCCGTCGCTCCGGATCCCGCCTTCCCGCCCGATGGCATCAACCTGCTGCCGCAGCTTGAAGAGCGGGCGGCGCCGGTCGAGCGGCGCCTGTTCTGGCGCTACAAGGCGCTCTGGCAGCGCGCGGCGCGCGTCGGCGACGGGAAATATCTCAGGATTCTCGGCGAGACGTTTCTCTTCAACGTGGCCGACGATCCGATGGAACGGGCCAACCTGAAGGCGCGGCAAAGGGATATCGACACGCGCCTGGAAGCGGCGTGGAATGCCTGGAACGCGACCATGCTGCCGGAGACGCCAACGAGCTTCACGGAGAACAATACGGGCAACAACTGGGTCGATCGGCCGGGTGCCAAGCCGGTCACATTGGAGCCCGATCCTGAACTGCACTGAAGTCGCGCGCCTGCGCGGCATTACGGTGACCGCTGCCGCTCCATAAGATTCATATCGACATAGCCATTGTCGTCGCGCCTGGGCTGATGCGGAATGGCATAACCATCATCATTTCCCAATTCATGTCATCTTCCATGATAGAGCTGCAGGTAATGCGCTTTTGGTCCTTTTAAGTGTTCGCGGCAGAGACCGACCAGCTTCTCCGCGTCCCCTTCTTCGAGCGCCTTGACCATGGCCCAGTGATCCGCGACGGCTTGACGGCGCCAAGCGTCGTCCGTGGAGAAGTGCATGCGAATGGGTTGTGTCCGCAGAGAATATAGACTGATGGCTTCGCTAAGCATTGGATTGCCGCAGGCCTGATATAACGCGGTGTGGAAATCGTTATTT
Source organism: uncultured Alphaproteobacteria bacterium (assembly GCA_963736075.1). Taxonomy (GTDB): domain Bacteria; phylum Pseudomonadota; class Alphaproteobacteria; order Rhizobiales; family Xanthobacteraceae; genus Bradyrhizobium. The sequence goes on along the minus strand of CAVTNW010000048.1, from coordinate 207,316 downwards.
AGGGTAGAGACCTCCGCGAGGCGTTGCTCTCGACTCGCTCGCTCGTGTTGTCGCTCGATATCCGACAGGCGTTCGATCAGCCCGTTTGGAACGGGAACCGGTATCCGAGCCGCGGCCCGTGTTTCCAGCAACTCGCGAACCTCGTACAGATCTTCGACTTCGTTTCCTGTGTAGCTTCGGATATAGACGCCCCGGTTGTGCTCGCGAACAGCCAGTCCAAGGCGCTGTAGTTCGTCAAAAGCGCGTCGCGCCGCGTAGCGCGAAACATTCAGGCGCATCATGATTTCATCTTCAACGAGATGCTCGCGGGGATGGATTCGCCCAAAGATGACATCGGACTGAAGTCTATCGGCGACAAGCTGCCAGCCGCTGCCAGAGCGATCTTCGCTGGTGTCCGTCCCGCGTGACATCACGCCTCTCTCTCGTATTTGCCAATCCGACGCCTGCAACACGACATCTCGGATTTTATTCAAAAGGCCAGGTCAGGGCGATATCATTATCGCTTGACATTATCGATAATAATATCCATAAAATCCACAGACACGGTTTGTGTGGGTCTTCGGATGTCAGACACGTTCCTGGTGGGTTGTGGTGCGGGCTTTTCAGGCGACCGGGTCGACGCCGCTTTGCCCGTGGTCCGGGCTCTTGTGCGGTCGGGCAAGCCGGCAGCGTTGATCTTCGAAACGCTCGCAGAACGAACGCTGGCGCTGGGACACCGGGCGCGAAAACGCGATTCTGCGCTTGGATATGAGCCGCTGCTTCCGGAATTTCTGCCGCCGATATTATCCGAATGCGTATCGAACCGGATTCCTATCATCAGCAATTTCGGTGCGGCCAATCCATGGGCCGCCGCACGTCTGATTCGGGAAATGGCTGCAGACGCCGGTTTGACATCGCTGCGCATCGCCGTCGTCGCTGGCGATGACATCAGGGAAAGCCTGGATCTGTCCAAGCTTGCCGTGTGCGAAGGGGATAGCAGCCTGGTCGGCAATGAGTCCGAGGTTCTCGCTGCCAACGTCTACCTCGGTGCCAAACCGATCGCCGATGCGCTGCGCGCCGGCGCGCAGATCGTGGTGACCGGTCGGGTTGCCGATCCGGCTCTCGTGCTCGGACCACTGGTCGCGCATTTCGGCTGGCCCTGGAACGATCTGGAGAAGATGGCCGCGGGCACCTTGGCTGGCCATATGCTGGAATGCGGCGCGCAGGTCACTGGCGGTTATTTTGGAGATCCGGGCTATAAGGATGTGCCGTCGCCCGAGCTGATCGGGTTTCCGATCGCTGAAGTTTCGCGGGATGGAACGGTCGTCATCACTAAACCGGTTGGAACCGGGGGTATCGTCGACCTGCGGACCGTCAAAGAACAGATTCTCTACGAGATCCACGATCCGGCGGCCTATCTCACGCCGGACGTGACGCTGGATATCAGCGATGCCGAGGTTACGCTGGTCGGGCCCGATCGCGTGCAGATCAGCGGTTACCGGGGCCATCCAGCACCGCCTACCTTAAAGGCAACCGTTAGTTATCCAGGCGACTGGTTCGGTGAAGCCGAGATTTCCTATGGCGGCCCCAACGCGCTGGCGCGCGCACAGCTCGCCGCGGACACCGTGCGCAAAAGAATAGCTCTTCGCGAAATACCCGTGCGTATCCGGCTGGATCTGATCGGCACGCAAAGCATTTTTGATTCAACCGAGGGCGCGCTTGGCGCGAACGGCGTTGCTGAACCCGGAGAGGTCCGGATGCGCCTGGCGGTTTCCGGAGAAACACAAAAGCCGGTTGAGCGAAGCCTTCAGGAGGTTCTTGCACTTTATACCTGTGGTCCGGCAGGAGGCGGCGGCGTGCGGACCCGTGTCGAGCAGCGTGTCAAGACGGTCTCCTATCTCGTTCCGCGAAATGCCGTAACCCCGACATTCTGTTTCTTGGAAGCCTGATCATGGCCCACGTGCAACTCCATGACATCGCCCATGGCCGCGCGGGCGACAAAGGTAACCGGCTCAACATAAGCCTCATCGCCTTTCGCGCAGAGCTGTGGCCGATCCTGCTCGAACAAGTCACCGTAGAACGTGTTCATGCGCTGTTCCGGCATCGGGGCGCGACCAAGGTCGTCCGATATGTGTTGCCAAAGCTGCAGGCCATGAACTTTGTTATCGACGATGTGCTCGAAGGCGGCGTGAACTCCAGCCTCGCGGTCGATGCCCACGGCAAAAGCCATTCGTTCCGCCTGCTTGGCCTCGATGTGGACGTGCCCGACAACCTTCTACAAAAGGTCGATTTCAAGCATTTTCCAGCCATAACCCTGGAGGGCGCAGTGGGCGAGACCGACAAAAATCGTGAACTTGCAGCAGAGTCGGCGAGCAGCGCTTAACCAGGAACTCGGAGGATGCCTGTATTTCATCCCCGGTAGCCATAAGGGGGATTAATTCCAGGGCGGGTTGGCGACGAAGGCGTACGCGACTTCTCATCGTAGATGGGGTAACGGGCCGGCCGGCACCGAGCAAGCCGAGCCAAGCAAGCCGCCCGCTCGCTACGGCGCTGTTTGGTGGCGCGCTTCGCGGGCGGCTTGCTTGGCAAAGCGGTGGTCGTCCCTCAAACTGATGGTGTTTCAATTCAACGGAGTCGGGCGAGCCCGCTCCAAGCATCATCGAGGGACGACCATGAACTACCATGCTGGAATTGACGTGTCATTGGAATACTCAAGCGTGTGCGTTATGGATGGGAGCGGCAAGATCGTGCGGGAAGCGAAAGTATTGAGTGAGCCGGACGCGCTGATCGCCTGGTTCGGTGAACTCGGCTTCGGCCTGGAGCGGATCGGACTGGAAGCGGGGCCACTGTCGCAGTGGCTGTTCGCGGCGATGAAAGGCGGGTTGGAGGTGAAGCCGTAACCCGCCATCTTGGTGGCTCATAACGGCGGATCGTGATCCGCCCTACACTTCCTGGAAGCCAATAGTTACGCGCTGAGGCTCGCGGATGCCTCGGCCTGCTTGCGCTTCCGCACCAGAATCCGCAAGCCCGCTTCCGACAGCCATTGCCAGTCATAGTTGCGGCGAGCGGACAACGCACGATGCTTTCGCATTCTCTCGCGTTCCTGCGCTTTTGATGTCATGTTGAGTCGGCTTTGCAACGCGATTGTTCCCGCTTTCAGACAGTTGCATGTCCGAGCCCTGACGGAATTGGGTACGTTCGCCGATCTGAAATTCTCCTGCGTATGATGTGTACTTTGAGTTGGAAAATCGTGCCGTGCGTCCGGACGACGGGCTTGATCAAGTTTCTGATCAGCGCATGGTTGGTGGGCCTGGCCACTACCGCCGCATCGACCTCAGCGAATGCACAGTGCGTGACGGCGGGCACCACGGTAACGTGTACCGGCACCGTCTCCGGCAGTCCCACAGGTTTTGGCGATGGCACTCAAACCGGGCTCACCATCCAGGTCCAACCGAACGCGTCGGTGAGCGGAACAGTCGATGGCTTATCTGCCGGTGCCAACAACATCTTTCTCAACACCGGAATGATCCAGGGGACCGACCCAACCGTTGGAGTTGGAATTGCGCATGGTCTCAACGCCAACATTTCCAATTTCGGGCTGATCTCCGCGCAGAATGGAATCAACGGTGATGGCAGTGCAACGATCACCAACTCAGGCACCATCAGCAGCGTCAGCGCTACGAACACCGGAGTTCAGGGCGTCGCGATTCAGGAAACGGCTGCCACGATTACAAACTCCGGCACGATCAGCGGGACGCATGGAGGCGTCTTTCTTACAATCGGCGGCACGATCGACAATTCAGGGACCATCACCGCTCCAATCGGCATCAGCAGCAACGGGGTTGCCAGCGTCACCAATTCAGGGACCATTACAAGCGCGGGCGGTGTTGCCATAACGGTGCTAGCCAGCGGTGGCACGCTAACGATCGCGCCGAGCAGCGTGATCAACGGCACGGTGGCGTTTGGCAGCTCCGGAATCCTCCAGCTCGGCGGAACAATAACCTCCGGCACCTTCAATGTCTCGCAGATCGGCGGACAATATCAGGGTTTCTCAGTCTTCAATGTGGTGGGTGCATCGACGTGGACCCTGACAGGCAGCGGAGCGCAGAATTGGACGGTGAGCAGCGGAACGCTGATCGGCGACACCAACAGCCTGCAAGGGGGCTTGATCACGAACAACAACGTGCTGCAGTTCGCCCAGGATATGGATGGGGTCTATGCCGGGAGCATCAGCGGCGCCGGTCTCCTCATCAAGTCAGGAACCGGCGACGTGATATTTACAGGAGCCAACAGTTACGCGTCCGGTACATCCATCCTGGGCGGAACGCTGCAATTGGGCAATGGTGGCGCCAGCGGATCGATCGTCGGCATCGTGGTCGACAGTTCCGTGTTCGCCATCGACCGCTCCGACACTTACATTTTTTCCGGCACGATCACCGGTAGCGGTTCGTTCGCCCAGATCGGCACCGGAACCACGATCCTGACCGGAGCCAACACCTATTCGGGTGGCACCACGATCAGCGCCGGTACGTTGCAGGTGACCAACAGCAATCTTAGTTTCAGCAGTTCGGTCGGCACCGGCCTGGTCACCCTCAATGGCGGCACATTCCAGGCTGGCGCCAATGGCCTTGGCTTCAGCAACGGCTTCGCGCTGAACGCCGGTGTTAGCAACACGATCGATACCCAAGCCAATACACTGACACTTTCGGGCGTCATCGCCGATGGCAACGGTGCCGGCGCTTTCACCAAGGTCGGCTCCGGCACGCTCGTGCTCACGGGTTCCAACACTTTCACTGGTGGCACCACGATCAGCGCCGGCATCCTGCAACTCGGCAATGGCGGTGCGACGGGATCAATCGTCGGCAACGTCGTCGACAACGGAGCGTTCATGATCAATCGCTCGGGTGCGCTGATCCTCGGCGGGACGGTTTCCGGCGACGGTGCCGTTTTGCTTGATGGTCCCGGAACGACCATACTGACGGGAGCCAATACCTATTCGGGCGGCACCACGATCAACGCCGGCACCCTGCAACTTGGCAACGGCGGTGCGACGGGATCGATCGTCGGCAACGTCGTCGACAACGGGACGTTCATGATCGATCGCTCAGGTATGCTGATCCTCGGTGGAACCATTTCCGGCACTGGTTCCCTTTTGCTTGATGGCACCGGAACAACCGTACTGACTGGGGCCAATACCTATTCGGGTAGCACCACGATCAACGCCGGCACGCTGGTGGTGAACGGATCGATCGCCCAATCGGCGACCGCGGTCAACGCCGGCGCCGTGCTCGCAGGCGCCGGTACGGTGGGCGCGGTGTCGGTGAACAGCGGTGCGAGCTTGGTGCCGGGGGCCGTCAGTGCGCCGGGTACCCTGACCGTCGCGGGCCATCTGGGCTTCCAGCCGGGCGCTTACTACTTCGTACAGGTCAATCCGGCGAACGCATCGAGCACCAAAGTGACGGTGGGCGCCGCGGCCTCGCTGGCGGGAACCGTGGAAGTGGCTTTCGCGCCGGGGAGCTACGCCAGGAACAGCTATGACATCCTCCATGCAGCCCGCCTCGGGGGCACCACATTCGGCGGGGTCGCCGGCAGTCTTCCAGGTTTCACGATCGGACTAAGCTATACGCCGACGGATGTGCTGCTGAACCTGACGGCCACGCTCGGCGCTGGAGGCGGCGGCAACAATCCGCCGGGTAATCAAAAGAAGGTCGCCGGGGCGATCAATACCCACTTCAACAACGGAGGCGAACTGCCACCAGGATTCCTCAACCTGTTCGGCCTCAGCGGCGGCAATCTTTACAATGCGCTGGCCCAACTCTCTGGTGAGGCCGCAACCGGCTCGCAGCAAGTCACGTTTGACGCAATGAATATGTTTCTGGGAGTGTTGACCGATCCATTCATCGACGGACGCGGCGCCACGACGCCACCCGGATCGGCTGCAGCGCCGTTTGCCGAACAGAGCGGATACGGTGCAAGCGCCTATACTTCCAACGGCTGCGGGCGTGCGGACTCGGAGCGCGATGCATACGGTATGATCACCAAGGCGCCGCCGCACTCGTTCAGCGTCGATCAAAGCTGGAGCGTGTGGGCGGCGGCTTACGGCGGATCGCGGGCCACGGATGGCAACGCGACGCTGGGGTCCGACAGCACAACAAGCACCATCTACGGCACGGCGGTGGGAGCCGATTATCGCTTCTCGCCTGATACATTGGCAGGATTTGCGCTCGCAGGCGGTGGAACGAGCTTCACTATTGCAAACGGCCTTGGCGGCGGCTGGTCCGACCTATTCCAGGCCGGCGCCTTTATTAGGCACACGCAAGGGCCCTCTTATATCTCTGGCGCCCTGGCCTATGGCTGGCAGGACATCACCACCAACCGCATGGTGACGGTTGCCGGCATCGATCAGTTACGCGCGCAGTTCGATGCCAATGCATGGTCCGGACGCGTCGAGGGCGGCTATCGTTTTGTCAGCCCATGGATCGGCGCCGCCGTTACACCTTACGCCGCGGGACAATTCACCACGTTCGATATGCCCGCCCATGCCGAGCAGGCAGCGCTCGGCGCCAACAACTTTGCGCTCGCCTACGGCTCAAGCAGTGTCACCGACGCGCGCTCCGAACTCGGGCTTCGAACCGACAGATCCTTCGCGACGCAGGTCGGCATCCTCACGCTGCGCGGCCGCGCGGCCTGGGCGCACGATTTCAATACTGACCGCGACATCGCGGCCACCTTTGAGACGCTGCCGGGCGCGTCCTTCGTCGTAGACGGCGCCGCCCAGGCGCATGACGCCGCCCTCGTTACCGCATCCGGCGAAATGAAGTGGCAGAACGGCTGGTCCGTCGCCGCCACTTTCGAGGGTGAGTTCTCAAGCGTAACCAGGAGTTATGCCGGCAAAGGCGTGGCGCGATACGCCTGGTAACCGCGCGACTTCGGCGCAGGCGCATAATGGCGGATCATGATTCACCCTAAGAGTCGTCACCGCGTCGTGATGCTCCACATATTCGACGCGCATGCCGTCGGGATGACGGACCAACATGTTCCACCCCGTCGGCACCGGCTTCGGCGCTTCCGAGACTTCCGCCCCGATGGTGGGCAGGTAGCCGGCGAAACCACGGATGTCACGACCATGAATGTGGCGAGGGTTGCGGTGAAGGGAGCGAGGCTCTCCTGCGTTCCGGCGATGAAAAGAATGTTGTCGACTTGCGCCAATTCCAGATGGCGCTCCGGATAACTGAAGCGCAAATGAGCTTTCCGGCCGATCAACGTCTCGTAAAAGCTGACGGCCTCTTCAAGCCGGTCAAGGGCAAGGTACCGCCGCACCAAGATGTTCAGGATCTTCATGGGTCGATGTCCTCCTGCGTCAGATGATGTCAGGGCAGCGCTTCATCATCAATTTCTATGCAATACTGGATCCCCGCTTTCGCGACGCTTTCGCGGGGATGACGTGCGGAGTGACGCCGCCAGAAGTCTTTTGACATTTGGTACAATGGCATGTGCCGACGCCAAGGAAAGCCGAGGTGATTTCGAAGCGTATTGTGCCGCAGGCGCAGCTCCAGCACGTGCCATCGTTTTGACCCCCGAATTCGATTGATCACCTTGCTTCTCTAAGACCTCTCAGCGCCGGCATCGGCGGTGAGTTCTCCCCCCTTGCGGGAGAGGTTTGGGGCTTGCTCCAGCGAAGTTCTTCCCACGAGTCCTGATCGCGGAGGGACCCCCTCACCCGCCCGGCTGCGCCGGTCGACCTCTCCCGCGAGGGGAGAGGTGTACCGAGCCTGGGCTTATGAGGGAAGATGAGAGTGGCACCGCGCGCGGCGCGCCAAAGGAATAGCCAAAGGAAAACCGCGCACCCCGCCTCACGCGGTCTTTGCAGCCTTCAATCCGAGCTTGGCTTCGACCGCTTCGCGCATCATGAACTTCTGGATCTTGCCGGTGACCGTCATCGGGAATTCGTCGACGAATTCGACGTAGCGCGGGATCTTGTTGTGGGCGATCTGGCCCTCACAGAAGGCGCGGATCTCGTCGGGGGTGAGGCTCTCGCCGGCGCGGGTCCGGATCCAGGCGCAGAGCTCCTCGCCGTAGCGGTCGTCGGCGACGCCGAAGATCTGCACATCCTGGATCTTCGGATGGCGGTAGAGAAACTCCTCGATCTCGCGCGGGTAGAGGTTCTCGCCGCCGCGGATCACCATGTCCTTGATGCGGCCGACGATGTTGCAGTAGCCTTCCCGGTCGATCACCGCGAGATCGCCGGTGTGCATCCAGCCATTGGCATCCAGCACATCCCTGGTTTTTTCCGGCTCATCCCAGTAGCCCAGCATCACGCTGTAGCCGCGGGTGCAGAGCTCGCCGCGCTCGCCGCGTGGCACGATGCGGCCCTCGAGATCGATGACCTTGACTTCGACATGGGGATGGATGCGGCCGACCGTGGACACCCGGCGCTCCAAGGGATCGTCGGTGGCGCTCTGGAAGCTCACCGGGCTGGTTTCGGTCATGCCGTAGGCAATGGTGATGTCGCGCATGTTCATCGCCTCGTTGACACGCCGCATCACCTCGATCGGGCACGGCGCGCCGGCCATGATGCCGGTGCGCAGCGAGGACAGGTCGAAGCTTGCAAACTCCGGATGGTCGAGTTCGGCGATGAACATGGTGGGGACGCCATACAGCGTCGTGCATTTTTCCTGCGCCACGGTCCGCAGCGTGGCCAGCGGATCGAACCCCTCGCCGGGATAGACCATCGTAGCCCCTGAAGTAACGGCGGCGAGATTGCCCATTACCATGCCGAAGCAGTGATAGAGCGGCACCGGAATACAGATGCGGTCGTTTTCGGTCAGGCGCATCGCGCGTCCGACGAAATAGCCGTTGTTGAGGATGTTGTGGTGGGTCAGCGTGACGCCCTTGGGCGAGCCCGTGGTGCCGCTGGTGAACTGGATGTTGACGGCGTCGTCGAACTGCAGGGTGCGGGTCAGCGCAGCCAGCGCCTCCCGATGGCGCTGGCTCCCCATCCGCGCCACCTCCTCGAACGCGAGCGTGCCGGGACAGGCGGGACCGCCGATCTGGATCACCGCGCGCAGTTGCGGCAGCCGCGCCGCGCGCAGCTCGCCGGGCTGCGATGTCGCGAGCTCCGGCAGCAGCGTGTTCAGCATCTCCATATACTGGCTGGTCTTGAAGGCCGTCGCCGTGACGATCGCGGCGCAGCCGACCTTGGCCAGCGCAAATTCAAGTTCGCTCAGGCGATAGGCCGGGTTGATGGTGACCAGGATGAGGCCGGCCTTGGCGGCGGCAAACTGCGTCAGCGTCCATTCCGGCCGGTTCAGCGACCAGATCCCGATCCGCGCGCCGCGCTCCAGGCCAAGCGCGAGAAAGCCTGCCGCCAGCGCCTCGACCCGCTCCGCCAGCTCCCGCCATGTCCACCGGACATCGTGGCTCGGCGAAACCAGCGCCTCACGATCGGGCCAGCGTCGGGCCGCGGCATCGAGACTGCGCCCGATGGTGTCGCCAAGCAGCGGGGCATCGGCCACGCCACATACATAGCTGTCCGCGATGTCAGTCAATTGCCACTCCCTATTTCGGCTTACGATGCTGCGCTCCCTCCCCCGCGTCTATCGCGGGGGAGGGAGCGAGAGAACAACGCTCGCGAACCATTCGTTTCATGGAAATCGCGCGATCATGCCGCCTTCTGGCCGGCCGCATCGAGCCCGGCGTAAACACCGCGCTCGAAGCCCGCGAAGGCTTCCAGGCATTGGCCATCCGCGAATGGCAGCACCTGCATCAGGATCACGCCGGTGACGTCGCGCACCGGGTCGATCCAGTAATAGGTGTTGGCGAGACCCGCCCAGGCGAGGCTGCCGGGGCTGCGGCCCTCCGCCGTCTGGGCGGTCGTGATCAAAAAGCTCAGCCCCCATTTCTTGACCATGTCCGGATAAAGATCGACATCGTTGGTCGCGAACGCGACGGAGGACGTCATCTTGGTCATGGTGAGTTCGCCGATATGGTTCTGGCCCATCGTCGCGACCGTCTCCGGCTTCAGCACCTGATTGCCGTTGCCGCGGCCCTTGTTGAGAATCATCTGGGTGAACTTGATGTAATCGCCCGCGGTGCCGTAGAGACCGCCGCCACCCATGTGGAATTCCGGATCCTGCTCGAGTTCGAACGGGATCGGCGCCAGCGATCCATCGGGTTGCCGTCCGTGCATGCCGACCAGACGCCGGCGTTGCGCGTCGCCGATCTTGAAGCCGGTGTCGGTCATGCCGAGTGGGGTGAACAGATGGTCGCGCAAATAGGCATCGAGCCGTTGGCCGGTCACCGCCTCGACGGCCTTGCCGACGAAATCGATGTTAATTCCATATTCCCAGCGCGTGCCGGGGTCGGATACCAGCGGCGTCTTCAGCGCCTCGTTCTTGCAGGTGGTGACGGCTGGCAGTCCGGTCTTCTCAAGATATCGGACCATGTCGCCGTTCCACATATTGTAGCAGAAGCCGGCGGTATGGGTCATGAGATGGCGCAGCGTGATCGGGTTTCGCGCCGGCCGCAGCCGCGGCTCGCCATCGGCATCGAAGCCTTCGAGCACCTGTGGGGCGGCGAGATCGGGCAATACCTGGCCGATCGGCGCGTCGAGCGAGAGCTTGCCCTGCTCGACCAGCTGCATCGCGGCAGCCGTCGTGATCGCCTTGGTCATCGAGGCGATCCAGAACACGCTGTCCGGCGTCATGGCGTCGTCCTTGGACAGGTCGCGCTTGCCGAACGCGCCCTGATAGATCACCTCTTTACTGTTGGCGGCGATCGCGACCACGCCAGGAATTTCCCTGGCGTCGCTTTTCTGACGCAGGACCTGATCGATCTCAGCTTGATTTCGCATAAGTGACCTCCCGTTGGTTTTTTGAAGTGGGCGATCTTCCTCCGGGCGGTGTCATCCCGCAAGCATCAGCTACCGACGATCGGGAACCGGTCGCGATCTCTTGATCGAAGGCTCGATGAATTCGGGCCCGCTGAACGGTTCCGGCCGCCATAATTGCGGTGTATTGGATTGCTTAAGCGATGACCTCTCGGCCTGTCCACGATATGGTCCGGCTTCAAGGAACCATATTTCCCGGTAAAGCGTTGACGGTATTACTGTAGGCTGTCGGTCCGGCCATTGGATGCGATTGATTGCGGCCTTCGCGGCCGCCAAGGGGGTTTAGGATGATTTCGACCTGGAGCGAATGGAAGCGCTATCCGCGGGCAGCGCGCGGCGAAAATATCGAAGCGCCGATCAGCCCTGGCCTCTACGAGGTGCGCAATGCCGCGACCGGCGGGCTGCATGCCTTTGGTGCGGTCGATAATGTCGCCCAGGCCTTGTCCCAGTTGCCCGTCGGATCCAAATCTTGGTTCGGCCGGCGCGAAGCCGCAGAGCAGCCCGATCTCGAATACCGGACCTGCGCAACGTCCACCAAGGCGGACGCCAAGACCATGGCGGAACGCATGATCGGCCGTCGTGAGACCTATATGAGCGGAGCGGCCTGAGCCGCCCTTTCTCAAGGTCCTGAAGCGTTAAAAGGGAGAAATGCCATGTCCCCGACTGCCGCTGCGCGCCCCTCTCAAGCCTCTGCGCCATTGCTGCGCGACCGCCTGAAAGATCCGTCGCTGTTGCGCGACCGCTGTTATATCGACGGCGCCTGGACCGGAACGCCGGGCCGGCCGGTGACCAATCCGGTCAACGGCGTTGAACTTTCCAAAGTGCCGGTCATGGGCACGGCGGAAGCCACGCAGGCCGTTGAGGCTGCCGAACGGGCGTTTCCAGCCTGGGCCAAGCTCACCGCCAAGCAGCGCTCCAATATCTTGCGCAAGTGGTTCGACCTGATCATCGCCAACCGCGAAGACCTCGCCCTGATCCTGACCTCGGAGCAGGGCAAGCCATTGGCGGAGGCGCTTGGCGAAGTCGACATCGGCGGCGCCTATGTCGAATTCTTCGCCGAAGAGGCGCGGCGGGTCTATGGCGAAACCATTCCGACGCAGCGCCCGGACGCGCGGCTTTTGGCGATCCGCCAGCCGATCGGCGTTTGCGGCGCGATCACGCCATGGAATTTTCCCTGCTCGATGATCACCCGCAAGGTGTCGCCGGCGCTGGCCGCCGGCTGCACGGTAGTGCTCAAGCCCGCCAATGAGACCCCGCTCACCGCGCTGGCGCTGGTGGCGCTGGCCGAGAAGGCGGGCGTGCCGAAGGGCGTGTTCAACATCCTCACCGGCCATTCCTCCGCCATCGGCAAGGTGCTGTGCGAACATCCTGCGGTGCGGTTCATCGGCTTCACCGGATCGACCGAGGTCGGCAAGATCCTCTATCAGCAGGCCGCCGTCGGGGTGAAGAAACTCGGCCTGGAACTCGGCGGCAACGCGCCATTCGTGGTGTTCGACGACGCCGATATCGACGCCGCGGTCGAAGGCGCCATGGTCTCGAAATATCGCAACATGGGCCAGACCTGCGTCTGCGCCAACCGCATCTACGCCCAGGACAAGATCTACGACCAGTTCGTCAAAAAACTTTCGAGCAAGGTTGCGGCCATGAAGATCGGCGACGGCACGGAGCCAGGGCGTGACGCAGGGCCCGCTGATCAACATGGAGGCGGTCGACAAGGTCGAGAAGCACATCGCCGATGCGCTCGCCCACGGCGCCAGGATCGTTACCGGCGGCAAACGGCATGCGCTCGGCGGCACCTTCTTCGAGCCCACGGTATTGGCCAATGTCGCCCCCGACGCGCTGGTATCGCGGGAAGAAACCTTCGGGCCGCTGGCACCGGTGTTCCGCTTCAAGGACGAGGCCGACGTGATCGCGATGTGCAACAATTCACCGTTCGGCCTTGCCTCCTATTTCTATTCGCGCGATCTCGGCCGGGTCTGGCGGGTCGCCGAGGCGCTGGAGTCGGGCATGGTCGGCGTCAACACCGGATTGATCACGACCGAGGTGGCGCCGTTCGGCGGCGTCAAGGAAAGCGGCTTGGGGCGCGAAGGCTCCCATCACGGCATGGAAGAATATGTCGAGATCAAATACGTGATGATGGCGGGGATTTAGGGCGTAAAACATTGTCGTCCCGGCGTATGCCGGGACCACACTGTTGTCACTCCAGCTGGCTTTCGCCGAATGCCCCGTGGCGTCCGGCGCCAGAGGAGAAGCGTGTCGCGCCGGCCAGCGTCTCGCCCGATGCGATGACTTCAAGGCCGCCACGCATCTCGTTGGCGATGGCCTCTTCTTCCGACAGGTCCCACTGCCGTAATGCCAACAGCCGGTCGGCGCGCAGGCAGGCTTGCGGGAAGCGCGCAATGTCCTTGGCCAGCGCGATCGCCTGGGCGCGGGCTTCGCCCTTGGGCACCAGGCGATTGGCGAGGCCCATGCGCAAGGCTTCCGCGCCGCCGACCGGCCGTCCCGTGAGAATAAGGTCGATCGCCTGGGAATGGCCGATCAGCCGCGGCAGCCGGATGGTGCCGAGATCGATCAAAGGGACACCGAAGCGGCGGCAGAAGACGCCGAAGGTGGCGTTCTCCGCGACCACCCGCAGGTCCGCCCACAGCGCCAGTTCCATGCCGCCGGCCACCGCAAACCCCTCGACCGCCGCGATCACCGGTTTTGACAGCCGCAGCCGGCTCGGTCCCATGGGCGCGATCGAGCCCCGACTGCCGATTTCGCGCTTCTTGTTTGGATCGCCCGATGCGACGGCCTTGAGGTCGGCGCCGGCGCAAAAGGTGCCACCGGCGCCAGTGAAGACGGCGACCGATGCCGCTGCATCGGCGTCGAATGCCCGGAACGCGTCGACCAGCTTTCGCGCGGTCAAGCCGTCGACGGCGTTGCGGCTACCCCTGCTGCATGAAGGGGTGCAGATCGTCCTGGAGCGCCCTTCGCTACATGAAAAAACGAAACTGATAGGGCGTATTTCCCAACCCCGACATGCGCTTCACTACCCGCGCCAGGACCTGAGCGTATCCCATCGTAACCGGGAGGGGGTCGTAGAGGGCGTCGTTATTCCAGTTCATTTTGGACAGAGCCAAAGCAGATTGAGCCGTCACGTCCCATGGGCCATGCCCAGCGTGCCTGACCAACCGGATCGGTCGGGGAGTGCTGCGAGCGCCTTGAAAATAGGATCCGCGATCGTTTACGCCCTGCACATTTCCATGCATCCAGAGCAGTGCATCACGCGGACCGAGGGATAGCAGCGTTCCACGCGCGACTGGAAACGCGGCCGGCGTTCCCTTTCTGCCGCTACGCTCGGGCACGATCTGGGCACCCCGCCAGCTTACACTTTCGACGACCTGGACGAGATCAACCGCTTCACACAAGTGAAGCGCCTCCATGCACCCGTCGATTTCGTCAGTTTTGAACTCAGTGGATTTGTGAACGATGACTCGCCTCGGCGAGCGTCCCGCGTGGCGACGGCGATAAAGATCCAGCGAACGTGTCATCACCCGAAACATTTCCGTACGGGAAAGGAACGGGTTGTCACGCTGCACCTCAACGTCGTGGGCATCATAAGCCACGAACTCCAGTCCCGCGCCCTCAGCATCGAACACCTGACTGCAGCAGGTTACGAAGCGGGGACGGTCCGAGTCGGGTGGTCGCACTGCATAAGAGATTCCGATGTAGGCCGTTTCTGTATCGACCTCAGCAAGCTTCCACGGTACCCCTCCCGCCTTGGCATAGAGCGCCAAGCCGACCCGCCACATCACGCTGGCACGATGCGGATACGCCAAAGCCTTATCCTCTCGCACCAATTGGATGGGCAACCGTCGCGCCGCCGTTGCCGCTTTTAGATGGTCGTGAAGATCAAAATCGTCGGATGCCCCGCCGGTATAGCCTCGGGCCCAGCGAGAGGGGATGTACAGAAAAAGAACGTCAAATTCGGAACGCCGGCTTTCCAACGCTTGGATGGCCCGTAATAGCCCCTCAGCCAACACAATGTGGGGGGTCGGTGACGTTTCGAAATTGCGATCTAGTTGCGCATCGAGTTCGGTATGGCATCCGCTCGCGGCGCCTCGCATATGCGCGCCGAACACCGCATTGAAGCCGGGCCACTTTGGAAGGTAGTCCCTTCGCTCCGTCGGCTCATAGGTCGAGTTTAGTTCTCGCATGAATGCATAAAGCTTCTCGCCTTCACCAGCCGGCGCGATTGTTGCGACCCGGATCGGCCCGGGCACCAATCCGGCCGAGTGCGGACCGAAGCGAAGAAGCCCCCGCAGCGGATGGATGTCGCAATCCCCCTCGCGTTCCGGATGGAACGACAATTTCGGCTCGGGAAGCCAGATGTGTGGTGAGATTTCGCTCGTCACGCTCTCACCCTCCTGGAAAACGCGGTGTCGACTGACAACCGGAATACCGCATCGACCCCGCTACTGACGTCCAGAGCCCGCTGATCGTTACCGTCCTTGGCCAGTGTCGCGGCCCAAAACGCTATCAACTCATTCAGTTGCCGGTTGTACCTCTTCACGGTTCGTTCGCGGCCGAAGTCCGTCGATGCCGATCGATTACCCTCAGTAACACCCTCGAAGACCGTTCTTGGCTCGAACACCAGCCAAAGGCGATCGTCGGCCCATTCGAGACGAATCCCAATGCCCTCAGTCCAGCCGATTTCCGGTTGGCTCTTCACGGTTCCAAAAAGCGGTCCAACTATGCTCTTCAACGGACCCCAAACTTCATCATCCGGCTGCGCCGGTGTAAGGAGGTCGACGTTGCGTCGTCGGGTCAGATCCAAACGGCCGTCACGCGCCAGGGCTCGCGAGATGGCGTCACGCAACAGTCCGCGTTCGCCTGAATCGTAGCGAAGGCGGTGTACTTCTATTGCGTGCAGATCAAATTCGGAAATTTCGAAAGCGCTGAACGCCGCGCGAACGTCGGCGTCAGATCCAAACGCCAACACGCCGGCGCGCGTTCGGCCAATCAAAATATCGACCCCGGCGGCCGCGACAGCCGATAGGACTTCAGCGTAGCCGCCAATTTTGCAAACCACACGCCGACAAACAGTCGGCAAAAGATCCAAAGGCAAGCCGTTCAATCGAACGACCGGAAACCCCTTGCGTCCACCTGGGCGCGCGGGTGCCGTCCATCGTTGACGCGCAGAGGCAAAAGCATCCAACACCCCGGTATTCAAGCCGCTTATGAGACGGAGCAGATCGCGAAGTATTTCATCGAAATTCTCGATCTGAACCAGGCCGCCATCCACCCCTTTTTCAGCAGCCATGGTCAGCAGCGTCGTCACACGCGGTAACGGTGGGTCCTCGCCCCGATGCAGCCAGAATAGCCCTCCCGGAAAGGGATTTGGATGGTTCAAGACCTCGGCTAACGCATCCATTATTGAGTCGTCGCGACCACTATATCCGGCCACAACCAACCCGGTCGTGCGGCACAAATCGACGAAAACCTGCCGCAATCGAGCATCCTGTTGGCGAAGTTCATCTCCCGTGTTCTTCAAGCGCCTCGACCGAAAATCACCATGGAGCTTAATTTCGATCGGCCAACGTTGTGCGCCGATCGTCTCGGTTGCTAATTCTGGTGCATCGAGTGCGACCGTAGTGAGTGCACCAGTTCCGTCATAGACCTTTGCGCAGGCATCGGCGATCAACGTGTCAAAGTTCGTTGTCCAAACAATCTTTGTAAGACCGGCGCGCATTAGTGTCGCAAGTGCCAAATGACCATAGGACGGCTTTGCTCCGGCGAGCTTCCCGTCGATATAAGTCCGCCGATCCCCCTCATTTGGCCATGCAGCTTCGAACAGAGCCGCATACTCCTCTGGCGCGCCTGGTGCCGGGAACTACTCCGATGCGTCGATGTATGACTGAAGCAGAGAGCGGACGGCAGGATTTGACAGATCGCTCACGGAACGGGGCGAAACGCGACGTTGGCTAACGTAGAGTTGCTGCTTGAAATTCAGGATCATATCCGACGCCGTCGGGATACCCGCGGCCGCCGAGGCGCCGGCGCCGAGCAGCCACATGACGTTGCCGGCTCGCATTGAAAATCTGCGCGCAAAGTTATCGGCTTATCAGTCCGTCCGTGCGCAGCGATTCGCATGTGCTAATTATTACACACGTTCAACGCGAGTAGGTCTTGGATCTGTTGATTGCCTGGGTTTGGCCACAGGAAGTACCGCGGCGCAAACCCCCTAACGGGCGACCGAATCACCTTAGCGCTTTGCGAATCAGATAGTCGGAACCAGCCCGTCTATCTCAACCGAGAGTTTCTTCGCTTTGTTAAGCAGCCGCTGCTTGATCACTGCGTTCACGGGCGCGACAATATAACCGGAATCTAGATCACCGATCATGACCGACGTTTCGCGGGCTCTAAGTCTCCATCGTATGGCGATCAAAAGGCAGATCACCGCATCCAGCTTGTCCTGATCAGATTTCTGAGGGGCTCCGATGGCTCCTGACAAGGCGCACCAGCTTTCGAATGAACCACATCCAAATTCGAAAGCTTCTGCGGTAACGACTGCGACGACCTTGTCCCAATCCTTCTGACAAAAGGTCTTTCTTCGTGCTGGATTGTATCGGGGGCCTCGCATTCGGCCGCAAAAATCTCCGTGGAGTGCGGCGAGCGCAAGCGCCGGAAAAACCTCCATTACATACAGGCCAATTTCAACGGTTCGAGCGCGCTCCGGATCTTCCACTGCACTCAGATCTCGCAGGAAATTCCAAATTGGCGCTCCGCCGTCAAACATACCGACTTTGGATCGATTGGCCGGTTCAACTCCACCGCCGAGCCAAGAGACAGGGGATGCTGCAACACGTTCAGACTGCCTCATTCCGGCATGATTGGGCACGATAGTCGGTTGGTCGATAGCAACCAATGTTAGGTGATCTGGCTTATGGATGGCCCGAATAAACTCTAAGGCATCTGCAAACCTGACAAGTATGGGTTCTCTGAAATCCGAAAAACGTTCGCCGTCATAATGAATAGAACAAATGGCGCCGGGATGGCTCAGACTATCCGTCCAGGCAGAGTAAAACCGACGAATGTAACGCCCATCAGGCGTCGCCCCTTTCCCGCTAACCGCATCCCCGCGAAAGCCGTTTCTTAACGTCGTTGCGCGCCAAGACCTTCTCGCATAGCTCCCAACGCTCGGGTCTACGCGATTGCGAGTTCGGTTCCGGTGATGCGGCGATAGGCTTCCAGATAGCGCTGGCTGGTGGCGTCTACGACGCTGGCCGGCAGCGGCGGTGGCGGCGCTTCGCCGTTCCAGCGGCCGGCGCGGCGTTCGGCGTCTAGATAGTCGCGCAACGGCTGCTTGTCGAAACTCGGCTGCGACCGGCCGGGCCGATAGGCATCCACGGCCCAGAACCGGGAACTGTCGGGGGTCAGCACCTCGTCGATCAGGATGATGCGGCCATCGCTGTCGCGGCCGAACTCGAATTTGGTATCGGCGATGATGATGCCCTGGTCGCGGCTGAGCTGTTCGCCGAGCGTATAAACAGCGCGGCTCATGCTCTCGAGCTGATAGGCTTGCTCGGCGCCGACGACCTCGCGCATCGCGGCGATCGTGATGTTCTCGTCGTGGCCGGTCGCGGCCTTGGTCGCCGGGCTGAAGATCGCGGGTTCGAGCTTGGCGCTTTCGACGAGGCCGGGGGTAAGGGCCTCTCCCGCCAACGTGCCATGATCAGCATATTCCTTCCAGGCCGAGCCGGAGAGATAGCCGCGGATCACGCATTCGATCGGAAAGACCTTGGTGCGCCGGCACAGCATGGCGCGGCCGGCCAGTGCCGCGCGATGCTCCCGCAACGCCGGCACCTGGGCGATGATCGCCTCGCTGTCGGCGCTGATCATATGATGCGGCACCACGCCTTCGAGCTCATTGAACCAGAAGGCGCTGATCTGGGTCAGCACCGCGCCCTTCATCGGGATGGTCTCGGCCATGACGACGTCGAACGCCGAGATGCGGTCGGTGGTCAGCAGCAACAGGCGGTCGTCGCCGACAGCATAGATATCCCGGACCTTGCCGCGGCCGATCCGTGGCAGGGGCAGGTCGCTGGCAAGCATGGGGGTCATTGGGCAGGCTTTCAAGGACAGCGGCTAAAACGAAACAACGGTGAGGTTCAGATAGGGCGCCCACAAGGGGCGCCCCTACGCGATATCTCCTGTAGCGGCGACCCTTGTGGTCGCCCTCCTTCAACGCTCCGGCATCAAAAAGGCGGCTCACTCCGGCAGCGGAATGAATTCGGTTTCGTCGGGGACGCGGGCAAAGCGGCCGCTCTTCCAATCTGCCTTGGCCTGCTCGATCCGCTCTTTACTGGAGGAGACAAAATTCCACCAGATGTGACGCGGGCCTTCCAGCGCATCGCCGCCGAGCAACATCATCCGAACCGGCGTTACCGTCCTGACGGTGATGCGATCGCCCGGCCGGAAGATCAGAAGCCGCGGTCCATCAAAGCGATCGCCTGAAATCTCGACTTCGCCGTCGACCAGATAGATGGCGCGCTCCTCGTGGTCGGGATCGAGCGGCAGGCTGACGCCCTCTCGCGCAGACACCTCGGTATAAAACCACGGCGACACCATCGCGACCGGCGATGATGTCCCGAACGACGACCCCGCGATGATGCGCGCGGTAAAACCGCCGTCGCGCACCATCGGCAGGTCGGCGGCGGCATAATGCTGAAAGGACGGGGCGATCTCCTCGGAACCGGCAGGCAGCGCGATCCAGCTCTGCAGGCCAAGCATCTTCTGGCCGCTCTGGCGCTGAACGTCGGGGGTGCGCTCGGAATGGGCGATGCCGCGGCCCGCGGTCATCAGGTTCATGGCGCCGGGTTCGATTTCCCGGATGTTGCCCTCGCTGTCGCGGTGCATGATGCTGCCGTCAAACAGATAGGTGACGGTGGCGAGCCCGATATGGGGATGCGGCCGCACGTCCATGCCCTTGCCGGACATGAACTGCACCGGCCCGAAATGATCGAAGAAGATGAAGGGGCCGACCATCTGGCGCTTGCCGTGCGGCAGCGCGCGGCGCACGGCAAATCCATCGCCGAGATCGCGGGTGCGCGGTACGATCACCAGTTCGAGGGCGTCGCAGGAATTGACATCGCCGAGCACGGGATCGTGGGAGGGAATCCAGCTCATGAAATTTCTCCATGATCTATCGCCTTATTATAGCAATAAGCATGCGGCGCCGTCCAAGCGGGAAAGGCTGTCGCCCGACCTGGGGCGGCAACGACGAACCTGCTGCCCCGTGACCCGCGGCGCGCAGGTTCTGCGTCGGCTAGCATCGCGTCGATCCGCCTTGCCTGTTTTATGGTCAATTTTGACCAGACATGGACGGCTGAAATGTGTTGCGACTTTAGATAGCGATTCGGAACCCGCGTTCTCCGGACGCCTTTGGCGGGATGGCTTGCTTTTCGCAATCCGAAGGTTGGCAACATTGTAGTGGCGTTGGATTTTGCGTCCCACGAAGTGCCGGACTTGGTTCGGCGCGAGCCATGGTATGCCGATGACAGATGCCGCTGCACAGGTCCAAAAGCTGCTGCTCCAGCAGGAGGCCATCGCGAGGTTTGGCAGCTTCGCGCTCCGCGAACGGGATCTGATGAACATCCTGACGGAGGCGGCGCGGGTTTGCGCGAAGGGCCTGAACGTGCCCTTCAGCAAGGTGTGCCGTTACCGGGCCGAGCAGAACGATCTCCTGATCGTCGCCGGCTACGGATGGCAGGACGGGGTGATCGGTCGCGTGGTGTCGCGTGCCGACTTGAGTTCGCCGCAGGGACGCGCCTTCACCACCGGGGCACCATCGATCTGCGGCGACCTGCGAAAGGATCGCGGTTACGATCTGCCGCCGTTCTATGCCGAGCATGGCATCGTCTCGACCGCCGATGTCATCATCAAGGGTGGTGGCGACAAGCCTTTTGGGGTGCTCGAGATCGACAACGACCAGCCGCACGATTACGACGAGCACGACATCAATTTCCTCACCGGCTTCGCCAACGTTCTGGCCGAAGCCGTCGCGTCGGCCTCCCGGGGAGAAGCACTGCAGATCACCGTCGATCGAATGAAGGCCATTGTCGAGGAAAAGGACCATCTGCTGTTTGAGAAGGGTCAGGCGGACCTGCAGCTTCGGCAGGCCCAGAAAATGGAGGCTGTCGGTCAACTGACCGGCGGTGTCGCTCACGACCTCAATAACATCCTTACGGTCATTATTGGAACGATCGAGATCCTGTCCGAAGCCGTCGCCGACCGGCCGGCGCTCGCCGCCGTCGCGAAAATGATCGACGAAGCGGCCGCGCGGGGCGCCGACCTGACCCAGCGCCTGCTCGCATTCGCCCGCAAGCAGGCGCTGCAGCCGCGGCAGGTCGATGTCAATTCGCTGGTGACGGAATTCAGCGAAGCTGCTGCGGCCGGCGCTGGGCGAGCACATCGAGCTTCACATGAAACTCGCCGGCGACACCTCGCACGCCTTGATTGATCCAAGCCAGCTTAACAATGCGCTTCTCAACCTTGCGCTCAACGCCCGCGATGCGATGCCGGATGGCGGCAAGCTCATTATCGAGACCGCCAATGTCGTCCTCGACGACAGTTATGTCAGCATGAACAGCGATGCCATCGCCGGGGATTATGTGATGGTGGCGTTGACCGATTCCGGGCACGGCATCCCTGCCGGCATTCTCGAACATGTGTTCGAGCCTTTCTTTACCACCAAGGACGTCGATAAGGGCTCCGGCCTCGGCCTCAGCATGGTCTATGGCTTCGTCAAGCAGTCCGATGGTCATATCAAGGTCTACAGCGAGGTCGGCCTTGGCACCACGGTGAAAATCTATCTGCCGCTGGCGACCGACACCGCCAAGCCCGTCGAGGTCCAGACCACGCAGGGCATTCAAGGCGGCGATGAAACCATACTGGTCGTTGAGGACGATCCCCTGGTGCGGACGTTCGTGATGGGCCAGATCAAGAGCCTGGGATATGCGGCGCTGGCGGCCGTCAATGCGGATGAAGCTTTGACCGTCATCGACGGTCCCCAGGAAATCGATCTGCTGTTTACCGACATGATCATGCCCGGTCCGATGAACGGCCGTCAGCTTGCCGACGCCGCGCTGCGGCGCAGAGCAGAACTGAAAGTCCTGTTCACCTCGGGCTATTCGCAGGAAGCCATCATCCACCACGGCCATCTCGATGCCGATGTGTTGCTGCTCGCCAAACCATACCGCATCTCGGATCTGGCACGGATGCTGCGCGCCGCGCTCGCGGCCTGATGCCGGCACAGGCCTGTGTGCCAGCCTCTGATCGCAGAGAGAGTTGGCGATCAGCCGACCGGCCTATTGCCGCCCCAGCTGCATCGCGGTCGCGACGCGATCGAAGCGTTCCAGCGCGAGGATCGCGTCCGCGAGTTGATCGGCGCGGCCCTGGATCACCGGGCGCGCCAGCGTCAGGAACTTCTGGGCCATCGCCTGCGCGTCCGGGAATGAATTCGGCTCGCCCGAGGGATCGGCATGGAGCCGTTCATGCACGCCGTCGTCGGTGACGATGCTGACACGGGCGCCGAACGGATGGCTGCGGCCGGTCTCGAGCCGGTCATCCTGCACCACCTCGAACTTGTCGGCGAGCGCGTCCACGGCGGCGTCGCCCAGCCGCGCATAATCGTCCCAGCCGAAGCGGCCCTGATCCAGCGCCACCGCGCCGGTGAAGAACATCGAAAACTGCCCACCGACGATGGAAGTCGGATGCCGCTTGGTGGCGGCATCGCCGGTCAGCGTGATGCCGTTGCGATGCAGCCCGATCTCGACGCGCCGGATCTGGTCCGGCGTCAGATTGTGTTCCCGGCGCATGGCGATCAGCGCATCGAGCGCGGCATGGGTATAGCGACAGCTTGGATAGGGCTTGACGCCGATCTTCATGGTCTCAAAGGTGTTGCCAAGACCGGCGACCGCCTTGGCGGGGTGGGCGTTGTCGCTGTAGCCAACCAGCAGACCGTGTTTGCCCTCGATCGATGCGGTCGCGCCGACGAAATTCTGGCGCGCCAGCGTCGCCGCGATCACGCCGTTCATCGCGGCGGCGCCAACCTGGTAGCGCTTGTTCCAGGCGCCATTGACCAGAAACTGCAGCGAGCCCGCGGCCTGGCTGCCGGATACGCCGAATGCCGCGATGATCTGTTCGCCGGAAAGGCCGTACAGTTTCGCAGCCGCCGCCGCCGCGCCGTAGGTGCCGGCGGTCGCGGTGGGATGGAAGCCGCGCGCATAATGCGAGGTGGGGTCGAGCGCATTGCCGAGCCGGCAGCAGACCTCATAGCCCGCCACGATGGCAGTCAATACCTCGCGGCCGGAAGCGCCCGTGAGTTCAGCTACCGCGAGCGCCGCGGGCACGACCGGCGCGCTCGGATGCAGCGAGGAATCCGCGTGCGTATCGTCGAAATCCAGCGAATGGCCGAGCGCGCCGTTGAGCAGGGCCGCCACCGCGGGCGTCCAGGTCCTGCTGTCTCCGAACACGGTCGATGCGCCGCGGCTGTCGAGCCCGAGAGCTTCGAGCATCCCAAGCAGCGAGGGCGTCGATTCCGCGTCGCGTCTGGCGCGGATGGCGCTGCCGAGAAAATCCAGGGTCAGAACCTTGGCGCGCTCCAGGACCTCGGGTGGGATATCTTCGAATGCGAGGCCGGCGACATAACCGGCCAGCGTTGCGGTCTCATCGGCCATGGCGTTGCCTCGTTTGTTTTGGCTGCGGCGGTCGTGGTACGGCGGCAGCGGCACGCCGTCAACGTCAGGCGCGGCGGGTCAGACCGGCACGCTGCATGCGCCAGATCAAGAGGTCGATCCGGTCTTGTCCGAAAAAAGGCTCGTTCTCAAAAACGAAAGTCGGCACTCCCCAGTGCCCGGAGGCCGCGTGGTCCTTCTCGTTCTCGGCAATGACCTGCTCGTAGCGGTCGGGGTCGGCACTGATCTCCGCGTCCATGGCGGCAAGATCGAAGCCGGCGGCAGCTGCCGCGCGGGCCAGATGATCGCCCTCGTTCCAGCCCGAGATCGAGCCGTCCCACAGCACCCGGCTGATGGCGTCGACAAAGACCAGCGCGCGTCCCTGCAATTGCGCGGCGGCGCCGAGCCGCGTCAGCCGATGAATGTAGGGCTGTTGAGGGGCGACCTCCAGCGTCCGCATGTCCTGCAGGATAGGATCGGGGCGGGGAAAGCGGAACGGAATTTTCTCGAATTTGGCGACCCGGCTGGAGTCCAGCACCGCATAGCGCGCGAATTGCGGATTGACGCGTTTGAAAAAACCGGGGACGCGCACCGCCAGCGGATAGACCGGGCGCAGGTTCACGACGGCATCATAGTCGGCCACTAGCCTCAACGTCCTCGGCAGCGCCAGATAGCTGTAGGGGCTTCGGAACGAGAAAAACAGGTCGACCGACAAAGTCATGTGGTATCCCGTTAGAGCATTTTTCGGAACGACGCCGGCTTTCCGTCAGAAAATGCGACACATAAAGTGCAACTGGTCCTAGAGCATCGGTGCTCAGGCGAAAACACGACATGTGACGCGCCAGAGGTCCACGCCGGCGCTATTTGCCAGATCAATTTGGGCTAGCCTGTGACCCGCCGCGGCATGTTGCACACTTTCATAAAAGTTGTAGCAGTTTATGATGCAACCCTGAACTGGGCGGGGTTTTGCGGAACAGGGGGCGAAGATGGGCGGGCTGAAGCGGAAGATCGAGGTCGCTGCGGCCGCGGCGATCGTCGTGCTTGCGGCATCCGCGCCGGCGCGGGCGGAGACCCGCACCGCATGCACCGCGCTTGATATCTGTTATTGCGTCAATTCCGATTTTCTCGGCGCGATCGGCGCCAATGTCGCGCGGGTGCGTGCGCTGCTCGCCGACAACAAGGCCAAAGGCAAGGCGATCGGCTACCTCAGCGTCCCACTCTCGCCTGCCGGAGGCGGATCTTTCCAGATCAATTCGGAGGCCGCTCAAACCATCGCAAGTGAGGTTGAGCGACGCTTCGGAGCTTCCTCGGCCTTTATCCTCAACCCGGGCGCCGAGGGCAGCGAGGCCATGAACGGGGCGAGCGGCGCCGACTACATGTACATGTGGACCCAGATCCTCGAAGGGCGCAGCGGCCACGGCGAGGATTTCGACTTTTTCTATTTCGCCGGGCCGACCGATTTTTCGGGCTATTTCCTGCCGCCGGGAAAAGACGGCAAAGCGCAGAAGATTGACGCCGGCCAGGTCGAAGACTACTTCGGCGCGCTCGACGCGTTCTTTGACAAACGCGTGGCCAGCGATCCGGCGTTCCGGAAAGCGGTCGAACAGGGCAATATCAGCAAACCGGGCTTTCGCCTCTATTACGGGCTGCGCGCATCGGTGGCGTTCAGCTACGGCTCGCACGATGAATGGAATATCGCGCGCCTGCTCAACGCGCGCCGGCGCGGAGCCGCGGACTACGGCATTGCCAATCAGCTTTCGATCTTCTTTGACGGCCGACCGGTCGATCCCGGCACCTTCGAAAGTGCCACCACGTCAGGCGACGCCGGACGCTGCGTCAAATGAGAGGCCTTGGTCCGGCCGCCGCTTTGGCGCGGCGCGATGCCCGGGCGACCATGAGAGAGCCGCGCCTCGAGGCGCGTGATCCGCCGCCACGATCAGCTCCGATATCCTTATCGGTATTGTGGAGGATGGCATGCACTTCCAAGAGCGCCCTCCGGATCCAGGTTTTCACGGTGTTGACCGGCACCCCGGCCCGGCTTGAAAGCTGCTCTCGGCTCTCGCCGCGGACATAGGCTGCGATGACGAGCTCGCGTCTGGCCGGATCGAGAGCCTGCAAGGCGGAAAGTATTTTTTGCTGTTGCTCGATTGCGGTTCGCTGGTCCTCCGCCGCCTCGATGATCTCGATGGCGGTGGGACCGTCGCTGGGTACTTCGAGCAGCGCGGCATCGTCGGCGTAGATTTCGCGTGCGGACTTTCGCACGGTATCGATCGAAAGATTTCGGGCGATCGTGATCATCCAGGTCATCGGCGAGCCGGAAGACGAACGGTACAGGTGCGCATTCAACCAAACGCGGGCATAGACTTCCTGGATGATATCCTCGGCAAGGTCCCAGCGCCTGACAATCAGCAGGACCGTTGCGAACAGCTTGCCCTTGGTGGCCGAATAGAGCCTGGCGAAAGCCGCCTGATCCTGGGTGGCGGCAATTTGCGCCAGCAGCCGCTCGAGATCCTTTGATCCCGTTGCGGCAAGATTGACCGAGGCGTGCAGCCGCGGACCCATTGGCGGTGCGGCGGATCCGGCTTGACGGTCCGTTGCTGCCCCCAGGGTGTTTCTCATCCGATCGGCGCCAACAGCTTGATAGCCACAAACCCCGCCAGCGATGCCATCGAGGTGACGAACGTTCCCCAGACCATGTCGACCACACTGACCATCAAGGGCCAGCGGCGGAGCGTGGCAAGATTGGTCAGGTCGTAGGTCGCAAACGCCACCAGGCCGAGCAGGCCGCCCAACAGCAGCGACGAAACCCATTGATCGCCTCTGATAGCCGGCATCACCGTGAACACGACAATCCCGACGAAGTAGATCAGATAGAGCGCGGCGGCCGCGACCAGATTGGGCTGCTCCGCGAGCAGATCGCCGAGCGATTTCCGGTAGAAGCCCATGGCGCGATTGAGCCAGATGTAATCGGCGCCCAGGAACACGCCGGCCGTCGCCACATAACCAATTGAATACCGGAGCATTTCGATTCCTGGGCTGGTGTTGAGGCGCAGCTAGATCCCGAACAACGGCTGCAACAAGCGGGCAAACATGCTGTTGAACCGCAGCGGGGCATCGGTGACGGCAAGGCAGATGCAATCATCTCCCGGACCGGCATGGGGCTGATGCTCCGTGCGCTCGTCGGTCTCTGAGATGTCGCCTCGAAACAGGACGGCATCACGATCACAGAGACTGCCGGCAAGGACCAGGGTCAGTTCGCGTCCGTTATGTCCGTGGGACGGCACCTTCAGGCCGCTCTGGAAGCGCAGCAGCCGGGCTTTCGACCGTCGGTCGGCGGTTTCGATGGGGATTTGATGGATTCGCGGTGCGAGTCGCTTCCACTGCAATGCATCGATATCGCCGCCGAGATAAGTTCGCAGCGGCTGGGGAATGACAGCGGCGGCAGCGGCGTCGGACGGGGGCTTGGTCGCGGGAGGGGGTGCGTCGTTCCTGACCTGTGCCAGCACCGCGTCGATCATGTCGGGGGATACCGGCGTTGCTTCGATCGAATCGAGCAGGTAGCCGCCCAGCGAATCGGCCAGCGCGTTGCGGGTGCGACAATGCGGACACAACGCGAGGTGAGTGGCAACCAGCAGGCTCGATGCTTCATCGAGTGTTCCCGACGAGTACCTCAACAGGATATCATTGCTGAGATGAAAGTTGATCGTCACCGGTCTGCTCCGTCTTTGGCTTCCAACGTGGAACGTATCTTTGCGAATGCCAATCGTATTCGGGATTTCACGGTCCCGACGGGAATGCCGAGCTGCCTTGAAATCTCGCTGTGCGAGAGATTTTCGTAGAAGGCGAGCATCAAGACGTTTCTTTCGTTCGAGGACAGGGACTGCATGATGGTTCGAACCTTTTCTTCCGTCTCCACGGTCTCGAGCAGACGATCGGGAGGCTGCTGATCCTCCGGCACCAGCGCGGGATCGTCCGGATCAAATTGCGGACGGCGGCTTTTACGGAAGCGATCGATGCTCAGATTTCTTGCGATCGTAAAAATCCATGTCGACGGCGACGCCTTCTTAGGATCGAATTGTCCCGCGTTGCGCCAGATCGAAACCATGGCTTCCTGGGTGATCTCCTCGGCGCCCGAGGCATCGGCGCCCAATCTCAGGCAATAGGATTTGATGCGCGGCGCGAAGTATCGAAACAAGACCTCGAATGCCGCCTCGCTTCGGTCGCTGGCGATCTGGCTGATGCATTCGGCGAGTTCTGCAGCTTTCGATCGCGCGTCGCCCAGCAAGGTTCCTTTGGCGACCATCATATCCTCAGACGCGCTCCGCGTTTTTGTCGCTCCAAATGGCAGTCTGTTGAACCGGACGGCGACCGCGATCTCGAATACCAGCCTGGCAAGAAGGAGCTTACCTACATTTGGGATCACTTTGCGCCATTTTGCGCCGTTTTGCGAGCCGGCCGCGACCCAACATGTTTCAAGCGCCGTCATTGCTTGGTCATGGCCAGAAATTCTTGGCGGGTCGCGGCGTTGTCGCGGAAGCAGCCGAGCATGCAGCTCGTCACCATTTCTGCGCCAACCTTGTGAATACCGCGGCTCGACATGCAGTGGTGGATCGCCTTGATCACGACGCCAACGCCTTGAGGCTGCAGCACCTCCTGAACCGCGGACGCTATCTCCGAGGTCATGCGCTCCTGAATCTGCAGCCGCTTGGCATAGGCGTCGACCACGCGAGCAAGCTTGGAGAGCCCGACCACCCGGCCGTTGGGAACGTAGGCGACCCACGCCTGACCGATGATCGGCGCGAGATGGTGCTCGCAATGGCTTTCGAAGGAGATACCGCGCAGCACCACCATTTCCTCGTAGCCGCCGGTTTCGTCGAATGTCTTGTCCAGGAGCGAAAGCGGGTCTTGCTGGTAGCCGGCGAAATATTCCTTGAACGCGCGCGCCGCCCGCGACGGGGTTTCAACAAGTCCCGGCCGATCGGGGTTGTCCCCGGCCCAGCGAATGATGGTCCGGAATGCGGCCTCGACCTCCTCCCGCGAGGGCGAGTTGCTCGGCTGTTGGGCGAAGTCATTGATTTGGATGTTCAAACTCACAATTCCTTGACGTCATACGGCCACGTTCACTCAATCCGCCTGACGTCAGCGGTTGACGACAACAACCCCGGTCGAGGGTTTGGGGGGGGTGCACTCGACCGGGGCCTCATGTCCCGGGTATTCAGCTGCGGCGCCGCGAACTCCCGGTAGTCATGAATACGGGACCAGAACCGGATCGGATCACTGCAGGCTGCAAACTAATTGCCCTTAACATCCGCTGCGGGCCATCACCCGTCATGAAGTGGAGGTACGGCGCGCGCTGCCGACCTTGTGGGAGGCTATCCTGAGGTTGGACAGGGGCGCCTTGCCGGCTTCCCCGGCGCCGGCGGGCTCGAAAACAATCCGGCAGCGGTATCCCAGCGCGCGGGCAATCCGTAGATAGTTGGTAAGGGTAATACTGGAATTACCTTTCAGATAGCGTGAAATCTGGCTGGGGTCGGTTCCGAGCAGAAATCCGATCGCTTCCAGGCTCATCGGATTGTTCTGTCGTAGTTCGAGGATCTCATTGAGGATGGCTTCTTCGTCGTGGGCAACCTCGAGCGCAAGTTGTTCACTGGTCTCGTGATCGGTGCCTGGAAAGTCTCGTGTGCGCGTTCTCATTATTACTCTCGCCATGGCCTTTATGGCTTGTACGACGGCAGACTGGGATTGGATCACCTCGGGGGTGCTTGCGAAAACGCCGCCGGGTGAAGCCTCGGCTGGCCGTAATTCCAGCCTCTAACCTAGCTGCGCTCCGGCACCCGGGTGATCCGCGCGCCGAGCGCATTCAGCCGTTCGTCGATGCGCTCATAGCCGCGTTCGATCTGGTCGGCGTTGTTGATGGTGCTGACGCCCTCGGCGCAGACCGCGGCCAACAGCATGGCCATGCCGGCGCGGATGTCGGGGGAGGTCATCGCCGCGCCCCGCAGCCTGCTCGGGCCGGCCACGATCGCCCGGTGCGGATCGCACAGCACGATCCGTGCCCCCATCGAGATCAGCTTGTCGACGAAAAACATCCGCGACTCGAACATCTTCTCGAACATCAGGATCACGCCGTCGCACTGGGTCGCGGTCACGATCGCGATCGACATCAGATCGGCTGGAAAAGCCGGCCAGGGCTGATCTTCGAGTTTCGGAACATGACCGCCGAAATCGTCCCTGATCTTGCGCGATTGAGCGGAAGGCACGACCAGGTCATCGCCTTCGACCTCGCAGACGATGCCGAGCCGCTCGAAGCCCATCCGGATCGAGCGCAGATGCTCGACGCCGGCGCGCGCGATCCGGAGCGGCGACCGCGTCACCGCCGCGAGCCCGATCAGCGAACCGACCTCGATGTGATCGGGTCCGATCGAATAGCTCGCCGCGCCGAGCGTCGCAGGTCCGTGCACGACCATGGTGTTGGTGCCGATGCCCTCGATGCGTGCCCCGAGCGCCGCCAGGAAGTGCGCGAGGTCCTGCACATGCGGCTCGGAGGCGGCATTGCGCAGATAGGTGGTGCCGTGGGCGGCCACCGCTGCCATCAGGGCGTTTTCCGTGGCCGTTACGCTGGGTTCATCCAGGAAGACGTCGGCGCCCTTGAGGCGCCCGGCGCGGAATTCCAGCCGGTCCTTGGCGGCGACCGTGGCGCCGAGCTGCTCGAAAGCGAGATAGTGCGTATCAAGACGCCGCCTGCCGATGACGTCGCCGCCAGGCGGCGGCAGCATTACCTCGCCGCAGCGGGCAAGCAGCGGCCCTACCAACAGGATCGAGGCGCGGATCCGCGCGCAAAGCTGCGGATCTAGGTCGGTGGAGCGGATATTGCTGGCGTGGATCGCCAGCGTGTTGCGGTCGGTCCACTCCGCGGTCGCCCCGACCGAACGGATCAGTTCCACCAGGATCTCGGTATCGCGAATGCGCGGCACATTTTCGAGCTTGACCGGGTGCTCGGTCAACAGGGCGGCAGCGATGATCGGCAAGGCCGCATTCTTGTTTCCGGAAGGGGTGAGGGTACCCCTCAGCCGGTGGCCGCCTTCCACGATGTATTGGATGGGGCCCACCCGCTCTGTGCCTCACACGTCCACATTGGCGCTGAGCGAATTGTCCTGGATGAATTCGCGGCGCGGCTCCACCACGTCGCCCATCAGTTTGGTGAAGATGTCGTCGGCCTCGTCGACTTCTTTGATCTTGACCTGCAGCAGCGAGCGCTCGTTGGTGTCGAGCGTGGTCTCCCAGAGCTGGCTCGGGTTCATTTCGCCGAGACCTTTGTAGCGCTGATATTTGACGCCCTCGCGGCCGGCTTCGATCACGGCATCGAACAGGCTGACCGGCCCGTGGATCGGGGTCTCGGTATCCTTGCGGCGCAACAGGCCGGGCTTCGGATAGGCCTCCTGCAGCCTGGCGGCATAGTCATCGAGCTTGCGGGCATCGGCGGAGCCGAGCAGCGCGGCATCGATGATGGCGAAATCCTTGACGCCGCGCACGGTGCGCTCGAAGAAAAAGCCCTCGCCTTCGGTGAAGCGCCCGGTCCAGCCGCGCTCGACCTCGTCGGCCAGCGCATCGAGCCGGCGAGCGATGTACTGGGCGGCGGCATTGGCCGTCGCAATATCGCCGGTGATTTTCGGGTTCAGCACGCCGGCGATCGAGGCCTGCTCGACCACCTTGCGGTTATAACGGCTGTGCAGATTGTGCAGCGTGCCTCGGATGACGCGGGCGTCCTCGACCAGCGCCTGCAGGTCGCGGCCGGTGCGGTTCTCGCCGGAGGCCAGCCTGAAGACGCAATCATCGAGGCCGGTTTCGATCAGATAGTCTTCGAGCGCGCGCTCGTCCTTCAGGTACTGCTCGGACTTGCCGCGCGTCACCTTGAAGAGCGGCGGTTGCGCGATATAGAGGTAGCCGCCCTCGATCAGTGCCGGCATCTGCCGGAAGAAGAAGGTCAACAGCAGCGTGCGAATATGCGCGCCGTCGACGTCGGCGTCGGTCATCAGAATGATCTTGTGATAGCGCAGTTTGGACAGATCGAAATCCTCGCGGCCGATGCCGGTGCCCAATGCCGTAATCAGCGTGCCGATCTGTTCGGAGCCCAGCATCTTGTCGAAGCGCGCGCGCTCGACGTTGAGGATCTTGCCGCGCAACGGCAGCACCGCCTGAAATTCGCGGTTGCGGCCCTGCTTGGCGCTGCCGCCGGCGCTGTCACCCTCGACGATGAACAGTTCGGATTTGGCCGGATCGCGCTCCTGGCAGTCGGCGAGCTTGCCAGGCAGCGAGGCGATGTCGAGCGCGCCCTTACGCCGGGTCAATTCGCGGGCCTTGCGCGCCGCCTCCCGCGCGGCGGCGGCCTCGACCACCTTGCCGACGATGACCTTGGCCTCCGCCGGATGTTCCTCGAACCAGGCCGCGAGCGCCTCGTTCAGCACATTCTCGACCACCGGCCGCACTTCCGAGGACACCAATTTGTCCTTGGTCTGCGATGAGAATTTGGGGTCGGGCACCTTCACCGAGAGTACGGCGGTCAGGCCCTCGCGGCAGTCGTCGCCGGTCAGCGCGATCTTCTCGCGCTTGGCGATGGCGTCGGCATAGCCGTTGACCTGGCGCGTCAGCGCGCCGCGAAAGCCCGCCAGATGGGTGCCGCCGTCGCGCTGCGGAATGTTGTTGGTGAAACACAGCACGTTCTCATGGTAGCTGTCGTTCCACCACAGCGCCGCCTCGACGCCGATGCCGTTGATCTCGGCATTGATCATGATCGGAGCCGGGACCATCGGCTTCTTGTTGCGGTCGAGATATTTGACGAATTCCTCGACGCCGCCGACGTAGCGCATCTCCTCGCGCTTCTCGACCGCGTGGCGCATGTCGGACAGCACGATATTGACGCCGGAATTCAGGAACGCGAGTTCGCGCAGGCGGTGTTCGAGAGTTGCGAAGTCGTATTCGACGTTGGTGAAGGTTTCTTTCGAGGCGAGGAACGTCACCTCGGTGCCGCGTTTGCCATGGGCCTCGCCGACCTCTTTGAGCGGCGCTACCGCGTCGCCATGGGCGAATTCAATGTAGTGTTCCTTGCCGTCGCGCCAGACCCGCAACTGCAACTTGCTTGACAGCGCGTTGACGACGGAAACGCCGACGCCATGCAGGCCGCCTGATACCTTGTAGGAATTCTGGTCGAATTTTCCCCCCGCGTGCAGCTGGGTCATGATGACCTCGGCCGCGGAAATGCCCTCGCCCTTGTGGATGTCGACCGGGATGCCGCGACCGTCGTCGCGTACGGTGACCGAGCCGTCGGCATTGAGCACGACCTCGACCGCGGTGGCGTGGCCGGCCAGCGCCTCGTCGATGGCGTTGTCGACCACTTCGTAGACCATATGATGAAGGCCGCTTCCATCATCGGTGTCGCCGATATACATGCCGGGCCGCTTACGCACGGCATCGAGGCCTTTCAAAACCCGGATCGATTCCGCGCCGTATTCGATCGGAACGGAATGCTCGGTTTCGGCGATGGTCTGCCGGGCAGGCTCTGTCATGAGGGGCCTTTGAGGATGTGTTCGAATCAGCGCCGCAAAAGCGGTGCTGAATAGCCTATTTCTGCCACGAAAGGCGCGATGCGCCTAGCGCAAAGTCTATACCAGCAAGTTATTGAATAAATAGTATTTTTTGACTGTTTTTCAAGTCGCCCGGAAGCCGTTTTGAGGGCCCCGTAAAAGTACCATGACGGTGCCGGTTCCAAGGCCCCGCAGGCGCCTGTCGAACGGCTGCGCCATCATCCGTTCGAGCGATGCGGCTGGGCCCAGGCCTCAGCCGCGCCGCGCGATCTTCCCGGCATCGACGTCGAACAATTCGCCGACGGCGCCGATGCCGGCGAATGCCGCGGGGTCAGCGCCCGTCATCCAGACCTGAGCGCCGAGCACTGCCAATTCCCCGAACAAGGCGGTCCGCCGGTTGGGGTCGAGGTGGGCGACCACCTCGTCGAGCAGCAGCAGCGGAATGATTCCGGTCATCTCCGCAACCAGGCTGGCATGCGCCAGCACCAGCCCGATCAGCAGCGCCTTTTGTTCGCCGGTGGAGGCGTCGCGGGCCGGCATGTTTTTCGGCGCGTAGATCACCTGCAGATCGGTCAGATGCGGCCCGTCAAGCGTGCGACCCGCTGCGGCGTCGCGGGCCCGGCTGGCGCGCAATATCCTGAGGTAGCGGTCCTCGACCGCGGTGGCAGGTTCGGTGAGCAGCGCATTTTCCATCCAGCCGTCGAGCCGGATCGAGGCTTCAGGAAAGGCGGAGCCTGCACCGCGGCCACGCAGCATGGCGGCGAGCCTGGTCGCGGTCTGGGCCCGCATCGCCGCCACGGCGACGGCGAGTTCGGCGGTTTCGCGCTCGATCGCGTCACACCAATGGTCGTCATAATTGCGCACCTCCAGCAGCCGGTTGCGTGAACGCAAGGAGCGGTCGAGCGCCGAGACCCGGCCGGAATGCTCGCTGTCGATGGCGAGCACCAGGCGGTCGAAAAAGCGTCGCCGCTCGGAGGCGGCGCCGAGAAACAGCCCGTCCATCGAAGGCGTCAGCCACACCATGCGCAGGTGGTCGCCGAAGGCCGTCGCCGAGCCCACCGGTTCGCGGTCGATCCGACAGCGCCGGCTGACCGCGGCAGCCTCGCCGCCGGGCGCCTCGATCCCGGTGCCGAGCGTCGAAAGGCCCAGCGCGCCCTCGACCTCGGCGGAGACCGCCCATGAGCCATCGCCCTCATTGTCGGCGATGTCCTCCAGCGTAGCGCGGCGCAAGCCGCGCCCTGGCGACAGCAACGAAATCGCCTCGATGCAGTTGGTCTTTCCGGCGCCGTTGGGCCCGACCAGCACAACCACGTCGCTGCGGGTTTGAAGGCTCGCCGCGCGATAATTGCGGAAATGCGTCAGGGTCAGGCGATGGATACGGGAGGCGGTCATGGTTCTCATCTGTCATCGCCGGGCTTGAACGGGTCAAGACCGGTAATGACGGCGGTGGAACGCGAAGGCGCTAAACCCGCATCGGCATCAGCACGTAGAGCGCGCCCTTGTAATCCTTGTCCTGCACCAGCGTCGGCGAGCCGGGATCGGCCAGTTTCAGCATCGCGACTTCGCCTTCGATCTGGGCTGCGATATCCAGGAGATAGCGCGAATTAAATCCGATATCGAGCGGTTCGGAGGCGTATTCGACTTCAAGTTCCTCGGTGGCGCTTCCGGAATCCGGGTTGGTCACCGACAGCACCAGCTTGCCGGCGGACAATGCCAGTTTCACGGCGCGGCCGCGCTCGCTCGAGATGGTCGAGACGCGGTCGACTGCGGCCTCGAAATCCTTCTTGTCGACGATCAGCAGCTTGTCGTTGTTCTGCGGGATGACGCGGCCGTAGTCGGGAAAGGTCCCGTCGATCAGCTTCGAGGTCAGCACGACATGGCCGATGTTGAAACGGATCTTGCCGTGCGACAGCTCGATGGTGACCTCGGCTTCGTTGTCCTCGATCAGCCGCTGCACTTCGCCAACGGTCTTGCGCGGCACGATCACGCCGGGCATGCCGGCGGCGCCATTGGGCAGCGGCAGGTCGACCTGGGCGAGACGATGGCCGTCGGTTGCAACCGCGCGCAGGGTTGCCGCCTTGTCGCTGCCGGCGGTGTGCAGATAGATGCCGTTGAGATAGTAGCGGGTCTCCTCGGTCGAGATCGCGAACTGGGTGCGGTCGATCAATCGTTTGATGTCGGAGGCGGCCAGCGTGAACGAATGCGTCATATCGCCGGCGGCGAGATCCGGAAAATCGGTTTCGGGCAGCGTTTGCAGCGTGAAGCGCGATCGGCCGGCACGGATCGCCATCACCGAGCGCTCGCCGTCAGCTTCCAGCACGATCTGCGCGCCGTCGGGCAGTTTGCGCACGATGTCGTAAAACATATGCGCCGGCACGGTGGTCGAGCCGCCGGTTGCGGTTTCTGCGGCCAGCGTTTCCGTCACCTCGAGGTCAAGGTCGGTGGCTTTCAGCGACAGCCGGGCATTTTCGGCGCGGACCAAGACGTTGCCGAGGATCGGAATGGTGTTGCGGCGCTCGACCACGCGATGCACGTGGCCCAGCGATTTCAGGAGTTGCGCGCGCTCCACGGTGACCTTCATTGTAATACCCGCCTGGTCCCTGAGATGGAAAAGCCGGGCGGCCCAAGGCGCACCGCGGCATTTGAAACCCGAAAAGCCTGCTCAAAGCTGGATTTGATCAAACCCGCGGGGGGACAGTAAGGTGGCGCGGATGGCCTGCCAGCGCAAGAGATGCGTTTG
Source organism: uncultured Alphaproteobacteria bacterium (assembly GCA_963736075.1). Classification (GTDB taxonomy): domain Bacteria; phylum Pseudomonadota; class Alphaproteobacteria; order Rhizobiales; family Xanthobacteraceae; genus Bradyrhizobium. The sequence goes on along the minus strand of CAVTNW010000048.1, from coordinate 171,409 downwards.
GCCGTTCCCCACGTTTTGGGACGGCAGGAAACGGCACGCCCGGGCCCATCTCCGCCCCTTGCCCTGCCCGGGGCTGGTCTTCGCGCGCTCGGCGCAGGGACTGCCGCCGTCCGCTTTTCGGATCAGGTGGAGCGCCAGCCGCCGCCTGATGCCGGCAAAGGGACAGGCGGCTGACCTACTCTTGCGCCTGCAACTGGCGCTTCAGCGATTCGACCTCTTCGGACAAGGCGACATCCTTGGCGACCAGCGCCTCGATCTTGCGAACAGCATGCAAGACGGTGGTGTGGTCGCGCCCGCCGAACCGGCGGCCGATTTCGGGCAGCGAGCGCAGCGTCAGCGTCTTCGCCAGATACATCGCCACCTGACGCGGGCGGACCACGTTCGCCGTGCGTCGCGACGACAAAAGGTCGGAGCGGCTGACATTGTACTGCCGGGCCACCACCCGTTGGATATCCTCGATCTTGATCCGCTTGGGTTCCTGCGGACGGATCAGATCGCGGACTTCGCGCTCGGCCATTTCCAGTGTTACCGGCTGGGCATTGAGCTTGCTGTGCGCCAGCAGACGGTTGATGGCGCCTTCGAGATCGCGGCCATTGTGGGTGATGGTTCGGGCCAGATAATCCAAAACCTGCGCCGGCACGTCGAAGCTCGCATGATGCGCCCGCGCGGCTGCGACGCGCGACTTTAAAATCCCGAGCCGCAGTTCCTCGCCAAGTGATCCGATCTCGACCACCAGACCTCCGGCGAGACGCGAGCGCACCCGGTCGTCGAGGCTCTCAAGGTCGGCAGGCGGCCGATCCGCCGCGATCACGACTTGGCGCCCGGCATCAATCAGTGCGTTCAGGGTGTGACAGAATTCGGCCTGCGTCGATTTGCCCTGCAGGAACTGCAGGTCGTCGATCACGAGCACGTCGATGCCGCGCAGTGCTTCCTTGAAGGCCAGCGCGGTCTGCGTCTTCAGCGCGGCGACGAAGCCGTACATGAATTTCTCGGCGGTGAGGTATAGCACCTTGCGCTCGGCGCCCGAATTGCCGGCCCATGTGACGGCCTGCAACAGATGGGTTTTGCCGAGGCCCACGCCGGCATGGATGTAGAGTGGATTGAACATCACGGGATCGCCGCGCCGTCCTTCCGCTACCTGGCGCGCCGCGGCGTGAGCCAGCGTGTTGGAGCGGCCGACGACGAAACTTCCGAAGGTCAGGCGCGGGTCAAGCGGCGAGCCGCCGAGCGCGTCATGGCTGGCCGACACCGGTGCGATCGCGGTGGCTCGCAATTCGGGCGCAGGCCGGCCGTCGGCGCGCTCGGCGCGGCGCTGCTCGGGCGCAGAGGAAGCCTCCTTTGCAGGGCTGGCGCAGCGCATGGCGGTGCGGACGGTAAGGTCGATCCGATGCACCTCCGGCATCTCGGCCTGCCAGCAGGTGAGGACACGGTCGGCATAATGCGCCTGGATCCAGCTCTTGAGGAACCGCGTTGGAACCGAAAGGTGGACGCTTTCCTGTTGCACGCCCTCCAGATCCATCCGCGCGAACCAGCTCGTATAGACGTCCTCGCCGACGGTCGAGCGCAGCCGACCCTTCACGCGTGTCCAGCGATCCTGTTCGGTATTTGTCATTGCCTGACGACTTTTCTCAAAGAGAGTATGGGGGCTTGCCAAATCGCCGCGCAGCTTGCCGCGCGGCGCGACCTCAAGCGAGGCTTCGTCTCCAGCCATAGACCGGCCGTTCGGCGAAATGCCGCTGGTCAAGTCGATCAGCCTGGAAGATAAAGGCTCCGCGAGGTCAGCGTGTACTCGACCGTCTGCGCGGGGCGCGCCCGTACGACCGGGCTAAGGCGATGTCCACAACGTCTTGGTTTGAAAATGGCATTTGACCGAATACCGCGAGTTTTCCGTAACGCATGCAACCTCCCCATCCCGCCGCAATTTCTCGTGGCAAGTTGTCATCCCAGACATGTTCCAAATTCAACCGGCCGCCCCCGAACATCCATGGTCCAGTCGCTGCGCCGCCTGGTTTGGCCCGCGCTTCAAAAAAAACGCCGCTCGCTCCGCCCTCTGCGCGTTCCTCGGGATGGCCGGTGCGTATCTCTCTTGTTCGACGCGAGCGAGGCTTCGCGCCGCGCTTGAGAAATTTCGACACAGAACAGCTCTCCTCACATTGCTATGAGGTTCGATCCGACGATAGCTTGGAAAACGTCGCCAACGTGCACACCGCCGCCGATTAGCACGTCCGCCCCGTATCCTAAACCGCGCTGGTCTGAGAACCGTGGGCGCCGCGAACGCTCTTATAGATACCTGATGCCCCATATCCCGCAACGGAAATGATTGGCGCCCGCCAGCCGATAAAATAGCTTCGCGTTCGCGAAATCAGTCAGCGGATTTCTCCGAACGCGGCAAGGTTTTGAATCTGTGCGGAGATTCGAAATGCAGAAGCGCTGTCATATTTCGCAGGCTCGCCTAAAATAAATTCATAAATTGTTTACGTTGGACAGCGGTGGAAGCGAGTTTTTCAACAACGCGACGCCGCTATGCCGATAAGTGACTACGCAAGCGCGTTTTTTCTTGATCATCGCAGAAGGGTAACCCCAGCTGTATTTTTTATACGCTTCGCAAGCGATGCGGCTGAAATTTCCACACGCTACGATGGAGAGAGCGGCATCTATTTCTCAGGCGAATGCATAAGCCCCGAGCGTTGCACATCTCCGTAAAATTACAGGTGCGCTAAAATTCTTTCCTCCCTGTGACATGCACTATCTCTTATGCGACGCCGCGAAGCAGCGCGACTACAAATGGAAAGGCCCGGCATTGCCGGGCCTTTTATTGCAGAGGCAGTTTGACTAATTTATTTTGCAAGCTTGGCGATCTGATGCGCAAGCCGCGAGACCTTGCGGCTCGCATTGTTCTTGTGAATGATATTTCGCTGCGCGGCTTGCATCAATTCCGGTTCCGCGCGCGCCATCGCCTTCAGCGCCGCGTCGCGGTCGCCGCCCTTGATCGCCTCCTCGACCGTACGCACCGCGCCGCGCATCTGAGTGCGACGAGATTTGTTGATGATGGTGCGGCGCGCAATCTTGCGTGTCGCCTTCTTGGCGGAAGTTGTATTGGCCATCTTATCGATATCCCTCGGAGTTGACCGATCGCTAAGTGGCCGGGCTTGAATGTTCCGGCCGTTCAACGCGTGATCGACGCAATCTTGTTTGACGCTACTGGGTTTGACGCTATCGGGTTTTCAGGTACCGCTGAGAATGCCGCTGGTCTCAAAGCAAGACACGCTGACATGACGGCGCCGCCGAAAGTACAGTGGCGGCAGGATTGCGCCCGCCGCCATCGGGGTCTTATAGAGGGTGGGCGTTGCAGCGTCAACGCCCTGCCGCCCCCCGCAAGGCTGCGGAGCCCTTGAAAGCAACTATTAAGGTACTGATGAGTTTGAATTTCCCCTGCCGTGCCGCTAACGGCTGGCTGCGTTTTCGGGGCCGACAGATCTCAGGTGACGCATGATCCGCGGCTTCTTTCGACTGTTGGGCCTGCTGCTGCTGGCCGGCGCATTCGTTTTCATGGTCTACGACGGAGCGCGCTGGGTGGCGGATCAGACCCTGCGTTTCACGCTGTTTGGCCAGTTCTGGAACGATGTCCACCAATCCAGCCAGCAGGCGTTCCGGGCCTGGGTGGAGAGCCATGCGCCCTGGCTGTGGACCGGTGTCATCAAAATCATCCTCGAACAGCCGGTCTTCGCGGTCATGGGCGTGCTGGGTATTCTATTGATGCTGCTGTTCCGGCCGCGCAAGCCGTTGATCGGTTATTCGCGGAACTGACCGGAGCGTGGCGTTGCCGCCCCGGCTGCGGGGCGGCCCGGCCCGGCGTAGCGGGGCTGGAGCAGGCGATGTTCGGGCTGGGCTGCTTCTGCGGCGCGGAACGCGCGTTCTGGGAACTTGGCCAAGGCATCCATTCCACTGCCGTGGGCTATGTCGACGGCCATACGCGGAACCCGACTTATGAGGAAGTTTGCTCAGGCCGCGCCGGCCACACCGAAGTCGAGCTGGTGGTGATCGACCCGAAAAGAATCTCCTACGATCGGTTACTGAAGACATTTTGGGAAAGTCCCAACCCGGCGCTGGGCATGCGACGGAGAAATGACGTTGGCACCCCTATCGTTCCGCGATCTATCGCGTCAGTGACGCGCAGCGCCAAGCCGCCGACGACCTCGAGCGCGGCCCATCAAAAAGCCTTGGCTGCAAAGCGCCCGAGCCGCATCACCACCGAGATCGCGGCCGCCGGCGCGTTCTATTTCGCGGAGGACTACCACCAGCGATATCTGGCCAAGAATCGCGCCGGACATTGTGGGCTTGGCGGGAGCGGCGTGGCCTGCCCGATCGGCAACGGCGTCAGCGTCTGAACGCTTCGCAAGGCGCGCGGAAAGCCCGATGTATTTTGCCCGCCGCGCCGCAGCGGCGGCAACGGTCTGTTAACCATAAACGATGCAATACTGAAGCCGCTTAGAGGGATGGCTCCAGTGTGGGTTGTGCGCGCGTTTCGATTGCAGATCATTGCCGCGATATGCGCGCTCGGCCTGTCGGGCTGCATGCACACATCATCGCCGGTCGCGCTGGCACAACCGCAGAGCGATCTCGATGCGATAGCCTATGGTCAACCGCCAAATTCGTCGCATGCCGGCGTAACCGCAGCAACGTCTGGCAACGCGGATTCCGAAGGCGCGCTGCGCTCCAGCTTTGCCGCGGCGTCGCCACGCTCCGGTGCGCCGCCGCCGTCAGGCTACGCGGCTGCGCCGATGCCCGCAGCCTACGATTCATCATATCGGCTCGATGCCGGCGACAAATTGCGCGTCGTGGTCTTTGGGCAGGACGGTCTCACCAATACCTATGCGATCGATGCCGGCGGCTCGATCACCATGCCCTTGATCGGCGCGGTGCAGGCGCGTGGACGCACCCCCGCGGCGTTGGCCGCAGAAATCACCGCCAAATTGCGCCACGGTTTTATTCGGGAGCCCTCGGTGGCGGTGGAGATCGAAGCCTACAGGCCGTTCTTCATCCTCGGCGAAGTCGCGGCTCCCGGCCAGTATCCCTATGTGCCGAACATGAGCGTCGAGAGCGCGGTGGCGATCGCCGGGGGATTTTCGCCACGCGCCCGCCGCGACCGCGTGACGCTGACCCACACCGATGATGCGAGTTCGATGCGCACGGTGGTTCCGCTCGGCACGGCGCTGAGCCCCGGCGATACTGTTCAGGTCGGCGAGCGCTGGTTCTGACCTCCACGACGGCGCCCGTTTAATTCGGGTATGCTTCGCAGGCTCGCAATGACGTTGCGGGATCATGGTTGCAAATGTTTGGCCAGGAAGCCGAGGCTGCGCGGCCAGGCGATCTCGGCGCTGGTCTTGTCGTAACTTGCACGTTCGTCACAGTGGAAGCCGTGCTGGGCGCCGGGGTAGACGTGGATCTCGACGTCGGGCCGCTTGGCGCGGATGATTTCGACGTCGCTGAGCGGAATGCCGGCATCCTTTTCGCCGAAATGAAGCTGGGTCGGCACTTGCGGCTTGTCGTCGGCGAAGCGGACAATGGCGCCGCCGTAATAGCCGATCGCCGCCGACAGCCCGGACAGTTTGGTCGCGGCAGCATAAGCGATGCTGCCACCGAGACAGAAACCGATGATGCCGACCGGACCGATAGCGCTGACCGCATCGATCGCGGCCTGGGTGTCGCGCAGCATCGCCGCCCAATCGGGATTGGCGACGAACTTGCGCGCCACCGCGATTTCGTCAGGCGAGTAGCCGCTCTGGAAATTGCGCTCGACGCGGTCGAAGATCGCAGGTGCGATGGCGACGTAGCCTGCGCCGGCGAGGCGATCGCAGACCGCTCGGATGTGGTGGTTGACGCCGAAAATCTCCTGGATCACCACCACAGCCGCCGAGGCGGCGGTTGCGGGGTCGGCACGGTAGCCGCCTAGTTCAAAATGGTCCGAGGCGGTCAGTCTGATATCTTGTCCCATGGATCATCCATTTGCTTTGACGTGAACATCTTGCAGGATTGTTTGCCGAAAATATCCGGGGCCGGCCCGCTATTGCCACATCCAGTTGTGGGCCCAATCGCCCTTCCAGCCGCTCAACCTGCCGCTGCGGAATTGCAGGTAAAGCCGGTGGTGCTGCGGAAATAGTCCGCTGCCGCCGACGTCGCGGAACGCCAGATAGACCTCGTCGCCAGCGCGGCCGCTGACGTAGCTGAGTGGCGAGCCTAGCGCCTGTGCCGTATCCGCGACATCCATCCCGACCTGCAACGGCACGTTGTTCGACAGCGTCGAAGTAAAGGGTGCGCGCGCCGCTGCCTCCGATGCCAAGGACTGGGCGCTCGCGACTCCGGGAGATGCCAGGGCAGACGCCGCCATCGCCAGCAGCGTGGAGGTCCGAAAAAACAGTCGGCTCAAGAGGGCACCATCCTTTTCGACGCGGCGTTCGGCAGCATGGCTTGGGTTCGGCCGATTGCACCCAGGTGGTTACCGCAACGCACAATGCGCGTTCAAGCGATTTTATTTAGCACGGGGGATTTCAAACGGCATTGCCTCCGTAATGGAACACGATCATTCTGCCGGGCAAGGTCGCGCATCAGCCCGGTGGGTGCCGACTGTCAAGCAATGTCAGCGGCCGCCGTAAGCGGCTTCATGCACCGGCAGGGGAAGACAACATGCCTACTCTCAACATCAATGGACGGAACATGTCCGTCGAGGCGGCGCCCGATACGCCGCTGCTCTGGGCTATTCGCGAGCAACTGCAGATGACCGGCACGAAATTCGGCTGCGGCGCCGGCCTGTGCGGGGCCTGCACGGTTCATCTCAATGGCGAAGCGGTGAGATCCTGCCAGACCTCGCTGAGCGATGCCGCCGGCAAGAAGATCACCACCATCGAAGGCCTCAGCGCCAAGGGTGACCATCCGCTGCAGAAGGCGTGGATTGCCGAGCAGGTGCCCCAATGCGGCTACTGTCAGTCAGGGCAGATCATGCAGGCAGCCTCGCTGCTCGCCAAGAACTCTGACCCCAGCAGGGAACAGGTGATAGCGCATATGGAGGGTAATCTCTGCCGCTGCATGACCTATTCGCGGATCCAGAAAGCGATCCTGCGCGCGGCCTCGGAAATGCGCACCGCTTCCAACGCACCAACCGAGCGGAGGGCAACATGAATAGTCACGTCAAGATCACCACAAGCGAGCCTGCTGACCTGAGCCGCCGCTCGTTCCTGATCGGAACCGCCGCCACCGGCCTGGCGCTGGGCTATTCCGCCGTGCCCGGCCTGCTTGGCTCCGACCAGGCTTTCGCCGCGGCGAGCGCTTTCGACGCCAGCGTCTGGTATTCGATCGGACCGGACGGAATCGTCAATGTGACCTGCGGCAAGGCCGACATGGGCCAGCATATCGCCTCGACCATGGCGCAGATCATTTGCGAAGAACTCGGTGCGAACTGGAAGGACATGCGGATACAGCTCGCTTCCAACGATCCCAAGTTCAACGATCCCGTACTCGGCGCTCAGATTACCGGAGGCAGCTGGAGCACGATGATGAACTTCGACGCCATGAGCCGCGCCGGTGCTGCGGGGCGGATCGCGTTGACGGATGCCGCGGTCGTGGCGTTGGGCATTCCGCCCTTCTACAAGGACGAACTGGTCGTCAGGGACTCCACGATCACCCATCCGCAATCGAAGAAGTCCATAACCTTCGCCGAGATCGTCAAGAGCGGCAAGATCACCAAGACTTTTACACCGGAGGAACTCAAGGCCATCAAGCTCAAGTCGCCCGATCAATACACCATGATCGGCGTCTCGGTGCCGCAGCTCGATATTCCCTCCAAGACCAACGGAACGGCCAAATACGGCATCGATGTCATGTTGCCGGGAATGGTCTATGGCAGGATTGTCACGCCGCCGGTGCGCTTCGGCGCCACGGTCAAGTCGGTCGACGACAGCGAGGCGAAGAAGGTGCCGGGCTTCATCAAGGCCGTCATCCTCGATGACAAGACCGCGACCACGTCAGGCTGGGTGGTGGCGGTGGCCAATACCTATGCGAATGCCATCAAGGCGGCGGACGCGCTCAAGATCAGCTATGACGACGGACCGAACGCCAAACTGTCGAGCCAGTCCCTGCTCGACGAGGCCAGGCGTCTGCAGGCGCTTGACGATTCCGGGCTGTTCTTTGTCAAGGATGGCGATACGGCGGCGGCTTTCGGCACCGCGGCGAAGGTGATGGAGGCGGAGTACACCACCAACATCAATATCCACGCGCCGCTGGAACCGATGAACGCCACGGCCGAGCTGAAGGGCGATATCTGGCACCTCTATTCCGGCAACCAGTTCGCGACGCGCTCCGGCGCCATCGCTGCCGGAGCGGCCGGCGTCGACCCCAAATACGTCGTGATGCACCAGATGTTTTTGGGCGGAGGCTTCGGCCGCCGTCTCGACGCTGACATGATGGTGCCGGCGGTGCAGGCCGCGAAGGCGGTCGGCAAACCGGTCAAGGTGATCTACTCGCGCCAGAACGACATGACCATGGACTTCTCACGTCCCCTGACGTTCCAGAAGGTCAAGGCCGGTCTGGACGGTGACGGCAAGCTCATTGCCCTCAATCACGACGTGGTCTCGGCGTGGCCAACCAAGCGCTGGGGCATTCCTGATTTCTTGTCGCCGTCAGTCGACAAGAAGGGGGCGCTGGATGCGTTCACCGTGAACGGCGCGGATTTCTTCTATTCCGTGCCCAATCATAACGTGCGCGCCATCCTCAATGAAATGGCGCACAACGCCACCCCCTCGGGCCAGCTGCGGTCGGTCGCGCCGGGCTGGACCTTCTGGGCGGTTGAAAGCATGGTCGATGAAATCGCCCACGCGGTCGGCAAGGATCCGGCGCAATACCGGATCGACATGCTCGACGGCAAGGGCGCCAATGCCGGGGGGGCGCAGCGCCTGCGCAACACCCTGCTCGCGGCGATGGGCATGTCCGGCTACGGCACGGTGGAACTGCCGAAGGGCGAAGGCATGGGCATTGCCTGCGTCTCGTCGCAGGAAAGGGCAACCGCAAGCTGGACCGCCTGCGTCGCCCATGTCGCCGTCGCGCCATCCGGCGAGGTCAAAGTCAAGAAGCTGACGGTTGCCACCGATGTCGGCACCCAGGTGCATCCCGATAACATCCGGGCCCAGGTCGAGGGCGCGGCGTTGTGGGGACTTTCGCTCGCGATGCACGAGAAAGCGACACTGAAGAACGGCGGCATCGAGCAGACCAACTTCGACACTTACACGCCGCTGCGGATGAGTCAGGTGCCGGAAGTCACCGTCAGCATCATCGCCAACGGTCAGAAGGCCACCGGCGTCGGTGAGCCGGCGGTGACGGTGATCGCGCCCGCGCTCGGCAACGCGATCTTCAACGCCAGCGGCGCACGCGTCCGCTCGCTGCCGATTACTGCGGAAGCGGTGAAGGCGGCGATGGATAAGGCATAGATCGACCGCACGTCAGGCCAAAGCGAGGATCCGCCGGAGGTTTTCCTCCGGCGGATCTTTTTCAAGCCTGCATCGATCAAAGTCAGTCGGTATGCCGGGGCTCGACCGATGGCTCTGCAAGCCCGTCAAACGGCGCATCGGCATAGACAACCTTGCCGCCGACCATCGTCAGCACCGACCGGATCTGGCCGATTTTATCCACCGGCGCGGTCAAATAGTCCGACGAGAGCACCGCGAGATCGGCAAACTTGCTGGGCTCGAGCGTGCCGCGCTTGTCGTCATCGTTGGCCATGAAGGCGGAATTGCGCGTGTACATCTCCAGGGCTTGGCGCCGGCTCGGGGCTTCCGCCTCGCCGCGGGTCTTGACGCCGCCGATGGTTGTGCCGTCGAGATACCACTGCAGCGCCACGAACGGATTGTACGATGACACCCGGTGCGCGTCGGTGCCGCCGGCGACGACGAGCCCGAGGCGCAGGGCGGTGGCGATCCGCGGCAATCGTTGGGCCGCGGCAACGCCGACCTCGTGCTGCAGCCGCTCGCCGCCAAAATAGAGCCCGTCCTGAACACCCCAGATCAGGCCCAGCGCCTTCATCCGTTTCAGGCTGCTTTCCGATGCGTCGTAGAGATGCAGCACGGTCCATCTGAGATCGCGCACCGCATAATCCTTGTTGATGTCTTCGATGACATCGAGCAGGTCGTGGACGGTACGATCCGGGTTCCAGTGCAGCTGGATGGTGTAGCCTTTCGAGGCGGCCCAGTGCAAAAGCTCGGCCAGCTTCGCCTTGCCATCGGTCGTGATGTCGCCATCGGTCCAGTCGGCCCAGATCAGGATTTCGCCGGGTCCGTTGAAGTGGAGCATGGTATCGCCGAATCCCGGCGGCAAGAGCTGCGTCAAGTTCTGCAGGTCGACGAGTTCGCTGCCCGGCTTCGGCGCGCAGAGATGGTAGGCGACGCGAACGGTGAGTTGCCGGTCGCGCCACAACTTGAACAGGGCCTGGTAGTTGGTCGGGTACATGCTGACGCCGCCGCCATCGACGATGCCGGTGATGGCGAGACTGTTCATTTCGCGGAAAAATTTCCTGGAACCCTCGACCTGCTGTGCGGGGGTCGGTTTCGGCAGTTTGTCGAAGATCCTGCCGAGCGTATTGCCATTGCCGATGATTACGCCGGTCGGACGATTGTCGCCGTCGCGTTCAAGCTTGCCGCCGGGGGTCACATCGGCATCGTCGTGAACGCCGAGCGCCTCCATCGCCTTGGGTGTCAACAGCAGCCAGTCGTAGAGATGCTGGATATAGACCGGATGATCTGGCGCGGCCTCAGTCACCTCAGCCGGGGTCGGACGGCGCTTTTCGGAAAACTGCTCTTCGGTCCAGCCGCCGGCGACCACAATCCAGGACCCCGCCGGTTGGGTGCTGTTGGCCTGGCGGATCTTCTCCAGGGCTTCCTTCAGGGTCGGGATCCCGATCCAGTTGACCTCGGTACCAAAGGTCAGCGCGGCACGGATGCCGTGAATGTGCCCGTCGGTCAGCCCGGGAATGACGGTGCGGCCGCCGAGATCGATCAGTCTTGCCGTCGCCCCCGCGAGCGCCTTCATCGCCGCCGTCGTGCCGGTGGCCAGCACCTCGCCGTGGCCGATCGCCAGCGCCTCGCGGACCGAAAAATCCTTGTCGACGGTAACAATCTTGCCGTTGAATAAAACGGTGTCGGCGCTCTCGGCTTTGACAGACGTCGCCAGCGCCATCGTGATGCCGACAACCGCGGCCGCCCGGCGCACCATTGCAACGCGCCAACGGGTTGCCGGCTCTGAATGCAACATCATCCTGTTCCTTCTTCTAATCGTTGCTGTCGTGATTTTTTCGCGACCGTTACTGTTCTTAGCCTACCAGCCTGCGCAGTTCCGCCTTCGCCACCTTCTCCAAGGTCGAGCGCGGCAGGTCATCGACGAAGCGGATTTCGCGCGGCACCTTGAAATCCGCCAGCGCACGGCGGCACGCGCTCATGATGGTGTCGTGCAAATCCGCGGGCGCGCGCTCAACGCCGGCTTGCGGAATGACGAATGCGACCGGCACTTCGTCCAGCATCGGGTGGGCCTTGGCGACAACCGCGGCCTCGCGCACGCCGGGAAGCACCGCGATCACCTGCTCGATCTCGGAGGCCGCGACGTTTTCGCCGCCGACCTTCAGCATGTCCTTGGCGCGGTCGCCGAATTTGATGAAGCCGTCATCCAACAGGGTGACGCGATCGCCGGTGATAAAATAGCCATGCGCGTCGAAGCTGTCGCGGGTGGCTTGTTCGTTGTAGAGATACTGCTTGAACAGCGACACGCCGGGAACGCCCTTGATCAAGAGGTTGCCGGTGCCGCCGGACGGCGTCGGCGCGCCGTTGTCATCGGTGACACGGATGGAATATTCGCTGGCGGCGCGTCCGATCGCCATTGGCCTGTTGGGCTGGTCGACCTCGCCGACGATGCCGTGAGAGATGGTTTCGGTCATGCCCCACCAGCCGATGATCTTGATGCCGAACGCGGCGAAGGCCGGCGGCTCGCACACCGCGGTGCCCCAGAGCCGGAATGAATGCCGCTTGGGAATCTCGTAGTCGAGAAGCGCCTTCATGCAAAAGGGGATCGTCGAGTTCCAGGTGCAGCCGTGCTCCAGCGCCACCTTCCAGAACCGCCGCGCGGAAAATCGCGGCTGGATCACGCAACTTGAGCCGACCCACAGGCTCGCCAGCACGGAATAGGCCAGCGCGTTGGTGTGGAACAGCGGCAGATAAGTCAGATGCACGTCGCCGCCATGCAGGTCCTGATGGGCGGCGTTGACCTTGGCTCCCCAGAGCGCGTTGGCGTGGGTCCAAAGCACGGCCTTCGGCCGCGACGTGGTGCCGGAGGTATATTGCACGCTGCACGGCGCCATCGGATCGGCGGCGCGGCGCGGCCGGTCGGCGCTGTCGCCGAATAGCGCCTCAAAACGGTCAGCGCGCTGCACCGCGGCGCCAGCTGCGGGCTCGCTGCCGGCATCATGCGAAATCACGGCGAGCCAGCGCAGGTTGCGGCAACGCGCCGAAATCATCGCGGCATAGGCCGGTTGCGTGATCGCGGCTACCGCGCCGCAATGGTCGGCAAAATATTCCATCTCGGCTGCCGCCGAGCGGGTATTGGTCGTCACCGCGATGGCGCCGAGCTCGGCGCAGGCGAACCAGGCCAGCACGGCCTCGATACAGTTATCGAGATGGATCAGCACGAACTCGCCGGGCTTGACGCCGCGCGCAGAAAAGCCCGCCGCCAGCGCGCCGACGCGCTCGAAGAACTCGCCATAATTCCAGATCCGCGCCGGCGCGTCGAACGGCGCCCAGACCAGAAAGGGATGATCGCGCCGCGTCTCGCTGCGCATCCGCAGCAGCCACGGCACGTCGAGCCCCGCGAAGGGGCCTACCGCGCCCGGCGCCTCTGACATCCCCATCGATCCTCCCCGGCTGGCTTCGCCGGCTTCCCGGTCCATTGCTGGGCAGTCTTTTGCCACCTGTTGGCGCGGCCGGCAAATCGGCCATGGCCGCCGCGCGGCGGTCATGTAATCCAGCTGTTATTTTCGCTCCTGATGGCTCCCGGTCCCTGTTGTCGGTCGCACGCGCCGGGTCCGCGCGGCTCGCCACTACAGGGGACCAGCCCGAACTAACCCCTTCCTGGCCTTGTCGGCATCGCTCGGCCGCGCGTTGATTTTCTTGGTGACGGAAGATCAGCGACGTTCGGGGCGCTGCTGCAAGATCTGTCCGACGGATTCAAGCCGCGGCCGATGGGCCTCCGAAGAGCTGCCGGGGCTGCTTGCCGATACTTGTCGGGAGCCATTGCCTTAACGGCCCGACGCGGCGATATTCTCGGTCAGCTTCCACGCGCCGGTCCATTCTTCCGAGCCGCGCAGGGCCAGCCGACGGCAGCGCTGGGCGAGTGCTTCCGCCAGCATGTCAGAAGAATTGAGATCTTTGGCGCGGGATAGGTGCTTCTGAGCGGTACAAAATTCGCCGGCCAGATAGGCGCTGACCCCACTGTCGAATTCGCTTAGCCATCCGGTCGCGGCAGCGCCGGGGTCTTCCATGAAGACCTCATAGATCGTCATCGGAGTTTCCCAGCCCGGCAATATGACCACATCGACCCTACGCGCAGGAATCGGTCGGGTGAGCCGATTGAAGGTTTCGCCGCAGATAAGGATATCGCAGCCGTAGGCCTGGGTGATCCCCTCGACGCGAGAGGCAAGGCTCGCCGGGTCACCGATGACCGTATAGTTCATCCGGTCGGGTGAGCCGATCTTCCCCACGATGGCCGGTCCGGAGCCGAGCCCGATACCGATCCTGAGCGCGGGCGCACCACGAAGCCCGTTCATCAGTTTCAACGAGCGGTGCATGCTTCGTGCGGCCGCCACGGCGTGATCAGCATCGTCTTTTTGAGACGCGGGAACGCCGAACAGCGCCATGATGGCGTCGCCGATATATTTGTCGATGATGCCGTGCTCGGCGCCGATCACGTCGGCCATGTAAGGAAAATACTCGTTCAGAAGCTCCACGACCCGGCGTGCACCGAGGGTTTTGGCAAGCAACTTGAAGCCCCGGATATCCGCGTATAGCACCGTGACGTTGCGAATGGCTCCTACGGACGCTGAACCAGAGGCGGTTATCATGGCCTCATCGTCAGACCACATGTCGCTTTCCATGAGCGCATGCAATTGACGCTTTTGGCCGATGTCGTCGAGTAGGACAAACGCACCACACGGCTTGCCTGCCGCGACCGAGGCCTCGCTTCCGCCGATGACGTCCCAGATTCTCCGGCCGAGCGCAGCGTTGGATCCGTCGCAGAGACCATCAAACGCACCGCCGTTCGCGGACAAATCCCAACCCCGAAGAATGCGACGCGCTGCCGGATTGGCCCGGATCAGGGACCCGTCGGGATCGAAAACGAGCACGCCGGCCTCGATGCCGTCAATCAACTGGTCGCTGATCCGCCCGATTGAAAAATCGACCGACCCCAAGAAGCGAAGTGGCAGATTGTCAGTTACGTCCGGCATAGCATCGTCAGTGGGCGCTAGACCCAGGGCTTCGCGAAATATGTTGACAATCTTATATTCTGCCATCTGCCGCCGTTTGTACCGGTCTTCCAAGTCGCGAATTTCTTGTCGAGGTTATGCACCGCTGCCGATGTTGATTGTCCGCGTGGCGGCGATCTTGCTTCGCGGATGCTACTAAATTCAACGGGCGCCGCACTGCGCCGGTTGTTTTGATAGATCCAACGACGACGTTCGGGGTCGCGGAATTACGAGGAGCGCTTCAACCATCGCAACACGTCCCGGCAGACATGCCCTACCTGCAAGTCCGAAGAGCTGGCTTCCGGTAATCACTATGGGCGCGTTACCGCGGCATTATGATCCTCCTCCAATGCGGCGTTGTCACGAACCGGCGTGACCGGTTTGATGGGCCTTGGGGAATGTTCGTTAAGAAATCAAGTTTTGTTACAGCTGAGCCATCACGAAGAGGCGAGCGCAAGCCGATCGGACTCCCAAAAATGTGACCTGGGAGGGGAGGCTGGCGACTTCCAGGAAAAAGCCGTCGTGCGACGAAGCGGCTCTAGGTACGAAGTTATGAAAGATGTTGCGGAAGTTGCGACTGGCTGTATCCCAAGCCTTTGAAGCGAAATATCTGTCCCATCCGCGAGAACTGCGAGCCCGGTCCTTTCGCGCCAAGCCGCATCTTAGCGCAAATCACGCGGACCGTGAGGACCGATGCCGATTGCAACCGCACCAATCCGGAAACCATGCGATCCCGGCAGGGACTAATTCTCCTCCTGATACGACGAAATCTCAATCAAGCTGCCGTCGGGATCGCGGCAATAGACCGACGTTAGTACGCCGCGGGCGCCCTGCCTGGCCACCGGCCCCTCCTCGATCGCAACACCGTGCGCGCGGAGATGCGCGACCACCTGTTCCGGCCTGCTCCCTGTGAGGAAGCACAGGTCGTCGCTGCCGGCGCTTTCATGGTCGGCGGTGAACCACTCGGCCTTGTCGGCATCGCGTGGCCGCACGTTGATTTTCTGATTACCGAAGATCAACGACGTCCGCGGTGCCTTGCCATCGCCGGGATCGAACACCCGGATCTCCATGCCGAGGATGTCCCGGTACCATTGCGCCGAACGTGCCACGTCCGTGACATTGATGACGAGATGATCGAGTGCGTTGACCTTTACAGCCATGGGTTTTCCTTTGGCCGGGATTAGGGTTGAAGCCGCGCCGGCTGCCGCCGATCTTGCTGTTACAACGCCGGCCAGTGTCAGTTCAACAACGGCGAGCCGTGCGGGGGGCCGGCGGAACGTTTTCGCGGCGCCACCTTCCGACTTGCCGCGGGCGCAGCGAGAGCCATCTTTAGCCGACTAAAAGGAAGGTGACCGGTATACGCGCCACCCGATGTTGACCATCTTGGTGTTGCCGGCGTCCGGCGTTGCCACCCTGCTCAATCCGCAGGTGACCTTCGATCGGGTGCGGCGTGGCCGGCCTTATCCGGATGACCGTCGTTACTGACGGCTCGGAGACGACCGGTCCGTGGTCCGTGCACCCTGCGGGGCATGGGCGCAGCGAGAACCGCGTGCGCCATGGACGAGGACGATGTATGGTACCCGCTACCTGGACATCGAGGAGCCGGTCATGCAACCCCACCAAGTTGTCTCGCGTGAGCAATGGATGGAAGTCCGCAAAGTTCATCTCGCGCATGAGAAGGAATTGACCCGGGCGCGCGAGCAGCTGAATAAGGAGCGGCGCGCGCTGCCCTGGGTGAAGGTCGACAAGACCTACCTGTTTGACGGCCAACGCGGCAACGCGACGCTGCCCGATCTGTTCGCGGGCCGCAGCCAGCTGGTGGTGCAGCATTTCATGTTTGCGCCGGACTGGAGCGAGGGCTGCAAGAGCTGCTCGTTCTGGGCTGACGGCTTCGAGCGCATGATCCCGCATCTCGCCGCGCGGGATACCACGCTGGTCGCCGTGTCGCGCGCACCGCTGCCTAGGCTTGACGCCTTCAAGGCGCGAATGGGCTGGACCTTCGACTGGTTTTCCTCGGCGGGCAATGATTTCAATTATGACTACGCGGTCGCCTTTACGCCGGAACAGATCAAATCCGGCGCCAAAACCTATAATTTCGGCGGCAGTAGCTTCGCTATCGCGGACGCGCCCGGCATCAGCGTGTTCTTCCGCGACGAGAATGACAGCGTATTTCATACCTATTCGTGCTACGCGCGCGGTCTCGACATGATGAATTCAGCCTATCACTACCTCGATCTGACGCCGTTCGGCCGTCACGAGGAGGGCCTGCCGTATCCGATGGACTGGGTTCGGTTGCGCGACCAGTATCAGCCCACGGCGACGGCCGCCGCAGGAGCCTGTTGCCAAGGGTGATTGCGAGCGAGCCTAGACCGCCGGGAGGGCCTGGTCGCCGGCAATGGCGCGATCGATGGCATCGATCAAGAGCTGGGTTTCGATGAATTTGAGCCGCGCCCGCTCGGCCTTGTCGCGGTCGAACGGCGCGGCCAGCGTCTTGGCGAAGGCGTCGCGGTCATCGGCCATGCGCTCGCGCGCCCTTTTCAGCGTTTCAAGTCGCTCGCTCATGTCAGCTTCGCTCTTTGTTGGCCGTGCCATTGGGGTGGCGACGATAGCGCCCCGGGAACGGCGGTTGGCTAGCAAGCGCGACAAGGCGCCGGTACCCAAGATGTAGAGCTGGTATTGGTTTCCAAACCGTAAAGTTTTCCTCGGGGTGAGCCGAGGCGCCACGCGACTCACCTGTGTATTATGGCGGTCGGAGCACGTTACCCAAGCCATTCTCCGGTTGTCGCGGTCGATAGCGGGCATTTCCTTGAAGTGGCTGGCCTGGAACGAGAGAGCGCCAATCGCAATTATATCCAAATCACCCCGACGCGAGGCCAAAGTCATGATCCGCAAATTACAATCAGGCGAATACCGGCTTTATTCACGCAAGGTCAATCCCAAGACCGGCAAGCGCCGCAATCTTGGAACCTTCAAATCTCGCGCGGCGGCGGAGAAGCATGAGCGCGCCGTGCAATATTTCAAGCGGCATTAGCTGACGGCGGCCTACTTCACGCGGCGTTCTTTTCGCGATCGAGAAAGGCCGTGGTCGCATTCTCAACATCCAGGAGGATCAAATGGCGCCACGTGCCTATTGGAAAGGCTCTCTGAAGCTCTCGCTGGTGACGTGTCCGATCGCGCTCTATCCGGCATCGACTTAGGCCGAGAAAACGCATTTTCATCAGATCAATACCAAGACGGGACACCGGTTGAAGCAGCAGATGGTGGACGAACTGACCGGCCGGGCGGTGGACGGGGATCACAAGGGCAGGGGGTACGAGCTTACCAAGGGGCGCTATGTCGAGATCGAGGAAGAGGAGCTTGATGCGCTGAAGCTCGAGAGCACGCATACCATCGAGATCGATGATTTCGTTCCCGCCGAAGATATCGATGAGCGATATCTGGACAAGCCGTATTACATTATACCGGACGGTAAAACGGGCGCGGACGCATTCGTCGTGATTCGTGACGCCATGAAACAAAAGGCCAAGGTGGCGCTTGCCCGTGTCGTGCTCTCGAACCGCGAGCACATCATTGCGCTGAAACCTCTCGGCAAAGGACTGCTGGGTACAACGCTGCGTTATCCCTATGAATTGAGAGACGAGGCCGATTATTTCGACGATATCCCCAGTCCGAGGATATCAAAGGACATGGTCGATCTTGCGGCTCACATCCTGGATACCAAGGCTTCGAAATTCGATCCACATAAGTTCAAGGATCAATATGAGATCGCTCTTAAGGCTCTCGTCAAGCGCAAGGCCGCGGGCAAGCCGATTGAACCGCGCGAGGCGAAGCAGGCGGAAGGCAACGTCATCGATTTGATGGATGCCCTGAAACAGAGCTTGGGCCACAAGAAAGTTACGACACCGTCGGTGAAAGGCAGGAAAGGCACGTCGGCGCAGCGCAGCGGAAAGCGTCGAGCGGCGTGACGAAGAGCGGCGTCTCGGCGGCTTCCGCCACGGGGGCGCCGCGCAGAAGTGCAATGCAGCACTCTGGTTCAACCTCGGAACCCGGGGCTGGCCTCAGGGCTTAGTTGGTAAGGAGGTGACCATGGGAAAACAACGGCCGAACGATGATCCGCGGCACAGATCGGACTGGCGCCCGACCAGGCAGACCCAAGAGCCCTGGAAAGGTCCGCCGGAGAACGAGCAAAAACCGTCCGACGGCGAGGTCGATCTGGAAAAGTGGCAGGAAACAAACACGCATTAGCGGAGGCCAGCATGAAAGCGAACGCGCCGGTTCAACCGAATGGTGTCGAACCGGCACAATCCGAAGACGACCAGCGGCGAGAGCTGTTCGGCCCACGCGGCGTGCCGGGTGCGCCTGACCCCGCGAAAATGACGCCCCAGCGCAAAAAGAAGACGCCGACGAAGGTCGATACCGGCCATACGGCTTAAGGGAAAAAGAGTCGAAAGCGGAGGGGGCGACTTTCCTGGGAGGGCTGGTCCCGCCCATCACACTCAGCTTGAACTGAGCGGCTTCGGCGGCAAAGGCGGCAACGTCAGAAATCGCCGCCAGGCGGTCGCAAATAGCGCTTGAAGAGGCCGGTCTCTGGTGTGAACCGGGAATTCTCGCGGCCGGCAGTCACCTCATGTGGACTGGCGCAGTGACTTGAAGGCAGCCCGCAACTCGGCGCTGAAAAGTTCAGGCTCTTCCCACGCCGCGAAGTGGCCGCCTCTGTCGACCTCGTTGAAGTAGATAAGATTGTGATAGCTGCGCTCCGCCCAGCTTCGCGGCGCCCGGTAGATTTCGCCGGGAAAGACCGTCACCGCGGCGGGGATCGAGATATCGACGGCGTTGAAGTTGTTGGCATTGTTCTCCCAGTAGAGCTGCGCTGAGGAAATCGCGCTGTTGGTGAGCCAGTACAACGTGATGTCGTCGAGCATCTCATCCTTGGTGAGCGAGCGCTCGGCGTCGCCGCCGCTGTAGGTCCACTGGTTGAACTTGTCGAACATCCAGGCGGCAAGACCCACCGGCGAATCCGACAGTCCGTAGCCCACGGTTTGCGGGCGGGTGGTCATCATCGTCCCGTAGGCGCCGTTCTTGCTGAAGAACGTGCTCAGCTGTTCGTAGGCGGCCCTTTCCGCTGTGGTGAGCCCGGCTGGCGCTGGTTCGCCTGCGTTCATCGCCTTGGCAACGTCAGCAGGCACCGTTGCCGGCATGTTGACGTGGATGCCGAGCAGTCCCGCGGGGGCCTGATGCGCCATCTTGTCGGCCACAACCGAGCCCCAATCGCCGCCTTGCGACACGTAGCGCTGGTATCCGAGACGCTTCATCAGCACGTCCCAGGCGAGCCCGATCCGGTCGGCATTCCAGCCCGGTTGCTTCGGCTGTTCCGAGAAGCCATAGCCAGGCATCGAAGGGATGACGACGTCGAAGGCGTCCTCGGCGTTGGCGCCATAGGCTGTCGGGTCGGTGAGGGGATCGATGACTTTCAGCAATTCCAGGATCGAACCCGGCCAGCCATGGGTCATCACCAGCGGCAGGGCGTTGGCATGCCTGGAGCGGACGTGAATGAACTGAATATCGAGCCCGTCGATCTCGGTGACGAACATCGGCAGGGTATTCAGCTTCTTTTCGACCTTCCGCCAGTCGTAGTTCGTTCCCCAGTAACGGGCCAGTTCCTGGAGCTTTGCCAGCTGCACGCCCTGCGATTGGTCGGCAACCGTTTCCTTGGCGGGCCAGCGCGTCGCCAGCACGCGCCGGCGAAGGTCGACGATTGCTGGCTCGGGAATGTTGACTCGGAAAGGGCGGATAGCCGTGCCGTCGACTGCCGCGGCGAGAGGCGCCGGAAGCAGGCTCAGCGCACTCGCGGCGCCCAGGGTCATGGCCGCAGTGCCGAGCAGGCGGCGGCGATCGTGATTGATGGCTTCTTCTATCTTGATCGTAGTCATCTCAGTCAGCCTTTCTTGTGCTGGTGTGGCGAAAGTCGAGGTCGGCGTCGCCGGCCTCATTGGTCACCGGTCAGGGTATTGTGACCGGCATGGAAATCCCCGCGGACCGACTGGTCGGACGGCGGAGAGATTTGGCGGGCCGGGTTGCCGGCTCGACGGGGAAGATCAGCGTGGTGACGGCGCCGCACGGCCCGAAGTTCTGATCGAGCGTACCTTCGAGGCTGTCGACCACTGCCCGGATGATCGAGGAGCCGTGTCCCGCCCGGTACGCCGGCGCGCCCCTGCCATTATCCGCAACGATGCAGCTAACGAAGGCGCCAACGGGCTGAAGCTCGACCGTGATCTTGCCACCTCTCTCGTCAAACGCATGCCGTGCGGAGTTCGTGATGATTTCGCAGATCATCATTCCCAGCCGCCAGCACCGCTCCGCACCCAGCAGAAAAGGGCGCTCGACCAGATCAAGCGCGATACCCCTGGTGTCCAGCTTGGATCGGCTGATCGATCGACAAAGCCGTCGCAGATAAGCCGCCGCATCGATGAGCTCGTCATGCGCAGGCATCGTCAGGCTTTGGTGAACTTCCGCATATCCGTGCAGGCGATCGGCCACCGCCGCGAGTAACGATTTGACTTCCGGATCGCGTGAGCGCGCAGCGGAAATGGAGACCATGCCGATGGCGGCAGCGAGCTCGTTGTTCACCCTATGGGTCAGTTCCCGCAGCAGCAAACGTCCGTCCAGCCTCGATTCCGCGGGGGCTACGATTTTGCTCACAACAAATCTCCTCTTTTCCGGTATCGGTTCGTGGGGATGAAGATCGGGCTCGTGGCTTGACTCAGCCGCTTCCGCGCGCTGGCCGCGTTGCGAGCGCCAAGCGGACGCACGACAGCAGGTCCGTTTCGCTGAATGGCTTGCGCAAGTAGCAACAGATGCCGGACGAAAGCGCGCGGTCCCGGTCGGCGTCCTTCGAGAAGGCGGTGATCAGAATGGTGGGAATATGCTTTCCCGATCCGACCAGGTGGTCGTGAAGTTCGAGCCCGGACATTCCCGGCATCCGCATGTCCGCGACGATGCAGCTGGTATCGTCGACACCACCGGACCTCAGGAATTCATCGGCATCCTGAAAGGTCCTGGCTGCGAACCCCGCCGAGTTCAGGAGATCCATCGCACCCTCGCGGACCGAGGGATCGTCGTCGATGATCGATATAAAGAAATCCGACATATGACCTCCAGTTGCTGCAATGGAGGCTAGTCGTGGGAGCGATCAAAGGCGACTGCGCATAGGTAAAGCCCGCAAACGATTACGCAGGGCCGATGACGACGTTGGAATGACGCGCCTAGTGCTTTGGTTTAGATCGCTACGATTTCTGCGCGGATATTCCGAGACTATCGGCCATTCGGGCGAGGTCGACGATCGAGGTCGCCTTCATCTTCTTGGTGATCTGGCTGCGGTGCACTTTGACCGTCATCTCGCTCATTTCGAGCTGCGCCGCGATCTGCTTGTTCGGACGGCCGGTGACGACGAGCGCGAAGACTTCCCTTTCACGTGGCGTAAGCCGCTCGAAGCGTTGTCGCAGCTCCGAAACATGCCTTGCTCCCTCGCGCCGCGCGCGATCGCGTTCGATGCCGGCATTGACTGCGTCGAGCAGCGACTGCTCGCGAAAGGGCTTGGTCAGGAATTCGATCGCACCCGACTTCATCGCCGTGACCGACATCGGAATGTCGCCGTGACCGGTGACGAATATCACAGGCAGATGGATACCCGCTTCGAGCAGCACTTTCTGGAATTCGAGGCCGCTGGTGCCGGGAAGTCTGACGTCGAGCACGATGCAGCCCGGCGCGTCCGGGCGTAGGCTTTTGAGGAATTCCTGGGCGGACCCGAACGACATAACCGGCAGACCCACCGATTGAAGCAGGTCTTCGATGCCTTCGCGCGCCGATGCATCGTCATCGACCACAAACACCATGGGTTGTTCGACCGCCATCTTATGCAGCGCCTTGGCCGTGATGCGGCAACGTAAACTGGAAAGTCGCTCCCCGCGGGGCATTGACCGACGCCCACAGCCGGCCGCCATGCGCTTCGATGATGGAGCGGCTGATGGCCAGCCCCATGCCCATTCCTTCCGGCTTGGTGGTGTAGAACGTGTTGAAGATATCTTCGATCTTCTCTTCATCGAGCCCTGCGCCGGTATCGCTGACGCTCAGAAGCACGCCGTTCGGCGTAACCTTCTCCGCCCTCACCAGCAACTCGCGCGGTCCACCCTGATGTTCCCTGATGGACTCGATGGCATTGACGATCAGGTTGAGGCAGACCTGTTGCAGTTGGATCCGGTCGGCCCATACCGGCGGCAAGTCGGGGGCAAATTGCGTCTCCAGCTTGATCTGGCTCTGCTCGATCTCCGCCCGAGTCAATACGACGACTTCGTTGACGGCCTCACTGAGGCTGACCGCAACCTTGTGGGGCGAGGTGTTCTTGACGAGGCCACGGACGCGTTCGACCACCTTGCTGGCCCGCTCGGCGTCCCTGATGATGCGCTCAAGGGATTGGTTCGCCCGCTCGACGTTCGCCGGCTCACTCGCAAGCCAGCGCCGGCAGGCATCTCCGCTGCTGACGACGCCGGCGAGCGGCTGGTTGACCTCATGCGCGATGGAGGCGGTCAACTCGCCCAGCATGGCGACGCGCGCGAAGCGCGCCAGCTCGGTCCGGGTTTGCAGCAGTTCCTCCTCCGACATCCTCCGCGCTTTGGCGGCCAGTCCCGTAATGACGACCGAGGTGGTCAGGAAGGCCACCAGCGCCACCAGATTCTCCTGCCGCTCGACGCGAAATGAGAAAATCGGAGGGCTGAAGAAGAAGTTCAGGCACCCGACAGCGACGAGCGAGAGCACGACCGAACTGAAATAGCTGCCCACCGTGGATATCAAGACAACGACGACCAGCAGACTGAAGCCGGCAGTGGCGAATTCAACGCCCAGCAGGAGGCAGGCATAGGCCAGCGCCAGCAGCGCGCCGATGCCGAGCAAGCATATGGCCGCCGAAAACCAATACCTGGAACGCCACCTGCGCATCATCGGGAAAAAGCCCACCTCCTGGATCGATGCGCGAGAAGAAGATACGACGATGACCCGTATCTTATCGCATTTGATGGCCGGAATGAGTTTTGCCAGATCTGCCCTACGGCTTCAAGCCGCGACGGATTGGCCGCCGCAAGGAGCAAGTGGCGCTCGACCGACCGTGCTTGAACGAAAAGCCGCAACTATATCGGGCGACGATGGCCAAAAGCCGCGGGGTGCGCAGGGATTTCTGCTGAGTTTGATGAGCGCCTGCCGAGTCGCTGACGCGATCCGCTGGGCTGGAGCCTGCGTTGTCGCTGGGTCCCTCCAATTGCAATTGCTATTTTCGTTCAGTGGTCACGATGTTTACCCGCCGGTTCTCCTCGTTGAACGGATCGGCGATATCCTTCGGTCGCGTCTTGCCGTATCCGACCACGATGAAGGTGTCACTGGGTACTTGGAATTGTTCGACCAGGACCCGCTTGAGAGCGTTGGCGCATCGCTCCGACAGGCGTTGATTGTACTGTTGGCTGGCGCGGGCGTCTGCATGGCCGGCGATAAGGTACTTGCGCCATCCGGCTTCGGCGCCCGGAACTTCGGCGGCAGGTTCGCAAGCGACGAAATCGCTTTCGGGTTGAGACGAGCGGCAGCACGTTATCAACGTCCAAACCAGCCGCTTCTTGGTTTGCTTCTCTTCGGCCGCAGCCTGACGCCGCAGACGGGCATCGCATGAGGCGTTTGGCCTTCAGCGCTTCGAGGATCTGAGCTTCGGTTGCTTGCTCGGTCGCCAGCAGGGGCGCGGTGCCGAACAGTGGCAGCGCCCCGAAGGCGACCGCGATCAGCACACCGGCACGTGGAAATTTGCAAATCGCGGATATTTCAGCCCCGTTCTCGTCACCGTGCGCCCTCGCCCACGACGGAGAACGGGCCCCAAAATGCGGGGTATGCGTTCAGAGGACCGGAGGTGTCATTCATGTAGGCCAGCGTGGCGCGGCGCAGCGCTTCGGCCCGGCCGACGCCGGGGTCGGATCTGATGGCGTCGAAGGTCGAGGTGGTCAGTCGTGTCGCCGCTTCCGAATCGACCGACCAGTGCGATACCAGGAGCGCCCGCGCCCCAGCGTAGAAGAACGCCCGTGCGAGACCCGACAGGGCTTCTGCACCGGGCTTGTCGCCGGACGCCGTGTTGCAGGCTGAAAGCACCACCCAGTCGGCGTTGAGCCTGAGTTGCGCCACCTCGCTTGCGGTGAGCAGGCCGTCGTCGAACTCGGTCGGTTGGGCTGGCAGAGTCAGCGCGAGCGACGGCTCGCCGAGACCCTTGACGTCGCCGGCCACCAGCCCGTGCGTCGCGAAATAGACGATGCGGTAAGTTTCGAGCGCCGTGTGCTTGACCGTCGTCTCTGTTGCATCCTTGTCGAGATGAATATCCGCGGCAGGCGCCCCCAGCTTGGCTGCCACCGACCTGAGCTCGTCGGCGGAGTCGAGCAGTGAAGGAAGCGCCTGGGCCAGGCGCGTGCGATCGACGCCAGCTCCCTGCCAGAACTCGCTATAAGCTGGCGTGCTCGCAACGATGACGCGCTTTCCGTTGCGTCTGTCGGCCGATGCCTTGGCCCGCTCAGCCGGGTCGAACACCGGATCGCCGAAGCCGACCATCGGCTTGGCGCCTGGCTGTTCCTTGCGGGCAAAGCCCCGCAGCGCCCGAAGACTGGAAACCGAAGGCAGTATGCTGACGGCTTGGCGCTTGATCAACCAGGCTGCGTCCCGGTACGAGGCTATATCCTTGAGTTCAGGAACAGGCGTCGCCGGGTTCTCCGTGACCAGCAAATGAAACGGCAATGCCGTGAGTGCGCCGGAGGGGACCACGAGGAGATGCGGCCTATTTTTGATGAGCGCCTCCACCGGTTCCAAGAGCGTGGTGTAGAGTTCATGCGCGAGGCCGAGATCAAATAATTCGGGCCCGCCGGCGTTCGCCGATCTCGTCAGCTTGTCGATATCGAGCCCGTGGCGGAAGGCGGCAACCTTCTCGGCGAGCGGGGCTGCACCGATTGGGATCGTTCGCCATTCGAAGGCATCGCGGGTCAATGCGAAGACGTAGCTTTCCGTGTCACCGGCAAGAA
The DNA here is from genome assembly GCA_963736075.1 of uncultured Alphaproteobacteria bacterium. Lineage (GTDB taxonomy): Bacteria > Pseudomonadota > Alphaproteobacteria > Rhizobiales > Xanthobacteraceae > Bradyrhizobium. The sequence goes on along the minus strand of CAVTNW010000048.1, from coordinate 145,774 downwards.
AGAACACCAGAGCCTCGTCGGCGCCGAGCAGACGCTGTATTTCGTCGGCCGCCAGCGGCTTCGGGTGCGAAAAAGCCGCGTACTCGGGAAATTCCTTGTCCAATTGGGCCGCGACGGAGGCAATTCGGCCGTCGAGGTCGGCGGCCTGCTTGCGCAATGCGTCAACCGTCGACGGATCGCGTTGACCGTCGGTCTTCGACAGCTCTGCGAGCAGCGCCTTGTCATTCTCACGCCAGGTTACGGCGAGGTCCTGGCTCTCGCGCACCAGCGCGGCAAGAGAACCGCCACCAGCGGCAAATCGCGCGGACATCTGCGTAACCGCGGCCGCCGCAGAGGATTGGCTTGCCCATTGAGCGATGCCCAAGGCCTCCAGACCGAGCGCCGCCGCAGACTCGATATCCTGGCGCGTCGCTAGGGCGAGATTGGCGACGTGACGAACGAAATAACTCACGCGTTGCTCGACCAGGCCGCCGGATCGCTCTTGCGAATGCTGAGCTTCGTTGGCTGCGTGTGAAAGGATTGCGGCGGAAGCCCTGCGGGAATATGCCAGCGCCTTTTCCCCATTATCCGCCGAACCATATAGCTCGGCCAGATTGTTCAGCGACAGCGCCACTCTCGGGTGTTCCGGACCGAGCACCTCCTGCTCGATCGCAAGCGCTCGCTGATAGAGCGGCTCGGCCTCGGCGTAGCGCGCCTGTCTGCCGTATAGGCGACCGAGGGCCTTTAGCGTTGCGGCGACATCGGCATGGCCGGGACCGAGCGCCTTCTCCCTGATCGCCAATGCTCGCTGGTAGAGGGGCTCGGCCTCGGCATAGCGGCGCTGGATCGCGTAAAAATTGCCCAGATTGTTGAGGACCAAAGCGACATCGGCATGATCGGGGCCGAGCGCCCGCTCCCGTATCGCCAGCGCTCGCTTGTAGAGCGGTTCGACCTCGCCGTAACGGCCTTGATAGCTGTAGAGGACGCCAAGATTGTTCAGCGGTGTCGCAACGGCCAAGTGATCGGGACCTTGCGCCTTTTCCCGTATCGCCAGCGCCCGTCTTTCGAGCTGCTCCGCCTCGGCGTAGCGGTCCTGAACTGTATAGAGTTCACCAAGATATTTCAGCGATGTTGCAACAAGCGGATGATCGGGACCGAGCGCTTTCTCCCTGATCGCCAGCGCTCGCTTGTAGAGCGGCTCGGCCTCGGCGTAGCGGCCCTGATGGACATAGAGAACACCGAGATCGTTCAACACCGCCGCGACGACGGGGTGATCCGGACCCAGCGCTGTCTCCCTGATCGCCAGCGCTCGCTTGTAGAGCGGCTCGGCTTCGGCATAGCGGCCCTGGTCGTCGTAGAGAAAACCAAGATTGCTCAGCGATGTCGCGACCACCAAATGATCCGGACCGAGCGCTTTCTCCCTGATCGCCAGCGCTCGCTTGTAGATCGGCTCGGCCTCGGCATAGCGGCCCTGGTGGTGATGGAGGCGACCCAAATTGTTCAGCGACGTCGCCACGACCAGATCATCTGGACCGAGCGTCTTCTCCCTGATCGCGAGCGCTCGCTTGCAGAGTGGCTCAGCCTCAGCGTAACGACCCTGGTCGTCATAGAGGGAACCAAGATCGTTCAGCGATGTCGCGGCAAACGGGTGGTCTGGGCCGAGCGCCTTCTGCCTGATCGCCAGCGCGCGCTTGTAGAGTGGCTCGGCTTCGGCGTAGCGAGCCTGGTCATGATAAAGCCGACCGAGATTGCTCAGGGATGTCGCGACCAACGGATGATCGGGACCAAGGGTCTTTTCCCTGATCGCCAACGCGCGCTTGTAAACCGGCTCGGCCGCGTCGAAGCGGCGCTGGTTGTAGTAGAGCACACCCACATCGTTCAGCCCGGTCGCGACCAAGCGATCATTGGGACCGAGTGCCTTTTCCCAGATGCTCAGCGCCCGCTTGGTGAGCGGCTCGGCTTCGGCGTAGCGGCCCTGGTGGCTATAAAGACGTCCGAGATTGTTCAGCAACACCGCAACATCCGCATGATTGGGACCGAGCGCTTTCTGCCTGATCGCCAACGCGCGTTTGTAAAGTGGCTCGGCCGCGGTGTAGCGGCCCTGTTCGTCATAAAGCAGAGCCAGATTGTTCAGCGACGTCGCGACGAACTGATGGTCGGCACCGAGCGCCTTTTCCCTGATCGCGAGCGCTCGCCTGTAGAGCGGCTCGGCCAGGGAATAGCGACCCTGTTCGTAATAGAGCAGACCAAGCTCGTTTAGAGACGTCGCCACATCCGCGTGATCCGGACCAAGTGTTTGCTCCTTGATCGCCAGCGCTCGCTGCGCAAGCGGAACGGCTTCGGAGTATTTTCCCGCCGCTCTAAGCTGAGAGGCCTGTTGGTCAAGCGCAGTTGCCGCATCTTTGCGAGCGAGAGAAGGCACGCTGAAGAATATGCTGAGGGCCAGCGTAGCCGCAAGACAGGTGCCGCGGCGACAGAGGGCACACGCAACACCGGCCAAGAACTCCCGTTGAAGACCCATGAGAACCCACCCACGATACTAAGTCAGACCAGTACAACGGTCGCAGGAGGAGTACGTGTGATTTCCATCACGTTGGCTGTCTGCCGTACGATTTGCGTTGGGATTGTATCGAGGGGCACGCGCGTCGTCACGGGCAACTTGCCGGGCCTGTTCTTGGCGCACCCGACACGATTTCGAACGTGTGACCTTTGCCTTCGGAGGGCAACGCTCTATCCAGCTGAGCTACGGGTGCGGCAGGCTTCATGTAGCCGATTGGCCGGGCGTCGGCAACGGTTCTGCTGGACTGGAGAGGTTGGGAAAAGATGCCCTGGAGCCCGGAGGCACGCCCATTTGCATCCGGTCGGGTGGGCGCAGGGGGCAGTTGGAGCATCTGATCGGCCCGCCTGGAGCCGGACTGGCGGCCCGATCGCTGTTGCGGCAACGAGCCGTCCGAACCCAGGCGTCGGATGCCGCCGCGGCTCCCGGACCTATCGCAAAGCAGCAGCGATCGGATCGCCAAATAGCAGCCGCCCTAGGGCACCGCCGGCGCCAGCACGCCTCACGGTGCCGGGGGGCGGCCAGCCCCGCCTCACCCGGGCGTCCACCAGAGATCGGCTTGGGCGTTTGGCAATGTCCAGGGTTGAATTCTCGGTTGATCGTAGCGCTCGACCATGAGCCCAGCTAGTATGCTTGAAATCAAGCTTCCAACTTTTGCCGCCTTATTGACTAAGCTGAAGACGAATTGTTTGAGAACGCAATTGTTTGAGAACGCCGATGCATAGCGGCATAGCGACGATGAAGCACGTTGCCCGTCCTGCTGCCCTGCGGTTGTGCGGCATCGCGATGCTTGCGCTGCTTGGCCTTTCCCGGGCACATGCGCTTGAAAAAGATCAGGCGATCGAGAACTGTCGAAGTTCGAATGGCAAGCCCGCTTATATGGCTTGCATGCAAGCCGGTGGAACGCATGAAGCCTGCTTCGGCAAAGCGAGGTCGATCGTCCAATCCTGTGTGAGAGCCGCCATGACCGCGGCGCGCCCCAAGGCTGCGCTGTTCTCTGCGGAGAAACTGGCGCCGCCACCCGGCCAGGGCAAGATCGGCGCCGAGGACGCGGCACAGGATGCGACGGCTACTCTGGTGGCGCCGCCGCGAACGGTTTCCGACATCACGGCGATTCTCGACCAGCAGAAGCCCGATGCCGCCGCGATCGCCAGGCTGACGGCGACGGCTGACGCTGTCGTCCCAGCCGGACTGAAGGGCGGCGAACTCGCCGATTTCCATTATAAGCGCGCGCAAGCCAGAGCTCTGCTCGGTCGCGCCGACGCCCTCGACGACGCGGAACTCGCGGTCAGCAATAGCCAGGGTGTCGATTACAAGAATCTGGGCAGCCGCTATGAGGACCTGCTGACGCGGCTGTTGCGCGATGAAGGGCAGTTCAAGCGCGCCAGCGCGTTGCTCGCCAAGCAGTCGGCGACGTTCGCCAATCAATCGAAGGGCAAGCTGTTCCACGTGAACTACGTGTTCGAGTGGAGCTATTTGAAGAGCGGCGACATCGACGCAGCGGAGTCATACGCTCGATCGCAATCGGGCGCTGCTCTCAGAGGCCCAGCGCTGGCCGGTGTTTCCGATCTACGGGATGGCCTGGCAAGCCACGGTGGAGGACGGCAGCGCGCGGATCGAGGAGCAGCGCGGTCGTTACCCGCAGGCCGAGGCCGCCTATCACAAGGCGTCGATCCTATATACAAGTTCATTGAAGACCCTCCCGCAGTGGGAAAGCAAACCCGCCGAAGGGGATTTGGAAAGGCTGGCTGACTGGGCGCTGGCGTTCGAGGGTCGCACCAAGGTGAAGCAGGGGCGGGTCGGCGAAGGTGAGGCCGACGTCAGGCGCGCGCTGCTCAGCCGGCTCAGCAAATCCGGCAAATTTCATGCCGACACCGCCGGCGTGCTCGGGGTTCTGGTCTATGTGATCCAGGAGCAGGGCCGATATGCCGAGGCCGAGCAGCTGCAGCGCCAGGTCATCGATATCTATCAAGGGCTCGGATACGGCGCCGAGTCCGGACAGATGGTCAACGCACAGGTGTTTCTCGCGCAAATCCTGAACCTGAAGGGGCAATACAAGGCTGCGTCCCAACTCTACGACCAGATCGACGCCTGGACGGCCCATTGGGAGCCGTCTCGGCGCGAAGCCATCAGTGGGGGGCTGGCGCGGGTCGCCGTCATGCTGTCGCGCGGCGACAACGACAACGCGCTCGAAATCGCAGAGCGTACCTACGAGCGCGAACGCCAGAGATCCGGAGAAAAGAGTTTTAATACCGCGCTGACGCGCGGCTTTTACGCAATCGCGCTGTCGCGCAAGGGCAAAGCGTCGGAATCGCTGCTGGCCTTCAACGCGTCGCTGCCTGTGCTGCTGTCCACCTCCGGCGGCAGCGACGAGGACAGCGGCGCCACCGCCGCAGCCCGCGAGAGCCGGATCCGGTTCGTGGTCGAAGGCTATCTGCGACTTCTGAGCCGCAACCCGTCGCTTGTCACCCCCGCCGCCATAGAAGAGACCTTCGGCTATGCCGACGTCTTGCGTGGGCAGTCGGTGCAGCGCGCTTTGCAAGCCTCATCGGCACGTTCAGCGGCCAAGAATCCCGAGCTCGCGCAATTGGTGCGGGCCTCGCAGGACGGCGAGAAGCAGATCGGCGCGGCGGTGGCTACTCTGAACAATCTGCTCACCCTGCCGGAATCCGAGCGCGACGCGGCTGCGCTCATCAGCACACAGGCCGAGATCGCTCGCCTGCAATCGGCTCACGCCCAGGCCTTGAAGGATATCGCCAGGAAGTTTCCCGATTATGGCAACCTGGTCAGTCCACCGCCGCCTGGCGCGGCGCAAATGCAAAAGCAACTCGACGATGATGAGGCACTGCTATCGTTCTATTTCGGCCGGTTCGACGGCTTCGTCTGGATCCTGCGCAAGGACGGTCCGGTCCAGTTCAGCCACATCGATCTGACGCTCGGCGACCTCAATGCAGAGGTGACCAAGCTACGCGAAGCCCTCGAGCCGAATGCCGCGATGATCTCTGACATTCCGGCCTTCGATTTGAAACTCGCCTATGACCTTTATGCGACCTTGCTGAAGCCGGCAGAAGCCAACTGGAAGCCGGCCAAAAATCTGATCGTGGTTACCAACGGCGCGCTTGGCCTGCTGCCACTCTCCTTGCTGCCGACGGCGCCGTCGGAGATCGATCCGGCGGACGATCCGCTGTTTTCCAGCTACCGAAAAGTGCCGTGGTTGGCCCGCACCCACGCGGTCACGCTGGTGCCTTCGATTTCCGCGCTCTTGACCTTGCGCAAGTTACCGCCCGGTACGGCTTCGCGCCAGCAACTGATCGGCTTCGGCGATCCGTTGTTCAGCCAGGAGCAGGCGGATGAAGCGGCCAACAGCGAACCGACCGTGGAAGCAGCCGACGCCTCCAACGTCACCCGCGGAATGCCGCTGAAGCGGCGCAACAGTCCGAAGCTGGACGAAGTCGACAGCGCGCAACTGGCCCAGCTGCCGCGGCTGCCGGATACCGCGGTCGAATTGAAATCGATCGCGCTGGCGCTGCAGGCCGATCCGGCCAAGGTGCTCAATCTGGGCAAGGACGCCAACGAGAAAAACGTCAAGACCAAGGATTTGTCGAAATTCAAGGTGATCGCTTTTGCGACCCACGGTTTGGTGCCCGGCGAACTGGACGGCCTGACCCAGCCCGCGCTGGCGCTATCGGCGCCGGCGGTCGCCGATAGCGACGGTGACGGCCTGCTCACGATGGAGGAAATTCTGTCGTTGAAGCTTGATGCCGACTGGGTCGTACTGTCGGCCTGCAATACCGGCGCCGGGGCAGTGGCAGGTGCAGAGGCCGCATCCGGGCTGGGCCGGGCCTTCTTCTATGCCGGCACGCGGGCCTTGCTGGTCACCAACTGGTCGGTGCATTCGCAGTCGGCCCGGGAACTGATGACGGATTTGTTCAAGCGCCAGGCCGACGATCCCAAGCTGACTCGCGGCGAAGCCATGCGTCAGGCCATGGTGGCCTTGATGGATGGTCCGGGATATCTCGACAGTGACGGCAAGACGGAGTTCAGTTATGCGCATCCGCTGTTCTGGGCGCCGTATTCCATCATCGGCGACGGAAGAGCGCGCTAAGGTCGGTTGGGGGGATGACGGTGAGGAATCGATTGTTAGCGACCATCTTTTTGGTGGCAAGCGTTGCGGCGTTGGCGTCCTCCTCGATGCCTGCGCACGCGTCGCATGTTCTGATCACCGAGGAAGAGGCCAAGCTGCCGCCACCTCGCGGCGCGGTTGCCGCGGACCGGCGGGGAATAACCCGGGGCCCCAGGATCGACGTGGTCATGCCGGCAGACCAGGTTCACTCTCCGGTGCATCTTCAGTTGAAGTTCGAGTCCTTCGGAGGCGCCAAGATCGATCCGGACTCGGTCAAGGTCACCTATCTTAGAACACCCAATGTCGACCTGACGCCACGCATCAAGCCCTTCGTGCAACCCACCGGCATCGACATGCCCGACGCCGAACTGCCGGCCGGCGACCATATGGTCAGAGTCGATATCAAAGACTCCGATGGGCGGCGGGCAGCATCAGTTTTGTCCTGAAGGTAGCGCCCCTGAATTCGATGCCAGCGATCTGCCCATTCTGTACCCATGAGAACCCGTCGGCCGCGGTGGTTTGCGGCTCCTGCGCCCGCGATATCGCTATCCCGCCGTCGCTGGTCGCCGAGCGCGACGATCTGCTTCGCAAGCGGGATATCGTGCGTAGGGAATTGTCCGGGATCCAGGCCGAGCTTGAGCGGCTCAAGCACCGCAACAGACAGCGATCCGTCTGATGGAATGCCCGTTCTGCGCCGAAACCATCAAGGACGAAGCCCTCGCCTGTAAGCACTGCTCGCGCGACTTGCGCGTGGTGCGCCCGGTGCTGCTCGAAATCCAGGAGATCGTCGCTGAGCTCGACCGGCTAAGGCGGGAGCTCGATCGGGCCGACGCGAGGCTGCAGCGAATCAAGCACCCGTTCCGCTATTGTGTCGTTCTGACCGCGCTCTATGTGCTCATGCCGACCATTCTTCTTGTTGCCGCCCATATCGTCGTGACCATCGTGCTGAACGTGTCCCCGCTTTATCTGCGGCTGGCTTCCGTGATTATTCCTGTTCCCTTCGGCTTTTTGACCTATCCTCTCCACAAGATCGGATTTCGTGGGGCTCTTGCGTTGGGCGTGGCGGTTGCTGTCCTCAGCGTGATGTGCATGCTGACCGTGACCGGCGTCAACGACGGCGTGCCGATCGTGCCTGCGTCATCAGGCGAATGGCGCGAGGTGTTCGAATACGACACCAGTATCGCGCTGGCGTTTGGTTCAGGAAGCATTCTCGGCCTCATGGTCTTTCAAGTGCTGCCGCTGATCCTGTCGCAAGGCGGCAAGCCGAACGCCGCTGCCTTCAGGATCGCCCGCCTGCTAGGCCAGCATGTCGGCGAAGAACAGCTTCGCCGCAGGGCCCGGCTGATTCAAGACCTGCTGCAGACCGCGGGTCCTTTGGCCGGCGTTGTCATCACGGTAGTGGGCTCGCTCTACGCAGGACTAAAAAGTGTCGTCGGATCCTGAAATTGGCAAGCCATCCCCGTTTCGACAGGGGTGGTTTCGTGCGGCGCATAATCCGGCGTCGGCGAGCAGATGCTGCGACGGGATGGGTTACCTGCCGCGCTCGAGGCCCGCTAACGAAGGCCTTGAGACCCTCTGCCAAATGGTCGAACAACAGCCGGACCCGTCGCGTCGCCTTCAGGTCTTCATGCATGGCGAGCCAGATCTCCAACGAGAACTGCAGCTCGCCGGGCAGCACCGGAACGAGCTCCGGCCGCGAGCGCGCCAACAGATGCTGGCAGCCCGCGATGCCGATGCCGGCGCAAAGGGCGGCAAATTGCGCCGGGTCGCTGTCGCAGCGAAAACCGAATTGGTCACGGCCGATCGGGGCGGCCTGCGATCCGACCGAGCGGAAGGATCGATCGTCCCGGTCGAACCCGATCAGGCAGTGACCGGCGAGGTCGGCCAGCGTTTTCGGAGTGCCGAACGCGGCCAGATAATCGCGGTGGGCGTAAAGGCCGATTCCCGTTTTACCGATGCGGCGGACCACCAGGGCCTTCTGGGTCGGGCGATTCATCCGCACCGCGATGTCGGCATCGCGTCGCAGCAGATCCTGGTTGCGATTGGAGAGCGCAAGCTCCAATTGCACCTGGTGATGCTTGCTTCGGAAGCGCGCCAGGATCGCCGGCAACACTTCACATCCCATGATCTCGCTCGCGGTGATGCGTACGGTACCGCGATCGGTCGCGGCTTCGCCGGAGGCCGCCCGGCGCAGCGCCGCGGCGGCGGCAGCCATGGTCTCGGCATGCGGCACCAGGTCGAGCGCCGCCGGCGTCGGGATCAACCCTTGCGGCGAGCGCGTGAACAGCGGCAGCCCCAGCTCGGCTTCGAGCGCGTCGATGTGCCGTCCCGCGGTCGGCTGAGTCAGCCCCAATCGCCGGGCCGCGCCGGAAAGGCTGCCGTCGCGGACAGCTTCCAGAAAAGTTCGAAGCAGCTCCCAGCTCGGTTCACTCTGTGCCATACATAAATGTATAGCAAAACAACAGATATATGCAATTTCCAATAACCGGACACGACGGCATGGTGCTGTTCAGTTCAGAACAAGGAGCAAACCATGAACAGCAAGGACAAGAACGGCGGCGTTCGCCGAACCGCGCTCGTGATCGGCGCAACGGGGGGGATCGGCGGCGAAGTCGCCCACGCGCTGATCGCCCGTGGCTGGAGCGTGCGCGGCCTGAACCGCGATCCGGACGCGGCACGGCGGCGCGCCCCATGGGTCGGGCCGGTGCAGTGGGTCGCGGGCGATGCGATGAACCGGGCTGACGTGGTCGCGGCGGCGGCCGGCGTCGATGTGATCTTTCACGGCGCCAATCCGCCCGGCTACAGGAACTGGCGCGGGCTTGCGATCCCGATGCTCGACAACAGCATTGCCGCGGCGCGGGCCTGCGGCGCCCGCATCATCCTGCCGGGAAATGTCTATAATTTCGGTCCCGACGCGGGTTCCGTCATCCATGAACATTCGCCGCAGCATCCACTGACTCGCAAAGGCAAGATCCGCGTCGAGATGGAACAGCGGCTGATCGAGGCCAGCCAGCAGGGGGCACGGTCGCTGGTGGTCCGCGCCGGTGATTTCTTCGGCCCACACCAGCCAGCCTCCTGGTTCAGGGATGCGATGGTCAAACCGGGCAAGCCGCTGCGGTCGGTGGTCTATCCCGGCGATGTCCAGGCCGGCCACGCCTGGGCCTATCTGCCCGATCTCGCGGAAACCATCGCGCGGCTCGCGGAGATCGAGACCGCGATGGCGCCCTTCGAATGCTTCCATTTCGGCGGTCACTGGTTCGAGCGCGGCGGTGAGATCGCGGAGGCAATCCGCGATGCCGTTGGAAATCCTGATCTGCCGATCCGCAAATTTCCGTGGATTGTGGTCTATCTTGCGGCGCCGTTCGTGACCCTGATGCGCGAGATGCTGGAGATGCGCTATCTCTGGCGTATCCCGCTGCGTCTGGATAACCGCAAGCTGGTCGGGGTGATTGGCGCAGAGCCCCACACGCCGCTGCAGGCGGCTTTGCGCCAGACGCTGGCGGCGCTGCAATGCCTGCCACAGGCACCTGCTTCAGCAAATGCGGTCGCGCCGGTCTGACGCGTATTCCGCGTCCTAAGATGTGGTTCGCAGGCCTGATGCATCGTCGGGTGACGCGTCAGGCCGCGCGCTCAAGCGCCACGACGGGCTGGTGAAGCACCACCCGGTTGCGGCCGGTTCGCTTGGCACGGTAGAGCGCCCCGTCCGCCTCGCCCATCAGCTCGGACAATGAAACCGGGGGCCGTTGGCAGGCGACACCGATGCTGACGGCCATCGAAATGGATTTGCCGTCGTGTTCGATCGCAATCCCCGTGCACGCCTCCCGCAACCTCTCGGCGGTCGCGCAGGCTTCCAGTGCTGCCCGTCCGGGAAGCAAGGCAATGAACTCCTCCCCACCCTGTCTACCCGCGACGAAGCCTTCCGAGCCGGCCATGTCCCGTAAAATCGTCGCGACCTCAACCAGTGCAGCGTCGCCGACGTCATGACCGAAACTGTCGTTGATCTTCTTGAAGAAATCGATGTCGATCATCAGCGCGGAAATGGGGGGATCGCCGGGATGGCGTTGCGAAATCGCCGCCTTCGCGGCCGCGTCGAAGCCGCGCCGGTTGAGCAGGCCGGTGAGCTGATCGGTTTCGGCGATCCGGCGCAGTTCGACGTGCGCGTGGTCGCGTTCCGCTATCGTTAATGAGATCTTGCAGCTGACGATCGGACAGATCAGCAACGGCGCCACGAGCGCGATCGAAGCGCCAAACTTGAACACCAGCGACACCGGGATGGTCGCGTCCGGATCGATGCCGAAGACATAGGTCATGGCCACGAGCGTCATCAGGACCGATGACGAGACGGAAATCGCCGTCACGATCGACATTCGGCGCAGCGCCTGCCGTAGTTTCCCGATTTCGCCCGGCATCATTCCAATCCGCAAAAAATGCTCAGAAGGAGCAACCCTACTGCGAGACCCTCTGTTCGCCATTAAACCAGCCGCTAAAATACGATTGATTAACTGTTTCCGCCGGTCGCCGTTCGCAGCGGCCAGATGTCAACGCGCGTTGACCGCGGGGTTTGCCGCCGGCAAGGCCGGCAATGACACATCAGGCCAGGTTGCCGAGCAGGAGGGCCGCCACGGCGGCGCCGGTGAGCGGCCACCTCAGCATCGGATACCAGGCCGGAGCTTCGCCCAGGCATGATGCCAGAATGTCGACCAGCAGCATGACGACGAAGGCGATGGTCAGCACCGGCCAGCCCACTTGGGTCGGCGCCATCAGCGTCGCCCAGGCGATCAGCGAAGGCGTGACGCTCAAACCGAGCTGACGAAAAAGCCGGTGACCTTCAGGGGAACCCTGGATCGCGAGGCCCCAGCGAATTCCACCCAGGAAGGACAGGATGATCGCGCCATAGGTCATCAGCGCGAATCCCAGACGCGGCCGCAGCGCGGCATCTGCGAACGGGATCGCCAGCGAAAGGCCGACAAAGGGGATGACGCCCAGCCCGCCCAGCCAAGCTGCGCCTGTCGGAACCGTGTCACGGGGCGTTGGGATCGATCCGCTCGGCATCCATTTCGATTTCCTATGTCGCAGTTCTCGCCGCTTTACGTTCGAAGGCTCAGCTTGGATCATGTCATGAATTCATTCGATGCTTGCGGGCGCCCTCCACCTCGGTGCTCACCACGGCACGGGCTCCCCGCGGTGATCATAGAAGCCCCCGGAATCGGAAGGGAGCAGACGCGCGATCACGCCCAGGAGATGCTCGGCCGCGATATCCGGGGGCTGCACATCGATGTCGGCCTTGCTGAAGGGCGCCGATAGCGGCGTATCCACCGTCCCGGGATGGAGTGCCACGCAGATCGCCTCGGCCTGGTGACGCCGCAGTTCGATCGCGGCGGTGCGAACGAGCTGGTTGAGCGCAGCCTTGGAGGCACGATAACTGTACCAGCCGCCAAGCCGATTATCGCCGATGCTGCCCAGCCGCGCCGACAGGGTGGCAAACACGGACTTTCCCAGCCGCGGCAACCGCGGCAGCATGTGCTTCATGATCAGGGCGGGACCGATGGCATTTAGCGCAAAGGCTTTGGCCATGTGAGATGGTTCAAGCCCGCGCCAGCTTTTTTCCGGCCGGACCGAGTTGTCATGAAGAAAACCAGTCGCATCGACAACCAGCCGAACAGGCCCTTGGGAGGATGCAAAGACGGCAGCCGCTTCAAGGCTCGGCTCGTTCAACAAATCGATGGCCGGCACACTGCCACGGCTGAAGCGGACCACCTTGTCAAAAGCGCCTTGCTCCGTGAGCCGGCTTGCCAATGCGCGGCCGATACCCCCGCTGGCACCAAATACCACAGCGATGCCTCCGACCGGAAACGGAACGGGTGCTCGGAGTGAAATCAAGACGCCTCCTCTTGTGCAATCTCAGCGTGATCGGAATGGCGCCGCAGGGCTGAAGAGGTCAACGGCGGGAACTGGAGCACCTTGCTAAACCGCAGGTGCCCTTGGTACGAGACTTCACTGCAGTTGGATCAGCAGCCCGCCATGGAGAGGGCGGACACCGAATGACGCGATAGCCGCGGCTGCGACGGCACAACAAGCCCTGTGGCGGGCACGCTCTTCCCTATCGCAACACGACTGATCCAAAACCAAGGCTCGCGCGTATAGACAGGGTTAGTCGGGAGAGCGCATTTGAAGGCCGAAGGATCATGCTTGACGGTTTATTTCGACGGGTCTTGCCCGCTCTGCCGGGCTGAGGTCTCCTACTATCGTAGCCAGGATGGAGCCGGAACGATCTCTTTCCTCGATGTCTCGGCATCCGAATGCGCGCTTGAGCCCGGGCTGACCCGGTCGCAGGCGATGCAACGCTTCCATGTCCGGCGCAGCGACGGGGCGATGGTGTCCGGTGCGGCGGCATTCGTCGCGCTCTGGAGCGCCTTGCCGCGATGGCGGCGGCTCGCGCATCTGGCGTCCCGGCCCGGCATTCTCCGGCTGCTCGAAGCGGCCTACCGCTTATTCCTGCCGATGCGGCCGAGGGTGTCCAAGGCGTTCGGCTGGCTGCAGAGACCGCGAACGGCGCGCCCAAAGGAGATCACGCGATGAGATTTCCCGCGCTGCTCGCATCGGCGACGCTGTTCGGCGGCATGATGATTTACTCCTTCGGTCTTGCGCCTCTTGTTTTCAAGACGCTTTCGGTCGACGAAGCCGGGCGCATGCTGCGCCAGGCGTTCTCCTGGTATTATCTTTTCATTGTTGGATGTGCCGTGATTGCCGCGGCTCTCCTGCTCGCGGCCGATGCGTCATCCGCGCTGGTCATGGCGGCCATCGCCATCGTCGCGATCTATGCACGCCAGGGGCTCATGCCGCGGATCAATTCGGCGCGCGACCAGCAAGTCCGGGGCGATGCGGCTGCAAGCAAGCGCTTCGCGCGCCTGCACGGCCTTTCCGTGATTTTGAATTTCATCCAATTGTTCGGCGCGGGATTGGTATTGTTCCGGTTCTCATGATCGCGAAAGAAAAAGCCAGCGCATGCCGATGACATATGATGAACTCGTTGAACAGGCGATCGCAGCCAATGATATCGAGGGGCTGGTCAGGTACGCCTATGGCTATCCGTGCACGTGCACCAAGCTGCAGGGTGAGCCCTTGTGCATCTGCAAGATGCGGGCAAACGCAGTCCGAGCCAAAGTGATGCCGCTGCCGCTGTTCAGCGGCAAGATCGTGCGGGTTTGAGCACCAATCCGACGCTATCTGCCGGCGTCGAGGTTATGCCGCGTCGGCCTTGCCAGCCGCAACGGTCTGCCGAACTTCAAACCCTTCGAACTGCGGGTGACCGAGATAGAGCGGCTTGTTGTCGCCGGCCTTGTGGTGCGCCGCCCGAAAGGCCTCCGACTTGGTCCAAGCGTCGAACGCGGCGTGGCTATTCCAGACCGTGTGCGACGCATAAAGCGTGTGATCCTCGGCTTCCGGCCCTTTCAGCAGGTGAAATTCGACAAAGCCAGGCACCTTGTCGAGATGAGTGTCGCGCGAAAGCCAGACCTGCTCGAAAGCCTGTTCGGATCCCCGGGCGACACGGAAGCGGTTCATGGCGATATACATCAGTGTCTCTCCCCAGCTTGTTGGCCCAAATTCGACCCCATGTCCTGACGCCAAATGCTATCGATGACCGCATATAGGTGAGGCACCGGTGTGAAGTTTTCAAGGCCATCCGCCCGCATGGGGCTTGCGGCCGCTACCCGGTTTGATGCCGCGAGCCGGCATGATAGCCTCGCGCCGAATAAGAGCGCGGAAGCCAAGCAGTCCTGGTGAACCGGCAGGATATTTCCACAAGGAGAGCACGAGGAATGGCGAATAGCTTCCGCGCTCCGGATGCCGGGAGTGCCAGCGCCACACCCAACTGGCCGGTTTTCCGCTCGCTCAGCGCCTATCGTCTAAAATTCCTCACCCGCGATCTGTTTGCTGGCCTGACACTGGCCGCCATCGCCATTCCGGAGCAGATGGCAACGGCCCAGCTCGGGGGGTTTAGCCCGCAGGTCGGCTTTTTCGCCTTTCTGGCGGGCTCGCTGACATTCGCGGCGTTCGGCGCCAACCGCTTCCTGTCGTGCGGCGCGGATTCGACCATCACGCCGATCTTCGCCGGCGGACTTGCGGTCCTGGCCGCTTCCGGCACAGCGGAATATCAGGTGCTGGCCGCCGCTCTCGCATTGATGGTCGGGCTCGTGTTGATCGCCGCCGGTGTGTTCCGCCTGGGCTGGATCGCCGATCTGCTCTCGATCCCGGTAACCACAGGCTTTCTGGCCGGTATCTCCGTGCATATTGTGATTTCCCAATTGCCTGCCGTCCTCGGATTGCCGGCGCCAAGCGGTGCGATGCTGCAGCGTCTTTTGGTCACAGCCGAACATCTGGACCAGACGAATGTTTTCACGCTGATGATCGGCCTCGGCGTGCTGTTGATCACCACGGCTTCGGAGCGGGTCAGCGCGCGCCTTCCCGGCGCCTTGATCGGGCTTGCCCTGGCTGTCCTAGCCGTGGCGGCGCTCGGGCTCGAGCGGCGTGGCGTCAGCGTGTTGGGCGCGATCTCGGTTGCGCCACCGGCGCTGGCTATTCCGGATATCTCGGCCAGCCATCTTACCAGCCTGGTTTCGCTCAGCCTCCTCATCGCGATCGTCGTCATGGTGCAGACCGCTGCGACGACGCGTTCCTTTCCCTCCGATCCCGATCAGCCGCCCGATGTCGACCGCGACTTCATGGGGGTCGGTGCCGGCAGCCTGTTGTCGGGACTGATCGGCGCCTTTCCCGTCGATGCCAGTCCACCGCGCACGGCGGTCGTCAGCGAGACCGGCGGGCGATCGCAGCTCGCTGGCCTCGCCGCCGCAGCCCTCGTCACCGCGCTGCTCGTCTTCGGCACAGGCTTGCTCAGCCGAATTCCGAATGCGGCGCTGGCTGGCGTGCTGCTGTTCGTCGCGCTGCGAATCATTCGCTTCAAGCAGATCCTCGCGATCTATCGGCAGTCGACAGGCGAATTCCTGCTGATCATCTCCACCGCTGTCGCCATCATTGTTCTTCCCATCGCACAGGGCGTCGGCATCGGTATCGCCCTATCGCTCCTGCACGGCATCTGGAGCACGACGCGTGCCCGCGTCGTGCTCTACGAGCGCGTGCCGGGGACCTCGATCTGGTGGCCGTCGAGCCCGAACATCGCGGGCGAGCGGGAGCCCAACATCGTCGTCGCCGGATTTCAGGCGCCGCTGTCCTTTCTCAACGCGTATGATTTCCGGCGCAATATTCTGGAGGCCTTGCACTCTTCCTCCCGGAAGGCGCGGCTGATGATCCTGGAGGCGACCGGCATTGTCGAGATCGACTTCACCGCGGCTCAGATCCTGCGCGACCTGATCCGCCAATGTCACGCCGACGGCGTCGACTTCGCCATCGCTCGCCTGGAGTCGATCCGCGGCCAGCAGGCCATGGAGCGCTTCGGTATCAGCGAATTGTTGGGACCGGATCGTCAGTTCCAGAGCGTCGAGGAAGCCGTTCGGGCACTGGGCAAAAAGGCCTCGGCCGCTGACGAGCCGGTGCTGGCTCATTCGTGACGCTCATGGTGGCGCGGACCGGCTTGCGAAGGGCTGCGAAAGAAAATTCACCGAGGAACTCGCCATGAGGGGGCCACTCATGATCGTTCCGCAGTTTCTCGCCGGTATCGACGTCGAAGCGCATCATTTTGGCGCCTGATACGCTGCGATGGACCTTGGAAGGGAGGCGATCCGGCAGAAGGACCGGCACCAGCCAGTTCGTTCGAGGCGCTCGATGCCATGCTTGCCAAACTGGCGGATCGGCGGCTGTTTCCGAACCTTGACCACGGCCTTTGGGAAGTACCTGGCGTGGGATACGACGGCGATAAAATGCTCACCTCACCTTGGGGCCTCAAGGCGCGGTTCGATGTGCCGGGGTGCAGGGCCGCGCCTTGAGCGGTAACCCGGAAGGGTGCGGCTTCGACGTGACAGTCCGCCAAAATCGGCTGGCGGTTCTTCTTCCCGCCAAAAAGTCCGGTAAATTTGATCGATGTCAAACAGCGAGCTTGAGCTTTCGGCATCAATAACCCATGGCTTTTTATCGCTTTCACATCTGCGATCCGATCCACCGCGTTGACGGCTATGGTCACGATGGCGCGGCATTGGCCGATGATATCGATGCCATGGTATTTGCCGCGAGCATCGTTCAAGGACTGCTGCAGCAGAGCCCGCAGCTTCCGCGCAACTGGGCGATCAAGATCCTGCGGGGTTCGCGTCAAGTCGGCATTCTTACCTTTGAAGCCGGCTGCAGGATGTTGCTGAGGACGAACTGGCTCCGCGACCGCCGAGCCGAAAGCCACGAAGCCTGGCGGCAGGCCGAGTCGGATCCAATTTGGCTACATTAGAGCGTTTCCGATAGCCGGGAAAGGCTCAAAGGCCTCGACGATCGCTGCCAAGGACGGAACGCGCCTGATGCCCTATGCGGGGACGATCACCTTGCCGATCGGCCAGAGCGCGATGCCAGCAAGCTTGAGATGAGCCCAGGCAAAGGGAATTCCGACGATGGTCACGGCGAGCATGATCGCCGTGATGATGTGTCCGAGCGCGAGCCACCAGCCCGCCAGCACGAGCCAGATCAGGTTGCCGATCAGGCCGAGCGGTCCGGTACCGATATCCGTTTGACCGGTCAGACTATCGCGTCGCACCGCTCTCGAACCGAAAGGCAGCAGGGTGTAGGCGGCAATGTTGAAGGCCGCCCTTGCCCAAGGCAGGCCGACAATGGTGATGGCCATGATGACCGCCGCGATCATCCAGGCCGCCGCCATCCACAGGCCGCCGAAGAAAATCCAGAGCAGGTTCAGAAAGATCGAAACAGGGGGCATGCGATCGCTTCGAAGCAGGAGGGATGCGCCATCGCGCGGGGGCAGTGGCTCATCCTACGTCGATAACGCGATCCGGCAAACCCACAGAAGTCGACCTTCGATCTCGCCCTCGGGTTCCGCCGACGCAAGGCGGCATCAGGAGGCCATCGCGGCGATGGGCCGCGTCCCCGGTCAACTGCATCAGGCCGAGGCGCATATCCGCTGCTCCCAGAAGGCACTTGATGTCGCCAGCACATTGTAGCCACGGTTGCGGAAGCGCTTGATCCGGTCGAGCGAAGACACGTCGGTCAGTTGCTCGTAGCGGCCGGAGCGGGGATCGAAACAGAATAGCCTCAAAGCAGTCTGCTCCAGGATGTGGCGCGATACCGTATGCTCGCGATCATTGCCGTGATCTTCGCAGATCACCACGGTGTCACCGCGCAGCAGGTGCCGGCCGCCCTCAAGCGCCTCGATTTCAAGCCCCTCGACGTCAAGCTTGATGACGCAGTACTCCTGCGGCGTCACGATGCCTTCCTCGATCATGCTGTCAAGCGTTATCACCGTCACCGTTTCGTCGCTGGGATCGACCGGTTCGGCTGCGAGGGTCAAGCTTTCGTGTCTGCTGCCGGTCAGCCACGCGATGCCGGGCCGATGTCCGAGCGCATTCTTTCTGCATTCGAAACCCCTCCGGTTGATCGAGGCATTTTGCGACAACAGGCTGAAGCTGGGCGAGGACGGCTCGAAGGCAACGACGCGCTTGGCGCCAAACGGCGCGCTCGACACCAGCACGGACCAGTAGCCGCAATTGGCGCCGCAATCGAGGAACGTATAGGGGACATCGACATTGGCGCGCAGAAATCTCTCGATGTCGTCCTCATAGGCGAACGTCCTGTCGAGCAGCACGCTCCAATAACTGTCGGCGAACGGAAACGACAGTGCGGCGTCGCTGTTGAGCCGTACCGTGATGGTCTGCCTTCCAAGAATGCTTCGCAGCATCTGGCAGATGGTGCCGAAACCCCGATAGGACCAGTGTGCACTGAGCCGCGCGCCAGCGGCGATGGCATGGATCAGGATCACCTGAAACATGCCGGCTCCCACGATCGCTCCGGTCTGGCGATCAAACCCGAGTCCCGACGGTATCCGCTCGTTCGTGGCCGGATCGAGCGGCAAATTCGGGTACCGATAGCCGGAAGATTGCTGTTGAGACATGCCTTCGTCCATAATGGTCCGGCGGCCTTTCCGGAGCGGTGCCGCGCCGGCTGCGTCAGACTCCGTAGAGCACGAGTTCCGTTTCGGCGAGGTCAACCAGCGCGGGCAGATCGGGCCCGCGGAAATATTTGCGCCCCCTCGCCTCGGTGTAATAGCCCGCCAGGCCGCGAACCGGGCCGTTGGCATCGAGCACGACGATCGGCTTGGCGTGGCGCAGTAGCATCCTTCCGATCACGCCCGCGCAGCGGACAAAATCCTCGACGCCGCGACAAAAGATCAGTTGCATCGCCGGCAGGGGAATTGTGCCGTGCCGCACCCGATAGGGCGTCAGGATGAACGGACTGGATCCGGCGTCCGGCGTGCGGACCACGAGAACTCATGCAGCCGTAGCTGGCGTGGTGCTTCAACAGCTTGATCTCGCCCTCCGATAGGCCATCGAGATGTCCGTTTTCGGCGGCGGTCACGATCTTGATTTCGGCATCCCGCGCGGCCTGCGACAATGCGGGCAGGGAAAACAGCAGGCCTTTGCAGTAGGGCGAGAAGCCGAGCCTCTCGACCAGGGGCCACGTCGATACCGCTGGCGTGACATTGATGTAGGTCACGTCCTCGAATTGAAGGGCTGACCTGGCGAGGCGCGGCGCGTGGCCACGAAATGGCGGGTCGACATACCAGCTTGCGACATTGCAGCGGACCAGCGTTTTATCCCTGAAATCGGTGGCCGTGAACAGCACCAGCAGGACTCCGACGGCTTTGCCGTCATGCTTGAGGAAATAGCCATAGCGCGGATATCCGTCGGGGACTTCGCGCTCGCCTTGGCGGAGCAGGCCCTGCATCCAGTACTCGCGCGAACGGCCCGCGAAGCCGCGCGCCAGCAGGTCTGCGATGGCGTCGATGTCGCCGCGAGAGATCTCGAGGCATTCTGTCTTCTGGGTCGTCAAGATCAATTCCCGCGAGTTGATTGCGCAAGTATGGGCTGAGCGGGTCGCGCCGCACATCCGTATTTCTCCTGACAGCGCGGATTAAGACTTGCTTTGATTAATGACCATTATCGGCGGTAGCGATCGGCCCGCGCATAGGCCGGGCGGCTTTCCTGCGCCGGCCGGCTGGCCAGAGAGGTGCGCGCCTCACTGGTGATCGGAATAGCGGGCTTGATTTCCTCCAGGAAGATCGGCCTATGGAAGTAGTAGCCCTGGGCATAGCGAATATTGGTGGCGGCCAGCAGGTAGGCGAGCTCCTCAAAGGTCTCGATGCCTTCCGCGATCACCGTCATGCCGAGCGCGTCGCCGAGCGATTCGATCGCTCGCAGGATGCCCTGACTTCGCGGACGTTGATGGATATCGCTGATGAAGGACCGGTCGATCTTTATTTCGTCGGCGGTCATGTCCGCCAGCGCCGACAGCGACGAATAGCCGGTACCGAAGTCGTCGATTGAAATTCCGACGCCGATCGCGCGAAACATCGGCAGGATCTCGGTCTGGAAATGGGTTTTGACGACGAAAGCGTCTTCCGTGACCTCGATCAGGAATCGCTTGGGAAAACCGGTAGCTTCGATGGCGCTGGCGAAAGAACGCATGAACTCCGGGTTGCCGGCCTGGGCGGCTGCGACGTTGATGCTGATGCTGGTGTCGGCACCGAACGTTTCGTTGATCAGATCGATCGATTTGACGATCTCCGCCAATACCAGATGCGTAAGCTCATCAATCAGACCAAGCTCCACGGCCAGATTGATAAAACTCCCTGGGGCCTGAATGACACCCTCGTCGTCGCGGAGACGGACCAGCGCCTCGATGCCCAGGATATCCCGGGTCCGGATATCGACTTTGGGCTGGAAAGCACAGCAAAAGCGCTTTTCCAGAATAGCAAGCCGCAGCGATTGCTCGACCTTCGTCCGCTCGATCGCCTGCCGCTCCATGCCTTCGTCGAACAGGGCCGCGGCGCCTTTGCCCCCATTCTTGACGCGATACATCGCAATATCGGCGTTCTGGCGCAGGACGTCGAAGCTTCGGCCATGCTCCGGACAGATGCTGACCCCGATCGACGTCGAAGCGAATATTTCAGATCCGTCGATGAAGAAAGGCGCCCTCAGCCTCTCCACCATCAGATGAAAAAATTCCGCTACCTCGCGAGCGCTTTGGATCGGACTGAGCAACAGCAGGAATTCGTCGCCGCTGATCCGCGAAAGCATGTCGGACTCACGCAGACTCAGTGTGAGCCGCTTGGCCAGCTCGACCAGCAGCGTATCTCCCGTGGGGTGGCCGTAAAAGTCGTTGATGTGCTTGAAGTTGTCGATGTCGAGAAAGGCGAGGGCGAGCCGACCGTCCGGGTCGTCGCGCTGCAAGAGGGCGCAGGCGCGCTGTTCGATCACCCGGCGCGTCGGCAGGCCGGTCAATTCGTCATAATATGCGGCGGCGAACAGCTGATCCTCGAGGGTCTTCTGCTGGCTGATATCGGCCGAGCTCGAAAGCAACAGCTTGCGGTCGGCGATTTGAACCGGGCGATGGGACGTTAGCAGGATCCGCCTGCCCTGGCTGCCGGCGACGGCTTCTTCAATCACGGCTGGGCGGCCGGCGCGGAGAAATTCGATGCCGGAGGCGCGACGACGGTCCAATCCCATCGAAGCCGCCGGCTCCGCCGCGTCCATTCCGAGTTGCGCCGCCGCAGCATCATTCAGCAGCACAAACCGGCCTTGCTCGTCCTGGACCGTTACCCCGGTCGGGAGCATTCGCAGGATATCCCGCAGCAACCCCAGCTCGGCGTCGGCGGCGAGTTTGCTATCGCCTTCCGCCGCGGCGGCCTGCAGTTCTTGGGGGGCGCGGCTTTGCATGACCGGACATTGAAGGAACCAGTTGTAGTTTTGGTTAAATGCCACTCAGAAAGTCGACGCCGGCGGTGCTGGCGTGTGCTTGGAAGGGGCTAGACGCTGATTTTCATTAACAGATTGACAAGGCTTGCGTGAGATACCCCAGCCGATGTCCGGCGCGCAGGTTCAATGGTACAGTCACGCTCAATCCCGGGGCAGGCGGCATCGCATCGTGCAATGGACACCGGTCTTCAAATAGGCGATCTCGGTCTTGCCGTCGAAAGGCCGGAGCGCTGATTTCAACAGTTTGGTGCCGAACCCGGGCTTGCCGACGCTCTCGATCGGCGGCCCCTCGGTCTCGTCCCAGGCAATATGGAGGCGATCTTCCAGCACAGACCATGATACCTGCAGTAGCCCGCGTGGGGAAGCAAATGCGCCATATTTTCCGGCATTGGTGGCAAGCTCATGAAAAATCAAGGCAAGGCTCACCGCCAGTTTGGCTGGAAGAAACAACGCATTTCCGTTCAAGCTGAATCGAACATGGCCGTAGGGTCCAAGTTCAGACAACAGGAGATCCTTGATATCGCATCCGCTGCCGTCGACCCGCGCGATCAGGTCATCGGTTGCGGACAAGGATCGCAGCCGCTGATCGATGCCGGCCCAGATTTGCGGCTGATCGTGCAGAACCTGGCGCATAACGGCGTGAATGGTCGATAGTTTGTTCTTCAGCCGGTGCTGAAGCTCGTCGACGACGAGCTTTCGATACTCTTCCGCCTCGATCAGCTGCTTCGAGATCTCGCGTTGACCGGAGGATATCGATCGATAGTGCTCGATGCCCCAAATCGTCAGGCCGCACACCAGGAGATAAATCCCCAGAAGCATCAGTCGTGCAAAATCGAGCGCGCCGTCGCTGAAATTGAGGGTGAGGCCGAGCGTGCCTCCGGCGATGGCGGTGGCGATACCGAGCCGCAGACCGCCAAACGCGGTGGCAAAGAATATGGCCGGAAAATACGGGGTGAAGTACACGTCCGGCCGCAGCAGCGACAGGCACCACCGAGCCGCGGTCGCCAAGGCGAGGCAAGTGACTGCGAATCCAATGCTGAAAAAGGCCGAGGGTTGGGATGTCCCATGCCAGCCGCGCCGAAACTCGTCGATCAACCTTGCCATGGATCACGCCAGTCGATCAGCGTAGCCCGGATCAGGCTCGCCATGAGGCAGAATGCGAACGCCTAACGCCTCAAGCGTCGCTTGCGTTGCATCAGCAAGCCGCAGATATATGCCATTTCGACAAAACCAGGAGAATGACATGGGGAGACTGGATGGCAAGGTAGCGGTGATTACTGGCGCGACCAGTGGCATAGGCTGGCGCACCGCCGAGATCTTCGTTGCCGAAGGTGCCAGGATCGTCATTGCCGGACGCCGGGTGGCGGAGGGCGAGGCGCTGGCCAGCAAGCTAGGCGCCAATTGCGTCTTCCGCCAGACCGATGTCACGGTCGAGGAGCAGATGCGTGCGCTGATCGGACAGGCGGTCGAGCAGTTCGGCCGCATCGACTGTCTGTTCAACAATGCCGGCGGCCCGGCACAGACCGGCGGCATCGAGGACCTCGAAGCCGCCCGCTTCGATGCGGCCATGGCGACGCTGGTGCGCAGCGTGATGCTCGGAATGAAGCACGCCGCGGGCCCGATGCGGCGGCAGGGCT
Source organism: uncultured Alphaproteobacteria bacterium (assembly GCA_963736075.1). GTDB lineage: Bacteria > Pseudomonadota > Alphaproteobacteria > Rhizobiales > Xanthobacteraceae > Bradyrhizobium. The sequence goes on along the minus strand of CAVTNW010000048.1, from coordinate 122,560 downwards.
CTGGCAGCATCATCAACAACGGCAGTATCGCCGGAAGGCTCGCGGGTTTTTCGTCCTCGGTGGTCTATGGCGCAGCCAAGGCCGCCGTCATTCATCTCACCAAATGCGTGGCGATGGAACTCGGCGAAGCCGGCATCCGGGTCAACAGCATTTCGCCCGGTGCCATCGCCACCGGCATTTTTGGCAAAGCGCTCGGCCTTTCGGTCGAGGCGGCGGAGAAGACCCCCGAGGTGATGCGCGAGGTCTACAAGTCGGCGCAGCCCATTCCGCGCGCCGGGCTGCCGGAGGACATCGCTTATGCCGCGGTGTTCCTGGCCAGCGACGAATCCAGCTTCATCAACGGCCACGATCTCGTGGTCGATGGCGCCATCACCGGCGGTCGCAACTGGACCGCTCAGCAGCAGGGTCTTGCCGCCCTGCGCAAGGCGTTCGACGAGGGCGCGGGATAAACCTGCGTTTCACGGCCAACGTGGCCAGGCGAAGCGTGATCTGCGGGGCGATGATGATTCCCGCGCCGCATTTTCAGCTGGGCAGGATTGTTGCCGGGCAGACCTTCGCTCGACGAGCGCTTTGTGGATCAACATTATCTATTCGGTTGTGTGTGTGATTCCGGTGAATCTCTTATCGGGATCACCGACATCATCGGGCCGCGCGCCCTCCAGCTGCTTGCGCTTGCGCTCAACCAGCGGGCGACAGCGTCACGCGTAATCCATCCTTGGGCTTTGGGATCGGCCACATCTGCCATTCCGGGGTGTAGCCCGGCTGAAACGACACCTTCACATTCTGGAGGAAATGTCGGGCGAAGCACATCGCCTGCATATTGGCGAAGTGCAGTCCGAGACACATATGCGCGCCGCCGCCGAACGGGACCCATGCGAAGCGATGGCGGCCGCGCACCGCCTCGTCGGTAAAGCGCAGCGGATCGAACCGATCCGGGTCGGGCCAGACATCGGGCATGTTGTGGGTGAACAGCGGGTTGACGTTGACGCCGGTGCCGGCCGGGATCGCGTAGCCTTTGAAGCTGAAATCCCGCACCGCGCGCCGCGGGATCGAAGGCACCGGAGGCTTCATCCGCAGCGCCTCCTTGAAGGCCATCGCCGACAGCGGCAGGGCCTCGAGGTGGTCGAATGTCGTGGGGGCGTCGGTCGAAAGTCCGAGCGCACTAACTTCGCTGCGCAACCGGTCCTGCCATTGCGCATTGGCGGCGAGCGCGGCCACGAAAGATGTCAGTGACGAGGTCAGCGTGTCGTGCGCCGCCATCATCAGAAAGCTCATGTGATCGATGATATCCTGGGTCGACAACAGCGCGCCGTCATCATGCGTTGCCCGACATAGCTGCGAGAACAGATCGTCACCCCCCTTCTCGCGACGGTGTGGAATCTGCCGCGAGAAATAGGCGACGATACGGGCGCGGCCCTTGACGCCACGCGCCATTTGCGTGCCCGGCCAGGGGTGCCGGATCGGGGCGACCGCCGCCGCGACCATGTCGACGAACGCGCGCGTCACCTCGTCGACTTCCGGACCGATGGCTTCGCCAAGAAAGGAGGTCGCGGCAAGATCGAGCGTGAGCTGCTTCATGGCGGGATAGAACAGGATCGTCCCCGACTGTTGCCGCCATCGCGCCACGCATCGCGCAATGCCGGCATCGAGCGCGGCAAGATAGGATTTCATCGGCCCGGATTTGAACGCGACCGAGAGCGCGCGCCGGTGCAGGCGGTGTTCGTCGAAATCGAGCAGCATCAGGCCACGCGGAAACAGCCGGTCCAGGATGGCTCCCCAGCCATGGGTCGAGGAAAACAGCTTGTCCTGGTCGAACAGCACGAGTTCATTGGCCTCGGGGCCGAGCATGCTGATGCTGGTTTCGCCGAGCACCCGGGTGCGATAGACGAGGCCATATTTGGCGGCCATCCGTTCCACCTCGCCCTTGGGATCAGCAAGAACCGAAAACGTGCGGCCGATTACCGGCCAACCCTCCTCGCCGGGAATGTGAGCCAGCGAGGTACGCTTCGGCGGGGTAACGCTGATTGCCGAAGGGGCTAGACTCTGCATCGACATGGCGGTTGCTCCCGTTGCTCTCTTGATCTTGTTCTGATCGTGTCCGCCAGGACCGCGATCTGGTCGGCTTGGCGATCAGGCCAAATGTATGTCAGATTGCTTGTTGAAACAAACCCCGATCGCCGCGCCTTTCGCGGATTAGAGGTCTAAATTCCAAATCTTCATTTGGCAGCAAGACCGGATTGCTGTCCGTGTTAGGCCTGCCGCTTGGCGGCTTCCTTCTGCAGGTCCGGCGCGTTGACGGCGGGAATCGCCACCCGCCCGGGACCGGTGAGCGGCAGGGCGGCGGCGGCCTTGTCATTTTCCAGGATCTTGGCCATCACGGCCTGACCGGCGCGCTCGAACACCGCGCGGTTCTCGATGACGAATTTCTGCGACCTGCGCAGGGTCGCAAGATGGCCGTTGATTTCCGGCACCACGTATCGCGCCACCATGTCCCAGCTGCGGCGGGTGTTCTCGGGGTTGGCCCAGTCATGGACGAAGCCGACGATGGTGCCGACACCGCCGCTCACCTCCATCAGTTTTTTGATGGTTCTCACGAGATCATCGGGGGTACCGACGGTGGAGGCTGCACCCTCGCCGCCCGCGGTCTTTTCGACCGCATCCTCTGGCGAGGTGAATGGCTGCAGACCCGGCCGCTGCAAGGTGGCGACATTATATTCGTTATGCCAGCGCATTAACCCAGCGCCGGCCTCGCGCCTGGCCTGCTCACGGCTCTCGGCGATGTGCCAGCTCAACAGCACGCGCCAGTCGGCGCGGCTCACGGTGGTGCCGTGCTTTTTCGCGGCATCCTCGGCAAAACTCCATTGCGTCGGCAGCGCCATCAGGCCCTGCGTCGACATCGAGCCGAGCGAGATGATGCCGATACCATATTTGCCCGCCAGGGTCATGCCCGAGGGCGAGATCTGCGAGGCCACCACGAACGGCATTTCTTCCTGCAAGGGCAGGATCTGCAGCGCCGCATCATTCATGGTGTACCAATCACTCCTGGCGGTAACGCGCTCGCCTTTGAACAGCCGGCGGATGATTGCGATCGCCTCATCCTGGCGGTCGCGCTGGGTCATCGGATCGATGCCGAGCGTGTGTGCGTCGGAAGCCAAAGCCCCTGGGCCTGATCCAAAGATGGCGCGGCCTCCGGTCATGTGGTCGAGCTGAACCATGCGCTGCGCCACGTTGAAGGGGTGATGATAGGGCAGAGAAATGACACCCGTGCCGAGCTTGATGCGCTTGGTGCGCTCGCCCGCGGCGGCGAGGAACATCTCCGGCGAGGCGATGGTTTCCCAGCCGGATGAATGGTGTTCGCCGCACCAGAACTCGTCGTAGCCCAGCGCATCGAGCTGCTCCACGAGATCCAGATCGCGCCGGAATTGCAGCATCGGATGCTCGCCGATCGGATGATGCGGTGCGAGGAAGGCGCCGAATTTCAGGCGAGCCATGGGCGTTATCTCCGGCCGTTATTTGTTCTTGCGGATTTTGACGGTGACCAACCTACGGGGTAGGGAGCACCAAGGCAATCGTTCCCGGCACATCGTTCCCGGCACAAGTCCCGATCCGCATGGGGCCATGCCGAAGCTAGCGCAGCTTTAGAAACAGGACATCCACGTATCCGGCCTGGGCAACCTTGGCGTGGATTTCGGCCGGACTAGCTCTTTTGTGCGGTCCCTGGCGCATCAGCCAATAGGCTGCGTAGCCAAGGCCGGAGAGGTGATTCAGAATGGCCGATACGGATGTCCCAAACTTCTCCAGGCCTTCTTCATGAAGCTCAATGAACAGCGCCGGTGCTGCCACCCTCAGGATGTTCGAAGCTCCCAGCAGCACCAGCATCTCGGCGCCCTGAACATCGATCTTGACCAGGCCCGGTCGCAGATGACGTGCGTCGTTGACCAGGTCATCGAGCGTGACCCCATCGACGGGTAAGCCGGTGCCGTCCCGGGAAAGCTTGTGATCCGCGGGATGAAGCGGATTGATCTCGAGTCGCGCGACTCCGGCGACCGCCGTTGCGGCCGCCTTCAGCGTACGAACACGCTCCGAAAGGCCGGAGCGATCGAGTGAAGCGGTCAGAATGTCGTAGTTGTGCTGCTCCGGCTCAATCGATATGACTTCGCCTGCGGCGCCGACCCATTCGGCAAAGCGAAGCGTGAAGAAACCGACATTCGCCCCGACATCGATGACAATGGATGCAGGCGGTACGAATTCTCGAAGCCGGTCGACTGGACCGGCCTCGAAATGTTTTTTATACTCTCCGTAGAGCGCCAGGAATGTCCTATCGAAAAAGGGCAGACGGCGAACGCCCAGTTTCACGATCACTCCGAAAAATCGGACCGCTGAGCTCCGGATCAGGTTTTGAACCATTGCCGCGGTCAGGTCTTCGGGAGGGATGTGGCGAAACACATGGCTATAGCCTAGCTCAGGATAGGAAATGTTTCCATGGTCGCGGGCGAACAGGCGAAATGGCCCATCGGCGGCCCAGGACGCCGAGCGAGCCTTGATCTGGCCTATGAATCCTGATTACCGTCAAAACTCAGCTGACCCGATGCGGTCTGCCGGGTTCGTATAACCGCACCGGGATCTGACGAGGCCTATGAACGCCGGCACGCGTAGAAGCTTGGGTTGGTCGCTGCTGCTGGCCGCGGGGTTTTTCTGCATTGCGCCAGTGCTGTTTCATTTTTACCCCATCGGATTTTGGAGTTCGACCGACTACGAGCCGCTAGGATTGGCGGACGCCCTGAACATGGCTTATCGGCTCGGCGACCTCCGGTTTTACAAAGCCGAGGGTATGAACAGCCATCCCGGCGTTCCGTTTTATCTGATGAGCTGGCTGGCGTTGGCATTATCGGGTTATCCAGTCGCCACCGGGGGAGAACAGCCGTTCTTCCGCGAGGTCTTCGATCACGTCGAGGTCTATCACACGGCCTCCATCTATGTGGCTGCCCTGGTCGGGTCGTTGGGGGTCTATGTCTTTGCGCGAACTGCCCTCAGATTGATCCCGGTTGGCGCGACCGTTGTCGCGATCCTGCTATGGTTGGTATCGACGCCGGCAACGATCGAATGCTTTGTGACCACCGGACTGGAGCCGGTCGCGCTGCTGATCAACGGCCTTTTCCTGGTGACACTGGTGCGCCTGGCCTTTGATGCGGAAATCGATCCGAAGGTGGTCGTGCTGGCGGGCTTTGTCGGAGCCTTCGCCTACCTCAACAAGCTCGCCTATGTCTATGTTCCGCTGGCGCTGGTTTCTGCCATCTTTTGGAAGGCTTTTTTTTGTGGGATCGGCTGGCGCCGCGGCTCCGCTCTGATTGCATTGTCCTTTGTCACCTTTGTGGGAGTGGTCGTTGCAGCCGGGTATTTCGTCATCGGATGGGAAGCCTTCATATACTTGTTGAGATTCCATCGAAACGTCATTCTCGGCTCGGGGCTCTACGGGACAGGCAGCCAGGTCGTCGTTAGCGAGGAGGGAATTCGACGGGCGGTCATGGCCATCCCCGGCGATCACGCCTACGCGATACCGCTCGCCTTGATCGCCGGAGCGGCACTTTACATTGCGGGCCTCGTGACCGGGTTCAGGTACAGGCGACGAGACAGCGTCGCCATCATGGGTATCGGCGCGGGTCTCGCCGCCCTGTTCGCGGCGCTCAGCGTCTTGAAGCACTATGAAACCCACTATACCGCCGGCGTATCCGCGACCTTGCCGGCCTGCGTGGTGGCCGGATGCCTGTTCGTCCAAACCTGGAATATCCGGGCGCGCTTGGCCGCCGTCGCCATGGCCTGGGTTGCGGCTCTGCTAATGGCAGGTCCCGTGCTGATGCATGAGAGGCGCACATTGAGCGCCGCAGTAGAGACCTCGCGTTTGGCGTTGGCTGACATGAGGGAGGTCAGCACCCAAACTGCGGCAATCAAGCGCGTCGTACGTTATTCCTATCGGGTGCCGTTCCCGCAATTCGTCGAAGGTTTTGTCGTCCATTACGCGGCGGTACCCCGGCTTACCGAGGAATATATTCGAGACAAGGCCAACATCAGGAACGATATACCGGCGGCATCGGACGACGAGCAGGTCGGGGCCTACGTGCTCGACAAGGCATATTTTCCCAATGCAGGCGCGATTTATGATGGGCCGAATATAGGTTTGATTGGCCCTCAACCGGTTCGGCACGATGCCGATGACAGAGTGATCGAGTTGCACACGGTTTTCCTGTTGATCCGCAAGTGACCTCTCGCGGCGACGAGCTTGCGGTAAGAACGAGTGGGTCATCAGTTCAACAGAGGTCGTCATGATTTCAAACGAAGGCAGTTCTGCGCAACCGAACAGTCGCCGCAAGCAGAACCTGCTCGCGGCTTTCGAGGCCAGCGGCGGAGAACAATATCGCGGGGGCAAGTTCAACGCCGCCTATCGTGAAGACGACTTCAACTTCATGCGGTTTCTGATCCCGGCCGGCAAGCGGGTGCTTGAATTGGGCTGTGGGAGCGGAGAATTGCTTGCCTCGCTGCAGCCCCGCTATGGCGTCGGTGTCGATTTCAGTGCCCGGACCATTGCTGCGGCCAGGGCGCGGCATCCCGATTTGAACTTCATTCTGGGCGATGCGGAAGATCCGGCGACGCTGGCCACGGTTGAGGGACCGTTCGATTACATCGTGATCGCCGATACGATTGCGATGTTCGAGGACGTCGATGGCACATTGCGACTGGTGCATCAACTATGCGAGCCATCGACCCGGATCATCATCGCCTACTACTCGCATCTGTGGGAGCCGATCCTGAAGCTCGGCGAACTCTTCAGACTCAAGAACCGGCAGACCGACATCAACTACATTGCCACCGCGGATTTCCTCAACCTGATGGATCTGGCGGATTTCGAGGTGATCAGCCAGGAACAACGGCAGCTGATTCCGTTGCGCTGGTTCGGCATCGGTCCATTCGTCAATCGCTACATCGCGCCGCTGCCGGGCATCAGGCAACTGTGCCTGCGTACCTATCTGGTTGGACGACCGGTCCGGACATTTCCGGACCGCAAATTTTCAGCAAGCATCGTCATCCCCTGCCGAAACGAGAAAGGCAATATCGAGGATGCGATCCGGCGGATGCCGAGGTTCGGGGCTGCCCAGGAGATTCTGTTCGTCGAGGGCAATTCCAGCGACGGTACCTTCGAGGAGTGCGAACGCGTCCGTAATGCCTACAAGGACAGCTGGGATATCAAGGTCTTGAAGCAGGACGGCCGGGGCAAGGGCGACGCCGTGCGAAAGGGCTTTGCCGCTGCCGCCGGCGACGTGCTGATGATCCTGGATGCGGACCTGACGATGCCGCCGGAAGCGCTGCCGAAATATCACGCGGTGATCGAGACCGGCAAGGCCGAGTTCGTCAATGGCACGCGCCTGATCTACCCGATGGAGAACGAGGCGATGCGCCCGCTCAATCTGATCGCCAACCGATGTTTTGCCTATCTGTTCAGCTATCTCGTCAACACCCGCCTCACCGACACGCTGTGCGGCACCAAGGTGCTGTTGCGAAAGGACTACGAAGTGCTGGCGCGGGAGCGCGGCTATTTCGGCAATTTCGATCCTTTCGGGGATTTCGATCTGATCTTCGGCGCGGCAAAACAGAATCTCAAGATCATCGAGACCCCCATCCACTACAAGGCGCGCACCTTTGGCGAGACCCAGATTTCCCGCTTCCGGGACGGCTGGCTGCTCTTGAAGATGGTGTGGTTCGCCTATCGCAAGCTCAAAGCCGTTTGACCCCGGACTTGCCATGACAGCGACTACGGCCGATTGGGACCGACGCCAGATCACTCATCGCAGCCGATGGGAGAAAAAGGGGGCGATCCGGCTGCTGTACCGCGATTTTCATCGGCGGTTGCTCGACAGCTGCCCAGAAGGCCGCGTGCTCGATATCGGAAGCGGCACGGCCCACATCAAGGATTTCAGGCCCGACATCGTATCCACGGACATTCTGCCGTTTCCTGGTATCGACGCGGTAGCGGACGCTCACAGGCTGCCGTTCCCGGACGGCTCATTCTCGGGCGTGGTCATGCTCGATGTCCTGCATCACCTGGAGCGCCCGATTGTTTTTCTCAAGGAAGCATCGCGCGTGCTGCAGTCCGGCGGCCGGCTCGCGATGATCGAGCCGGCGATGACGACCGTTGCGCGCCGCTTCTACGATCATTTTCATGAAGAGCCGGTGCAGATGGATGCCGATCCGTTCGCGTCGGTCAGGATCAATCCAGATCGCGACCCGTTCGATGCCAATCAGGCCATCCCGACGCTTTTGTTTGCGACATCAGCCGCGTGCCGGCGGGTCGAGAGCGAAGTTCCGTCATTGCGCGTCCGCAGCGTCGATTGGCTCAGCTTGTTGGCATATCCGATGAGTGGCGGATTTCAGAGTTGGTCGCTGATGCCCGCCGCGCTGGTTCGCTCGGTGCTGGCCTTCGAGGATAGGGTGCCCCAAGCGGTTCGCAGACAAACGGCATTTCGCATGATTGTCGTGCTCGAGCGTGTGGAATGACAGCGAGACACGCGGCTCCTGCTTTCCGCGAGGCTGCGCGGCAGTCTCGTCGAACACGATCTTACGGTCCGCCGTAGCCGATCACAGCGATGTCATAGTCCTGCATCGTGGGTCCGAAGGCGCAAAAAGAGGGCGGAAAATTGCCCGACGACGCCGTTTGTGCAGCGATCGGGCCGAATCGGCCTTTACCGTCCGCTCGGAAGGCCCTCCCCGAATACCGGGAACTGGATGATCTTGACCGGCTTTTCTTATTCGCAGGGCGCTGAGATCGCGAATGTTGCGCGGGGGCCGCATTGAGCCACCAAAAAGCTGGGGATTGGCAGTACACGGGCTTTTTATTTTGCAGTGCAGCAACTATCTGTTTCTAATGGGGTTAATATAGATTAGTGAGTCCTTAAGTCTCGCCAAGGAGCTGCCGGTGTCCCTCGCCAAGAATATCGACTATCTGCGACGTCTGCCAAAGCTGACGCCCACCCATGGTTTCGGGAACTTTGGGCGCGACCTGCGACCCGGCGCTGACAGCCCGTTGGTTGAAACCACTCGTTTTGGAACCAATCCAGGTGGCCTTCGGATGTACTCGTTTGTGCCGGATACCCTGCGACCGCCGGCGGGCCTTGTTGTTGTCCTCCACGGCTGCGGTCAGACCGCCGCCAGCTATGATTTGGGGGCCGGCTGGTCCACGCTGGCGAAACATTATGGTTTCGCGTTGCTGATGCCTGAGCAGCAGCCGTCCAACAACGCCCATGGCTGCTTCAACTGGTTTAATCCGCAAGACACCACGCGCGACAGCGGCGAGGCCTGTTCGATCCGGCAGATGATCGCGCGGTTGGTCGTGGATATCGGTGTCGATCAGCACCGCATCTTCGTGACAGGGCTTTCTGCCGGCGGCGCAATGACGTCGGTGATGTTGGCGACCTACCCAGAGGTTTTCGCCGGCGGCGCGATTATTGCGGGACTGCCGTTTGGTGTCGCCTCCAACGTGCGGGAAGCATTGAACGGAATGTTTCAGTCGCGGTCCCGACCGGCCAATGAACTCGGGGATCTCGTGCGCAACGCCTCCAAGCATCGGGGCTCCTGGCCGAAAGTGTCGGTATGGCATGGCAGCGCCGACCGCACGGTCAACCCCGCCAACGCCAACGAAATCGTCAAGCAATGGCTCGACGTACATGGGCTGCCCCCGACGCCGATGTCGGAAGGCACCGTCGACGGCTATCCGCGCCAAATCTGGTGGAATGCGGAGGGCGAAACCATCATCGAATCCTATAACATCACCGACATGGCCCACGGCACCCCGCTGGGATTAGCCGATAATGACGAGCGATATGGTGCGCAAGGAGCCTTCCTGATCGAGGCTGGGATCTCGTCATCCTATCACATCGCCAACTTCTTCGGCCTCACTCAATCCATTCGTCAGGCCAAGACGGCAACCGCGGAGCCAAAGGAACCCGCAAAGGTCCAAGGGGTGAGTTCTCCGCCGCCGGCGATGGTGCCGGATCTCGGCAACTTGCTGCGGCCGCTGACCGCTGCTCTCAAGTCCCCCCCTGAGATGCCGCGCCAATCCCCGCGGAAGCCGCAACGTCGCGCAATCGACGTCGGAGGCGTGATCACGCGTGCGCTCACGGCCGCTGGGTTGATGAAATAAATAGGGGAGCCCGCGGCATCACCGGAGATCCCGAGAGCGTCGCAGGCTTCACATCGCGCCGGTGAGGAACGGATTGGTCATCCGCTCCTGCCCGATGCTGGAACCGGGGCCATGGCCGCAGATGAAGCCGACATCGTCCCCGAGCGGCAACAGCTTGTCCTTGATCGACTTGATCAGAATAGCGTGATTGCCGCCGGGAATGTCGCTGCGTCCGACCGAGCCGCTGAACAGCACATCACCGACATGTGCAAAGCGCATGTCCTTGTTGAAATAAACCACGCTTCCCGGCGAATGGCCGGGGCAATGCAGGATGTTGAACCTCAACTCGCCGATCGATACCTGTTGGCCTTCCTCGAGCCAGCGATCCGGCGCGAAATCGCGTACGTTGGTCATGCCGAAGCGAGCGCCGCTGGTCACCACATTGTCGAGCAGGAACTTGTCGGCAATATGCGGGCCTTCAATCGGCACTTTGAGCGCCTCACGCAGCTCGGCGGCGCCGCCGACGTGGTCGATATGGCCGTGGGTCAACCAGATACTTTCCACCGCGACATGGGCCTGCTCGATCGCAGCCTTGATCTTGGGAACGTCCCCGCCGGGGTCGATCACCACAGCCTTCTTTGTCGCTTCGCACCAGAGCAGCGTGCAGTTCTGCTCGAACAATGTCACCGGGATGATGACGGCCCCGGCTTTTGCCTTGGTTTCGGTTTGCTGTGTCATGTCGGCACATTGCCGATTTTCGGGAGATCGCCAAGTCAAAGTTTCGAGCAGATGACGCCGAACCGGGGCGGGTAATAGGATGCCCCGGTCAAAGCGCACCGTGAGGCTCCGGCTCCCCTGGGATCGCAAACCTGTTGCGGCCGGCATGGCTCTGGCTTGGGCGGCTTGCCGGAATCGGGTAGGCTGCCGACCATGGATAAGCCCGCCCACAGGGTCAGTCTGGTCCCGCCGCCGGACCGCCGTCAGTCGGATACCGCGCTGGCCATCGCGCGCGGTACGGCGCGGCTGCTGCGCTCTCTGGGATTTGCCTCTATCGCCGAATTGCCGCTGCCGTCGGGCCGGCGCGCGGATCTGGTCGCGTTGAACCCGCGCGGCGAGATCTGGATCGTCGAAATCAAATCATCAATCGAGGATTTGCGCGCCGATCAGAAGTGGCAGGACTACCGGGCGCATTGCGACCGGCTGTTCTTTGCCTTCACCCGGGATCTGCCCTGCGAGATTTTCCCGGCGGCAACCGGCCTGATCGTGGCCGACGCCTATGGCGCGCATCTGCATTGTGAGGCGCCCGAGCACCGGTTGCCGGCGCCGACCCGTAAGCTGGTGACGGTAAGTTTTGCCATCGCCGCGGCGCAGCGGATCAACCGTCTGGTCGATCCGCAGGGCCACGGCGAGTTCTAGGCCGAGCTGCGACGCGCCATCAAAGCTTTTCCGGTGAGCCAGCCCAGCCTCTGCTGGATCAGCCGGCCGATATGCTATCGCGGCGCGCGCTTGGCCAGGATACGCTGCAGGGTGCGGCGATGCATGTTCAGCCGGCGCGCCGTTTCGGAGACGTTGCGATCGCACATCTCGTAGATGCGCTGGATGTGTTCCCAGCGTATCCGGTCCGCCGACATCGGATTCTGCGGTGGTTCGGATTTCTCGGTGCCGCTGGCGAGCAGGGCCGCGACGACATCGTCGGCGTCGGCGGGTTTCGACAGATAGTCTACCGCGCCCATCTTTACCGCGGTCACCGCGGTGGCGATGTTGCCATAGCCGGTCAGCACGATGGCGCGGGCGTCCGGGCGTTTGCGCTTCAGTGCCGAGACCACGTCGAGGCCGTTGCCGTCACCGAGCCGCAGGTCGACTACCGCAAAAGCCGGGGCCGCCCGGCCGATCTGCGCCAGGCCATCGGACACGCTGTCGCAGGAGGTCACCGTGAAGCCCCGGGTTTCCATCGCGCGCGACAGGCGTTCCAGAAATGGCTTGTCGTCCTCGACGATCAGGAGCGAACGATCGGTGTGGCCGGCCAGTTCGGTAATGGCATTCACGGGATCGGATCCTCTATTGGGCTGTGCAAGATATGGCGTGACAACGCGGCGCTGCCAAGGCCGCCTCGGGCAATCGGCGCCTGGCGCGCCGGTGCATCCGTTAAGATGCTGGTTCGGCTGATGTTTCCTCGGCCTCGAAGCGTTGGCGCGGCCACACGATCTGGACCACGGCACCATGTTCGGGAAAGATCCGGTTGCGGAAGGAGACCTTGGCGCCGGTGCGCTCCAGCAGCGTGCGGGCGATAAAGACCCCAAGACCGAGGCCGTGGTGCCCGCTCTGGGCTTCCTCCGTGGGGCGCCGCCGCGACAGATAGGGCTCGCCGATTCGCTTGATGATGTCGGGCGCGAACCCCGCTCCGTCGTCGGAAATCACGATCTCAACCGTCTCGTTATTCCACCACGCGTTGACCTCCACCGTGGTCCGCGCGAAATCCACGGCATTTTCCAGGATATTGCCAACACCATAGAGAACCGCGGGATTGCGGGTGCCGACCGGCTCGCGGACGCCCGCGACCGCGATCCGAACCTTGATGGCGATGCCGAAATCGCGATGCGGCGCCACCGTCTCCTCGATCAGCGTCGACAGGGGCATACGATCGAACGGGGCGCCGGTGGCGGATAGCTGGGTGATCTTGGCCAGGATATCCCGGCAGCGTTGCGCCTGTTCGCGCAGGGTCTTGATGTCGCCGGCGAACTGCGGATCATCCTGCAGGCTTCGCTCCAGTTCACGCGAAATCAGGAAAATCGTCGAAAGCGGCGTACCGAGCTCGTGCGCCGCGGCCGCAGCCAGGCCGTCCAGCTGGGTCAGATGTTGTTCGCGAGTCAGCACCAGTTCGGTAGCGGCCAGCGCATCCGACAGCTTGCGGGCCTCCTCGGTGACCTGGAATGCATAGAGACTGGTGACCCCGATCGCGAGCACGATCGAGAGCCAGACGCCGAACAGGTAGATCGGGGGCAGAACCAGCGGATCGTCGGCGTCCCAAGGCAGCGGCAGGTGGAAGAAGACCAGGACCGAGGCGCAGGCGACCGCGAGCGCACCGAGCGCGATCGTCAGCCGTACCGGCAGCACCGTCGCCGAAATCAGAACCGGGGCGAGGAACAGGAACGAAAACGGGTTCTGCAGTCCGCCGGTAAAGAACAGCAGCCCAGCCAGCTCGACGATGTTCAAGGCCAAGAGCGCCGCCGCGTAGGCCGGTTCCAGCCGCTGCATCGGGTTGAAGGCGATCTGCAGCACCAGGTTGAGCAGACCGGAGAGGCCGACGATGGCAACGCAGGGGGCAACCGGGAGGTCGAATTCGAGCCCCTGAACCACAATGAAAATGGCGACCAGTTGCCCGAGTGCGGCCAGCCAGCGCAGCCGCAGAATCGTATCCAGACGGACATAGCGGCGCGGATGGCGAAAATCGGAGGCTGCAACGTCGGTCATATCGGAAGTTTAGCCGTGGGAGGTCCCAACCACAAATTCGGCTGTTCGGCGCGTTGCGCCACAATGCGCCAAAGTCTTGCGCTTGCCGCCGCGATGGCCCAAGGAACGACCCGCATGGCGAGTAACGACAAAGCCGCGTCCAGCCGAGCCGCGGCCGATCCAGTCGGATCGGCGGCGATCGATGTCGCGCACCTGGTCAAGCTGTACAAGAAGACCCGGGCCGTCGACGACGTCTCATTTTGCATCGCGCGCGGCAGTATCACCGGGCTACTCGGCGGCAATGGTGCCGGCAAGACCACGACCATCGCCATGATCATGGGGCTGGTGCTGCCGACCTCGGGGCGGATTCATGTGCTGGGCCGTGCGATGCCGGAGCGAAGCGCCGAGGTGCTCGGCCGGATGAATTTCGAAAGTCCCTACGTCGATATGCCGATGCGTCTGACGGTGCGGCAGAATCTCACGATCTTCGGCCGGCTCTATGCGGTCGAGAATCTGGCCGAGCGGATCGAGCAGCTGGCGGCCGAGCTCGATCTCGGCGATTTCCTCGACCGTGCCAATGGCAAACTCTCGGCCGGGCAGAAGACGCGGGTGGCACTGGCCAAAGCGCTGATCAACCAGCCCGAACTGTTGCTGCTCGACGAGCCGACGGCGTCGCTCGATCCGGATACCGCCGACTGGGTCAGGCAGCATCTCCTGACCTATCGTAGCCGCCATGGCGCAACCATCCTTTTGGCGTCGCACAACATGCTCGAGGTGGAACGGCTGTGCGATCGCGTCATCATCATGAAGCGCGGCCGCGTCGAGGACGATGACAGCCCGGACAAGATCATGGCCCGCTACAACCGTGCGACGCTGGAAGAAGTGTTCCTCGATGTGGCCCGTGGCCGTGTCCAGGAGGCCGCATCATGAGCAACCTCGTGCTGCCCGGCGGGATCGCTCCGCACCGTGTCAGCGCGATGGTCTTGCGCTATTGGTATCTGTTGCTGTCATCCTGGCCGCGGCTTTTGGAGCTGATCTACTGGCCGGCGCTGCAGATCATCACCTGGGGCTTCCTGCAGAATTATATTTCGCAGAATGCCGGGTTTTTCGCCCGCGCCGGCGGCACCCTGATCGGCGCCGTGATCCTGTGGGACATCCTGTTCCGCGGGCAGCTCGGCTTTTCGATCTCGTTTCTGGAAGAAATGTGGGCGCGCAATCTCGGCAACCTGATGATGAGCCCGCTAAAGCCGATCGAGTTTCTGATCTCGCTGATGGTCATGAGCCTGATCCGGCTGGCGATTGGTGTGATCCCGATGACGCTGCTGGCGATGATCTTCTTCGATTTCAATTTCTACGGCATCGGGCTGCCGCTGGTCGCCTTCTTCTGCAATCTGATTCTCACCAGCTGGTCGCTTGGCATTTTCGTCTCGGGTTTGGTACTGCGAAACGGCTTGGGCGCCGAAAGCATCGTCTGGACGCTGATGTTTGGCGTGATGCCGCTTGCCTGCGTCTATTATCCCGTGAAGGTGCTGCCGCACTGGCTGCAATATGTCGCCTGGACGTTGCCGCCGACCTACGTATTCGAAGGCATGCGGGCGCTGCTATCTGAGCATGTGTTTCGGACCGACCTGATGGTCGAGGCGCTCGCGATCAACACCGCGCTCCTTTTCGCGTCATTCGCGATATTTCTTGGGCTTCTGCGCAGCGCGCGGCGTCATGGTTCGCTGCTTCAAGGCGGTGAATAGCTATTTTGTGCCAAGGTTTTGATGGACCTCCGCCGCTTTAGCCGCGTAGATATACCGATCGGAGCATTGACGCATTATTACGCATTGGGCACTATGCTGCGATGCAAAAGGAATTGAGCACAATGCCTATTGGTGAGTTTGGCGGCGCACCGCCCCTGGTGGCCGAAGGCAGTCCGGCGCTGACGACGCCGATGTACTGGATGTACGAAATGGCGCAGGCCTCGCTCAATCCGGCGCGGGCCGTGACCGACGCGACGAAAATCCTGTTCCAGAATCCGCTCAATCCGTGGTCGCATACCGAGTTCGGCAAATCCATCGCCGCCGGGTGCGAGCTGTTCGAGCGCACGACGCGGCGCTACGGTAAGCCGGAATGGGGCCTCAACGATACCGAAGTCGCCGGCGTCCGCACTCCGATTGAAATCCGCTCGATATGGGAAAAGCCGTTCTGTCGGCTGTTGTACTTCGATCGCAGGCTGACGCGGCCGTTGCGCGCGCCGCAGCCCCGCGTGCTGATCGTGGCGCCGATGTCAGGCCATTACGCCACGCTGCTGCGCGGCACGGTGGAAGCCTTCCTGCCCACCCATGAGGTTTATATCACCGACTGGTCCGACGCCCGGATGGTTCCGGTAACCGAGGGCCGTTTCGATCTCGACGATTACGTCGACTACATCATCGAAATGCTGCACGTGCTGGGCGGCAACATGCATGTCATCGCCGTATGCCAGCCATCGGTGCCGGTGGTGGCGGCCGTATCCGTCATGGAGGCGAACCGCGATCCCTTTGTTCCGGTCTCGATGACGCTGATGGGCGGCCCGATCGATACCCGCCGCAATCCGACCGCGGTGAACAACCTCGCCGCCGAACGCGGCATCGAGTGGTTCCGCAGTCACGTCATCACCAAGGTGCCGTTTCCGCATCCCGGCGTCATGCGCGATGTCTATCCGGGCTTCCTGCAGCTCAACGGCTTCATCAGCATGAATCTCGACCGTCACATGGACGCGCACAAGAACCTGTTCAAGAATCTGGTCAAGGGCGATGGCGACCTGGTCGACAAGCACCGCGATTTCTACGACGAATACCTCGCCGTCATGGACCTGACGGCTGAATATTATCTGCAGACGGTCGATACTGTATTCGTCAAGCACGCGCTGCCGAAGGGCGAGATGACCCATCGCGGTCAGCTGGTCGATCCCTCCAAGATCAGCCGTGTGGCGTTGATGACGGTCGAAGGCGAGAACGACGACATCTCCGGTCTTGGGCAGACCGAGGCCACGCATGCGTTATGCAGTTCAATTCCGGCGCATCGCAGGGTGCACTACGTACAACAGGGCGTCGGGCACTATGGCGTGTTCAACGGCTCGCGTTTCAAGTCGGAAATCGTGCCGAGGATCTCGGATTTCATGTTGTCTGCGAGCAATCCGAAGCCGAAATTGGTTTCCGCCGCTGAATAAGCTTTCGATCTCGTGGCATTGGTGCGGAAATCGGACGCATCAGGCGAACGAGCCGCTGGCTGGGCGGTGTCATATTACCCTCCGGATCGACTGTGAAAGCCGTGATTCTATCCCTTAAAGGAATGAGTTTTACCTCAGTTCTTCGAAGGCTTTTTAAGGCTGGTTTGCCGCGGAATTTATTTGCGCCAGGCCCATCCTATAGAGGCTGAAGGCCGCTCAGCCCCTGTATATTGGGCAAATGATTTGTTTTTGCGCCGAGCGATTTCACTGGCGGCGGATATGGCAAAATCCGGGCGAACTCCTGATGCCCGGACTAGCAGACATGGCCACGCGCGCCCTCCTTTATCGGCGACCCTACGAACCGTCGAGACTTCTGGTCAAGCACGGCTCCCAGATTTACTCCGTGCGGCTGCGCCGGCATCGCCGCGCGCGGCGCTACACCTTGCGGATTCATCCCAGCGACCGCGAAGCGATCCTGACCATACCGCCGCGCGGAACTATCGCCGAGGCCAAGGATTTCGCACAGCGCCACGGTGGATGGATCGCCGCGCGCCTCGGACGCCTGCCGAAGGCGGCACCGTTTCTGCCGGGCACGGTGGTGCCGCTGCGCGGCGTCCCGCACCGGATCGTGCATCGCGCCGGCCAGCGCGGCACGGTGTGGACCGAAACGCGCGACAGTGGCGAGCGGATTCTCTGTGTCGCCGGGGCGGCGGAACATACCGAGCGGCGGGTGCTAGACTTTCTCAAGCGCGAAGTGCGCCGCGACCTGCAGAAGGCGGCGCAGGCGCACGCCGAGGCGCTGGGCGTCAAGGTTAAGCGGCTGTCGATCCGCGACCAGTCGAGCCGGTGGGGTTCGTGCACCTCGGCCGGTTCACTGTCGTTTTCGTGGCGGCTGATCCTGGCCCCGCCCTATGTGCTCGACTACCTCGCCGCGCACGAAGTGGCGCACCTCGTCGAGATGAATCACTCGGCGCGGTTCTGGCGGGTGGTCGGGCGGATCTGCGATCATGTCGAACGCGCCAAGACCTGGCTCGATACCTGCGGCAACGACCTGCATCGCTACGGTATCCAGGACTAGCGACCGCCACGCATCCGAGCGGCAGCGTGGTGGAGCGATGCCGATGCGGGTTCGCGGCGATGCCTTTTTGCCCCAGGGTCGTTGCTGCGCCGATCGCGTCTCCCCGCAGTGTTACCAACATCGATCAACGTTGTTCGATCGCGCGACGAACCGGCCAGCGCTCGCGCGAGCCCGGGCTGCTCTGATTTGCGGCCAAACGCCCTTTGTATCGGCTGTCGTCGCCGGGATAATGTGCAGCGATGCGATTGACTTTTCCGCTGCCGCGCAATTTCGTGTGTCGTCAAAGCAACGTACGGGGCTCATCAATCGCATTCCTAGCGTGCGCCGCCGAGCCACATCCTGGAATTTCGGAGACGCGATCATGCCTGCCCAGACACTTCCGGTCGATGAAATCCTTCCGGCGCGCAAGCTGGTGCTGCTCGGCCTGCAGCACGTGCTGGTGATGGCGGCGTCGCCGATCACGTCGGTCTTCCTGGTCGCCAAGGCCCTCAATTTCTCGCCGGCGCTGACACTGAACCTGATCAGCGCGACATTCCTGGTCTGCGGTCTGGGGACGCTGCTGCAAAGCTTCGGGCCGCTGAAGTTCGGTGCCAAGCTACCCTTCATCATGGTGCCCGGCGGCGCGCCGGTGATCATTTTCCTGACTATTGCGCAGCAGACCGACGTGCAGACCGCCGTCGGCGCGGTGATGCTCACCGGGCTGTTCTATTTTCTGGTCCTGCCGGTGTTTGCCCGCGGCCTGAAATTCTTCCCCAAGGCCGTGATCGGCACCATGCTGCTGCTGGTGGCGATCAACCTGGTCAAGGTCTACGGCGGCATCATCACGGGTGCCCCTAATACGCCGGGCTTCGCCGCGCCGTCGAGCGTGCTGCTGGCGCTGGTGACGGTCGGCCTCACCTTGCTGTTTGCGCGTCTGTTCAGCGGCATTCTCGGCCAATTGTCGGTGCTGTTTGGCCTGCTCGGAGGGACCGTGATCGCAGCCTTGACCGGCAATATGAGCGTGGGTGGGGTCCTTTCAGGGAGTGTTCTGAGCCTGCCCACGGTATTTCCATTCGGTATTCCGAAGTTCGATCTGATTGCTTCGATTCCCCTGATGGTGTTCAGCGTGATCTCGATGGCCGAGGCCACCGGCCAGACGGTGGCCATCGCCGAGGCGGTCGACAAGGACATCGACGTTCGCACCGACGTGCCGAAGACCATTCGTGGCGATGCCATCATCTCGCTCTTGGGCGGTTGCCTCGGTACGTCGCTGATCATTACCAGCGGCGAGAACATCGGCGTGGTCCGCGCCACCGGCATTCGCTCCCGCTATGTCACGGCGACCAGCGGCGTGATCCTGATCGTGCTGGCCTTGTTCGCGCCGCTCGGCCGCCTGATCAACGCCATTCCGGGCCCGGTGGTCGGCGGGACCGCGGTGATCGTGTTCTGTATCATCGCATGCATGGGCATCGACCAGCTGCGCAAGGTCGACCTGCACAATCACGGCAATCTGTTCACACTTGCCTCCGGGCTCGCGATGGGCCTGCTGCCAATCCTGGTCAACGGCATCTACAGCAAGTTTCCGTTCTATCTGCAGATGATCCTCGGCAACGGCTTGGCCGCCGGCACCATCACGGCTGTCTTGCTCAATATCGCCTTCAACTACATCGGCGTCGCCCAGAAATCGCCCGAGACGGCCGAACCGGCAGCCAACGCCTCGCGCGTCTGAGAGGCGCTATCGGATCAGCCTTAAGGGGGACGCGGGATGGACCAGATCGATCCGCATTTACTTGATGCCCCGGAGCTCTTGATCGCTCCCGGGCAACTGATGCTGCCGACCGGACCGGTGGCCGGCCATGCGGTCAGAATAGCAAAAGGCGTTTTCAGCGATATCGGTCGCACGGCGGATCTGATCGGGAAATATAGGGAATTGACCCCGATAGAGCTCCCCGGCATGCTCTTGATGCCCGGCTTCATCGACGCCCATCATCATCTCACCCAGAGCTTCGGCAAGGCACTGGCCTTCGGCGAACCCTCGGAAATCTTCCGCCGCATCTGGGTGCCGATGGAGGGCGTGCTCGACGAGGGCATGGTCTATCTCTCCAGCAAGGCGGCGGCGCTGGAATCGCTGCGCGGCGGCTTCACCACCGTGGTCGATGCCGGGACGCGTGCGGCAGGCGACGCCTCCGCGGTGGCGCGGGCGACGCAGGAGGCCGGGCTACGCTGCGTGCTCGGCTTCATCTGCAACGATCTGGGCCGCGACGGCGGCGCGATCATGGCGCTTGCCCGCGACCATCTGGAGCGTTGGGCCGGCTCCCGGCTGGTCCACCCATCGCTTGCCGTATCGATTCCGGAAGTCGCCTCCGACGAGATGCTGAAGAATGTCTCGTCGCTGTGCGCCAGCGCCGGTGCGATCTTCCAGACCCACGTCAACGAACACCTGGTCGCCGTTGAACGATCGCTGGTCGATCGCGGGTTGCGGCCGATCGAACTGTTGCATCGCCTCGGCGCGCTGGGACCGCAGGTGCTGCTGGCGCATGCGACGCTGATCACGCCCTCCGAACTCAACATGCTCCGCGAGACCGATACCGCGGTGGCCTACAACCCCGTGGCGTCAGCCTGGAAGGGCAATGCGGTCGCCCCCGCCGTGCTGATGGAGGCGATGGGGATCCGCTTCGGCATTGGCACCGACGGCACCCGCAGCGACGGCTTTCGGCTGACGGATGCCGCCGAGACGGCGCAGCGCCTGGCCTTCGGCCTTTCGATCGGCGATTCCTCCTGCGGCGGCGGATGGACCTGGCTCGAGCACGCCACCACCGCGGGCGCCGGCGCCATCGGGCTAGGCGATATCACCGGCCAGATCGCGGTCGGTCACGCCGCCGATTGCCTGCTGGTCGATATCGACACACCCGAGTTCACCCCGTCCTGGGATCTCGGCTGGGAATTGGTGCGGTT
Organism: uncultured Alphaproteobacteria bacterium; assembly: GCA_963736075.1. Classification (GTDB taxonomy): domain Bacteria; phylum Pseudomonadota; class Alphaproteobacteria; order Rhizobiales; family Xanthobacteraceae; genus Bradyrhizobium. The sequence continues at coordinate 101,734 of CAVTNW010000048.1, read as the reverse complement.
TGGCAATCGCGATCAGATTATCGCCGTCATGGTTGCCGGCCGGCTACGGCTGTGGAAGGGCTGGCCATTGGATTGGGACGGTCGGGCGCTGATGCAAGAGGTTGCAGCCGCCGCACAGCAGGTGGTGGCACGCGCGCCGATCAAGCGCGTTCATCCGACCTCGCAGCAACATCGCGCCGCGACACAAAAGCAACGCGGGTGAACCGCAAGCCGCGCGATGCGATCATCTGCAGTAAAGCAGAACATCGGCTTTCCCGTACGAAATGCGACAAGGAAGGACAACCAGAGCGTTTTCGATTCAACTTAATCGGGAAACATTCTGGCTTTCGACATCGCATCTCGCGGCGCAGCCTGTCGCTGGCTTGACGCGCTCCGGAGGAGACGCGACAGTTAGCTCCAACCGGAACACGTGTCCGGACAAATTCGCGGGAGAAAGCCCTTGTCAAAGCGTAGTCAATCCCCTGGCGTGGGCCGTCGGAATTTTCTCAAGGGCGCGACATTCGCCGGCGCCGCTGTTCTCGCGACCCCGGTCGCGGCCAATACCCCGCTGTTGGACTCGTCCACTGAGCGCGCAAAAGCCAGCGTTCCCGGGCCGAAACTCGCGTCCGCCGAGACCATGCCCCCGACCGCGGACCCCGTCAGCCAGACCACCAGCGGCGGCGACTTCATGGTCGATGTCTTGAAGACTCTCGACATCGATTATCTGGCGATGAACTGCGCCTCCAGTTTTCGCGGCCTGCACGAAGCAGTGCTCAATCACGGCGGCAACACCAAGCCGGAGATCCTGACCTGCCCGCACGAGGAAATCGCGGTTCACATGGCGCAGGGTTACGCCAAGATCGAAGGCAAGCCGATGGCCATGATCTGCCACGGCGTGGTCGGACTGCAGCACGCCACCATGGCGATGTACAATGCCTGGTGCGATCGCGTGCCGGTCATCGTGATGGGAGGCAACATCATCGAGGCCAACAAGCGCGGGCCGGGTGCCGAATGGGTGCATTCGGCGATCGACCCTGCCGTGATCGTGCGGGATTTCGTCAAATGGGACGATCAGCCGACCTCGCTGCAGCATTTCGCGGAATCGGCGGTGCGCGCCTACAAGGTGGCGACCACCCCGCCGATGGCGCCGGTGATGCTGTCGCTCGATGCCGAGCTGCAGGAAAATCCGATTCTCGACGCCGAGACGCTTCACATCCCGAAACTCAGCATGGTGGTCCCGCCGCAGGGAGATACTGCGGCACTGGCGGAACTCAGCAGGATGCTGGTCGCGGCAGAGAACCCCGTGATCCTTTGCGACCGCGTGGCACGGACGCCGGCCGGCATGGCGCGGCTGGTCGAACTGGCCGAGACGCTGCAATGCGCGGTCGTCGACAACGCCGGACGGATGAACTTCCCGTCGCGGCACCCGCTCAACCACTCGTTCCGCCGCTCCGTCATCGCGCAGGCGGATGTCATCCTGGCCATGGAAGTGAACGAGCTATGGGGCTCGCTGAATGCCTTCAGCGATCGCATCGTACGCAGTTCCGTGCCGAGCTACCGGAAGACCGCGAAAATCGTCACGCTGGGCAGCCGCGAACTCTATATGAAGTCCAATTATCAGGATCTCGGACGCTACCAGGAAGTGGACATCTCCATTGCCGGCGACGCCGAAGCAAGCCTGCCGACCTTGATCGAGCAGGTCAAGCGCCTCACCGACGAAGGCAGGAAAACGGCGTTCGAGGCTCGCGGCAAGAAACTCGCCGCCGCCAAGCTCGCAAGCATCGAACAGGCGAAGTCGGACGCGACCATCGGCTGGGACTCAAGCCCGATCACGACGGCGCGGCTTTGTGCCGAGCTCTATGGCCAGATCAAGGACGAGGATTGGTCGCTGGTCGGCAGTTCGATCAAGCTCTCCTGGCCGCACAGACTGTGGAACTTCAACAAACCCTACCAGTGGAACGGCGGCTCGGGCGGCGCCGGTGTCGGCTACAACCTGCCGGCTTCGCTGGGCGCGGCGCTTGCCAACCAGCGGCATGGCCGCCTGACGGTCTCCATCGGCGGCGACGGCGATTTCATGTTCGTGCCGAGTACGCTGTGGACCGCCGCGCACCACCGCATTCCCATGCTTTATATCGTGCACAACAACCGCGCCTATCATCAAGAGTACATGTACCTGCAGGCCATGGCCACGCGTCACGGCCGCGGCATCACCAACACCGAGGTCGGCACCACGATCAAGGATCCCAACGTCGATTACGCCACGGTCGCCAGAGGCTTTGGCGTCTATGGCGAAGGCCCGATCGCCGATCCCGCTGATCTCGGGCCGGCGCTGAAGCGCGCGATCGCGATGGTCAAGAGCGGGCACCCGGCGCTGGTCGATGTCGTGATGGATCCGCGCTGAGGGAGATGGCCATGAAACATGGCGGATTCGGACGGATCGCTGCCGCGGCTTTTGTCGGCGCCGCATTCGCGGTGACAGGTGTTGCGGCGGCCTCGGCGGAGGATGCCGCGGCGGGCGATGCCGCCAACGGCAGGCGGCTTTATCTCGCCGATGGCTGTTTCGAGTGCCACGGCCGCGCCGGGCAGGGCGGCGCCATGAACTATGCAACGCCCGCGCTGGCTCAATTGGAGATGCCCGTTGAATCCTTTGTGGCGTTCCTGCGCGCGGCGCCGCGCGACATGCCAGCCTTTTCCGCCAATATCCTGTCAGACCATGATGCCGCCGACATCCTGGCCTTCCTGCGCTCGCTGCCGGGGCGCAGGGATGCGAAGGATTTTCCGCTGCTGAACCAGTGAGCGGACGACAACGCAAATCCGCCCGCACGTCGCGGCGATACGGCCAATCGCCGACGCGGCGGGATCAGAAACGCGGACGTTGGTGTTCAGCTTATTCCTTGACAACCCGCACCGCGCCGCGCGCGGCGCTCGTTGTGAGCGCCGCATAGGCCTTGAGCGCCATCGAAATCTTGCGGCTGCGTTTGGCAGGCCTCCAGGCTGCAGTCTTCCTGGCCAGCATCGCCTCGCGGCGCTGTGCCAACGCCGCTTCATCGACGAGCAGGCTGATGGAACGTCGTGGAATATCGATTTCGATGCGGTCGCCTTCTTCCACCAGTGCGATCAAGCCGCCTTCCGCGGCTTCCGGCGAGACATGCCCGATCGACAGACCTGATGTCCCGCCCGAAAAGCGACCATCGGTAATCAGCGCGCAGCTTTTGCCGAGGCCTTTCGATTTCAGATAGCTTGTCGGATAGAGCATCTCCTGCATGCCGGGGCCGCCACGCGGGCCCTCATATCGGATCACCACCACGTCGCCAGCCCCGATTTTGCCGGTGAGAATGCCTTCGACGGCGGCCTCCTGGCTCTCGAAAATCCGCGCCGGTCCCTCGAAGCTGAGGATGCTTGCGTCGACGCCCGCGGTCTTCACGATGCAGCCGTCGAGCGCCAGATTGCCGGACAGCACCGCCAGACCGCCGTCTTTCGAGAACGCGTGTTCCGCATCGCGGATGCATCCCGCTACGCGGTCGCTATCCACCTCATCGAAACGTTGAGCCTGGCTGAAGGCGACCTGCGTCGGCACGCCGCCGGGCGCCGCTTTGTAGAAGGTGCGCACATTTTCGCTCCTGGTTCGCCTGATATCCCAGCGATTGAGGGCATCCTCCAGCGACTTGCTGTGAACCGTCGGCAGGTCGTGATGGATCAGATTGGCGCGGTCGAGTTCGCCGAGAATAGCCATCACCCCGCCGGCGCGGTGAACGTCTTCCAGATGGACGTCCGGCACCGAGGGCGCGACCTTGCAGAGCACCGGCACCCGGCGCGACAACCGGTCGATATCCTGCATCGTGAACGGGATCTGGCCCTCGTAGGCGGCCGCCAGCAGATGGAGCACCGTGTTGGTCGAACCGCCCATGGCGATATCCAATGTCATCGCATTCTCGAACGCCTTGAAGCCGGCGATCACGCGCGGCAGCGCCGTTTCATCGTCCTGTTCGTAGTAGCGGCGCGCCAGATCGACGATCAGGTGGCCGGCCTCGACGAACAGGCCTCTGCGATCGACGTGGGTCGCCAGCACGGAGCCGTTGCCGGGCAGCGCAAGCCCCAGCGCCTCGGTCAGACAGTTCATGGAATTGGCCGTGAACATGCCCGAGCAGGACCCGCAGGTGGGACAGGCGGAACGTTCGATGACCTCAACCTCGGCGTCAGTGACGGTGTCGTCGGCGGCGGCGACCATGGCGTCGACCAGATCGAGCGACTTGATCTTGCCCTTGATGCTGACCTTGCCGGATTCCATCGGGCCGCCCGAGACGAACACGGTCGGGATGTTGATCCGCAACGCGGCCATCAGCATACCCGGCGTGATCTTGTCGCAATTGGAGATGCACACCATGGCGTCCGCGCAATGCGCGTTGACCATGTATTCCACGCTGTCGGCGATGAGTTCCCGAGAGGGCAGACTGTAGAGCATGCCGTCGTGCCCCATGGCGATGCCGTCATCGACCGCGATGGTATTGAACTCCTTGGCGACGCCGCCAGCCTCGTCGATCTCGCGCGCGACCAGTTGGCCAAGGTCCTTGAGGTGGACGTGGCCAGGCACGAACTGCGTGAACGAGTTGACCACGGCAATAATCGGCTTGCCGAAGTCTTCGTTTTTCATGCCGGTGGCGCGCCAGAGGCCGCGGGCGCCCGCCATATTGCGACCGTGAGTTGTCGTGCGAGAACGATAGGCTGGCATGGATTTTCCTCAATAGGTGGATTGGCTCAGGACGTTCGGGGTAGGGGGCGTGGCGGAAGCAGGTCCGGCCTTCTGATCGAGGGCGCCTTCGCCCACCCTACGCAATCGGCCGCACGCTCAGGCGTCCGTGGACCTGTCTTTGCCGTACTGCAGCACCTGCACTTTCTCCAGCGTGACGAGGCCGCTATCCATCATGGCGTCGAGCGCCGGCAGAAATTCGTTGATCCGCTCTTCGGAGTCGACGATTTCGATCACCAGCGGCAGATCCAATGACAGCCGGAGAATCTTGTCGGTGTGGATCAGGCTCGACTTGCCGAAGCCCATCGGACCACGCAACACGGTGGCGCCGGCCAGGTGCATTTCGCGCGCCTTCTTGACGATGGCTTCATAAAGCGGGCGTCCCTCATATTTGTCGCTCTCGCCGCTGAAGATCCGCAGTAGCACGGCCTGTTTCGGTATTTTCATCTTTCCGTTCCTCACAAGCGATTGAGTCGGGCCGCCGCCAGGTGACCAAGCCATACGGCTAACAGCCAGCCAATGACCGAGATCAAGAGATTGAGCGCGGCGGTCGCGGCGCTACCCGACTGCACCAGTCGGAGTGTATCAAGACTGAACGCGGAAAAGGTGGTGAGGCCTCCGCAAAAGCCCACCATGACAAACTGCCGCTGCTGCGGGCTGACCAACAGCCGGCCGTCGGGGCCGGTCAGCGTGGCATAAAATCCGATGATGAATGAACCAACGATATTGACGAATAAGGTGGCCCAGGGAAAGCCGCTGCCGAACTGGCTTGCGAACAGCACGGAAGCAAGATAGCGCGCCACGCCGCCGACGATGCTGCCGAGCGCGACCGCGACATAGGAGGCGGCGCTGTCCCGGAGCTTCTGCCACCCGGGGGAACGGCGCAGGCGGGGAGGCGGATGGCTCTCGGCCTGTCGGTCGCCCGATGTTTCCTGTGAAACGCTGTCCTGCATCCCGGGAGCCCTTCACCCGAAGGCTTGGTGGCCGGCGGCAAAGCCGGCGGCGACGGCAACGAGACAGAGCGACACTGAAAGCGCCAGGTTCCAGGCTGCGAGCGATAACTCGCTGTCACGGGCGAGCGACAGGGTCTGCAGGCTGAAGGAAGACACGGTGGTGTAGCATCCCAGGAATCCGGTGACGGCAAATTGCCAAGGTCTCGTCGCCGCCAACATCCCGTGGTCCGCGGCGGAGGCGGCCAGCACGCCGATCAGGAAGGCGCCGCTGACATTGATGACCATGGTTCCCCAGGGAAAGGTCTCGCCGACGCGGCGCGCGACCAGGCCGGACAGCCAGAACCGCGCCATCCCGCCGAAGATGCTGCCAAGAGAAACCCAGATCACTCCGTCGATCGTATCCACCGTAGGCCTCGGCTTGTTTTCAGGTTGAGCGCGACCTCATACTTCTCAAAGAGCGTCCACACGTGAATCGCATCTCACTCGCTTGGCAGCCTTCCTTGCATTTTGCCTGCCAGGCGCAACACGCTGGCCGGTGGCGCACGCCATGACGCGTTCACCAGGGCCGGCAGACTTAGACTTTGCGTTGAGACGGAAAGGCCTGAGCTGGCTTTTCGCCGTGGCTTAACCCCCGCATTCTCGACGCGGCAGGAGTCATCAGCCCTCATCAGGCGGTTTTGGGGGAACCCCATCCCCATGCATCCTCTAAACAGTAGTCGATGTCTGGCGGTGGATCAATATCTCCGCCGCGAACTTTACCGTCCGAACAGACGCTGCATCAGCCAGCCGTCCAATCCGGACGCCGCTTCCGGGCGTACCGAGGTCCGCGTCGGTGTCGGTCGTCCCATGGTGCCTGCGAGCGATGGCGCGTTCGCGGGCGTACTCGGGGGCGCCGCCACCTGGGCCACTCTGGAGAGTGCCCCGCCCGCTTGCGAGTCCGGGAGGGGCACCGGCGCAAGTCCCTGATGGGCGGTCTTCATGAACCTCGTCCAGACCTCGACCGGCAGGCCGCCGCCGGTGGCCTTCCTGGTCGGCGAATTATCGTCATTGCCGAGCCAGACGCCGGTGACCAGTTCGGCGGTGTAGCCGATGAACCAGGCGTCGCGAAAATCCTGGCTGGTGCCGGTCTTGCCGGCAGCCATCCAACCCGGGAGCTCCGCCTTGTGCGCGGTGCCCGAGAGCAGAGTTTCCTGCATCATCGCGTTCATCATGGCGACGTGGCGCGGTTCGATCACCTGGCCGAGCTGGTCGTCGGGCCGGCTATAGAGCACCTTGCCCTGCAGGGTGCGGATCTTGGTCACGACATGCGGCGAGATGCCGAGGCCCCCATTGGCGAACGGGGTATAGGCGCCGACCAGTTCGAGCAGCGTGACCTCGGAGGTGCCGAGCGCGATTGAAGCGTTGGCGTCGAGCTTCGATGAAATGCCGAGGCGGTGCGCGGTGCGCACCACGTTCTTGGCGCCGACTTCCAGCCCGACCCGCACCGCGACGGTGTTGAGCGACATCGAAAGTGCCTGGGTCAAGGTCACCGGGCCGAAATATTCGCGACTGTAATTTTCCGGCTTCCAGCCCTTGATGTCGAGCGGCGCATCCTGCCGCACCGTATCCGGCGTCAGGCCGGCTTCGATGGCGGTGAGGTAGACGAAGGGCTTGAACGCCGAACCGGGCTGGCGCTTGGCGGTCACCGCGCGGTTATATTGGCTCTCGGCGTAATTGCGCCCCCCCACCATGGCGCGCACCGAGCCGTCCGGCGACATCGCCACCAGCGCGCCCTGGCTGACATTGAACTTGACGCTTTTGGCCGCGAGTTCGTCGATCACAGCGGTCTCAGCCGCCGTCTGCAGCTTGGGATCGATCGTGGTCTCGACCACAATGTCCTGCTCGATCTGGCCGATCAGATCGTCCAGCACCTCGCCGATCCAGTCCGCAACATAATTGACCGTGCCGGCGCCAGCCGCCTTGACATGATAGGAGGGGTGTCCGATCGAGGCTTGGGCCTGCGCGTCGGTGATGAACCGGGCGTCCGCCATGGCGGCGAGCACGATTTCGGCGCGCTTCTCTGCGCCTTCCGGATTGCGGTTCGGTGCCAGCCGCGACGGTGATTTGACCAGGCCCGCCAGCATCGCGGCTTCCGGCAGCGTGACATTCTTGGCGGATTTTCCGAAATAGCGCTGCGCCGCCGCCTCGACGCCATAGGCGCCGGAACCGAAATAGACCCGGTTGAGGTAGAGCTCGAGAATCTCGGCCTTGGTATGCTTGCGCTCCAGCCAGATCGCCAGTTCGGCCTCCTGCAGCTTGCGCAACAGCGTGCGCTCCTGGGTCAGAAACAGGTTCTTGGCCAGTTGCTGGGTCAGCGTCGAGCCGCCCTGCGCCACGCCGCGATGCAGGATGTTGGCCGCCGCCGCGCGCAGGATGCCGAAGGGATCGACGCCGTAATGCGAATAGAACCGGCGGTCTTCGATCGCGATGAAGGCATTGGGCAGATAGGGCGGCAGATCCTTCAGCGCGATGTTGGCGCCCGGCATTTCGCCGCGCGTCGCCAGCACACTGCCGTCGAGCCCGGTGATCTCGATCGTCGGCGGCCGTTTGGGAATTTCCAGCGACTGCATCGGCGGCAGATGCGCGCCGGCCCAGACCAGGACGCCAGCCACCGCAAGGCCGCCCCATAAAGCGAGCACTGTGCCCCAATAGATCAGGAATGACAGGCCGCCGCGCGTCCGCCTGGATCCGCTCTTGCGGCGGGGCTGCTTCACGGCAGGCTTTCGCTTGACGGGAACGTCATCTTCGCTGTCGTCGTCATCCCGGCGTTTTGGCTTGCTTGGGACCTCCTCGCCGGCGGCGACCCGATCCTTCGGGCCAAGACGCAATTCCGACAACGAGGCGGCGAGCCCGAATCGCGGCTCTCGGCGTTTGCCGCTCTTTTTCCGACCCCACGCCATACGCCAACGCCCGCGCTCTTCCCGCCGCAGGCTAACGTGCGGGATTTAAGGGTCGGTTACGGAAAAGTTAACACGGGATTAGGAGGTGCGGCGGAAGCACAGGCCTTTGGCCGATGCCCCTCGAATGAAGCGAGCCGCATGCCGATGCGCCGAAGAGAGAGGGCGACCACAAGGGTCGCCCCTACGGGATCGACATGGTGTAGGGGCGCCCCTTGTGGGCGCCCTGCTCGAACGGGCGGCGGCAGCGATGGGTAGCGGCGTCTCGGACCTTAAGACCGCTCCTCACCCGGCCGCGCCGGTGTCCTCCAGGATCGGGCCGAACAGCTCCCAGCGTTCGCCGTTGAACCGTTCCATCTGCAACTGCTTGTTGACGCGATAGTCGGTCGGCGAGGTGCTGATATGCATTCCCGGCAGCCCGAGATCGAGTTCGACGTTCTTCAGCGAGGTCGCCTGCTTCATCACGTTGTCGCGCGTCAGATCGTCGCCGCACTTCTTGAGCGTGTAGACCAGGAGCTGGGCGGTCGAGTAGCCGTAGGTATTGAACAGCGAGCCCTTGTCGCCGTCCGGGTAATACTTCGCCATGAAGTCGAGATAGCGCTTCATCCCGGCGTCGTCCTTCCAGGTCGGATCGGCGGGATCCTTGCCGTAGTTGACGCTGATGACGCCCTTGGAGGCTTCAAGCCCCGCCGGCTGCATCACCGCGCCGACCGAGGTCGCGTTGATGTCGAGGATGTGCACCGGCTTCCAGCCGAGCTCGTAATTCTTCTTGATCGCCTGCGCCGCCTGCTTGGGCGTCGAGGCGCTGAAGAACAGGTCGGCGCCGGCATCCCTCAACTTGAGGATTTGCGAATCGATGGTCGGGTCGGAGACCTCGTAGGAGGCTTCCGCCACGATCATGGTCGCGGCCTTGTCGCCGAGGCCGGCCTTCAGCCCATTCAGGTAATCCTTGCCGAGGTCGTCGTTCTGGTAGAGCACGCCGACCTTGGCATTCGGATATTGCTTCAGAATGTACTGGCCGTAGATGCGGCCCTCGACGAAGTAGTTCGGATTGTATCCCATCGTCCAGGGGAAGTTCTTGGGATCGGTGAACCGCGACGCGCCGGTGGCGGCGTAAAGTTGCGGCACCTTCTTGGCGTTGAGGTATTTCTGCACGGCGGCGTTCGACGGTGTGCCGATGATCTGGAAGGTCAGCAGCACTTCGTCGCTTTCGACCAGCTTGCGCACCTGCTCGACGGCTTTCGGCGGGCTGTAGGCGTCATCATATTGAATCAGGTTGATCTTGCGGCCGTTGATGCCGCCCGCATCGTTGATCATCTTGATATAGGCCGCCTGGGCCTTGCCGATGGTGGCATAAGGCGATGCCGGCCCGGAGAACGGCACGGTCTGCCCGATCTTGATTTCGGTATCGCTTGCGCCCGGGTCGTATTTCTTTTGCGCCTGGGCTGACGGTGCCGACAGCGCAAGAGCCACAACCGCGGCGGCGACCAGATGAAAAATGCCGTTCCTCATGTAGGTTCCTCACTGGATGTAATTTTGCCGATGGTCTTGTCAGTGGCCCTATTCAGGGCCAAGAAGGATGCCATCGCTGGTCAGATACTGGATGAACCGATGCGGCAATGCAAGATAATGCGGATACCATGACCGGCCATATCGATCCGACGAGGGAAGTGTTCGCCCGCTTTCGCGAGAACAATCGCGAAGGGCCGATTCAGATGCTCAATCTGGTCCGGCTGAATGAGCGCGCGCTCTATCCTGATGGACGCATGATGACCGGCGCGGAAGCCTATGCGGCCTATGGCCGCGAGTCAGGCCCGGTATTTATGCGCCTCGGCGGCAAGGTGATCTGGCAGGGCCGCTTCGAACTGATGCTGATTGGCCCCGCCGACGAGCGCTGGGACCATTGCTTCATCGCGGAATATCCGAGCGTGGCGGCCTTCGTCGAGATGATCCGCGATCCGCTTTACCGCGAGGCCGTCAAACATCGGCAGGCCGCGGTGAAGGACTCCCGCCTGATTCGGCTGAAGCCGCTGGTTCCGGGCAAGACCTTCGGCGAGATTCCGGCCTCCGAACCCTCATCCTGAAGGAGCGTCGCGGAAGCGACGCGTCTCGAAGGACGGCCACGGGCGCCGATGGTTCGAGACGCGTCGCTTCGCGCCGCTCCTCACCATGAGGCAGCCCGTGATGCTTCGAAGAGTACAGCTGGCATCGTCCCGCAGGCTTCGGTCCTCATTCCCAAGAATGAGCACCCCAGAAAACGCCAGCCTACGCCGCGGGCTGGGCTAAGCCCTGCCCGTTGGCGAGCAGGTGGACCAGCGCGCTTTTGATCGCGGCCTGCCGGGTCGGCGCGTTGATTTGCGCGCCCAACAGGTCGGTGACGTAGAACACGTCGCGGGCGCGTTCGCCGAAGGTCGCGACATGGGCCGAGGCGATATTGAGGTTGAGTTTCGAGATCGCCGTGGTCAGTTCATACAACAGGCCGGGCCGGTCGAGGCCGGATACCTCGATCACCGTGTAGCGGTCAGACCACTGATTGTTGATGACGACCTCCGGCTCGACGACGAACGGCCGCATCTTGCCGCCCCTTGCGGCGCGGCGCGCCACCACCTCGGGCAGCCGCAATTTGCCTTCCAGCACGTCCTCGATCATCTCGCCGATCCGCCGCGCGCGCCGCGCCTCGTCCTCGTCGCGGTCATATTCCCTTGAGATCGCGATGGTATCGAGCGCGCGTCCGTCGGTGGTGGTGTAGATCTGGGCGTCGACGATATTGGCGCCGGCCGAGGCGCAGGCGCCGGCGATGATCGACAACAGCCAGGGATGATCGGTGGCCAGGATCGTCAGCTCGGTGACGCCGCGCGCTTCGTCGAAGCCGACATTGATCGCGAGCTTGTGGCCGGCCTGCTCGCTCGTGCGCAGGAAGCGGGCATGGCGGATCTTGCGCGGCAGTTCGACCTTGAGCCAGTAGGCGGGATAATGCCTGGAGATATAGGCATTGAGTTCCGCCTCCGGCCATTCGGTGAAAGCCGCGCGAAATTCTGCCTGCGCCACCGCGATGCGCCGCGCCCGATTGACCTCCGAGAAACCTCCGGTCAAAACCGGCTCGGTTTCATAATAGAGCGTGCGCAACAGCTGCGCCTTCCAGCCGTTCCAGACCCCGGGACCGACACCCCTGATGTCGGCGGTGGTCAGGATCGTCAACAGCTTCATCTGCTCGACCGATTGCACCACGGCGGCGAAATTCTCGATCGTCTTGCGATCCGACAGGTCGCGCGACTGCGCCACCGTGGACATCACCAGATGCTGTTCGATCAGCCATGCCACCAATTCGGTATCGGCGGCGCTGAAGCCGAGCCGCGGGCACAGCCGTCGCGCCACCTTGGCGCCGGCGACCGAATGATCCTCCGGCCGGCCCTTGGCAATGTCATGCAGCAGCGTGGTGATGTAGATGACCGGGCGATGCTCGGGGCGGATTTTTCGCATCAGGTCGCTGGCGACGATGAACTCGTCATTGCCGCCGCGCTCGATCTCCTGCAGATAGCCGACGCAGCGCAACAGATGCTCGTCCACCGTGTAATGGTGGTACATGTTGAACTGCATCATCGAAACGATCCGGCCGAAGGCGCGGATGAAATGGCCGAGCACCCCGGTCTCGTTCATGCGCCGCAGCACGGTTTCCGCGTCGTTCGAGGTCAGGATTTCCATGAACAGGCGGTTGGCTTCCGGATTGTCGCGCAGCGCGGTGTCGACCAGCTTCAGTGAGCGCGTCACCGTGCGCATCGCATCGGGATGAAAGGCGAGGTTGTTCTTCTGCGCCAGACGGAAAATCCGGATCAGGTTGACCGGGTCGTGCCGGAAGACATCGGGCGCGGCGAGATTGATGCGGTTGTTGTCGACGATGAAATCATCGCTCTCCGGCACCCGCCGCCAATTCAGGCCCGGCCGCAGCCGCGCCATCACCCGGCTCAGGACCGGCGCCGGCTTGGCCTGCTGGTCTTCCAGCTTGGCGCACAGGATCGCGGTGAGGTCGCCGACGTCCTTGGCGACCAGGAAATAGTGCTTCATGAAACGCTCGACATCCTGCATGCCGGGATGTGAGGTATAGCCGAGCCGGATCGCGATCTCGCGCTGCAGGTCGAACGACAGCCGCTCTTCGGCTCGGCCTGCGAAAAAATGGATATTGCAGCGCACCGACCAGAGAAAATCGGCGCAACGGCGGAAGGTGCGGTACTCCTGCGCATCGAACACGCCGCGATCGAGCAGTTCGTCGGTCTCACGCACGCGGTAGACATATTTCGCGATCCAGTACAGCGTATGCAGATCGCGCAGGCCGCCCTTGCCGTCCTTGACGTTGGGCTCGACCAGATAACGCGATTGCCCGCCGCGGCGATGGCGCTCCTCGCGCTCGGCGAGCTTGGCGGTGACGAACTCGGCCGCGGTGCCCTGCACCACTTCCTTGTCGAACCGCTCCACCAGTTCGTCGTACAGCGGCCGGTCCCCGGTCAGAAACCGGGTCTCGAGGATCGCGGTGCGGACCGTCATGTCGCCGCGGGCCTGCCGGATCGATTCATCGACCGAGCGCGTGGCGTGGCCGACCTTCAATCCCATGTCCCACAGGCAATACAGGATGGCCTCGGCGACCTGCTCGCCCCAGGCGGTCTGCTTGTAGGGCAGGATGAACAACAGATCGATGTCGGATTCCGGCGCCATCAGGCCGCGGCCATAGCCGCCGGTGGCGATCACCGCCATGCGCTCGGCGCCGGTCGGAACCGGCGAGCGATAGAGATGACGCGTGGCGGCGGAAAACAGGATGCGGATGATCTCGTCCTGGACAAAGCAAAGCCGTTCGGCGCAGCGCCGGCCATGACGATCCCGGAGCAGCACGGCTTGCGCGGCGGCGCGCGCCGCGATCAGCTCGGCCTTCATCAGTTGGGCGACGGCCGCCCGAAACACATCCTCGCGGCCGGCATGCTTGACGGCGAGCGCGTCGACCGCGGCGGCAATGCGCGCGCTATCGAAACGTTCGTCGGCCTCAGGCCGGGTCTCTTTGACGACGGTGTCCATGACTACCCGATTATCGGACGGCGCTGGCGCTGTCACGGGACATTCTCAGCTGACCTTGCGACCGGGTCAGTGTCGCGGGAACCCGCGCGAAAGCCTTTTTGTCGCAGCGCAGCATAGCAAGCGGCTGCCGCAAGTTTTGCTCAAACCGATTAAAAAACTCCGCTAAAGTGCGCCGACGCTCGATCGCGCGCCAACAAAAAATGGCCAAATCGTTGCCATCTGCCTCATCTCATATATTACCGGGCTTAACCCGGGAGAAGCCGATGGACGCCGCCCAACTTCGTGCCACCCAGGCTCCCTTCAAGGAGCGCTATAAATCCGATCCCGGCTCCGCCGTCATTACGCTGACCGCCAGGGGCACGATTGCGAGCGAGGGCATCGCCTGCAAGGTCGAAACCGGCCGCGCCATGGCGGTGGCCGGCCTGCATCCGGCCACCGGCGGCTCCGGGCTGGAGCTGTGCTCCGGCGACATGCTGCTGGAAGCGCTCGCCGCCTGCGCCGGCGTGACCTTGAAATCGGTCGCGACCGCGCTCGAGGTGCCGCTGCGCAAGGGTGACGTCACCGCCGAGGGCGATTTGGATTTCCGCGGCACACTCGGCGTCGACAAGGCGACGCCGGTGGGCTTCAAGGCCATTCGGCTGCGCTTCGACGTCGATAGCGACGCGCCGCAGGACAAGCTCGATCTGTTGCTGAAACTCACCGAACGCTATTGCGTGGTCTACCAGACCATCAGGAATGGCCCGCAGCTCTCGGTGACCATGCAACGGGTGTGACGGATCGGAACCTCACCCTGGCATCCATTCAATGTCGTCCCGGCCAAGCACTTGCGCGAGCCGGGACCCATACGCCGTGCCCCTCATCTGTAAGAAGGCTGTTCGACGGCCTTCGCGGTCTCCGAACGGCAGTGTTTATGAGCCCCGGCATGCGCCGGGGCGACGGAGGAAAATGTCCCCCGATCTCGCATCCATCCTGATGCTCGCGCTGCGCATGGCGGTGACGGCGGCGTTCGTGGTGTCGGCCTCCGTCATCACCGAGCGCGCAGGCCCGGTGATCGGCGCCCTGGTGGCGACACTGCCGATTTCGGCCGGCCCGGCTTATGTCTTTCTGGCGCTCGATCACGATGCAGCCTTCATCGCCGAGGGGGCGCTGGCGAGCCTGCCGATCAATGCCGCGACCATCTTCCTGGCTCTCGCCTACGTGCTGCTGGCGCAGCGCTGCAACGCGTTGGTCAGTCTGTCCGGCGCGGTGGCCACCTGGATCGCGCTGGCGGCGCTGACGCGGACGCAGCATTGGTCGCTCGCCGGCGGTCTGCTCGCAAATGTCATCAGCTTTGCGATCTGCCTGCCGCTTTTGCGACGCTATCGCCATGTCCAGATGCCGCCCATCAGGCGGCGCTGGTTCGACCTCCCGCTGCGGGCGCTGCTGGTAGCCAGCCTGGTCGCCACCGTCGTCAGTTTGTCGGGCTGGGTCGGACCCGACATCAGCGGCACCATCGCGCTGTTTCCGGTGGTGTTCACCAGCCTGATGCTGATCCTGCATCCGCGCATCGGCGGACATGCGACCGCCGCGGTGATCGCCAATGGCGGCTTCGGCCTGATCGGCTTCGCCCTGGCGATTGCGGTGCTGCATGTGGCCGCGCTGCGGCTCGGCTCGGCGGCCGGGCTCACCCTGGCGCTACTGACAGCCATCAGCTGGAATCTCGGGCTGTGGTGGAACGGGCGGCGGCTCGCCTTGCTGCAGAAACGCCTCGCGATGTTTTGAGTTAAAGCTTGAGGCTTCATCTCCGCACGAACGTCGGCGCACCTGGCTTGCTAAGGCGCCTCGATTAGCGCAGTCTTTTGTTCGATCAGTCGCCACCCGGGGAATGTCGCCTGAGTTCGAGCCGGGCGCGCCAGGCTGAAAAGAGTGGCAAGAACGTGTGGGGGAAACGGCCATGCGTGACTATTTCGCAACCGTGAAGAATTTTTCCGCCGCCGACCTTGAGCGTCGTGTGCTTGCGGGCTCGCTGGTCCACGGCGTCAACGCCTGCGTGGAATGCTGCGATCGCTGGGCCAAGGACGGCGCCATCGCCCTTGAATGGTATAGCGCGAACGGCGAGCGTGCGACCGTGACTTTCGCGGAGATGCGCGGCAGCGCCGCGAAGTTCGCCAATTACCTGCAGAGCCAGGGCATCGGCAGGGGCGACGTCGTGGCTGGCCTCTTGCCCCGTATTCCAGATCTGTTCACAGTGATCCTGGGCGCGTGGCGCGTCGGTGCGATGTACCAGCCGCTGTTCACGGCCTTTGGGCCTGCGGCGATTGAGAGCCGGGTCACCGCGGCCGGCGGCAGCAAGGCGAGACTCGTCGTCACCGACGTCGCCAACCGGCCGAAGCTGAAGGACATGCCGGGCCTTCCTGACGTCCTTGTCGTAGGCGACGGCTTTGCCGAAGCGATCGCATCGCAGTCGAACGACTTCGCGCCGGTCATGATGAAGGGAAGCGACCCGTTCGTCGTGCTCTTCACCTCCGGCACGACCGGAAAACCCAAGGGTGTGCGTTATCCTCTCGCGTTGCTTCTGCCCGTCGCCGCCTACATGCTCGACGCGCTCGACCTGCGCCCGGACGACAATTACTGGAACATCGCCGATCCCGGCTGGGCTTACGGCATGCTCTACGCGGTGGTTGGGCCGCTAATGCTTGGCCATACCACGACCTTTTACGAGGGCGCGTTCACCGTCGAATCGACGGTGCGGATCATCTCCGACCGCAAGATCACTAATCTCGCGGCGGCGCCGACAGCCTACCGCCTGCTGATGGCAGCAGGCGATGAGGTGATGGCGCCGATCGCGCATTGTCTGCGCGTCGCCTCCAGCGCCGGCGAACCGCTGAACCCCGAAGTGATCCGCTGGGCGGAGCGCGTGTTAAATTGCCCGCTTGCCGATCACTACGGCCAGACCGAAGTCGCAATGATGATCAACAATCACCATGCGCTAAGACATCCTGTGAAACCCGGCGCCGCCGGCCTACCGCTGCCTGGTCTCGAAATGGCGATCCTCGATGATGATCTGAACGTGCAGCCCGCAAATGCGCCGGGTGTGCTCGCGGTCAACATTCCTCGCTCGCCGATGTATACATTCACCGGCTACTGGAAAGCGGAATCACCCAATATCCGCGGTGACTGGTACATCACCGGCGACACGATGATGCGCGACGACGACGGTCATTTCTTCTTTGTCGGTCGCAACGACGACATCATCACTTCATCCGGCTACCGCATCGGTCCGTTCGATGTCGAGAGCGTGGTGATGGAGCATCCCGCGGTGGCGGAGGTCGCGGTCATCGGCAAGCCGGACCCGCAGCGCACCGAGATCGTCAAGGCGGTCATCGTTCTGAAGTCCGGCATTGAGGGCACGGAGGACCTGAAGACGGAAATCCAGCAGATGGTGCGCCAGCGCCTATCGACGCATGCCTATCCGCGCGAGATTGACTTCGTCGCAGCGCTGCCGAAGACACCCAGCGGCAAGATCCAGCGCTTCGTTCTTCGCGGCGGGGCTTGAAATCCAACGCCCGACATCAGCCGAGGAGCATTGGATGAGAGCCGTTCTCGTCGAGAAATTCTCTCCCGTCAAATCGGTTCAAATCCGGGAGATTGTTGCCCCGGACTGCCACGCTCGCGAGGTTCGGGTCCGGGTTGCGGCTGTGGGTCTCGGCTTTGTCGACGGCTTGAAGGTACAGGGCCTGTATCAAACCAAGGATCCCCTTCCGTTCGTTCCCGGCATGGAATTCTCGGGGACGGTCGTGGAAACAGGCGAGGGAGTGTTGCAGATTCGGGCTGGCGACCGGGTATTCGGGCTCGCGAAGCGGGGCGCGCTGGCTGAAGAAATCGTCGTTCTCGAGTCCGATCTAGCTCATATTCCGAGCCGGCTTTCTTTTCCGCAGGCTGCCGCCATCCCGGTGAACTACCTCACGGCAGCGTTCGCGCTGACAGAGATGGCCTCATTGCGCGCCAGCGAAACACTTCTGGTGTTGGGGGCGGCCGGGGGCACCGGAACAGCAGCGATCAGGATCGCCAAGATGATCGGGGCGCACGTCATCGCCGCCGCATCGACAGCAGAAAAGCGTTCGCTCGCATGCGCCGAGGGCGCCGATTTCTCGATCGACTACACCGATGAAAAATGGCGAGAGGCGTTGAAGTCACTCACCAACAACCGTCCCATCGATGTGATCTTCGATGCCGTCGGCGGCGACATCTCGCCTATTGCATTCCGCACGCTCGGCTGGCGCGGGAGGCATTTGGTCGTCGGCTTCGCGGCAGGGCGAATCCCATCGCTGCAATTCAATATCGCCCTTCTGAAAGGGGCCTCACTCATGGGCATCGACAGTGCCCAAATTCAGAAGTGGGAGCCCGAGGTATACAGGCGACTTATGCGGCAAATCGGGGAGTGGCTCGAATCCGGAGCCCTCGGGCCGCCGCCTACTCAACTGTTTCCTCTCAGCCAATTCCAGGACGCATTCGAAGCGATGAGCTCGCGTCGCGCGATGGGGAAAGTGGTCGTCGTGATGGGGGCCTGATGATGATCATGGGCGCGCGCGCTGAGTTTGTTGCGCCAGGGCGGCCACAAGGGCCGCCCCCACGTCGATAGTCCTCACCACCCTCACCGTCAGGGCGTGCCACCGCCGCCCATTTGTAGGGGCGGCCCTCGTGGCCGCCCTCTCACCACTGATGTATCAGTCCGAGTGTCGGGCCAAGAAGGCGAGAATGAGCCCTGCAATCTCGTCGTTCTTCTCATCCAAGGCAAAATGGCCGGCATCGAGGAGATGGATCTCGCCGGCAGCCATGAACGAGGGGTCGTTCCGTCCCCATATCACCAGTGTCGGCGGCTGGTGCTCGCGCAACCACGCCTGCTTGCAGAACTCGCATCAAGAGGGCGAATTACGCCTTCGGCGCCAATCCGCTCTCACCCACCCTGTTCGAGCATGGCCCTGAAATCGGCGCGCGCACGCTGTGCTTCCAGCCGCGCGGTTTCCGAGGCGTCGCCGAGGCCAAAATAGCCGTGGATCAGGCCGGGGCCGCGATGGTAGCGCATCAAGACGCCGGCGTCGGCAAGCCTGTCGGCATAGGCCTTGCCCTCGTCGCGCAGGGGATCGAACCAAGCGGTGCAAACCACCGCCGGCGCAAGTCCCGCGAGGCTCTTTGCACGCAGCGGCGAAACCCGCCAATCCGTGCCATGCCTGGGGTCACCGAGATAATGACCGGCGAACCATTCCATCACCGCGCGCGTGAGAAAATAACCTTGCGCGTTCTCGTCGCGCGAGGGAAAGCGCGCATTCTCCCTGGCGTCGGCGTAGTTTCCCGCAACATCGGTGACGGGGTAGACGAGCAACTGAGCCTTGAGACCGATGCCGGCGTCACGGCAGGCGATCGCGGCCGCGGCCGCCAGATTGCCGCCGGCGCTGTCCCCGGCCACACCGACGCGCGCCTTGTCGCCACCGAATTCGGCGATATTGGCGACGATGTCTTGCAGGGCCGCAAAACTGTCCGCGAAGGCGCCGGGAAAGCGGATTTCCGGCGGACGCCGGTAGTCGACGGAGACCACGACGGCTCCGGTCTCAATGGCCAGCAGGCGCGCCTGCCGGTCATGGGTTTCAAGATCGCCGGCGACCCAGCCGCCACCATGAAAAAACACCACCGTGGGCGATGACTGGCGCGAGACCCGGTAGACGCGGGCGGCAAGCGGCCCGGCCGCGCCCGCCACCCACCTCTCTTCGACGCTTGCGACCGGGGGCGGCGGAATGGCCGCGCGCGCCGCAGCCAGCGCGCGGAGCGCATCGCGCGCGCTCTGCGGGGTCATCGTATCGGGATCGCGCAACGGCAGAGCCGGAATGATCTGAGCGATGACGGGATCGAGCGGGGGTATCATGCAGGCTCCGGCGCTTGAAACGTCTCCAGCATAGGTGCCGTTTGTTCTGACGGCAACGTTGCGGGCCTGCATTCGGGCAGGCGCCGGCCGGGCTCAGGCGAATTGCCCCGCCCCGTTTATGGATCGGGTGGGCTCTTTCTCGGCATTGCGCGAGGAAACAACGGCAGGGGCGTCAGCCCTTCTCATACGCCGCAAGCCGCTCGGTCAGTGCTTCCGGATTCGACAGCGCGACGAGATGGCCACCTGGAATTTCCTCCACCTCCTTGCCGAGCCTTTCCCGCGCGACACGCCGTTGAAATTCGATCGGGAAAAAGCGGTCGTCGCTTCCCGCCAGAACATGAATGGGGATGTCAGGCCAGTGCTCGAAGCGGCAGCGCTCGCCAAAAACGATCTCGGCTTCCTCGCGTGGTTGTTCCGGGCCCGTGCGCAGCACGTCCTGCGGCACGTCGTGCAGAAAGTAGGTTGCCACATCAAATTCTCTCGCATAGCCGTGACGTACCGCGGCTTGTGCCCGGGCTTCGGCCGCTCCGGTTGCGCCCCACCATGCACCGGCGGTCTCGCCCGGCTTTGGGATCATCGCATTGACGAACACGACCATCCGCACCGCGGCGCGCGCGCAAACCAGGGGTGCCGTGAAACCCGCCAGTGACTGAGCGACGAGAATAACGTCGCTTCGTGCCGCGATCGCGCGGCTGACGATTTCCGCATACGCGGCGAGCCCGGCGTGGCTGTCATCGCCGGGTAGATCGACCGCGATGGGTTCGTGCCCGGCCGCGCGAATGAGCGGGACCACGCGGTGCCAATACCAGGCCATACCGCCTGCCCCGGGGACAAGGACGAACGATGCCATATGAGGTCTCCTCGGTCGCTGCCAAGTTTATTGCTCAATAAGCCTGCCTTGCTTGATCAGGATTGATCCCGAAATGCGGTTGACCCGTCGCCTCCAAGCCCGGCGGGCGCGGCGGGCTATCGCGGCGGTCAACCCGATGGGCCGCCCAACTCGAGCGCTGGCGATCGGAATCTCATCGCGATCCAGGCCGCCAGCAGTTTCATCATGAATCTGCCGGAATAGCCGCGATAGTTGGGCACGTCGTCGGCAAGTGCGATGTCGGCGCGCCTGTCTCGTGTCATGACCCGCATCTCGATTTCAGGCGCGCCCGTCGGGAACCGACACCGGTATATCGACAGCCAATGTCCCTTGGTGAAGTCGAGAAACATCGGTGAATTGCAGCATGTAGCGAGGAGACGGCGGGTCGGTGAATCGGACTTGAGGCGATATTCTTTGAGATGCTCCTGGCCGTGGGCACAGTGGACGCGATCCTTTCGATATAAGACGGCGGCCGTGCCGCCATCCGGTTCGAGCAGCGGCGGCGCGGCCGGAAGCCTTCGAACCCGCGCCCCGCTTGCTGGCAGCTGGCGCAATAGCAGACCACAGTTGTGATCGGAGCGTCGATGACTTCGTATTCCACGCGGCCACACGCGCACCGAGCCTTCATGATTTTCATCGCCGGATCAGACATCGGCAACTCCTCGTCCCGCGCCCTTGATGGTCGGCAGCCGGAGGCAGGGGTCCGGCGTAGCGATAGACGCATCTCTCTCTTTGTCTATCGAAGCGAGAGCTATTCCGGAAGCCCGACCTTTTCTTTGGGGCCGCGGGCAGCGCACCAGAACACGCCAACGAACGCCTGGAGCAACTCAGCGTCACCGATCCTTTGACCGGTCTGCGCTCCGACGCCGGATGTCCCGTCGCGAGCTAGCCCGCAGACTAGACGAAGCCCTACCCGCCCTAGACCAGCGTTTCCGAAGTTCTGATCATATCGGCATCCTCCCCGGTCCTCATCCTGAGGAGTATCGCGCAAGCGATGCGTCTCGAAGGATGGCCGCAAAGGCAGTGCAAGCGGGCATCCTTCGAGACGCGAACCTTCGCCCTCCGGGCGAAGGCTCGCTCCTCAGGATGAGGTCAGAGCGAGCCTCGATATGATAACCTTCAGGGAATCGCTCAACTAGCGTTATCACTCTAACAATTGTTTCCGTCATTCCGGGCTCGCGAAGGGCGCGCCCCGGAATGACGCCGATGATAGACGAAGCGTCAGAACCAGAACACTAGGCTAATTTCATGAAAACACCCTTCATTGAAACGCCGCGACTTGTTTTGCGGCCGCTGGCCCTGACAGACGCGCCTGCGATCCAGCGTCATTTCAACAACTGGAACATCATCAGAAATCTTGCCACCGTCGTACCCTGGCCATATCCCGATGACGGCGCGGAAACGTTCATTCGTCTGCAGCTGGAAAAAATAGCTGCGGGTGAAGAAATATATCAGTGGGCGTTGGTATTGCGGTCTGGTAATGGGCAAGCCATCGGAAATATCAGCTTTCGCCCCCGGGCCGCTGATAATCCAAAAGGCAACCGCGGATTTTGGCTTGCTGAGCCGTATTGGAAACAAGGATTGATGACTGAAGCCATCACGTCCGTTAATGACTTTGCGTTCGACACGCTCGGGCTTGAGAGCTTCCACGTCTGCAACGTAGCCACCAACGAGGCTTCGCGCCGCGTCAAACAAAAAGACCGGCGCCGAGTTCGTCGGGTTCATCGAGCTTTCACATCACAACGGCCAATCGCGGTCCGAGAAGTGGAAAGTTAGTCGCGAGAACTGGCTACGTCAGCGCCAAAAGGAGGAATAGGGGACCGGCCACCACATTCTCTCGAGCAACGTTAGCCCTATGATAAACCTAGCCTCTGGTTTACCTATAGCGCGGCGCTATGGAGTCGAGAGCCAACTGGTATTTATTCCCGTCATGCGTTTCGAGAATGTTTCTGTCATGATGCAGCCAGACCGATTGGGTCGAAGGCAAACATTGCCCAAATTTCAATCTGCGAGAAGGTTGCGCCCGACCTGCCGGTCGCGCCGCCGCATCAGCTGAAGAGGAGTCTCCAATGGGGGGAATGCGATCAGGGCTTATGATATTGACTGCGCTGCTGCTTTCACAGTCTGTCGCCGTCGCACAGCAGTCGGGCAACCCCTGTGCCGGCGATATCAAAACAGTGTGCGCCGGTATTTCGCCTGGCGAAGGCCGGATCAAGGCCTGCATCAAGTCACATCTGACCGACCTGTCGCCAACCTGCACCGATCGCCTGCTCACGGTGGCGGTGACCGGAAAGGTATGCAAGGGCGACGTGACGACCCTTTGTGCTGGTATCGTGCCAGGTACCGGCGGTATCAGAGCTTGCATCAAATCGCACATCACGGCGGTGAGTGATCCCTGCAAGGATGCGATGTCCCGGGTCGCGGCGGGTAGGAGGCTCCTGGGCGGGGATCTTTAGTAGCGAGTAGCCGACATGAGCGCAGGGATATGCGAGACTAACGCTAGGACGAAATCCCGGGTCTCGCTTCGCTCATCCGGGCTAGGCTTGCTCATTTGGCCGACCGCTTTGCGAGTTGTGGTTTGGAGGCAAGCGGCCTATTTTTAGTGCCGCATCACCGACGTGCGGAGCCGCTGGATGGCGCCTATGGAAGCTGCAGTTGTTGACCGTCGCGCTGGAGGGATGTCGGGCACGGAATTCCGTGATTTCCAGCACAAGAGGCCCGATCATGAGCGCTGGGAATTACTCGGCGGTGTCCCGATGATGATGACGCCACCGACGCTCTCGCACTATCAGATCGCCGCCAACCTGCAGATGCTGCTTAACGACGCGTTGGAGAGCCACGACCCCTCGATGCTCGCGGCCCAGCGCCCCGGTCTGGAGCTTGCCAGCGGCGACTACAAACCGGAGCCGGACGTCGGGGTGATTGATGCCGACTTCGGCGCCGGGCAGCGCTTCGTCGAGAAGGCGTACCTGCTCGCCGAAATCATCTCCGGAACGGACGACATCCCAGTGCCGGGCACGGACCGCCGTTGGATCGACGTAAAGCGCGACCTCTACCGCGCCCACGAACATTGCCAAGCCGTGTTGATTGTCTGGCAGGACCGCATGGAAGTCGAACTGGACCTCAAGACGGAGAGCGGCTGGGCGGAATCGGTCCTCAAGGGCGGTGCCGCCGAATTGTCGATCCCGGCATTCGGGTTCAAGTGCCTTGTCGCGGACCTCTACAACAAGACCCCGCTGGCGCCGCGGCGGGTACGGCCAGCCTAGCGCGCGGGGCGTATTGGAGCCGAAGGCGCGATGCGCCCTATCTGAAGTCGGACGATCGCGGTCGAATCAATTGTCCATGAATCCGATCCTGCAAAGACGTGGACGCCGGTGCGAAGGCCGGCCAAGGTGGGATGGTCCACTTCAAGCGCCCGATCGCTCGCAGGGTGCCGTGGGTTCAATGCGGATGGAACAGTTCGTCGGACCTCAGCGTGTCAATCGCCTCGGCGAGGCTGAGGCCGCGCTGCAGGCAGAACCATTCTCCAGTGTGGCGGTGCCATTGGAGGTCGAAGCGATCACGGCTGATCCAGTCGAGGCGGGCGAAGGGGGCGTCAAACTCTTCGCCCTTATTCTCCGGCAAACCGGAGCGGTAGCGTTGCATGAAGCGATATTTGGTGCCGTGCCACTTGCCGCGGATATCGACGGGATAGTTGAACTGCGTCGGCCGGATGACGGGCAGGAAGCGGGGCTTCAGGAAGTCGTCGATCAGGTGCTGGCAGGCGGCCGTCACCGCCAATTTTTCTGCCGTGGAAAAACCGCTCGATCCCATGCGTCCTCTTCTCACGCTGCTTCGGCACGGCTTGGCATGGGCTTCGGCCAGTTTCAAGACAGCAGGTCATTCAGCCGGTGGATAGCGTGGTCATTGATACGCGCAAGCGCGTCGGCGAGCCAGTAGCCCGCATGAGCGCGGCGATATGCGGGCCCAACGCAAGGACGAAGTCCCGGATATCGCTTCGCTCATCCGGTCTACGCTTGCTGTTTCTCCAGCATACAAAGCCTCGGACGATGGCGGGCTTCGTTGCCGTTAATGCGGGCGATATGCGGCCCGGCCCACACCAAACAGTATTGGAATGAGGGCAACGATCGTCAGGGTGACGACCGGCCCCACCCAAACAAAGGTTTTGCTGTCGATGTATCCCTCCATCAGCGCCCTTCCAAGGAGCGCGACGGTGACGGGAAGATTGAAGAGAACGGCGGTCGCGGTCCCGGGAGCGTAGCGGCGCATGATCAGTGTCGCCAGCACATGAGGGAAGGCGACGTTGAGCAGCATTGCCAAAGCATACCCGCACAACAAGTAGGCCCCGAGACTTTCCTTGCCCTGCAAGTTGGCGAGCGCGGAGGCACCAGCGGCAAGCATGGTCAGGACTGTTACTGCGAACCTGAACTCTGTCCTCCCTATGCCGGAGTGCCACCTTCCAGCGGTAGCGGACCATGCGGGCAGCCAGATTGCCTCCTCGGCATTATGAAGGGCAACCGCAAGGACAAATAACCACGAGAGAACAGCGAAAGTCATTCCACCTCACAAGTCTCATAGAGACGCGAGCTCACGCCTTCGGCTCCTATTCGCCGTACGCGCTGAAGGATGAGAACCGGCATCTCGCGACGGTAATCCGGGAATGACCGGGAATCGCGCCTCGAGTAACCGCGATGGTTAGGAGCAGCAAAGTAGCATAACGTGGTCTGGCCCCGTTTTTCCAGGAGCGCCAGATAGAGTTCGTAGTCGCTATCGGCGAAGAAGCGGGCCCCGCCGTCATTGCGAGCGAAGCGAAGCAATCCATCTCTCGTCTTGCAAGTGTGGGTTGCATGATGGTGACGAGCACCTTCGCGTCTGCGTCCATCGCAGCGGGGTCAATTCCCTTGCGCCGGAGCACGCCGCGGAACGTCGATCATCGTGAAAGACACGGCTAGCTGCCCGGGGTTGTTTTCGGTGTTTATATTTGAGAGCTAACAGGCCCCATCATACCCGCGACGGCCGCGGGAATTACGAGCCATTGGTTGCCCCGGATGGGGTATTATGCCAGGATCCTCATCCCTTCGCCAACTTCCCCTTCAGCGCATAGATCGCCTCCAGCGCCTCGCGTGGCGACATCTCGTCCGGGTGCAGCGCCTTCACGGCTTCGACCAACTCTTCCGCCGCGCTCGGCGCCGGTGCTTCCGCCGCCGCCTCAAGGGTCGTGCTCGCGGACGAGCGGAAGTGGCGGGTGATCGCCTTCCTCCTTGCCGTAGCCCATCCTCCGCAAGGCATCACACTTGAACCTGAACCGCGATTATATCCTGAACAAAAATAGAACAAATGCTCTGGCTTGGGTAAGATGATGAGTAAGCTATTTTATCTGGTTGACACCTTCAATCACCGGGCCATCTTGAGGGGAAAAGGCAGAGTGGCTTGGCTGCGATTGTAACTGCGAGAGAATAGACATGTTTCCCGCTTCGGTCCTTACGACCGTTAATGCGCCGTACAGCAAAAAGCTGGACGCGCTGGCGCTTGCCTATTGTCTGACACATCCGCCGGCCGCCAAGGCGGCGCCGGGGCAAATGTCGGCGTTTTTCGGTGAGGTCACGCCGGAGTTGCAGAAGGCGTTTGCGGCAGCTTTCGACATCAGCGAGGCCGAGCTGGCTGTCGCAGCAAAGATGTTCGCTGAGTACTCTGGCGAATCATATCCGCTCTCCGCGTGAGCGCGGGTGGATCAGACTGGGCGCGCCTTCTCCGCATCGCCTGTTCAATGATACGGCAGGTCAATTCCAAACAGCCTATCATCGATTCCTGGTCGCTCGGCGGCGGCACCGCCATGATGCTCCAGATCGATCATCGCGAGAGCCACGACATCGATATCTCGCTCTACGATGCGCAACTCCTCGCCTTCCTCGACCCCAAACTGCACGATTTCGAATTCGAGATCGGGCCGACCGATTACGGGGGCGACGGAACCGGATTCCTGAAGCTGGCGTTCGCTGACGCCGGAGAGATCGACTTCATCGTGGGCCACACCATGACCGACAATCCGACAACGCGGCAGACGATCGATGACAATGAGATCGATTTGGAAACGGTTGCCGAAATCATCGCCAAGAAGGTTCACTATCGCGGCGCGAGCATCAAGCCGAGGGATATCTTTGATATCGCGGCCGCTGCAAGGCATGATCGAGAATCAATCGCCGACGCGCTGAAGGCCCACAAGGACGATGTCAGCATTGCGCTGCTCGCCATCGAGCGCTTGAACCCGGACTTCGTAAACGCAACGATTGCGGAGTTGGCTATCAAGGATCCGTTCAAACCGATCGCCGGGACGGCGCTTGAAGATGCCAAAGCGCTTTTGAGATTGGTTTGATCAGGGATCATCCCTACTATTCGTTCCAGCCGTATGGTGCTCCGGGAGGGTGGATCAGATCCGGTTGTAATAGGCGCAAGACCCCTGGCAGTCATCCGGAAGCGCAGTTTGGCGGACGTGGTCCGGAAGTCGCGCCGCGTAGGGCGGATTGGAGCCGAAGGCGTAATGCGCCATCTTGGCGCTTCATAACGGCGGATCCTGATCCGCCCCGGGGGCTCTGCCTTCCGACTCTAGAGGCAAACCGGGTGTAGGTTGCCAGTTTTCTTAAGGATCACGCCATCGGCGTTCTGATTGATCATAATAAAGTATTGCTCAGAGCAGGGGCCGGCGGCGCGGTTCCAGCGAAGCTCGACAGAATCTGGGGTGGACCTCATGACCCGGAATCCCTCTCTGGTAATTTCAACAATGGCCTCCTTGGCATTCGAACCGATCGGGAAAGTCCTGACAACAAACTCGGAGAACATTTGCTCGGCTTGCTGATAGGAACGAGTGCCCTTGGGCTGAAGCTCCGTCATGAACGCCGGATAAGGGTCTGCCCGCGTCAGCCCGTGGGACAAGGCGTAGTAGAAGTACAATTGAGACAACCCGATGACGCCGCAAATGACGACCAAGATTGGGAATATCCTGCTCGTCTCAATCAAAAAGCGCTTCATATCTCGAGGTCCCCGCGGGTTCTCATATGTAACGCGAGTTCGGCGCTCCCCGTATGACCCTAGGCTGGGCGCTGGTCGTTTCCTTACGTTGGCATGCTGCCTCGGTGGCGCAAGGGCAGAACGTCAGATACCGAATGCAAGCGCATTGGAGCCGGAGGCGTAATGCGCCATCTTGGAACTTCGACAACGGCGGATTGAGATCTGCCGCTTCGAGCTTTGCGCCGGTCCCGGAGATGGCGGGCTCATCCGCACCCCCAACCCTCATCCCTTCGGCAACTTCCCCTTCAGCGCATAGATCGCCTCCAGCGCCTCGCGCGGCGACATCTCGTCCGGGTGCAGCGCCTTCACCGCTTTGACCAGCTCTTCCGCCGCGCTTGGCGCCGCTGCTTCCGCCGCCGCCCGCGACGGCACCGCGAACAGCGGCAGGTCGTCGACCAGCGCGCGGGCGCTCTGGCCGCGGTCCTGGGCTTCGAGTTTGGCCAGCACCGATTTGGCCCGCGCGATCACGTGGGCGGGCAGGCCGGCGAGCTTGGCGACCTGGATGCCGTAGGAGCGGTCGGCCGAGCCCGGCAGCACTTCGTGCAGGAAGACCACCTCGCCGTGCCACTCCTTGACGCGGACGGTGGCGTTATAGAGCCGCGGCAGTTTGGCCGACAGCGCGGTCAGTTCGTGATAGTGGGTGGCGAACAGCGCGCGGCAGCGGTTGTGCTCATGCAGATGTTCGATCGAGGCCCAGGCGATCGACAGCCCGTCGAAGGTCGCGGTGCCCCGGCCGATTTCATCCAGGATCACCAGCGAGCGCTCGCTGGCCTGGTTGAGGATGACCGCGGTCTCCACCATTTCCACCATGAAGGTGGAGCGGCCGCGGGCCAGATCGTCGGCGGCGCCGACCCGCGAGAACAAGCGGTCGACGATGCCGATCCGCGCCCGCGCGGCGGGGACAAAACTGCCGATCTGCGCCAACAGCGCGATCAGCGCGTTCTGGCGCAGGAAGGTCGATTTGCCGGCCATGTTGGGGCCGGTGATCAGCCAGATCTGGCCGGCGCCCACTCCATCCTTCCCCGCTTGCGGAGGCGACAGGTCGCAGGCATTGGCGATGAAGGGCTGGCCGTCGCGCTTCAAGGCCTGTTCGACCACGGGATGGCGGCCGCCCTGGATGGCGAAGCTGAGCGAAGCATCGACCTCCGGCCGCACATAGTTGTCGTCGACCGCGAGTTTGGCCAGCGCGGTCGACACGTCGAGCACCGCGAAGGCCTGCGCCGCGGCGCGCAGATCCTCGCTCGCTTCTGCGACCTCTGCGCACAGCCGCTCGAAGATCTCGAGCTCAAGCCCGAGGGCGCGGTCGCCGGCATTGGCGATCTTGGCTTCGATCTCGCCGAGTTCGGCGGTGGTAAAGCGGACCTGGCCGGCGAGCGTCTGGCGATGGATGAAGGTGGCATTCAACGGCGGCGTCATCAGCCGCTCGCCATGCTGGGCGGTGACCTCGACGAAATAGCCGAGCATGTTGTTGTGGCGGATCTTGAGACCCTTGACGCCGCTCTCCTCGGCATAGCGCGCCTGCATCGCGGCCACCACCAGCCGCGACGCATCGCGTAAGCGTCGGCTTTCGTCGAGGGCTGCCTCATAGCCCTCGCGGATGAAGCCGCCGTCGCGCTTGATCAGCGGCAGTTGGTCGTCGAGTGCGCGCGACAATTCGGCCGCCAGGTCGCGCGAGGGGCGGCGCAGCGCCGCCATCACGGCTGATAGTTCCGGCGGCGGATCCTCAAGCGTTGCAAGCTGCCCAAGTGCGACGTCGGCGGCGAGGATGCCGTCGCGCAGGCTGGCGAGATCGCGCGGGCCGCCGCGCCCGACCGACAGCCGCGCCAGCGCGCGCGAGATGTCGGGCGCGGTGCGCAGCGTGGTCCTGAGATCATCGCGCGCGCTGGCGTCGGCGACAAAGGCTGCGACCGCATCGAGCCTGCGGGCGATCGCCGCGCTGTCGGTCAGCGGCGCCGCCAGCCGTTGCGCCAAAAGCCGCGAGCCGGCCGCGGTCACGGTGCAATCGATGGCATCGAGCAGGGATCCCCGCCGCTCGCCGGAAAGCGTGCGCGTCAGTTCGAGATTGGCGCGGGTGGCGGGATCGATCGCCATGGTGGTGCCGCTGGCCTCGCGCGACGGCGGCGAGAGCGGCGGCCGTTGGCCTACCTGGGTGCGGTCGATATAGGTCACGGCGGCCGCCGCGGCGGTGGCCTCCAGCCGCGACATCGTGGCGAGCCCGTCCATGGTGGCGACCGCGAAATAATCGCAGAGGCGCCGTTCCGCGGTGGCGCCATCGAAGACATCGCGGGTCAAGGGCGTCACCGCCGGCAGTTCGCGCAACAGCGGCCCCAGATCGGGATCGCTGTAGAGCGCGTCGGTCACGATGGCTTCGTTCGGATTGATCCGCGCCAAGGTCGCGGCGAGTTCGCCGGTTCCGCATTCCGTGACGATGAATTCGGACGTCGAGATATCGATCCAGGCGAGGCCGAGGCGGTCGCCGCCGCTTGACGCCCGGGCGCGGGCGATCGCCAGCAGGTAATTATTGGTGCGGGCATCGAGCAGCGTATCTTCGGTCAGCGTGCCCGGGGTCACCAGCCGCACCACGGCGCGGCGCACCACGCTCTTGTTGCCGCGCGCCCGCGCCGCCGCCGGATCCTCGGTCTGTTCGCAGACCGCGACGCGGTGACCGGCTTCGATGAGCCTATGCAGATAATCCTCCGAGCGTTCCACCGGGACGCCGCACATCGGGATGTCCAGGCCCTGATGCTTGCCGCGCTTGGTCAGCACGATGCCGAGCGTGCGCGAGGCAATCTCGGCATCCCCAAAGAACAGCTCGTAGAAATCGCCCATCCGGTAGAACAACAACAGCCCGGGATGAGCGGCCTTGATCTCAAGGTATTGTTCCATCATCGGCGTGACCCGCGCCGCGGCCTCGGCGGGCTCGGTCGCGTCAGTTGGTACGGGGATGGCTTGCTGGATCGTCATGGCAGGGAAGCTAGCAAAAGTTGGCGGCGCCATCACAGGCTTTCGGCCGGTTTTCCCCGTCTTCGGTGGCGACCGCCATCGGCTGTTTCGCGGCTGTCAAGCCCGAAAATCGAAAGATTTTAAAAATAATTATGTTCCCTTTTTGTTCGAAATGCCCTAGAACCAATTTCGTCTTATCCCAACAAGAGGGGCGTATCGCGATCGTCAGGAAACGCGGGATGAGATGCGGTGGACGCGGCAGCGTTAGGCGTGCGGTGGGTCGCAGGGCGGATTGCTTTCCGTGAGCGATACCTCGCAGGCTAGACGACGGCGCTGAAGCGTACGGGGAAGGCGTGTGGTCCTGGCACCCAAGGCTGGTGTCAAGACTTCGGAGGTTTCGTTCGGCTCAACCGGGCTGAACGAGCCGTTAATCCGAAGGCGACGGTGGCAATAGAGCTTATCTCGCCGGGGAGAGCACGTTGATAAACCGTAAAACCATTGCGTGGGGAATGCCGGATGATCCGGTGCCTCGCACTACCTCGTGTGCGTACGGCCGCTTTCTTTGCACACGAGCCGCGGGTGCCTCTGGGCATCGCGGCATTCCCCGCGCCCTCTTTATCTCGAGGGCGGGACGTTCCTGCAAAAGCCCGGGCGCTTGGCGCCGCGGGGCGTTTACGCGCGTCTGGAGGTTGCGAGGCGCCAAGCGACGGCGCCATTCGAGTTTTCTGGTTCTTCGCGGCGGCAAAGTCCGCTTACGAAGATGCCGCGGTGACGTTGAAGCAGGGCGCCCACAAGGGGCGCCCCCTACATCAGATCGATCTTCGTAGGGGCGACCCTTGTGGGCGCCCTCTCTCAACGCCCCGCATCTCGCCGTTTCCTGGGGCTTGGCTGTTTGACAATTGAATAGCAAATCCATGACGCGCTGGCCGCGCCGCCTACTTCCCGTCCGCCGCCGTCACCGGTCGCACCGGATCGCCCTCGCGCAGCAGTGCGCCGGCGCGTGCGACCACGTCATCGCCTTCACTCAGGCCAGAGCGGATTTCGACCTGGCCGCCGGACATCAGGCCGGTCTCGACCTGCCGGGTTTCGACGCGCCCGCGGCGCACCACCTGCACCACGGTGCCGGCGGTGCCATAGAGAACGGCCGTCAGCGGCACCGAGACGTTGCAGCTGTTTCCGACCGCGATCATGGCCCGCCCGGAGGAATTGACCAGAAGGCGCCGGTTTGCCGTCACCGCGATCAGGACCTGGCCGAGCTGGCTGTTGGGCTCGACCGTCGGCGCCACCCGGCGCACCTTGCCCTCGACCTCATCGGCGCCGACGATTTTAATACGCGCCGGCTGGTTGATCGCCAGCTTGGCGAGATCCTGGGTCGGCACCAGCCCAACCAGATCGAATTCACCGCGCGCGATGATCGAGAACAGCGCCTCGCCCTTGCCCGAGGCCACCGCGCCGATCACGGCGGAAGAAGTCTCGATCAACCCGGCCACCGGGGCCTGCACCGTCACGATGCCGCCTTCGGGCAACGTGAGCCGGGCCAGCGGCTGACCGGCCGTGACGGTGTCGCCGGCCTCGGCCATGATTTCCGAAACCTTGAGCCCGAGCCGCTCCGGCCGCACCGCGGTTTCCTCGCGCGCCAGCACAAGGCCGGAGACCTCGACGATATTCGAGAAGCACGATTTCGCGGCCTTGATCACGGTGACGGCGGCGCCCTTGGCGTCGGCGTCGCTGTCGTCAGCGGCGAGCGTGGGCGAGACGAGGCAGAGCAGGGCGGCGAGGAGAGGGGCGAAGGCTTTCGGTGAAAACACGGCAAACTGATGCATCGGCAATCCCACAAGGAAATATCGGCCCCATCGATAACAGAAGGGGAGCTGCTTCCAAAGTGAATGCATCGCAAAACCGCACGCCGTCACTTCGGCTGCTTCCTGCGCCGCAGCTCCGCCGGCGCCGCCGCCTGCTCCGGGGTGCTCTCCCCGCGCCAGCGCAGGATTTCGGCGGCGAGCACCGGATGATTGAAACCCTTCAGCTGCAGATCGTCGATCGCAGCACCCTCGACCAAGGGTTCGACCATGCCGTAGACGCGGCGGGAGACCACGATCTGGCCGGCCTTGGCCTCGTCGCAGAGCCGCGAGGCGAGGTTGGTGACGCTGCCGATCGCGGCATATTCCAGCCGCTGCTCGAAGCCGATCTGCCCCAGCGTCGCATAGCCGAGCGCGATGCCGACGCCGAAACCGAGACTATGACCGCGGTTGCGCCAGCGCTCGGTCAAGGCGCCGATGGTGTCGCGCATCTCCACCGCCATCTGCACGGCGCGCCGGGTGTGATCCTCGAAGGGGATCGGGGCGTTGAACAGGATCATCACGCCATCGCCGGCGTAGCGATCAAGCGTGCCCTCATAGCGGAAGATCAATTCGCCCAAGGCGGCATGATATTCGCGCAGCACGTTCATGGCCTCTTCCGGCTCGGTGCTCTCGGTGAAGGCGGTGAAACCGCGCAGGTCGCAGAACACCACCGTGACCTCGCGCCGGTGGCTGTCCAACAGCGCATCGTGGCCGTCGGAGGAAGCGATCAGCTGCGCCACCTGCGGCGCCAGGAAACGCTCGAGCCTTCGGATGCGTTCGATTTCCGCCAGCTGCTTTTCGACCCGCTCTTCCAGCGACCGGTTCCAATTCTTGAGCTGGTCGGTCTGCTCCTGCAATTTTGCCGCCTGCTGCTGTACGGTGGTGTGGGCCTGCGCCAGTTCTCGGCCTTTCTGGTCCACTTCGGTGAACAGCCGCGCGTTGCGCATGGCGAGCACCGATTGATGCGCGAAGGTCCGCATCAGACCGATCAGGTTCTCGGAAAAGGCGCCGGCATTTTTGCGCAGCACCACCAGCGACCCCAGGATGCCCTTCTGATCGACCAGCGGCACCACCAGCACCGAATGAAAACCGGCCGCGACCGCGACATCGCGCAACAGGTGGTCGGCGGCCTGGTTGAGATCGGGGATCGCGATCGGCTCGCCGGTAGAGGCAGCCTCGCCGAGTACGCTGCCGTTTTCGTCGATCGAAAGATGCCGGCCCTCGGCCGATCGCTCGATCCCGATGGCCTCCGTCAGATTGAACTGATGTTGGGTGGCCTCATAGCTGTAGATCAGCACCGCGTCGGCACGGGTGATTTCGAGCGCGCGGGCCGCTACCGTGGGCAGCACGGCGTTGAGATCGAGCGAGGAGGCGACCGCGCGGCCGACTTCCTCGAGCACCTTGAGTTCGTTGATCGACCGCGCCAGATCGCGGGTGCGTTCCTCGACCTTGGATTCGAGGCCGGCATAGGTTTCCTGCAACTGGCCGGCCATGCTGTTGAACTGGTCGGCGAGTTCCTCCAGCTCGTCCTTGGTGTGCACCTCGATGCGATGGCTGAAATCGCCGGCGCCGAGCCGCCGGGCGCCGACGCGCAGCGCGGTGATCGGGATCAGCATCCGGCGCGCCAGCAAGGTGCCGGCCAGGATCGCCACCATCAGCCCCAGCGCCACCAGCAAGGCGACCCGCGCGAGCTGGTCCCGGATCGGTGCCAGCGCCTGGTCGGTCGGCTGCTCGAACAAGACGAACCAGCCGAGTTTCGGCAGCGCATCCGACACGCTCAGGACCGAATGGCCATCGACGTCGGTGCCCGACCCCGGGGCCTCGCCACCTGCCTTCAGGGCCGCGACCTGCGGCAGGGCCGAGAGGTCGCGCCCGACCTCGGGCGCGCGTGTCGAGCCCGCCAGCACCTGACCATGCGAATCCAGCACATAGGCCGAAATGGCTTTGCCGATCTGGGCATCGGCGAAAAACTCAGCCAGGAAAGAAAGGTCGATCTCGGCGACGGTGACGCCGGCATTGAACCCGGTATGGGACACCGCGATCGACATCAGCGGCCGCGAACCCCCAAAGAACGCCGGCGAAAAGCTGACGCCACGGGCAACGGCCTCGGTAAACCGGCCGTCGGTCGAGAAATCCGTCTTGCTGCCGACCGTGATCGCGGTGCGCGACAGCTTGAGCTGCTCGCGGCCATTGCCGTCGAGCAGAGAGATCTGGCTGACGGCTGGCACCTGGTTCAGCAACTGGGCGTAATCGGCGCGGTGTTCATCGATTGTGCGGGCGCTGGCGCGCGTCACCCAGCTGATCTGCCGCTCCAGGTCGGAGATCGACTGCTCGATCCGCCGCGCGGTGGCTTCCGCCTTCTCCGACATCTCGGCGGTCAGCTTGGTCTTGGTGGCGCGGTAGCTGATCCAGGCTTCGGTGGCACCGTTGATCGTGAGCACGAAGACCACCAGGCCGACCAGCGCGAGCACGTATTTGGCGAACAGGCCTTCGCGGAGCGACCCGATTGTGTCCCTGAGCCCTGTCATCCAGACCCCTATGCGACACCCGACCGGGTGCGCGCATCCGCCGCCATTGGCGGAAAGCCATTTGAAGCGTCGACCGCCCGCTGCGCCAGCCAGGATTTCTCTAGCATAATTTTGTCGGTACGGCGGGCGACCCGGCCTTCATGGTTAGCCGAGGGCGGCTGCCTTTCCCCTTCCTCGCGGCAGAGCGGGAAATGTCAGGAGACACCCATCAGCGGTTGAACAGCTGCCGCAATACGTCGTTCATCGGCTGACTGTCCGGCGCCGGCGGTTGGGCGGGATCGTTCGCCGCGGGCGCACTCGGCTGGAGGGTGGTTGGTGCAGGAATGTTGCGGGCATGGCCGAGGCCCTGTTGCAGCAGATTACCGAGGGTTTCGCCGAGCCGGCTGCCGGCATTTCCGGATGGGTCCACGCCAGCGCCCCCGTCGCCGATCAGGCCGCCCAGCGCGCCCAATCCGCCACCATTGGTACCGAACAGGCCCTGGCCCATTTCCTTGAGCTTGGCATAGGCCGCGTCCGGGTGGTCCAGAATACCGCTGACATCGGGATAGATCCGCGGCTCGCCCCAAGGGCCGGAGATGACGACGGGGATGCCGAGCCCGACCGGATCGGAAGTCCGGCCCTGGCCTTCGATCGTCATCACGAGCTTGGGCTCGACCCGAAGCGCCAGCGACTGGGCTGCGAGGTCTACGGTGCCGGCTCCGGTGACCCGCACCAGCGGACCGACCAGATTGAGATCGCCCGTGGTGGCCTGGCCGTTTTCGACGCGGAACGAGGCGCTGAGCTGGGTCAGATCGGTCGAGCGTTCACCGCCCTCCTGCCATCCCGACAGCGTGCTGGACGTCAGCGCGCGGATCATCTGAGCGACATTGAGGCCGCGAATGGCGCCATCCTGCAACACCGCGAACACGGTCCCATTGAGGTTGGACATGATGGCGTATTGGCTTGCGCCCGAGCTACGCAAGGCGATTTTCGCCTGCAACTTGCCGTCAAGCTTGTCGAAGCCGGCAGCCCCCTGCAACAGCGGCAACGCACCGACGCTGGTGAGATCGCCGCGCAGCGCATAATCGGGGCTGCCGGTCGACGCATCGACGCTGAGGTCGCCGCTGGCCTGGCCCCCATAGACCCCGAGATTGCCAAACCTGACCTTGAGGACGCCACCCGCCAGCGCCGCGTCGATGGCGGCCGGCGCGAGATGCGCGTCGCCGTAGTCAATTTCCGCGGCGGAGATTTTGGCTTGGGCGTCGACATAGTTCAATCCCGTGAGGTCGATCGACGCCTTGCTCCAGGGCTGCAGGAAGGTCCCGGGGGATGCGCGGCCCGCTTTCGCGGTCGCGATGTCGAGCCGCTGGAAGTCGAGATCGAGTTTGACCAGCGGCTTGCTGGCGAGATCGGCCGACGCCCAGCCGTTGAACGCACCATCGCCGAGCTTTCCGGTCAGGCCATTGATCATCAATAATTGGCCGTTGAGTCGGACCTCGGCCCGGGCGGTCAGCGGGGCCCGCAACAGGCCCCCGGTATCAAGCGTCAGCTCGACCGGGATGGTCTGCCGCCCCAGCGGCGGGACTGGCGCCTTGGCTTTGATCGAAAATTGCAGCGGATGCTCGGCCGCGCGGGCGCGCCCGGTGATCTTGATGTCGCGGTCGGCGCCGATCGCAACATCGGCGTCGATGCCGTCGATGTGGTTTTCGACGCGGTCCCGGGTATTGAACAAAACGACGCTGCCGCCGCTGATGGTCACGCGATCGATAGCGACCATGTCGGCTTCGTCGTCGCCGGAAGCCGTCGTTGCGCCCAAGGAGGGATTGAGCGCGCGGGTGCGCTCGCGCAAAAGCGGGACGTGCAGAACCGGACGCACGATCGCCAGTTCCGTGATCCGCGGATGCCCCGACCATAGGCTGCTGAGCATCAGGGCAGCCCGCAGGCTGCCGATAGTCAGACTGCTGCCGCTGTCGCGCTCCTTCGGATCCTGCAAGGTGATGTCGTTCAGCGTCACATTGAGGTTCGGCCAGAGGCCGATCCTGGTCGTTCCGTTAGCCGTCAGCCGATAGTTGGTTTGGCGTTCGATCCTGGCTTGGAGTGTCGACGTCAGCAAACCCGAGGGAATTCCGACGAACAGCAGCAGCGCGAAGACGGCGATGACGGCTGCGATGGCGGCGCCGACAAACTTCAGGACTCTCATGACGACATTCCAATTGGGACAGCGGCATTGAATTCAGGCCGCCCGTTTCCTGGGCGCGGCCGAGGGCTATCAGTCTATCCCGGAAAGGGGAGACGGCTCAAAGCCGTTCAAAAGCTACCTGGGGGTGCTGCAAAGCTATGTGACTTATGACACACTTCGCCGGCCACCCATTTTGCGGGCGGCGATTTTCGAAAGGTATTTCGATGAGTAAGCAGGCCGAATTTGCGGTCATCCTGAAGATGAATCCGATGTTTTCGGATTTGGGGCCCGACGAATTGCAGCGCATCTCCAATCTGTGCCGCACCCAGCACCTCGGGCTCGGCGAAGTCTTGTTCCAGAAAGGCGATCCCGGCGACTCCCTGTACGGCGTTCGCCGCGGGCAGATCCGCATCGAGACCGGCGCCTCCGATGGCAGCCGCCTCACGTTGAACTTCATGGGCCCCGGCGACCTGTTCGGCGAAGTCTCGGTGCTCGACGGCCAGAGCCGCACCGCGGACGCGACCGCGGGCGAGCCGACGGAACTGTTCGTCTTGCGCCGCGAGGATTTTCTGGACCATCTCGAGCGCGAGCCCAAGGTGGCAATCAAGATCATCATGCTGTTGTGTCAAAGGATCCGCTGGCAAAGCGAGCGAATGGAGGAATCGGTGCTGCAGCCTTTGCCG
The DNA here is from genome assembly GCA_963736075.1 of uncultured Alphaproteobacteria bacterium. GTDB lineage: Bacteria > Pseudomonadota > Alphaproteobacteria > Rhizobiales > Xanthobacteraceae > Bradyrhizobium. The sequence continues at coordinate 64,073 of CAVTNW010000048.1, read as the reverse complement.
GTTCGCCTGGCGCGCCGGCTCTGTGCGCTCGCCAGCGATTACGGCTCCGAGGTGCATATTTCACAGGAGCAGCTCGGAATCTTCGTCGGTGCCGCCCGCGAAAGCGTCAATCGCCAGCTGCAGCTGTGGCGCAAGGACGGCATTCTCGATCTGCAGCGCGGCCGCATTCTATTGTTGAACATCCCCCGGCTGACCGCGGTGGCGCGGAACGAATGAACCACGGCCGTCATCGCCCGGCTTGATCGGGCATTCCCCTGGGGCCGCCCAGAGCGGCAGCGCGCGCGCCATCTTGCGGGTATCAAATCATCTCATTTGCGCCACCAATATTTTGAAATTGGACCATTAAGCATTCTTAACACTTGGAAACATTCTGCATGGCCGCACGTGATCGGCCGGCCACCTTCGCTCGCCGGCGACGGGGATATCAAACGTGTCCGTTTGTAACACGCCGTGAGGTTCGTACCGAATGTGTGAATGGGTAACGACGACGGTCGCGTACTTGGAAAGCTCGCCGGCGCGCTGGCGCAGGCCGTTTCTGAAGTGGATGGACGGGATCGAAGCGGGTTGGGGTATTCCGCTTCTGCTGATCGGATTCGTCGCCGTCTGGATGATTTATTTTTCCATCGCCTATTACGACGGCGATCTTCATCCCGACGTGCTGGAAACCTGGACCTATGGGCGCAGCATCGAATGGGGCTACACCAAACATCCCCCGCTGATGGGATGGGTCGCGCGCGCCTGGACGTCGGTGTTCCCGCTCGCCAACTGGTCATTCGAGCTGCTGGCATTGACCAATGCGGCGGTCGCGCTGTGGGTGGTTGATCTGATTGCGCGGCGCTTCATGCGCGGCGACAAGAGAATGGTCGTGCTGCTGCTTCTCATGCTGATGCCGACCTACCAGTTTCATGCGCAGCGTTTTAATGCCAACACCGTTCTGCTGGCGGCCTGGCCGATCGCCACCTATTGCTTCCTGCGGTCCTTTCAAGAGCGTCATGTCGGATGGGCGATCGCCGCCGGCGCGACGGCTGCGCTTGCGATGCTCGGCAAATACTATTCGGCATTTCTGATCGCGAGCTTTCTGCTTGCGGCGATCTGCCATCCGCAGCGACGCGCCTATTTCAGCTCGCTCGCCCCCTGGATCTCAGCGGTGACCGGATTGGCCGCGCTCGGGCCGCATCTCTATTGGTTGGCGACGACGGGGGCGAAACCGATCAACTACGCGCTTGTCACACATGCAGGCAAGACCTTGGTTCCGTCGCTGGACGCCGCCATTCTTTTCCTGCTCGGCGTCTCACTCGTCCTTGCGCTGCCGGCCGCGACCTGGGCCCTGATGGTGAACGACCGCATGCGAAAGTTCGCCGAGGAGTTCCGGACGATGGATCCGGGCCTGCTGCTGCTGTTTCTGATCGGCGCCGGGACCATCGCCTTTCCGGTGATCGCCGCGGTCGGGCTCGGGACCGACATGCCGCCAATCTGGGCCTTGCAAGGTCTTTTCGTCTACGCCATCCGCGTCGTCGGCAGCACGAGCTTTCGCATCGAACGCTTTTATACGGTCAATCTCGCGGTCTTTGTGATCGCGGTGTCGGTGGGGTGCGCGCTGGTGGTGGCGCCTGTTCACGCCGTCTATCGAAACGATCATCCCTTGCACGAGGGGCGCAATTTCTACCGGCAGGCTGCGCTGGAGCTGACCCAGCACTGGCACAGGCTGTCCAATACGGAGCTGCCGACGGTGGGCGGCGACGATGTGCTGGCCTTTGCCGCGGCTTTCTATAGCCCGGATCATCCCCTCTACGAGGAGCGCCTCGCCCTCGTCAAACACGAGGGACCGCCGCCGCCGCAGCTGTTTGAACGAGGATGGGCAGCCCTCTGCTTTGCGACAGACGCATCTTGCATCTCCGCCATCGAAGGCATCGCCGCGCCGGCTTCCTATTTCGTCAAGTTCGAATTCCAGCTGCAGTCGACATTGCTGGGCCAACCCGGCGCGACCGAGCGCTTTACGGCCCTGATGGTGCCCCCTTCCATCGAAGCAGAGCCGCCGCAGGCCAAGGCCACCGCGGAAGAGTGAAGCGACGGTCATCGCGGCGCTTCGCGGTCCGACCGACAACCATGCGCGCGCAATTGTCCCGTCCTGGTTGAGAGCCGCGGACGTCGCCTCTTTCGCGTTGGCCAAAAACTCATTTGCGACATCAATCCTCTGAATTTCAACCATTAATAATTTTTAACAAACAGAAACACCCGATCGCCGTCGCTCACCGGAGCGGCGGCCCGATCGAACGTGTAGGTGGGTTCTGGTCCAATGTATCTTGAGTTGTCTGCGTTGGCCGCGCGCTCGGAAAATTCTCCGGCGCGGTGGCGAAGGCCTTTTCTGCGGTGGCTGGATGGTGTCGAAGCCGGCTGGGGCATTCCGCTGCTGTTGATCGGCTTTGTCGTCATCTGGCAGGTTTTTCTGGCCATTGCCTATTACGACGGCGATCTGCACCCCGATGTTCTCGAAACGTGGAGCTACGGACGCAGCATCGAATGGGGCTATATCAAGCATCCTCCCCTGATGGGATGGGTCGCGCGCGCCTGGACTTCGATATTTCCGCTGACCAACTGGTCGTTCCAGTTGCTGGCATTGACCAACGCCGCATTCGCCCTCTGGGCGGTCGATCTGATCTCGCGCCGCTTCGTTCGCGGCGACAAGAGAATGTTCGTGCTGCTGCTTCTGATGCTGCTGCCGGCCTACCAGCTTCACGCCCAGCGATTCAATGCCAACACGGTGCTGTTGGCGACCTGGCCGCTGGCCATCTACTTCTTCCTGCGCTCGTTTGAGACCCGTCAGCTTGGGTGGGCCATCGCCGCCGGCGCCACCGCCGCGCTGGCGATGCTGGGAAAATACTACACGGCATTCTTGATCGCGAGCTTCTTGTTCGCCGCGATTTGTCATCCGCAGCGGCGGGCTTATTTCGGCTCGTGGGCGCCATGGATCTCCATGGTCGTGGGCTTGGCCGCGCTCGCCCCGCATATGTATTGGCTGGCGACAACGGGCGCCAAGCCGATCCATTACGCGCTCGCAGTACATGCCGGGAAGACCTTTGGTCGTTCGCTGCACGAAGCCGCTGAGTTCATCTTGGGCGTTGCACTGGTGCTGGCATTGCCGGCGGCGATATGGGTGTTGATCGCAAAAGAACGGCTGAAAACGTTCATCGGAGATTTCCGGGCGATGAACCCCGGTCTGCGGCTATTGTTCTTTGTCGCCCTCGGCACGATCCTGTTTCCGGTGGCCACGGCGGTGATGCTGGGGACCGACATGTCGCCGCTCTGGGCATTGCAAGGCCTTTTCCTGTTCGGCATCCTGATCGTCTGCGGCGCGAGCTATCCGATCGAGCGATTTTACACGGTCAATCTCGCGGTCTTCGTCATCGGCCTTTCGCTGGCAGCCGCCGTCCTCGTGGCGCCCATTCACGCGATCTACCGGAACCGCAATCCCCTGCACGAGGGACGGAATTTCTATCAGGCGTCCGCGCTGGAGCTGACCCGGTACTGGCACCAGTATTCGGCTGCCGCGCTTCCAATGGTTGGCGGCGACGATGTGCTGGCCTACGCCGCGGCCTTCTACAGCCCGGATCATCCTGCCTTCGACGAGCGCTCAGTCCTTGCGGTTCATGACTCGCAGCCTTCGATCACCTATGAGCGCGGTTGGGCGGCGATGTGTTTCGACGGAGACCATTTCTGTGTCACCTCGATGGAAGGCCTCGCGGCGAACGCCCCGCATCTGGTCAAATACAGGTTCGCGCTTGAATCAAAGCTGCTCGGCCGGCCCGGCGCCACCGAGCACTTTACCGCTCTGATCGTGCCTCCCGCAACTGAGGAACAGCTCACGCCACCGCCGAGCACCAGCGTCGCTGAAGAGTAGAACGTTTTCCAAAGTCCTGATCCTATCGGCCTGCTCCCCGAGACTCATCCTGATTTCGCCATTGGCGTGGCTGACCCACTGCGCACGAAAAGCGCCGCGCCTTCGGTGAAAGCCGGGCGAGGAGTACTGTCCGCTAGTCGAACTCGGGGATGCCGCCCCTCACCCCAACCCTCTCCCCGCGAAGAGGCGGGGCGAGGGGGCTCACCGCCGCCGCCGCGAGCGTCCGCGCAAATCGGTTTTTTTGCGACGATCGAAGGGCGGCTGATCGCAGGCTGACATTATTCGGGAGGCGCGCAAGAATATGATCGAAATTGCAACATCAATATTTTTTATTTGGAACAATAATCGTTCTTAAGCAAGGGCGATGCGCTTCTCGGCAACGCCGAGGACGTTGCTTCGTTGGAAGCATCGTTTGAGTGCCGAGCCGTCGGAGTTCTCAGTCCATGAATGCTGCAGATATGCTGGCGCCGTCGGAAGTGTTGGTGACGCATTGGCGCAGGCCGTTTCTGAGGTGGCTCGACGGCATCGAAGCCGGCTGGGCCATTCCACTGCTGCTGATCGGATTTGTCGGTGTCTGGCTCGCCTTCCTGACCATCGCCAACTTCAACGGCGATCTGCACCCCGACACGCTGCAAGTCTGGTCGTCCGGACGCAGCCTCGAATGGGGTTACGCCCAGCATGCGCCGCTCGCGGCGTGGCTGACGCACGCCTGGACATCGACCTTTCCGCTCACCAATTGGTCGTTCCGGTTGCTGGCCTTGATCAATGCCGTGCTGGCCTTGTGGAGCGTTGATCTGATCTCGCGCCGCTTCGTGCGGGGCGACCGAAGAGTGATGGTGCTGCTGATTCTGATGCTGCTGCCGATCTATCAGTTCGAGGCGCTGCGGTTCGACGCCAACGCGGTTCTGCTGGCGGCCTGGCCGATTGCCACCTATTGCTTCCTGAGGTCATTCGAAACCCGCCGGATCGAATGGGCCGTTTTCGCCGGCCTGACAGCGGCGCTGACATTGCTCGGCAAGCAGCACTCGGTGTTTCTGATCGCGAGCTTCGTGGTCGCGGCGAGTTGCCATCCGCGGCGCCGCGCTTATCTGGCCTCGCCAGCGCCCTGGGTTTCCGCCGCCATGGTGCTCACCGCAATCGTCCCGCATGTTCATTGGTTGACGACGATCGGCGCGAAGCCCTTCGGCGACGGGCTTCTTCGGCTTACGGCCGCGGCGACACCCGCTTCGCTGATCGAGGCGCTGCTGGTGGTCCTGGTGCTTGCTTTTGTCGTTGCGACTCCGCTGGCCATATGGGGCATGATGGTGCCCGGCCGTCTCAGCAGGTTGTCGAGAGTCCTGTGGATCATAGACCCTGGCCAGCTGCTGCTCCTGTTCGTCGGGGTCGGGACCATCATCTTCCCCGCCATCACGGCGGTCGGCCTGGGACTCGACATCCGTCCAGCCTGGGAATTTCAGGGGCTGTACCTGCTCGTGATCCTGGTGGTCTGTGGCTCGAACGCTCCGATCGCGCGCGCTTATACCGTCAACCTGGCCGCGCTGGCGACCGCAATGGCGGTGATTGCTGTCGTCGTGGGGGCGCCCCTTTACGCGCTCTATCGCAATGCCCATCCGTCGGAGCAGGGACGCAATTTCTATCAGCTGTCCGCCGCCGAATTGACGCGGCTATGGCATGCGCAAACGGCTGAGCCGCTGTCGGTGGTCGGCGGCGACCGGGTACTGGCGCTCGCCGCGGCCTTTTACAGTCCTGACCATCCCGCGGTTGAAGACGAACTGGTCCGGCCCGAGGCAGAAAATGCGCCGCCGCAGGCCACCATCGGGAAGGGATGGGCATCGCTGTGCTTTGAGGCGCATGATCCCTGCATCGCCGCGATGGAAGGGATCGCGGCACGAGCTTCTCTTTTTACCAGGTCGGATTTTATCGTGCAGTCAAACCTTCTGGGTTTGACCGGCGCTCAACAGGGCTTTGCGGCGCTGGTCGTGCCGCGCTCGATCGCGGTTCCGCCTGCCGTTGCCACCTCGCCCGTTGCGGAAGCGCCTTCCATCGAGGCGCCTCTTTCTGCCAGCGAAGCGCCCCCCATTGCTTCATTGCCTCCGGTTGCTGAAGCGCCGGCCATCGCGGCATCCCCCTTTGTTGAGGCATCGCCCCCCGCGGCGACAGCGCCTTCGCTCGCGGCATCCCCTCTTGGAGCAGAACCGGCGCCTTCCGTTGCGGCCTCGCGCCCGGCCGAGGAGAAAACAGTTCCGCCGGCAGCGAGCCTGATGCCGGAAGGCTCAGGCGAAGACGCGACCGTCGCGGAGCAGCAGCAAATCCAAAGCCGGGCGATGCGACAATCCGAGATGCCCGGGAGGGAATTGGACATGAGCCGGGGCCGAGCTCCGGCTCCGCCGCTGGTCGACAAGCGTGCCCGGGTGGCAGCAGCGCGGGCCATGGCCGAGTACAAATTGAATTCGATGCGATGGGCGGCGCAGCGGGCGGCACGCTTCGCCGCGGCGCGCGGGCAACTGGTATCCCCCGCCGGTCTGGATGATCCGACGTCGTTCTCGGGTTGCAATCGCGGCCGCGGAGATCCATCGCTGTCGCCGGCAATGCTGGCGCGCCTCAGTCAGGGTTTATGCAGTCTGGCCGGCTTTTTCGCGGCTCATGCGCAGCATCCGCAGCAGCAAATGCCGGCGGGGCAGCCGCGCGCAAGGACGCCGACCGCGGATGCGCCGCGCTTGCCTGAGCGCGATCGCGCCGGGTTTGCGGAGGCGGCGGGGCACGTCCCTAAATGAGGGACAGGCGTCAAATGAACCGCGCGCTGGTTCGTGATGGCGTAGCTCATAACCCGATCGGCAGCCTTCGCCGCCGCACGCGATCCCGATCGACGACGATGATACTGCTGGCAATATCCGCTTCACTCAGCGCGGCAAGGACCTCGCCCAATCGAATGCGGACGTTTGCTTCGGACCAGTTGCCATTGCGAAAGAGGATCAAACTTGGTTCGCTTTCGCCGCCAACTGCGAGCGGGCGCGGATAGTCGAGGTCGACAGTAATGATCGTTCGCGCCTCGTGCTTCGCTCACTCCATGATCTCCCTGTCGGTGGCGCGGCTAAGTCCCAAATCGACCGCATGCGCGGCGTCGTGGCCTCGATCCGAGAGCCACGACACCAGCGCCGGCGAAAGCAGCATGTCGATCAGAAATCTCACTTGGCAGGAACAGAGGGCCGCAGATCGACGGTTTCATCTTCAGCGAGAAACGCGGCGTATTGCAAAGCTTCGTCGATATCGCCGGATTCGATGTAGGGATAGGAGTTCAGATCGCTTCGCCGGCTTTGACAGATCTCGCGAGTGCGTCCTGGGGCTGGGAGTTTACAAGCAAGCTTTTCGGGTCAGGAGACCTTCCACTTGCCAGCGCTAATATTCATCCCCTCGCCCGTTGCCCTATAGGTCACCTCCGCGTCAACTTTTGTGTCGCAAGCGATAGCCGTCCAGGTTTCCGACCATCCGTTGGCGGACGCTGGTGTGATTGCAGTGACATTGATCACTTGGAATTTGCTCCCGTCTCGGCACTTGGCAAATGCCATCATTGCGGGAGTTACAATTCGAACAGCATCGGCTTCAAGTTTGAGGTTTCCATGAAAATCACCGGGAAGAAGAAAAACAGGTTGAAGCTGGTTTGCACCCGGAATTGCTTTGAGCAAGGCTCTTCTGGTGACCTGTGAGCCGCAACGGTCAAGCACAGCCAATGCTACCCAGCTCCCCGTATCAATTCGGAAGTTCCCGTCAACTCGCACGAACTTCGGTTGCTCCAATACAATTGTTCGATTCTGCTCGACTACCTTCATAACCGGACATTCGGCCTTGAGAATTGCCGGTTCGCGCAAGTTGAAGATTTGTTCGAGATACCCATGGTAGACAGCGGAGTTAACGTAGCCTCCAAATAAGGACTTCTGGTCTGGCTCAGCCTGTGCGAGCGCCTGTGAAGCCAACAGCAGGCTGGCAAGGATCATCAGAATATGGCGAACGATCATTTCGCTTGCTCCAGCCAGCATAGGGCGGCCAAAGGCGCGCTTGGCGCCTGCTCACCATTCAGCAAATGACGGACACTCTATCGGACCGCGCCGCTGCGCGTCCCGATGGCTTTGCCCACCCTCCAGGTAATCCCTTTCAACAATGCAATAGCGCGTGTTTTTCCCGGAGGCAACAATGGATGGACCGCCTCATTCCGCGGCCGGCGAATGCATCATACCCGGCGGCGGTGCGGCTTCATGCCCGGAGGCATGATCCTTCGCCGGCGCTTCGCTCTCGCCGCTCGGTGACCACGAGCTTGCTGCCAAACCGCCAGAACAGTGCGCCGACATCGTCCATCAGCATGAACATCGCCGGCATGAACACCAGCGACAGCACGGTGGAGAACAACAGGCCGCCGATCGCGGCCAGCGCCATCGGCGAGCGGAATTCGCCGCCGGCGCCGAATGCCAGCGCCGAGGGCATCATGCCGGCGGCCATCGCGATCGTGGTCATGACGATGGGACGGGCGCGCTTCATGCCGGCATCGATGATCGCTTCCTCGCGCGGCTTGCCGACGCGGATCGATTCGACGGCGAACTCGACCGGCATGATGGCCTTCTTGGTCACGATGCCCATCAGCATCAGGATGCCGATCCACACCGGCGTCGTCAGCTGCTTGCCGGCGACCAACAGCGCCACGATCGCGCCGCCGATCGCGAGTGGTACGTTGTCGACAATCGAGATGACCATCCGATTCGAACACAAGGCTGATGATCGGAGACGCCACCAAGGTGATCTACGAGCTGGCGGTCGTGAACAGCCCATCGAAGGGGCATCGAGGTCACGCCATCCGGCGATGCCGAAAGCCTCAACGAACCGTCGGAAGGCTTTGCCACCGCGATCACCGCCGGCCTGACGATGGTCCATGCAGATGTAAAGATCGCCTTGCGGGTTACGCCGTAACTGGATATATTACTGGATATAGCCGGAGATCGAATGTGAGCAACGCATCTCAGAAACAGGCGATCAAGAACTACCGAAAGCGTCTTCACAAGCGGGGGATGGCCCGATTCGAGGTTCTGGGTCTCGACGGCGACCGCGACCTCATCCGAGCGCTCGCCCGGCGCTTGGCGGAAGACGGCCCGGACGCCTTGCGACTCCGGGCCGTCGTCAGCCAGACAATATCCGGCGAGCCACCCAGCAAGGGCGGCATTCTCCAGGCGCTTCGCCGCTCGCCCCTGGTCGGTGCCGGGATCGCTCCTGTTCGTCGGTTTGAAGCCGGGCGCAAAGTCGAGCTGTGAGCCGTTATCTCCTTGACACCAATATCATCAGCAACGTCACAAAGCCGGCGCCTTCGGAAGGCTTGCTGGTCTGGATGGGAGAACAAGTCGATGCGAATCTGTACATTGCCTCGCTCACCCTCGCCGAAATTCGACGCGGCATTCTAGAGAAGCCCGCCGGCCGGAAGCGTGACCGGCTCGATGCGTGGTTTTCCAGCCCTGAAGGTCCCTCGGCGCTCTTCGCTGGTCGTGTGCTGCCGTTCGACGAGAGGGCGGGCCTGATCTGGGCTCGCTTGATGGCCGAGGGGACTGCCAAGGGAAGACCTCGGAGCGCTCTCGACACCATCGTCGCGGCGATTGCGGTGGCCAATGACTGTATCGTGGTCACCGACAACGAGAAAGATTTTGCTGACATCGCGATCATCAATCCTCTTCGGTGAGACCCCCTTGGACGAAACAGGCTAAACAGTGGGCGCCGAAGAGGGGCGACCACAAGGGTCGCCCCTACGTGATTGACAATAACGTAGGGGCGCCCCTTGTGGGCGCCCTCCCTGACCGAAATGGCGGTGCCAAAAATCAATGTCTTAACCACTTAGGTTTTGTCTAGCGACGGAGGATGCGCCGCACTATGAGTCACTCCGCCGCCGGCGAATGCACCATGCCCTGCGGCGCCGGTTCATGCCCGGCGGCATGATCCTTCGCCGGCGCTTCGGCGTCGCCCTCGGTGACCACGAGCTTCCTGCCGAAGCGCCAGAACAGCGCGCCGACATCGTCCATCAGCATGAACATCGCCGGCACGAAGACCAGCGACAGCACGGTGGAGAACAACAGGCCGCCGATCACGGCCAGCGCCATCGGCGAGCGGAATTCGCCGCCGGCGCCGAACGCCAGCGCTGAGGGCATCATGCCGGCGGCCATCGCGATCGTGGTCATGACGATGGGTCGCGCGCGCTTCATGCCGGCATCGATGATCGCGGCATCGCGCGGCTTGCCGGCGCGGACCGATTCGACCGCGAACTCCACCAGCATGATGGCGTTCTTGGTCACGATGCCCATCAGCATCAGGATGCCGATCCACACCGGCGTCGTCAGCTGCTTGCCGGTGACCAACAGCGCCACGATGGCGCCGCCGATCGAGAGCGGCAGCGAGAACAGGATGGTGATCGGCTGCAGGAAGGTGCCGAACAACAAGACCAGCACCGCATAGACCATCATCAGGCCGGCGGTGATCGCGGTGGCAAAGCCTTCCGACAGCTCGTTGAGGCTTTCGGCATCGCCTGATGGCGACACCTTGACGCCCTTCGGCAGGGTTTTCATGACCGGCAGGTTGTAGATCAGCTTGGTGGCGTCGCCGAGCGCGGCCGAGCCGACCAGGTCGGCCGCCACCGTGGCCTGGCGTTCCCGGTCGTAGCGATTGATGCTGGTCGGGCCCTGGTCGAGCTTGATGTCGGCGACCACCGACAGCGGCACGCCGCCCTTCTCGCCGTGCTCGCCGAGCGGCACCCGCAGCTGCTCCAACAGGCCGAGGTCGCCGCGCGCGGCGTCCTCGAGCTGGACCCGGATCGGCACCAGCCGGTCGCCGGCGTCGAATTTGGCCAGCGCCGGACCGACGTCGCCGATGGTGGCGACGCGGATGGTCTGCGACAGGCTTTCGGTGGATACGCCGAGCCGCGCGGCGAGATCCGCCTTGGGCTGGATACGCAGCTCGGGCCGGTCGAGCGCGGTTTCCGAGATCACGTCGGAGATGCTTCCGATCCGCTTCATCTGGGTCGCCAGCTCGCTGGCGACGTTGTTGACGATGTTGCTGTCCGATCCTGTGACCACCAGCGAGATCGCGCGGAGGCCATTTTCGTCGAGGAACCAGTAGCGGATGTCGGGGACGTTCTCGAGTTCCTTGCCGATCTCGAGTTCGAGCTGGCGCTGCGTGATCTTGCGTGCGGTCTTGGGCGTGTAGTTGATGATCAGCGCGGCGCGGCGCACCTCGAACAGTCCCGGCGGCACCCGGCCGCCATCGACGAAGACGCTTCTCACTTCCGGGCGCTTGCGCAAGCGGGCGACGATGTCTTCGGTGACCTTCTCGGTGTAGGCGAGCTGCGAGCCCGGCGGCAGCTCCATCGCCAACAGCGAGCGCGCGGTGTCCTGGGCCGGCAGGAAGCCCTGCGGCAACAGCGTGATGCTCCAGATCGAGGCCGCGAAGATGCCAAAGCCGATCAGGACGGTGATGAAATAGTGTCTCACGGACCAGGTGACGAGCCGGGTGTAGGCGCGCAATGGCCGTCCCGGGGCCGGGTCGTCATGCGCATGATCCCTGAGGAAATAGGCGGCCAACACCGGGGTGACGAAGCGCGCCGCCAACAGCGAGAAGAACACCTGCACCGACACCGTGATGCCGAACTGCTTGAAAAACTGTCCGGCGATGCCGGACATGAAGCTTGCCGGCGCAAAGATGGCGATGATGGTGAATGAGATTGCGATCACGGCGAGACCGATCTCGTCGGCGGCCTCCAGCGCGGCGCGATAGGGCGACTTGCCCATCCGCATGTGACGGACGATGTTCTCGATCTCGACGATGGCGTCATCGACCAGAATGCCGGTCGACAGCGTGATGGCGAGGAAACTGACGAGGTTCAGCGAAAAGCCGAGAATGTCCATCGCCCAGAACGCCGGGAAGATCGACAGCGGCAGCGAGATCGCGGCGATGATGGTGGCCCGGATATCGCGCAGGAACAAAAGCACGATGATGACCGCGAGAATGGCGCCTTCGAACAGCGTCGAGATCGCGGCCTCGTAATTGCCCTTGGTAAATTCCACCGAGGTGTCGATCAGTTTCAGATCGACGTCGGGATAGGCGAGCTTCAAGGCATCGATGCGCTTCTGCACCGCCGCCGCGACGACGACGTCGCTGGCGCCCTTCGAGCGCTTGATGCCGAGCGCCACCACCGGCTCGCCGTTGAAGCGCGCAAAGGTGCGGCGGTCGGCGATGGTGTCGGTGACGGTTCCGAGATCGTCGAGCCGGACCTCGCCGCCGCTGAACAGCGGAATCATGGTTCCGGCCAGTTCATTCAGCGTCTTGGCGCCAGCCAGCGTGCGGATCGCCTGATCGTTCTTGCCGATCTCGGCGCGGCCGCCGGCAAGATCGACGTTGGTGCCGCGCAGGCTTTGGCTGACGTTGACGGCGGTCAGCCCGGCGGCCTGCAGCCGGTCCGGATCGAGCGAAACCAGGATCTCGCGCTCGACACCGCCGATACGCTCGACCTGGGCGACGCCGCGGACGCCCTGAAGGGCGCGCTTGACGACGTCGTCGACGAAATAGGACAGCTGTTCGGGCGTTTTGCCGGGCGAGATCGCCGCATAGGTGACGATCGGCAGGCCGATCACGTCGACGCGCTGGATCAGAGGCTCATTGACGTTCTGCGGCAGGTTGGCGCGGACCCTGGTGACGGCGTCCTTGACGTCGTTCAGCGCCCGGTCGGTGTTGGTCTCCAGGGCAAACTGGATCGTCGTCAGGGACAGCCCGTCGGTGATCGACGATGAAATGTGCCGCACGCCCTCGACACCGGAAACGCCATCTTCGATGGTTTTGGTGACTTGCGATTCGAGCTCCGCCGGGGCGGCGCCGAACTGCGACACCGCGACCGAGATTACCGGAATATCGGCCGAGGGCAGCCGCGTGACCGCAAGCTTGGTGAAGCTGACCCAGCCAAGCACCAGAAGGATGATCGAAAAGACCACCGAGGGAAGTGGATGCCGGATCGACCATGCCGAGATATTGAGAGCCATCAGCGCACCCGCGTCCGATCGAGATCCTCGGCGAACATGGTCTTGACCTGGTCGCCGTCATGCAGCGAAGAGCCGGCATCCGCCACGACGATTTCGCCGACCTCGAGGCCCTCGAGGATTTCCGTCGAGCTGTCAGACACCAGTCCAACCCGGACTTTACGCGTTTCAATGGTATTGCCTTTGACCACCTGCACAGTGAGATGATCAATGGCGGTACGCGGAATAGCGACACCGCAACTGCGCCTGGCGTCGATGTTGGCGCGCGCCAGCATGCCGACCTTGAGCGAAGGGGTATTGGCGAGCGATATTCTGACGTGGCCGAGCTGGCTCGACCGGTCGATCTGCGGCGAAACCAGCCGCACCCGCCCGACGATATCGGGCATGTCGTCCCGGCTGACGCGCACGTTGGCGCCCGGATTGAGTTTCAGCATGTGGACGGCGGGCACCTCGGCGTCCAGCTCGACGTCGTTGTTGACGGCGATGCGAAACATCGGTCCCGCCTGGGGCGAGGCCGGCGCTCCGGCCATGGTCCTGACCTCGGTGATCACTCCGGCGGCCGGGGCGCGCAGCGAGGTCGGTGCCGGTGGCCGGCCAGGCTGCGCCGGCGGCGGCGTGAGCCGCGCCAACTCCTGGTTATCGGTCACTACATCGCCTTCGTGAACCAGAACTTCGGCAACCCTGGAGCCCTCCTGATCGACCCCGGCCACCGCTTCCCGGCGCGGCACCACGAACCCGGTGGCCCGCACCATGTCGGAGAAACAGGCGTTGGTGGATTTGGTGACGATGACGAGGGCGTCGGTCGGGGTGTCCTTCTCCTCCGCCGCGGGGCGATGCTCGATCAAGTAATATCCGCCGCCCAGAGCTGCGATCGCGACAACGGTCAGTACAGGTTTGAGGTATTCTGATAAAGTCATTGCCGGATCAATCCAGACCTCTGTCGCGGGGCGCGTGGGCCTCGGCTGTCCGAAACGGTCGGAATGAACGACGAACGGATCAGTCCCGCGCGTGGGCGTGGGACACGCGCGTACTCACCCGGTGCCGCGACCGGTTCGCATGCCAGCGTCACTGCGAAGCAGCGGCGGTCTTGTTCGCCATGTTGACGACCTGGACTCGGCGGTTGACCTCAGCCAGCGGGTTGCCCGGATCCTTGAGCTTGCTCTTGCCGTAGCCGACGGTCACGAGGTCGGCGCCGCCGATGCCGTAATTGCTCATCAGATAGCGTTTGATCGAATCGGCGCGCCGTTCCGACAGGTCCTGGTTGTAGGCTTCTCCGCCGGCGGCGTCGGTGTGGCCGGCGACGATGAAGGTCGAGCCCTTCAGATCCGGATTGGTCAGGGCCTTTCCGAGCGCCTGCACCGAGGCAAGCGATTTTGCACTGATATCCGCCGAATTGTAGTCGAATGTGATTTCCAGGTCGATTTTTGGCTTGTCCTTGGCGATCGTCGCAATCTCCTCGCGCTCATTGACCGACAGCGAGCGCGTCGCCCGGTTTCGGATGGTCTGGACAAATTGCCCCTCCGCGGCGGTGGCCGCCGGGTCGGGCTGGGGCGCTGCCGACAGGCCGCGGGTCAGCGGCTTCTTGGCCGGGGCGAGCGCCCGGACGATCTGATCCTCGGTGACATCGTCACCGGCAAGGGCCTTTCCCACACCGAGCGACAATGCGACACCGATCGTCAGGATCGATAGCACCGCGGTGAGATTTATCCTTCCGGAACGTTTCGACATGGCCAGCCCCTCCTGTGTCATCAGCGCTAATTCAATCCAATATGCCGGCCGCTGGACATGCCGTTCGCGGCCACCTTGTTGGTCTCCGGCGCCGGCCTTGCGGTTCGATGAAGGCGGCCCTGCCAACTCAAATAATATTCAACGTACCCCGTAACCTGCGAATTCCTTGACGATATTGGGATCCATGGCCTTGGCGTTGGTTATATCCAGTTCGCCCTCCGGAATCGAGCCATTGCGTTGCTTGGCAAGGCCGCGTCCGTACAGCGATGACGTCAGTCTCGGATTGATCTTGAGCGCGGCATCAAAATCAGCAATTGCGTTTTTCACCTGGCCGCTCTTCAGGTTGAGCAGGCCGCGGCTGTCGAGGGCATCGACGAAATTCGGCCGCAGCCGAAGCGCCTCGTTGCAATCCCTCAAGGCACCTTGCAATTCGCCGATGATGGTGCGCGCCCAACAACGGTTGTTGAAGGCTTCGACGTCCTTCGGGTTCAGCCGGATCGTGCCGTCGAAATCCTTGATCGCCAGAAGATACGCTCCCTTGCTGGCATAGACCTGGCCACGCCGGTAGAGCGCGTTCTGATCGTCGGGATTGTCGGTAAGCTTGTCGGTCAGGCTCTTGATGGTCGGATCGTCGGCAAGGGCAAGCGCCGTCGGTCCATCATCGGGCTGCGGATTTCCCGGCGGCGCCATCGCCACGGGAGGAGAGGCAGCAGCGGCGGGGGTAGCGGTAGCGGCGGGCGCTGGCGCGGCGGCAGGCGGAACGGAAACCTCGACCGGCTTCTGTGCCGGCACGTCGACACGCGGTGCCGGCGCGGGGCCTGGCATGGAGGGTGGAAGCGTCGCCACCACGGGACCGGGCCGGCTGCCCGTGCCGGGAATAAATGAAAAATCCTCGGCCAGCGACGACGAAATCCACGGCACCTGCTCGCTTCGGGAAGCGCGGGTGACCCCGACGCGGGTGCGGTTGAGCGTCTCTTCGGCCATCAGGTCGGGAACGCGGATTTCCTTGAGCAACTCCTGGACGAACAGGCTGTGATCACCGCCATTGTCCGAAATGACCGAACTGAGCGCCGCCGAATACATCACCAGCGTTCCGTTCGGCGCGATCACCGGGGCAAGACCCGCCGAAAAACTCCGGAAGCGGCGCTCGAATGGATTGCGCCTGGACGCATCGATCAGGGCGATCTTGACGCCGGCCCCGCGATTGTTGATTTCGCCCAGAACGTTCTCCAGGCTGATGCCGTCGCGGCGCACGTCCGGCTCGGTCCAGATCTGCGCGTCGACCGGGATCAGGTAGCTCTGGCGGTTGGACTGGATGCCATACCCGCTGAAGAAAATCAGCGCCACCGAGCCGGGCTTGATCCGTCCGTAGAGACGGTCGAAGGCGCGGCGCATCGCATCGCCGGTGAGATTTTCCAAGACGTCGACGCTGAAACCGTCGCGCTTGAGTTCGTCGGCGACGTCGTGGGCGTCATTGACCGGCTCTTTCAACGGCGCATCGGCGTCCGGATATTTCGCGTTGCCGATGACCAGCGCGAACCGGTCGGCGCCTGCGGCGATGGTCGGCAGCACCGCCATCGCGGTCAAGAAAAAGCTTGCAAGCAGAGCGACAAGAAATCTGATGTGCATTCTCATGCCACGGCGGTCCAGCCAACAAAGCGCCGATTCCAGGATGCGCCACAGCGACCCTACCCCACGCATCCCGCATTATCAAACCGGGCCAGTGAGCCATGTCAACCGTCTGCCGGGGCAGCCGACGATCGCGTTCATCGGCCGCGAAAGACTTGAATGCGGGCGCACCGACAGCTTTCGGCTGAGCCCTATATGGCAGAAAGTTGACGACGCCGCCGAAGCAACCGCGCCGCGCGAGAAATACCGCCACCTCCAGCTTTGACGGGCGCAGCGGTCCCGCGGAGTCTGCCGGCCATCGCAATCCGGGCCTGCGGGTTCGACGGTAAACTAGCGGTTCGATTTTTCGATGACGGTGAGCCACTCGCCTGACGGCCGCGGAGCCATAATGTGACATAACTCACATTGGTGCCGCGTGTCTGCATCGGCCGATCTGTTTGACCTTTGCGCAGGGCGGTGGCTTGCTGGGCGACGACCAACCGCAGCGCCGCAACAAGAGCAAGACCGATGGGAAAAGACTGGGAAATCTACGCGATCCGCTATGCGACGATGTCGCCGCGCACGCCGCATATGAATTATCTCGTGCCCGACCCCCACGAGACGGCGGCTTCCGATCTCGACTACTTTGTCTGGCTGATCCGAAGGGAGAGCTGCGATATTCTCGTCGATACCGGGTTCAACGCGGCCGAGGCGGAGACGCGCCAACGCAAGCTCACGCTCAATCCGGTCGATGCGCTGGCGCGCTTCGCGGTGGCGGCCGATGAAATCGAAGACGTGGTCGTCACTCACCTGCATTATGATCACGCCGGCAATCTCGACCGCTTTCCCCGCGCGCGCTTCCATCTGCAGGAGCGCGAGATGAGCTATGCCACCGGGCGCTGCATGTGTTTTGGGAGCTTGCGCCATCCGTTTTCGGTCGAGCACGTCACGCAGATGGTGCGCCATGTCTTCAGCGAACGCGTGCGATTTCATGCCGGTGACGGCGAGGTGGCGCCCGGCGTGACGCTGCACCGCGTCGGCGGCCATTCCGACGGCCTGCAGGTGGTGCGGGTCGAGACCGCGCGCGGCCCGGTGGTGCTGGCGTCGGACGCGGCACACTACTACGCCAACCTGCACCGTCGCAGTCCATTTCCGATCGTCTACAACGTCGGCGACATGTGCGCAGGCTGGGAAATCGTCGAGCGTCTCGCCGGCCATCCCGACCGCATCATCCCCGGCCACGATCCGATCGTCGCCGAGATCTATCCGCGCGCCAGCGACAAGGTCGATGCCTACGCCCTGCACATCGCGCCATCGCGCTCGTTTGCGAAGTAGGTCACGCGGGAGATCCGATATCGCTGGGCGCCGCAATGTCGGTCAGGCAGGGCGCCCACAAGGGGCGCCCCTACATTATATCGATTTTTTAGGGGCGACCCTTGTGGTCGCCCTGCTTCGGCGTCCCAGCCTGTTTCGTCCAAAGGGGTCGGCCAAAGGCCGATGGGGAACTAATACCCGCCGGCCTTGCTCGCCTCTTCGCCGGTCTGGGCCAGACCGAGGCTTTTCTCGATCTTGTCCAGCAGCAGCGCAAATTGCTGCCGTTCCCGCGCCGAGAGGCACGACAAAATCTGCAGTTCCTTGCGCTTCAGGCGCGGAACCAGCTTCTGGTAGAGCGCGGTGCCTTTACGCGTCATGCGCAAGGTGAATTCGCGACGGTCGTCTTTGTTTTCGGCCCGTTCGACCAGTTGTCGCGTCATCAGGGCTGTCACCGCGCGGCTGATGGTCGATTTGTGCGTCCTGGTGCAGTGCGCGATGGTTTGCGCGCTGCACGCCTCGTTGCGGAATCCCAGCGTCGCCAGCACCCGCCATTCCGGAATATCCAGTCCGTAGCGCTCCTGATATTCGTCCGACAGCGCGGCGCTCACCTCGGCCGCGAGCCGGTTCAGGCGAAACGGCACGAATCGGAAGAGGTCGAGCCCGGACGTTCCCCGCCCGGCCGGCAGCAAGCCAAGGGCGGCGCCATCTCTTTGCCGGGGCAATGAATTCAGACGTGGAACGGCCCCGCTCGGGGTTCGTTTCCCGGAGTTCCGCCGGCTCGCAGAGGCTTTGGTCAAAACCGCTCCAAATTGAGTTGACGGATCGACATACTGCTCTAAGATAGTTGCAACTGCGACTAATTGGCAAGGCGGATTATTCTCAAGACAGCGCCGTCAAAACGCCATTCGAGCCTTGCTTGACTCGTTCAATTCGGCTCGCTCAATCGGGAAACGCTCGCACCATGGCGCAGGCCAAGATCCAGTTCGGCTATCATCGGCATCAAGACCAGGACCGGTCCGACAAGGATGTGGCGGAGCATGCGGTCGTCGTGGTCGGCGCCGGTCCGGTCGGCCTCTCGCTGGCGATCGATCTGGCGCAGCGCGGCCAGCCTGTCGTGCTGCTCGACGATGCCGACCGCATCGGCGAAGGCTCGCGTGCCATCTGCTTTTCCAAGCGTTCGCTGGAATATTGGGACCGGCTCGGCGTCGGCGAACGGATGGTCGAAAAGGGCGTGGTCTGGAGCGCAGGCAGGGTCTTTCACCGCGACGCCCAGATCTATCAGTTCAATCTGCTGCCGGAGCCGGGCCACAAGCAGCCCGCCTTCGTCAACCTGCAGCAATTCTATGCCGAGGCCTATCTGGTCGATCGGGTCGGGCAGCTTCCCACGATCAGCCTGCGCTGGCGCAACAAGGTGACCGCACTCGAGCGGCGCAACGACCATGTGGCGCTGACCATCGCCACGCCGGATGGTCCGTACCGGCTGAACGCGCAATACGTCGTGGCCTGCGACGGCGCCCGCTCGTCGTTGCGCCAGATGGTGGGCGCAGAGTTCGCCGGTCAGGTCTTCGAGGATCAGTTCCTGATCGCCGACGTCAAGATGACGGCTGAGTTTCCCACCGAACGCTGGTTCTGGTTCGATCCGCCGTTTCATGCCGGACGCTCGGCGCTATTGCACAAGCAGCCCGATGATGTCTGGCGCATCGATCTGCAGCTGCATCGCTTCGCGGATCCGCAAGTCGAGAGGCAGCCGGAGAACGTGCGGCCCCGGATTGCCCGCATGCTCGGCCACGACAAGTTCGAGTTCGAGTGGATTTCGATCTACAAGTTCCAGTGCCGACGCATGGAGAGGTTTATCCATGGCCGGGTGATCTTCGCCGGCGACGCCGCCCATCAGGTCTCGCCGTTCGGGGCCCGCGGCGCCAATTCGGGCCTGGAGGATGCCGAGAATCTCGCCTGGAAACTCGACCTGGTGTTGCGCAAGAGATCGCCGCAGATGTTGCTCGAGAGCTATCAGGTCGAGCGCGGTCAGGCGGCGGACGAGAACATCCGGGAATCCACGCGCTCGACCGATTTCATGGCGCCGAACTCGCACCAGGAGGCGCGCTTGCGCAAGGCGGTGCTGTCGCTCGCCAAAGAGACCGAATTCGGCAAGCGCATGGTCAATGCCGGACGGCTCTCCGTTCCCTCGGTCTATGGCACGGCGCTGTCGACCGCCGACGACCAGAGCTGGCGCGGCGGGCCGCCGCCCGGGGCCTCGATGCCGGATGCGCCGATAGCGGGGCCAAACGGCGTGAGGTTCCTGAGCGAGGCCTTTATTGCCGAGGGAAGGCGCTTCACGCTGCTGGAGTTCGGCGATGATGCGGCCGTCGATGTGCCGCAGCAGGTAGGCGCGATCCGCGTCTCCGGGGAGAACGGCGTTGCCGAGGCGGAGCGGCTGGCCCTTGCGCGTTACGATGCCGAGCCCGGCGCCACGTATCTGCTGCGGCCGGACGGCTATGTCGCCGCGCGCTTCCGCCACCCGGCCCGGCCGACGATCGAGGCGGCTATCGCCCGCGCCTGCGGTCTCAATTAGAGGTTTCCCCGATCATGGCGCTCTCGACCCGTTCAAACTTCAACAGGCCCGATGACGCCTTTCGCGCCGTGGTGGAGGCGCATCGCGGCTTGAGCGACGAGCAGAGCGCCGACCTCGATACCGCGCTGGTGCTGATCCTGGCCAACCACATCGGCGATCTCGATGTGCTGTTCGAGGCAATCGAGCTGGCCAAGCGCCGGATCGCTGATGTCAGCCAACAGCAACAGCAACAACAGCAGCAGCAGCAGCAGTAGCAATAGACCAGGCAAGGGAACGCATTGATGGCCAAAGGGTTCGCATCCACCTCCGACATGGCGGAGAAGAAGATCACCTTCTCCGAGATCGGCCCCGATCTCTATGCCTTCACCGCCGAGGGCGATCCCAATTCCGCCGTGATCGTCGGCGACGACGGCTGCATCGTGTTCGACGCACAGGCGACGCCGGCGATGGCGGGCAAGGTGATCGAGCGGGTTCGCACCGTCACCGACAAGCCGATCAAATATGTGGTGCTGTCGCATTATCACGCGGTGCGGGTGCTCGGCGCCTCCGCCTATCAGGCGCAGGCCGTGATCGCGTCGCAGGAGACCCACCGCCTGGTCGAGGAACGCGGCCAGCAGGACTGGGATTCGGAATATGGCCGCTTTCCCCGTCTGTTTCAGGATGCCGAGAGCATTCCGGGACTGACTTGGCCGACGCTGACGTTCGAAGGCGAAATGTCGATCTATCTGGGAAAACGCGAGGTGCGGCTGATGCAGCTCGGCGCCGGGCATACATCGGGGGATATCGTGGCCTGGGTGCCGGATGCCGAGGTGATGTTTTCCGGCGACCTGATCGAATACCATTCGGCCTGCTATTGCGGCGATGCGCACCTGCGCGAATGGCCGGCGACGCTGAACGAAATCCGAAGCTTCAATCCCAGGGCGATCGCGCCCGGCCGCGGCGACGCGCTGAAGGGCATTGCCACCGGCCGCGACGCCATCGCGATGACGCGTGATTTTGTCACCACGCTCTATGGCGCGGCGGAGACCGCGGTCGCGCGCGGTCGCAACCTCAAGGAAACGATGGCGGCTGCGCGCGAAGTGATGGACCCAAAATTTTCGGGTTTCGCGATCTACGAACATTGCCTGCCGTTCAACGTCTCGCGCGCCTTCGACGAAGCATCTGGGATCGACGACCCCGTGATCTGGACCGCGCAACGCGATCTTGAAATGTGGGCCAGCCTGCAAGGAGGATAAGCATGAATATCAACACCTCGCCCGGCCTGGTTGGCCGCAGCACGGTCGGCATCACGGCGGGCTACATGTCCGGCTTCGGCAACAGTTTCGAGACCGAGGCCTTGCCCGGCGCGCTGCCTGTGGGCCGCAACTCGCCACAGCGCTGCGCTTACGGGCTCTATGCCGAACAACTCTCCGGCTCGCCCTTCACCGCGCCGCGCGGCAGCAACGAGCGGTCCTGGCTCTATCGCATCCGGCCATCGGTCAAGCACTCCGGCCGCTTCGCCAAGGTCGATGCCGGGCTGTGGCGTACCGCGCCATGCCACGAGCAGGAGATCGTGGTCGAGCAACTGCGCTGGGACCCGACGCCGATGCCGCAGGGCGAAATCACCTTCCTGCAGGGGGTCCAGACCATGACGACCGCCGGCGACGTCAATACGCAAGCTGGCATGGCCGCCCACGTCTACCTGATCACGAAGTCGATGACCGACCAGCATTTCTACAACGCCGATGCGGAAATGATGTTCGTGCCACAGCAAGGCGACGTGCGGCTCGTCACCGAGTTCGGCCGGATCGATGCCACGCCCGGCGAAATCGCGGTGATTCCGCGCGGCGTCAAATTCCGGGTCGAGATTCCTGACGGCCCTGCGCGCGGCTATCTCTGCGAGAACTACGGCGGCGCCTTCACGTTGCCGGAGCGCGGCCCGATCGGCGCCAATTGCCTGGCCAATTCGCGCGATTTTCTCACTCCCGTAGCGGCCTACGAGGACAAGGATAGGCCGACCGAACTGTTCGTGAAATGGGGCGGCTCGCTGTTTGTGACCAAGCTGCCGCACTCCCCGATCGACGTGGTGGCATGGCATGGCAATTATGCGCCCTACAAATATGATCTGCGGGCGTTCTCGCCGGTCGGCGCGATCGGCTTCGACCATCCCGATCCGTCGATCTTCACCGTGCTGACGGCGCCTTCGGAAACTCCGGGCACCGCCAATATCGACTTTGTCATCTTTCCGGAGCGCTGGATGGTGGCGGAGAACACCTTCCGTCCGCCGTGGTATCACATGAATATCATGTCGGAGTTCATGGGTCTGATCTACGGCGTCTATGATGCCAAGCCGAAGGGTTTCGTCCCCGGCGGCATGAGCCTGCACAACATGATGCTGCCGCATGGCCCGGACCGCGACGCCTTCGATCATGCCAGCAACTCCGAACTGAAGCCGGTCAAGCTGACCGGCACCATGGCCTTCATGTTCGAGACGCGCTATCCGCAGCGCGTCACCGCGCACGCGGCGAAGTCAGCGACGCTGCAGGACGATTACGCCGATTGCTGGAAGGGACTGGAAAAACGGTTCGATCCGAACCGGCCGTGACGTTGGGGCTACTGTAGGTTTCGTCATGGCCGAGCTTGTCCAGGCCAACCAGGTCTTTCTTGCTTAGTTCTGGCAAAGACCTGGATGCCCGCGGCAAGCGCGGGCATGACGATCAAGAGAGCGATTCGAGCCTATTGGGATATGCTTTAGCAAAGACCGGGATGGCCGGGACAAGCCGGACAAGACCGGCCATGACGATGCCTGAACGGAGAACCATGGTGCCTCACCCCAACGATCCCGCGCTTCGCTCCTTCATCGGGATCGAACCCGCTTCGGATTTTCCGATCCAGAATCTGCCCTATGGCGTGTTCTCCACGGCAGCATTGCCAACGCCCCGCATTGGGGTCGCCATTGGCGACCATGTGCTCGATCTCTGGGAACTCGAACAGCACTGCCGGTTGGACGTGGGGGAGCTGGGTATCTTTGCGGCGCCGACGCTCAATCCCTTCATGGCGCTGGGGCCCCAGGTGTGGTCGCGCACCCGTGCCCGGATCAGCGAATTGCTGCGCCACGACAGCCCCGAACTGCGCGACAACGAGGCGCTGCGCGAGCGCGCGCTGGTACCGATGGCCGAGGCGCGGCTGCATCTGCCGATCGCGGTCGCCGGTTACACCGATTTCTACTCGTCGAAAGAACATGCCACCAATGTCGGCGTCATGTTCCGCGGCAAGGATAACGCGCTGCAGCCGAACTGGCTGCACATGCCGATCGCCTACAACGGACGCGCCTCAACCGTGGTGGTCTCGGGCACGAAGATACGCCGGCCGCAGGGGCAATTGAAGCCGCCGGGCGCCGAGCGGCCGAGTTTCGGTCCCTGTCAGCGGCTCGATTTCGAATTGGAAATGGGCGTCGTGATCGGGCAGCCCTCGCCGATGGGAGCCATGCTGACCGAGCAGCAGGCCGAGGCCATGATCTTCGGCTTCGTGATGCTGAACGACTGGAGCGCGCGCGATATCCAGCAATGGGAATATGTCCCGCTGGGGCCGTTCCAGGCCAAGGCCTTCGCCACCTCGATCAGTCCCTGGGTGGTGACGCGTGAAGCGCTGGAGCCGTTCCGCGTCCATGGCCCGGCGCAGGATCCGGTGCCGCTGCCCTATCTTCGGCAGACCCAGCCGAACAACTACGACATTGAACTCGATGTCGAATTGCGCGCCGCGCCATTGCAGCAGCCGAGGCGCATCTGCCGCACCAACTTCAAAGCCATGTACTGGTCCTCGGTACAGCAGTTGCTGCATCACGCCTCCTCCGGTTGCGCCATGAATATCGGCGATCTCCTGGGCAGCGGCACCATCAGCGGTCCAGAGAAACACCAGCGCGGCAGCCTGCTGGAGATCAGCTGGAACGGCACCGAGCCGGTCGAACTGTCCTCGGAGGTGCGGCGGAGCTTTCTCGAAGACGGCGACTTGCTTGTGTTTCGTGGCGGCTGCCAGGGCGCCGGCTACCGCATCGGCTTCGGTGAACTTGAAGGCACCATTCTGCCGGCGTTTTGATTGAAGGAGGGCGACCACAAGGGTCGCCCCTACAGATCGACATGGCGTAGGGGCGCCCCTTGTGGGCGCCCTGCTTCAACCTCACCGGTCCTCCGGCGGAATGGCCCGGATGCGGGCGCTCTGTTCGGCAACGTCGTCAAGACCATACGACAGGTGGATTCGTTTCGAAGAGGGCGGCCGCTTTTCGACCGACAGCCCGGGGCGCCATTCCCTCGCCGGCCGGATCGGTCGCGGCGTCAATCCGCCGCCGCAGTTCGGGCAGACGTTGGATAAGTGGTTCTCGACGCAGTCGGCGCAGAAGGTGCATTCATAGCTGCAGATGCGCGCGTCGAGCGCGTTGGGTGGCAGGTCCTTGTCGCAATATTCGCAGTTCGGCCGGAGCTGCAAAGCCATGGTGCCCCCGCTGCATTGATTCCGGCATCATCGCAATCCGACCGCAAGATGCGAATGCCGAAATTCCCTCGATTTCGGCCATGGGCTTTTCTACAGCGGCAGTCTTGAGCTTTGCTTCAATCGATCCAGCACGATCGAGGAGCGCACATGGGCTATGCTCTGGTGCGGCATGAGCACATTGTTGACGATATCGGACAGGCTCTTGAGGTCGCGCAGCACGGCCTTCAGCAGATAATCGGCGTCTCCGGTCAGCGAATAGGCCTCCTGGATCTCGGCGGTGCGATGGACCAGCGCGCGAAACCGCTTGGCATTGTCGGGCGAATGGGTCGCGAGCGTGATGTGGATGAAGGCGATGACGTTGAAGCCGAGCACCTCGCCGGCGAGGTCGGCGTGGTAGCCCGCGATCACCTTTTCCTGCTCCAGCCGCATCCGCCGCCGCGAGCATTGCGATGCCGACAGGCCGGCGATCTCGGCCAGTTGCTGGTTGGTGAGGCGGCCGTCATCCTGCAGCGCGCTCAGGATGCGGAGGTCGAAGGCATCCACCGAGATCATGCGTCAATTGGCCTATCCGTGCACAAATCATGCGCCATATACCCGAATCGGCGCGAGTTTGCACGCACATTGTGTGACAGATGAGCGATCATTCCAGGCTGGAAAGTATCAGGGAGATTCAATCCGCCATGGGGCCATTTCCGCACGACGCGCCGGCCGCCACCATCAGCGCCGAAAATCCGATGGGTACCGACGGCTTCGAATTCGTTGAATATGCCCACCCGGAACCCCGAGAGTTGCACGCTTTGTTCAGGCTGATGGGTTACGTGCCGGTGGCGCGTCACCGCAGCAAGAACATCACGGTCTACCGCCAGGGGGACATCAATTTTCTTGTCAATGAAGAACCGGGCAGTCATGGCGCGAGCTTCGTCACCGCGCACGGACCCTGCGCGCCGGCGATGGCCTTCCGCGTCGTAGACGCCAAGCGCGCGTATGAACGCGCGCTCGCGCTTGGCGCGGAGCCTGCCGACATGACTGCGGCGCGGAAAACGCTCGACGTTCCCGCCATCAAGGGCATCGGCGGCAGCCTGTTGTATTTCGTCGATCGCTACGGCGCCAAGGGCTCGGCCTACGACGCCGAATTCGAATGGCTCGGCGCCGGCAACCCAAGGCCGGAGGGCGCGGGCCTGTACTACCTCGACCACCTCACCCACAATGTTCATCGCGGTCGCATGGACGTCTGGACCGGCTTCTACGAAAGACTGTTCAATTTCCGGCAGATTCGCTTTTTCGATATCGAGGGCCGCGCCTCGGGCCTGTTCTCGCGGGCGCTGACCAGCCCGGACGGCAAGATCCGCATTCCGGTCAACGAGGACGCCGGTCCTTCCGGCCAGATCGAGGAATATCTCAACACCTATCGCGGTGAGGGTATCCAGCACATTGCCTGCGGCGCCCGCGACATCTATGCCACCGTGGAAAGCCTGCGCGGCGCCGGCCTGCCCTTCATGCCGTCGCCGCCCGAGACCTATTTCGAAAAGATCGAGGCGCGGCTGCCCGAGCATGGCGAAGACATCGCGCGATTGCAGAAGAACGGCATCCTGATCGACGGCGAGGGCGTAGTCGACGGCGGCCACACCAAGGTGCTGCTGCAGATCTTCTCCGCCAACGCCGTCGGCCCGATCTTCTTCGAGTTCATCCAGCGCAAGGGCGACGATGGTTTCGGCGAGGGCAATTTCAAGGCGCTGTTCGAGTCGATCGAGGAGGATCAGATTCGCCGTGGCGTGCTGACGCTGAAGGGCGCGGCTTAGTTCAACGCACGACGGGTCACGCCCGGGCTATCGCGCGGCCTGCCATGCCCGCGTCAGGCTTGCCATGTCCGCCAGTTCGGGTTCGCGGATGGCGGAGGGCGTTCGCGAAAAGCGCGGTGCCGGCGCGGGCTGCGTGATACCGTGACGCTCGACGAAGATGTTGCGGGCCGCCATGTGCGGATGAGCGGGCGCCTCGGTCATGGTCAGGACCGGCGCGAAGCAGACGTCGGTGCCTTCCATAATCGCGCACCATTGGTCTCGGGTTTTTGTCTTGAAGACCTCCGTCAGTTTCTGCCGGAGGGCGGGCCATGCCTCGCGGTCCATTTGGGCATCGAATTCGGCGCCCGAGAGCCCCGCGAGCTGGCGCAGCAGGGCATAGAACTGCGGCTCGATCGAACCGATCGAAATGAATTTGCCGCAGCCGCACTCATAGACCCCGTAGAAATGCGCGCCGCCATCAAGAAAATTGCTTTCGCGCGCCTCGGTCCAGCGTCCTGCCGCCGCCATGTCGAAGAACATGGACATCAGCGACGCCGCGCCGTCGCACATGGCGGCGTCGACCACCTGGCCTTTGCCCGATTTGGTCGCCTCCAAAAGCGCGGCCAGCACGCCAACGACGAGGTAGAGCGCGCCGCCACCGAAATCGCCGACCAGGTTGAGCGGCGGCACCGGTCGCTCGGCGGGGCCGATCGCGGCCAGCGCGCCGGTCAGCGAAATATAGTTGATGTCGTGACCGGCGGCTTGAGCCAGCGGGCCCTGTTGGCCCCATCCGGTCATCCGGCCATAGACCAGGCGCGGGTTGCGTGCCTGTACCACGTCGGGCCCGAGCCCGAGCCGCTCCATCACGCCGGGACGAAAGCCCTCGATCAGCGCGTCGGCGTGATCAAGGAGATCGAGGACCTCGGCGATCGAGGCTTTGTCCTTGAGGTCCATCTCGACGACCTTGCGTCCACGGCCGGCCACCGTTTTCAAATTCTTGCGGGCGCCGATGCGATCGAGCGTGACCAACTCGGCGCCCATGTCCGCCAACATCATGCATGCGAACGGGCCGGGCCCAATGCCGGCGAATTCGACGATGCGAACGCCGGCCAGCGGCCCGCCGGTGCGGGCGCGCGACGTGGCGCTGTCGGAAGCGGGCAATATCACTGCATCGGTCACGTCAAGTTCCATCTCTCATGACCCTA
Organism: uncultured Alphaproteobacteria bacterium; assembly: GCA_963736075.1. Taxonomy (GTDB): domain Bacteria; phylum Pseudomonadota; class Alphaproteobacteria; order Rhizobiales; family Xanthobacteraceae; genus Bradyrhizobium. The sequence goes on along the minus strand of CAVTNW010000048.1, from coordinate 36,453 downwards.
CTGGCCACCCCAGGTCGCTGAAATTGTCTAGCGTTGCGGGGGGCGTGGCAAGCGCGATCTGGCATGGATGAGCGCAAATGAAAACGGCGCGCATCGCTGCGCGCCGTTTTACCGCACTGCGAAATGCCTGGGATCAGCCGGCTTCGGTGACCGCGCGCTGCGCCATCACCTTGATCAGATTGGCGCGATAGTCCGACGCGCCATGGAGATCGCTCATCAACCCGGCATCGGAAATCTTGACGTTGTCGAGCGCACTCGCCGACCAGTTCGCTTTCAGCGCCGCCTCGATGGCCGGCACCCGCATCACGCCGCTCTGCGAGGCGCCGGTGGCGGCGACGCGGACATCGCCCGATTTGGTCTTGACGACAAAAACGCCGGTCAGCGCGAAGCGCGACGCCGGATGCGGAAACTTGGAATAGCCCGCCTTGGCCGGAATCGGGAACGCGACCTGAGTGATGATCTCGCCCTCCGTCAGCGCGGTTGCGAACAGCCCCTTGAAGAAATCATCGGCCGCGATCGAGCGCTTGTTGGTCTTGATGGTAGCACCCAGGGCGAGCACGGCGGCCGGATAGTCCGCGGCCGGATCGTTGTTGGCAATCGAGCCGCCGATGGTGCCGCGGTGGCGCACGGCCGGATCGCCGATCACCGAGGCGAGATGGGTGAGCGCGGCGATGGCCTTTCGCGCGGCTGCGTTGGTGGCGACGTCGTAATGCGTCGTTGCCGCCTTGATGGTGACGGTGTCTCCCGAAACCTCCACGCCGGCCAGATCCTTGATCTTTCCGAGATCGATCACGTCGGATGGCGAGGCCAGCCGCTGCTTCATGACCGGGATCAGGGTGTGACCGCCGGCGAGGTATTTCGCCTCCGAACCCTTCGCGAACAGCGCCGCGGCTTCGTCGACGGAGGTGGGGCGATGATAGGTTGTCTGATACATGGCTCGTTTCCTTCAAATTTTATGCTGGTGGTGCGTTCATCGGGCGAACCGGGGGGCCGGTTCGCCCGAAAACACGCCTTAAGCGTGGCCATGAATGGCGTGCCACACCCGGTCGGGCGTCGCCGGCATTTCGAGCTTGTTGTTGCCGATCGCGTCCGTGATGGCGTTGATGACGGCGGCCGATGCGCCGATCGCGCCGGCCTCGCCACAGCCTTTGACGCCGAGCGGATTGCCCGGACACAGCGTCGTGGTGTGGTTCAATTTGAACGACGGCAGGTCGTCGGCGCGCGGCATGGTGTAGTCCATGAACGAGGCCGTCATCAGCTGGCCGCTGTCATCATAAACCGCGCCTTCGAGCAGCGCCTGGCCGATGCCCTGGGCGAGCCCGCCATGGACCTGGCCCTCGACGATCATTGGGTTGATCAGCTGGCCGAAATCGTCGGCGGCGACGAAATTGACGAAGGAGGTCTTGCCGGTGCTGGCATCGACCTCGAGTTCGCAAATATAGGCGCCGGCCGGGAAGGTGAAGTTGGTCGGGTCGTAGAATGCGCTTTCCTTCAGCCCCGGCTCCATGCCATCCGGCAGGTTGTGCGCGGTGTAGGCGGCGAGCGCGACCATCGGCAGCGCGATCGACTTGTCGGTGCCGGTGACCTTGAACTCGCCGTTCTCGATGACGATGTCGCCTTCGGAGGCTTCGAGCGCATGCGCGGCGATCTTCTTGGCCTTGGCTTCGACCTTTTCCATCGCCTTCAGGATCGCGGTCAGGCCGACGGCGGCCGAGCGCGACCCGTAGGTCCCCATTCCGAACTGCACCTTGTCGGTATCGCCGTGCACGATCTGGATCTGGTTGATCGAAATGCCCAACCGCTCGGCGACCAGCTGGCAGAAGGTCGTCTCATGACCCTGACCGTGGCTGTGCGATCCCGTGAGGATTTCAATGGTGCCAACCGGATTGACGCGGACTTCAGCCGATTCCCACAGGCCGACGCCGGCGCCGAGACTGCCGACCGCCTTCGAGGGCGCAATGCCGCAGGCCTCGATATAGCAGGAAAAACCGATGCCGCGGAGCTTGCCTTCGGATTTGGCCTTGGCCTTGCGCGCGGGGAAGCCGGCATAGTCGATCGCCTTCATCGCGGAATCCAGCGAGGCGCCGAAATCGCCGACATCATAGGCCATGATCACGGGAGTCTGATGCGGGAATTGGGTGATGAAATTCTTGCGGCGTAATTCGGCCGGATCGACCTTCAACTGCCGCGCCGCGGTTTCGATCAACCGCTCCACCACGAAACTCGCCTCGGGGCGGCCCGCGCCGCGGTAGGCGTCGACCGGGGTAGTGTTGGTGTAGACGCTGATGACCTCGGCGAAGATGTTGGGGATGTTGTATTGGCCCGACAGCAGCGTCGCATACAGATAGGTCGGCACCGACGAGGAGAACAGCGACATATAGGCGCCGAGATTGGCGTAGGTTTTGACCCGCAATCCCGTGATCTTGTTGTTGGCGTCGAACGCCATTTCGGCCTTGGTCAGATGATCGCGGCCATGGGCGTCGGTCAGGAACGCCTCGGAGCGGTCGCCGGTCCATTTCACCGGTCGCCGGACGCGCTTGGAGGCCCACAAAGCCACCATCTCTTCGGGATAGATGAAGATCTTCGAGCCGAAACCGCCGCCGACATCGGGCGCCACCACCCGCAGCTTGTGCTCCGGCGCGATATTGTAGAAGGCCGACAGCACGAGGCGGGCGACATGCGGATTCTGCGAGGTGGTATACAGCGTGAAATGCTCTTCGGCTTCGTCATAATCCCCGATCGCCGCGCGCGGCTCCATCGCATTCGGAACCAGCCGGTTGTTGGTAATGTCGAGCGTGGTCACGTTGGCCGCCGACTTGAACGCCGCCTCGGTGGCCGCCTCGTCGCCGATCGTCCAGTCGTAGATGACGTTGCCCGGTGCCTCCGGATGCAATTGCGGCGCGCCCGGCTTGATCGCCGCGCGAATATCGGCCGCCGCAGGAAGTTCTTCGTAGTCGACCACCACGGCTTCCGCCGCATCCTTGGCCTGGTTCTTGGTCTCGGCGATCACGACCGCGACCGCCTGCCCGACGAAGCGCACCGTCTCCGGCGCGATCGCGGGCCATGCGCCCATCTTCATCCCCGTGCCGTCCTTCGAGGTGATGGCCCAGCCGCAGATCAGGTTGCCGACCTTGTCATCGACGAGTTGCTTGCCGGTCAATACCGCGACCACGCCCGGCATTTTCATCGCCGCCGCCGAATCGATGCTCTTGATCCTGGCATGGGCGTGCGGACTGCGGACGAACTGGGCGAAGGTCATGCCCAAAAGCTTGATGTCGTCGACGTAGCGGCCCTTGCCGGTGATGAAACGCCGATCTTCCTTGCGCACCACGCTGGCGCCAATACCTTCAACACCCATCGTATTTCTCCCTGTCGGGCCGCTGCAGCTGCGCAAAAAAAGTGCAAGCGCTGGTCGCGGCCGGTTTTTGAATTTCGAAAGTGACGACCGTGCGGATCAGCAACTATTCCGCCGCCTGCGCGACCTTCATGCGGCCGGCAGCGTCGAGCACTGATTTGACGATGTTGTGGTAGCCGGTACAGCGGCAGATGTTGCCTTCGAGCTCGTGGCGGACGGTTGCCTCATCGAGCTTGCCGCCATGCCGGTTGACGATGTCGACCGCCGACATGATCATGCCCGGCGTACAGTAGCCGCATTGCAGTCCATGATTGTCGCGGAACGCCGCCTGCATCGGGTGCAGTTCGTCGCCCTTCGAGAGGCCCTCGATGGTGGTGACGTGGGCGCCATTGGCCTGTCCGACCAGCACCGTGCAGGATTTGACCGCCCGGCCATCGATGTGCACGACACAGGCTCCGCACTGGCTGGTATCGCAGCCGACGTGGGTCCCGGTCAGGTTCAAATGATCGCGCAACAGATTGACGAGAAGGGTTCGGTCCTCGACGTCGGCCGAGACGGCCTTGCCGTTCACCGTCAGATTGACTTTAGACACGCGTGATTCCTCCGATGCATTTTAGTTATTCTAATTAGAAACAGCGGCAACGGACTTTGCAACTGGGATTTATGTCGCGGAAGCCATTGCTTACTCAAAATTTCGAGCATTTGTCGGGCTCACCGTCGATGAAACGGCGTTCCCTTGGGTTGGCTCGACCTTGATAAGAGCACGGTGGCGCTTCTATGTCACCGCGATCTTGGTAGTAGCCGAAGACGATCTAATTGGTTGATTCATATGAACCTTGTGCGGGCCATGGCCCCGGCGCTGCTGGGGAGCCCGCGATGGGCCTCCCAGCCTCGATCGGGCGTGACATCCTGGCAGCCTGATCCGGCACTCGATCGCCGGACATCGGAACCCATGATCGAGGGCCCTGCGTACGCCACGCGGCCAACGGGCAGTCCCGGCCGCGCTCAAAGAGGCCAATGCGGTGTCCGATCCTAAGCCCTCGGCCGTTCGGCCTCCGCTGCAGGCGATGCCAGATCGAACCTACCCGGCCGCCGCTTAGCACTTTACCAAGCATTGGCGCGCCAAGGCCACGGAATCGCGGGTCTTGTTGACCCATTGCGGCCGGGTGCCGGCGGATCGATGGCGTCGGCATGTCTGGCCTGATGCAAATCGTAAGGTGACGACTACTACCTTCCGCCTATACTATGGGGAAAAATCCGTAGTGTAATGACACGGCGATGAGCGCGGTCAAGCGCCAACATCGCTGCCGAGCAAAAGCGCGCCGCGGATTCGATTCGTCGAATGGCGAACGCGGTAACATACATAGGGAGGTCGAAGATGACGTTGAGGAGCAGGGGATTCCTGGCGGGCGTATCCATCATCGCCAGTCTGGTTGCCGGGACAATTGTTGCACGCGCCGAAGATACGGCCAGCAAAGCCGCCGACCCCAATCAATGGGCGGTCGCCGGACATGATTACGCCAACACGCGCTTTAGCCCGCTGAAGCAGATCAATACCGAGAACGTCGGCAAGCTTTCATTGGCCTATTCGTTCTCGCTCGCTTCATTGCGTTCCAACGAATCCTCGCCGATCGTGATCGGGAAGACTCTCTATGTGTCCTCTTCTTGGGGACCGAAATACGTCTATGCGCTCGACGCCGCGACCGGGGCGCGCAAATGGACCTATGAACCGGAAATTCCGGACGACGTGCTGCAATATGCCTGCTGCGACGTGAACAACCGCGGCGTGACCTATGCCGACGGCAAACTGTTCGTCGGACGCCTCGACGGCAAGTTGAGCGCGCTGGATGCGGAGACCGGCAAGGAACTCTGGACCACCAAGGTCGTCGACTACAAGCAGGGTTCGGTGATCACCTCGCCGCCTGTCGTCGTCCGCGACAAGGTCATCACCGGCTTCGGTGGCGGCGAGTACGGCGTTCGCGGCTCCTTGCAGGCCTTTGACGTCACCACCGGCAAGCAGCTGTGGCAGACCTTCACCGTTCCTGCCCCCGGCGAGCCCGGCAGCGAAACCTGGAAAGGCGATACCGGGCTGCACGGCGGCGGTGCCGCTTGGCTGGTCGGTTCGTATGATGCCAAGACCGACACGGTCTACTGGGGCACCAGCAATCCCGGTCCGTGGAACACCGGCGTACGCTCTACCGGTGACGGCAATTTCGGTAAGCTGACCAATCTCTATACCGCGTCGACCCTGGCGCTCGATCCCAATACCGGCAAGATCAAATGGCATATCCAGGGCACCCCCGCAGATGCCTGGGACTATGACGGCGTCAATGAACTGGTGCTGGCCAACCTGAAAATCGACGGCAAGGAAGTCCCCGCCCTGATGAAGGCCGACCGCAACGGCTTCTTCTTCGTTGCCGACCGCGAGACCGGAAAACTGCTTTCGGCGGAAAAATTCGTGCCCTCGACCAATTGGGCCAGCAAATGGGACATCGCCACCATGCGCGCGGTCGAAGATCCCGACAAGCGGCCGGGACCGGGCCATCCCGCCAAGGATATCTGTCCGAACCTGATCGGTGGCAAGAACTGGCAGCCGATGTCGTTCAGCCCGCAGACCGGGCTCGTCTACATTCCAAGCAACAATGTCTGCATGGATTGGTCGGTGAGCGATATCTCCTACAAGCGCGGCGTGTTCTACCTGGGCGCTGAATTCCCGACCAAGGAAGGTCCCGGTGGCTACCTCGGCGAGCTCATCGCCTGGGATCCGGTCAAGCAGAAGAAGGTCTGGGGTCTGAAGCAGGACCTGCCATTCAACGGCGGCACGCTGGCCACCGGCGGCAATCTGGTGTTCTACGGTAACCTGCACGGCGACTTCATGGCGCTGGATGCCAAGGACGGCAGGGTGCTTTGGAAGAAGAACCTCGGCTCCGGCATCGGCGCTGGCCCGGTCACCTATTCGGTGGACGGCAAGCAGTACGTCGCGGTCGTGGTTGGCCGCACCGCGTCGCTCCCGGCGTTCCTGGGAGATGTCGGCAAGAAGATGACGGCGGCGGCGCCCGAAGGCGGCTCGCTGTTCGTGTTCGCTGTTCAATGAGAACCTAAGCGACGGGAGTAGAAGGTGTACGCCAAGTTTCCAGTCAAGGGTGGATGCTCTCGCATGTGCCGCGATCTTGGTTCCGTGTTGCGCATCCTCGCTCCCGTTGTCCTGCTGCTTGCGGCGCCGGCCCTCAGGGCCGGCGCCGAGGAGGCGCAGCCCCTGCGGCTGTGCGCGGATCCGACCAATCTGCCATTCTCGAGCGATAATCCGGCCACCCCGGGCGTCTATCTCGAGATCGGGCAGGCCATCGGCAAGGCGCTGGGACGTCCAGTCAGCTACGACTGGTACAAATCCTATTTCGGCAAACGCACCGTGCGCGTCACGCTGCTCGGAAAACAGTGCGATGCCATGATCGGGCTGACACCGAGTGATGATTTCATGGGACCGGCGGTTATCTTCTCCAAGCCGATCGCCAGGGAAGGCTATGCGCTGGTGACGGCGAAAGACCGCAAGATCAGCGGCATCGACGACCTCAAGCCGCTGCGGGTCGCGGTCCAGTATCAGACCACCCCGCAAAATCTTCTCGCCTTGCGCGATGACATTCAAAAGGTGACGGTGCTTTCTCCCGAGGAGGGCATGCAGGCGCTCGACCAGGGCAAGGTCGACGTCGCCTTCATCTGGGGTCCAGTGGCCGGCTGGCTCAACAAGACCGAATATGGCGACCGCTATGCCATTCAAACGACGGATGGCGAAGGCCTGTTGTGGCCGGTCGCGGTCGGTTTCGCAAAGGGCTCAAAGGAACTGCGCGATCAGGTCGATGCGCTGTTGCCGGAGATAACGGTCATGTTCGGCGAGATCGCGGCGAAGTACGGGCTGCCCAACGACACGCCGATCAAATTGAGCGCGGCCGCTGGGCCGATGCTCAGGCACGCCTCGCTGGACACGGCGGCGCGCCCCATTGTTCTTGCGCAGGCCGCCGTGAGCCCCACAACGACGGCCGCGACCTCGGACGCGTCGGTCGCGTCCCCGCCTAAACCTGAAGCCGTCAACGACGGGCACGAAATCTTCAACGGCACCTGCGCCCATTGCCATGGGCCGGATGCCGTGCAAAGCGAGCGGCATATCGATCTCAGGCTGCTGCATCACCGCTACGGCGACGACATGCGCGACACATTCTGGAAAACCGTCCACGAGGGGCGCCCGGCCAAGGGGATGCCATCGTGGAAGGATGTCTTCGACGATGGCCAGCTTGAAAACGTCTATGCCTATCTGCTGACGGTACAGAACCCGTCCGACTAGTGGATCGATTCGAGTGAGATGACCAGCTTCCTGATCATCGACGATCATCCGCTGTTTCGCGAAGCGCTGGGCAATGCGGTGCGCCTCACCCATCCGGATGCCCGGATCATCGAGTCGATGTCGATCAAGGGCGCACTCAATATCCTGGCGTCCGAACCGGGCATCGACTTGGCGCTGCTCGACCTGTTCCTGCCGGATGCGACAGGTTTCTCCGGCTTTCTGCGGTTGCGCGAGACCTACCCCCGATTGCCGGTCGCAATTGTATCGAGCGAAGAGGACCAGCAGATCATTCGCGAAGCGCTGTCGCTGGGCGCGGCCGGGTATCTGCCCAAATCGACGTCAAAGACCGAACTGTCGCTCTCGATCGAACGGTTGCTGAGCGGCTCAATCTGTGTTCCGAAGAACTTCGTCGCCAAAAACGAACACGCCGGCGCGGATGCCACGCAGGCCCTTCGGGAACGGTTGCGGGAGTTGACGCCGCAGCAGCTCCGCGTGCTCGATCTCGTCCGGCGCGGATTCCAGAACAAGCAGATCGCCGCCGAACTCAAGCTCGCGGAATCGACCGTCAAGGCCCATGTGACCGAGATCCTGCGCAAGCTCAGGCTGTTCAGCCGCAACAAGGCCGTGATCGAGATCGGTAAAATCAATTTCCAGGCTCAGAAACCACAGCCGTCCCGGCCCGATCGCCCGAAGTCGCCGTGAAGGACCTGGCGGCAGGAGCTCGGCACCAGCCGCGAGCGATGCAGATTCTTGTCGCCCGATCAGAAACGCCCGCTATATTGATCGCCGTTTGGTGGTTGATGGATTTCGGACGCCCTGGCGGGGCGTGTCATCGGGCTGGCCACAGGCCGGACCCGTTGGCTCGGGCCCCGGAATGGCGAAAACACTTGTTAGAGTCGGAACGCCAAGTTTGAGCATTCTCTCCTCACTGAAGCATGAGGGCTGTGATGTGACCACGTTCTTGATCGTCGAGGATCATCCCTTGTTCAGGGAGGCGCTGGAGGGCGCGGTTTGCCAGGCGAAACCCGAATCGGTGATTTTGCAGGCGACGTCGATCAACGAGGCCATCGATGTGCTGGCCTCCAACCACCAGACAGATCTGATCCTGCTTGACCTGTCGATGCCCGGCACTACCGGGCTTTCCGGCGTGATGCAGATTCGCAAGACGTTTCCGAAAATTCCGATCGTGATCGTATCAGGTTACGAGGACGTCAAGATCGTCCAGGGCGTTCTGGCGCTCGGCGTATCCGGCTACATTCCGAAATCGACCTCCAGGAACGAATTGGCCAACGCCATCGGCGAGGTGTTGCAAGGCGCAATCTATCTTCCCCCCCATTACCGGGAGGCGGCGAGAATGCGACGCCCCAAGACCGAGAACCTCGAACTGCTGAAAAAGCTTCATGAACTTACGCCGCAGCAGCTGCGGGTACTGGAAATGTTGCGTAAAGGGCTGCAGAACAAGCAGATCGCCTTTGAGCTCAAGATCAGCGAGACCACGGTCAAGGTTCATGTCTCGGATGTCTTGCGTAAGCTGAACGTGCTCAGCCGCACCAACGCCATTATCGAAATTTCGAAGATCGATTTCGCCAGCCTGGTCGGCGGGCCGCCGGTCGCGCATCGGCCGCCCGATCATGCCGACCTTTAGGCCGCTATTCCCGGCGATCATCAGGCCATCAGGAACGATAACAGGGCTCGCATTTCGGCCGGTTTGACCGGCTTGGTGAGCAGTTCGAGCCCGTAGACTGCCGCGTCCCGCGCTGCTTCCGCCGAATAGTCGGCCGTGACGATCATGGCGGGGATATTGCTGCGAACCTGCTGGCGGATCGCATGGACCACTTCAAGACCGCTTTCATCGGCATCAAGATGAAGGTCGGCGATGATCGCATCCGGGATCACGCCGAGCGAGCCGACGCGCTCCAGCGCATCCGCCGCTGATACCGTCTTGGCGACGTCGCATCCCCAGCGTTCGAGCAGCAGCGCCGTCGCCTCCGCGCTCAGTGCATCGTTTTCAACCAGCAGAATCTTGGTCCCCTCCAATCCGCTGTATTGAATATCGAGGCTCTCGGGCTCGCACCCAGCCTCCAAGACCGCTTCGGCCGCGGTGCGGGGAAGGATTACGGAAAAGGTCGATCCATATCCGACCCGGGAGGCAAGCTGAATCTCGTGGCCGAGCGCGGTCGCGAACCGGCGCACGATCGACAATCCGAGCCCGAATCCGGCGCCATCGCCGGCGGAGGCTTCACCGCGCTGAAACTCCAGAAAGATCGCCTGCCGCTGGGCTTCGGGGATGCCGGGACCGGTATCGTGCACCTGGATCTCAATTTCATTGCCTCTGCGCCGGCACCCCATCAGCACGCCGCCGCGATGGGTATATCGCAGGGCATTGGTCAAAAGGTTCTGCAGGATGCGGCGCAGCATCAGCGGGTCTGAAATCACAGCCGCGGATGACGGCGCGATCCTCAGCGACAGCCCGCGTTTGGCCGCCAGCGGCGCGAATTCATCCCGCAGCGGATCGAACAAGGCCGGGATCTTGATCGGACGTGCTTCCGGCTTCAGCATGCCGGCATCGAGCTTCGAAATGTCGAGCAGCGTTCGCAGCAGGTTCTCCAGGGTCAAAAGCGAGCGATCGACCTGCTCGACCAGCGCCGCCCCGCGATCCGAAACACCCATCTCCGCGAATGTCGAAAGCGTCAGCCTCGCTGCGTTCAGTGGTTGCAAGAGATCGTGGGTTACCGAAATCAAGACCGACGATTTCAGCGAACTGGCCGCCTCGGCCTGCTGCTTGGCCCGGTAAAGATCGTTGTTGGTGTGCTCCAGCGAACGCAGCGCCTCCTGCAATTGCCGGGTGCGGTCCAGAACCTGATGGTCCAGCGCGATCGCGGTCTCAAACAATGAAAAGGCATTGAACTGCTGGTCGATCGAGCGCTCGACGCGCGACATCAACGCGGCGTTGATCTTTCGAAGTTTCGCCGCCTCGCGCCGTAGCGCAGCGGTCGAATCGGTTTCGTCGGGCTTCATGGCTATGGCGGTCTCTTGCCGATCGCAACTCCGGTCAGCGTCTGGTTGACGTGCATCGCGCGATATTGCTCACCGTAAGTATGAAAGCCGACGACCTGATTGCTGCGATAGAGTTCCGACATGTCGCGCGCGAACTGATGTTGTTCGGCATCGAGACGCCGAAGCACGCATTCGAAGCCGATGTAAAGCGCGACCTCACCGATCTCCTGGCGCGTTTCGGCCAGCAATTGTTGCATCACCCCGATCGGATTTCGGGGTTGGGCGGCGGTGAGCACCATCCCTTCGTCGATGGCGCAGAAGAAGCTCAAGGAGCCGTCAGGGTTCATCTGCTGGATCGAGCGTGCATAATAGGCGCCGCCGACCCGAACCAGCACGGGATGGGAGGCGAACGAGAACGCATCGAGCTTGCTGTCCAGAATGCCGACCGCGCGCGAGTATTCCTCGGCGGCCGGCTCGGCATTGAGCTCCTTGACGACGCGGCGCTCGACATCGGCTGCCGTCACCACCATTTTGGTCGACGTCGGTTCAAAATTGTCGCACTTGAACAGCCGGAAAGGCAGCGCGGTCTTCAGGAGAATGAGGACGGCGGCATCGGAATGCGCCGCGCCGTCGTAAAATACCCAGGTCTTCTCGAAACGCAGCCCATCGCCGGCTGATCCCCCCACCACCGGGATATCGTCCAGCGACGCGTAGATCGCCGACATCACGGCCTCTTCGCGCCGGCACAGGCCGTCGATCAGCAGCAGTCCGAAAGCGTGCTGGTTAACCGCGCCCGGCGAACATCGCGCCAAATCCTGCCGCAGATCGGTGCCGATCCTGCGACCATCCTCGACACGAAAATGCCCGAGGTCGGGCAAGGGCCGCGCGGCGATGCAGAAATCCTGCGCACTGAATCCAAGGGCGACCACCGAGTTGTCGACCCAGCCATCGGGCGCCAGTTCGCCCGCCGTGGTGCAGCCAAAAACCGGAATAGGTCCAAGAGACTTCGTGATTTCTGCGATGAAGATATGCGGATCGTAAAACGGGGAAACGAAGACCAGCACCATCGCAAGTCCATCGGACGGAAATTGGCTGGCGATCTCCGCCGCGGCATCGCGTGCTGACGGCGCTCTCGATTGAGAGACCGCGACGCCGGATGCACCGCAGAACCGCGAATTGGTTTGCCCCACTGGCTCCCTCCATGTCGCACCAGTCTTGGTTATCTGGCGGTCCCTGTCCGCGACGATAGGGCTTTCCCAGGGGCGCTGCAAGAACATGTGCCGGCTGTAAACCGAGCCGGTCGGAGCGCGCGACGAAATTCACCTGTCGCCGAGCGCGGTTTACAATGCCTTATCCATTCTGTCCTAGTTTCGCACCCGAGCCGGCAACGGGTTCGTTTGCCGGTTCCTCTGGTTTTCAGCAAGAAGGCGGGGCTTAGAGGTGGGTGTGTTGGAACGTAGTCGGCCGCGATCGGCATCTTCAATTCTGCCGGCCTTGCGATTTCGCGCCAAAGTGCTTCTTGGCTTTACCGTCGTGCTGACGATCTCGGCGGCCAGCATGGGCATAGCCTATCTGGGCTTTGAGCGCGTCTCAGCCGGTGTCGCCACCTACCGAAACAGCGTGTCGGAAGCCGATCTGGCCCGCGATATCGACCGCGATCTGATTTCGTACCGTGCACTGGCACGCTTCTATGTAGTCACCGGAAAGGAAGGCGACGCCAAGGCGGCGCTCGCCGCGGAAGCCGTCCTGAAGGACGCCATCGAGGGGTCGATGCAGGGAGGTCAAACTCCCCAACGCCTCGCAGAGATCAAGGATCTTGCCGCCCAATTCCGGACCTTCGCCAGGATTTTTTCCGACATTCTCAAGCTCAAGCGCGACAGCGCCATGATCATGCAAAACGAGCTGACGCGTGACGGCAACATGCTGCGTTACAAGCTCGACGATCTCCCCAGCAATGCCAACGATGCGGAAGCTGCGGCGATCGACTTCGGCGCCAAGAAAGTGGCCGCGCAATTCCAGGCGGTGATGGCGCTCGCCAACAACTTCGTTATCAATTCCGACCAGACGGTTGCCGCCAGCGCGGTGGCACGGCTCAAATTCGTCGATAATGCGCTGCGAGCGATATCCTCGAGCGATGAAAAGATCGTGCAGGGACTCAAGGAGACCTCCGCACTGCTCGAAGGATATCGACAGGCGCTGGGTCGGTTGATCGAGAATGCGAAGTCGGTCGATGCGCGGGTCGCCGAAATGGCCGCGTCCGCTGACGCGATCGTGCAGGGCTCGAATACGATGCGGGCCGACCTGCTTTCTGGCGAGCAAAGATTGGAGGCCGAACTATACCGGATTATCGGCGAGACCGAGCGCCTGATCCTGATCATCGCGGCCGGCGGCTTTTCGCTCGGCGGCCTGCTGGCGCTGCTGCTGGGTAAGGGTATTTCGCGACCGATGACGGCGATGTGCCAGGCGATGCGCGAACTCGCCGGCGGCAATTTCGACGTCGTGCTGCCGGGCCTCGGCCGCCGCGATGAGCTCGGCGAGATGGCGGCCGCGGTCGAAGCATTCAAGGTGCAGGCCATTGCCAAGGCCGAGCGCGATGCCGCGGCCCAGGATGCCCAGAACCAGGAAGCGAGCGCGGCGCGCCGCGGCGAGCTTATTGCCTTTGCTGATAATTTCGAAGCGGTGGTGGGCGCCATCGTCTCCAATGTCTCGGCGTCCGCCAGCCAGCTCGAGGCAGCGGCCGCGACCCTGGCGCGGACCGCGGAAACCACCCAAGAGCTATCGAGCCAGGCCGCCGGCGCCTCCGAGCAGGCGTCCGGCAACATGCAGTCGGTCGCTACAGCGACCGAGGAGCTGTCGATGTCGGTCGATGAAATCGGCAAGCGGGTGCGCGAATCCAATCGGATCGCTGAGTCCGCGGTGGTGCAGGCGCGAGAGACCGACGGCCGCATCGGCAAATTATCGCGCGCGGCGCAGCAGATCGGCGACGTGGTCAAACTGATCACGGCGATCGCCGGGCAGACCAATCTCTTGGCGCTCAACGCCACCATCGAAGCCGCCCGCGCCGGCGAGGCCGGTCGCGGTTTTGCCGTTGTCGCCTCCGAGGTCAAATCGCTGGCCAACCAGACCGCGAAGGCGACCGACGAGATATCGTCCTACATTTCCGGCATGCAGGGCGCGACGGAGGAATCGGTCGCGGCCATCAAGGAGATCGGCGGCACCATTGCCCAGATTTCCAACATCGCCTCGGCGATTGCCGGCGCGGTAGAGCAACAGGGAGCCGCCACCCAGGAAATCGCCCGCAACGTCCAGAACGTCGCCCTGGGAACGCATCAGGCCGCCGCCAATATCACGCAAGTCAATCGCGGCGCGACCGATACCGAGGCCGCTTCCGAGGAAGTCCTGAACTCGGCGAAAACGCTCTCGGCCGATAGCGCACGGCTGCGCGCGGAACTGGATCGCTTCATGACCACCATACGCGCAGCATGAACTTTATCCAGTCGGCATCGGCGGTGTTCGTTAGTTAGGCGTGGCCGCGGTCGCATCGCGAGCCGGGAAACGCGGGGTTAGTTCCTTCCGAACGCCCGCTTCAGCTCCAGCTTGGCCCGCTGCAGCCGGTCGCGCTGCGGTTTTGGCAAGTTCTTGCCGGCGCGGTTGATGTAGAAGATCAGCATCGAAAGCGCCGAACGGTAGGCGCCGGCTTTGCGCCGGGGGCTGCGTTCGGCGGAGCGCTTCAGCGATGCCGCGATTTTCTTCGGATCCTTCAGCGTGAAGACACCCTGCTTCAGGTCGAGCGCGTCGCTTTCGCGCGTGACCCGCTGCGACCAGCGTCGCGATGTCGCCTTCTTGGAATTGGCTCTTTGCGCCGGGCGCCTCTTGCTGGCCGATGACAGTTTGGCCTGTCGGGCGGCATGGTGCTTCGTCTTGCGCGACGGCTGAGTTTTCCGGGCTACGGCCATCATCCATTCCCTGGTGCTATGAGCTAAAAAACGGCTTCAGCGCCGATCGGTTCCGGCTGCCGCCCAGCCGGAACCCTCATGTTGCCAGCGCGTTGAGATGCCTCAGAGGCACCGAGCTTGCCAAATGCCGGGTGTGGCGTCCGACCGGGCCATAACTAAGGTTGGCTTTGATCCCATGGATTTGCGGTGCTCGCGGAGCCATTCTGCCGCTGTTGCCAACGTTCCCCCGGCACGCATTTTTTGGAGTAGGATGAGGTGAACAAGGACAGGGCCGCGGTGTCGACGCGCGAAGACCTTCCATCGCCCGACCGTAGCTCGGCCGCGAGCGAGCTAAAGCCGCGGCTCGACCAGTGCGCGTTGCTGCTCGATATCGACGGCACGCTGCTTGATCTGGCGCCGACGCCGCGCGAAGTGTGGGTTCCCCCAGGCTTGGCAACGACACTCAACGGGTTGCTTGAGAAAACTTCGGGCGCGCTGGCGCTGGTCAGCGGGCGCTCGCTGAATGACATCGATCTGATTTTTGCCCCTGCACTGTTTCCAGCGATCGGAGGCCACGGGGCGGAGATGCGGCTTTCCGGCGGCAGCGAAGCGGTCGCCGCCCAGGCCCCGCCGATGGACAAGGAATTGAAGCAGCGCCTGGCAGCGATCGCCCAACTCAGCCCGGGCATTCTGCTCGAAGACAAGGGTTATTCGCTGGCGCTGCATTATCGGTTGGCGCCACATGCGGAAAAGGCGATCTACGAGGCCGTGTCCCTGATCAGGGACGATCTGCCGGATGCTCGAATCGAGATTTTGCCGGGAAAATGCGTCTGCGAGATCAAGCCTTCAGGATTCAGCAAGGCCTCGGGCGTCATCGAACTGATGAGCCATCCGCCCTTCAAAGGCCGCCAGCCTGTTTTTATCGGCGATGACGTGACCGACGAGAGCGTGTTCGCGATCATGCCTGATTTTGGCGGCCTGTCCATTTCGGTCGGCCGGCGCGCGCCAGGTGTGGCGCACCAATTCGGCCGGCCCGAACAGGTGCGGGCGTGGCTCGCCGGTTTGCTCGTTGGCGAAGCGGCGGCGCGAGCCTGACGGACCGATGTTCAGGGCGTCGATTTTTACCGGCAGGTGAATTCGAATTCGCTTTAGTTTGATCGGCAGCGCCTGAAAATCCTTCGCTGACCGACAAGCCGACCTCGCGCGGCCGGAATTCGGCTTCATTTGGCTGAAAGGGTGACACGGAACCATATTGATGAATGGATGTTAACACGCAAGGAAACACCTGGAGAAGGATTGTGAACCTCGTCGTCGTCTCGAATCGCGTTTCGCGCGGCAAGGCCAACGAGCCTATGACGGGCGGGCTCGCAGCAGCATTGTTGCCAGTCGTGGAGAAATCCGGCGCGATCTGGGTGGGATCGAGTGGTCGGGTCCGTGACGGCTCCCAGAAGGAACCGTTCGCCGAGATCGAGGGGCTCGGCGCCGGTGCACTGGCGATGCTCGATCTGCCGTCGGCGCATTACGGTGGATATTACGAGGGTTTTGCCAATTCGGCCTTGTGGCCGGCGCTGCACTCCCGAACCGACCTGATTCGCGCATCGAACGAGGATTATTTCAGCTACCGTGAAGTCAATGCCTTCATGGCCCGCGCGCTGCTGCGGTTCCGCAAGCCGGATACGGCGTTTTGGATCCAGGATTATCATTTTCTGACGCTCGGCGCAGAGCTGCGTGATCTCGGCGTCGATCGGCCCATCGGGTTCTTCCTGCATACGCCTTGGCCCGCCCGCGGTCTGATCGCGGGGGTTCCCCATCATCGCGAACTGATCGAGGCCATGCTGGCTTATGACGTCATCGGTTTCCAGACCCGCGACGACTGGGCCAACTTCGCCGGCTACCTCACCGCAGATCTTGGTCTCAGGGTTGAGGATGGTGTGATCAGGTCATCGCATGGCAGCACGCGGATCGCGGTATTTCCGATCGGCATCGACGCGGAAAATTTCGCCCGGCAGGCGGCCAAGGCAGTATCCCATCCCGACGTGTCGCGGTTGCGCAGGAGCCTCGACGGCGAGAAGCTGGCGATCGGGGTCGACCGGCTGGACTATTCCAAGGGACTGCTCAACCGCATCAGCGCGTTCGACCGGATGTGGACCTTGCAGCCGGAATTGGCGCGCACGGTATCCCTGCTGCAGATAGCAACGCCTTCGCGCGGCGCGATCGAGGCCTATGGCCAGCTGCAGAGCGAACTCGCCAGGCAGGTCAGCGATGTCAATGGCCGCCACGGCGAAGTGGACTGGACCCCGATCCGCTACCTCAACAAGGGATTCAGCCAGACGGTGCTGGCCGGCCTCTATCGAACGGCCATGGTCGGCGTGGTGACGCCGCTGCATGACGGCATGAATCTGGTGGCCAAGGAATATGTCGCGGCGCAGAATCCGGGCGATCCCGGCGTCCTGGTGTTATCCAAGTTCGCCGGCGCCGCCAACGAGCTGGACGCGGCGCTATTGGTCAACCCTAATGATATCGACGGCATGGCGCGCGCCATTGCCACCGCACTCTCAATGCCCCTCACCGAGCGCCGCATGCGCTGGGAAGCCATGATGAAAAAAGTGCGCTTTGGCTCGATCCAGCGCTGGTTCAGCGATTTCGAGGAGGCCCTCCAGGAGGCCGGCAACGCCAGAGCCGCGGCCACGCCGCTACTGGCGCCTCCGCCGGCTCCCTGGCCTCAGCTCGCGGCCCATGGCAGCGCCCGGCTTCACTGAACTCGATCGCCGATCACACCACGCTCGGATGCGTCGGCAGGCTCGAGCGCGCGCTATCGTTTGAGAGAATAACGCCTCCAGAAATCGCACCGCGCCCGGCCATCATTCCAAGTTACTATCATTCCCCCACTTCGGCTGCAGATCTGTGCTGACCCGGCGCCGGCTATGCCAATGGCCCACGTCAAAGCCGAGATCGCCATCGTGCATGCCGCGCCCTTGTTTCGTTGAACCACCGTTCGCGTCCATCGTGACCCGTTAACGGTTGTCTGCTCACCGCGCTATCCGCCGGCACCTCAGCATCTCCGGCCATGCCAAAAACACTTAGTATCTTCAATATGTTGCGGAAATATCCGCCGCCACCTCGGCCGCCGCTTGCAAAAGTCCTCTTGGCCCTTCAAGAGAGGGCATCCGGAGAGATGGCCGAGTGGCTTAAGGCGCACGCTTGGAAAGCGTGTGTGCGGGAAACCGTACCGTGGGTTCGAATCCCACTCTCTCCGCCATATCCTATTTAAATATAAGATTAATTTTTCTTTTTGATAGTTGGCCTCCTGAGCAGGATTTTGTTTGGAAATCCAGCGTGATCCGTTCTTAAATTCCGTCAAAATGCAGAGCTCAAATCGCTCTGTGCTTTGGTATCTGCACTTTCAAGCCAACGATATACCGCGCACAGACTCCTTGGTACAGGTCGACTGCACGCGCGTCGTAGATTTGGATATTGGGGCGAGCAAATCGGACAGTTTGCGCGACAAGAGTGATCACCATAACTGAGCGCGCCGGCAGAACTCGAGCCCAACCGCTGGTCGCGCAGAAACGGCTATGGAAAATGTTCCTGCTCAAAGCGCCAGCGCTCGCTTGAGATCGTCGTGCTCGAAAGCGCTGGCCATGCGGTTGATCTCGGCCGTGCGGGCACCCACCGCCCTGGCAGTGTCACGCCATGTCGCGGTCACGGTCGCAACCTCTTTGATGATCGCGCGGGCCTGCACCAGCGTCAGCCCAAAGAACTGCGACGCGGCCTCAAGCAGGTCGAGTGAGCAGGTGCCTTCGTCGAGGTCGATGTTCGTCGACAGCACCCGCGCTTTCAGATCAGTTGGCACGGGATTGAGATCATAGACCGGAGAGAGCGACCATCCCGTCTTTCCCAGCCAGAGGAAACCGTGGTTGCGCAGGTGATCGTCGACATTGGAGATCAGCACGTTGAAGACGACACGCCGATAAAGTGCGCGGGCATCTGTCTTTCCCTGAGCGCCATGTTGCGCGAGGGCGTCGACGATTTCGGGATAGTTGCCGCGCTCGCCGTCCTTGGCGCCCATCATCGCCATCGCGGATAGGAAGGGGATGCGGATCGCGCCATCGCGATCGAAGCGACGCGACAGCAGGACCGACTTGCCAGCCACTTCGATCAATTCGTGTTGCGGGGTAGCGATGCCGGCTTGGCCGGCCAGCCGCAGTACAATCTCCTCCCAGGTCTCCATGCTGTAGTCGTCGGTCTCTTTCGGAAACTTGGCGATAGACAGGTGACCGTGCTGGTCGATGACCGATACCTTCGGCCGGGCCCCGCCTAGGGAGGAGCCGGGCGCGAAGATGAGCTGAAGGTCTTCGTCGGTTTCCTCGTCCCGGAGAATGCGCTCGGTAATCTGCAGTAGCCGGCCGAGTTCGATCAGGGCAGGTACACCGGCGCGGATCGGCGCTTGGAAGGTTTCTTCGCCACCCCAAGCGAAATCGGAGTGCGCCAAGCCGCGTCTTGTCGGCGGCGCCGAGCAGATAGTCGCTCTCTGCAAGCGTGTGAACCGCACGGCCTTCGCGGTCGGCGAGGCGGCGTTCGGCACGCTGCATGAGACGGCGGCCCCAGGTATCGGGCGCGGAGTCGCCGATGGAACCAAAAGTGGCGAGTCGGGCTGGGGGAGCGAAGGTGCCACGCGTCAGGGCGAGGGCAGGCTCCAGCGAGAACCGGTCCGCGTCCTCGAGCCATGCGCCGTCATATTCGAAAAGGATGGTCTCCGCGCCGCGAACGCGATTACTCCTCGCCAGTCCGATCGGACGCGTGCGGCCGCCCAGATCGATATGCACCTCGAAGTTAGCCATTGCGGGACGATCCTGCCGGCCGCTTGAGGTGGATGTGCTTGGGCAATTCGGCGCTGGCCAGCGCCTGTCCGACGCGATCGTTGCTGATGTCGGCGATCTCTTTCAGACCGTCGAGCAGACCGAGCGCCTGAAGAACGCCGGCATAGATGCCGATGCTGACATTGGTGTCGCCGGCCTCGACTCTTTGCAGTGTCGAGCGGGACGTAAAGGCGCGCTCGGCCACGACTGCCATCGGCAGCCGCCGACGCCGACGGGCATCGTGGATGTCGGCGCCGAGCTTGCGCAGGGCCCGCCGAACGGCGGCGGGGGGATTGTGTGGGGTCGGCATTTGACGCCTTCGCGCTACAGATCTGAAGATTATGTAGCACGAAGATTACATTTTTCCTAGGGGGCCGCGAGGTTTACAAGATCCTAATTTCGACCTCGATGGCGTCACCGTCGCGACCGCCTCCTTCCTGCGCGGAGGAGTGATCGCTTTCCGCGATCATGCGCGGGCCACCTTGCCGGGACTCTACCCCGTCATCGCCAATGCCTCTCAGGCAGTGATCTAACGATTGCGAGGCCGTGCGTAGGGTTCGGCGGAGCGGCATGTCCAGTCCGGTTCAAATTACGAAACGCGACGTCAATTCCGTCGCTTTCACCTACCTGGCTCGCTAGTCGCTGACGGCACTTTTGTCGATGAGGGCTATTGGCGAAACAGGCCTTTGTCGAAGAAGAAAATCCACTTTCAGGCGGTAGCTCAAATAGTGGCTTTTGGTTTACGAAGGTCAAAAATGCATTATCCTTCAAAGGGGATTGACTGACACTCTCTCCGCCAGGAGATCGCATCTTATCTGCCGCCGCGTTAGGACCGGGCGCAGTGGCATCCGCGGTCGCGCGCGGAAGCCGGATCCATCTGAGTCAGTTGTTCCGATGGCGGCAAGAGAGCCATTCATTGGCGCCGATCGGTCAGTAAGCGTGACTGGCAACGGTTGGACGCGCACTTAGGGCGGCCGCGGGTTTCGCGTGCCGATGGCGTAGTTGGGCTCGCACTTCCGGTGGTGCTGTAGCTGTCACGCTGAGTGCAGCTTTGGTAGAGCCCGGCGCCAGCGGGACCTAGGGTCGTATAGGCCTGGGCATGGGCGGCCGCGGCGATCAGCGCTAGCATGCCGGCCAACATCAATGGCTTCATTTCCAGTCCTGACTTTGTTTTATGGGATCGTACGAATCCAACCATCATCGAAACCGTGGCTCGTTTGGCGGCTCATTGATACATGACGACACCTCGTCCGCACGACGCCGACGACCTCGTGGCCGAGGTCCTCCATGATCGTCTCGAGGTCCATCGCGATGATCGGCTCGTCCTCGATGATCATGACCGTCGAGGACGAGTTCGCGGCCGATTTCGGCCGCGCCGCCGGCGACGAGCCGGCTCACCCGGCTTCGATCCATGCGCATGATCTCTGCGACTTCGGCTACGGAAAATCCCTCGACGGCGTGCAGGAGAAAGACCTGTTTCGCGGGCGAGGAGAGCGCCGCAAGCTTACGGTCGACCGCCGAACCCGTGTCGTCGGGTGCGAGGGCGGCCGGGTCGCCTCTGCGACCAGGCGTCGAGATAGAGCCTATAAGAGGGCGACATTCGCCGGAACGTGGAGGGGAACGAGCGCGGGTCAGCCACCAGGCGTTCCAGCATCGCCGCGATCGTATCGTCGCCGAGGTTCAGGTTCCCGGTCAGAGCGCGTGAGAACCGCCTGAGCGACGGCAGCAGGGAGCGCACTTGATCAGCGATCGGCATTCCGCCTTCTCCTTGTCTGGCGAGCGCGACCGTTCCCTCTCGGCCATGCTCGTTGGAGTGTTCCCCAATCTGTGTCCTAAGTTGTCATCCGGGCCGCTGGTCGCAATTGTGGAAACTACCTATCTGCCCCTTCTTGCGATCGGCGCCCGGGCGCTTAGCGGACTTTTCATCTTCTCCTGGAGTTTTTGTCCCTCGAGGTGAAACGCTTTCCGCATGAGCCGCGTTCATCCCCGTGACGGCAGAGCGAACGTGTGGGCCGGCCCGGAGGACCAGATGTCAAATTTGCAACAGGGCCGGGGACGGTCAAACGCTGTCATGGTGGAGACGATGCAGCTCGGCGCCATCGGGCGGGCCTTGCAGACGCACTACGGCGACCTTTTGCGCGAGCCTCTTCCGCCGCAGTTCGAGGCGCTTCTCGCGCGGCTCGATCAGGCGGAAGCACGCGATGCGGCTGGCGAACGGCGTTCACCTTCGGCTCCGGAGCGCGGGCTCGATGACGCGGATTGGGTCTAGGAGCCCGAGAACCGGGAACCGCACCCCGCCCGAGGCGTTCAGCGATCCGACCCCGCGCCCCGCGGCGCTCTGACCCGGACGGCGTCCGACGCACGCCGGCGGCGGCATCGACGGAGCGATCGAAATGGCGTTGCACGCATTCTGGAAGGGCTACCTCAAGCTGTCGCTGGTTACATGCCCTGTCGCGCTCATTCCCGCGACCACCGACCAGCGAGACGCATCCGCTTCCACACGCTCAACCGGAAAACCGGTAACCGGATCGTCAGCCGCTACGTCGACGAGGAGACCGGCCGGCCGGTCGACGATCAGGACGAGGTCGAAGGGCTACGCGCGCGGCGAGCACGACTATCTTCGTGCTCGAGGACGAGGAGCTCGAGGCGGTGCGCCTCGAAAGCGCGCGCACCATCGACATCGCGAGCTTCGCCGCCGCCGACAGCATCAACTGGGTCTGGTACGAGACGCCGTTCTATTGCGTCCCCGACGATCCGGTCGGCGAGGAAGCCTATTGCGTCATTCGCGACGCCCATGCGCGCGACCGGCGATGATCGGCATGTCGAGGCCTCGTCCTCTTCGCCGCGAGCGGGCGGTCGTGCTCCGCGACCGCGGCAAGGGCCTCGTGCTGTGGACGCTGCGCTATCGGCGACGAGGTGCGAGATCCCGGCGAAGGCCTGTTCGGCAATCGGGCGGCGAAAAGGCAGGAAGCCGGGCGATCCGGAACTCCACGCGCTGATCCGCAAGCTGATCGACGAGCGCAAGGCGAAGGCTGGAGCCCCGATCTGGTCCGCGATCCGGTGCAGGAGCGGCTCCGCGAAATCATCGCAGAGAAGAAGAAGGGCTGGCGCAAGAAAAAGCGCAAGAAGGCGAAACGGCCGCCGAGCCGGCCGTCCAACGTGGTCAACATCATGGAGGCGCTTCGGCGCAGCGTCGCCTCGGCGCGGGGGCCGGCGAAGCCGCGCGGCCGGAAACGATAGAATGCCGCTCTTAACCGGGCCGGGGGGGAGTATCGCTTTCGCCTGCGTCACGGCCGGCGTGCCTGGGTTCGATCGGCGCCGCCGCCTCGCGAAACCCGGCCCACGGGTCCTTTGGCAGCGAGGCGATGCCGCGCCGGCGCATTCTCACCGTAACGACGCCGGCCCGACGCCCGATCCGAGCTCCTCCCAGGCGAGCGGCATCGACACCGCGGCGCCGGGCCGCGCCCGCGTCGAATAGGCCGCGACCGCGGTCGCGCCGCGCTGGTTGCGCAGATAATCGACGAGGATTTTTCCCTTGCGTTTCGCCTTGGCGATGGTGGCGACGAAGCGGTCGCGGGCTGTCGGCCGCCATCGCGTCGGCGATCGCCTTGGCGAAAGCCTTGACCTGCCGGCCATGTCGGCCTTCGGCTTCAGCGGCGAGACGATGTGCAGGCCCTTGCCGCCGGAGGTCTTGACGAAGCCGCGAGGCCGGCGTCGTTGAGCCTTGCGCGCACTTCGCTTCGCGGCGGCGATCGTCTCGTCCCACGCGACATCGTCGCCGGGATCGAGGTCCATGATGATCGTGTCCGGGCCGCTCCCAGTCGTCGATGGTCGAGCCCCACGGGTGGATTTCGAGCGCCGCCGCCTGGACGAGGCCGACCAGCCCGTCGAGTCGCGGATGGCGATCAGCGACTTCGGCCTCGCTCGGATCGCGCGCCAGCACGATATGCGCGTTCATGCCTTTCCATGCGTGCTTCTGGAAGAATGTCTGGCCGTCGATGCCGTCCGGGCAGCGCACCAGCGCCAGCGCCCGCCCGACGATGAAGGGCGCGATGCGCGGCCAGACTTCGGCGTAATAGTCGGCGAGCCCTTCCTTGGTTACGCCGTCTTCCGGCCAGTAGAGCCGGTCGGGATGGGTCAGTTGCACCGTTCGGCGCTCCGGCTTCGCGGGCGGCGCGAGGCTCGGCGTCGTTCGCGCACGATCTCGCTCGCCGGCTTGTCCTCGCGCAAGCCGCGAAAGGAGGCGTGACGCAGAAGACCGTCGGCCGTCCAGGCGCGGAAATCCATCTCGGCGACGAGCTCCGGCTGCACGATAACGCAACTGTGCGCGCCTGTCGGCGGCGAGCTTGTCGGCGAACGGGCTCTTGCGAGCCGCATCGGCTCGAGCCGCGCGATAGAGGCTTCGCGCGACGGCCGCGCTGAAGCCGGTGCCGACGCGGCCGACATAGCGCAGCGCGCCCTTCTCGTAGACGCCGAGCACCAGCGAGCCGATCGCCTTGGTCGAGGCGGTCGAGGGGACAAAGCCGCCGATGACGAATTCCTGCCGCGCCGAGCATTTGCACTTGATCCACTCTCCGCCGCGGCCGGCCGATATTTCGAATTGCGCAATCCTTCGAGACGATGCCTTCGAGGCCGAGACGGCAGGCGTGATGCAGCACGATCTCGCCGGTCGACGTCGAAATGGTCGCTGAAGCGCACGGTGCCGGCGCCGCTCGCCGACGATCGCGCGGAGCGCCTCCTTGCGCTGGACCGAGCGGAGCCTCGCGCAAGTCGCACCCGTCGAGATAAGGGCAATCGAAGGCGTAGAAGATGAACTGCTCCGGTCGCGCCCTTCGCTGAGCTCCGCCTGCAGAGCGGAGAAATCCGACGCGCCGTGCGTTCTCGACCACGATCTCGCCGTCGAGCAGCGCCTCGCGCACGGGCAGGCTTTGCAGCGCCTCGACGAGCGCGCGTCGCCGAATTTCTCCGTCCAGTCGAGTCCGCAGCGGGTCAGAAGCGCTGACCTTGCCGCCTGCGATGCGCGCCTGGATCCGATAGCCGTCGAACTTGATCTCGTGCAGCCATCGATCGCCGACCGGCGGCGCTTGCGATCAGCGAGGCGAGCATCGGCGCGACGAAGGAGGGCAGGGGCGCCTTCTTCGCGCCCGGCAGCTTCGCGGATCGATCGCCGCGCCGCGCTTGATCTTTACCTGGCGCCGGGCGCGTCTTCCGCGCGCGTCGTCGCGCGCGATCGGGCCGCTTCGCGACCATCCGGGCGGCTCGCGCGCCACCTCGTCGATGCCGCGCCCGCTCGTGACCGACTCCGGCTGCTCCTCGAGCATGTCCGGGTCGCCGGCGCGCCCGCGCGAAGGCGTCGCGCCGCTTGATGAGCAGCCAGTTCTCGTGTTTCTCGCGCGCCTTCGCGTGCAGTCTCACGAGGTCGAAGCGGCCGTTCAGCTTCTCGCCCTCGAGATCGAATTCGAGATGGCCTTTCGCGAGCCCCTTGTGCGGATCGCCGATCGGCGACCACGTCCCCCGGTCCCAGATGAGACCGCGCCGCCGCCATACTCGCCCTTCGGGAATCGTGCCCTCGAAGCCGCCGTATTCGAGCGGGTGATCCTCGACGGCGACCGCGAGGCGCTTCTCGTCCGGCACGAGGCTCGGGCCGCGCGTCACCGCCCAGCTTTTCAAGACGCCGTCGAGTTCGAGACGGAAATCGTAATGGAGGCGTCGCGCGGCGTGTTTCTGGACGACGAAGGCGAGGCCCGCGGCGGGCGCCTTCTTCCGGCCCGGCCTTTCGCCGGCGCCGGCTCGGGCGTCGCCGCGAAATTGCGCTTGGCGCGATATTGCTCGAGAGCCATCCGCTCAACTCGCCTTCCTCCGCGACGCCGGGCGACGCGGCGCGGCCTTCGCCTTGCTCGGCGCCCGCGGCTTCGCGTCCGATCATGGCGCTTTCGCGCAGCGCCGCAAGCAGGTCGGCCGCCGGCTTCGGCCTCATGCGCTCGGGAAGCTCGATCTTTCGGCCCTCGAGCTTCGCCTTGACGAGATCCGCCAGCGCCGCCTCGTAGCGGTCGTGGAAGGCGTGCGGATCGAAGTCGGCCGCGCTTGGTGTCGATGATATGCCGCGCGAGATCGAGCATCTCGCCCTTGATCTCGATGTCGGGGATCGTCGCGAACGCCTCGGCGGCGGAGCGGACCTCATAGTCGGCGTTGAGCGTGCTCGCGGCGAGCCCCGACCCGCATGGGCGAATGAGCATCGTGCGGGCGCGACGAAAGAGCGTCCCTCTGGCGATCGCAACCGTCTTCGAGGCATTCAAGGCCGTCGCGGATGAGGGCGAAGGCCGCGTCCGCGCCCCGATCCGACCCTGCGAGATAGTATGGCCGGTCGAAATAGACTTCGTCGACCGAAGCGCGATCGACGAACGCCGCAACGCAGAGCGTCTTGTCGTTCTGCGGCGCCGCCAACTCGACCTCTTCCGGCATCCAGCATCACGTATTCGTCCTTGCCGACCTCATAGCCCTTCGCCTGATCCTCGCGCTCGACCGGCTTTCCCGTCTCCGAATCGACAAACTGGCGGCGCAGGCGGTGATGCGTCTCCCGGCTGATTGTGTGCAGCGCGATCCGCTCGGATGACGAGGCCGCCGCATAGAGCGCGATCGGGCAGGAAAGCTCGGCGATCTTGAGATAGCCCTTCCACGTTGCTCTCGGCTGCGCGCCATTGTCAACATCCCCTTTTTGCTTGTCCAACGCGACCGCTGCTCTTATTGTTCCGAAAGCGGATTCTTGAGGCGGACGCGCGCCGCCGGCCCGGCTCAAATGGCGCGCGCGACCGCCTAGGCCTTGCAGGCAGGCCGAGCGCCCGC
The DNA here is from genome assembly GCA_963736075.1 of uncultured Alphaproteobacteria bacterium. Lineage (GTDB taxonomy): Bacteria > Pseudomonadota > Alphaproteobacteria > Rhizobiales > Xanthobacteraceae > Bradyrhizobium. The sequence continues at coordinate 10,128 of CAVTNW010000048.1, read as the reverse complement.
GCCCTTGCGACGGACGACGGCGTCGCAATCCCGAAAGCTTATGCATGAGCGACAGAGTCCATCAGCTTGAGGCTCCGATGAGTGGTGCAGACGCCCGCGCTCTCCCGCCGGCCGCCCGTCGCGAACAGCAGGGCGAGCGGCGGATCCGCGCGGCGCTGCATTACGCCGCGATCGTGGAGGGGTCCGACGACGCCATCCTGTCGAAGGACCTGGACGGCGTGATCCTGAGCTGGAACCGGGGTGCGGAACGGCTCTTCGGCTATTCCGCCGGCGAGGCCGTCGGCCAGCCCGTGACGCTCATCATCCCGGGCGAGCGTCATCACGAGGAGCCGGCGATCCTCGACAAGATCCGGCGCGGCGAATCGGTGCGCCACTTCGAGACCGTGCGTCAGCGCAAGGACGGCTCGCACATCAACATTTCGCTGACCGTCTCGCCGATCAAGGACACGCGGGGCCACATCATCGGCGCTTGAAGATCGCCCGCGACATCACCGAACTCGTCGATGCGCGCGACCGCCAGGGGCTCCTGCTGCGCGAGATGAACCATCGCGTCAAGAACCTGTTCGCCCTCGCCGGCAGCGTCGTGGGATTCAGCGCCCGCACCGCGCGCTCGGCCCAGGAACTCGCCGATTCCGGCCGCGCGCGGCTCGCGGCGTTGGCGCGCGCCCATTCGCTGACCTTTGCGCATGGCGTCGTCGAGGCCGCAGAGCATCCGGCGACCCTTCAGTCGCTCCTTCGCACCATCGTCGCGCCGTTCGACGGTCCGCGCCCGGACGGCAAGTCGCGGTTCATCGATTTCCGGCGACGACATCTCGGTCGCCGGCTCCGCGGTCTCGAGCCTCGCCTTGCTCGTGCATGAGTTTGCGACGAACGCGGCGAAATATGGCGCGCTTTCGACGGACGACGGAACGATCGATATCGCCTGCGCCGCCGCCGGCGACGACGTCGCGCTCGACTGGACGGAGCGGGGCGGACCGCCGGTCGGCAATTCCGCGGGGCCGGAGGGCTTCGGCGCGGTCCTCTCGCGCATCGCCGTCAACAATCAGCTCGGCGGCGAGATCGTGCGCAACTGGGCGCCCGAGGGGCTTTGCATTCGCCTCGTCGTTCCTCGCTCGCGCCTCAGCGGCTGATCTCCGCTTCTTCTTCGAGACTTCTTGATTCGAACGACGTGCGCGTTTCGCGACGTCGCGCGCCTCGGAACTTGCCGCGCTCTCGTTCGTTTCCCGCGCATCGGAAATGCGAGAGGAGAGTCGACCATGAGAAAAGCACGCATGTGGATAGCGGCCGCGGGCATCAGCCTCGCGGCGTTGAGCGTGGCTTCGGCCCAGGACCAGCGACAGGATCAGACGGGCCCGGCCCGGGGCCCGGTCGGCGCCGAGAAGGCGCAGCCCCAGGAGATGCGGGACAAGCGCAGTCCGAGAAGCGGCAGACCGAAGGCCAGGCGCCCCAGGGGCGAAGCGGCTCAGGCGCAGGAGCGCGAACCGGTGAAGGACATGGGCGCGGCCGAGGGCGAAACGCAGAAGCCGCGCGACATGGGCGCGGCCCAGAACGAGCGCCAGAACGAGCGCGGCGACACGAACCGCAAGATGGGCGAGGCCGGGAAGAACGGGCCGGCCGGCGCGGATGAGCGCAACGGCGGTGCTGCGCGTCGCGACCTGAACCGGACGCCGGAAGGCGCGAAAGCGGCGACGGAAACGAACCGGGACACGACGAAGTCCGGCGACATGCAGGGCGGCGCGCAGCCGCGCACGAACGAGGCGGCGACCGGCGGCCAGCGCTTCGATTCCAACCGCGTCCATGCGGTCGGCGGCGCGCGCATCCCGCAGGACAAGGCGGCCGAGATCGCAAACGATCTGTCGGCGACCTCCGAGCCGCGTCATCTCGACATGCGCGTCAATGTCGGCATGCCGCTGCCGGGCGAAGTGGACATCGAGCCGCTGCCGCCGAGCATCGTCGAAATCATGCCCGAGTATCGCGGCTACGACTACGTCTACGCCGACGACGAAGTGGTCATCATCGACCCGTCGTCGCGGCGCGTCGTCGAGATGATCAGCGAGGGCGGCGGAACCGCGATCAACGAAGGCGGCGAAGCAGTGGCCGGCGCCACGCGCGTCAACCCCTGTGGGCCGTAACGAGGCTTTGCGCCAGGCTTCGGCCGGTGCCCATGTTCCGTGAAGCGATCGGAGGCGCCGAATGAGCGCGGCCGAACAGCGTAGCCTATCGGAGGGCGAGCGGCGATTTGCGCTGCTCGTCCTCATGATGAAGTCCACGCGCGTGCGTTTGGCGCCGGCCGAAGCCGGCGCGACGGGAGAGAAACATGGATTCGGAAGAGCAACCGATCGTCACCGGCGCCAACAAGGAGCGCGTCCGGGCGGGCGTCACGGGACACAACGTGCGCTACGTCCTCTTCGCCAGCCTCGCCCTCGTCGTCGTCCTCTTCGTCGCCGTCGAACTCGTGATGCGGTAGGAGTCAGCGCGGTCCCTTCTCCAGCTTGCTGGGGAAGGTGGCGGCCGAAGGCCGACGGATGGGGTGCGGCCCGCTTCACCGAGGCGCTGCCATCTTGCACGAATGTTCGCGGGACTTTGGCGCCGATGAGGCCAGGTTTTCCCCACCCCATCCGGCCGCTTCGCGGCCAGCTTCCCCACTTCGTGGAGAAGGGGAAAACGCCGTCCCCGTAACAATCGCCACGCTCGCGCCGAAAATGCAGGCAAGATGGCGGTCCAAAGCCGCCATCGGGCCGTATCCCGGCTGAAGCGAGGAGTTTGGCGTCCATGCATGTCGTCCGTCGAAAGGGCTGGGAGATTGCGGAGCGTCTGGCGACGCCCGAGCCGATCTTCCTCAACCGCCGCGGCTTCGTCGCCGGCATCGCCGCGGCAGGCGCGCTGGCTGCGTCCGGCGCTCGTGCGCTCGCCGACGACGCCGACCCATCCGCCGGGCTCTATCCGGCGGCGCGCAATCCGGCCTTCACGCTCGACCGCGACGTCACGCCGGAAAAGTTCAACCTCACCTACAACAATTTCTACGAATTCAGCACCGACAAGCAGCTCGACGCCAGCGCGCTGAAGACCCGGCCGTGGACCGTCAAGATCGACGGCATGGTGGAGAAGGAGCAGACGATCGACATCGACGATCTCGTCAAGGCGATGGGGCTCGAGGAGCGGCTCTACCGCCACCGCTGCGTCGAGGCCTGGTCGATGGCGATCCCGTGGACCGGCTTCCCGCTGAAGAAGCTGGTCGCCTTCGCCAAGCCCCTGTCGTCGGCGACCTATGTCCGGTTCGAGACCTTCCTCGACAAGAAGATGGCGCCCGGCCAGCGCTCGTTCATGCCCGTGGCCCTATGTCGAGGGCCTGACGATGGCCGAGGCGACCAACGATCTCGCCTTCATGCGACCGGCGCCTATGGCAAGCCGCTCGCCAAGGTGCAGGGCGCCCGATCCGGCTCGCGACGCCGTGGAAATACGGGTTCAAGTCGACCAAGTCGATCGTCGGATCAGCTTCGTCGACCAGCGTCCGAAGACCTTCTGGGAGGCGCTCGGGCCCGAGAATACGGTTTCTGGGCCAATGTCAATCCCGACGTCCCGCATCCCCGCTGGAGCCAGGCGAGCGAAACCTTCCTCAACACCGGCGACCGCCGGCCGACGATGCTGTTCAACGGCTATGGCGAGCAGGTCGCCGGCCTCTACAAGGGCCTCGAAAAAGAGCCGCTGTTCATGTGAGCGGGAGTCGTCGCGGCGCTCAATAGCGCCAGCGCTGCGCCTCGGACACGAGGAAGTCGCGAAACGCCTGCACGCGCGCGACATTCTTCATTTCCTCGGCATAGACGAGGAAGCATTCCATCTCGGGCATGTCGGCCTGCGGCAGCAGCCGCACCAGCCCCGAATTCGGGCGTGATGCAATAATCCGGCAGCACCGCGATGCCGACGCCATGCTCGACCGCGCGGGTGATCGCGCCGAGATTATTGGCCGCGATCTGGGCGTGCGCGGGTTGCGCGGATCGCGCCCGACCGTCAGCAGCGAATTCAGGTCGTAGAGGAAATGATTCGCGGTCGCCGCGCCGAAGGCGAGCAGACGATGCTGATCGAGGTCCCCGACGAGCGCGGCTGGCCGACGCTTCTTCAGATATTCGGCCGAGGCATAGGCGTGGAAATGCACGGTGAACAGGCGCCGGCGGATCAGGTCGGGCTGCGAGGGTTCGCGCAGGCGCAGCGCCACGTCCGCCTCGCGCATGCCGAGGTCGAGTTCGTCGTCGGTGAGCAGCAGCTGCAGCTTCATCTCGGGATAGAGTTCGAGGAACTCGCCGAGGCGCGGCGAGAGCCAGTTGGCGCCGAGCCCGAGCGTCGTGGTGACCCGCAATTCGCCATGCGGCTTTTCCCGGCTGTCGATCAGCCGGCTCCGGACCGCGTCGAGCTTGAGCACGACGTCCTGGACCGTGCCGAGCAGCATCTCGCCCTGCTCGGTGAGGATGAGGCCGCGGGCGTGGCGATGGAACAGCGGGGCGCCGAGGTCCGTTCGAGCGCGCTGACCTGGCGGCTGATCGCCGACTGGCTCAGCCCCAGCGTCTCGCCGGCGCGGGTGAACGAGCCCGGCGTCGGCGGCCGCCTGAAAGATCCGCAGCTTGTCCCAGTCCATGCTTCCCCCCGCGCCGCTGCCCGGCGCTCGACCGGGCCGGACGTCGCCTCGTCGGCGACATGCTCGATCGGACCGGCGCCGCTCGGTCCGCCCGCGCCGGCCTGTCGGCCGCGCGCCGCTGTCGCGCGCGCGAGCCAGCGTTCGGCCTCGAGCGCGGCCATGCAGCCGAGGCCTGCGGCGGTCACCGCCTGGCGGAAGACGTCGTCGGCGACGTCGCCGGCCGCGAACACGCCCTCGACGCTGGTCGCGGTCGAGCCCGGCGCGGTCCGCACATAGCCGTTGGGCTTGAGCGTCGAGCTGTCCCGCACGAGTTCGCTCGCCGGCGCATGGCCGATCGCGACGAAGACCCCGTCCGTCTCGAGATCTCGCTGCGGCCGGTCGCGAAGTTCACGGAGCCGCACGCCGGTGACGCCGGGCGGCGACGCCGCCGCCGAGCACCTCCTCGACCGCGCTGTTCCATTTGACCGTGACGTTGGCGCGCTGGAACAGCCGCTCGCGCAGGATCTTCTCGGCGCGGAAGGAATTGCGGCGGTGGACGACGGTCACTGCGCGGCGATGTTGCGACAGGTAGAGCGCCTCCTCGACCGCGGAATTGCCGCCGCCGACGACGACCACGCGCTTGCCGCGAAAGAAGAAGCCGTCGCAGGTCGCGCAGGCCGAGACGCCATAGCCCCGGAACGCCTGCTCGCTCGGATCTCCAGCCATTTCGCCTTCGCGCCTGTCGCCAGGATGATCGCGTCGGCCATGAGCGCCGGCCGCTGTCGCAGACGGATGACGAACGGCCGCGACGCCAAGGTCGAGCGCGACGACAGTTTCGTTGCTCGATCCGCGCCCCGACGTTCTCGGCTTGCGCGCGCATCTGCTCCATCAGCCAGGGGCCCTGGATCGGCTCAGCGAAGCCCGGATAATTCTCGACGTCGGTGGTGATCATCAGTTGCCCGCCAGGCTCGAAGCCGGCAGCAGCAGCGGATCGCAGCATCGCGCGCGCCGCATAGATCGCCGCGGTATAGCCGGCCGGCCCCGAGCCGACGATGACGACACGTTCGTGCGCGGATTTGTGCGACGTCAAGCAAGACCCCTTTCGGCCGCCGCAACGGCGATGAATTCGCGCCTTTGGCGGCTTGGCCACCCTTATATGGGGACCGTCCCTGCGCTACAACGGCGCCCGGCCGGGCGCGTTGCGCCGGCGATGCGGCGCCGGACGCCGCCGGAGGGCGAACGCCATGCTGATCTTGCGAGCCGCTCCCCCTTCGCCGTTCGCCCGCAAGATGCGGATCGCCGCCAGTACGCTCGGCCTCGACGACCGCATCGAGGTCGTCGTTCGCCGACACCCACGATCCCGAACGATCCGCTGCGGGGCGAGAACCCGCTCGGCAAGATCCCGGCGCTCATCCTCGAAGACGGCGAGGTTCTGTTCGACAGCGCCGTCATCGCCGAATATTTGGACTGGCTCGCCGGCGGCGACAAAATCATCCCGGCCGAGCCCGCGGACAGGTTCCGCGCGCTGACGCTGCAGGCCCTCGCCGACGGGATCATGGACGCCGCGCTGCTCCAGGTCTACGAAGCGCTCTTCCGCGATCCGGCGCTTCACGTCGCGAAATGGCTCGACCACCAGAGCGCCAAGGTCGCACGCGGGCTCGCGGCGCTCGACGCCGCCCCGCCCGCGCAAGAGGCGCGCGACATCGGCGCGGTCGCGCTCGCCTGCGCGCTCGGCTATCTCGATCTGCGCTTTTCCGGAGCCTGGCGCGCCGATCATCCGCGGCTCGCCGCCTGGCTCGACGGGTTCGCCGCGGCGGTTCCGGCCTTCGAGGCAACCCGCTTTCGCGGCTGAGTGGACGCGCTCGGCTTCCCGCTCCGCCGGCCGTGACGTTCCGGCGAAAGCGGGAATCCAGAGACGCCGTGTGTGGCAAAGGCGACAAGCCCCGGCGCCGCCGCGCCCCAAAACCGGCCAAAGCTGCTATTTCTGTTCTAGAGAAATATCTTGACATACTTCTGGTTTTCAGATAGCTTGATCGTCATGAGGCCCGTTGGAAGCGCGCAATGTTTCGTGACCCCGCCGAATCCGGCAAACGGCGTCTCGATGGGTGAGACGCAACGCACGAGTTTTGTCGCCGTAACTGCCAAGCACCCCACCGCCGGCCTCGTCCTGAGGAGCGGCGCCGCAGGCGACGCGTCTCGAAGGACGCTCCAGTGGACACCTCGGCGCAATCTGGAACGTCCTTCGAGACGCCTGCTTCGCAGGCTCCTCAGGACGAGGGTGTTCAGACGCCCTTGTTGAGAGTTACTTGTCGCCGCCGTTTCGCCCGCAAGTCCATGAAAAAAATAATCTGAAACGCGCCGGCGCCGCAAGCGCAAATGAGGTTCTAAAACGTTGAAATCATTTCCGATCGTAACAAACTGCGCGAACGCTCAAGGCACGCTCGCCCCACCGGCCGTCTTCATCGCGAGCTCCGAAGGGGCGCGGCGATCCAGACCGGCGCGACGCCCGGTAGCGGCGGGCGGGGGCTCCGTCTTCGCGACCACCGGATCAAGTCCGCAGGGAAGCGACTGGCGATCCACACACACCCGCCACCTCCGATCGAGTGGCGGATTGTTGCACGGAATGTCCCGAATCCTGGCGCGGCAGCCTCTGGATCGCCGCGCTGCGCTCGCGATGACGGCGGTCGGAGCGCATGGCTCGGCAGTTGCAACCGCCCGTAACTCCCAAGCACCCCACCGCCGACCTCGTCCTGAGGAGCGGCGCCGCAGGCGACGCGTCTCGAAGGACGCTCCAGCGGAAACCTCGGCGCAATCTGGAACGCCCTTCGAGACGCCTGCTTCGCCGGCTCCTCAGGACGAGGGCGGTGAGATGGCCCACCTCGGCCGTGAGAACCGCCCGGAAAATCTCGCGCAAACCCTTGAAAAGGCTCATTTGCGGCCGGGAAATTCGGGCGGGGCGCGGCGGCTCAGTCGGCGGTCGGCAGGCGGCGCATGACGAACTCGATCTCGTCGTCGGGCAGTTCCCGCCACGATTCGATCTCCGTCATATAGGCGGCCTTCGGGAAGCGCTCGAACCACTCGCGCGCCTTGGCGCGCGCTTCGACCCTCGGCAGCCGGAAGGTCTCGCGTCGCCAGACGCCCTCGGCCGACCCGCGCCTGTCGCGCCGCGCCGCCGCGCGACGCGCGACGTCGCCCGGTCTCCTGGTCCCCGCGCTCAATCGGTTCCCTTTCCGCGCCCGAGACTATTCCTGTTTTGCATCGAAGGGGAGTCAAATGGATTGGCCGTCGCGCGGGCCCCATGCGGCGCAGCCGTCGAAAGCGGTGGCGGTCATGCCTATTTCGCATTTGACCGGTCGCGGCGGCCGGATTTAACGTGGCGCATGAAATGCGGCCAGGCTCCCCCGCCCCGCCGCTCTTTTCGCCAGTCAGGATGACGTGATGGACGCCGCAACGAGATGCTGGGACGGCTCCGGGGCCGTCGCGAAGGCTTCAGCCTTCCCCAGCCCTTTTACGTCGATCCCGACTCTTCCGCCTCGACATGGAGATGATCTGGTAAGGGACTGGCTGTTCGTGGGTCACGATTGCGAACTGGAAGCGCCGGCGTCTTCATTACCGTGGAGATCGGCGACTATCCCAATCGTTCCTGCGCGATCTTAAGGGAACGATCCGCGCGCTTCCACAATATCTGCCGGCACCGCGGCAGCCGGATCTGCGCGACCGAAAAGGGTCGCGGCCGTCCGCCTCGTCTGCCCCTATCACCAATGGAGCTACGATCTCGACGGCCGGCTCCTGTTCGCCCGCCAGGTGGCCGAGGGTTTCGACAAGTCCGCTTACGGACTTAAATCCGTCGCTTGCGAGAGCGCCGGGGCTACCTCTTTGTCTGCCTTGTCCGATACGCCGCCCGATTTCGCGCCGTTTCGCAGCGTGATGGCGCCCTATTTCGCGCCGCACCGGCTTGCGAAGCAAAGGTCGCGCACGAGAGCACGATTGTCGAGCGAGGCGAACTGGAAGCTCGTCTGGGAGAACAATCGCGAGTGCTACCATTGCGCGGCGAACCATCCCGAGCTTTGCATGGCCTTCCCCGAAGCGCCGAGCGCGACCGGGCGTCGACGGACCGATCGCGCCCCCGAAATGCTGGCGCACTGGGCGCGCTGCGAGGCGGCGGGCCTGCCGTCCCGCTACAGGATCGACGCGAGCGGCCAGTTCCGCGTCACGCGAACGCCTCTCCTCGCCGAAACAGAGAGCTATACGATGACCGGCAAGCCGGCCGTGGCGCGCAGGCTTTCCGAGGCCGTGTCCATCCGTCGCTCGGCTCGCTGATGCTTTTTCACTTTCCGACGACATGGAATCACATCCTGACCGATCACGCCGTGACCTTCCGGGTGCTGCCATCGGTCCGAACGAGACCGCGGTCACCACCAAGTGGCTGGTTCACAAGGACGCGGTCGAAGGGGTCGACTACGATCTGAACAGCTGACCGAGGTCTGGAACGAGACCAACATTCAGGATCGCCGGATCGTTGAGGAGAACGCGCGCGGCATCCGCTCTCCGGCCTACCAACCGGGCCCCTATTCCGCCATCCACGAGGGCGGCGTCATGCAGTTCGTCGACTGGTATGCCGAGACGCTCGAACGGCGCCTTGCGGAGGGAGCGCGCGGTCCAGGTCTGACCGAGGTCAAGGCGCGCCAGACGGCCGCGCGCTGAGGGCGCTGGGCGGCGCTACCCGATGGCGATCTCGATCAGCGAGGGGCCTTCGCGCCGGAGGGCTGCTGCGACCGCCGCGGCGATCGCCTCGCGGTCGTCGGCGCGCTGCGGCGGCACGCCCATCGAGGACGCGAGCGCCTGGTAGTCGATCGCCGGGGCCGCGATCTCCATGCCGACGAACCGCCCGGCGACCGCATTGGAATAGCCGAGGCTCTTCGCGACGTTCTGCAACACCCCGTAGCGGCGGTTGTTGAAGACGAAGAAGACGACCTTGGCCCGTGGTGCGCGGGCGCTCCACAGGGCCTGGGGCGAATACATCGCCCCGCCGTCGCCGACGAACGACGCGACGCGCCGCCGGCGAGCGCCGCGCCGACGGACGCCGGCATGTTGCAGCCGAGCACGCCGCCGCGCGAGAAGAAGTAGCGGCCGGGGCGGGTGACGAGAAGGTCCTGCACCTTGCCGAAGGTGGCCGCCGAGTCGTTGGCGATAGGCGCGTCCGGCGGCAGCGCGTCGAGGGCTGCGAGCACGGCAGCGTCGGGCGACAGCGGACGCCCGGCTCTCGTTGAGGATCGCCTCGCGCAGCGCCGCATGCGCCGCCTCCTGCCCCGCCCGGCGCACGGCGATACGCGCTTCGACCGCCTTGCGGTCGACGAGCCTGGCGAGCCGCTCGGCCGCGGCCTCGAGCGTCGCGCCGATGTCGCCGAGCAGCGCCATGTCGGCGGCGTGCTCGCGCCGAAGGCCTCCGCATTGTCGGCGACATGCAGGACCGCGACGCCCTCGGGCACCGGCTCGGCGGATCGATAGGGGTAGGCGAC
>CAVTNW010000047.1:0-24483 GCA_963736075.1 uncultured Alphaproteobacteria bacterium | reverse complement strand
TGCGGCAAGCGTGCCGACTTTGCAGTGCTGGACGACGACCCGACCGAGATCGGCGGCGCACACCTTAAAGATGTGGGTATCTGGGGCACCGTTCTGGCGGGCCGCATCTTCGCCGCCGCGACGATATGATGACCGCCATTCCGGTGACGCTGATCGGCGGGTATCTGGGGGCCGGCAAGACCACGCTGGTCAATAGCCTGTTGCGAAATGCCGCGGGCCGTCGTCTCGCGGTGCTGGTCAACGAGTTCGGCGCCTTGCCTATCGATGCTGATCTGATCGAAGCGCGCGATGACAACCTGATTAGCATTTCCGGAGGCTGTATCTGCTGCAGCTTCGGCAGCGACTTGGTCGCCGCCCTGATCGAGCTGAAGGCCGGCGATCGGCAAATCGACCATCTGCTGATCGAGACCAGCGGCGTGGCACTGCCCGGATCGATCGTGCAATCGATCGCTTTGCTTCCTGGTCTCGTCATGGACGGCGTGGTCGTGCTGGCGGATGCCGAGACCGTCGAGGCGAGGGCCCGTGATCGCTATGTGAGCGATACCGTGCGCGCGCAGCTCGCCGCGGCCGACATCATTCTCCTCAACAAGATCGATCTGGTGTCGTCGGAGCGTGCTGCCGCAACCTTGCGCTGGCTTTGTCATGCGGCGCCCGACGTCCGCATTCTCTCGGTTCAGCATGCAGGCGTTGCGTCTGATATCGTCCTGGGTCGGCATCCGCAGACATGGCGCAAGGACAGCCAAATCGGGTTTGCCACGCATCAGGCCGCGGACTATGACGTCGTCACCCTTGAGGTCGATGGCTCCCGGGACGCTGAAGGCCTGGCCCGCGCGCTCAGCGACCCTCGGCTCGGTCTGCTGCGCGCCAAGGGGTTTGTCCGCGGTTTGGACGGCAAGCTCGTTACCCTCCACGTCGTGGGCCGCCGCTTCCGCGTCGAGCCGGCGCCCTCATGGATCGAGGGCCCCGGGCGCCTTGTGTGCATCGGGGTCGCGGCCGAGATGGATCGCGCGGCGATCAACCGGAGCCTCTCATGATTATCCCAGCCAGCGTCATTTTCCGGGCCGTGGCCCGGGCGTCCCTCGTCGTGCTCTTGCTTCCAGGACTGCTGCTTCCGCGGCAAGCCGGCGCCGAGGACAAATACCCCAGCAAACCCGTGCGTATCGTCCTGCCCTTTGCCGCCGGCGGCGTTGCCGATATCACGGCACGGATTGTCGCAGAAAAGCTTGGCAGCAAGCTTGGCTTCGGGTTTTATATCGAAAACCAGCCGGGCGCCGGCGGCATTGCTGCGGCCCGAACCGTCACCGCCGCGTCTCCCGATGGGTATACCCTGGCATTGCTGACCAACGGGACCGCGGTCAGCGTCTCGTTGTTCAAGAAGTTGCCGTACGATCCGCTGCGGGATTTCGAGCCGATTTCCAGCCTTGGTTATTTTGATTTCGTTCTTGCCACCAGCTCCGACTCGAAATTCAAAACGCTGGCAGATTTCATAGGGGTCGCCAAGGCTAAACCAGGCACACTCAATGTTGGAACGATCAACATCGGAAGCACGCAGAATTTATCTGCCGAGCTCTTCAAAACCGCGGCGGGCATCGATTTCACGATCGTTCCCTATCGCGGGACTCCTGAACTGTTGGTCTCCACCATGCAGGGCAACGTCGACCTGATGATCGATAGTTATTCAGCCATGAAGGGAAATCTTGCCGATGGGAAAATCCGGGCCCTGGCGTCATCGGGGGCGGTCCGCTCGGAGAGCACGCCGGATGTTCCGACCTTGCAGGAAAACGGCGTTGCCAATTACGACGTGGTGTCCTGGAACGCGCTGTTTGCACCTGCCGGTACGCCACCTGAGATCGTCAAGACGCTCAATCAGGCCCTGAGGGAAGTGCTCGCCGAGCCTGATGTGAAGGGACGGCTGCTCGAGCTCGGTATCGAGGCCAGGGCGAGCACGCCCGAGGAGATCTCAGGCCGACTGAAATTTGATATCGACAGGTGGCGCAACGTGATCGAGAGCGCCGGGATACCCAGGCAATAGGGTAATCGTCATGGAGGCCAAGCGCGCGCGACCACTCGGCGACAACCTGCCGCTAGATGCAAACGGGCTTTGGCGGGCATTTGTGCGGGCGCAGCCGGCATTTGGCAGTGCCCCGGGCCCCCAATGAATCTCAAGCAACTCGAATACTTCGTGCACGTGGCCGAACTGGGCAGCTTCAGCAAGGCCGCCGTCGTGCTCGATATCGCGCAACCGGCACTCAGCCGCCAGGTACGCGGCCTTGAAACCGAACTGCGCCAGCCCCTGTTTGTGCGCAATGGACGCGGCGTCGCGCTGACGGAGGCCGGCAAGCGGCTGCTCGATCATAGCGTCGCCGTCCTGCAACTGGTAGCGCATGCGCGCGAGGACCTCGGCGCCAACCGTGATGCGCCGGTCGGGCGGGTCACCATCGGGCTGCCGCCTAGCATCGGCCGACTGCTCACGGTTCCCCTGATTGACCGCTTCAAGAAACAACTACCGGCCGCTAGGCTCGCCGTTGTCGACGGACTCTCGACCCACATTGTCGAATGGGTCACGACCGGTCGCGTCGATGTGGGGCTGGCTTACAATCCCGAATCGCAACCTGGACTGGAGGTCAGGCCGCTGCTGGAGGAGCCGCTGGGCCTGGTGAGTCCGGTGGCCAAAGGCAAGCCAAGACCGGCCGCATCGCAGCCGCTGAAGATGAAAGAGCTGTCGCGCCATCCTCTGATCGTTCCGGAGCGGGTGCACGCCATGCGTCGGCTGATGGAGACGCAGGCTACTCTGGCTGGCATCGAGCTGAATATTGCCTGGGAGGTATCGAGCGTCCCCTCCATCATCGATCTGGTCTGTGCCGGCTATGGTCATGCGGTGCTGACTGCCAGTGGCGTCGCAGCCTCAGCACGATCGGGAGAACTGGTGATGCGCAGGTTGATCGAACCCGCGCCGGTCAACGTGCTTTGTCTGGTGATCTCGGCCCACAGGCGTCCGACGCCGCTGGTCCAGCACATCATGGGCCTGTTGAGTGCACTGGTTCGCGAGCTCCCCACCTGATGCATTTCCAGCATGGCTTACGGGTATAAGTCATGCCGTAAAGTTATAGCTGTTATAGGGGACGACCGCTGGCGGAGTGCTCTCAGGCCCGCCACAGTGTGTCAACCGCGCAGCCGGGAGCTATTCATGAGCATGTCAACGATGAGCGAGGTGACGTCGCACCGTTCTGCGAAGCCGTGGTGGCGGGAACTATGGGTCCAGGTGATGATCGCGATGGCGCTCGGTGTCGTGCTTGGGATCTACCAGCCCGACCTTGCCATCCAGATGCAGCCTTTCGGCGATGCCTTCATCAAGGCGATCCGAATGCTGATCGGTCCCATCATATTCTGTACGGTCGTCAATGGTATCGCGCATATGGCGGATATGGCCAGGGTCGGACGCGTTGCGATCAAATCGATCATCTATTTTGAGGCCATCACCACAGTCGCGCTGGTCATCGGCCTTGCCGCAGTGAATCTCTGGCAGCCGGGCGCCGGCATGAACGTGGATGCGGCGGCCATCAACGCGAGTATCGTCGAGCCCTATGTCAAACAAACCGCGGTTCTCGGCTTCGTTCCATTCCTCCTGAACGTCATTCCAAATACGTTCGTCGGCGCCTTCGCGGAAGGCAACATCCTGCAGGTTCTGTTTCTCTCCGTGATGTGCGGCTTTGCGTTGATCTGGCTTGGCGAGCGAGCCAGGCCGCTTACGGATGTGATCGATGTCGGTGCCAAGATGGTTTTTGGCATGGTCCGGATCGTGATGTGGGCGGCCCCGCTCGGCGCATTCGGCGCTATCGCCTTCACTATTGGAAAGTTTGGCCTCGGATCCATCGCCTCGCTCGGCAAGCTGGTCGCCGGCTATTATGTGACCTGTATCCTCTTCGTAGTGGTCGTGTTCGGTCCCATCACTGCATTCTGTGGCATCAGCCTGCTCAAGCTGGTCCGTTATATCTGGGAAGAATTGCTGGTTTGCATTGCGACGACCTCATCGGAAACGGTGCTGCCGCGGATCATTGCCAAGCTGGAAAATGCCGGATGCGAAAAGAGCGTCGTCGGACTCGTGGTGCCGATGGGCTATTCCTTCAATCTGGATGGGACATGTCTCTATCTGGCGACTGCTTCGGTTTTCCTGGCGCAGGCAACCAATACGCCTTTCGATCTCAGTCATCAAATCGGTCTGCTGCTGATACTGCTCGTCACCTCGAAGGGCGCGGCCGGTATCGCTGGCGCGGCCTTCGTGGTGCTCGCAGCCACGCTCGCAGCCGGTGGTGCCATCCCGGTCGCCAGCGTGGCACTCGTGCTCGGCGTCCATCGTTTGATGTCGCAGGCGCTGACCCCGACCAATCTGCTCGGTAACGCGGTGGCGACCATCGTTATCGCAAAATGGGAGAGCGCCGTGGACCAGGCGCGCCTGAAGCACGTGCTGGATGGCGAAACGGTGGAATGTTGACGAAAAGTCTCGACCAGATGCGCACCATGATCACCAGACTTTCAAGTTTCGTCGCGGCGATGGCCGTCGCTGGGTCGATCTTCGCACTTGCAGCCGGCGTCGCTGCCGCGGCCGATCAAGAGCTGCGGCGGATCCTGGCGCCCAGTGGCTCTCTCAAGGTCGGACTCTATCCGGGAACGCCGACCTCCATATTGCCGGACGCGCAGTCGGGCGGCCCGCGCGGCGTCGGCTACGATCTCGGCAAGGAAATAGCGCGAAGATTGGGCGTTCCCTTTGAGCCCGTCGTCTTTTCCAAGAATGCTGAAGTGCTCGAAGCCGTAAAGACGGGAAAGGTCGACATGGCCTTCACAAACGGGTCGGCCGCGCGGGCAAAAGACATGGATTTCGGCCCGCCTTACCTGGAGATTGAACTTGGCTATCTGGTGCGGCAGGGATCGCCGGCCTCGGCGCTGGCCGATATCGACGGAAGCGGCGTTCGCGTCGGCGTCACCACAGGCAGCTCTTCCGATGGTGTGTTGTCACACGATCTGAAATCTGCCGAAATTGTCCGTGTCGCCACTCTTGGCGCTGCGATCGATATGATTGCCGCCGGTCAACTCGACGCTTTTGCCACAAACAAGGCGACCTTGTTCGAGATGGCGGAGAAGTTACCGGGATCAAAGGTGATGGACGGTCGCTGGGGCGTCGAGCGGCACTCCATTGCTATTCCCAAGGGCAGGTATCAGGGTATGGTGTTCGTGGAGAAATTTACGCGTGATGCCAAATCGGAGGGACTAGTCAAAGCCGCGGTTGCGCGTGCCGGCTTGCGTGGAGCCATGACCTCAGAGCCGGTCGAGTGAGAAAGTCGGGCGTTCGTTGGTCGCAAGAGTGAGGCCTGTCCGGCCTCGATGCCTGTTAAATAATGACAGTTGACGGAATAAGCTTTAGGTCAGGCCAAAGCGCCAGTGCCAGAGCTTGAAATTTGGGAAATGATAAGGAGCCGGCAATGCAGATAAGAATAAGTTTGAGCCGTCATCCGGGAAGGAGAGCCAGGTGATCATCGACGTCCACGGCCACTACACCACGGCGCCGAAGGCGCTGGAGGATTGGCGCAACCGGCAGATTGCCGGGATCAAGGATCCTTCGGCCAAGCCCTTGGTCAGCGAGCTCAAGATCAGCGACGACGAACTGCGCGAGAGCATCGTCTCAAACCAGCTCAAGAAGATGCAGGAGCGCGGCAGCGATCTCACCATCTTCAGCCCTCGCGCCAGCTTCATGGCGCACCATATCGGCGACTTCAACGTATCGTCGACCTGGGCTGCGATCTGTAACGAGCTGTGCTGGCGCGTAGCCAAGCTTTTTCCGGACTATTTCATCGGGGCCGCGATGCTGCCGCAATCGCCGGGCGTCGATCCCCGGACCTGCATCCCCGAGCTTGAGAAATGCGTCAAGGAGTATGGTTGCGTCGGCATCAATCTCAATCCCGATCCGTCCGGCGGGCACTGGACCTCGCCGCCGCTGTCGGACCGGCATTGGTACCCGATCTATGAGAAGATGGTGGAGCTCGATATCCCCGCCATGATCCACGTTTCCACCAGCTGCAACGCCTGCTTCCATACCACCGGCGCGCACTACCTGAATGCCGACACCACCGCCTTCATGCAATGCCTGACCTCGGACCTGTTCAAGGACTTCCCGACGCTGAGGTTCCTGATCCCCCATGGTGGCGGCGCTGTGCCGTATCACTGGGGGCGCTTCCGCGGATTGGCGCAGGAAATGAAGAAGCCGTTGCTCAAGGATCATCTGTTGAAGAACATCTTCTTCGATACCTGCGTCTATCATCAGCCCGGCATCGATCTTTTGACCAAGGTGATCCCGGTCGATAACATCCTGTTCGCCAGCGAGATGATCGGCGCGGTGCGCGGCATCGACCCGGAGACCGGCTTCCCCTACGACGATACCAAGCGCTACATCGAGGCCTCGACCATTCTCAGCGCCGAGGACAAGCGCAAGGTCTACGAGGGCAATGCGCGGCGGGTGTTCCCGCGACTGGACGCCGCGCTGAAAGCAAAAGGCAAATGAACATGAGTACTCCGATCAACGACCTCGGCATCGTCAAGCGCAACATCGTTCGCGCCGACAAGACAGCGATCGCGAAATTGTCCCGCTTCGGCGTCGCGACCGTCCATGAGGCGATGGGCCGCGTCGGCCTGATGCAGCCCTATATGCGGCCGGTCTATGCCGGCGCCCATGCCTGCGGATCCGCGGTCACCGTGCTGCTGCAGCCCGGCGACAACTGGATGATGCATGTCGCAGCCGAGCAGCTGCAGCCCGGCGACGTGGTGGTGGCGGCCTGCACGGCCGATAATACCGACGGCTTCTTCGGCGATCTCCTGGCAACCAGCTTTCGCGCCCGTGGCGCGGTCGGCCTCGTCATCGATGGCGGGGTGCGCGATGTGAAGGATTTGACCGAAATGCAATTCCCGGTGTTTTCCAAGGCCATCAGCGCCAAGGGCACCGTCAAGGCAACGCTGGGCTCGGTGAATATCCCGGTGGTCTGTGCCGGGGCCCTGGTCAATCCCGGCGATGTGGTGATTGCCGACGCCGACGGTGTGGTGGTGGTTCCCGCAGCTGTCGCTCAACAGGCGGCGGATGCGGCGGAAGCACGCGAGGCCAATGAAGGCGAGAAACGCGCCAAGCTGGCGGACGGCGTGCTGGGCCTCGACATGTACAAGATGCGCGAGCCTCTCGCCAAGGCCGGCCTTAAGTATATCGATTGATCGCCATGTCCACTGCTGCCACCTCCGTCCCATCGAATCGCTGGCATGTCGGCCTCGTCGGCTATGGCGAGGTCGGCCGCATCCTGGCCGAGGACCTGCGCAAGCAGGACGTCAGGGTCAGCGCCTATGACATCAAGCTCGGCGGCGATCAGGCCGGGCCGCTGCAGGATCATGCGGCGGCATTCGGCGTCGCCCTGGCTTCCTCGCATGCCGATCTTGCGGATCGGGCCGACTTCATCGTTTCGGCCGTCACCGCAAGTCAAGCCGTGCCGGTGGCGCAGGCTTGCGCGCCGGCGATGAAAGCTCGCGCCTGGTTTCTCGATTTCAACTCCGCCTCGCCGGGCGCCAAGCAGCGTGCCGCCCTCCTGATCGACGGTGCTGGCGGACGATATGTCGAAGGCGCGGTGATGACCTCGGTGCCGCCGTACCGGATCAAGGTGCCCTTGCTGCTGGGCGGCGAAGGCGCCCCTGAACTGGCGCCGCTGCTAGCCGAACTCGGCTTCAACGCCAAAGTCGCCAGCGAAAAGCTCGGCATCGCCTCGGCGGTCAAGATGTGTCGCAGCGTGATGATCAAGGGCATGGAGGCGATGGTGATCGAATGTTTCACGACTGCCCGGGCCTATGGCGTCGAGAACGACGTGCTGGCATCGCTCAAGGAGACCTTTCCCGGCATCGACTGGGAAAAGCAGGGCGCCTACTTCTTCCAGCGCGTGATAGAGCATGGCCGCCGCCGCGCCGAGGAAGTCCGCGAAGTGGCGGAGACCGTGCGCGAGATCGGTCTCGTGCCATGGTCGGCACAGGGCACTGCCGAGCGCCAGGCCTTTATCGCTGACCTCGCTGACGAGGGCCTGTTCGGTCCGAAAGGCAACAAGGCGTTTGCCCGCAGCCCCGACTGGCGCACCGAGGCGGACCGCATCCTCGCCCAATTCAAGCCACCCGGTCGCTAGGAACACAGGAACCGAAAGAAAAAGAAAGAGACAAATGGAATTCGAAAAGACGCCGGGCTGGATCGACTGGTATGCCGGCCCCACCAAACCCCGGTTCAAGGTGCCGGAAGGCGCGGTCGACGCGCATTGCCATGTGTTCGGCCCTGGAGCGGAGTTTCCCTTTGCGCCTGAGCGCAAATACACACCCTGCGACGCCTCCAAAGATCAGCTCTATGCGCTGCGCGACCATCTCGGCTTCGCGCGCAACGTGGTCGTGCAGGCGACCTGCCATGGCGCTGATAACCGTGCCATGGTCGATGCGCTGACCCATTCTGGTGGCAGGGCGCGCGGGGTCGCAACCGTCAAGCGCAGCATCGGCGATGCCGAGCTTTACGCCATGCATGAGGCCGGCGTGCGCGGCGTGCGCTTCAATTTTGTCAAACGCCTGGTCGACTTCACTCCGAAGGAAGAGTTGATCGAGATTGCCGGCCGCATCACGAAACTGGGCTGGCATGTCGTGATCTATTTTGAAGCGGTCGATCTGCCTGAACTGTGGGACTTCTTCACCGCGCTGCCGACCACCATCGTGGTCGACCATATGGGCCGGCCCGACGTCAGTAAGCCGGTCGATGGTCCCGAGTTCGAGCTGTTCGTGAAATTCATGCGCGATCATGCCAACGTCTGGTCCAAGGTCACCTGCCCGGAGCGGTTGTCGGTCACGGGCCCGCCGGCGCTTAACGGCGAACAGAACGCCTACCGCGATGTGGTTCCCTTTGCCCGGCGCATCGTCGAGACATTTCCCGATCGCGTGCTCTGGGGCACCGACTGGCCGCATCCGAACCTGAAGAACCACATGCCCGACGACGGCCTGCTGGTCGATTTCATTCCGCACATTGCAACCACGCCCGAACAGCAGCACAAACTCCTGGTCGACAATCCCCTCCGGCTATATTGGAGCTAGCTCGATGTCGCTCGACAAACCCTATATGGACGTTCCCGGCACCACCATCTTCGACGCGGACATGTCGCGCCAAGGCTATCATCTGAACCAGTTCTGCATGTCGCTGATGAAGGCGGAAAACCGCGCCCGCTTCAAGGCCGATGAACGCGCCTATCTTGACGAATGGCCGATGAGTGAGGAGCAGAAAAAGGCCGTGCTGGCGCGCGATCTCAATCGCTGCATCGAGCTCGGTGGCAATATCTACTTCCTTGCCAAGATCGGCGCTACCGACGGCAAGAGTTTTCAGCAGATGGCCGGCAGCATGACCGGCATGACCGATGAACAATATCGCGATATGATGGTCAAAGGCGGCCGCTCTATCGAAGGCAACCGCTATGTCGGGGAGAAGAAGTAATGGCCCACATCACCGCCAGCGTCTACACGTCGCATGTGCCGGCGATCGGGGCCGCGCTCGATCTCGGCAAGAGCGCCGAGCCATACTGGCAGCCGGTCTTCAAAGGCTACGAATTCTCCAAGCAGTGGCTTCGGGATCACCGGCCGGACGTCATCTTCCTCGTCTTCAATGACCATGCCACCGCGTTCAGCCTTGACATGATTCCGACCTTTGCGATCGGCACCGCGGCGGAGTTCACGCCGGCCGACGAGGGCTGGGGCCCGCGTCCGGTGCCGAAAGTGATCGGTCATCCCAAGCTCGCCGCCCATATCGCCCAGTCGGTAATCCAGGACGATTTCGATCTCACCATCGTCAACAAGATGGACGTCGACCATGGCCTCACCGTGCCGTTGAGCCTGATGTGCGGCCAGCCGCAGGCCTGGCCGTGCCCGATCATCCCCTTCGCGGTCAATGTCGTGCAGTACCCGGTGCCCTCGGGCCGACGCTGCTACATGCTCGGCAAGGCGATCCGCAAGGCCGTTGAATCCTACGATGAACCGCTCAATGTTCAGATCTGGGGCACGGGGGGGATGAGCCACCAGTTGCAGGGGCCGCGCGCCGGGCTGATCAACAAGGAGTTCGACCAGGCCTTCCTTGATCGCCTGATCGGCGATCCCGAGGGGCTCGCCGCCATGCCCCATATCGATTACGTCCGCGAAGCCGGCAGCGAGGGCATTGAACTCGTGATGTGGCTGATCGCCCGCGGCGCCATGGACGACGTCAGCGGCGGCAAGAAGCCCACCGTGCGGCATCGCTTCTATCACGTGCCCGCCAGCAACACCGCAGTGGGCCATTTGATACTGGAGAACAACTGAAGTGACCAAGAGCATCAAAGTGGCGCTCGCCGGCGCCGGCGCATTCGGCATCAAGCATCTGGACGGCATCAAGAACATCGACGGCGTAGAGGTGGTGTCGCTGGTCGGGCGCAGGCTGGAGCCGACCCAGGAAATCGCCGCCAAATACGGCATCGCGCACTCGGCGACCGACCTTGCCGACAGCCTGGCACAAAAGGAAGTCGACGCGGTCATCCTATGCACGCCGACCCAGATGCACGCGGAGCAATCGATCGCCTGCCTGAAAGCCGGCAAGCATGTGCAGGTCGAAATCCCGCTCGCCGATTCATTCGCCGATGCGCAGGCGGTTGCCGATTTGGCGAAGGAGACCGGGCTGGTGGCGATGTGCGGCCATACGCGGCGGTTCAATCCGAGCCACCAGTGGGTGCACAAGAAGATTGTCGCTGGCGATTTCCATATCCAGCAGATGGATGTGCAGACCTACTTCTTCCGCCGCTCCAATATCAACGCGCTGGGGCAGGCGCGCAGTTGGACGGATCACCTGCTTTGGCACCATGCGGCGCATACGGTCGATCTGTTCGCCTATCAGGCAGGCTCGCCCATCGTGAAGGCCAACGCGGTCCAGGGACCGATCCACCCCGAACTCGGAATCGCGATGGACATGTCGATCCAGCTCAAGGCCGCAAGCGGCGCGATCTGCACGCTCAGCCTGTCCTTCAACAATGACGGGCCGCTCGGCACCTTCTTCCGCTATATCGGCGATACCGGTACCTACATTGCCCGGTATGACGATCTTTATAACGGCAAGGACGAGAGAATCGATGTTTCCAGGGTCGATGTGTCGATGAACGGGATCGAGCTGCAGGATCGCGAGTTCTTTGCCGCCATCCGCGAAGGCCGCGAGCCGAATTCGAGCATCGCCCAGGTGCTGCCCTGCTATCGGGTGCTGCACCAGCTGGAGCAGCAGCTCGAACGTTGAGGCGGGGACCCGGAGCTCCTGGTCTTTATGAGCTGCAGTGTTGCTCCTCCCGTTCCTTGCAGGCAAAGGATTGGGGTGAGGGGATCTCTCCCCAAGTTCAACTCGTGGAAAGTCCCCCACCCCCTCACTTCAGGATGGACCCGCAAGTGACTTCAACGCAAACTCATTGCACCGTCAGTTGCAGTTCCAGCGGACTGCGGAAGGTCGAGGATGGCATCCAGTCCAGTTGCCGGTGCGCGCGGCCGTAGTCGGGCACGATCTTGTGGAATTCCTCGAAGGCGATCTTGATCGCCATGCGGGCGATCGCGGAACCCAGGCAGGCGTGCACGCCGCCGCCGAAGCCGAGATGGCCGCGCGGCTTGCGTCCGATATCGTAGACGTCGGGATTGGCGAACTGGCGCTCGTCGCGATTGCCCGAGCCGTAGGCGAGACAGACAAAATCGCCGGCGCGCATGGTCTGGCCGTGCAACGTCACGTCGGTCACAAGGCAGCGGCGAAAGCGCTGCGCGGAGGTGTTGTAGCGCAAGGACTCCTCGACCGCGTCCGCCAGCAGCGCCGGATTGGCGACGACGGCTTGGCGAGCGGCGGGGTGGTCGGCCAGGTTGAAAGCCAGCATGCTCATGAAACCGCCGAGCGACTCGATGCCGGCCATGATCAGCGTCGTCGTGGTGAGCAGTACTTCGCGCTCGTCGAGCCGGTCGCCGTCGATCTCCGCCATGCTGAAGTGGGAGATCAGGTCGTTCAACGGATGCGCGCGCCGCTCGGCGATGATTTTGGCGGCGTAATCCCGCATCCAGTTGTAGGCAGCGATGTGCTCCGGTCCCTTGGCGCGGCTAACGGGATCGCTCTGCACCATCAGCACCGCCTTCTCGCGAACGGTCTGCTCATCGCCCATCGGTAGCCCCAGGGCGGCGAACAGGACCCTCACCGTGAACTTCGACGAGAAATCGCTGATAAAATCGAACTGCTTTTGGCCGCGCAATGCATCGGCCGCCGTCCGGGCGATCTCGCGCATGGGGTCCGCCAGGTTTTCCAGATTGCGCTTCATGAAGGCATGCTGGACCAGAGAGCGCAGGCGATCATGGCGCGGCGGGTCGGTGGTACCGAGCGTCGCGCCGGCCCGGTCGGGCAGCTCGGTCATCAGGTTGCCCTTCGCCGAGGAATAGGTCTGCCAGTTCGATCCCGCCGACGCGATGTCCTGGTAGCGCGACAGGACCCAGGTCTGGGCCTGCGGACTAAAGAAGCAGGGAAATTCGTCACGCAGCGTCTTGTAGAATGGAAATGGGTCGGCGTCGACCGCGGGCGAATAGGGATCGAAGTTGAACATGCTGGTTTCCTCTCCTTTTTCCTGGCGACGCAGCGAGCGGCATTACCGCCCCGCGAGACCGCGCGTGATGCACCGCAGCGACAGCGCACGCGTTTTGTACAATGACTGCATAAGCCGGCGCCGGATTTGATTCAGGACAATTCGTACCGGCGCATTGCGGAATAACAAGGCCTGAGGGAAACACCAGGAGACCGCCATGCCCCATCCCCAGCCATCGTCCCGGCAGCCCGTGCCTGGTACCACCATTTTTGACGGCGAGCAGGCCCGCAAGGGCTACGCGCTGAACAAGATGTGCTACTCGTTCAACGACGCCGCCAACCGCCGCGCCTTCGTCGCGGACGAAGACGCCTACTGCGCCAAGTACGGCCTCAATACCCAGCAGCGTGAAGCCATCCGCAACCGCAACGTGCTGGAGCTGATCGAAGCCGGCGGCAACGCCTACTACCTGGCCAAATTCGCCGGAATTTTCGGGCTCGACATGCAGGACATCGGCGCCCAGCAGACCGGCCTGACCAAGGATCAGTTCAAGAGCAAACTTCTGGCGGCAAGGGGATAATCATGGCCAGCATTGTCGGTACCATCACCACTTCGCACGTGCCCGCGATCGGCGGCGCCATCGCCAAGGGGTTGCAGAACGATCCCTATTGGAAACCCTTCTTCGACGGCTTTCCGCCGGTGCGCGACTGGCTGAAGAGGGTCAAGCCGGATGTTGTTGTGCTGGTGTACAATGACCACGGGCTGAACTTTTTCCTGGACAAGATGCCGACGTTCGCCGTCGGCGCGGCGAATGAATATCGCAACGCCGACGAGGGTTGGGGCATACCGACGCTGCCGCCTTTCAAGGGCGACGCGGCGCTGTCCTGGCACCTGATCGAGCAGCTGGTGGCGGAGGATTTCGATCTCACGACCTGCCAGGAGATGGTGGTCGACCATGCCTTCACCCTGCCGATGGCGCTGTGCTGGCCCGACTTGGAATGGCCGGTCCGCACCGTGCCGGTGTGCGTCAATACCGTGCAGGGGCCATTGCCGTCGGCTTCGCGCTGCTATCGGCTCGGCCGGGCCATCGGGCGGGCCATCGCGTCGTGGCCGGGAGAGGAGCGGGTGGTGGTGATGGGCACCGGCGGTCTGTCGCACCAGCTTGACGGCGAGCGCGCCGGCTTCATCAACAGGGAGTTCGACCTGCAATTCATGGACAGCATGATCTCTGATCCAGCCTGGGCGACGAAGTACTCGACCACCGAGCTGGTCGAGCTTTCCGGCACGCAAGGCGTGGAACTGCTCAACTGGCTGGTCGCACGCGCCACCCTGCCGGACAAGGTCCGTCAGCAGCACGCCAACTATCACATCCCGATCTCGAACACAGCCTCGGGGCTGATGGTGCTTGAGCCACAGGGCTGAGGGCAGGGTGGTCGCGCGGATGCGATGGCGCAAGCCATCGCGCCGCTTCTCGAAGCTGCTGTCCCGCGCCAATTCCGACGCAGGTCTCGCTCCCCACCGGTTCGTACTCACGCCGGCAGATGCGGCGTGGTGTTGGGCGGCAACGCCTGCTCGGCATCGTCGTGGTCGGGCAGGACCTCGCCGTGGAGCGGCACAGGCTTTCCGATCCAGAATGCGTCGGTCAGGTGATCCCGGCGCGGGCTCGCCGTGTTCGGGTGGATCAAGATGCTCAAGCCCTGATGATTGAGCATCAGCCACGGCACCAGCGAGGCGAAAACGTCCCTGGCGAAGGCGACCTGAAACATCGCGCGATCATGCGGACCAACCTTCTCGTCATGCCAGCTGCCGAGCCGGACCAGGAAACGTTCGCCGATCCATTGCCGCAGCCGGGCGGCGACGTCCCGCGTCGCAAACGGGTCGTAGTAGATGTGGGCGTGATAACTGGCGATCTCCGTGCTCGGTCGCGGCGCGGCTTTTGATTCCGGCGCAATCATTCGTGGCCTCCTCGGCACTGTCTCATCGACCATGCGCTGCAAATTAACTAAACTGACACTATGCGCAATAGCGGACATTTAACTCTTTAACCTCAGCCTGCGCCTACAGGCTGGGGACGGCGGATGATTGGATTCTCGCAAGCAAGGCGCTTTATTCGGTCGCGGTCCGGCCGCGGCTTTTTCCTGCATTTGGGCGTTTGCGCGGTGTTATCCGCGGCGGTCGGGTGCGGCTTTCACTATTTCAGCTTGAACTGGTTCATGGCGCACAAGAGCGACGAGAAGATCATTGCGCTCCGGCTCGTGGATGCCTTCGTTACCAACTACTCGGCGATCCGGACGCAATTCGGACAAAACGCGCCGGTACCGGCATCATTCCGGGCCCACGCGATCGAAGCCTTCAACGCGCGTACAAAGGACAATTCCGATTTTCGCCTGCGCGCGGTCGGCCGCCCCGGGCGCGAGATCGTGACGCCGCCCGCGGACGCGCGGATGGCCGAGACCATCGAGGCCTTTGCCGCAACGCCGAGCCCAAGGCCGGTGTCCGAACTGCTCGACGTCAACGGCGAAACGATGTTTCGTACGGTCTACCCCAGCGTGGCGCAGGAGCAGAGTTGCGTCAGCTGCCATAATGCCATGCAGCCCGGCAAGGCGCAGTGGCACCTGAACGATGTCATTGGCGCCTTCGTGATCGATGTGCCGGTCTCTCCATTCCTGCGCACCGTCATGTGGCAAAGCTCCGGCATCGGGATTGGCCTCTTTCTCGCACTGGCGCTTGCCGGCCTGATCATTTCGCTCATTCATTTCCGCCAATTGGAGGCGCTCGACGCTTCCGCTGCCGAACTCGGCCGCACCCAGAACTTTCTCGATACCATCATCGAGAACATGCCGGTTTCGATCGCAGTCAAGGATGCGCGAGATCAGTGCTACGTTCTGATCAACCGCACCGCTGAAACCATCTTCGGCATCGCGCGCGGCGGCTTGATCGGCAAACGTGTCGGCGATCCCTCGGACAAGGCGGTGGCGGATGCGTTGTTTCCGCTGGGCGGCGAGGCTTCGGATACGGGCGACCTGCAGGTCATAGACGAGCATGTGGTCGATACCGTTCACAATGGCCCCCGCATGTTGGCGACCAAGAACCTTTCGATACCTGACGAGACCGGTGAGCCGCGCTATTTGCTCAGCCTGTCGGAGGATATCACTGAGCGCAAGCAGGCAGAGGCGCGCCTTGAGCATATGGCAAAGCACGATACCCTGACGGACTTGCCCAATCGCGCCGCCTTCACGGAGCGTCTCGCCCACAGCATCGAGACCGCAAGGCGTGGCGGTGAATCCTTCGCGCTTCTGAGCCTCGACCTCGACCGCTTCAAGGAGGTCAACGACGTTTTCGGCCACGCGGTCGGCGACGATCTGCTGCGTCTGCTGTCATGCAGGCTGCGCGAACTGGCCAGCGATGCGTTCCTGGCGCGCCTGGGGGGCGACGAATTCGTTCTGATCACGCCCAATGGCGATCAACCCGTGCTTGCCGAGGCCATCGCCGCGCGCATGCTTGAAGCCGTCGCTGCCGACCTGGAAATCAACGGCCAGCATCTGCGCGTCGGCATCAGCATCGGCGTGGCGATTTACCCGCACGACGGCGCCGACGCAACGACGCTTTTGAACAATGCCGATGCCGCGCTCTATCGCGCCAAGATCGGCGGTCGCGGCAAGACGCGCTTCTTCGAGGTCGAGATGGACAATCGGCTGCGTGAGCGGCGCGCGATTCAGCACGAGCTCAGCTCCGCCGTCGCCCGCAACGAACTCCATCTCTATTACCAGCCGCAGGCGAAGATCGGCGGCGAAGTGATCGGCTTTGAGGCGTTGGTGCGCTGGAACAATCCTCAGCGCGGAATGGTGTCGCCCGCGACCTTCATTCCGATCGCCGAGGAAAGCGGTCTGATCATGGAGATCGGCGAATGGGTGCTCCGGCAGGCCTGTTGCGAGGCAGCCTCGTGGTCGCACCCGCTCCAGATTGCCGTCAATCTTTCGCCGATCCAGTTCCGCCATGGCGACCTCGCGACATTGGTGCATTCGGTGCTGCTTGAAACCGGGCTTGCGCCGGCGCGATTGGAATTGGAGATCACCGAAGGTGTGCTGGTGGAGGACTTCGCGCGCAGCCTGTCGATCCTGCGCCGCCTGAAGGCGCTCGGCGTTCGTATCGCGATGGATGACTTCGGCACTGGATACTCGTCGTTGTCCTACCTGCAGTCCTTTCCGTTCGACAAGATCAAGATCGATCAGTCGTTCATATCGAATGTGAAGAGCAATCCGCAATCCGCGGCCATCGTCTGCGCCGTTGTCGGGCTGGCACGGGGACTGAATCTGCCGGTGCTGGCGGAGGGCGTGGAAACCGACGCGCAGCTGGCTTTCCTCGCGACGGAATCCTGCGACGAGGTCCAGGGCTATCTGATCGGGCGACCGCTGCCGATCACGGAATATTCCAAACTGACCGGCCGCCATGACATGATCGAAACGCGCCTGCGCCGTGCCTGATCTCGAGAGAGATCCGCGACCATGCATGGGGAGAGCGAGCTGTTAAGGCCGTCGAGTCATGGCGACGGATTGCGCATGATCGGGGCGTCCTGGCGCCGGATTATTATATCAGCGCTTTCTGAACCGGCTCACCCGCGTTGCCCGGCGGCACAATTGCAATCGAGGCTCTGGGCGCGCACCGCAGCACAAGCTTCATGATCTCGTCGCGTATTTCGGGAGTCGGCGGGACGCCGATC
Source organism: uncultured Alphaproteobacteria bacterium (assembly GCA_963736075.1). Lineage (GTDB taxonomy): Bacteria > Pseudomonadota > Alphaproteobacteria > Rhizobiales > Xanthobacteraceae > Bradyrhizobium. The sequence continues at coordinate 7,116 of CAVTNW010000047.1, read as the reverse complement.
ACGTCGTTTGATTGAGCCAGGATCTTGCCCTGCACGGTGAGCGGCAGCTGGTGCCAGCACAGCAGCACGGCGGCTCCCAGGTGCCGAAGAATCTGTTCGTCTTGTGGACGATCTATCATGGGTTGATTCCTGAGCTTCGAATCGCCAGCATGCGCCGGCGGGACGAAGGCGGAATTGCGGCAGATCAACTCCTGGTTCGAATCTTATGTCCGGTTGCGGACACTGGATGGTCGGAGGTCGGTACCCCGGATTGGCTGCGATGGGCGCGGTCTTGCGACCATCGGGCGAGGTCCTCCACCCGTGGATGACGATCGATCCATTATGGCGCGATCGCACGGTACCTCCTCGAATCCGTCACGCTTCGGCGCAGAGTTCGTCACGCTTCAGCCTCGTTTGACATTCTGTATTCAAGTAGGGCGAACGATGGCCGGCCATGAGATTGCAACTGGCTCGTCAGCAACGCACCCCGCATTGCGACTTCCACGTTTCCCACTTGCGAAAGGCTACCATGCGTAAATTCTGTTTTAGCGTTCTGTCCGCGGCAGCAATTGTGGCTGGCATCGGGCCGGCATCGGCCCAGACGCCATCGACGCCCCCGGCCGCGCCGCAATCCGACACCGGGCAATCAACGGCGCCAGCGGGTGCTCACTCCTATTTCGTCAACCTCAGGGATGGCGATGTCGTCACCAGCCCGATCAAGGTCGTGTTCGGCCTCAGCCCGAACATGGGCGTCGCACCTGCCGGCGTCGACAAGCCCAATGTCGGGCACCATCATCTCCTGGTGGATACCACGCTCTCGGAAGATGAATTGACCCAGCCCATTCCGGTCGATGCGCAGCATATCCACTTTGGCAAGGGTCAGACCGAGACCACGCTGACCTTGCCGCCCGGCAAGCACACCCTGCAGCTCGTGCTCGCCAACTGGACCCACATTCCGTTCGCGCCGGGGGTACAATCCGAGCTCATTACCATCACCGTAAAGGGCGAGGATGCGGCGAAGCCGGACACCGTCGCCATGATGAAGCAGGCGGAACAAAAGCCTCAGCCAATGCATCAACCGCAGCATCAGCATCCCCACCATCATCACCATCATCAAAAGCACATCTACTTTAAATGACGGCTCCGCGCGTCGAGCCGCCGGCTCGGCGCGCGCGCTCCGACCCGCAGCGGAGCTGATTGATCCATATCAAATACGCCAAAAATGGTTGATGTCATGCTGGCCTGACAAAAATTTGGGGGGCCCACATGCGTATCTTGCTGATGCACCCGAACTATCATTCCGGGGGCGCCGAGATAGCCGGCAACTGGCCGCCGGCCTGGGCGGCATATATTGCGGGGGCGCTGCGCAAGGCCGGGTTCGAAGACATCCGATTCATCGATGCCATGACCAACGACCTCTCGGAAGAGCAGGTCCGTCAGATCCTGATCGACGAAAAGCCTGACGTGGTCGGGTCCACGGCCATCACGCCCTCGATCTACAAGGCCGAACGGCTGCTGCAAATTGCGAAAGAGGTGCATCCGCAGGCCTTGACCGTGCTCGGCGGGATCCACGCCACCTTCATGTATCAGCAGGTGCTGACCGAGGCGCCCTGGATCGACGCGATCGTGCGCGGCGAAGGCGAGGAGATCATCGTCGAACTGTTGCGCGCCATCGAAGACGGCCGCTGGCACGCGACCCGGCAGGACATCAAGGGCATCGCCTACTGCGAGGACGGCCAGGTGGTGGCCACAGCCGCGGCGCCGACCGTCAAGGATCTCGACTCCATCTCGCCGGACTGGGGCGTACTGGAATGGAGCAAATATATCTACATCCCCATGGGCAAGCGCGTTGCCATTCCCAACTTTGCGCGCGGCTGTCCGTTCACCTGCAGCTTCTGCTCGCAGTGGAAATTCTGGCGCGATTATCGGATCCGGGATCCCAAGAAAGTCGTCGACGAGATCGAAGGACTGATCCGGGATCACGACATCGGTTTCTTCATCCTGGCCGATGAAGAGCCGACCATCAACAAGAAGAAGTTCGTCGCCTTCTGCGAGGAGCTGATCCGGCGCGATCTCAGGATCCTCTGGGGCATCAACACCCGCGTCACCGACATCCTGCGCGACGAGGCGCTGTTGCCTTTGTACCGGAAAGCAGGCCTGATCCACGTCTCGCTCGGCACCGAGGCGGCGGCGCAGTTAAAGCTCGACCGCTTCAACAAGGAGACCACGGTCGCCCAGAACAAGAAGGCGATCCAGCTGTTGCGCGACGCCGGCATCGTGGTCGAGGCGCAATTCATCGTCGGGCTCGAAAACGAAACCCGCGAGACCCTGGAAGAAACCTATCGGATGGCGCGCGACTGGAAGCCTGATCTCGCCAACTGGGCGATGTACACGCCGTGGCCGTTCTCCGACCTGTTCCGCGAGCTCGGCGACAAGGTCGAGATCTTCGACTACGAGAAGTACAATTTCGTCACGCCCATCATGAAGCCGGATGCCATGGAACGCGACGAACTGCTCGATCGCGTCATGCATAATTACCGGCGCTTCTACATGAACAAGGCGCTGTTCTCCTATCCCTGGGCCGGCTCCGGCGAGCGCCGCCGCTATCTCCTGGGATGCCTGAAGGCCTTCCTCAAATCGGGCTTCGAGCGCAAGTTCTATGACCTTGGCCGGGTCAACTATTGGGGTCCGCAATCCAAGGGCAAGGTCAAATTCGACTTCGATGTGTCGCGCCAACGCGCCGACACCGACAAGGTCGAATGGAAGACCAGCCACAACCGCAAGATCAGCGGCCCGAAGCAGGCCGAGATCATGGTCAGAGAAACCGGCGGCGACGCGCCGGAAGGGCAAGCGCGCTCCGCCGCGAATTGATCACGGGCAGGGTTATCGGGGAGGTCCAGGATGTCCGCCGCCACCGGCCGCTCGCTCGAACATGCCGGCCGGATCGGCCCCAATGCGGTCACCCGCGTCGCCGAGGCGCTGTGGGCGGTGGAAGGCGCACAGTCGGTCAACCGCGTGTTCCGCGCCGCCAGGCTGGAGACCTATCTCAGCGTCAGCCCGACCGAGATGGTCGATGAGCGCGAGGTGACGAGCCTGCATCTGGCGCTGATCAGCGCGCTCGGCGACAAGCGCGCCCGCACCGTGGGCTGGATCGCCGGGCAGCGCACCGCGGACTACCTGCTGCGTCATCGCATTCCGAAGCCGGCGCAACTCGTGCTGCGCGCCGCGCCGGCGCCGCTGGCGAGCCGTATGCTGGCGGCGGCGATCGCGAAGAACGCCTGGACCTTCGCCGGCAGCGGCGCGTTTTCGGCCCGGCACGGCCGGCCGACCACTTTTGCGATCAAGGATTGTCCGATCTGCCGGGGGCGGAAGTCGGCGACGCCGGCCTGCGATTTCTACGCCGCCACCTTCGAGCGGTTATATTCGCGCCTGGTTCACCCGCGCACCCGCGTGGTCGAGACCGGCTGCGAGGCCATGGGCGCGCCGGCCTGTTGCTTCACCATCAGCTGGTAGTGGCGGCGGCTGTCGTCGCCCGGCATAGCCGTCCGAAGGACGGCGTCGCTTCCGCTCGCCTATGACCGGGCGATCCAGTATTCCAGAGAAATTTGTGAAGAATTGAGAGGCCGCGGCGTACTGGGTCGCCCGGTCAAGCCGGGCGATCACGACTGTTGACGATGTGCCGCTATGAGTTCTGACGCGCCGAAACCTACACGAAAGATTTAAGCGACTTTGGTCCGGCATGGCTGCAGGATTTGACGACCATTCCAGGCCAATAGGAGCCATGTCATGCGATTACCGATCGTTCCGCCGGCGGAGCTGAGCGCCGAACAGAAGCCGCTCTATGACGACATGCGGCAAGGCATCGCCGCCAATTTTCAGGGTTTTGTCAATGTGCGCGACGATGGCACCTTGCTCGGTCCGTGGAACCCGTGGATCCGCGAACCGAAATTCGGCAAGCCGGTATGGGAACTGGTCAAGGCGATGGTGTCCAATCCCTCGCTCCCGGCCGCGGTCCGCGAAGTGGCCATCCTGGTCACCGGCGCGCATTTTCGCTCCGGCTACGAGTTATACGCCCATGTCGCGGTCGCGGAGAACCGCGGCCTCTCGGATGACAAACTCGCCACCATCGTTGCCGGCCAGCGGCCCGTCGATCTCACCCGCGCGGAAGCCGTGGCCTACGACTTTGCGTTCGCGCTGGTGAACGGCGGCGTCTTGCCCGAACTGACCTATCGCGCGGCCGTCCAGCAGTTCGGCGCCCACGGCGCCGCCGAGCTCTCCTATCTGATCGGGCTCTATTGCATGGTGTCGGTGACGCTGAACACCTTCGACGTCCCCGTGCCGGAGTAGCGCCCGTCGCGATCCCCTTCGACTTCGCCGGTGATCACGTCCGAGCAGCAGCCGTCGGCCGCTGCTCGACGCGCCCTTGGCGGTTTCTTCTTCGTGCTTATCCTCGGTCTCCCCATTTTTCCCGTTTTCACTCGGCAGCGAGACCTTCGATGAGGCTCACCAAGGGCGTCTCGTCGCTCCCGAAACTGACAATCATGGCATCAAGAAAGGCATCGGGATCGAAATCTTCAAGGTCGAGTTGATGACCGGCTTGTTCCGCCAGCAGCAGGAAAAACGACAGTTGAGTGCGGCCGTTTCCTTCTCTGAAGGCATGTATGGCGTTCAATTCAGCAAGGAAGTGCGCGGCCCGCTTCGCGAAGTCCTTCGAGGAGAGACCCTGCAAGAAGTTGTCTGCCTTTGGTTTCGCAAATAGCTTCGTTGCTTCGCTCTCGATGTTCTCGGGATAACAGAACATACTGTTGTCTTTCGAGATGCGCACGGTGCGGGCTTCTCCGGCCCAATCGTAAACATCCTGAAACAGGTGACGGTGGATTGCTCTGAAATGGGTGTAATCCAAGTCACCGGCCGGCGTCTCTTCGTCGGCCCTGGCATCGCTGACCTCAGCCTCGAAAGCGGCTAGTTGAGCGATTCCCTGAAGGTTATCATATCGAGGCTCGCTCTGACCTCATCCTGAGAGCATGAGAATTTTTCGTCAACGAGCATTTGCCACAGCAGCGGTGCTGTGATTCTGTCGCATTGACGCGAAGCAGGGTCTGACGATGGCTGACAAGAAATTGTTCGAGGATTTGCCCGTGCAGGAGAGAGCGCGGGCCGATGCGCGTGGCGCGCCGCGGCTGCGGGAGCCGGAACGCCGTCAGGTCGATATGCATGTAGCGGCACTGGACGATCTGGTTTCGGAGGATCATCCGGTGCGCGCGGTTTGGGCGTTCGTCGAGGGGCTCGACCTGTCGGCGTTGCACGAGGTCATCAAGGCGCGCGAGGGCCAGCCCGGACATCCGCCGGCCGATCCGAAGCTGATGTTGGCGCTTTGGCTATGGGCCACGGTCGATGGGGTCGGCAGCGCCCGCCAACTGGACCGGCTGTGCCGCGATCATCTGATCTATCGCTGGTTATGCGGCGGGGTGTCGACGAACTATCACAGCCTGTCGAACTTCCGGACCGCTCATATGGCCGTTCTGGAGCGGCTTTTGGCGCAGGGCGTCGCCTCAATGGTGGAGGCTGGTTTGGTGTCGCTCGACACCTTGGCGCAGGACGGCTTGCGGGTTCGCGCGAGTGCCGGGGCAAGCTCGTTCCGCCGGCGCCCTCGGCTTGATGAACTGCATGCGGCGGCGCAAGCGCGGGTGGAGCGGCTGCGCGCTGAAGTCGAGACTGATCGGATGGACGGCGATGGTGTCCGGCGCGCGGCCAGGGAGCGCGGCGCCCGCGATCGTGCGGCGCGGATCGCGGCGGCGCAACAGCGCATGAAGGAGCTGGAGGCTGAGCGGGAACGGCGAGAGAAGACCAATAAAAAGGAAGTTGCCAAGCAGAAGCCGCCGCGCGCTTCGACCACCGATGCCGATTCGCGGGTGATGAAGATGGCGGATGGTGGCTGGCGTCCCGCTTACAATGCGCAGATCATATCGACGCCGGAACATCAGGTGATCGTCGCGATCGACATCGATACCAGCGGTTCGGACCGCGGCCTGGCGCAGCCGGGGATCGAGACCGTGCAAGCTCAAGGCTGCGAGCCCTCCAACTATCTGGTCGATGGCGGATACACCAAGAACGATGATATCGAGTGGGCTCATGCCAAGGACATCAAGATGTGGTGCCCGCCGGGACAGACCCGGCATGGCACGGACCCTTATGCGCCGAAGAAAGGTGACGGGGTTGGTGTCGCGGATTGGCGTGAACGCATGAAGAGCGAGAAGGGCAAGGCGTTCTATCGACTGCGCGCCGAGCACGAATGCATCAACGCCCACGCCCGCCGAATGGGTCTGCGCCAGTTGTCGCTGCGCGGCAGGATCAAGGCCCGCATCCATCTGCTATGGTTCGCGGTCGCGCATAACATGATGCGATTCTTCGCATTGCACGCCAAGGCGCAGGCCGCGGTATGACGAGCGGCGCCCACACCAGTGCATCAAACGCGGCCAGGATCGGCCGAGTCACACAATCGCCCAGCTTCCGCTGTCGGCGGAAGCCGGTCATAATGCTGGCAAGCGAACGTTTGCGCAGCCAGAAGTTGCGTGGCCGACCCGTCAATTTGTCAAATGAAAAATTCTTTGGACGAAATCGAAAACATTCTCATCCTCTGAGGAGCGCGCTCTTCGCCGCGTCTCGAAGGATGGCCGCTTGCACCGCCTTTGCGGCCATCCTTCGAGACGCATCGCTTGCGCGATGCTCCTCAGGATGAGGACCGGGGAGGATGCCGATATGATCAGAACTTCGGAAACGCTGGTCTAGTTCGTCCGCATCCGTCAAATGGAGTTTGTTCTTGAGAACCGTTGTGCCGGGATAGCAATAGTCATCGGCAACAGTATCGTACATGAAGCGTCTAGGCCTTTTTACGATAGGCCTGAATGATGGCTTTTCGCTTTTCCTCCGGCGTCAGATTCTTGAGCCTGGAGACCGCCTTTTGACCCTTCATGCCAGGTGAATACTTGATCCCCTCCACGGCGCTGATCTTCTTGAAGCGCGCGCTGCCAATAACAAAGCCGGAGGTCTTGCCCGTCTTGGATGTTCGCTTTTGAGCCATGGGATCAGGTTATCACATCTCTGGTTTGCTTAGAAGCGATCAGCCTGCAGTATTTC
>CAVTNW010000046.1:0-9425 GCA_963736075.1 uncultured Alphaproteobacteria bacterium | reverse complement strand
GATGTACGTGATGTCCATGGCCCAGACCTGGTTCGGCCGCGTGATCTCCATGCCGCGCAGCAGATACGGATAGATCTTGTGACCGGGCTCGGGCTTGGTGGTGCGCGGACGTCGATACAGCGCCTCTATCCCCATCCGCCGCATGAGCGTCTTGACATGCCGGCGGCCGATCTTGCACCCCTGCAAAGCCAGCAGGTCGCGCAACATACGCGAACCGGCGAAGGGATACTCCAGGTGCAGCCGATCGATACGCTGCATGATCTCGAGATCGGCCGAAGATACCGGACGTGGCAGATAGTACACGCTGCCGCGGCTGACCTTCAAAATCTCTGCCTGCTTGGTGATCGGTAGATCGTGTTCACGGTCGATCATCGCTTTGCGCTCAGCCATCCCGCCTTGGTGAGCGCGCCTTCTAAAAAATCGTTCTCCAGCGTCAGCTCTCCAATCTTGGCGTGCAGCGACTTCACATCGACCGCTGGTGCGGCGGACGTCCCGCCTCCCGGTCCGAAAATCTCGCTAGCGCTTGCCTCAAGCTGTGATTTCCATGTCGTAATCTGGTTCGGGTGAACGTCGAAATGCTCGGCCAGCTGGGCGATCGTTCGGTCACCCTTGACAGCGGCCAGGGCCAACTTCGCCTTGAAAGCCGGTGAGTGGTTCCGGCGGGGTCGTCTGCTCATGATCTCTCCTGTTCACGGCTATTATCGCCGTTGTCAGGCAGAAATTCCACTTATCGTCCTGTGCAGATTTCCGCGACCGGCTCTCATAAACCTCCCGCTCCGTATCCAGCCCACGCGATTGCATATCTCTTTCGAGATCCTCAACATTTGCTTGATGTTCCGGGCTGCCATTTCGGCCGTTTGGATTTGGAGCGCTATATACAATATCTGGTCCACCAGCCCAGTCGCCAATAATTGCTCCGATTGTAGCCCCGGCCCAGGCGAGTGCCACATCAAGTGGACCGGTTTCCGAAAATACAACTCCGGCAACTGCGCCTCCAATTCGCATGCCGACGAACGCGGAGGCCGCGCTGTTAAACATATAGCCAAACGCGCCCGTTATGGCACCATTGGCGAACTTACCACCGCCGGCGACTGAGGTCACACCACCGAGCACGGCGTTTTCGACCAGCGCCGCTCCATAACGCTGGCGGTTGATGAACGGCCCGGCGGCGGCGGTGACCGCGCCCGACAGCGCACCCGATTCGCATGAACCTCCTGAGGCTGCGGACGAAGCACAGCCGACCAACGCGTGGCCGGCCACGTTCTCCACGTATTGAGGCGTACCAAAGCTAGGGTTGTGCGTGGTGAGATCGCCTACCTCATTGAACGCGAACGCCGTCGCCCCTGCGATCGCGGCCGCCTTTAATATTTGCCCAAGATTGCCGCCGGATGGTCCAATTACGATTGCCGCGCCCGCCGCCGCCGCAGCCACCCCAGCCTGCGCCGCAGTCAGGCCCAGTGATGCAAGGGCTCCACCCGGCCCGAGTACGGCAGTCAGGGCGACAACGCGAATGATACCTCTAAAGGAAGGCAGCAGGTCACCGCCATGTAATAAAGAAATAACCCTTGCGACATTCCTCCTGCAGCGTCACCATACTTAATCGAGCCATTGAGAATGCCAGCAGCCAATCCATGCAATAGATCTATCGCTTTCTCCCGATTCTGGGAGAGCCAATACAAACACGCCACGTGAATCCGCCATGCCGCGTTACCTAGTGTAAGGCGTTTAGAAGGTCTTCACCAGCGCCGGGCTGAGGTTGACGGTGGATGACGTCAGCCGGTTCAGCGCGTCATAGGCAAGGTTTTCTGTTGCGCCAGTCAGCTGCCGGCTAATCTCGATTACGCGTTATTCCAGGTCGGTCCGGGGCACGTATTATTCCGTGCTATCAGCTAATGCCTGCTCAAATGAACCAGCGATAACATTAAACAGTTCTATGTAAGCTCTTATTCCAAGAACATAGTCGCTGGCATCTCTGCAATGTGCGTACACGTCGCACCCAGGAACAAGCCGATCAAATACAGCTGACACGGCAGCGTGCATGATCGAAAACACGTACTTCGGATCGTCCACGTGAAAGATGCGAAACAGCAGAGGTGGCTTGCCGATGCAGTAGGGATTACCGCCGAGGTCAACACCAACCTCGAAAACAAGGCCACTCTTGATCTTTTTCCGCCAACGGTTTCGCTGGCCTTCAAAAGCTAAGGCGCTACAGAATTTTTCGACGAAGGGAACAACACCCCGCTTCTTCCCAGACCATCCGATCGTCTTGATGCCCAGGCGATCACTTTCCGCCTTCTGCAACTGACTAAAAAAGGCGTTCTCGATGTCGCGAAATTCTGGATCAACATTGGTCTTTTTGGCGCGCTCGAACAAGCATTTGACAAGTGGTGGAGACCGAAACGGAAGCTCGACAAAATCCCTGGCGGCAAAGAGTTCGTCCAAAAAGGTTGAGCGATATCGTGGCTCAATAACGAACGCTCTTTGATCCGGAGCGCCTTGCCCTAGGGACTGCATCGTTTCGACGGCGACTGCATCCCAATATCGATGGAGCAAATGTGACTGCTCTTCACCGCAAAACCGAATGATCCTGTTTTGCCACGCCCTGTGGATCGTGAAACCAAGCGACTCAAAAGCGAACTCTGTCGGACGCCGACCCGGCCAACTTGCTACCACGCGCAGAAGCGGATGCTCTTCCATGATGACAACTCAGCGGAACAGCAAACTAGGGTTTGGCGACGGAATTGGCAAGGCATTTGGAGCTGGCGAGAGGCTATAACCCTGGCTTGCCGTGGTATACCGGTTCCAAAGGATGGCCCCCCTCTCCGGCATTCTTATAGGTGTAACTCCCATAGCCTCCCAGGAGCGGTTCGGCTGGGAGGGGTAGATCCAGCCCGCCAGGACTATACTGGGTTTCTGTGGCTGGCACGTTAGCTGTAATGGAGTAACCCTCGCTCGGAACAAGTTGAACAGACTGTCAGGCTTGATTTCCCAGATCTCGCGTGTGAGAGAATTTCCGATATCAACACGTCCCCAAAATGACGTGCCGTTACCATCGGAACCAGACTTTGTAAATAGCCCGCTTATACGTTGATCTTCGAGCCAATCTTGAAGGAGACCGTGGGCTTCTTGGCCCATCAACATCCGTCCAACACCTCCGGCAGCATTAAAGAGGTAACCGAACGCGCCTGTCAGCGCACCATTTGCGAACTTGACACCGCCAGCAACTGACGCGACACCGCCCACGACTGCATTGGCGACAAGTGATCGCTCAAAGTTCTGTCCGTTAGTTAGCGGACCGGCGGCGGCCGAAACGCCGCCCGACAGCGCACCTGATTTACAAGAGCCTCCGGATGCCGCCGATGAGGCGCAGCCTACCAGTGCATGGGCCGCGACATTGAAGTCGTATGCGGGAGTTCCAAATTGCGGCTGGAAATGATCCGCCCAAAAAATCCTGCCCAGCGATCTGGTCGGTCAGGCCGCCGACTTCAAAGAACGCGAGCGCTGTGGCGCCCGCAATTGCACCCGCCCTCAATTCTGCCCAAGATTGCCGCCGGACAAACCTGTCACGATCGCCGAACTCAGGGATGCCGCGGCGACGCCGGCGGCGGCCACCGCCGCCCCTCCCGAAAAACCTAGAGCGAGAGCAGCAGGCCCGAGTACGGAGGATAGAACCACCGTAGCGACGATCTGCACAACGGCCCGCACGATCGGATTGTTAACGAAGAAATTCACCACGCTATGGAAGAAGCTGACAGCCAGGAAGAACCCATTGGGATCGGTGAACGCCAGCGGGTCGTTGCCTACGTAGGAATACCGGTTCCAGCCCTGCGCGTTCATCGGGTCGGACACGCTGGGATCGGCGCTGGTGAAGCGCGCCAGTAGCGGGTCATAGACCCGGCCGTTGAGATGCACGAGGCCACTGACCGACAGTTCCTCCTGGCCGGTAAAGCCGCGCGTGGTCTCGCTGGTGATGCTGCCGGTCGGATCATCCGCGCCGTTGGCAAAGCGGCGCTTGCCCCAGGCGTCGTAGGACAGCCGCTCCACCACCAGGCCATTCTCGTCGGTGATCACCGAGATCGAGCCGAGATGATCGGTGTGGAAATAGCGTGTCGACAGCGTCTCGGACGCGGCCTGCAGCACGCGCATGCCGACCTTGGCATTGCCGACCGAAAGATAGTCGGTCCACTTCTGGCTCATGGTGCCCGGATTTTGCACCTCCTCCATCACGCCGAAGGCTGAGATGTAAAGCGTGGTTCCTTCCGGGGTGATCTGCGCGAAGCGCTGATGCTCGGTGTCGTCGAGGAAGGAGATGGTGCGAGTGCCCTGCGTGATACTGGCGGGCTTGTTGTAGGAGGTAAAGACAATGCTGCGGCCGAGGCCGCTCGTCTGGTTGCCGTTGGCGTCATAGGCAAAGCTGGTCGAGATCGCGCCGCCGGAGATGCTCATGACCGCGTGCGGCTGCGGCGAGCCGGCGGCCGGATAGGCATAGGTGCCGACATCGGACTTCGACAGGAGATTGCCGATCGGGCTATAGGCGAAGGTCTTGACCAGCGCCGGGCTGAGGTTGACCGTGGCTGACGTCAGCCGGTTCAGCGCGTCATAGGCCAGGGTTTCTGTGAGCGTCGCCGCGTTTTTTGATGGACCGCTGCGCAAGGATTTTGATGGACTTCCCACTTCCGCTTCCCGAGCGCTGTAGGGTGTGTGGGAAGCGGAAGTGGGAAGCGCTGCTTCAGCGGGCGAGATGGTAGCCGTCGCCGGATTTGATGACGCGTCCGGTTGATGTCATGGCGGCGAGGCGTTCGTAGAGCGTGGCGGTGCGAACCCGGCAGAGGGCGCGCAGATCGGCGAAGGGCTGCGGCTGTCCGGCATCGGCGAGCGCGGCGGCGATGCGGTCGTCGACGGATTGGGGCGCGCCGGGCTGCGGCGCGTGGGCCGTGCGGTCGACGACTTCGAGGGCGAGCGCGTCGGCGCTTTGGACGAGTTCGAGTGTGAGCGCGGGGATGGCCGGAGCGGCGCGGTGTTCGACGGACAGCGTTATGCGATCGTCGCCATCACGCCGGAGATAGAGGTTCGAGTCGCCCCAGGCGTGGAACTCGGATGAGCCGCGCAGGGCCTGGCCGGCGCGGATGTTGCCGGCGCCTTTGCGGGCATGGTGGACGAGGATGACGGCTGTGGCATGGCGCCGCTGCAGGTCGCGCAGATAGCCGAGCAATGGCGCGACCTCGCCGCTGATGTTCTCGTCGATCTGGTGGAGGCGGACGAAGGGGTCGAGGACGAGCAGGCGCGGTTTTAGACGCGCGACGGTCTCGTGGAGACTGGCGCGGTCGGCATCGAGGTCGAGGCGCAGGCTGGGGGCGGTGATCACCTGGACATCGAGATCGGCGAGATCGCGGCCGGCGGCGGCGCAGATGCCGTCGAGCCGGCGCCGCACGATATGCAGGGCATCCTCGGCGGCATAGAGCAGGACGCGCCCGGGCCTTTGCACGGCGAAGCGGCGCAGGCATGGCGTGCCGGCGGCGATGGAGACGGCAAGGTCGAGTGCGAGGAAGGATTTGCAGCATTTCGGCTCGCCGCCGATGATGCCGACGGCTTGCTCGGACCACAGACTGTCGACCAGCCAGCGCTGCTCCTCAGCCCGCTCGGCGAGGGTATAAGCGGGAGCGACGGGAAGCCGGTTCATCTGCTGGTCAAGCCCGGGGAGCGCCTCGCGGCGGCGCCAGCGTTCTTCGGCTTGGCGGCGAAGGCGCAAGCCTCGAACAGGAGTTCCTCGTCGATGCGCGGCGCCTCACGCTCGGCGGCGGCCACCAGGAGTTCGTCGGCCATGATCATCAGGCTGCGCAGATTGCCTTGGGCATGGTCGGCCAGGGTGGCGATCACTTCCGGCGTCATCAGCGCCAGCGCCCCGGCTTCTGTGAGGAGATGGCGAAGGCAGGCCTGGAGGGCGTCGGGTGCGGCGCGCTCCATTGGCAGGCGGACGCGGATGCGGCTGTCGAGCGGCAGGAACTCGTCGGAGCGCAGACGCTCGACGAGACGGCCGTCGCCCGCCAGTACGATGGTCAGCAGGATGTGGGAATCCAGTCTTGTCGAGGCCAGCAGGCGTAACTCGGAGAGAACCGAGGGTTGGATTTCCTGGGCTTCGTCGACGATGAGGACCGGCCTGGAAAGCGCGCCGTCGATATGTTCCTGCCAGCGCTGACGGAGGACCCGGGTTCCGGCCCATCGGTTGTGCGGCTGCAGTTCGACGCCGAACAGGTCGCCCATCTCGCGGTAGAAGTCGGCGATATTGGCCTGTGGCCGGCTGATCATGCAGACCTTGACGTCGCGCTGGCCGGCCAGATGATCGGCGAGGATGCGCAAGGTGGCCGATTTGCCGGTGCCGGGCTCTCCCGTCACCAGGGCGAAGCCGCCTTCGGCGGCCAGATGGCTGACGCGTCGGCGGAACGAGTCGATGCGCGCGCCGACATGCAGGGCGCTGGCCGGCACGGCGGGGGCGAAGGGATTCCATTTGAGCCCATAGAGGGCGAGCAGGGTCTTGTTCATGATTGCTTTGAACCTTCATCTTTGACTTTGACGAGATAGGCTGGTGGCAGGCCGCTTGCTCTCTGGGATTGGATGAGTTCGGCGAGTAGTGGCGCCATGCCGGTGGCCGGTGGCGGTGACGGCTCGGACGCGATCTTGGGATCAGCCGAGGCCGGATCGAGTGAGCGGCGCAAGCCGCTGGCGTTCCTTGCCTTGTCCTGTGGGAACAGCCGGCACAGCACCTGGCCCAGACGTTCGTCGACCAGATGGACCTCCGTCAGGTCCCAGGCCGCATAGCGGACGTCGAGGCGAGCGAGATGTCGATATTGGTTCGGCACCTCGAAGCGGCGGCCGTCGATGGTGATGGTGCCGTCGCTCTTGCGCTGGGTGCGTTGCTCGCACCTGGTGAAGGCGATCTTGAGCGCAGCGCTTTCGGGACAGGGCCGCATCACCGAGGGGCCTTTGAGAAGGCGTTCGAGCGGCGCTTCATCCAACTCGGAATGGCGCTTGCGATTGTAATCCGGCTCGACCCAGGCCTGGGTCGCCTCGTTCAACATGGCCAGCGTCAGATCGGCCACGCCCTCCAGCATGGCCATCAGCCTGCCTTCCACGATCGCCCAGAACGTCTCGACTTTGCCGTTGAAGTAGGGGCTGTAGGGCAGCGTCTTCTCATGCAGGATACCGAGCCGGGCCAAGCCTTCGGTAATCTCGACCGCCGTCATGGCGGTGCCGTTGTCGCTCATGGCGGCACGCGGCAAACCGCGCTTGAGAAAGGCCTGAGACAAACCATGGGCGATGTTCTCGGCGCTCTCCGACAGGTACCATTGCAGGTGGCAAGCGAGCCGGGAACGGTCGTCGAGCACGCCGAACAACACCGGTGTCTGCCATTCCCCGCGGGCGGTCAGAACCTTGCGTGAGCCGAAGTGGCAGTCCCAATGCCACAGTGAGCCCGTGTACTCGGCCTCGTAGCTGCGGATCTCCCGGGATTTAAGCTTCGCCTCGGCGACCAAGGCGCCGGCGGTGCGCCGCGACGTGACCCGCCGGCGCTTGTCCAGCCCCTGTGCACGAAGATATCGCCGGATCGTCGAATAGGAGGGCACCGGTCGGAGATCAGGCTCGTGTTTGGCCGCGGCTTCGAGGTTGTCCCGATGCAGCTGCGCGCTCCAACTCGGATGCGCAGCGTATTGGCTCTGCAGCTTGCGGCGCAGCACCTCGGTCATCGACGCCTGGTGGCCGGCATCCTGGCGCGGTTTGCGGCGCAGGACGCCGACCGGATCTTGTCGTTCGTTGCGGGCGCGGTAGAGCCATCTCTCGATCGTGGAACGGCCGAAGCGCACCGGCTCGCCGGTGACCGGATGGCGCCATTCCCGTTCGGCCAGTTTGGCGATCTCGGCGCCCAAGGTGCCGTTTGCCGGTGGATCGGCCAAAAGCTGGCCGATGACCGAGAAGCGCAAGCGCGCCCAAAGGTCGTAGGTCTTCATCTGCCGTCGATC
The DNA here is from genome assembly GCA_963736075.1 of uncultured Alphaproteobacteria bacterium. Taxonomy (GTDB): domain Bacteria; phylum Pseudomonadota; class Alphaproteobacteria; order Rhizobiales; family Xanthobacteraceae; genus Bradyrhizobium. The sequence continues at coordinate 1,413 of CAVTNW010000046.1, read as the reverse complement.
TGTCATGCCGGCCCCACCTCCTTGTCAGGGGCCGACAGACCCTATGAGAGGCGCCGGTCGACGGCGACGAGCATCCTGTGCGGACCGGCGGCGTCCATCAAAAAGTCTGCATCGACGCTCCTGCGGTGATCGGACCGAGGAAAGACAGAAAGCTCGCCAGTTGTTCTCCGGCATCCCCGGCAAAGCGGCACAGCAGCGCTGCGGGCAGATGGTCGCGCTCGACCGGCGGCATGAACTCGGCCGACCTCGCCCGCCACAACGGTGTGGTGGTGAATGTCTTTAGCCACCAGCTTCGCCAGCGTGCCACGGTCCGGCGGTCAACGCCGATCGCCTCGGCCAGCTTGCAAAGACGCCGCTCGGTCAACCCGTTGCACATCGCCGAAATCAAGATCACGATCGTCGCCAGGTAAATCTTGCGGCCGAGGAAGCGTAAGCTCGGCGGCGTCGCCCGGTCGCGGCAACCCTCGACCGCGCAGCAGAAGCTGAAGCGCAGGTCATGTTGTTCGCCGAGTACTATCAGCCAGCCGCGCGGTTTGCGCAGGTAGTTCGCCGCGTGCAGTCGGCCGCCACAATCCGGGCAGCCGGCCGCGCGGCAGGCCTCGGCACGGTCACGGTCGAAGTCGAGAATCCGTTCATGGAATTTGGGATCTGCAAGCAGCGTCTGGTACAACGACATCGTCCTTCCCGGTAACAGCGATAGAAATGGCCAAAATCGGACGCAATGAGCCCTGCCCTTGCGGCAGTGGCAAGAAATACAAGCAGTGCTGTCTGGCCAAGGACGAGGCGGCCCGATCGGCGCCGCCGGCCGCGGCGCAGGCAGACCACCTGACGCACCATGACCCGCGCTTGTGCAAGAACTGCAGCGCCAACATCGACGCCGCGGCGAGAGGCGTTGTGGCTCTCATCGATGCCGGAAAGCTCGATGCCGCCGAGCAGGCCGCCCAGGCGATGATGAGGCGGTGGCCCGAAATCCACGACGGCTACGACTGCTTCGGCATGGTCAGCGAGGCGAGGGGCAACTACCGAGAGGCCGCCGACTATTACCGCAAGATCATCGCCATGGCCCGCGAGGAACCCAGCCTGTACGAGGATGACTTCTCGGAATACTACGAGAAACTCATCCGCCGCCTCGATCCCGCCGCCAGCATGGGGGCTCTGCCCCCAAACCCCCGGGATATTTGAAGCCCATTGATGATGAGGTTACGATCCTCGCGCGGTACAGGCGGGGACGCCGATGACCGCGCCCAGTGATGCGACCCGGCGCCCGCGCAAGCGCCGGGTCGTTAACTCAACAACGCCGACCGCAATCCGAAAACCGCTCGTCACAATAACTGAGGATGCAAAACAGCCTTCCATCACCAAACCTGATCAGAAACCCGATCGTCCGACCTCAATTTGCAAGCGCAGGCTCAT
>CAVTNW010000045.1:0-480056 GCA_963736075.1 uncultured Alphaproteobacteria bacterium | reverse complement strand
GTTCGAACACGGCGGAAGCTGCGACTTAACCGCGCGCCCCGACATGACCGAATTGTAATGTGGCGGCCTGTATCGGGCCGCCGTTTCCTGCCGCCAATTTCCTGTTTGATTCCCGCTCTGTGCGCGGAGGCACAGCGCCATGCCGGTAGATGACTTGCAGCTTACAGGCAGCCCGCCTAAAGCGTATGCTCTCGTCCCGGCGTTGGCCGCCCTGGCAATTAAATCAAGAGATTGAACGTGACCGAGCGCGTGACGCTGATTACGGGAGCCTCCGCGGGCATCGGCACCGAACTGGCGCGTGTTTTCGCTTCCCACGGCCACCGTGTCGCGCTGGTGGCGCGGCGCGCGGACCGGCTGGCGGCGCTGGCCGCTGAAATCGAGGCCGCCGGCGGCTCGAAGCCGATCGTGATCGCCTGCGATCTCGAACAGCCAGACGCCGGCGACCGGATCGCGGCGGCGTTGACCGCCGCGGATGTCGAGGTCGAGTACGTCGTCAACAATGCCGGCTTTGGCCTGTTCGGCAATGCGGTCGAACTCGATCGCGCCGAGCAGCTCAACATCATCGCCGTCAATATCCGCGCCATGACCGACCTGTCGCTGCGGTTTTCCGACAGCCTGATCCGGCTTCGCGGCGGCATCCTCAATGTGGGCTCGATCGCAGGCTTCCTGCCGGGGCCGGGCATGGCGGTCTATTACGCGTCCAAGGCCTATGTGCTGTCGTTCACCGAGGCGCTGCGCGGCGAGCTTGCACGTCGGGGCGTGCGCGTCACCGTGGTGTGCCCGGGTCCGGTGCCGTCGGAATTCCAGCACCGCGCGGGATACACGCCCGGTTTCGATTCGGCGGTGCTCAACGTCTCCGCGGCCGATGTCGCAAAGGAGGGCTATCGCGGGCTGATGGCCAACAAGCGCGCCGTGCTGCCCGGCCTCGGCATCAAGATCGTGCCGTTTATGCTGCGGCTATTTCCGCGCGGGTTTATCCTGGCCGCGGTCGGACGTTTTCAGCTCAGGAAACGCTGAAATCTCGTTCAGACGACATTTTTGGCCCGTGATTTGCTTCGTGTGTGCCCAGGCTCACATGAAATTAAGATTTGCTTAGGTATCATTCGGGCAGATAGGCCAACCGTCTGAAATCCAATGCCGTTTGACCCAACTGAGACCGACGCAACCGTCCTGTCCTTCCCTCGCGAGGCCTCTGCCGCGCCCGAGCCGGCGGCTTCCCTGCTGCCGGTGCTGATTGTTTTGCACCAGGAAACCTCGACGTCCGGGCCGGGTCGGCAACGCGTTGCGGGCGCTTGGCTACCGGCTGGATATCAGGCGTCCGCGGTTTGGCGATCCGTTGCCGGAAACGCTGGACCATCATGCCGGCGCGGTGATTTTCGGCGGCCCGATGAGCGCCAACGATCCCGACGATTACGTTCGCCGCGAGATCGACTGGATCGAGGTCGCGTTGCGCGAACAGCGGCCATTCATGGGAATTTGTCTCGGCGCCCAGATGCTGGCCAAGCAGCTCGGGGCCAAAGTCGCGCCGCATCCGCAAGGCCGCGCGCAGATCGGCTATTACCCGATCCGGCCGACGGCGGCGGGTCACGCGGCCTGCCCGGGCTGGCCCGACCATGTCTATCACTGGCACCGCGAGGGTTTTGAACTGCCTGCCGGCGCCGAATTGCTGGCGGAAGGCAGGGATTTCCCGGTCGAGGCCATCCAGTTTGGCCACGCCTTCGGGTTCCAGTTTCACCCCGACGTCACCTACGCGATGATGCATCGCTGGACCACGCGCGGCTGCGAGCGGATGTCGATGCCGGGCGCCCGCGAGCGCCACCATCATTTTGCCGACCGCGCGGTGCACGACGTCACCGAGCGCGCCTGGCTGAACCGTTTCCTCGGTGATTGGCTCGCGCGCACGCCGATGCCGGTATTGCAGGCCGCGGAATAGACGCGGCGGATCTTTCCAAAAGATCAGATGTGGTAGGCTTTCTTTCGTAGATGGGGTAACGGGCCGCGGCGTGCCTTCCAAGCAAGCCGCGCTTGCTACGGCGCTATTGGTTGCGCGCTTCGCGCGGCTTGCTTGAAGGTGAGCGGTCGTCCCTCACATTGATGGTGTGAACGGAGTCAGAGGGATGAGCCTCGCTCCAAGCATCAGGGAGAGACGACCATGGAATATTATGCAGGAATCGACGTGTCATTGGAATGCTCGAGTGTCTGCGTTATGGACGGAAGCGGCAAATTTGTTCGGGAAGCGAAGGTGGCCAGCGAGCCGGCGGCGCTGATCGGCTGGTTCGGCTCGCTTGGGTTGGGCCTGGAGCGGATCGGGCTGGAAGCCGGACCGCTGTCGCAATGGCTTTATGCGGCGATGCGGGAAGCCGGGTTGGCGGTGGAACTGCTGGAGACCCGCCACGTGCGCGATGCGTTCAAGGCGATGCCGGTCAAGTCGGACCGCAACGACGCGCGCAGCATCGCGCAACTGATGCGGCTGGGCTGGTTCCGGCCGGTGCACTGCAAGTCGATGGATGCGCAGGAAGTACGCGCCATCCTGACGGCTCGCAAGCTGGTGCAGAGCAAGCTTCTGGACGTCGAGAACAGCTTGCGCGGGATCTTGCGCGGCTTCGGGCTGAAGGTCGGCAAGACCACCCCACGCAGCTTTGCCGGACGCATCCGGGAGCTGGTAGATGGCCAGCCGAACCTGGAGGCGATCGGAGAGGCGCTGCTCTCGGTGCGTGCCGTTTTGCAACGCGAGTTCAATGCCTTTGAGAGGCGAGTGCGTGCGATGGCGCGGTCGAACGCAAGAACCAGGCTGTTGATGTCGACCCCGGCGGTGGGTCCGATCGTGGCGCTGACCTATGCTGCGGCGATCGACGATCCGGCGCGGTTCAAATCGTCCAAACAGGCAGGGTCGCACTTTGGGCTGACACCGAAGAAGTATCAATCCGGCGAGACCGACCGCTCCGGGCGGATCAGCAAGATCGGTGACGCATCGGTGCGCGAGGCGCTCTACGAGGCGGCTCACATCATGCTGACCAAGCCGGTCAAGCACTGTTCGGAACTCAAAGGTTGGGCGATGCGGATCGCCAGGCGAGCCGGCATGAACAAGGCGAAGGTCGCGCTGGCGCGCAAACTCGCAGTGATCCTGCACCGAATGCTCGCCAATGGAACACCATTCAACCCCGCTGCCGCTGCAGCTTAACAGGGAGACGGAACAGGTTTTCGGGCGGGTCACGACACCAGCCTTCCCGAAGCGAAGTCCCTTCGCCGGGACGATGGATCGGGTCAGGCCGTCATGCGGGATGTCGACACCTCCAAAGATGTGATCACGCTTCCGTAGATTGGCCGGCCCATCCTCCACGACCCCCATCAGGCGACGGCCTTGCGCCGATCCCGTACAGAAGCAAGTCCCCGGCGAGCGGATAACGCAAAAAGGGATTGACTTATCGAGGCCCGTTACAGAAGCCCGCATGAGCGAAGCGATATGCGGGAGACGCTAGTCCCGGATATCGCTTCGCTCATCCGGGCTACGGCTAACGACCAACGCCAGGGTTACGGGTCCCGCGCTCGCAGGGACGACAAAAAACAAAAAGCCGACGCGATGGTCTCGCGCCGGCTGAAGATTTTTTTAGCGATGGTTTCTTTAATTAAGTTTGCTGCGAACTTCGGCGATGCCCTTGGACAAAAGGTCGTCGGCGACCTCGCCCTTGACCGATTGCGACAGGATGGTGGAAGCCGCCGCGACCGCGGCCGTGGCCGCCGCCGCGCGGACGTCGGCGATCGCCTGGGCTTCGGCCAGCGCGATCTTGCTCTCCGCGGTCTTGGTGCGGCGGGCGACGAAATCTTCCATCTTGGTCTTGGCCTCGGCGGCGATGCGCTCGGCTTCGGCCTTGGCCGCCGTGACGATATCCTGCGCCTCGCGCTCGGCGCTGGCGTGGCGGGCCTTGTACTCGGCGAGCAGCTTGGCCGCTTCGTCCTTCAGCCGGCGCGCATCGTCGAGCTCGGCTCTTGATGCGGTCACGGCGATGATCGAGCGCGGTGAGCACGGTGCGGTGGACGCCGACATAGGCGAACACGCCCATCAGGATGACGAAGCCAACGGCTACCCAGAATTCCGGTTCGGCGAACATATCAGGCTTATCCCTTCAACGAAGCGTCGACGGCGCCGTTGACCGCCTGGGCGTCGGGCTGCACGCCGGTCAGCCGCTGCACGATGGCGGAAGCCGCATCCGACGGCGATGCCGCGGACATTGCTCATCGCGGTCGTGCGGGTCGCGGCGATGGTCTTTTCGGCTTCGGCCAGCTTGACCGACAGCTTGTCTTCCAGCGCCTTGCGTTCGGCTTCGGACTGCGCGTTGAGCTTTTCGCGGGTCTCGGCGCCGATCGCCTGCGCCCGGGAGCGGGCGGAGGCCAGTTCGCCTTCATAGGATTTCAGCGCGGCGTCGGACTGCGTCCTTCAGCTTCTGCGCGTCGGCCAGATCGCCGTCGATCGCGTTCTGCCGTGCGTCGATCGCGCCGCCGACCCGCGGCAACGCGATACGCGAAACGATCAGATACAACGCGACGAAGGCGATAACCAGCGACACCAGTTGCGAGGCAAAGGTGTCCTTCTGGAACGGCGGAAACTCCCGCTTTTCGGCAGGAGCTTCGGTATGGGCCGTCGTGCCATGACTTTCAGCCACCGGCTTCTCCTGTTCGGCTTGAACAGCGCATCCCGTAGTCGGGATGCGCGCAGATCGATACCGGCGTCGATATCAGAGCGCGAACAGCAGCAAGAGCGCGATCAGCAGCGAGAAGATGCCGAGCGCTTCGGTCACGGCGAAGCCGAAAATCAGGTTGCCGAACTGGCCCTGGGCTGCCGAAGGATTGCGCACCGCGGCGGCAAGATAGTTGCCGAAGATGATGCCCACGCCGGCGCCCGCGCCACCCATGCCAATGCAGGCAATACCAGCGCCAATGTACTTCGCGGCAATCGGATCCATGAATCGAACTCCTTTTCGAGGTTTGGTGAGACGGGCCGGTTAGTGGCCCGGATGGATAGCGTCGTTGAGATAGATGACGGTGAGGATGGCGAAGACGTAGGCCTGCAGGAACGCGACCAGCAGTTCGAGCGCGGTCAGCGCGATCACCATGCCGAGCGGCAGCACGGCGCCGAAATAGCCGAGAAATGCCGAGGCCCGCCAGCAGCGGAATGAAGCTCGCGAACACCGCCAGCGCGATGTGGCCGGCCAGCATGTTGGCGAACAGACGCACCGAGTGCGAGATCGGCCGCAGGAAGAACGAGAACACCTCGATGAACACCACCAGCGGCAGGATGTAGATCGGAATGCCCGAGGGCACGAACAGCTTGAAGAATTTCAGCCCGTTCTTGTAGAAGCCGTAGATCAGCACGGTCAGGAACACCAGCAGCGCCAGCGCCGCGGTGACGATGATGTGGCTCGACACCGTGAAGGTGTAGGGAATGATCGCCGACGATGTTCGAGACGCAGACGAACATGAAGATCGAGAACACCAGCGGGAAGAATTTCATGCCTTCCTTGCCGGCGTTGCTGCGGATCGTGCTGGCGACGAATTCGTAAGCGATCTCGGCGACCGACTGGATGCGGCCCGGAACCAGCCGCCGGCCGGCGACGCCGCCGATCATCAGCAGCGAGATCAGCGCCACCGAGCCGAACATGTAGGCCGAGGAATTGGTGAAGGCGATCTCCTGATTGCCGATATGGCCGATCGTGAAGAGCTTGTGGATGTGGAACTGTTCGATCGGATCGATCATCCGCGGCGTATCTCTCGTTCCACCGGCCACGCCGGCGCCCTGCAATCACTTCGTCCGGCTTTCCGTCTTTCAACGGCCGCTTCTGTCCGAAGCCGCGTTGGCCGATCGGATCACGTTGACGACCCCGGCGGTAAAACCGAGCAGGACCATCACGATGAGGCCCCAGGGCGACGTCGACAGCAAATGGTCGATACCCCACCCGATCAACGCTCCGACGACAACACCGGCGATCAACTCGGAAGAAAGCCGGAAACCGAGCGCCATCGCCGAGGCTCTGGCTGCGCCGTTTCCGCTTCCAGCCTCGCGTTGGTCAGTCCCGATTTTGCGGCTGCCCCGAATATCGGACAACCGCTGATCCAGACTTCCGAGCCTTGCGGAAAGCGCAGCTTCGTCGGAGGACGATTTGTCGTTATTCCCGCTTCCGCCGCCGTCCGTGCCTTCAGCCATGCTGTGGAGACCCGAAACGATGCCGCTTGGATGGAAATGACGCCCCGTCACCCTCAAAAGCCGCGCGGACCATACTTAGCGCGCCAAACCAAGTCAAGATTGCGTCTTAACCGGTTAGTGCTTTGTTTTTATTTGACTTATTTCCATCTCGAGGAGCCGCCTGTGGAGCAATCGCCGCACTGCAGCAGCCCGCCGCAGATTATGAGCGGCGGTCCGCGATTCCCGCGTCACAGCCGGTTTTCGCGCGGCCGGTGCGCGGGCCGGGATATCGGTTCCGGCAACGGCTCCCGTAACCGGTTGTTGCACCGCTCCGGCTGGGTCTGTTGGGATGGCCGCAAACAGCAAGCCCAAAGGGGAAGCCAGCATGCCGCGTCAGGTCGACTATTATTTTTCGCTCCAGTCGCCGTGGGCCTATATCGGGCACAAGGCCTTTCGCGATCTCGTGTCCGCGCATGATCTCAAGGTCAACCACAAGCCGGTGGTGCTGGTCGATCTGTTTTCGGAAACCGGCGGGCTGCCATTGATGAAGCGTCACCCGGTGCGGCAGCGTTATCGGATGGTCGAGCTGCAGCGCTGGCGCGACAAGCGCGGCTTGAAATTTCATCTGCAGCCGGCGAATTGGCCGTTCAACGCGCGGCTGGTCGATGGGCTGGTGATCGCGGCGGTGGAAGCGGGCCATGATCCGGACCCTTTCCTGCGCAAGGCATTTCCCGGCGTCTGGGAACAGCAGCTCAATCTCGCCGATGCCGCGGTGCTGACCAGGCTGGCCGACGATTGCGGGCTGCCGGGCAAGCAATTGGTCGAGCGCTCCGGGTCGGATGCGATCGGCGCGGCCTATGAACAAAACCGCCAGGACGCGCTGGCGGCCGACGTGTTCGGTTCGCCGGTCTATGTGCTCGACGGCGAGGTATTCTGGGGACAGGATCGGATCGAATTGCTCGCGGACGCGTTGAAGTCGGGCCGCAAGCCCTATCGGTCGCAGGTTTAGCATGGGCTCCGGCATCGGCATTTTTCAGGAGGCGTACCTCCAATGACAATGGCAACGCTCCCGCGAAATCCAGGGCTTGCTCGTGGCAGCCGCGGTGGCTTTTGCTATCGGCGCGGTTTCGGCGCAGCCGATGCCGGATGCCGAGAACGGCCGTTACGCGCTGTCGCCGATCGCCGACGGCGTGCTGCGGCTCGATACCAGGACCGGCGCGGTGTCGACCTGCACCAATAGCGGCGCCGGCTGGGCCTGCTACGCCGTGCCCGACGAACGCGCCGCGCTCGATGCGGAAATCGGCCGGCTCGAGGCCGACAATGAAAAACTCAAGGCCCAGCTGGCGGAGCGCGAGCCGGCCGTCCCGGGCAAGATCGACGAGCCGCTGCCGAAGACGGATCAGCTGAAACCGCCGCGCAGCCGAAGGTCGCCGAGGGCGAGCGCAAGATCGAAATTCCCAGGATCGAAATTCCATTGCCGAGCGACCGCGACATGGAACGCATGATGTCGGCGCTGGAGCAGGCCTGGCGGCGTCTGGTCGACATCGCCAACCGCGTTCAGAAGGACGTCAGCGGCAGGATTTGAAACAAAGGCCTCATGGTGAGGAGCGCGGCTTCGCGTCTCGAACCATGGATTGGTAACAGGATGACTCAGTCCAAATCATCGCTCGGCCGCGCCGTCGGCCGTCTCCGCCAACAGCATCGTGTCGTCGCTGCTGACGGTACAGACGCGCGGCGCGGGTTTTGTCGATCTCACCAATGACGTCGCAAAATTCGTGCGCGAGGCCCGCGCGCGCGAAGGGGCGGTGACGCTGTTCATCCGTCACACCTCGGCGTCGCTCACCATCCAGGAAAATGCCGACCCGTCGGTGCTGGCCGATTTGATGACCGCGCTCGGCCGGCTCGCGCCGGAGAATGCCGGATGGAGCCATGACACCGAAGGTCCCGATGACATGCCGGCGCACATCAAGACCATGCTGACGGCGACTTCGCTGCATATCCCGGTGCTCGCGGGCGAGCTCGCGCTCGGCACCTGGCAGGCGATCTACCTGATCGAGCATCGCGCCCGTCCGCATGCCCGCGAGATCGTGCTGCAATTCGCCGGCGCGACGACCTGAAAACAAACCGGCCGCGGAAGCGCTCCGCGGCCGGCAGGTAATGGAGATGGAAGTTCGTTGACTTCAGACGTTGGCGATATCGACGTCCTTGGTCTCCGGCATGAAGATCAATCCGATGACGACAGGTCATCGCCGCGATCACGATCGGATACCACAGGCCGGCATAGATATTGCCGGTCGCCGCCACGAGCGCCACCGCGATCGGCGGCAGCAGGCCGCCGAACCAGCCGTTGCCGATGTGATAGGGCAACGACATGCCGGTGTAGCGGATACGGGTCGGGAACAATTCGACCAGCGCCGCCGCGATCGGGCCGTAGACCATCGTCACCAGGATCGCGAGATAGACCAGCACCAGCGATCATCAGCGGCGTGTTGATCGCAGCCGGGATAGGCGCCCTTGGCCGGATAGCCGGCGGCCGCCGACCGCCACCGTCACCGCAGTGACGAACGCGTCGCCTGGGCCGCGAAGGTCTTGGCGTCGAGCGAGGTGCCGTTGACCGAGTTGAACGACTTGTCGCCGACCGTCACCTTGGCGAGGCTACCGGCGCGCCGTCGACCATGCGGAAGTTCACCGAGGAGGCGATCAGCGCGTTGCGCGCCACGTCGCAGGAACTCGTGAACACGCGGCCGCCGACCGGATCGAACAGCACGTTGCAGTCGGCGGGATCGGCGGTGACCGTGACCGGCGCCTTGGCCAGCGCCGCCTCGAGCGCCGGGTTGGCGGCATGGGTGAGCAGGCCGAAGGCGAAGTGATAGGTCACCGCGCCGAGCAGGCAACCGGCCAGGATGATCGGCTTGCGGCCGATCTTGTCCGACAGCCAGCCGAAGAACAGAAAGCCGACGGTGGCGATCGCCAGCGCGATGATGAGCGCGATGTCGGCGGTGTTCGGCGGCACCTTCAGCGTGTTCACCAGAAAGATGCGCGCATAGAACTGGCCGCCGTACCAGATCACCGCCTGTCCGGCGGTGAGGCCGAACAGCGCGATGATCGCGATCCGGCCGTTCTTCCAGTTGCCGAAGGCTTCCGACAGCGGCGCCTTGGACTGGGTGCCCTCGTCCTTCATCTTCTGGAACACCGGCGATTCGCCGAGCCGCAGCCGGATCCAGAGCGAGATGCCGAGCAGGATGATCGAGAGCAGGATAGGGAATGCGCCAGCCGCCGGACAACGCGGCACTCGCCGAATGCGTCCGCGCTGACGCTGTTGCGCACGATGTAGACCACGATCAGCGACAGGAACAGGCCGATGGTCGCGGTGGTCTGGATCCAGGAGGTGTAGAAGCCGCGCCGGCCATGCGGGGCGTGTTCGGCGACGTAGGTCGCCGCGCCGCCATATTCGCCGCCGAGCGCAAGCCCCTGCAGCAGGCGCAGCGCGATCAGGATCGCCGGGCGCGAGCCAGCCGAGCTGTCGATAGCCGGGCGTCAGGCCGACGAAGAAGGTCGACAGGCCCATGATCGTGATCGTGACGAGGAAGGTGTATTTGCGGCCGACCAGATCGCCGACCCGGCCGAACACCAGCGCGCCGAACGGGCGGACCAGGAAGCCGGCCGAGAATGTCAGCAGCGCGAAGATGAACTGCGTGTTGGCGTCGAAGGCCGAATAGAACGCCTTGCCGATCTGGGAGGCGGTCCAGCGCGTAGAGTAGAAATCGTACCATTCGAAAACGGTACCCAGCGAAGAAGCGAAAATCACCTTCCGCTCTCCGGCCGTCATTCCTCTGCTACGTACGCCGCTCGCCGTTGCCGCCATCGTCATTTGTTCGCTCCCCGAATTCGCTGATGCAGTGCCCGCCCCGTGCCGGACTTGGTGCCGGCTTCTGGACATTTTGCCACGGTAACATTGCTGTGAAACAGTGCCACATTAGACTTTTGGCCCTGCACCACAAATGTTCGCGAGCGAGTCAACTTCTCCGGCGAGTGCTCGGTCTGCCGCCGCGCCGATTTTATTGCAATGCACAAATCAGCCCGGAGATTAACCCCCTTGCCGCAAGGCGATATTGCGCGCTTGCATGCGGCCCTCGGTCAGAGGACAATCGCATGCACCTGAAAAATTCGCCTGGCAGGCTCTATCGAGCCGCCGCGCATTGTCCCGATACCCTCGCAACAAACCCAAGAAATCGATCCAAGAAAACATCAATGGCTGCCAGCACCCGCCTTGTCATTGCCGACGATCATCCGCTGTTTCGCGACGCGTTGCGGCAGGCGGTGGCAAGTGTCGTGGCCTCGGCCCAGATCGACGAAGCCGGAACCTTTGACGAATTGACCGCACTGCTCGAGCAGGATTCCGACGTCGATATGGTGCTGCTCGATCTGTCGATGCCCGGCATCAGCGGCTTTTCCGGCCTGATTTACCTGCGCGCGCAATACCCGGCGATCCCCGTGGTGATCGTGTCCGCCAGCGATGACGGCAGCACGATCCGGCGGTCGCTGGATTTCGGCGCCTCCGGCTTCATTCCCAAGCGGTTCGGCGTCGAGACCTTGCGCGACGCGATCGTCAAGGTGATGGACGGCGACGTCTGGGTGCCGCCGGATACCGATCTGTCGTCGGCGACCGATCCGGACATGGCGCGGCTGCGCGACCGCCTGGTGACGCTGACGCCGCAGCAGGTGAGGGTGCTGATGATGCTGTCGGAGGGACTGCTCAACAAGCAGATCGCCTATGAGCTCGGCGTCTCCGAGGCGACCATCAAGGCGCATGTCTCCGCGATCCTGCAAAAGCTCGGCGTCGAAAGCCGCACGCAGGCGGTGATCGCGGCCGCGAAGATCGCCGGCGGCCAATGGCGGCAGGAAACACCGTCGCCGCAATAGAGCGTTTTCGAGCGAAGCGGAAACTGATTCCGCGTGAAGAAAACGCGTCAAACAAGAATTTAGAGCATGATCCGGAAGAGTGGACACCGGTTTTCCGAAAAGATCATGCTCAAATAACTAAAGCATTGCGCCCGAGGCGTTAATTACTCCGCCGCCGCCACCATCTGCTGGGTGCGCCACTGCCCGATCAGGGCACGCAGGGATGCCGGTTTGACCGGCTTGTTCAGCACCGCGATCTTCTCCTCCTGCGCGGTCGCCCGGACGTGCGGACTGCGGTCGGCGGTGATCAGGATCGCCGGAATGCCGTCGCCGAAGCGGCGGCGGATGTCGCGGATCGCCGCAACCCCGTTGCCGCGGTCGAGGTGATAATCGACCAAGAGGCCGGTGACCCTTCGGCCGGCGGCCTCGATCGCCTCGATGGCGGCATCGGGATCGGTGGCCGCGATGACCTCGGCGTCCCAGGCCTTCAGCAGGGTCTTCATGCCGTCGAGGATCGCCACGTCGTTCTCGATGCAGACGATCAGCGTGCCGCTCATCGGCGTCTTCGACAACGGCGTGGCGGCGGTCACGGCCGCGGTGAAGTTGATGGCTTTCGCGGTCGGCACCATCACCGAGAAGAACGAGCCGCCGCTGACGTTGGAATCCAGCGCAATGCCGTGGTTGAGTACGCGCGCGAGTATCGTCCCAACGCCGCCAAAAGCCTTTCCGTATCATCAGCCGGGCCGGCCTTCGCCGAACGATCAAAATTGTAGATGACCGCCGTCATGTCTCCTCCGTTGCGGTGGCCATTCCGAACGGCAAGAATGCCCTAATGATGGTGATTTCTGTGTGATCGCAGCAGCGTGCGTCTTCTGCTGAACCAATCATCTTGTAATTATCCGCCCTGATCCGTGCTGAATGTATCCTTGGTATCTTAACCGCGGCTTGCAGGAACTGCGACAGTTTGATGAAAGGCATTGGGAACGCGCGCGGTCAGCGGCCGCAACACTGGGCCGACTAAGAGCGCTGGATATGCCCCGATATCACTGAGTGTTTCGGGCATCACCACAGCGGAAAGCGTGGCAGCGCGAAGGCCGCCATCCTGCTCCGTGACGGAGGTCCAAAGGCGGCGCGGGACGATGCGTGAGGTTCCTGCAGGACGCCTGTGGCCAACATCTTGCTGACCACCTGCACGGGGGTGGCCAAGGCAATCGGCAAAGGGTCGGTACGTTTCGGTGGCCGCTGGGCGACTTGACCGCGGACCGAAATCAGACGAAATACCTGATGAAATCTTGGTCGGAGTGGCAGGATTTGAACCTGCGACCCCTGCGTCCCGAACGCAGTGCTCTACCGGGCTGAGCCACACTCCGACAAGAACGCGGCTTATAGCCCTGGGTTTCGCCCACCGCAAGCAGCCGAATTTGAGGACGCCGATCCCCATGAATGTGGGTCTGAAAACGCCAATCATGCCCGCCGGCGTGGCCGCCGTGGCCGCAGCGGTGCATGGCTTGAGCCAGGGCGGGCTGGTCGCGTTTCCGACCGAGACCGTCTATGGGCTGGGCGCTGACGCCAGCAATGCCAGGGCCATCGCGCGTCTCTATCAGGCCAAGGGCCGGCCGGCGTTCAATCCGCTCATCGCCCATGTCGTGGATCTCGAGGCCGCGATGCGGCTCGCCCGCTTTGATGCGACCGCCATCGCGCTGGCGAGAGCGTTCTGGCCGGGGCCGCTGACGCTGGTGCTGCCGAAGAGCGAAAACTGCCCGGTGGCCGACCTGGCCACCGCCGGGCTCGACACCCTCGCCATCCGGGTGCCCGCCCATGCCGTGGCGCGGGACATCCTGCGCGCGTTCGGGGGGGCCATTGTGGCGCCATCGGCGAACCTGTCCGGTCATGTCTCGCCGACCACGGCAGCGCACGTACAAAGCGATCTCGCGGGGCGGATCGACCTGATCGTCGACGGCGGGCCGGTCGAGGTCGGGGTCGAATCCAGTATCGTCGGCTGTTTGGAGACGCCGGTGCTGCTGCGACCGGGCGGTGTGCCGCGCGCCGATCTCGAGCGCGCGCTCGGCCGGGCGCTGCAGCTGCCGCCCGACCTCCATGAGGGCAGCCAGCCCCGGGCGCCGGGCATGCTGGCCTCGCACTATGCCCCGCGAACCCAGGTAAGGCTCCATGCAGCCTATCTCGACACCGGCGAAGCACTGCTGGCTTTTGGACCAGCCGCGGTGCCAGGAATTGACAAGGCGGCGATGGTATTGAATTTGTCCGCGCGCGGCGATCTCGCTGAAGCCGCGGCCAATCTTTTCGGTTATCTTCGCACGCTCGACCGCAGCGGCGCGCGCGTCATCGCGGTCATGCCGGTGCCGGAGCACGGGCTCGGCGAAGCCATCAATGACCGGCTGCGCCGCGCCGCGGTGGATCGGCATCAGGATAAAAGCAAAACCAAGAGACAGCGATGAACATCGTCCAGCCACACCTACCGCCGCTTTCGCCGGATCTGATCGCGCAGTTTCGCGCGATCGTCGGCGACAAATATGCGGTGACGGATGCCGCCGACATCGCGCCCTATGTCACCGAGGAGCGCGACCTGTTTCATGGGCGCTCGCCGCTGGTGTTGCGGCCGGACTCGACGGCGGAAGTCTCGGCCATCTGCAAGCTGGCCAGCGAGCATCGCATCGCACTGGTGCCTCAGGGCGGCAATACCGGCCTGGTCGGCGGCCAGACTCCCCATCACGGCGAAGTCGTGGTTTCGCTGCGACGGATGGACAAAGTGCGCGACATCGACCTTGCCTCCAACACCATGACCTGCGAGGCCGGCGTGGTGCTGCAGGTCGCGCAGCAGCGCGCTGCCGAAGTCGACCGGCTGTTTCCGCTGTCGCTCGGCGCCGAAGGAAGCTGCACCATCGGCGGCAATCTCTCCACCAATGCCGGCGGCACCGCGGCGCTCGCCTATGGGGTGGCGCGCGAGATGGCGCTCGGGCTGGAAGTGGTGCTGGCCGACGGCCGCGTTCTCAACGCCCTGTCGAAGCTGAAAAAGGACAACACCGGCTACGATCTGCGCAACCTGTTCATCGGCGCCGAGGGAACGCTCGGCATCATCACCGCGGCGACGCTGAAACTCTTTTCCAAACCCCGTGCGATCGAAACCGCCTATGTCGGCCTAAAGTCGCCAGCACAGGCGCTGAGGCTGTTGGCGATCGCGCAGACCGAGGCCGCAGGCCAGCTTACCAGCTTCGAATTGCTGTCCGACATCGCCGTGGATTTCAGCCTTCGTCACGGCATCGACATCCGCGATCCCCTGAGCGGCAAATATCCATGGTACGTGCTGATGGAGCTGTCCTCGCCGCGGGAGGATGCCCGCGCCACGCTGGAAGCGATCCTGGCGCAGGCGCTGGAGGCCGGCATCATCGAGGATGCGGTAATCGCGGCGAACCTGAGCCAGCGCGCGGCGTTCTGGAAGCTGCGCGACGAAATGTCCGCGGCGCAGAAGCCCGAAGGCGGCTCGATCAAGCACGACATTTCGGTGCCGGTCGCCGCGGTGCCGGAGTTCATTGAACAGGCCAATGCTGCCGTGGTGAAGCTCATCCCCGGGGCCCGGCCTGTGCCCTTCGGCCATCTCGGCGACGGCAACATCCACTATAACGTCAGTCAGCCCATCGGCGGCAGCACCGCCGATTTCATGGGGCGCTGGCACGAGGTCAACGCGGTGGTGTTCGATATCGTGCTGCGGATGGGCGGATCGATCTCCGCGGAGCACGGCATCGGCGTGCTCAAGCGCGACGAATTGCCCGAAATCAAGGACAAGGTCGCGATCGAGCTGATGCGCGGCCTCAAGGCGATGCTCGATCCGCTGGGCATCATGAATCCGGGCAAGGTGCTGTAAGAGTGGATACGACGGTCCCCTCGCCGGCCCTGTCGATCACGGTCATCGAAGACGGCGATATCCCCGAGGTGATCGCGCTATGGCAGCGTTGCGGATCGACGCGCGCGTGGAACGATCCAGCCGCCGATATCGCGCTGGCGCGCAAGGAGACCAACTCGACCGTGCTGCTGGGTCGGAACGACGGCGTCCTGGTCGCGTCGGTGCTGGTCGGCCATGACGGCCATCGCGGCTGGGTCTACTACGTGACCGTCGATCCCGATCATCGGTTCAAGGGCTACGGCCGCGTGATCATGACGTCAGCGGAAAGCTGGCTCCGGGCACGCGGCATCGAAAAAATGCAGCTCATGGTTCGGCCCGACAACAGCCAGGTTCAGGCCTTCTATCAGTCGCTCGGCTATTTCGAACAGGAGCGCGTGGTATTTGCAAAATGGCTCGACGGCCGCGAGCCAACTCCATAGTCGCATCCAAAAGGCAAAGCCATGAGCGTTTCCGACCGTATCCGCGTCCAAAACGTCCGTGTGCTGTCCGACCAACATTACACTCTGAAGTCCACCACCTTCGCGTGGCGGCGCGCCAATGGCGAGTGGCAGACCCAGTCCCGCGAAACCTATGACCGCGGCAATGGCGCCACGCTCCTGCCCTACAACATCGCCCAGCGCAGCGTGGTGCTGGTGCGGCAGTTTCGCTATCCGGCCTATGTCAGCGGCTACGACGATCTCCTGATCGAGGCGTTGGCCGGAATGCTGGACGAGGAGGCTCCGGAAATCCGAATACGCGCCGAGGCGGAAGAGGAAACCGGCTATCGAACTCGGCGCCATCCGTAAAGTTTTCGAGGCCTTCACAAGCCCCGGCGCCGTCACCGAAAAACTGCACTTCTTCGTCGCGGAATATCAGCCCGAGATGAAGATCGGCAGCGGCGGCGGCATCGCCGCGGAAGGTGAGGAAATCGAGGTGCTGGAACTGCCGATCGATCAGGCGCTGGCCATGATCGGCGACGGCCGCATCGTCGACGCCAAGACCATCATGCTGCTGCAGTACGCGGCACTGCATATTTTCAGGTAGCCGTGGCGGCGAGCCCGATAACAGAGCTACTGCTTGGCCAGCTGGATTGAAAACTCGCCGTTACGGACGCGGGCAGGAAGGCCTTCAACGAATTTCGCCACCGCGTCCTCGCCGTAGGTTCCGACCAGCTCCGCGAAGGCCGCGAACAGGCTCGCCTGCGCCAGGCAGTCGCCATCGACGCCGTCGTGCCGCGCCTCCGCCCAGGCTTCGTTGAGATAGCCGAGCGCGGCACGTTTTTGCTCGTGATCGGGCAGCGAATCGCGGCCGGTCGTGAAGGACGCTGGATGGCTCATGGAACTCTGAAGGCTGGGCGCGATCCAGGGCGGTGCGCCTCGAATGGACAAATCTTTATCACGCAGTTCGGCGCCGCCTAGCCCGAGTTAGGGCAGTTCTTTAAGAAAGGTTAATGGCGTTCATCGCGTTGAATTCAGGACAGAATTCGACTCGTGCCGGCGCCGCTGGGCCTCGAGGCATCGTCTAATTGGCATAGCGGGCGGTCAGATCGCGTGAGATCTTGGAGCCTTCCTCGATATACCTGCGGATGGCCACTGTCGCGGCTGGGGTACAGGTCCTGTAGGTCTGCTGGAAGCCGTTATAGCCGCGGTTGAAGCCGGCAATCATGCGGGCGCGGCGCTCTCCCGTGGGGGTCTCGGCATCGATCAGTGCCTGCATCTGGTTACGCCATTTCAGGCCTTCATTGCTGCCGCAAATGCCGCGCAGATAGTGCAGGGTTCCGAGAATTTCCGCCAGCCGCTGCAGGTCGCCGTCGAACGGCGCCGCGGCGTCCTCAGCCCGCGCCGGAGCCAAGATGGACGCCGAAATAAGGAGGAGAGCGGCCAGAAAATGCTTTGACATGAGAGGTCCCGGGACGGCCCGTGATATGCCTTTTCAAGATGCTGGAAGCAAGGCGGGAGGGATCCCGACCTATCCGCCTCTTACTCAGGCCCCCAGCAGAGCGCGAGCCGACGCGATTACTTCGTGCAGGCCGCCGGTGAACTTGAGATCGCCGAGTCTATCGGGCCAAAGCCACCTGAAATCGTCAAGTTCCTCGTTCAGCATGGGCTCGCCGGCACTCCAGCGCGCCGCGAACGACATGATCAGATAGTGCCCGTGTCCGGAGCTCCCCGGTACCACCTCGTGCCAACCGGCAAGGCCGATGATTTCGATCTTCAGCCCGGTTTCCTCATCGACTTCGCGATGCAGCGCGGCATGCAGGGTTTCGCCAAATTCGACCCGGCCACCCGGCAGCGAATAAAATCCCTTGGCTGGCGACCGCGCGCGCCGCACCAGGAGGACCTTGTCGTCGCGAAAAATCGCCGCGCTGACCGCAAGCTGGGGGTAGGATGGATGGAGCGAGGTAGCCACGGACATCAATGGGTCATGATGTAGTCGACGTCGGCCTCGGCGCCACCATTGATGATACCACCCGCCGCCGCCACCAGCGGCTTCACCCAGCCGGTGGCTTGGACCGCCAGCGTGGCGCGGGTCTTGTCCTGCCGCACCTCGCGCATGGCTGCGCCGACCGCGGTGAGGATAGAGGTCATGGTGCTGGTGATATTGTCGAAGTCGGCCCGGACGCCCGCATCGGCGGCCTCATAGGATTCGATCGCCAGTTCGCGCGCCTTGAAATTCGAGGCCATGAAGTGTTCGCGATAGGACAGCGGATGCCAGCCGAGAAAATCCTCCGCGCATTCCGGCATAT
This sequence comes from uncultured Alphaproteobacteria bacterium, assembly GCA_963736075.1. Taxonomy (GTDB): domain Bacteria; phylum Pseudomonadota; class Alphaproteobacteria; order Rhizobiales; family Xanthobacteraceae; genus Bradyrhizobium. Next base: position 462,332 of record CAVTNW010000045.1, on the reverse strand, counting down.
CCGGAATCATCTCGAGCAGCATGATGGCTTCGTTGAAATGATTCAGATAGTCGGTGGCAAGGCCGGTGCCGGGATTGATGTTGGCGGCCCGCAACAAGGCAGCCCGGGGCTGCTGATGGGGACCCGGCTGGCGCTCCGCTGGCGCGGGTTTTGAAGCCGTTGATGTCATCTGCCGCAGTGTTAACGATTGGGGTTAAAAGGTGCTGAATAGATACCTATCTGAGCCTTACAATGTGTGGGCGCTTCGTCATAACCTCTCCGCCGGCCGCCTTGCGGCAGATTTTTGGCTATGTCGAGCAGCCTAACTTCCCACCCCGGCACAATATTGCGCCGACGCAGCCCATACCGGTGGTCATCCTTGAAAATGGCATCCGACACTTCCGGCTGATGCGCTGGGGTCTGTTGCCGGCTTGGGTCAAGGAGCCCGCCAAATTCACCCTCCTGATCAACGCGCGTGCCGAGACGGTGTTGGAAAAGCCAGCTTTTCGGAACGCGATGCGGCGGCGGCGCTGCTTGATTCCGGCCGATGGCTATTACGAATGGCAGGTACTGGAAGGGCGCAAGCGGCCCTATTTCGTCCATCGCCGCAACGGCAGCCCGATCGGTCTGGCGGGGCTGGCGGAAACCTGGATTGGTCCGAACGGCGAGGAACTCGATACCGTTGCCATCGTCACCGCCGCGGCCAGCGCTGATCTCGCTGGGCTGCATCACCGCGTGCCGGTGTCGATTGCGCCCGAGGATTTTGAACGCTGGCTCGATTGCGGTGCAGACGATGCCGGGACTGCAGTGAGGCTGCTGACACCCCCTGCCATCGGCGAGTTCGTCTGGCACGAGGTCTCCACACGCGTCAATCGCGTCGCCAATGACGACGCCCAACTGACCCTGCCGATCACGGCGGAGCAGCGGGCGGCCGAGGAACTGACACCAAAGCCGAAGAATGCGGCGCCGCGAAAGCCAGCGGCCTTGACCTCCGATGACGGACAGGGCTCGCTGTTTTGACAGGGCACTGGGGCTCATCCGCACCTTGTTGTTTAAGATCGTGCGGATTACGTTGCACGGCAACATGTCGCCAGAGATTTTGAGATGAAAGCAGCGTTTCTTCCCGACCGGGGCGTGGTCAAGGTCAGCGGCGATGACGCGCGCCATTTCCTCAACGGCATCGTTACTACTGACGTCACGCAGGTGGCGCCTGGCCTCGGCCGGTTCGGAGCGTTGCTGACGCCGCAGGGCAAGATCATCGTGGACTTCCTCATCACGGAAGCGCCTTCCGGCGACGGCGGCGGTTTGCTGATCGACTGTCCGCTCGCGCTGGCGCAGGCGCTCGCCGACAAGCTCGGATTTTACCGGCTGCGCGCCAAGGTCGTGGTCGAAAACCGGTCGGACGGTCTTGGGGTGCTTGCCGCTTGGGGCGGCGATCTCGACATCAAGCCCGATCTGGCGTTCGCCGATCCGCGCCATGCCGCGCTGGGCTGGCGGATCCTGGTTCCGGAGCCGCTTGCGCAAAAAACCGCTGATCTGATCGGCGCGGAACTGGTCGACAGCACAGCCTATGAGTTCAACCGGATCGCCTGCGGCGTTCCGCGCGGCGGCATGGACTTCATGTACGGCGACGCCTTTCCGCACGAAACCAACATGGACCGGCTGCACGGCGTCGACTTCGGCAAGGGCTGCTATGTCGGACAAGAGGTGGTGTCGCGAATGCAACATCGCGGGACCACGCGCACGCGAACCGTTCGGATCGACGTCAACGGTCCAGCGCCGGAACCCGGCGCCGCCGTCATGGCCGGCGATAAGTCGATCGGCACCATGGGCTCGACGGCAGCCCACCACGGCCTGGCGCTGATCAGGATCGACCGCGCGGCCGATGCTCTCCAAGCCGGAAACGCGTTGACCGCAGGCGGCATCCCGATCCGCTTAGCCGAGCCGGACGATTTGTCGATCGCACCGAGGCAGACCGTGGCATGAGCCGCTCGGCGCGCCTGCATGCCGATGGCTTGAAGCGCTGTCCATGGCCGGGCGAAGACCCGCTTTATGTAGCCTATCATGACACCGAATGGGGCGTGCCGGAATTTGATGACCGCGCGCTGTTCGAAAAACTCATCCTCGACGGCTTCCAGGCCGGGCTGTCCTGGATCACCATCCTGCGCAAGCGCGACAATTTTCGTCTGGCGTTCGACGATTTCCGCCCCGAAAGCATTGCGCGATACGATGCGACCAAGATACACGCGCTGATGAACGACAGCGGTATTGTCCGCAACCGCGCCAAGATCGAAGGCGCGGTCGCCAGCGCCAAATCCTATCTCAAGCTCATGGACCAGGGGCCGGGCTTTTCGAAATGGCTCTGGGATTTTGTCGATGGCAGGCCGAAGGTCAATTGCTTCAAGACCACCGCCAGCGTGCCGGCGTCGACAGCATTATCCAGCCAGATATCCAGGGAGCTGGTCTCCCGCGGCTTCAAATTCGTCGGTCCGACCATCGTCTACGCCTTCATGCAGGCCACCGGCATGGTCAACGATCATCTGGTGACGTGCTTTTGCCATGAAGCCTGCGGCGGCAAGCAACGGGCGCCGCGGGTCCGCGTCAAATGACGGCGCAAAAGAAATTGGCCGCGCCGCAAGCCTCGCCCCGGGTCTGGCAACGGATGCTGTCCGGACGGCGGCTCGATCTTTTGGATCCCTCGCCGCTGGATGTCGAAATCGCCGATATCGCCCACGGCCTGGCGCGCGTCGCCCGTTGGAACGGCCAGACCCGCGGCGCCCATATTTTTTCGGTGGCGCAGCACACGTTGTTGGTTGAAGCGGTCATGCGCCATCGCAGCCCGCGCATCGATGACAGATTGCGGCTGGCAGCGCTGCTGCACGACGCGCCAGAATACGTCATCGGCGACATGATCTCGCCGTTCAAGGCCGTGCTTGCCGGTGACTACAAGGTGGTGGAAAAGCGGCTGCTCGCGGCGATCCACATCCGCTTCGGATTGCCACCGGTGCTGGGGTCTGAAATCGAGCAGAAGATCAAGCAAGCCGACCGGGGAGCGGCCTATCTGGAGGCAACCGAGCTTGCCGGATTTGAAGAAGCCGAGGCCAAACGCCTGTTCGGCCACGACCCCGGCCTGCCCTTGGCGGCCCGGCAGGATTATCTGACGCCGTGGACGTCGGCCAAGGCCGAGAAGCGCTTCCTGGAGCGCTTCAGGATCGTCACGCCGTCATAGGACCCCGCTAAAAAGGACCGCCATGATCCACGTCTGCTCGCTCGCCGCCTTGCCCGAAACCGTCAGACTCACCGGCGCCAGTCATGTCCTTACCATCATGGCCAATGTCGATCAGGTGCAGCGGCCGCAGTCGGTTTTCCCGGCCAATCATCTCAAGGTTCAGGTCGACGACATCACCGAACCGATCGATGGTTTTGTCGCGCCATCGGAAGTCCATATCGAACAGGTGCTCAACTTCGTCCGTGGCTGGGATCGCGCCGCACCGCTGGTCGTCCACTGCTATGCCGGCATCAGCCGCTCGACCGCAAGCGCGTTTGCGGCAGTGTGCGCGCTCAATCCGCATCGCGACGAGATTTCAATCGCCCGGCAAATCCGGGCCGCCTCGCCGATCGCCTCCCCGAATCGGCTGATCGTCAGCCTGGCGGACAAAGCTCTGGGACGAGAGGGACGCATGCTGCGGGCGCTCGACGAAATGGGTCCGGGCAGCATGATTGTCGAAGGCCGTCCGTTCCGCATTGATCTCGACTGAAAGGCTTTCGAAGCCGTCAGACCGCAATGCTGGCGGCTTCAGTGGCGGCCAGCTTCATGTTCGATGACATTATTTCGGTTACGTCACTCTGTTCCTTGATGGACGCGGCGGTAGAGGTAGCATATTCGCTGACGCTCTCGATCGCGTCCTTGATGACCTTGAGCGCGCTGACTACGTCGCCCGAAATGACATTCAGGTTTTCGATTTCGCTCCCGATCCTGTCGGTCGCCTGCTTGGCCTGGTTGGCAAGGTTCTTGACCTCGGAAGCCACCACCGCAAATCCTCTACCGGCCTCGCCGGCGCGCGCAGATTCGATCGTGGCATTGAGCGCCAGCAGATTGATCTGGCCGGTAATGCTTCCGATCAATTCGACGATGCCGCCCATCGCGTTGGCGGCGGCGGTCAGGCGCTGGGCCTGTCGATCGGCGTTGTCGACCTGCCCTACGGCCGCGGACGCGGTATCCCGGGATTTCATCATTGCATCGGAGATATCGCGGACCGACACCTTCAGATCGTCGGCTCCGGCGGCGACCGCTTCCATCATATTGCGAACATTTTCGCTCTTCCTGCGCGCAATCACCTGCGCCGTCGTGTCGGTGGCATACTTCACCACCTTGAACGGCTTGCCGTTGAGGTCCAGAATCGGGTTGTAGGAGGCCTGAATCCAGACCTCCCGGCCGCCCTTGCCGAGCCGCCTGAATTCCGCGGCCACGTATTGGCCACGTTGCAGCCGCGCCCAGAATTCGCGATAGGGCGCGCCCTCGCGTTCGGACGGTTCGACGAACATGCTGTGGTGCTTGCCCTTGACCTCGACCAGCGAATAGCCGAGCGCGTTGAGAAAATTATCGTTCGCAGTCAGGATCGTGCCGTCCATGCCGAATTCGATCACCGCCTGCGACTTGCCGATCGCCGCGATCTGCCCCTCGAAGTCAGCGGTTCGCAATTTGTCTTCGGTGACGTCGGTGGCAAACTTCACCACCTTGAGAGGCTTGCCCCTTTCGTCGAGGATTGGATTGTAGGACGCCAGTATCCAGACCTCCTTGCCGCCTTTGCCGAGCCGCTTGTATTCCGCCGACTGATATTCGGCTCGGTTGAGCCGGGCCCAGAATTCGCGATACTCGACGCTGGCGCGGGTGGCCGGATCGACGAACATGCTGTGATTCTTACCCTCAATTTCGGTCAGCGAATAGCCGAACGCATTGAGGAACTTGTCGTTGGCGGTCATGATCGTACCGTCGAGCTTGAATTCGACCACCGCCTGGGCGCGAAGAATGGCGGCGATCTTGCCGGCATCCTCCATGCTGCGGATTTTCCGCTCGGTGATGTCGGTGGCGAATTTGATGATTTTGACGGGCTTGCCGTGGCGATCCATAATCGGATTGTAGGACGCCTGAATCCAGACCTCGCGGCCGCCCTTGCCGATCCGCTTGAATTCCGCGGCTTGAAACTCGCCGCGGTTGAGGCCGGCCCAGAACGCGCGATAGCCTGCGCTATCGCGCGTTTCCGGTTCGACGAACATGCTGTGATGTTTGCCCGTGATCTCGGAAAGCGTGTAGCCCATGGCGTCGAGGAAATTCTGGTTGGCGGTAATCACCGTGCCATCCAGATTGAATTCGATCACGGCCTGCGACCGGTTGATCGCTTCCGCCTGTGCCGCCGCCCGCTCGGTCTCAGACTCCCGTCGCCAAAACGCCATAGAGTAAATCCTCGTCTCGTTCGAACGCTCAAACAACTATCAGGTCAGGCGGCGCGCCGGCCGGCGATCAAATCCTGGACCGCATTGCGGGCCGCATCGGACAGGTTGAATTTGATCGACAGCGCGCCGTTGCTGACGCGCGCGACGGTGCCACCGAACGTGGTCGAAATCCCATCCATGGTGAGGGTGACGGGCACGTCCACGGCCGCGCCGGGAACGTCTTCGCCAACCATGGCGCCACCGACGGAAATGTCTCGAAAATCAACTTTGTGGCGAGCGCCGCGAATCTCGATCGTGCCAGGCCGGTCGATCGGCGTCCGGATGGCGCGACGCCGGTCGGCATCTGCCGTCGAGGTCCGCACCACGCGAACCAGCGTCGTGCGCAGACCCTCGACCTTGCCGGCGATATCGGCCGATCCGTCGCGGATGTCGGCGGCGCGCCTGCCCGTCTCAGCTGCCTCGTTTGAAACGTTGGCGATCTGCGCAGCGACTTCCCGCGACGCGGCCGCCAATTCCTCGACCGTCCGTGATATCTCGATCGTCACGGCATTCTGCTTCTCGATCGCCGCCGCCGTGGTCGATGCGTTGGTTTCGACCTGGCCGATGACCTCGCCGATGGCACTGATCGATGCTACGGACTCCTGGGTTGCTTGCTGGATCTCGGCGATCTGCTGGGCGATTTCGCTGGTCGCCTTGGCGGTCTGTTCAGCCAATGACTTGACCTCCGAGGCAACCACCGCAAAGCCGCGTCCGGCTTCGCCAGCGCGCGCGGCTTCGATCGTGGCGTTGAGCGCCAGGAGGTTGGTCTGGCTAGCGATCTCGCTGATCAGGTTGGTCACGGTGCCGACTTTGCTGGCGGCTTCCGACAGCTTGGCGATGGTGGCTTGCGCCTGGCTTGACACAGCCACCGCTTCGACGGTCAGCTTCCTGGACGAACTCACCTGGCTGGAGATTTCGGTGATCGAATGGTTCAACTGCGACGCAGCGGCAATCAGCGTCCGGGAATTGGCCAGCGCCTCCTCGGCGGCCGCCGCCACGCTGCTGCTGTTCTGAGCGAGCGCCACCGCGCTCTCGCTCATGGCTGCGGCATTGATCGCCATCCGATCGGTGCCCGCGGAAACCTCACCTACGGCGAGGCCGGTCTCGCGCTCGACCGCTGTGGCCATCTCCTGCACCGCGGCGACGCGCTCCTGCAATTGCCGATCTTCCGCCGCGACACGGTCCGCACGCAGCCGCTCCGCCTCGCCCATATTGACCTTGAAAACCTCCATCGCGCGGGCCATTTCGCCGACCTCATCCGCGCTGTCGAGGCTGGGAATGGCGACAGAGAAATCGCGGCCCGCAAGCCGGGTCATGGTCCGGACCATCGCGATAAGCCGGCTCGACAGCGAGCGGCCGATCGAGAACGACGTTCCGCCCACGACGACAACCGCCAAGCCGAACGCGACCAGCATCCACAGCGACACCGCATCGCGCGTCGCAGCTTCCGCCGCCGTCGCCTCGTCATAGCGTCGTTCGACCGCATGCTGGATACTGGCGATGGCCGGTTCGATGTCGTGAAACTCCTGCGACATCTTCTCGCCACGTCGCGCGGTCTCCTGCGCGCCTTTGGCCCAGGCGGAGAAGTCAACCTGGTATTGCTGCAGTTTCTGGTCGATATCGGCCTTCACCGCGGGGGCGATGTCGGCGCTCGCCAGCAGCTTTGAAAAGGTGGCCGCGGTCGCCTTCAACTCGCCGATATATTTGGCATCGCGCCGCAGCATGAAATCCTTCTCATGCCGGCGCATCATCAGCATGGCGCTGGTCAGCCTGGGATTGTCGCTCTCTGCAAGCTTCGCCTCGATATCGTGAACGGCCGTACGCAGTGAGCCCGTCAAGCCCAATGTTTCGTTGAGGCCGAGCTGGATCTCAGCCGCGGCAAGGGCGTCGAACTCCTTGACGTAGCTACTGAAGCCGCGATGCGCAAAATCAATTCGTTCGACAACCTCGTCGAAACCAGCGGATCGCACCAGTGTTTCCAGCCGGCCGAAATCGCGGTCAATGGCGGCCGACAATTCCGCATGGTGCTTCGAATAGGACTGATCCCGCCGCAGCTCGAAATCCTTCTCGGCGCGGCGCGCCTCAAGCATCTCGATCGAAATTGACGTGTTCAGATCGGATATCGCTCGGGTTTGGTCCGCGATCGCCCGGGATCGGTCACGGGACCAGCTGCCAACCAGATAGATGGCGCCGAACACCAACAGCCCGACCAGACCAACGACGCCGAGGGCCATGATCTTGTGAGCTAGGCGGATCGAAAAGCCTTTCATGCACGCCTCTCCGGGAGAGCTGGGATCGATCGGGTACCGGGTGCGCCAAGCCGAAGCTTGTCCGACCACAGCGGGAGATCCTGGCGCGAATTCGGAACGCGCCGCCATCATACGTAAACGGAGCGCGCTCGATTCTGGTTAATTCCTTTTCAGTAGATCTGCGGAGTCGCTTTGGCCGACCGAGTGAACGGCCAACTCCGCACGCCCACGCCCTTGATGTCAGGCCGCCCTGACTGAATCGAGGAACCGGCCAACCTCGCGCTTGAGGCGGTTACTGTCACTAGACAAGGACTTCGCCGCCGCGAGCACCTGCGAGGAGGCCGAGCCGGTCTCGCTGGCGCCGTGCTGCACGTCGGTGATGTGGGTCGAAACCTGCTGGGTGCCCTGGGCGGCCTGCTGCACGTTGCGCGAAATTTCCTGGGTCGCCGCGCCCTGCTCTTCTACCGCCGCCGCAATCGTCGAGGAGATCTCCGACAATCTCTCGATGGTGCCGCTGATCTCCTTGATCGCACCGACCGATTCCTGCGTCGCAGCCTGGATGCCGGTAATCTGCTGGCCGATCTCGCCGGTCGCCTTGGCGGTCTGCTCCGCCAGGGCCTTGACCTCCGAAGCCACCACCGCAAAGCCGCGGCCAGCCTCGCCGGCACGCGCCGCCTCGATGGTGGCGTTCAGCGCCAACAGATTGGTCTGTCCGGCGATCGTGTTGATCAGTTCGACCACGTCGCCGATGCGGCTCGCCGCCTTCGACAACTCGCTGACACGGTCATTGGTGCGGCGGGCCTGATCGACGGCCTCATTGGCCATCCTTGCCGATTCCTGGACCTGGCGGCTGATCTCGTTGACAGAGGACGACAACTCCTCGGTAGCCGAAGCCACCGATTGGACATTGGTGGAGGCTTCCTCCGACGCCGATGCGACCGACGCGGTAATCTGCTGGGCGTGTTCGGCGGTCTTGGTCAGCGTTGTGGCCGAGGCTTCGAGTTCGGTCGATGCCGAGGACACGGTTTCGACGATTTCACCGACGGCGGCTTCGAAGTCGTTGGCCAACTTGACCATGTCGACCTTGCGCTGTTCCGCGTTGCGCTTTTCAGTGACCTGCTGTTCCGCCCGCATGTGCTCGACTTCGAGCCCGTTCTTCTTGAACACTTCGACCGTGCGGGCCATCTCGCCCACTTCATCGTGCCGATCGGCTCCTGGAACCTGCGTGTTCAAATGGTTGCCGGCAAGGGCCTCCATGGCGACCTTCAACTGGCTGATCGGCTTGACGATGCCGAACTGGCCGATCATGACGCCAGCCAGCAAACCGATGACGATGCCGGTGACTGAAAATATGATCAGTAGCCGTGCCGTCGATTGATATTCTTCGGTGGCCTCGGTCTCGAAATGCTTGACCCGATCATTCAAACCATCCCCGACCTCCTTGAGGGCGACGCGCAGCTTCTCCGACGTCCCCCAACTCTTCATCGCCGCGTCGCGCAGTTTCGCGGCATCGGCGGTCAGCTGCACATCCCTGACATCGTCGGCAATGCGAAGGGTGTTTTCCATGCTGCGCCGGTACTCGGCCATCGCCTCGATGACGGCAGGCAGCACCGACCTGACCTTCTGGTCGGTGGTCTTGCTGACCTCCTCCATTGAGGTCTGGTAGGCCTTCATTTGCTCGTCCATCAACTTGCGGACCTCGGCCCGGTTCTCGGCGCTGGGGTCGAGCGCAATACGGAACTCGGAGCGGTTGAGCGCAAGGACGTCCTGGTTCGCGCGCGCCGCCTGGAGCGCCCGCCCGGAGGCATCTTTCATAGTCTCGGCGTCATCGTTGAGCGATGCCAGCCCGCGTACGCCAAGCCAGCTGACGCTGGCGGCAACCGCCGACAGCAGCAACACGACTGCGACGATCTTGGTGATGATCTTGAAGCGGGCAAGGATCGACATGGGCGTTTCCTGAAATGACTGTGCTCCGAATGCACAGCGCATTTCGGAGCCAAATCAACAATGCCCGCCAAATGCCACTGTTCGGGTTAACTACAGGTCCGTAGGACTACCCGGATTGTTGCGTCCTGGTGAATGAGAATGCGGTCTTGTTATCAGACCGGCTCAATGACCGGGCCTCAAGAGGGATTTTGAACACGCGCTCTCAAGAGCCTTACGGCACGACGACACCGGCGGCGCCGACAGCTTTCAGGTTTGCAACCGAGAAGGTTTGCGTCGACTGCACGATCGGCAAGGCGGCGCGATCAATCGGTCGAGCGGCGAAGTTCCTGAACGGCTTCCGATTTCGTCGGCTCGGGCTCGGATTTGGCGGGCTCGATTCCCGTGCTCTCGACATGCGGGGTCTCGACGCGGGCGGATACCTCGGTGCGCGAAGCATCGAGCGAGCGGGCCTGCTCAGGCGGGTGCAGCGAACGCGGCCGCGCCACCGCGCGCGCCATCAGCATCTGGGCGCCGCCCTGGTGCTGGAAGTCGCAATAGGCGAAGCCCATGCCGGAGACCGAGCCGCGGAAGCTGCGCTCGTCCTTCTTGTCAAGATTGAAGCACGGCTCGAACGGAAGGCCTTTGATCGACGCGCATACGGACTGACCACGGATCTGCAGGGTATTGCCCGGCAGCCGCACATGGCGGATAGGACCGGAACCGCTGAATTGCACCGCGCCAGCCGCTCCCATGTCATCGAGCAAACGCCCCGCCCCGCGGGTCCCATCGAAACAGGTAAACGCGAACACCTTGCCGGCCACGAATTTGCGGGCCTCCTCGGCGTTCATGATCTCTCCAGCCAAGGCCGGTGCAATCACCGCGCCGGCGGTGAGGGCTCCCAACACGAAACGCACAAGCATGCTATAACTCCGACTTACTGACCGAGCGCGGGCACCGCCTGAAGTCTTTACCCGCTGCTTACCATACCAACCATGGCAACATTGGAGCAGCTTGGTTGGGAAAGTCTGAACATCGTTAGCGAATTTTTACCACAACCCTGCCGCGAACCTGCCCAGCGATGATCTTGGCGCCGGCCGCGATTACCTCGTCGATACCAATTTCATGAGTTATTTCAACAAGTTTGCGTCGATCCAGGTCGCTGCTCAGCCGGTTCCAGGCAGTCTTTCGAAGCTCGATCGGGCACATCACGGAATCGATGCCCAACAGACACACTCCGCGCAAAATAAACGGCGCCACCGAGGACGGCAGGTCCATGCCGGCGGCAAGCCCGCAGGCGGCGACCGCGCCGCGGTATTTTGTCATCGATAGCACATTGGCCAACGTCGTCGAGCCGACGCTGTCGATGCCGCCCGCCCAGCGCTCCCTGGCCAGCGGCTTGGCCGGTCCCGAAAGCTCGTCGCGATCGATCACCTCGGCCGCCCCCAGGCCTTTCAGGTAGGCCGTCTCCGAGGCTCGCCCGGTCGACGCGATGACGTGATAGCCGAGTTTTGACAACAGCGCGGTCGCGACCGAGCCGACGCCGCCGGCGGCGCCGGTGACGACGATCGGGCCGTGGTTCGGGGTCAGGCCATGCTGTTCCAGCGCCAGCACCGCCAGCATCGCCGTAAAGCCGGCGGTGCCGATCGCCATCGCCTCGCGCGCCGACATCGCCTCCGGCAGCCGAACCAGCCAGTCACCCTTGACCCGGGCTTTCTCGGCATAGGCGCCGAGATGGGTTTCGCCCATGCCCCAACCCGTGCAGATCACCTTGTCGCCGGCCTTCCAGTGCGGGTTCGTCGACTGCTCGACGGTACCGGCGAAGTCGATGCCCGCGATCATCGGGAAGCGCCGGACCACGGGCGCCTTGCCGGTAACGGCGAGGCCATCCTTGTAGTTGAGATCGGACCATTCGACCCGCACGGTAACGTCGCCATCCATCAAGTCGGCTTCGTCGAACTGCGTCAGCGCGGCTGCCGTGCCCTTTTCCGCCTTGTCGATCCTGATCGCCTTGAATGTTCCCAACGCAGCCTCCTTAGAAACCTGAAGGATTTGAATTTACCCGACCTTGAACGCGCCAGGCCGGTTGCGCAACCGGACGCTTGACCGGCGCCTCGATGATCGGAAGGTTGATCAACCCCAACAGCGCACCGAACAAAACGGATAGCCGCCAGATCGGCGCGTGCGACCCGAACTTTCCAAACACGACCGCACCCAACGTCGAGGGTGGGTTGCTCGACCCGCGCGAGGTGCGAAAGCCGCCAGATGTGGGAAATTAACGCATTCGTATGAAAAGCCCAACCGCGATTTCGTTCAAGCCGGCCATGCGATCAGACCTGCGAATCATCGGGCGATCAGAATGGCGGGTACGGCGCGAACAGCGCACCATTGCCCAACCGCACTCTCGTCATTCCGGGACGCGGCGTGGTCGGCGAATGCCGACCTGGTGACTAGCGCCGCACCGCCGTTGGCGACAACTCGGCCGTACTCTTCGCTTCTCCCGCGAGTTCCGCCGAAATCTCAGCGGTCTGGGCCGGCGTTCCCCAGCTCGGCGCGTCGCTGCCGTCGCCCCAGGCGCGGGGCCGATAGAAGGTGTGGACACCAAACTTGTACATCTTCTTCATCTCGCCAACCCAGGACGGATGTACCCAATAGGCGTGATAGTGCGTCGACTTGGCGACTTCGGGCAGCCACAGCTGGCCGTCGAGCATGGCCTTGGCGATTTTCTTGGCGCGGTCCCACATGTCGGGTTCGGTCACGACGTCGGGGATATTGTCGCAGGCGAAGGTGAACTGGCATTCGAACGGGCGGCCGTGCTTGTTCTGGTAGACCACGGCGCAAACCGTTGTCGGATAGAAACCGGAGAAGGTGCGGTTCATCACCACCTGCGCCACGGCGATCTGGCCGCGCACCGCTTCACCGCGGGCCTCGAAATAGACCGCTTCGGCAAGACACTTCTCCGATTTGGCACGCGCCTTGTCATCGAGCAGGCCAAGGCGTTCGGCCGGCGTCTTGGCACGCTGGTTGTCGGCGTTGACCTCGCCCTTGGGGGCAACGCTCTCGCCGCTCTCGGCCGGCTTTGCCGGCTCGTCGGTGGGCGACGGCAGCGATGCCATCACCTTCATGTCCGGATCGGGCAGCACGATCAGCGGCTCTTCGCCGGGTTGCCAGCGTTCCATGTTCTCCACGGTTCCGCCGAGCGCGGCGCTTCCGAAATACAGGCCCGCCGTCTTCACCGAGAAGCCATCTTGCGATGGCGCAGGCTCGAGCGGCAACGCCGCGGCATCGGCTCCGATCTTCAAATCGTCGAGCGGTTGGGCTTCCAGCGACAGCGAGACATCAAATTGCGCAAGCGGGGGAGCGCTCAGCGCTTCCTGCAATTCCCGATCGAGCGGAGCCGATGGCGCCAACGGCGCAGCAGCGGCGGACTTGGCGCCCATCACCGAGGTGTTGGGGGTCGAGGGATCCTCGGTCGGGGGCACCCCATTGGCCGGCGCCGCGGTCTCCGGCGCCACCGTGACCAGGCGATCGCCTTTCAGCGTGCGATCGACCTTGGGGAAATCCGACGCCTGATAGCGCGGTGGTGGTTGAACAAGCGGATTGCGAACAACCGAACCCGTGATGTCGATGCCTGAATTGTCCAGGCCGGCGAGTTGTTCGCGCGCATTGCGCGGTATGGACGTTCCGATCGGGAGGCCGAAGCTGTAGGTGGCGACCTGGATGGTACTGACGGCGGAGAAAACCCGGTTCTGCCAGCGTTCGGCGACCCCCGGCTGGCGGGCCAAAAGCGACGCAATATCCTGATATCCGACCTCCGTCGGCATCAATGCGAACACCAGGAGACCAAGGCCGAAGGACGCGAAACGCGCGACCTTCGGCCGGTTACGCATGACTGACATCGATACGCTCACGCAACGCTACACTTGGGATCGAACCCGGTACATCCGCGCAATTCGATCTTTTTCGGTGATATCGAATTTAGGTTGCGAGGGAGTTAATCGACGTTGCATGCGCGACACACGCAAGATGTCGCGAGACTCGCTCTCGCGCGCTCGAAAACGTTGGTAAACGGCCGCTCGATCGAAGTGGTAAATATCCGGTCAATGAAAATGGTGAATCAAATGTTCTCAACGGCAACGATCCGCCCTACTCCGGGCATTGCCGGATAGCAGGTTATCGCGCTTCTGCCGCCGCTGCGCGGAAGCAGACACGTGTTGCGTTGTTCCGAGCCAGCAGCACGCGCCAATGCGCGTCGCAATGCCAATCAGGGCAAAACCATCCGGACGGCGGTATCAAACCGTCCGCATCACTTCGCCGATTGCGTGCGCCGCAAAAGCAATAAAATACGCCGTAGGCCTCAGGCCTGACTGGCGATAGCTTTGCCGAGCGCGGCTTGCGCCGCGGCCAGCCGCGCGATCGGGACGCGGTAGGGCGAGCACGAGACGTAGTCCAGCCCGATCTCGTGGCAGAACGCAACGGAGGCGGGATCGCCGCCATGCTCGCCGCAAATTCCGACCTTGATGCTGGGTCGAGTCTTACGGCCGCGGGCCACACCGATCTTCACCAGTTCGCCAACGCCGTCGCGATCGACGGAGATGAATGGGTCGATCTGAAAGATGCCCTTGGCGATATAGGTGCCAAGGAATCCAGCGGCGTCGTCGCGACTGATGCCATAGGTGGTCTGTGTCAGATCATTGGTGCCGAACGAGAAGAACTCCGCCGTTTTGGCGATATCGCCGGCCATCAGGCAGGCGCGCGGCAGCTCGATCATGGTACCGACCTGATAACTCAGCTTGACCCCGGTTTCCTTCATTACCGACTGCGCGGTGGCATCGATCCGGGCCTTGACCAGATCGAACTCGGTCTTGGTCGCGATCAGCGGCACCATGACTTCAAGCCCGACCGCCTTGCCGGTCCGCTTGCCCGCCTCGACCGCGGCCTCGAAGATCGCGCGAGCCTGCATCTCGGCGATCTCGGGATAGGCAATGGCGAGCCGGCAGCCGCGGAAGCCGAGCATCGGATTGAACTCGGCGAGCTCGCGGGCCCGATCGGCCAGCCGTCGCGGATCGGTATTCATGGCGCGGGCAACTTCCTCGATCTCGCCTTGCGTATGCGGCAGGAATTCATGCAACGGCGGATCCAGCAGCCGGATCGTCACCGGCAGTCCCTTCATGATCTCGAACAGTTCGACGAAATCGGCGCGCTGCATCGGCAGAAGCTTCGACAGCGCGGCCCGGCGCGTCTGCTCGTCCTCGGCCAGGATCATCTCGCGCACGGTGCGAATCCGGGTCTCCTCGAAGAACATGTGCTCGGTACGGCAAAGCCCGATGCCTTCGGCGCCGTACTTGATGGCGGTGCGCGCGTCGTCCGGGGTATCGCCGTTGACGCGGACCCCAAGCTTGCGGACGGCATCGGCCCATCCCATCAGCGTGCCGAATTCGCCCGACAGTTCCGGTTCGATCATCGGCATGCGCCCGGCCAGCACCTGGCCGAGTGAACCGTCGATGGTGATGACATCGCCGGCCTTGAAGGTGCGCGAGCCAACGCTCATGGTGCCGCGGCCATAATCGACGCGGACGTTGCCGCAGCCGGAGACGCAAGGCTTGCCCATGCCGCGCGCGACCACCGCGGCATGCGAGGTCATGCCGCCACGCGTGGTCAGGATGCCCTCGGCGGCGTGCATGCCGTGGATGTCCTCCGGGCTGGTCTCGATCCGCACCAGGATGACGTTGCGGCCATCGGCCTGCAGCTTGGCGGCCTCGTCGGAGGAGAATACGATTTCACCGGCGGCGGCGCCCGGCGAGGCAGGCAGGCCGGTGGTGATGATATCGCGCTTGGCCGCGGGGTCGATCGTCGGGTGCAGCAATTGATCGAGCGAGGCGGGGTCGATCCGAGACACCGCGTCTTTTTTCGAGATCACGCCTTCATTGGCGAGTTCGACGGCGATCCGCAGCGCCGCCTTGGCCGTACGCTTGCCGTTGCGGGTCTGCAGCATCCACAACTTGCCCTGCTCGACTGTGAACTCCATGTCCTGCATGTCGCGGTAGTGCTTTTCCAATAGCGTGTAGATCCGCGTCAGCTCCTTGTACGCCTCGGGCATCGCGTTTTCCAACGACGGCTTGTCGGAGCCGGACTCCCGGCGCGCATGTTCGGTGATGTCCTGCGGGGTGCGAATGCCCGCCACCACGTCCTCGCCTTGGGCGTTGATCAGGAATTCGCCGTACAGCCGGCTCTCGCCGGTCGACGGATTGCGCGTAAAAGCCACGCCCGTTGCCGAGGTCTCGCCCATGTTGCCGAACACCATCGCCTGAACGTTGACCGCGGTGCCCCAGGCCTCCGGGATGTCATGCAGCCGCCGGTAGGTCACTGCGCGCGCGTTCATCCAGGACGAAAACACCGCGCCGATAGAACCCCATAACTGGTCGTGCGGATCCTGCGGGAAATCCTTGCCGGTCTCGCGTGCCACCGCCTCCTTGTAGCGGCCCACCAGATCGATCCAGTCATCGCCGGTCAGGTCGGTGTCGAGCGCGTAGCCCTGGCTGTCCTTGAAGGTGTCGAGAATATCCTCGAAGTGGGAATGGTCGAAGCCGAGCACCACGTCGGAATACATGGTGATGAAGCGGCGGTAACTGTCATAGGCGAAACGGCGATCGCCGGACCGTTCGGCCAGCGCTTCGACCGTCACATCGTTGAGCCCGAGGTTGAGTACGGTGTCCATCATGCCTGGCATCGAGGCGCGGCCACCGGATCGTACCGAAACCAGCAGCGGATTCTTCGCGTCACCGAAGGCCTTGCCGGTGAGCCGGCCGACATGGTCGAGCGCCTTCTCGACCTGCGCCTTCAACTCGGCCGGATAGGATTTGCCGTTGGCGTAAAAGTAGCTGCAGACCGTGGTCGGAATGGTGAACCCGGGCGGTACCGGAAGTCCGAGATTGGCCATCTCGGCGAGATTGGCACCCTTGCCGCCCAGGAGATCGCGAAGCTCGGCTTTGCCTTCGGCCTTGCCGTCGCCAAAGGTGTACACCCACTTGCCGGATTTTGCCGCTGAAGGCACCGGCTTGGCGGCGACAATCTTCTTGGCGGCCACGACCTTGGCGACCGGCTTCGGCGCCGGTTTGGCATGGCTTTTCTTGAGTACCTTGCGGGCGCTGGCGGCCGGCGGCGCGGCCTTGGCCCGGGACGGCACGGACGATTTTGATTTGACTGAGCTTTTCTTCGGTTTAGCGGCGGCTTTGGCCATGGCTTACACTTAATCCGCGAGAGGAAGGGAAGTTGCGCGTTACACCATTTTGGCGGGTTCCGCGCAAGCTGCGGTTCCCCCCTGGCGCGCTACATGTGAAACATCCTGAGCAAACCAAGGCCGATCAAGCCGGTCAAAATCAGGTAGATCGCTACCACGAAATTCAGCAGCCGGGGCATGATCAAGATCAAAACGCCGGCGATCAGGGCCACGATCGCAGGAATATGGGCGGCCGTAATAGTCATGCAAAGGTTCTCCGGAATGAGTCTTGGGGATTGGAATCGATCCCATGGTTCTACTCTCATGACTGGCTCGGCGATAGCAGACGCCCACCGCCTTCCCTGAGTTCCGCACCTTGTTTAAAATGTCGAAAATTGCGGCGGGGAAATGCTCAACTTGCCGGAACGATCAGCGCGCGACGCGGGAGCGTCGCCGCGCGCCGACATCGGACAGTCTCCACTGCCGGACGAGGCTTTTTCATGGCCGCGAACGGTGGCTCACGCAGCACCCGCGCACGAACCCCAGCCCTGGCGGGATTGATCTGCGCGGTTTCTAGGCACCCGAAAGTAGAAATGCGAGGTTGGCAAAGGTGATCGGCACCTCATGGGACGAGGCCGCCTCGCTTCCAGGGCGTCGTCCTTGCACGTCAGGAAAGCGGCACGCTAAAAAGGCGATGGACGAACCCAATGGCGGGGGAGTCCACCGGGGTCACGGTCACATGAAGGCCGATATCAGATCATTGACCGGCGTGCGAGGCGTAGCCGCCGTCATCATCGTGATCTATCACTATGGCAAGTTTCGGCTTGATCGTGGCAGCGACGCCACCGTCTGGGAGGTTCCCCATGGGTATCTTCCAGTCGACATGTTTTTCATGTTGAGCGGATTTGTGATCGGTTATGTTTACCGCGACGCCTTTGCTTCGGAGCCGTTGCAAAACTATAAGGCCTTCCTCTTCAAGCGATTTGCGCGGCTTTATCCGGCCTACCTCGTGATCGCAGCCTTCTACGCCTTGAAGATCGCGCTGGGCTTGACGGGCGAGGAAACATTTGCCCGTTTCAAGGCTTTCGACATTGTCGGCAACCTTCTCATGCTGACTGGCTGGGGCCTCAATGTCTATCCGCTGATTGGCGTTTCATGGGCCTCAAGCGCGGAACTGGGCTCTTACTTCGCCGCGCCGGTCTTGATAAAATACACGTTGCTGAAAAGCGTCGGCTGGGTGACCGCCTGCGTGGCGCTGTCCTTGCTGGGTATCTATCTGATCAGCATCAGTGGCCAGGGCAACGCCGGCCCACTGGATGTGGTCCAGCGCAACTCCTTTCTCCCGTTATGCCGCGCCATTGTCGGATTTACCCTCGGACTGGCAACATTGCGGTTTGCCCCCTATCTGGACCGGCTTTCGGCCATCGCCCAGGACACTCTGCTCATTGTCATTCTGGGCTTGATGGTTGCCGCGGCGGTGTTGACGGCCGATGACCTGCCGATCTACCTGCTGTTCATTCCCCTGATCGCGATCCTGTCGCGCGACGGGCGCGCTGCGCAACTTCTGTTCGGCAACAGACTGGCCTATCACCTCGGGCTGATTTCCTATTCAATTTATCTCCTCCATCCCTTGTTCCTGACGTTCGCTGAGCGCTCGTCGAGGCACTTCGGCAGTACGCTGACCGCCTATGTGCTTTGCACTCTGGTTAGTTTCGCGGCGATTTGGCTGCTGTCCTACTTGAGCTATCGCTTTGTCGAGCTTCCAGGGCGACAGTTCGTGGTCGGGTTATTTGGTTCGAGGCCTGCCACCGCGCCCGCGGGAACCTGATACGGGCGCGCCAAGCCAATTCGGAGATTTGACTTGCCTGACGCACCGCCGGCTTTAACGTGAGGTGCACCCCATGCGTGATAGCCCTTGATCGAGCCCGCCGCTTTGGTGCCACGGCGCGGGCGGGTATGCGGCGCTTGAGTTCCTGACGGCAAGGATGGATGTGAAGCTCATTTTGGTTCGAAACCTGCTGCTAATTGCCGTTCTGTCGACCGTCGTGCCTGCCAAGTTGTTCGGCGCAGGCTCATCGAACGCCGACATCCCACACCGCGACCTATGGCCGGATGCCGTCAGCTCGGCCGCCGAATTCGATCGTGCGTCGCGTGCCGAGATCCTGGCCTTCGCGCACGAGCTGGCCGCAAGCGATGCGTTCAGCCAAGCGGCGTTGAAGGAGCGATTGGGGGTCGATAGCGTCGACATGCCTGCCGTCGAACGCCTGCGGGATCGGCTGTGGCGGATTCTGTCCAAAAACTATGCCATTGCCGCCGCCGGTTGCGCCGCCCGACAGGCCTTTTGTCCCGTCGACCCTGCTTCAACCAGCTTTCGGCACGAGGCGGAGACTTTTTCGGACGCCTGGATTGCGCCGCGATACGCTCCCTGGCTCACGGATGCGGTGCGATTTCATCGAACCTATCTGGACGGGCTGCTCCGGCTGGCAGCGGTGTTCCCTCAGCGCAACAGCGAGGTCGAAACCTTCAACGATAATGAAATGACAGGTTGGCAGTTGAACGATCGCCAGTTCCTGCTGTCATTTGACGACGGTCCAACAGGCGGTCCGGCGGGACCGCAAGCAAATGCTGACGACACCGATCGCACGCTCGACATGCTCCGCCGCAATCACCTCAATGCCGTGTTCTTCGCGATCGGTCAGTCGTTTCAAACGCGTCTGCGCGATTTATCGATCGAGGCGATGAAGACCCTCTACTCCGGCATGTGCGTCGGTTCTCATGGCTGGGTGCACACATCCCATGCCATCTTGCCGCAATGGCAGGCCTCGATCGCGTCGAGTTCACAGCTTATTCACGACACGTTGGCTGACAGCTATGTGCCGGCATTTCGTCCGCCTTACGGCCAACGTCCTCCCGATAGTGGGCCGTATCTTCGGCGTCGCGGATTGAAACTCATCCTCTGGAACATCGATTCGCTGGATTGGAACGATAGCCTGAGCGCGGACGATGTCGAACAGCGGGTGATGTCGTTGATGCTGCTTTGGCGTCGGGGCATCATCCTGTTCCACGATTTGCACCCAAGAGCTCGCATGGTGGTGCCTCGCCTGGTTTCCTGGTTGGCACGCGACGACATCGCATGGGTCGATTGTCATCAGGTCAATTGGTGAGACGACCGGCACGGCCTGCGCGTGGCAGTCCTGGCAATGACCGCCGCCTCGCGGGTCGATCGCGAACGATCCAATGAGGTTCAGCCCTCGATCCTGGAAAAATCCGCCACCGCCCGCGTCGCGGCGCGGATCTCGTTGAGCAGTTTCAGGCGGTTTTCGCGCACTTCGGCATCGTCATCATTGACCTTGACCTTATCGAAGAACGCATCGACCGCGGGACGTAGCTTTGCAATCGCACTCATCGCGCCGGCAAAATCCTCCTTGGCAATAGCGGCACTGGCTTCAGCCTTGACCAGATCGATCGCCCTGGCCAGCGTCTTTTCGTCATCGAGGCGGTAGAGCGTGGGATCGGGCGCGTCATCGTAGGTCCTGCCATCCTTCTTCTCCTCAATCCGCAGGATGTTCGCGGCGCGCTTGGTGCCGGCGAGCAGATTCTTGCCGTCTTCGGTATCGAGAAACTTGCCGAGCGCCTCGACGCGGCGCACCACCATCAACAGATCATCCTGACCTCCCAGCGCAAACACGGCGTCGACCAGATCGTGGCGCGCGCCTTGATCGCGCAACTGTACCTTCAGACGGTCCGCGAAGAAGGCGAGGAGATCGGTAATGAGCGCGTCAAAATGCCGAGAGGCGGCTTCCAACGCCTCGTCGGACCAGGCAATCTGGTGAGCCCGTTGAACCAGGGCCTGCGCGAGACCTGGCACCATAGCATCCAGCGGTTGAGCTTCCCTGGCGACCGCTCCTTCGAAGGTCGAAAGCGTTCGTTCCGCAAAGAAAAGAGAATGCAAAATCGCCGGCTCATACAGCGGAAATCGAAGCTGATTTTCGATGATCAGCCTGATTACCCCCAGCGCCGCCCTTCGCAACGCATACGGATCCTTGCTCCCGGTCGGCTTTTCATCGATCGCCCAAAAGCCCACCAGCATATCGAGCTTGTCGGCCAGCGCCACGGCAACGCTCACCGGATCGGTTGGCACGCGATCGCCCGGCCCCTGCGGCTTGTAGTGCTCCTCGCTCGCCGCCGCGACACTGGCATCTTCGCCTTGCGCCAGGGCGTAATACTTGCCGATCAGGCCCTGCAACTCGGGAAATTCTCCGACCACTTCGCTGAGCCGATCCGCCTTGGCCAGTTGAGCCGCGCGTCTGGCTTTTTCGACATCGGCCCCGACCAACGGTGCGATCTCAACCGCCAAGCGAACAATACGTTTAACATGCTCGCCTTCCGTGCCCAGCTTTTCGTGAAACACGATGGAGTCGAACTTCGGCAGCCGGTCCTCCAGCTTGGTCTTCAGATCGCTCTCGTAGAAAAACTTGGCGTCCGACAATCGCGCGCGGATCACCCGCTCATTGCCGGCGATGATGGCGTTGCCGCCGTCGGAGGCTTCGATGTTGGCGGTAAGGATGAATTTGTTGGCGAGCTTGCCGGTCTTGGGATCGTTGACCACAAAACACTTCTGGTTGTTGCGAATGGTGGCGCGGATCACCTCGCTTGGAATTGCAAGGTACTCCGCATCGAACGAGCCCATCAGCACCACGGGCCATTCGACCAGGCCTGCGACCTCGTCGAGCAGACCCTGATCCTCGACCAGCTCATACCCTTGCGCGAAGGCGAGCTGCTTGGCGTCGGTGATAATCGCGTCCTTGCGGGCCTGCGGATCGAGCACGACCTTTGCCGCCTGCAGCTTGGCCGCGTAATCCTCGAAGCGGCGCACGCTGATCGGCGCGGGCGCCATGAAGCGGTGGCCAAACGTGGTCTGACCGGCCTCGATACCGTCGACGGAGAATTTCAGAACGTCGGGTTCTTCAGTCTCGATACCAAAGGTGGCGATGATGGCATGCAGCGGCCGCACCCAGGCAAGCGCGCCGGGTTTGGCCGAACGCGCGCCCCAGCGCATCGATTTCGGCCACGGAAAGGTCCGGATGATAACCGGCAGCATGTCCGCGAGCACGTCGGATGTGGCTCGGCCGGGCTTTTCGATCAGTGCGACGTAGAAATCGCCCTTCTTCGGATCACGCTGGATCTTGGCTTCGTCGAGCGAGGAAAGCCCGGTGGCTTTGAGAAAGCCCGCGATCGCGGCCTCCGGCCCGCCGACCCGCGGCCCCCGGCGCTCTTCCTTCAGGTCCGACTGGGCCGCGGGAATTCCGTGCACCGTCAGCGCCAGCCGCCGCGGCGTCACGAAGGCTTTGGCCCCCTCATAGACGAGGCCCTCGGCCACCAGCTTGTCGGTGACCATGCGACGCAGATCCTCGGCCGCCTTCGCCTGCATCCGCGCGGGTATTTCCTCGGAATAAAGTTCGAGCAGGAGGTCCGGCATCCATTCCAATCCAGTGGGTGGCGACGCGAAACGCCGCGAACAGAACGCGCGCGACGGCTTACTCGCAACGCGTGACGCTTACGCCGGCAGCCTGCTGTGCGAGCCGTCGCAGAGCGGTTGCCCCGCGGTATGCTTGCAGGTGCAGAAGAACGCCTTCTTGGTTTCCGGCGCGGTGTACTGCATCGGCGAGAAGGTCGAGCCCTGGTGGCTGCCGTCGCAGAATGGCTGCTTGGCGGACTTGCCGCAGCTGCACCACCAGTAATCCTTGCCCGCTTCCACCTCGACCGGAATTGGAATTCTGCCGCCAATGGTCGGTTGTTCGCTCACGTCACCCCTCCTGCTTCAGTATGAACCCAGGCCTCGCCACAGGCCTTTGCCAGTTCGCGCACCCGCATGATGTAGCTCTGCCGCTCGGTCACCGAGATCACGCCGCGCGCATCGAGGAGATTGAAGACGTGGCTGGCCTTGATGCACTGGTCATAGGCCGGCAGTGCCATCAGATGCTCACGACGATTGCCGCCGTCGTTCCACCCCGCGTCCAGATAGTTGCGGCATGCTTCCTCGGCCATGCGGAACTGCTCGAACAGCATCACGGTGTCGGCAACTTCGAAATTGTGCCGCGAATATTCCTGCTCGGCCTGGAAGAACACGTCCCGGTAGCTGACCTTCTGGTCGCCCTCGCGGCCATTGAAATTGAGGTCCATGATGCGATCGACGCCCTGCAGGTAGCAGGCGAGCCGCTCAAGCCCGTAGGTGAGTTCGCCGGCGACCGGCGCGCATTCGACACCCGCGACCTGCTGGAAGTAGGTAAACTGCGACACCTCCATGCCGTCGCACCAGCATTCCCAGCCCAGCCCCCAGGCGCCGAGAGTGGGACTTTCCCAGTCGTCCTCGACGAAGCGGATGTCGTGGAGACTTGCATCGATGCCGATCGCGGCAAGCGATTTCAGGTAGAGTTCCTGCAGGTCCGGCGGCGACGGTTTAATGATGACCTGAAACTGGTAGTAATGCTGCAGCCGATTGGGGTTTTCGCCGTAGCGGCCATCCTTTGGCCGGCGCGATGGCTGCACATAGGCGGCCTTCCAGGGTTTTGGCCCGAGCGAGCGCAGCGTGGTCGCGGGGTGGAAGGTTCCTGCCCCCACTTCCATGTCGTAGGGCTGCAGGATCACGCAGCCGTAGTCCGCCCAGTAACGCTGCAGCGTCAGGATCAGTCCCTGGAACGAACGTTCCGGGCGCATGTGCGGAGGGTTTAAGTCCATCGTCAGGTCAGGTCTTCGGCTCGGGAGGCGGGCAAGCGCGCGGGACCGTATCGGCGACGGCAGGGGGAATCAAGGCAAGGCCGAAACCGGCGAGACAAAGGCCTGGCGCGCATCAGACACAACGAGCCTCAACCCGGGCGATAGGCGCCGGTGTTGGGATCCCGTCGCAGCGTCGGAATCTGCTCGGACCCTGCGGCTTCCTCGACCCGCGCAAAGCGAGCCTCTTCCAATTCCCTGTTGACCCTCAGCGCGGTGCGATAGGCCCAGCGTACTAGGGCCAAACCACCCAGGGCGCCCGCGAATGCGATCAGCGGCGGCATCGGTCGATCCTTGTCGTTCATGCGTCACGCCCCGCCTGCATTGTCGCGCAAGACGGCCCGGCCGGCAATTGTCTTGCCCGAGACCAAATGGCGCGGGCAAACTGCCTCAAAACCCGTATTTGGCCCAAATTGCCCGGCTCTCCAGCGCCGAAATCACCTCGTCAGGCAGCCCCGCCATGGCCTCCAGCGCGCCCACGGTCCCCGCCCCGGCCG
Organism: uncultured Alphaproteobacteria bacterium; assembly: GCA_963736075.1. GTDB lineage: Bacteria > Pseudomonadota > Alphaproteobacteria > Rhizobiales > Xanthobacteraceae > Bradyrhizobium. The sequence continues at coordinate 438,198 of CAVTNW010000045.1, read as the reverse complement.
ATCTGCGGCCGAGTAGGCCGGCCAACAAGCCGGCCCCGGGCGCGATCACTGGCGTCAGCACCTTGTCACCATAGCGCGCGCGCAAGGTCGAGCGCAGGTCGCCGATCGCGTCCGCCAGGCCGAGCGAAACCGATGTCTCGCCGGCCCAATATTCGCCAGTGAACAGCACGTCCTCGGCTCCCTTGAGCCGGTCGCCGCGACTTCTTTTGACCAGCGCAATGAAGATGGTGTGGATCTCGCGCTGAAGCGCTTTGACGCGCGCGACGTCGTCAGGATTTTCAGGCAGGAACGGGTCGAGCATCGCCTTGTGCGCGCCGGCCGTATAAAGCCGCCGCTCGACGCCGACCTTCTTGATCAGTTCCTGAAATCCGAAGGAGCCTCCGACCACGCCGATCGAACCCAGGATCGAGGATGGATCGCAGAAGATCTCGTCGCCCGCGCAGGCAATCATATAGCCGCCGGAAGCCGCGACATCCTCCACGAACACCAATACCGGCAACTTCTTTTCCGCGGCGAGCTGCCTGATTTGCAAGTAGATCTGGCGCGACTGTACCGGCGAACCCCCGGGTGAGTTGACCACCAGCGCCACCGCCTTGGCGTTCTTGGTTGCAAAGGCGCGCTCCAGCGTTTTAGCGACGCTGGCCAGCGACATGCCCGGCCGAAGCGGGGTCACCGCGCCGATCAAACCCGACAGCCGAACCACCGGCACGACCACCGTTCCCGGCCGCAGACGCGCCGGCAGCAGCGGCATCAGCCTGTCGAGCAGGCCCGGCGGCGTCCGGCGATCATCCCTTTGTTCCGTCATTCCGTTACCTCAATATTAACCATTTGTTATCGTCCAACTGTCATAGCAAGCAGGGAACGCCGTCTGAATTATTGGGTTGTCAGCAGCAACGCGCATCGGAGAAAGACATGAAGATCTATCTGCTGATGATGCTGATCGGTGCACTTTTGACTGCTGTTAACTTCAATGCGGCGCCAAAGCCTGGATCAAAGACGATTTCTCAATAGTCATTGTCCTTAATCATCATTTTTCCTTTTGTCCTCAATGGTTGCTTCCTCGAGGGCCATCTGGCCGGTTCGGAGCTGAGCAACCGAGCTGGCGTCAGGTATCGCCAGCGGCAGCACACTCCTTCCTGCCATGATATCCCGCAACCGCTCGTTAGACATCACCGGCTCATCCTTGAGCATCAGCGAGGCATGGATTTGGGTCGGCGCCTTGCCGCCCTTGATGGCACTGACCAATACCCGGATCGCCGGCGCCGCCGGCGCGCCATGAACCGGCAGAATGGCCAGGCTGCCAAAGCCCCGCAGCGCCGCCAGAACTTCGGCGAGACCGTCGGCGCGCCAGATCAAGGCCAGGTCGCCGCCGGATTTCAGAATTCGCCGCGCCGCGTGAATCCAGCTCTCCAGCGTTCCCACCACCGCCACATGCGCGGTCTCACGGTCCTTGTTCGGCGAGGCGCGGTGCCGCAAGGGATCGTTGAACGGCGGATTCATCATGACGACATCAACGCTGTCGGGGGATAGCCCGGCGGCAGCGAAGGCATCGGCGCCGGAGGTGATGTCGAGCACGATGACCTCGGCCGGCACGGAATTTCCAGCAGCGTTGCCGCGCGCCAGAGACGCCAGCCCCGCATCGACCTCGACCAGAACCAGATCGATGCCGGCCACGCGCTTGGCAACCGCCAGACCGGCAGCGCCGACCCCAGCGCCGAAATCAACGACCCGATCTCCCGGACGCGCCGGCGTCGATGCTGCCAAAAGCACGGCATCATGGCCGGCGCGGTGACCTGATTTCGGTTGCCGCAAAAGCAATTGACCCGCCAGAAATCCGTCCACGGTCAATTCGCGCGCCTCAGTCATCGGACCGCAATTCGTGACCAAGGCCGGCATCGGCCAGAATTTGGCGCGCTTCCCGGTTATCGTCGTCATGGACCAGAATTCGCCGCGGCAGGACGCCAAGCGAGCCCTCGATGATGCTCATGTTCTGGTCCAGCACCAGATGATGGATATTGGCGCCATCGAGCAGCGCGCCAACAGCCGAAACCAGGACCATGTCGTTGGTTCGAACCAATTCCCGCAACTTTCCAGCTCTCCTTCGCAAACCTGATTTGTCAACCCGGCGCGGCGACTTCAAGGGACCCGTTGTTTGCATCGGGCGCCCTTGCCGCGTTCCCCGGGCCTTTCTATTGTTATAATCACGGTTGATGCGAATTGCGCAAATCTGGAGACCAGCGTGGCGGTTATTGTACCTTTTGAGAGCCCATCGAATGCCTCGATAGATGGGCTGGTCGCGCTTGTCGCCGCCGACATGGCGAGGGTCAACGCGACCATATTGTCGCGAACCGGCTCCGAAGTCACCATGATTCCCGAGGTCGCCAACCACCTGATATCGTCCGGCGGCAAACGGCTGCGCCCGATGCTGACGCTGGCGATGGCCGGCCTCACCGGCTATTCCGGCGATGGCCACATCAAACTCGCCGCCTCGGTCGAATTCATGCATACGGCCACCTTGCTGCACGATGACGTGGTCGACGAAAGCGAATTGCGGCGCGGCAAGCTGTCGGCGCGCATGCTGTGGGGTAACGAGGCCAGCGTCCTGGTCGGCGATTTCCTGCTTGGCCAGGCCTTTCGCATGATGGTCGAGGTCGGCTCATTGCGTGCGCTCGACATTTTATCGTCCGCCGCGGCCACGATCGCCGAAGGCGAGGTGATGCAGCTGGCGGCGGCGAAAAATACCGCCACCACCGAAGACGAGTATCTCGCCGTGATACGCGGCAAGACCGCCGAACTGTTCGCGGCAGCCTGCGAGGTCGGCCCGGTGATTGCGCACCGACCGAAGGCCGAACAGACCGCCTGCCGCTCGGTCGGAATGAATCTGGGCATTGCGTTTCAGCTGGTCGATGACGTGCTGGATTATGGCGGCAAGGCCGCCAAGCTCGGCAAGAACATTGGCGACGATTTCCGCGAGGGCAAGATCACGCTGCCGGTGGTGCTGGCGTTCCGCCGCGGCAACGACGTGGAGCGCGCCTTCTGGGTCAACGCCCTGGAGCGCGGCGAGATCGCCGATGGCGATCTCGATCACGCCATCGGGCTCATGACAAAACACCGCGCGCTGGAAGACACCATCAGCCGCGCCCAGCATTACGGCGCGATGGCGGTCGACGCGCTGGCGTTGTTTCCGCCCTCACCGATGAAAACCGCGCTCGAGCAGGTGGTGGCTTTCTGTCTGGCACGTTCGCATTGACGGCAAAGAATCAAGCGTGGAGTGGACTAATTTTAGCTCGTCATCACCCGCGAAAGCGGGTGATCCAATAAGCCGCGGCCCCCCCACAATAAATCACGACCGCCTGCGATTAGTGGGTCGCCGGTCAAGCCGGGCGATGACAACCTTTTGTCGTTTAAGCAATCTCAGCTCAGCGTGCCCGCATGCACCCACCAGTGGGGGTGATCGCGCTGGATCTGCTGCGCGGCGGCTTGTGCGGCGGCTTCATCTTCGAAGATCGCAAAGCAGGTCGCGCCTGATCCGGACATTCGCGCCAGCCGGGCTCCCGTGATGGCGCGAAGCGCCGACATCACCTCGGTGATCCCTGGCTGGACGCGCCTGGCCGGCGCCTCCAGGTCATTACTGCCGGCCGCGAGTGCTTCCAGCCAGTCACTGAGCGAGGCGCCCGGCTCCGGCCATGCGACGGCCTCGATCACGTCGGTCGCGCCCACCAGCAGCTCGCCATGGTGCAAGCCGAGGGCGGCAAACACATCCTTGGTCGCCACCGCGAGGCGGGGATTGACCAGCACGCACGGCAGTTTCGGCAGGGCGAGCGGAGCCAGGCTTTCGCCGATGCCGGTCATGATGCAGGCGCGCGAGTTCAAGCAGACCGGCACGTCGGCCCCGGTCAATCGGGCGGTCGAGATCAGGTCGATGTCGTCGACGGCAAGTCCGTTGGCCCGCGCCAATAGCCGCAGCGCCGCTGCGGCGTCAGCCGAGCCGCCGCCGATGCCGGCGGCAACCGGCAGCCGCTTGTCGAGGGTGAATTCGCCGAGCTGCAGATTCGGCACTCGTTCGGCGAGCAAGCGAGCGGCCGTCAGCACGAGGTTATCGTCGGTCTCGCCACAGGCGTGCGCCTGCGGTCCAGTGATCGCGAGATGCAGTTGCTTTCCCGGCACAAGGCCGAGACGGTCTTCGCAATCGGCAAAAGCCACCACGCTTTCAAGCTCGTGCAGGCCGTCGACCCGGCGTCCCATCACCCGCAAGGTCAGATTGACCTTGGCGCGCGCATCCTCGATCAGCGCCGGCATCGGCAATCAGCCCCCGCCCCCCGGTCAGCCGCCTCTGCCGTCTTCCTTTTTCTTGTCCGCGGAGGCCGCGTTCTTGTCCGCGGAGGCCGCCGAGGAGGGGTCATCGGGCAACCCGTTGGCGATCTTTTCCTCGATCTTCGGCAAGTCTTCGGGCTCGGGTTTCAGATCGCGGGCATGGGCCCACTGGAACTTGGCTTCCAGCGTGCGGCCGACGCGCCAATAGGCATCGCCGAGATGGTCGTTGATGGTTGGATCTTCCGGCTTGAGATCGATCGCGCGCTCCAGGTTCTTCACCGCATCGTCATAGTTGCCGATGCGGAAATAGGCCCAGCCGAGCGAGTCCACGATGTAGCCGTCATCCGGACGCTGATCGACGGCCCGCCTGATCATCTTCATGCCTTCGTCGAGATTGATGCCCTGATCGATCCACGAATAGCCGAGATAGTTCAGCACATGGGGCTGCTCGGGCTGCAGATCGAGCGCCTTGCGCATATCGGCTTCGGCTTTTGGCCACTGCTTGGAACGCTCCTCACAGATGCCGCGATAGTAGTAATAGACCCAGTTGGTCTTTTCGTTGGCGTCCGGCAGGGCATCGATACCCCTGGAGTAGGTTTCCACGCAGTCGGCAAACTTCTTGCGGCCCCGCTCGATATTGCCGAGCGCCATGATGGCTTCGACGTCCTTGCCGTCCTCCGCCGTGACGGCTGTCAGTATCTTGATCGCCTCATCGCTGCGGTCGGCGGCGTCGAGATCGATCGCGAGCTGAATCTGTGCATTACGCTTCAGCGGCGAATTTGCCGGCACACGCTCGTAGATCTTGATCGCCATGGTCGGCTTCTTCACCGACTCGTAGAGATCGGCCAGCGACAGCAGCGCCAGCGCATGATTGGGTTCGAGGTACAGCGCAAGCTGCAGGTAGACCAAGGCCAGATCCTCGCCGCCGCGCCGGGTCAGCGTTGCGCCGATTCCGTAAAGCGCCTCGGCAGCGCCTTGTTGCGGCGAATCGACCAGCGGCGGAAGCTTCTTGCCGGCCTTGAGCTCGCGCAGGTCTTCCAGCACCAGGGGATGCCGCGGCAGCTTCTTGTCGAAGGCCTCGTAGATGGCGGTCGCCGCGGCCTCATCCTTGTTGCGCGACAGCCAGCGCGCGTAATCGTCGGCTACCCGCAGCATGGAATTGTCGAGCTTGTAGGCCCGCTCGAGCTGCGCGCCGGCGTCCTTTTCCTTGCCCGCCAGTTCGAGGATCATGCCGGAGTGCAGATCCTTGAAAATCGGATACCATTCCGGCCCCGTCAGCTTGTCGATGTTGGCGACCGCCGCCTTGGTGTCGCCAGCGCCGTAACTGGCCCAGCCTGAAAGCAGCGTCGCCACCAGATCGGTGATCGGCCCGCGGATCGACTGATTGATGTTGAGCTGCGCCGAGGCATATTTCTTCATTTTCAGATCGCGCACGCCGAGCACCAGCCGGGCGACCCGGTTGGATTTGTCCAGCGTCAAGATGCGGTCGGCGAGCTTGACGGCCTCGTCGATGTCGCCATCGGCGAGCGAGGAAATGAAGGCGCGATCCAACAGTTCATTGTTCTTCGGATCGGTGCGCAGCGCCTGGCGATAGAACGTCGCCGCCGAAGCGGCATCGCGCTCCACGCTGGCGTGCCGTGCGGCCAGGTAACTGCCCGACATGGTCAACGATTTCATGTCGTGGCCGGCGGGAAATTGCGCCGAGTTGTCTGAGGGATGATCAGGCGTCTGCGCCGACAGCGAGCCGGGCACCGCGAGCGCGGTAAAGGCGAAAGCGGCGATCGTCCAGCGATTTAAACGAGTGCAAAGCATCACGGTTCGCCTAGCTCCAGGATTTGTGGCAGGATCTTTTACGATCAGGCTCGAATGCGAACCATAACCTTCGGAATCCAAGACCGCCGACAATGCCGCGTTTGGCGCTCAACCGCAAGGATGGGCGGCGGCTTTCGTTGGCAGGAACAGCCCCATGGCCGCCATAGAGGCCTGAAAACGCGGTCAGTGTGGCGGTATCGTGGCCAACCCTCGTGGTGGCCGGGGGGCACTCACGCAATCGTGGTCACATCGCCTCGTAATTCGGGCCGCCGCCGCCCTCCGGCGGAACCCAGGTGATGTTGCCGTTGGGATCCTTGACGTCGCAGGTTTTGCAATGGACGCAATTCTGGGCGTTGATGACATAGCGCGGTCCGGAACCCTCCTCGATCCATTCATAGACCCCGGCGGGGCAATAGCGGTTGGAGGGACCGGCATAGACATCGTGCTCAGAGGTCTTCTGCAGGTTCATGTCCGCGACCTTCAGGTGAACCGGCTGGTCCTCCTCGTGATTGGTGTTGGAGAGGAACACCGAGGACAGCCGGTCGAAGGTGATCTTGCCGTCGGGCTTGGACGGCGCGACCGGCGCATGCGCCTTGGCCGGATCGAGCGTCTTGCGATCCGGCTTGGCGTGCGACTGGGTGCCGAACAGCGAAAAACCGAAGGTGTTGCACCACATGTCGATACCGCCGAGCGTGACGCCGATGACCGTACCGAACTTTGACCACAGCGGCTTGGCGTTGCGGACCGGGTATAAATCGCGGCCCACCGCCGAGCCGCGCCAGGCATTCTCGTAATCGACCGGTTCGTCGTTGGCGCGGCCGGCGCTCAGCGCGGCATGAAGGTGTTCGGCGGCGAGCACGGCGCTGCCGATGGCGTTATGCACGCCCTTGATTCGCGGTACGTTGACAAGGCCCGCCGCGCAGCCGATCAGCGCGCCACCGGCGAAGGTCAGGCGCGGCACCGACTGATAGCCGCCCTCGGTGATGGCGCGCGCGCCATAGGCCAGCCGCTTGCCGCCTTCGAACAGCGGGCGGATCGCCGGGTGGGTCTTGAAGCGCTGGAATTCGTCGAACGGCGACAGGTAAGGATCCTCGTAATTGAGATGCACGACAAAGCCGACCGAGACCAGATTTTCATCGTAGTGATAGAGGAACGAGCCGCCGCCGGTCTCATTGTTCAGGGGCCAGCCGAACGAGTGCTGTATCAGGCCTTTGCGGTGCTTGGCCGGATCGATCTGCCAGACCTCCTTGAGGCCGATGCCGAATTTCGGCGGTTCGCGGTTGGCGTCAAGCGCGTATTTGGCGATCAGCTGCTTGGTCAGGCTGCCGCGCGCGCCTTCGGCGAACAGCGTGTATTTGCCGTTGAGCTCCATGCCGCGGGTATAGGACGATTTGTGCGAGCCATCCTTGGCGATGCCCATGTCGCCGGTGGCGATGCCGCGCACCGCACCTTTTTCGTCGGTGAGCACCTCGGTGGCAGCGAAACCCGGATAGATCTCGACCCCGAGCGCCTCGGCCCTGCGGGCGAGCCAGCGGCAGACATTGCCGAGCGAGCCGATGTAGCAGTGATGATTGCTCATCAGCGGCGGCATCGCAAATCCCGGCAGCGGAATAGCCCTGGCCGCGGTCATCCAGTAGAACTTGTCGGCCTTGACCTCGGTCTTCAGCGGGCAGTCGGCATCCGTGCGCCAGTCCGGAATGAGCTTGTCGAGCGGGCCGGGGTCGATCACCGCGCCGGACAGGATGTGCGCGCCGACCTCGGAGCCCTTCTCCACCACGACGATAGTGAGATCGGCGTTAAGCTGCTTCAGCCGGATCGCCGCCGCCAGGCCGGACGGCCCGGCGCCGACGATCACGACGTCGAATTCCATGGATTCGCGCGGCGGCAATTCTTCGGTACTCATGATCTGTTCCCAGCCCGATTGAGAAGGCTTTCTTTTGCAGCCCGTTTGTTTCCACTTTTTTCGACCGAGAACAACCACGGAATGGCCTTGGATTGCCCAGCCTGGCATTTCGCTGCGGCGCGATCCGGGCTAGAAAGCGGACATGTCCCCGACATCGCCCATGACGCCTGAGAGCGCTTTGACCGCGGCGCAGCTTTTGGCCTTCTATCTGGAGGCCGGCGTCGACTGCGCGCTCGGGGAGGCTCCGGTCAACCGGTTGTCCGACCCCGACATGCCGGCCGCAGCAAGCCAAGCGGCGCCGGCGAAACCTGCAAGGACGACCGTTCCGTCGCCGGCCGTGCTCCGCGCCGAAGCCGCGCCTGCGCCCGATTCGGCCGTTGTGCCGGCGCGGGAAGCGGCGCGTGCCGCGCCAACGCTCGAAAGCTTGCGCGCGCTGCTGGAGCAATTCGACGGCTGCGCACTGAAATCGACCGCCACGCGCCTGGTGTTCGCCGACGGCAACCCGCAGGCGCGCATCATGTTCGTCGGCGAGGCTCCCGGACGGGAGGAAGACCTCGAGGGGCTGCCGTTCGTCGGCCGTTCCGGCAAGTTGCTGGACCGCATGATGGCTGCGATCGGGCTCGACCGCACCAGCGTCTACATTGCCAATGTCATTCCATGGCGGCCGCCCGGCAACCGCACCCCGACGCCGCAGGAGACCCAGACCTGCCTGCCGTTCATCCAGCGCCAGATCGAGCTGGTCGATCCCGATCTGCTGGTCACGCTCGGCAACCCTGCCACGCAAACGCTGCTGTCAACCCGCGAAGGCATCATGAAAACCCGCGGACGATGGTTCGACTACGATACTGGCAGGCGGGTGATCCCCACGATGGCAACCTTCCATCCCGCCTATCTCTTGCGGTCGCCGTCCTACAAGCGGCTCGCCTGGCAGGATTTGCGCGCGATCGCCAAGGCGCTGGCGCAGGGAAAGACCACCTGATTCCCGCGACGGACCGGGTGGCGCGTTCGGAATCCGCCAGCACACGCCACACCGGTCACGGCGTCTTCGGTCGCACGATGGCCCAGCCGATCCGTAACAGCGGCTGCCGCCCGGCAACGAGCCACTCGAAAGCACGCGGCACCTCCGGCACCAAGCCGGGAAATCGTTGCGCGATATCGACGGGCGGCGTACCGACCGTGTCGGATGCGCGCCAGACCACGAGGCCGCCAATTTGATTGAATTTGGCCAATGTCAGCCACGGCGTCCGTTGCGGTGCGGCGTCGAGCAGGAGATGGGGCCGCCCCGATCCCATGGCGATCAGCGCCGCGAGCTGCGCATCGCCGGTCACGACCGGCAGCCGCCCGTTGGTGCGACGCTCAAAACTTTCACCAAAAAAACGCGCAATCGCGGTTGCCGGCAAGGAGGTCGCCACCTCGGCGTTGCCGACCCAGGGCAGCAACAGCGTTCCGCCGGCTACCACAAGCGCAGGGGCTATGATCGCCGCTGCCCAGACCGAGCGCAGCAGGCGCTGACGGCGCAGGTGAACAAGATCACCGGTCGCGACGATCACTGCCAACCCAGACAACAATAATGCGACGCCTGCTCCGCCGGCGACGCGATCGAGACCGAAAAGCCCAGAGATGACGCTGCCCCCCAACGCGGGGGCGAGCGCGAAGAAATAAACGAAATCGCGAGCCAGGCTGTCGACCGGCGGCCGATAGATGATCGGCGCCTCTTCCGGGGTGCGGCCGAACCAGCGCGAGTTGAGCACCACCAGCAACAGGATGCCCGACATGGCCAGCAGCAGGCCGCCGAGCAACAGCGCCCCATGCAGCCCTCTCGCGCCGAGATCGGCGACATCGGGCAGGGTCGGCAAGACGGCGATATCGGCGCGGATCAGCCACACCAGATAGGGCAGCGTCAGCACCCCAATGACCAGGGCAGCGAACAGGGGATCGAACGATCGCAGCATCCGCCGGCCGCGCGTGGTCGCCAGGGCAAAGCCTGCGACCAGCAGCAAAAGGCCGATCGCTGCGGGCGTTGTCAGCAGCAGGAGTCCGGCGTCGATGGACCAGGCGAACCATGCATTGCGCCGGTTCTGGCCGAACAGCCGCCAGGTGTGCAACAGCAGCAGCGCCCACAGCGGCCGCGCCAGCACCAGGGGACCGAACTCGACGCCGGGCGAGCTGAATGCCACCACCGTCACTGTCAGTAGGATGGCGAGCGCCGCCTGTGGTCCGCCGACAAGGGCGCGCGCCAGCCTGTACAGGGTCAGGAAAGTCGCGATCGCGCACAACTGCGCCAGCAGATAGACGCCGAACATATGATTGCCGGCGGCGCGGAAGGCGATGTCGGCAAGCCAGAAGGAAAGCGGCGGACCGAGATCCGTTCCGACCTGGTATTCCCGGCCATAGGCAAGCACCATGGCCAGGTTGCCGGGAGGACTTAGATACAGCAGCAATGGCAAGATCAGCCAGAGCGCGGCCTGAAGCAGCACCACCAGCCAAACCACCAATCGAGGCCGGGCGCGGATCAGTTCGATAATCAGGGAGGTAAAGCGCATCAAACGCCAGAAATGCCCAAGCCGGTCCTATTCGATCTCGGATCGGTGATAGAGCGCGCGGGCTGATCAAGCAACCCGGATGGACTCGCAATTGACATTGCGATTTGCGCGCTTCACGTCAGCTGAACACCACCTCGAATTGGGCGCGCAAGATCAGCGGCCGACTGCGATGGTTTCGCCGATCGGCAGGGCTGCAAGTCCTTGCAGGGGAAGTACCGCTTGATCTGGAGTCCGGTGTCTTTCGCGCGCCGCTACGACCGGGGCAAAGAAACGACGGTGATGCACGCTGGGCCCGAGCCGGCTGAGTGCTTCGAGATGCTCGGGTACGGCATAGCCCTTGTGGGCGTCGAAACCATAGCCCGGGCAATCCTGCGCCAGCTTGCGCATCAGGCGATCGCGCGAGACCTTGGCGATGATCGAGGCCGCCGCGATCGAGAGCACCAGCCCGTCGCCGCCGATCACCGCCTCGCAGGTGCAGGTCGTATCGAGCCGGTCGCGGCCATCGACGAAAACATGATCAGGCATATCCGGCAGCGCCTGCACGGCGCGCTTGAGCGCCCACAGCGAGGCGCGAAGGATGTTGTCGCGATCGATCCGTGCCGGCGAAGCGAAGGCGACCGCGAATGAAGCGGTGGTGCAGATTTCCTCGAAAAGTTCCTCGCGTCGCTCCGGCGTCAGCCGTTTGGAATCGTCGATCCCTCTGGGAATCCGCTTGGGGTCGAGCACGACCGCCGCCGCTACCACCGGACCGGCCAGCGGGCCGCGCCCGGCCTCGTCGCAACCGGCCACCGGCCAGATCCCGCGCTTAAGCAGCGCGCGCTCGCGGCGAAAGCTCGGCGGCGCCACCGCGATCACGCCGCGTTCAGGCTTGGCCGACGGTTGTTTCGATCTGTTCCGAATCATGCCGGGATCCTGCGCAAGGCCGCCGGGCGAGGCAACCGGGAACTGCCGCCTGCTTCCGGCATTTCACCGCTCTCAACAGGCTGGCGGCGGCGAATGCCCCGATTCCATGATAAGCTCAGGGATGTTTGGCAGCACACGGAAGTCCGGAGGATCGAATGAGCAATTTCGAACCATCGCCGCTCGTTATCCGGCTTTATCCGAATCGGCGGCTCTATGATGGGGAGGCTGGACACTATCGCAGCCTGCACGAACTGCGGACCTGGAAACAGCGGCAAGTGCCGTTTGCGATCGTTGATTCCGCGACCGGCGACGATGTCACCGACCGCATCTTGAGCGATAGCTAAAACAGACTCAGCTGCTGCCCGCTGCGCTCGGGCCGCGCGAAGTGATCGGTGGTCAATTTCGAGCGCCGCTTGTTGAGGCCGAGCTTGTCGCAGGCGATCTCGAACCGGCGTCCGATCATCCAGGCCATCGGCCCGGTGCCCTTCATCCGCGTTCCCCACTGCGAATTGTAGTCGCGCCCGCCGCGCATGTCGCGGATCAGGGTGAAGACATGACGATAGCGGTCGGGATAGTTGGCCATCAGCCATTCACGAAACAGATCCCGTACTTCCAGCGGCAGCCGCAGCAGCACGTAGCTCGCTTCCTTGACACCGGCATGGGCCGCGGCGTCGAGAATGCGCTCGATTTCGACATCGTTCAGCGCGGGGATGACCGGCGCCACCATCACGGTGGTCGGAATTCCGGCATCCGACAACAGCCGCAGCGCCTCGAGCCGCCGCGACGGCGTCGAGGCCCGTGGCTCCATGGTGCGCGCCAATGTCGCATCGAGCGTGGTGACCGAGATCGCCACCTTGGCGAGATGGCGCTTCGCCATCCGCGACAGGATGTCGAGGTCGCGCGTCACCAGCGCCGATTTGGTGACGATGCCGACCGGATGGCCGGCCCGATCCAGCACTTCGAGAATACCGCGCATGATCTTGCGTTCGCGCTCGATCGGCTGATAGGGGTCGGTGTTGGTGCCGATCGCGATCATGCGCGGTTCGTAATCCGGCGCCGCCAGTTCCTTCTCCAGAAGCTTGGGCGCGTCGGGCTTGGCAAACAGCTTGGATTCGAAATCGAGCCCAGGCGACAGGCCGAGATAGGCGTGGGTCGGCCGCGCGAAGCAGTAGACGCAGCCATGCTCGCAGCCGCGATAGGGATTGATGGACCGGTCAAAGCCGATGTCGGGCGAGTTGTTGTGGGTGATGATTTTACGCGCCGTATCGAGTGCGACCGTGGTCTTGAACGGCGGCAGATCATCCAGGCTCTGCCAGCCGTCATCGAACGCCACGCGTGCTTCGGCCTCGAAGCGGCCGCTGGCATTGGACTGTGCGCCGCGGCCCCGCCGCCGCCCGCGCTCGATCGCGACCGCGAGTTCAGGAAAGGGGGTAGGCGCACCCGCCGGTTCGGAGGGCGCCGTGACCGGCGGGTGCTTGAGGGCATGAGAGGATGCTCGGCTCATGATGCGACCGTAGCAGGCTTTGGGAACAAATCAAGAACAATTGTCGATGGTATCAGAGCTTTTCCCGCCGAATGCCGATCGCCGCTTCAATTCGGTGATTAATATTTGGCGCGCCGGCTGGTGGGATCAGCCGTCGGTTCGACGAGGGAGCGAGGCGCCGACACGATACCGGCACATGGCCGCTCTATGATTGCCTGCCTGTCAGGCGGATCAATCGACCAGGAATTTCGTTTCCCATTGCCATCGCCGGAATACCTCATGCCCGCATCACGCACGCCCAATCCTCAAGCCACCGACGGCGAACTCGAGTTGCTGGATCGCTACTGGCACGCGGCGAATTATCTGTCGGTCGGCCAGATCTATCTGCTCGATAATCCCCTGCTGCGCGAGCCACTGCGGCCGGATCACATCAAGCCGCGGCTGCTCGGGCATTGGGGAACCACGCCGGGGCTGAACTTCGTCTATGCCCACCTCAACCGCGTCATCCGCACCTCCGATTTGAACGTGATCTATGTCTGCGGGCCCGGCCATGGCGGCCCGGGCATGGTCGCCAACACCTATCTGGAAGGCACCTATAGCGAGATCTATCCGGACATCGGCCGCGACCTCGACGGCCTGCGTAAACTGTTCCGCCAATTTTCGTTTCCCGGGGGCATTCCGAGCCACGCGGCGCCGGAAACGCCGGGATCCATTCACGAGGGCGGCGAACTCGGCTATGCGCTGCTGCACGCCTACGGAGCCGCCTTCGACAACCCCGACCTGATCGTCGCCTGCGTGGTGGGCGACGGCGAAGCCGAAACCGGGCCGCTCGCCGCCTCCTGGCATTCCAACAAGTTTCTCAATCCTGCCCGTGACGGCGCGGTGCTGCCGATCCTGCATCTGAACGGCTACAAGATCGCGGGTCCCACCGTGCTCGGCCGCATGAGCGATGACGAAATCCAGCAGCTCTTCGCCGGCTATGGCCATGAGCCGATGTTTGTCGAAGGTAGCGACCCAAAGCTGATGCATCGGCTGATGGCCGACACCCTGGACACGGCCTTGCAGCGTATCCGGGCCATTCAGACAGGCGCGCGCGAACAAGGCAAAGACGAGCGAGCGTCCGAAATGGCCGGTCATCGTGCTGCGCAGCCCAAAGGGCTGGACCGGACCGAAAGAGGTCGACGGCCTCAAGGTCGAAGGCTTCTGGCGCGCCCATCAGGTGCCGATCGCCAATCCGCGCGGCAATGCTTCGCATCTTGCGCTGCTCGAGCAGTGGATGCGCGGCTATGAGCCGGAAGCGCTCTTCGATGCGACCGGCCGCCTGCTCCCGGAACTGCAGGCGCTTGCACCGGCCGGGGAGCGCCGCATGGGCGCCAATCCCCATGCCAATGGCGGATTGCTGAAGCGCGAACTCAAGCTGCCGGATTTTCGCGACTATGCCGTCGATGTCCCGCGGCCCGGCGGCGCCGAGGCCGAGGCCACGCGAGTGCTGGGGCTATTTCTGCGCGACGTGATGCGCCTGAACGCGGAGGCGCGGAATTTTCGCATCATGGGCCCAGACGAGACCGCTTCCAATCGCCTCGATGCGGTGTTCGAAGCGACCGACCGGGTCTGGATGGAGGACATCGAGGCTTACGATGTTCACCTCGCCCGGGATGGCCGGGTGATGGAGGTCTTGAGCGAACATCTCTGCCAAGGCTGGCTCGAAGGCTACCTGCTGACCGGGCGGCACGGTCTTTTCAGTTGCTACGAGGCCTTCATCCACATCGTCGATTCCATGTTCAACCAACATGCCAAATGGCTGAAGGTGTCGCGCAGCCTGGCATGGCGACGCCCGATCGCCTCGCTCAATTACCTGTTGACCTCGCATGTCTGGCGCCAGGACCACAACGGCTTCAGCCATCAGGATCCCGGCTTCGTCGATCTTGTGGCCAACAAGAAAGCCGACATCGTCCGGATCTATTTTCCGCCGGACGCCAACACGCTGCTCTGGATCGCCGACCATTGTCTCAGGACCTACGACCGCATCAACGTGATCGTCGCGGGGAAGCAACCGGCACCGCAATGGCTGACGATGCCGCAGGCCGCGACGCATTGTGACGCGGGCATCGGCATCTGGGCCTGGGCCGGTACGGAGGCCCCGGGGTGCGAACCCGACGTGGTGATGGCCTGCGCCGGCGACGTTCCCACGCTGGAGACGCTGGCGGCAGTAGATCTGCTACGCCAATCCTTGCCCGATCTGAAGATCCGGGTCGTCAACGTGGTCGACCTGATGACGCTGCAGCCGAAAGAACAGCATCCGCACGGCCTCAGCGACCGGGATTTCGACCTGATGTTCACGGGCGACAAGCCGGTGATTTTTGCCTATCACGGCTATCCCCATCTGATCCACCGGCTGACCTACAATCGGACCAACCATGCCGGGATGCACGTCCGCGGTTTCGCCGAAGAGGGCACCACGACGACGCCGTTCGACATGGTGGTGCTGAACGAACTCGACCGCTTCCATCTGGCGATCGAGGTCATCGACCGTGTCCCTGGCCTCGGTGTCGCCGCGGCTCACGTCAAGCAGCAGTTTCGCGACGCCCTGATCGAGCATTCGCGCTATGTCCGCCAGCACGGCGAGGATATGCCGCAAATCCGCAACTGGACCTGGCCTTATGCCGGGGAAGCCGATCGTCCCGGCTAGAAACCGCTAAAGGCGGCTGATGACGGAGTTGGATATGGCGGGCAGCCCTCATGGATTCCCCAATCTTTGTCAATCAACCAAGGTCCAGGAAACGGCTGGACCAGGGGCTTATGTGCAATCGGCGCAAAAAGCCGCATGGAGCGGGGGCTGATTTGACTGCGACAAGATGATAACCTTATCAACTTGCCCAACTGTATGAGACCCTCAAAGTGCCTGCTATGCTCAGCGTCATCGTTCCCACCGAAGGCCTCGAACCGCCCGCCGTCGCCACGCTTGCGGCGCTGGTGCCGGGCGCCGCCGCCGGCATCGTGCGCGAGGTGCTGCTGGTCGACCGGGCCGACAGCGACGTCATCGAGCGGGTCGCGGACGTCGCCGGCTGCCGTTTTCTGCCGCTTAAGGGATCGCGTGCGGCGGCGCTGGCGGCGGGCGCCCGGCAGGCCCGCTCGCCTTGGCTGATGTTCCTGCATGCCGGCGCGGTGCTGGACGCCGGCTGGATCGAGGAAACCACGCTGTTCATCCAGCGCGTCGCGATCAGCGGCCGGCCCCAGGCCGGGGTGTTCCGCTATGCCCGCTCGCCCTATTCCGAGGCGAGCCTGCGCGATGGGTTGAAATTCGTCGCGCGGATGATCGCCGGACCATCGGCGGAACAGGGACTATTGATCGCGCGCGACCACTATGAGCGGCTCGGCGGCCATGCCCCGGATGCCCGCCGCGCCGAAGAAAGGCTGCTGCGGCGGCTCGGCCGCTCCTCGCGCACCCTGCTGCGCAGCCGGGTCGTCATGGTCTGAGGGCCGCTCTAGATACTTGCCAAAGTCAAATAATTGTTTGACAATGGCAATTAACTGAGGCGGGCCATGTCCGAGCCGGTTTCCGACCACGAGATCGCGGCGGTACGCACTTTCAACCGCTTCTACACCGGCAGGCTCGGCCTGCTCGACCAGCGCCTGTTGCGAAGTCCGTTCTCGCTGAGCGAGGCGCGGGTCCTTTATGAGCTTGCCAGCCGCGACAACCCCGCGGCGAAAGCCATCGGGATCGAGCTGGGGCTCGACCCCGGCTACCTCAGCCGGATCGTCCAGAATTTCGATGACAGCGGCTTGATCACCCGTCGGCCGCTGCCCACCGACCGCCGGCAGTTCCAGCTTACGCTGACGGCCAAGGGGCGTCGTGCCTTTGCCAAGCTCGATCGCAGCTCATACGAGGCGATCGCGGCGATGCTCGGTGCGCTATCAAGCGGCAACCGCCAGCGCCTGGTCGAGGCGATGGCTACGATCGAGCGGCTGCTGCTCGGTACTTCCGGCCCTTCACCTCGGCCCGCAATCCTGCGCGGCCATCGTGCCGGCGACATGGGATGGGTGGTGCAGAGCCATGGCGCGCTCTACGCCCGCGACTGCGGCTTTGACGCGTCGTTCGAGGCCCTGGTGGCGGAGATCGTCGCGAAATTTCTCGCGTCGATGGACCCGGCGCGGGAACGCTGCTGGATCGCCGAGATCGACGGCACCCCGGTCGGCTCGGTGTTCCTGGTCCGCCACAGCGACGATATCGCCAAACTGCGCTTACTGCTGGTGGATCCGGCCGGGCGCGGACAGCGATTGGGCCAGCGGCTGGTCGGCGAATGCATCGCGTTCGCGCAGGCCTGCGGCTACCGCAAGATCACGCTCTGGACCCAGAGCATCCTGCTCGCCGCGCGCAGGATCTATCAGGACTTGGGTTTCGTGCACGTGGCAAGCGAGCCGCACCGCGGTTTCGGTCATCACCTGATCGGCGAGACCTGGGAGCGCGAACTCTGACGCCGAAGCGCCGTCAAGCCGAGGCACCTTTCGCCTTCGGCCGCCGCAGATCTTCGTCCAGCCGCGGCATGATCTCGACGAAGTTGCACGGCCTGGTGCGGTAATCGAGCTGGGCGGCCAGAATGCCGTCCCAGCCGTCGCGGCAGGCGCCCGGCGATCCTGGCAGGCAGAAGATGAAGGTCGCGCCGGCAACGCCGGCGGTGGCGCGGCTCTGGATCGTCGAGGTACCGATCTTGGCGTGGCTTAGGAGGTGGAAGGCAATCGAAAAACCATCCATGCGCTTTTCGAATAACGGCTCGATGGCCTCCGGCGTCACGTCGCGGCCGGTGAAACCTGTGCCACCGGTCGTGATAATGACATCGATGCCCGGATCGGCGATCCATTTTCCAACCATGGCGCGGATCACCTCGACATCGTCGGTCACGATCTCGCGGGCAGCGAGCGCATGGCCGGCCGCCGTCAAACGCTCCGCCAGCGTGGTGCCGGATTTGTCATCTCCAAGCGAGCGGGTGTCCGATATCGTCAGTACCGCGATGTTGAGCGGAATGAAGTGTTTCGTTGCGTCCATTGGGCAATGACCTGTTTATCGATACATCGCAGCCTCTACAACGCACCCGCGCCGAAGGTATTGCAGGCCTGAACCGTGCCCTGCTTGTAACCGGTCATGAACCATTGCTTGCGTTGCGCGGCGGAGCCATGGGTGAAGGAATCCGGCACTACGCGCCCTGTCGCCTGCCGCTGCAGCGTATCGTCGCCGATTGCCGACGCCGTCGTCAGCGCGGCGTCGATATCGCCGGCCTCCAGGAAGCCCGGTCGCTTCTTCTCCTCCAGATTGGTCCAGACCCCCGACAAGCAATCCGCCTGCAGCTCGACCTTGACCTGCAGCGCGTTGGATTCGGCCTTGCTGCCGGCCTGCTGCTGCAGCCGGGTCACGCGCGGCAAAATTCCGAGCAGGTTCTGGACATGATGCCCGGCTTCGTGGGCGATGATGTAGGCGGCGGTGAACTTGCAGGCATTGCCCGAACAGCCATGAAACCGGGTTTCGACCTCACGGAAAAATCCGGTGTCGAGGAAGATCTCCTTTTCCGGCGGACAGTAGAATGGTCCCATGGCGGCCTGCGCCATGCCGCAGCGGCCGCCATTGGTGGCATTGCGGAACAGCACGATGCGCGGCCCGGTATAGGTTTGGCCGTTGGCTCTGAATACTTCACTCCAGCGATCGTCAATCTCGCCCAGGATGCCGGAGATCATGCTGCCCATCTCGTCGGTCGGCGCGCCGGTCTTGGCCGGCGCCGACCTGCGATCCGTTTGATAGCTCGGTGCCTGGCTGCCGCCACCCGTGAGAATTTCCGCGCCACCGATCAAGACGCGCGGATCGATGCCGAGCGCATAACCGACAATGCCGAGTATGATGATGGTGCCGATGCCGAGCCCGCCACCGCCCATCGGCAGTCCAAAGCCGCCGCCGCCGCCGCCGATTGCGCCGCCGCTGTCGTCGCGACGGTCGTCGATATCGTCGCTGCGGCGAAAGTCATCATAACGCATGTCGGCTTTTCCTTAATGCGAGCTCTCGGACAACGTCTGCCGCGCCAACGCTGCACAAACGTAAAATTTCCCTGGCGTTATTCAATAACCCTCCCGGCAAAAATTGCCTAGCGAGAAAGAATTGCCCGGTTAAGTCGATTTTTACCTTGGGCCGCCAATGTATCGCCAGTCGGTTGTTTAGTCCCGCGTCGCCGACAGCGTCGCCTGAGTCAGAGTATTTGAGTCATGGTTGTGTCGCGTCGCGGGGCGTCTGCAAGGGCGCCCCGCACTAAATTCGAGTCCGCCTGCGATACCCGCATCGTCGTGGGCGATTGCGTCGCAGAGATGTCTAAACTGCCGGCGGGTTCGGTCGATCTGGTATTCGCAGACCCGCCCTACAATCTGCAGCTCAAGGGTGCGCTGAAGCGGCCCGACGAATCCCAGGTGGATGCGGTCGACGACGACTGGGACAAGTTTTCATCCTTCGCGGCCTATGACGATTTTACCCGCGCCTGGCTGCTCGCGTGCCGTCGTGTCATGAAACCGGCGGCGACGTTGTGGGTGATCGGTTCCTACCACAATATTTTCCGCGTCGGCGCCATCATGCAGGACTTGGGCTTCTGGGTTCTCAACGACATCGTCTGGCGCAAGACCAATCCGATGCCGAACTTCCGCGGCCGCCGTTTTACCAATGCCCACGAAACCATGATCTGGGCCGCGCGCGACCAGAAGGCCAAGGGCTACACCTTCAACTACGAAGCGCTGAAGGCCGCCAACGAGGACATCCAGGCCCGCTCCGACTGGCTGATCCCGTTATGCACCGGAGAGGAACGCCTCAAGGGCCGTGACGGCAGGAAGGTGCATCCGACCCAGAAGCCCGAGGGGCTGCTTGCACGGGTGCTGCTGTCGTCATCGAAGCCCGGCGATCTCGTGATCGATCCCTTCAACGGCACCGGTACCACCGGGGCTGTGGCAAAACGCCTCGGCCGCCGCTACATCGGTTTCGAACGCGATGCGGGCTATGCGGCCGCGGCGCAAGCGCGCATCGCCGCGGTCGAGCCGTTGCCGGAAGCCACCCTCAAGCCGTTCATGACCGCGCGCGAGGCGCCGCGCGTAGCGTTCGCCGAACTGATCGAGCGCGGCATGATTATGCCGGGTGCCCGTCTGGTCGATGCGAAGAAGCGCCACGGCGCCCTGGTGCGCGCCGACGGCGCCATCATGCTCGGCGACAAGGTCGGCTCGATCCACCGCATCGGCGCGGTCGCGCAAGGCGCGCCAGCCTGCAATGGCTGGACCTTCTGGCATATCGAGACCAGCAAGGGCCTCAAGCTGATCGATGAACTGCGCGCCGAGATCCGCTCCGGGATGGCGGCGGGATAGCCCGGGTAGAGCGGACATCTGATTTTGATCATTTCCGGGCTGCCGCAAGTCGCGGCGGCGCTCCCGATGGCGGCTGGTTTCCTGGCCCGCGTCCACGGGTGCATCCCCTCATGACGCGTTCGCCACCCCCGCTCACGAACTCTTCGGTTGCGGTTCATGCGAAACTTGAGCAGTTACATTCACCGTGGCAGTGTCGCCGCACCCCGATTTTTCTCGGCACAAGGGAGGATGGCCATGCTCAAATTTTACTACAACGGTGCACCGAACCCCAACAAGGTCGCGTTGTTTCTGGAAGAGTCCGGCCTTGCTTTCGAGCCAGTGCCGGTCGATACCCGCAAGGGCGACCAGTTCAAGCCGGACTTCCTCAAGGTCAATCCTAACGGCAAGGTGCCGGCGATCGACGATGACGGGGTGCTGGTGTTCGACTCGAACGCGATCCTGCTCTACCTCGCCGAGAAGACCGGCAAATTCCTGCCCGTCAATACGCCCGACAACCGCGCCAAGTTGCTGTCCTGGCTGATGTTCATCGCGACTGGTCTTGGTCCCTATTCGGGCCAAGCGGTGCATTTCAAGCACTTCGCGCCGAAAGACCTGGACTATGCCCGCGACCGCTACCAGTTCGAAGCCGAGCGTCACTACGGCATTCTCAATGATCACCTCGCACACAGCCACTATATGCTGGGCGATACTTACACCATTGTGGACATGGCGTTCTGGGGCTGGGCACGCATGGCGCCCTTCGTGCTCGGGGAAGATGTCTACGCCAGATTTCCCCGTGTGAAACGGCTCGTCGACGAGATCTCGGCAAGGCCAGCGGCAGTCCGCGCCATCGCACTCAAGGACAAGTTCACCTTCAAGGCCGAAATGGACGACGAGGCGCGCAGCATCATGTTCCGCCATCTCAAGCCCAAGGCGGCTTAGGCTCAGCTTAGGCCGGTGTTCTTGCACTGACCATTGTTTCCGTCATTCCGGGCTTGCCCCACGGGGCACCCCGGAATGACGCCGAGACAGACCTCAATTCAATTCTTCGGCCAGGACCTTCTGCACCGCTGGCCGTTCCGCCATGCGCTTGCGGTGATCCATCACCTTTGGCAGGGTCGACAGGTCGACGCTGTCGCCTTCGAGCCAGCCTGCTAGCGTGAACAGGTAGGGATCGCAGATCGTGTAGGTCTCCCCCATCACCCATGGCCCCTTCAACATGTTGCGTTCGATCAGGGCGAAGCTTGAGCCGACGCTTTTCGGCACCACGCGCTTCATGTCGGCGAAGGAGGCTTCCTCGGTCGCCCAGCGAGCGCCACGAAACTTATGGGCATGTGCCACGTGCACCGTAGAGCACAGATAGCTGTTGAACGACTGCACCTGCGCCAACGCGAAAGCGTCGTCGAACGGCGCCAGTTTGGCATGCGGAAAACTCTGCGCGATGAAGGCCAGCATCGCGGGCGTCTCGGTCAGTACGCCATGATCCGTTACCAATGACGGCACCCGGCCCTTCGGGTTGATCGCGAGATATTCCGGGCTGTTCTGCTGGTTGATTTTGAAATCCACCCGCTCGGTCGAGTAGACGGCGCCGGCATCTTGCAGCGCGATATGCGAAGCCAGCGCGCAGGTGCCGGGAGCGTAATAGAGCTTGAGCATGGTTGGTCCTCATTTGAAAGCCGGAGGATAATGGTGCAGAGGTCCGCCGTCCATCGGGCAGATCAGCTACCGAGCCCGTGCGCGATCACCTTGCGCATGAGGTTAGGAAACGCTTCATCGCCCAGCATCGCAATCGGCACCCAGCGCATGTTCCGCGGGGCGCGGGCGCTGCCCGGAACCTTCGCGGTGTAGACCACGAGCTCGAGCGGGAAATGGGTAAAGACGTGGGACACGACACCGGCCTTGCGGTGCCAGCGCGCAACGCCTTTCAGCTCGGGTGCCTGCTGCAGCGCCGTCCTGTCGTCCTGGGCGACGCGCCAATCCGACCCCGGCACCTCGGTCATGCCGCCGAGCAGGCCTTTTTCGGGACGGCTGCGGACCAAAAGCTGATCGCCGCGCATGACCACGAACGCCGCCCCACGGCGCAGCGGCCCGGTTTTTTTCGGTGCCTTGCGCGGAAAAGTCTCCTGATCGCCGCGTCCGTGCGCCGCGCACCCGTCGTTGAACGGGCACAGCGCGCAGGCCGGTTTCTTAGGGGAACAGATCGAGGAGCCCAGATCCATCAGCGCCTGCGCGCTGTCGCCGGCACGCGAATTTACTTCGCCAAAGCGCGACGGTCCTAGCAGCGTTGCGGCCAGCTCCTGGATCAGCGGCTTGGCCTGCGGCAGCGGCTTCTCGACGGCAAACAGCCGCGAGACCACGCGCTCGATGTTACCGTCGACCGGCATGGTATGACGGCCGAAGGCAATCGCAGCTATGGCCGCCGCGGTGTAGGGCCCGATCCCCGGCAGCGCGCGCAACCCGTGTTCGGTGCCCGGGAACGCGCCGCCGTGATCGCGCAGGACTGTCTCCGCGCAGGCGTGCAGATTGCGGGCACGGGAATAATAGCCGAGACCGGCCCACATTCGCAGCACCTCGTCGAGCGAGGCGCGGCCGAGCGCCCCGACATCAGGCCACCGCGCCACGAACTTTTCGAAATAGGGCCCAACCGTCTTGACCCCGGTCTGCTGCAGCATGATTTCGGAAAGCCAGACCCGGTAGGGATCGGCGGCCTCGCCCGGCAGCGGCCGCCAGGGCAGCGCCCGGCGATGACGGTCGTACCATTCAAGCAGCCGGGCGGGGCGCGCGGTCGCTTCGTAGGCGAATTCGCGGCGCCCTGCTTTGGCGATTACGACAGAGTCCATAACCGTCACTTTAGAGGCTGGATGCCAAACTCTCCACGCCGTGCCCACGCTGCTCGCGGGCATCCACGACTTTCTTCAGGCGTAGGGCCAAGACGGGGACGGGCCGGAACAAGCAATATAGCGGGCTTCGCGTTGCAGCCCGCCATGGGGAAATCAGGTGGTATCTGCGGGGATCGGCAATATGCTATAATGCCCCATGGCAAAACCCGGTCCGATCAGCGCCAAGCCGCTTTCCGTCCTGCTCAGCGACGTGTTTTCCGATGCCTTCAGCCGGCAGGGATTTGCCGCGCGCGAGTTGGTGACGCGCTGGGCCGAGATTGCCGGCCGCGACATAGCTGATTGTTCCGAGCCACTGAAAATCCAGTGGCCGCGACCGGTCGAGGGCCAGGCCCAGGAACCGGCTACGCTGGTCTTGCGGGTGGAGGGGCCGATGGCGTTGGAAATTCAGCACGCCTCCGATATCATCCTGCAACGCGTCAACCGCTTTTTCGGCTGGAGCGCGGTGGGGCGGCTGGCGCTGCGGCAGGCGCCGCTGTCGCGCCGAGAGCGGGCGGCAGCCTCCCGAGCGCCGGACCCGAACGCAGTGGCGAAAGTGGCGGAAACCCTGTCATCAGTCGAGGATGCGGAGCTGCGAGACGCGCTGGCACGGCTCGGTGCCTGCATCAAGCGAAATTGAGCCTGCGAGGCGGAGCGGAATTCGCGCTCCGCCATTGCCACAATTGTCGTTTCAAGCTAGCGAACTACTATTCAATTCTTAAATCGGGCGTGAATGCGCCAATCCGGGAGCCAGCCGTTGATGATCACCCGTCGAGCCTTCACCGCCGCCATATCCCTGACCGGCTTCGCCGCGCTCGTCGGCTTTTCGCCGCTGCGTCTGATCGGGGATGCGATGGCGCAAAGCGCCTCCGATGTCGCCAAGCCCGTATCGCTGCCCGATATGGCGCTGGGCCCCGCCAATGCCCCGGTCACCATCACCGAATTTGCGTCGATGACCTGCCCGCATTGCGCGGCCTTCGATGCCACCGTGTTTCCGAAGATCAAGTCGGAATTTATCGATACCGGCAAGGTGCGCTACATTTTCCGCGAGTTTCCGCTCGACATCAAAGCCGCGGCAGGCTCGATGCTGGCGCGCTGCATCGCCAAAGGCGATGCCGCAAAATATTTTACCGTGGTCGACCTGCTGTTCCGACAGCAGGCGGACTGGGCCATGAAGAATACCGCCGAGACGCTGACCCGAATTGGCAAACAGGCCGGGCTGAGCCAGCAGGCGGTGGAAGATTGCCTGAAGGACCAGGCGCTGCTCGACAAGATCGCCGCCGATCAGAAATACGCTAGCGAAGTCCTGAAGGTCGATTCGACGCCGACTTTCTTCATCAATGGCGAGAAGATCAAAGGCGAGACCTCGTTCGAAGAATTCTCAAAGAGGATCGATGCGCTGTTGAAGAGTTGACCGCTCAGCTCAGGTGAGGCTGAAGGTCCTTCATACCGGCTCTAAGGGGCGGTCGAGGTCGATTCTTCTCTCTTGGTTACGGCGATACGGTACCGGTACGGTTTGGCCGGCAGATAGGGTTCGGTACGCTCTCTCTATAAGAGCGTACCGAACCCTATCTGCGCGAGCCCTGAACACGGACCACGTGTCAGCGCCCCTGATATTGGCGGACGAGCACAATCGTCATCGATCTTTTCGTCAATGGCGATAAGGTCATAGGGGTGCCCGCGTTCGCGTCATCCGACGGCGATCATGTGACACCTGAAGCGCTGACTACGCCCCCTCGGACCTTGATCAATAGAGCCTCATAACATCGGCAAAAGCCTTGGGAAAAGCCCCTCCCGGCGGTTGCCCTCAGGTCCCCGCCTCGCCATTGTCCCGGTCCCAGCCGCCCAGGCGACTCAGCCTCCACACCGGCATTGCCTTCTATGGTATTGTCACGGCAGGGAGATTCGGTCCCTGCCAACTGAGAATGGTGTCCATGAAACTCACGCGTCTGCGGCTTCACGGTTTCAAGTCGTTCGTCGAACCCACCGAGTTCATCATCGAGCCTGGCCTCACCGGGGTGGTTGGACCAAATGGCTGTGGCAAATCGAACCTGGTCGAGGCGCTGCGCTGGGCGATGGGGGAGACCTCGCACAAATCGCTGCGCGCCGCCGACATGGATGCCGTAATCTTTGCCGGTTCCGGCAATCGTCCTTCGCGCAACCACGCCGAAGTTGTGATGACGATCGACAATTCCGATCGCTCCGCGCCGGCCGCCGTCAACGATACCGAGACACTGGTAATCTCGCGCCGCATCGAGCGCGATGCCGGCTCGGTCTACCGGATCAACGGCCGCGACGTGCGCGCCCGCGACGTGCAGATCCTGTTTGCCGATGCCGCGACCGGCGCCCGTTCGCCGGCCCTGGTCCACCAGGGCAAGATCGGCGAGATCATTCAGGCCAAGCCGGAGCAGCGTCGCCGGGTGCTGGAGGATGCCGCCGGCGTTGCCGGCCTGCACGCCCGCCGTCACGAGGCCGAATTGCGGCTGAAGGCCGCCGAAGGCAACCTCACCCGCGTCGAGGACGTGATCGGGCAGCTGGCCGGACAGGTCGATGGGTTGAAAAAGCAGGCGCGGCAGGCGATCCGTTACCGCGAAGTGGCCGCCAAAGTGCGCAAGGCCGAGGCCCTGCTGTTTCACCTGCGCTGGCTTCAGGCCCACGCCGACGTCGCGGAAGCCGCCCACAGCCATGATCTCAGTGTCCGCGACATGGCCGAGCGCACCCGCGAGCAGGCCGAGGCAGCCCGCATCCAGGCCGTGCGCGCCGCCGAACTGCCGGCGCTGCGCGAAGCTGAAGCCCGGGCCGCGGCCGGACTGCAGCGGCTCACCAATGCGCGCGAAACGCTCGACCGCGAGGAAGAGCGCGCCAAAGAACGGGTCGCCGAGCTCGATCGCCGGCTGACGCAGTTTTCGGCCGATATCGCCAGGGAACAGCAGCAGAGCTCCGACGCCGAGGCGGCGCTGCAGCGGCTCGACGCCGAAAATGCGGAGCTGAGGGAAGAGATCAAATCCCGCGTCGAGCAGCGCAGCGGCGTCGAGGGCCGGCTATCCGGGGCCGAAGCGACACTGGCCTCAACCGAACGCCTGTTCGCGGAACTGACGACCGTTCTTGCCGACCTCACCGCCCGGGGCAAGCAACTCGAGGCAAGTGTCAGGAGCCACCAGGATCGGCTGGCCCGGCTCGATCAAGACATCGCCAATGTCGAGGATGAACAGCAGAAGCTGGCGCGAGAGACCGAGAGCGTGGGCGACCTTCCGGCCCTCGCCGAGGCCATGGAGACCGCGCTGCAGCGCCTGGCGCAGTCGGAGGCCTCGGCACAGGCCAGCGAAGCCGGCCACGTCGCGGCCCGCTCGATGCTGGAGGCGGCCCGCGCGCCGGTTGGCGAGGCCGACAAACGCGTGCAGCGGCTGGAGACCGAAGCGCGCACGATTTCGAAACTCGTCAATGGTGAGACCAAGAATCTGTGGCCGCCGATCATCGACGGCATTACCGTCGCCAAGGGCTACGAAAAAGCGCTCGGCGCAGCGCTCGGCGACGATCTCGATGCCCCGGTCGACCCATCGGCGCCGATGCGCTGGACCCATGTCGGCGCCAGTGAGGGCGACCCGGCGCTGCCCGAGGGCGTCGAAGCGCTCGCCGCCCATGTCGATGCGCCCTCCGAATTGGCGCGGCGCCTGGCGCAGATCGGTGTCGTCACCAGGGAGCGCGGCGCGGCGCTGGTTTCACAGCTGAAGACCGGCCAGCGGCTAGTATCGCCGGAGGGCGATGTTTGGCGCTGGGACGGTTTTGTGGCGGCCGCCCATGCGCCCACCGGCGCGGCGCGCCGTCTCGCCGAACGGGCACGGCTGGTCGACATCGAAAGCGAGCTTGAGCACGCCCGCATCGATGCGGCCAGCAAGCGCCAGGCACTGGAAACGGCCGAGACCCAATTGAAGGCCGCATCATCATCCGAGGCTTCCGCGCGCGAGGCATGGCGGGCCGCCCAGCGCGAGGCCGATGCCGCGCGCGACCGTCATGCCACCACCGAGCGCGAGATCAATCGCCACGCGGCACGGAAGTCGGCGCTGACCGAAGCGCGCAACCGGCTTGCCGCCGACCGTGCCGAGGCCGAGGCCGCGCATCAGAGCGCCAACGCCGCGCTGGCTGAATTGCCACCCAGCCTCGACACCGAAATCCGTCTCGCCGCCGTGCGTACCGATATCGATGGCCATCGCCGGCTGGCGGCGCAGGTGCGGGCCGAAGCACAGGCGCTGGCGCGCGAAGCCGAACTGGCCGACCGCCGCCTGCAGGCTATTTTGACCGAGCGCCAGGATTGGCAAAACCGCAGGGCCAGTGCGGCCTCGCAAATCGGGACCATTCAGGCGCGTGTCACCGAGGTTACCGCCGAGCGCGCCGAACTTGACAATGCCCCGGCGATATTCGCGGAAAAGCGCCGCGCCCTGATCGGCGATATCGAAGCGGCCGAAACCGCCCGCCGCATTGCCGCCGATGCGCTTGCAGCGGCCGAGAACCTGATGGCGGAGACCGATCGCAGCGCCAAGATGTCGCTGGAAGCGCTCGGAAACGCGCGCGAGTCGGCTGCCCGCGCCGAAGAGCGCATGGATGGCGCCAAACGCCGTCTCACCGACATCGAGCGAGAGATCCACGACATGCTGGAAGTCGAACCGCATGCTGTAGCCGGCCTCGCCGAGATCGTGCCTGGCGCGGAATTGCCGCCGGTTGCCGAGATCGAGGACAATCTCGAAAAATTGCGCCGCGATCGCGAGCGGCTTGGCGCGGTCAACCTGCGCGCCGAGGAAGAGCTGCGCGAAGTCGAAGCCCAGCACACCTCGCTGACCACGGAACGCGACGACCTGGTGGAAGCCATCAAGCGCTTGCGTCAGGGTATCCAGAGCCTCAACCGCGAGGCGCGGGAGCGGCTGTTGGTCTCGTTCGAGACCGTCAACGGCCATTTCAAGCGGCTGTTCGTGGAATTGTTCGGCGGCGGCGAGGCCGCGCTGCATCTGATCGAAAGCGACGATCCGCTGGAAGCCGGTCTTGAAATCATCGCAAAGCCGCCTGGCAAGAAGCCGCAGACGCTGTCGCTATTGTCGGGTGGCGAGCAGGCCCTGACCGCTCTCGCGCTGATCTTCGCGGTGTTCCTCACCAACCCGTCGCCGATCTGCGTGCTGGACGAAGTCGACGCTCCGCTCGACGACCACAACGTCGAGCGGTTCTGTACACTGCTGCACGAGATGACGGCGACCACCGAAACGCGCTTCATCATCATCACGCACAATCCGATCACGATGGCGCGCATGAACCGGCTGTTCGGCGTCACCATGGCCGAACGCGGCGTTTCTCAACTGGTCTCGGTCGATCTCGAAAGCGCGGTGAAAATTCTCGACCAGAACGTAGCGTAAGTCCTCACTTCCTGCTCCGTTTCCACGAGGCAGAGGGGGAAACAAAGCTCGGATGACCGCTCCCGGCCTTCCAGCCGAACTCAGGGCCGCGCTCGACGCCCAGCTGCAGGGGGTGTCACGCAACGCGGTCGCCGGGCGCGCGGCGGTGATCTCGCGGACTTACCGCGAGGGCGGCGGCTCCGGCGTCATTGTCTCCGAGATCGATGCGCTGGCCTACGCGCTGGCGCGGATGCCCGCGACCTATGCCGCGCTCACGGCCTGCCTGAACGCGCTGCGCGAGGTCGCCCCCAGCTTTGCGCCCAAAAGCCTGCTCGATATCGGCGCTGGGCCGGGAACGGCGAGCTGGGCCGCGGCGGAAGCCTTTGCGTCGCTGCAAAGCTTCGACCTGATCGATGCCAATCGCGCCTTGCGCACGCTGGCGCTGGATCTGGCCAGAAGCAGCGTCCGCCTGCGCGATTTGAAGTACCTGCGCAGCGAGGCGGGCACTGCATTGGTCGATGCCGAAGCCGCCGACCTCGTCGTGACGAGCTACATGATTGGTGAACTCGGCGGCGCGGACCGGATCGCACTCGCCGACCTGCTGTGGTCCAAAGCCCGCGCCGCCTTGCTGGTGGTTGAACCTGGCACGCCCGCGGGCTACGGCCGGATCATGGCGCTGCGCGAGCAGCTGATCGCGTCGGGCGCCCATGTCGCGGCGCCCTGCCCGCATGACCATCGATGTCCCCTCATCGCGCCCGACTGGTGTCATTTCACCCAACGCCTGCCGCGCTCGCGCGCACATATTCAAGTCAAGAGCGCGGAACTTCCTTTCGAGGATGAGAAATTCAGCTATGTGGCGCTGACGCGTGCGCCGGTCGCGCGACATCGCCTCAGGATATTGACGCAGCCGGCCATCACCAAGGTCGCGATATCGGCAAGATTGTGCGGGGAACGCGGGATTACAAACGCGGTCGTGCCGCGGCGCCAGAAGGTTGGCTATCAGCGCTTCCGGAAATTGAACTGGGGCGATGCCATTTTCGAGCTCGGCGAAAAGCCCGGGGAATAATTTCAACTTTGGAGGGTTTATTCCGGTGACGCATCCGCGTCCTCAGAATACCTCATCGGGAGAAAGCTGCAATGTCCAGGACTTTCGCCGCGATAGCGGCTTTGACTTTCATCCTCGCGTCATCGGCAGCATCGGCGCAGATGCTGAAGACGGCCGACACGTCGAAGGGCAAGACATTCGTCGATGCCAAGGGCATGACACTCTATACCTTCGACAAGGACACCGGCGGCAAGTCGATGTGCAACGGCCCCTGCGCCGAGAACTGGCCGCCTCTGATGGCCAGCGACGATGCCAAGCCCACCGCCGACATGACCATCGTGGTAAGGGACGACGGCAAAAAGATGTGGGCCTATAAAGGCAAGCCGCTATACACGTTCAAGAAAGACACCGCCCCGGGCGACACCAATGGCGATGGCTTCCTGAACGGAGCCTGGCACATGGCAAAGCCCTGATCGCGGCGGCTATACGATCGCCTGAACCGTATCCCCCTTTGCAACAAGGCGAACCAGTTGCTTCGGCGATCAGCCGCGACCGGCGGCGGACGGTGCTGTCGGGCCCATGGAGCCCGCGCCCGATGCCGCCGGTACATCAGACGCCGGGCAAGGCCGCTCAGCGGGCCCTTGGGCCAACCGCACCGGATCGTGGGGCTCACCAGGCTCCCGAACTCGGGCTAACCGGCGGCGCAGGCGCACCGCTGGCCCCGTCACCCCCTCAAGGACATCCGTCGATTAGCCTTAACGGTATTGTACCGTAATCTAATGAATTGAATTCTCCCTCGTTTCTGCCATGTTCCCGCCCAAAGCAGCCACAGGGTCGCCTCTGATCGATCAGGTGAGCACGAAATTGGAAGACTGATCCACCACCGATAGAATTTTTCGGATACAGAGGGCCTGGTTGGTTCTAGGATCAGACGCATCCGAAGATGGGGCTTAAAGGAAGTTCATGGCGAAGCCAGTCGTTATTGTCGTAGGCGCTGACAAGGGCGGGGTCGGCAAGACCACCGTCGCGCGCACCTTGCTGGACTATTTCAGCGCCAACAATGTGCCAACCCGGGCCTTCGATACCGAATCGCCACGCGGCACGCTGCGGCGTTTCCATCCCGACATCACCGAAATCGTCGACATGACGACGGCCGCGGACCAGATGAAGATCTTCGACACGCTGAACGCGGCGAGCCCCTCCGTCACCGTCATCGACGTTCGTGCCGGCCTGTTGTCGCCGGCGCTGGCCTCCTTGCGCGACATCGGTTTTCTCGACGCCGCCAAGTCCGGCCAGATCACCTTCGCGGTATTTCACATTCTCGGCCCGTCGATCGCTTCGCTCGACGAAATCGCCGAAACCGCAGGTTTCATGCAAGGCGCGAAATATTTCCTGGTCAAGAACTTCATCAACAATACCAGCTTCTTCGAATGGGATCAGGCCACCTATAACTCCTACTTTCATCGTATCAAGGATGCCACCGAGCTCACCATTCCGAAACTCAACGAAATGGCCTACGAGCAGGTCGAAGTCGCCTCCGTGCCGTTCCTCAAATTCGTCGCAAACAAGCGCGTCAATGACGATGCGGCGAACTATTCGTTCGTGCTCCGCGGTTATGTCCGGCACTGGCTGGCCAACGTCTGGAGCGAGTTCGACCGCATCAAGCTGACCGATCTCGTTGGTCCCGATACGTCGGATGGGCGCAGCGGCGGGGAATAGTCATTGCAAAACAAATATTGCAGGGCTGGCCTGGGCGGCCCCTTCGCCTGATAAAAGGGTGTGATGCCCACCACGCCCGTCTATATCCTCTGCTCGCCCCGCCCGCTGGTCGGCAGGACCCTGATTGCGCGTCTGTTGAGCGAATTCCTGCTGTTGAAAAACGGCACGGTGGCGGCATTCGATGTCAATCTCAGAGAGCCATCGCTGCTCGAATACCTGCCAGCAATCACCGAGACTGCCGAAGTCGACGATACCTTCGGAAAAATGGCGCTGATGGACCGTATCATCGTCAACGACGGCGTCGCCAAGGTGATCGATCTCGGCTTTCATGCCTTCGACGAGTTCTTCAAGATGTCGGAGGAAATCGGCTTCCTCAAGGAGGCGGCGCGGCGCGGCGTATCCCCGGTCATCCTGTTCGTTGCGGACTCCGACCGCGTCTCGATGCGCGGCCACGCCACGCTTCGGCAACAAATTCCTGCAACCGCGCTGGTGATCATCGACAATGAGTACGTGCTGCGCGGCGAAATGCCCGCGGCGTTCGCCGGCAGCAAGGTTGTCCGGATCGCCGCACTGCCGGCGTTCCTGCGCACCTATATCGACCGCCTGTCATTCTCGTTCACCGAATATCTGCGCAACGAGAAGGATCAATCGACCGAGCTATATCAGTGGATCCGTGACAACTATATCAGCTTCCGCGAGCTTGAGCTGAATATGATACTCTTGGGATCGTGAGACCTCTTAGAACGCGGTCCAGAGATAGACAAGCAAGGTGTTGTTGTCGCGGGCGTTGGTTCCCATGTTGTCGAAGTTGGTACTGGCGCCGTTGAACTTGTTGTAGGCGATGTACTGCACGCCCAGCCTGGTGTTGAACCATGGCCACAGCTTCGGGGCATTGTTCTTGCCGAAGAACTGGTAGGCGATCTCGCCGATGAAGCCATCGCTGTTCGGACTGAGCGTGCGGTTGTTGGCGTAGAGGATAGCGTCGGAACTGCCCCAGGTATCGAAATAGCCTCCGGTCAGAATGATCTTGCCGTCGGTGCCGTAACTCAGGGAGGCCTGGGCCCGGAACGTATTCAAAGTGTTGTTGAGGTTGGCGGCCAGCCCGTTGGCCACGCTGGCTGAAAGGCTCTGATCTTCGTGAAGATAGGTGCCGCGCAAGGTGACCCAATAACCGTCGCCCTGATACTGGTACTGCGAGTTGAGGCCGAAGTCGGTGAAACGATTGTTGCCGGCGCCCGGCGTGGCGAGTGGCAGACCGGTCTCGGCGATCATTCCGAAAGCACCGACCTCCAGAAAGTTCTTGCCCCATTGTTGTTCGTACGCCAGCCTGGCATAGGGCGCGACGCCACTGATCGGCGGCGTATTCATCGGGTTGGTACCGAGCGAGTTCAGCGTGCCGGGCGAAAGCGTCTGGTATCCATCGACCTCGAGATAGAGCCGGTCGTTGACAAAAGCATAGGCGCCGGCACCTAGCACCTGGGCGGCGAAACCCTGGTCGATCATCGTCTTGGCGCCCGGCGTATTGGCCAGGTTGGTGGCGATGAATGGATAGCCCCAGGCCGGCGTCGAATTCCAGGGATCCGTTACTGTCGGGTTGTTGTTGACCGAGAAGCCATAGACCACGGGCATGCCGCCAATATTGGTCGTGTTGGCGTAGCGCACGTCGAGATTATCCCAGGTATAGAGGTGCAGGTTTGGCGGCCCAAATCCCTGCGCATTGTAGTCGCCCTGAATGTAGGCGCCGATGTGATCGGTGATGGCGCCGCCAAAGAAAAGACTCGCGGACTGCACCGGCTCGAAATTATCGTTCGCCTTGAGGTACGGTGCCGAGCCGGCCGTATTCATAGGCGTCGCGGTATGGGTGAAGCTCGATATGATCGTGGCGGACAGTGGTAATTCGAAATCAGGCGTCGCGGCAGCTGCTGGAGCTTTGGTGTAAGGCGAGTCGACCAGTTTCTGCTGCGGCAGTTCCGGCTTGCGCAGCGTGTAACCGCCGAGCTTGAAACGCCGGCCGAACGGGGTAAGTTGCGGAAATTCGGTGTGACAAACTCCGCAGCCGAGGCCCGTCTGCCGGGCAAAACTGGGCAGCGCGGCGGCCGTTTTCGGAAACAGCATCGCGACGACGCTCGCTGCCACCATCAGGACAATACTCCACACTCTCGCTGGCCGGAGGCCGCGAGATTCCGGATCTCGTTGCATGTCTTTCCTTCCCCGCTCGCTCGATGTCTTTCGCGACGCCTCGCTGGCATTCGCCAAATCGAGGTTTTCGCCATCTTCCGTGGCTAATTCGAAACCTGCCGTAACATTTGGAAACTCGCTTGAAATCCGGGCCGCTTTCGGCCGGAATATCGCGCATCGCGGCGCTTATCGGTGTTGATTTCGCGATGGTGTGATGTGAGGAGACTGTTGAACGTCACAATCATGCTGCGATTGATTTTACGCAGGACGAATTGACCGCTACAAGCTGCAACCGGCGATGCACGCCGGCTGACCATGCCGATGATCAAAATGGAATCAGCAGGCGGTTGAAGATTCCGGGTGTCGAAACCGGCGCTGGACCTGGCGGCAGCGACCTGCTTAGAAACAGAAATCAAACAATGGTGTGTGCTCGCGGCGGCGAAGACACTGACTGAAGTTGGCGCCGCGCGGGCCGGGCGACGCCTTTAAACTCAATGACCCTCGAATGCCATCAAGGTTCGCACCGGCACGTCCATGGCCCGCAGTTTCGCCGCGCCGCCGAGGTCGGGCAGGTCGATGATGAAGCAGGCTGCGACCACATCGGCGCCGATCTGGCGCAGCAGCTTGACCGCGCCCTCCGCGGTCCCGCCGGTAGCGATCAGGTCGTCGACCAGGACGACGCGCTCGCCGGGCAGGATGGCGTCGGCGTGCATTTCCATCTCGTCGAGGCCGTATTCCAGCGAATAGGCGATTCGCACCGTGGCGTGCGGCAGCTTGCCGCGCTTGCGGATCGGCACGAAGCCGGCCGAGACCTGATGGGCCACCGCGCCGCCGAGAATGAAGCCGCGCGCCTCGATGCCGGCCACCTTGTCGATCTTGTTACCGGCCCACGGCTGCACCAGTTCGTCCACCGCGCGGCGGAACGCGCGTGCATCGCCGAGCAGCGTGGTGATGTCGCGGAACAGGATGCCGGGCTTCGGATAGTCTGCAATGGTGCGGACAGCCGCCTTCAGGTCATATTCAAATGTCATCGGTTTTCTTTGCCCCACTGTACATGCGCTTCAATTGAACGGCTCGCCCAGCCGAAATGCATTCTCGACGATACGCAGGCCGACCTCGCCGCCGAGCGACATCAGCGATTCCGGGTGAAACTGCACGCCACCGACCGGCAGGGACTTGTGCTCGATCGCCATCGCGACGCCGTCCTCGGTGCTTGCCGTGACACGGAGCACCTCGGGCATGCCGTCGCGCTCGACAAACAGCGAGTGATAGCGACCGATCACGATTTCATCGGGCAGGTTTTGCATCAGCCGCCCACCCCGCACCTGAATGCGTGACGGCCGGCCATGGGACGGCTGGCCGAGCTGTCCCAAATGCCCGCCGAAATATTCGCCGATCGCTTGCATCCCGAGGCAGACACCAAACGTCGGAAGTCTGTAGTCCAGGGCCGCGGCGATGGTTTTGGCAATGGCGAAATCCTCCGGCCGGCCCGGGCCGGGCGACAGCACCAGGAGATCCCAGTTGTTCTGCCGTAGCATGTCAAGCGCATGAACGTGCCTGACCACGGTGACGCTGGCGCCAACCTGGCGAAAATAATCCGCCAGCATATGAACGAAACTGTCATCATGGTCGATCAGCAGCACCCGCTTACCCGAACCGGTAGCGTCCGGCGCGAACGCCGACAACGGCTTGGGCGGATCGCCGCGCAGCGCCTGGAACAGCGCCGCCGCCTTGACCTGGCACTCGCGATCCTCGGCCGCGGGATCGGAGTCGAACAGGCAGGTGGCGCCGACCCGGACCTCGGCGAGGCCGTCCTTCATGCGGATGGTGCGGATGGTCAACCCGGTATTGATGCTGCCGTCGAAATTCACGGCGCCGATGGCGCCGGCATACCAGCGCCGCGACGACCGCTCGTGATCCTCGACGAACTGCATCGCCCACAATTTCGGTGCGCCGGTCACCGTCACCGCCCAGGCATGGGTGAGGAAGGCATCGAGCGAATCGAAGCCCGGCCGCAGCATGCCTTCGACATGATCGACGGTGTGAAACAGCTTCGAATAAGTCTCGATCTGGCGCCGCGCGAGAACCTTGATCGTTCCGGGGACGCAGACCCGCGCCTTGTCGTTGCGGTCGACGTCGGTGCACATGTTGAGTTCGAACTCGTCCTTCTGCGAATTCAGCAATTGCCGGATCTGCTCGGCGTCGCCGATCGCATCGACGCCGCGCGCGATGGTGCCGGAGATCGGGCAGGTCTCGACCCGCCTGCCGTCGGAGCGCACGAACATTTCCGGCGAGGCCGACACCAGGAATTCGCCATCGCCGAGATTCATCAGCGCGCCGTAGGGCGAGGGATTGATCCGGCACAGCCGTTGAAAAACCTCCGCGGGCGACCGCTCGCAGGGTTCGGCAAACAACTGGCCCGGCACCGCCTCGAACAGATCGCCGCGCGCGAACGCGGCCCGCGCGGTTTCGACGGTGGCCTGGTATTCGCCCGGCGCATGATCGGAGAAACCCTGCCGCGGCGTTTTGGCATAGCGGCTTTCGGGGGTATCGCGCGACAGGCCCGCTGACGACCTGCCCTTCCAGGCAAAATCGTAGCTCAGGACCACCCCGCGCCCGGTGGCGCGATCGTAGGCCAGCAAGCGATCCGGCACGTAGAGCACGATGTCGCGCTGGTCGGCCTCGCGCTGGCGCTTCTGGACGAGGTCCTCGATCTGAAACACGAGATCGTAGGCGAAGGCGCCGAACAGGCCGAGCATGGGATCGTCGTTGGCCGCGAACGCCGCCACCAGGTCGCGCACCAGCGACATCACGCTGGCGCGGCGGGTGCGCTGGTCTTCGTCGACCGGCGCGGCGCCGCGCACGATGTGGCCCGTGAGCCGCGTGGCGGTTTTCTCTGTTATGATGACACAGGGTTCGCGCAGCGTCTCGGCGAGGAATGCGATCAGCACCTCGCCGCGCCCGTTCAATGCGGCCAGCGAAAAGTCGGCCCCGGTAGTTTCCAGCGCCAGCGGCGGATCGGAGAAGCCGAGATCGAAACTCTCGTAACGGCCCGGCACCGTGGTGCCCGACGACAGCACCACGCCACGACGGCGATCGAGCAGGTCGATCAGGTCATCGAGCCGGTTGGCGCCGCCCGAAAACGGCTCCACCGACCGAGATACCGCAAGACCGCCTCGGGTGCGATATTCACTGTGGGCCGGCAGCGAGAAAGCAGTCCTGTTCATGGCATCCTCTTACGAAATTGGCCGAGGGAACGCCACACAGGACAAACAAAAAGGCCGCGCGCTGCGATGACGGCCTTCGACGATTGATGAAAATCTGATCGCACCGGCCACCTCTTAGAAGGTGGGCCACCAGAGGCGGGATATGCGGTCGGCGGTGCTCATGGGAGGGCAAAACACCATGGCGCGGCGGGTTCGTCAAGGTGAATAGCGGAGAGTGCGCATGACCGCTCGCGCAGTGCCGGCCCAACTTTTGGGTTGGAAGAGCGCAAAATGCGCGTAGCATTCAAGCAAGAGGTGAGCAGAAGGGAGGCTGCGATGAGCGTGCAGGCACTGGGTTATGCCGGCTTCGGATCGGCTAGGCTCGACGATTGGCGGCAGTTCGGCACCGGCCTGGTCGGCCTGCAGGCGGTGGAGCGCAGCCGTTCGCTGCTCGCCTTCCGAATGGACGACCACAAGCAGCGCATCGTCATCGACGCCTCGATGCCGGAAGGCGCCCGCTTCTTTGGCTGGGAGGTGGCCGATGCCGCCGCGCTGGAAAAGCTGGCGGCCGATCTGGAACGGGCCGAGGTCGAGGTCTCAGCCGAACCGCAGAGCCTCGCCGATGCGCGCCGGGTTCAAAGCCTGATTTCGTTTTGCGATCCGGCGGGCAATCGGCTCGAGGCCTTTTTCGGCGCCGACATCGACGATAGCCCATTTTGTCCCGGCCGCTCGATTTCCGGTTTCCGCACTGGCGCGCTCGGCCTGGGCCATGCCGTGCTGACCGTGGAAAATATCGACGCGGTGATGCCGTTCTATGTTGATGTGCTCGGCTTCGGGCTCAGCGACTACATGCAAAAGCCGTTTCGCGCCTTCTTCTTCCACGTCAATGCCCGGCACCACAGCCTGGCGCTGATCGAAACCGGCCACAATGGCATGCATCATCTGATGGTCGAACTGTTTTCACTCGACGATGTGGGCCAGGCCTACGATGTCGCATTAAGCGAAGCCGAGCGCGTCAGCGTTACGCTCGGCCGCCACACCAACGATCTGATGACATCATTCTATGCCAAGACACCGTCGTCCTTCATGGTGGAATGCGGCTGGGGCGGTCGCGAGATCGATCCGGCGAGCTGGCGCCCGTTCGAACTGCAGGATGGCCCGAGCCTGTGGGGCCACGAACGCGTCTGGCTGCCGCCGGCCGCGCGCGAAGAGGCCCGCGAAATGCGTCTGCGCGCCGCGGCGTCGGGCCTGCGGGCGCCGGTGCAGGTCATGGACGGAAACTTTCAGCGGCTGACGGGGGCATGTCCGTGGTGGGACGAGGTTAGCGAGACCGCGTAAAACTCATCCCAGATGCTTGTGGAAGAACTCGGTGGCGCGGCCCCAAGCCAGCTCCGCCGCCATACGATCATGCACGGAAACACGCTGTTCATTGACAAAAGCGTGCTGGGCATCATAGCGGAATAGCTCCAGCGACTTGCCGGCTTCCTTCATCGCCTTCTCGAAGCCATCGACCAGTTTCGGCGTGCACCAGTCGTCGGTGTTGGCAAAGTGCGCCTGTAGCGGAATCCTGACATCGGCGGGCTTGGCGGCCTGCTCCGGCGGGATGCCATAGAACACCACGCCCGCGCTCAACTCGGGAACTTTGGTGGCGCCGATGATGGTGACCGCGCCGCCGAGGCAGAAACCGGTCAAGCCAACCTTGCCGCCGTTCTTGGCCAGGAATTGCGCCGCGCCGCGCACGGTCTGCGTGGTGGCGTCCATGAAATCCAGCGAGGTCATCTGCTTGTTGGCGGCTTCGGTGTCGTGATAAGGCACCAGCACGCCGGCATAGAGATCTGGCGCAAGCGCGTCGAAGCCGGCCAGCGCGAAACGATCGCACAACCCCTTGATATTCTCCGACAGCCCCCACCATTCCTGGACCACGACGACGCCCGGCGCATTGCCACGCGCGGCGTTGGTGAGATAGCCGTTGGCGTCCTTGCCGTCCGGGCGCTTGAACGAGATGTGGGTACCCATAGGTTCCTCCGACGATTTCTTGGGGGGCCGATTGCCGGCCATTTTGTCCGCAGTGCGTCGACAACGCAATCAGTTGTCGCGGGATTACGACGGCCCTGGCTTGCCGCCGCTTGGTGGGTTCCCGTGAGGGGGCAAGCGGCCGCATCTCAGACAGGGAGTAACAAAAAGCCCCCCGTACGGGAGGCTTTTCCAAACCCCTGCGCCCGGCGGCATCAATGCGCGTCGGCCCAGACCCTCTTCTTGGTGAAATACAACAGGCCGCTCAGGATAATCAGGAATATGAAGACCTGCAGCCCCAGCCGCTTGCGCGCCTCCATATGCGGCTCCGCCGCCCACATCAGGAAGGTGGCGATGTCATGGGCATATTGCGGAAGGGTTGCCGGCGAACCGTCGTCGAAGGTCACCTGGCCGTCACTCAACGGCGGCGGCATCTTGATGGCGTGGCCCGGGAAGTACTTGTTGTAATAGGAGCCGTCAGGAATGCTGGCACCTGCCGGAGGCGGGTCCACATAACCCTGCAGCAGCGCATTAACGTAATTCGGGCCCTGCTCCTGGAACTGGGTGAAGAAGTCGAAGATGAATTTGGGGAAACCGCGCTCGTAGGAACGCGCCTTGGTGATCAGGGAAAGGTCCGGGGGCAATCCGCCGCCATTGGCGGCGCGGGCGGCCTGCTCGTTCGGGAACGGCGGTGGAAAATAATCCGCCGGCCGGCCGGGCCGCTCGAACATGTCGCCGGCATCGTTGGGGCCGTCCTTGATCTTGTAGTCGGCGGCAAACGCCGCCACCTGGGCGTTCGAATAGCCGGGACCGCCGGGGTCAGCGAGGTTGCGGAACGCAATATAGTTCAAGCTGTGACAGTTGGAGCAGACTTCCTTGTAGATTTTCAAGCCCCGCTGCAACGAGCCGACATCGTATTTGCCGAACGGGCCCGCGAACGACCAGCTCTTTGACGGCGGCACTTCCTGTTCCTCGGCCCTTGCGTTCTGTGCGCTGCCGACGAACAGACCCCCGGCAACCACGAGCGCGAGCGCCGCCGACACCATCGCGCCTGCCCGGCCGCCATGCTTGGCCAACACATCATCGGCGATCGAATTAGGGATCTTCCGCGGCTTTTCGATCCGGCTGAGCAACGGCAGCAGCACCAGGAAATAGGCAAAGTAGCAGAAGGTCAGGATACGCCCGGCGATCACGTAGACGCCCTCGGGCGGCTGCGCACCGAGATAGCCCAGGAGCACGCAGACGACGACGAAGATCCAGAAAAACTGCTTGGCCAGCGGACGGTACTTGGACGACCGGGTCTTCGCGTTGTCGAGCCAGGGCAGGAATGCCAGCACGATGATCGCCGAGAACATCGCGACCACGCCGGCGAGCTTGTTCGGGATCGAGCGCAGGATGGCGTAGAACGGCAGATAGTACCATTCCGGCACGATATGGGTGGGTGTCACACCGGGATTGGCCACGATGTAGTTGTCGGAGTCGCCGAGATAGTTCGGCATGTAGAAGATGAACCAGGCATAGAAGATCAGGAAGCAGGACATGCCATAGGCGTCCTTGACGGTCGCGTAGGGCGTGAACGGCACGGTGTCCTTGTCGGTTTGTGCCTCGACACCCGCCGGGTTGTTCTGACCCGCGACATGCAGCGCCCAGACATGCAGCACCACCACGCCGGCGATCACGAACGGCAGCAGATAATGCAGCGAGAAGAAGCGATTGAGCGTCGGATTGCCGACCGAATAGCCGCCCCACAGCAGAGTGACGATGCTGTCGCCGACATAAGGAATGGCAGAGAACAGATTGGTGATGACGGTAGCGCCCCAGAAGCTCATCTGGCCCCAAGGCAACACATAGCCCATGAAGCCGGTCGCCATCATCACGAGGTAGATGATGACGCCGAGGATCCAGAGCACTTCCCGGGGCTCCTTGTAGGACCCATAATACAGTCCGCGGAACATGTGGATGTAGACGGCGAGGAAGAACATCGATGCGCCGCTCGCATGCATGTTGCGCAGAAGCCAGCCATAATTCACATCGCGAACGATGCTTTCGACCGACTTGAAAGCCAAGTCGGCGCTCGGCGTGTAGTGCATCGCCAGCACCACGCCGGTCAGGATCTGGACGGCAAGCATCATGGAAAGGATGGCGCCGAAGGTCCACCAATAGTTCAGGTTGCGCGGCGTCGGATAGGCCACGAACGATGAATGGACGAGACCCATGATCGGCAGGCGCCGCTCGATCCACTTCAGGGCCGGATTGGATGGCTGGTAGACGGATGGTCCGCTCATGATGCGATCCTGAGAAAGCAGATTAAAGTAAGGCAAAGCCAAGCTGCGAGCCTTGAGTTGGGGATCGCTATGTCCCCGGCTCAGCCGATTTGGATTTTGCTGTTGGAAACGAACTGATAGGGCGGCACCGCCAGGTTGGCGGGCGCTGGCCCCTGGCGGATGCGGCCCGAAGAGTCGTATTGCGAGCCGTGGCAGGGGCAAAAGAAGCCGTCGTAATTGCCCTCATGGGCGATCGGGATGCAGCCGA
The DNA here is from genome assembly GCA_963736075.1 of uncultured Alphaproteobacteria bacterium. Lineage (GTDB taxonomy): Bacteria > Pseudomonadota > Alphaproteobacteria > Rhizobiales > Xanthobacteraceae > Bradyrhizobium. The sequence continues at coordinate 396,934 of CAVTNW010000045.1, read as the reverse complement.
GATGAGTGCATATGCCGATCACGACCAGCCACTGTTCGTGGCCTTCCTTGGTCCGGGCCTGATCGCTCTGAGGATCTGGCAGGCTGGCGACCGGCACCGCGCGGGCCTCGTCGACCTGCTTCTTGGTGCGATTCATGATATAGATCGGCTTGCCGCGCCAGAATACCTTGATGTCCTGCCCCACCGCAATCGGCGCCAGATCGACTTCGATCGGCGCACCGGCTGCTATTGTCGAGGCATCCGGATTCATCTCCGACACGAACGGCCACAACGCGGCTAATCCGCCGACGGCGGCGGCGGCTCCGGTTGCAACAAAGAGGAAATCACGGCGCGAGGAATCCACGGAAGACGCTGTCGTCACGATCGCAAGCCCTTTCTCATTGCAGCCGGTGGAACCATCCGGCCAACGCCCACACCAAGCAAGCCTAAACGAACCAAGGATTTGCTGCCGCCGCCCGCGGTCCCCTGCGGCGGCAGGAGGACCGCTTTTCCCATGCTACCGGGGCGGAGCCAGCCGTCCAGAATCGTTCTATTGGCACCCTTGCCGAAAGAGCGCAAGCCCGCTATCGGCTGCCGAGCGTGCAATGCACGCATTCCCTGCGCGGCGGCGATTTGTGCCTATATTTCATGGCATACCTGAAGGGTCCGGCGCAACATGCAGATGGCGCTTTTCCAACCCGACATCCCCCAGAACACCGGGACGATTCTTCGTCTGTGTGCCTGCCTCGACGTGGCCGCCCATATCATCGAACCTGCCGGTTTTCCGGTATCCGACCGGCACTTTCGCCGCGCCGGTATGGACTATCTCAACCAGGTGACCATCACGCGTCACGATTCCTGGTCAAAATTCGAGCAATGGCGCCGCGCCGAGGGCTGCCGGGTGATACTGTTCACGACCCGGGGGGTCGGTTCTTACCTCGACTATCGCTATAGCGCAGCCGACATCCTGTTGTTCGGCAGGGAGAGCGCGGGCGTACCCGACGAGGTTTTCGCCGCGGCTGACGCCCGATTGGCAATCCCGATCAAGCCCACCTTACGCTCGCTCAATGTGGCCATGGCGGCGGCCATGGCCGTTGGCGAGGCGCTACGGCAAACCAGATCCCCAGCAGTCTCGCCGTGATCGGCCTGTCATGACAGGTCGATACCCTCACAAAACCCGCATTCAATCTTGAAGGAAGCCGATCATGGATCTGAAACCAGGCGACGTCGTCACGCTGAAATCCGGAGGACATCCCATGACGGTGGCCGAAGTCAGGGATGACGTCATCGCATGCCTGTGGATGGGGGCGGAAGGCGAATTATTTCGCGAAACGCTTCCGTTAGCCGTCCTGGAACGCTTCCTGGAAGATGATGATGAGGAAGAAGAGGACGATGAGGAAGAAGAGGAGGAGGAGGAGGACTGAGAAGAGAAGTTGGACAAGCGAGATGTCGGCAAAGCCGGAAATGATGCTCACAGCCTGTGGTCGCGGGTGAAGCGGGTCACGGTCTGGTCGGCGATGGCTTCAAGCGCATCCTTATCGAGAGTGAAGTTCGCCGCCAGCCAGGCATCTTCGGCCAATGCCAGCACATGCCCGAGCGCCGGGCCTTCGGCAATGCCGCGGGCGATGAAATCAGCCGATTTGAGCGGGAATTTCGGCGCGCTCCAGCGCTCCGGCAAAGTCGCAAGCTCCCGCCATTGCGCGGACCCGCTTTCGCCGCCCGACCGCGCCCAGGCCAGCATCAGCCGGTCGCGATAGCGATCCTCGCCTAAACGATAGAGCCGCCGTCGCGCGGTCGCATCGTCCATTCCGGAAAGCCGCCACCAGCGATGGCCCATGGAATCCAGCGCCCTGGTTTCGGCATTGGTCAGCCGCAGCCGCAGCGCAAGCCGCTTGGCGTCTTCGGTGACGGCGACCGCAAGTGCGCCAAGCCGGCGGAGCGCGTTCGGCTTCAGTCCGAGCCAGCGTTCGGCGGCAATCATCGCGGCAAACGGTCCAGTATAGGCGACCCCGCCGAAAATCGGCAGCAGCAAGCCCCCGTCCGCCATTGCAGGGATTGCGCCTGTCACGCCGTCCGCAACCAGGAGCTTGAGCATTTCCATGCGCACCCGTTCCGCCGACAGGGTGGCAAGACCAGCGCGCGCACGAATGCAGGCGAGATAGCCCGCGCGATCCGGCTCGCCTTCGCCAAAGGCTGCATGAATCCGGAAGAACCTGAGGATGCGCAGGTAGTCCTCAGCAATGCGCTGATCTGGGTCGCCGATGAAGCGGACGCGTTTGGCGGCGATATCTTGAAGTCCCCCGACGTGATCGTGAACGACACCCCTGGCGTCAACCGACAGGCCATTGATGGTGAAGTCGCGCCGCGCCGCATCGACAGTCCAGTCGCGGCCGAATGCCACCCTGGCCTTGCGGCCGAAGGTCTCGGCGTCCTCGCGCAGGGTGGTTACCTCAAAAGGCCGCCCATCGATCACCAGCGTCACCGTGCCATGATCAATCCCGGTTGGCACGCTCTTGATGCCGGCCGCCTTGGCGCGGCGGATGACTTCGGTGGGCAGGGCCGTGGTGGCGATGTCGATATCAATGTCGCCGGTTGGCATCCTCAGGAGCGCATTGCGGACCGCGCCGCCGACGACGCGCGCTTCCTCACCATTGCCGTTCAACAATTCGAGCACCCGGGCGGCTGGACCGGAGCTGAGCCAGGGCGCGTCGTCGAGTACACGCCCTTCGCTCATTTTTCCACTCCGGGCACGAATTGACCATTTTCGATATGCGCCGGAACATAGGTCGAGTTCGGCGCCGCGCCGGAAAAGTGCGCCAGCAGCAAGAAACTGACCAGCACCAAAATCAGCGAACCGAGCGCCAGTTTGGCGACGACATGCACCGGCCATGACGACTGCAACACCAGTCCGGAGCGCGTCGCGAGCAGGAACGCCGCATAGACCGCGAACGGGAGCAGGAAAAGCAGAACTTCGGTGAACGCCGGACGAATCATGGCAGATAGATCCGCTCGTAGAGCACACGCAGTATTCCCGCGGTCGCACCCCAGATATAACGATCCGCGAACGGCATGGCGTAGTACGAGCGCTCGACGCCGCGAAATTCCTTGCTATGGACCTGGTGGTTCGCCGGATCCATCAGGAACGAAAGCGGGACCTCGAAGGCATCGTCTACTTCGTCGTGATTGATACGCAGTTTGAAGCCCGGTTTCACCCGCGCGACGGTAGGCAGGATCCGAAATCCAAAGCTCGTCCCGTACAGATCGAGATAGCCGATCGGATCGACGTATTCCCGGGACAGGCCGACCTCCTCCTCGGCCTCGCGCAACGCGGCGTCGAGCGGAGACGCATCGGTGGCATCGATCTTGCCGCCGGGAAAGGAGATCTGGCCCGCGTGATCGGTGAGGTGCGCGGCACGCTGCGTCAACAAAACTGTCGGCAGGCCATGGTCGACCACCGGGATCAACACCGCCGCGGGGCGGATCGGCCGCTCGCGTGCGATGATCTCGAGCATGCGGTCGGTGCCCTGATCGCCACTCGATGGAACAATTCGGGGATCAACCAGGCCGGGGGGAACGTCGAAGCGCAGCCGCGCGCGGCAGCGTTCGAAAAACGTCGCGGAGCTGATTGTAGCCGGGTCCGTCCTGAGCATCGGCTCGTTCAAGGCACGCCCCTCACCTGCTCCGCATCCGCCATCGCAAAGAATTCGCCCGCCGATGCGACCCCGAACTTCGCGCACCCATCGACCACCTGCTCCTCGCCTATGTCAACCAGATCGTAGTAGAGCGAGCGGGTGAGCTTGGCCCAGAGGTCGGCGCGGACATGGAGATAGGGCGTGAGGCCTCCGTCTGCGGCCGCTACGAAGCGCAACTGATGCGAGACGTCGCAAGCCACCCAGTCGTCAACATTGGTCCGGAACCGCAGCAGTTGACCTCGGCTATCCCGGTCCACGCCCATCTCGACCGCGAGAAATGGCGCGTCGTCGACGCGAATGCCGACCTTCTCCACCGGGGTCACGAGAAAGTGCTTGCCTTCCTCACGCTTGAGGATCGTCGAGAACAGGCGAACCAGTGCGGGCCGCCCGATCGGTGTTCCCATGTAAAACCACGTACCATCCATGGCGATTCGCATGTCGATATCGCCGCAGAACGGTGGATTCCACAGATGGACCGGTGGCAGTCCCTTTGCATCCGGGCCGGCGCCGGCAGCGTCTCTGACGGCAGCCGTCAGTCCCTCGATGCCTGCATTAGTCGTCTGCCCTTGCTTCGCCATGGTTTGCCCTGAGTTTGACGGCCTCAAATTGGCACGATTGGTGCAAGCCTAATATGGTTGTTTTGCCGATAGGATCGGAGGGAGTTCCGTCCGTAGAATACCGGATCAGGTCGCTACAACGTGATACGGTCAATGCCCCCAAACACCGATAAATGGGGATAGTTTAATTCAACAAATACATGGCCTTCGCATAAGCTTAAGCTCGGACTCACGGCTTGACGGCGTGCTCGGCGGCGTTTTTGCAAGGACTGCAAGGAGAAAAACCAAATGGCTGGCGCAGACAGTGTCGAAAAACTCGAAGATGTCATTGTCCGCTCGGCCGAACAGGTCGCCGGTCAGATCCGTGCGGCTAAGGACGCGATCTCCACCGTCATCTTCGGCCAGGACCGGGTGGTCGAAAATACCCTGGTGACGATCCTGTCCGGAGGCCATGCGCTGCTGATCGGCGTACCCGGGCTCGCAAAGACCAAGCTGGTGGAAACCTTGGGGATCACCCTTGGACTCGACGCCAAGCGCATCCAGTTCACGCCGGACCTGATGCCGTCGGATATTCTCGGCGCCGAGGTGCTGGACGAAAGCAGTTCGGGCAAGCGATCTTTCCGTTTCATCTCCGGACCGGTGTTTGCTCAGCTTCTGATGGCCGACGAAATCAACCGCGCCAGCCCGCGCACCCAATCGGCGTTGCTGCAGGCCATGCAGGAACAACACATCACGGTCGCCGGCGCGCGCCATGATCTGCCGAAACCCTTCCACGTGCTCGCGACCCAAAATCCGCTCGAACAGGAGGGCACCTACCCCTTGCCGGAGGCGCAGCTCGATCGCTTTCTGATGGAGATCGATGTCGATTATCCGGATCGCGACGCCGAGCGCCGGATTCTGTTTGAAACAACGGGCGCGGAAGAAACGCTGGCCAAGACGGCCATGAACGCAGAGCTGCTGATCACGGCGCAGCGGCTGGTGCGGCGACTGCCGGTCGGCGATTCCGTTGTCGAGGCGATCCTCTCGCTGGTGCGTTCGGCGCGGCCCGGCCCCGAAAGCGGCGAAGCCGGCAAGCTGATCGCCTGGGGACCGGGGCCCCGCGCCAGCCAGTCGCTGATGCTCGCGGTTCGGGCCCGTGCGCTGCTGGACGGTCGTTTGGCGCCTTCGATTGACGACGTGCTCGATCTGGCGGAACCGGTTCTCAAGCATCGCATGGCGCTGACGTTCTCCGCCCGCGCCGAAGGCCGCAGCATCCCCGACGTCATCCGGCAATTGAAGACGCGGATCGGTTGATGGCCGCGGAGAACAAGCACACCCGCGGGGAGATCATAGCTATCCGACGTGCCGACGGCGAAAGCCGAACGCTCGCTGCCACGCTGCCGCGTCTTGTGCTTGAGGCACGCCGCATCGCCGTCAACGTGATCCATGGCTTGCATGGACGGCGGCGAGCCGGCGCCGGCGAAAGCTTCTGGCAATACCGCCGCTTCGTTTCGGGCGAGCCATCGCAAAGCGTCGATTGGCGGCGTTCGGCGCGCGACGATCATCTTTATGTCCGTGAGCAGGAGTGGGAGGCGGCCCATACGGTGTGGCTGTGGCCGGACCGCTCGCCGTCGATGGCATTCGCATCCCGCCAGTCCCGCGACAGCAAACTGGAGCGCGCCCTGATCGTGACGTTCGCGCTGGCGGAACTTCTGGTCGCCGGCGGCGAACGCGTCGGCATTCCGGGCCTGATGAATCCGACCGCAAGCCGCGGCGTGCTCGACAAGATGGCGCAAGCGATGCTGCATGACGATGCCGAGCGCCCGAGCCTGCCGCCCTCTTTCGTCCCGTCGGCGCTCGCCGAAATCGTGGTGTTGTCGGATTTCTGGTCGCCGATCTCTGAGATCAGACGCATGCTTGCTGGGTTGTCGGCGTCCGGCGCCCACGGCACGCTGGTCCAGATCGTCGACCCGGCGGAAGAAAGCTTCCCCTATTCCGGCCGCATCGAGTTCGTCGAACCGGAGGGCGGCGGGATCATCACCGCCGGCCGCGCCGAGAAATGGGCCGGCGACTACGTGGCGCGGGTAGCGCTGCATCGCGACGAGATTCGCGCCGAAACCAACCGTCTCGACTGGCTGTTCTCGACCCACACCACGAGCCGCTCCGCGGCCGAACTGCTGTTGTTCCTGCACAGCGGCATGATGGTCAACAAAGGCCGCGCGCGCACCGCGACCGTCAAAGTGGGGCGAAGCGCATGATCTCCTGGCTGCCTCTCAGTTTCGCCGAACCATTGTTGCTGCTGGGTCTTCTGAGCCTGCCCGTGCTGTGGTGGCTCTTGCGGGTGATGCCGCCGCGGCCGCGGCGCATCGAATTTCCGCCGACGCGGCTGTTGTTCGACATCGCACCAAAGGAAGAAACCCCGTCGCGGACGCCGTGGTGGCTGACGGCTTTGCGTCTCGTCGCCGCCGCGCTCGTCATTTTTGCCGCCGCCGGACCGATCTGGAACCCGCCAACCGGTCTCGCCGGCTCCCATGCGCCGCTGGTGATCCTGCTCGACGACGGTTGGAGCGCGGCAGCAAGCTGGGAATTGAGGATCAAGGCCGCCGACGAACTGATCGCAAATGCCGACAGTGCGCGGCGCGGCGTGGCGCTGGTTCCGCTGTCGGAGCCGACGCGTGACATTACGATGATGACCGGCGGTACCGCCCGCGTGGCGTTGCGCCAGCTCACGCCCAAACCCTACTCGATCGAGCGGGCCGACACTCTCCCTGCGATCGAGCGCTTCCTGAAGACGACAGGCGACTGCGAAATGGCCTGGCTGTCGGACGGTGTCGATACCGGCCGGGAAAGCGAATTTCCCGAGGCTTTGAGCAAGACGATCGGGAATCGCACCTTGACGATATTTGAAGGCGGCACGCCGCCGCCGCTGGCCCTGGCCGCCGCGGAAAATGCCGCGGCCAAAATGACCGTCAAGGTGCTGCGCGTCGACGGCGGAGCTGCCGCGGGGCTGGTGCGGGGGCTTGATGCCAAGGGTTCGCCGATCGGCGAGGCCAGCTTCGCCTTCGCGCCGCAGGCGCGCGAGACCGAGGCGGCGTTCGATCTTCCGGTCGAGTTGCGCAACGATATCGCGCGGCTCGACATATCAGGCGAACGATCCGCCGGTGCGGTACAACTGCTCGACAAGCGGTGGCGGCGGCGCGCCGTCGGGGTTGTCAGCGGATCGACCAATGATACGTCGCAGCCATTGCTGGCGCCGACGTTCTATCTCACCCGCGCGCTGGCGCCGTTTGCCGATGTGCGGCTGGGCGATCGTGGCATCGCTCCCCAACAGGCCATCGGCCAATTTCTCGACCAGAAGCTGCCGATGATCGTGCTTGCAGATGTCGGAACCCTGTCGCCCGAGATTCGCGAGCGCCTCACGGCCTGGATCGAGCAGGGCGGTGTATTAGTGCGTTTTGCCGGGCCGCGCCTGGCGCAGGCGGATGACGATTTGGTGCCGGTGAAGCTGCGCCGCGGCGGCCGCAGCCTCGGCGGCAGCCTCACCTGGGAAAAGCCGCAGCACCTGGCCTCGTTTTCGGCCGACGGACCGTTCGCAGGACTTGCCGCGCCAAACGACATTACCATTAACCGTCAGGTGCTCGCCGAACCTGATGCCGTCCTGGCGACCAAGAGTTGGGCCTCGCTGGAAGATGGTACTCCGCTGGTGACCGGCGAACGTCGCGGCAAGGGCGTGGTCAGCCTGTTCCATGTCAGCGGCGACATGCGATGGTCCGATCTGCCAATGTCCGGCACCTTCGTCGAGATGCTGAGAAGGATCGTCGACATGTCCGGCTATACCTCCAAGGAGGGCGCCGGGGTCGCCGGTGAGGCCAAGGCCGAAACGGTCGCGCCGCAGCGAACCCTCGACGGATTCGGATCGCTCGGACCGCCGCCCTCAACCGCCAAGCCGCTGCCGGCCAGCTTCCGCGATCACGCGACATCGGATCATCCGCCTGGGCTCTATGGTCCAGCCGACGGTCCGTTGGCGGTTAACACGCTGGCCGCCGCCGACCGTATCGCGCCCCTCGACACTTCCGGACTGCATGCGCGGCGCGCCAGCTACACCAACGCCGAGCCGCGCGATCTGCGCGGCATCCTGCTATCATCGGCGTTGGCGTTGTTCCTGATCGACGCCGTCATCGTCGCGCTGCTCGGCGCCGGTGTCGCGGCGCTGTTGCGGCGGCGCGCGGCGCCCGCGGCGTTGGCGCTCGCGCTGCTGTCCATCTCCATCGCACCATCGCCGACCCGAGCCGAAAGCGCCGACGATTTCGCCATCAAGGCGACCTCGCAAACCCGGCTCGCTTATGTCGTGACCGGCAATGCCGATGTCGATTCCATCGTCAAGGCGGGCCTGGCCGGGCTGACGCTTTTCCTGGCGCAGCGAACGGCGCTGGAGGCCGGCGACCCCGTCGGCGTCGACCCGGCCCATGACGAACTGGCTTTCTTTCCGCTGATCTACTGGCCTGTGGTGCCCGGCGCAGCCAAGCCGCCGCAGGATGCGATCAACCGCATCGATGCCTACATGAAACAGGGCGGCACCGTGCTGTTCGACACCCGCGATGCCATCGAGGCACCGCCAGGCGAAGAGGGCGCCTCCCAGACTGCGGGCATGCAGGCGTTGCGCGATATCCTCTCCTCGCTCGACGTTCCCGAACTGGAGCCGGTGCCGCGCGAGCACGTGCTGACCAAGACATTCTATCTGTTGCGGGATTTTCCCGGCCGGTTCACCACCGGACAGACCTGGGTCGAGACCCTGCCGCGCGGTGACGACGATGAGGATGCGTCGCGGCCGGCCAGGGGCGGCGACGGCGTGTCGCCGATCATCATCACCTCCAACGACCTTGCCGGCGCCTGGGCGATACGCCCGGACGGCCAGCCGATGCTACCGCTCACGCCGGGCGAACCCCGGCAGCGCGAGTTCGCCTTTCGCGCCGGCGTCAATATCGTGATGTACACGCTGACCGGAAACTACAAGACCGATCAGGTGCATGCGCCGGCGCTGATCGAACGGCTCGGGCAATAGAATGCGCATCACGATGCAGGGCCCTGCCCGCAGCCAGGCTGTCATGCCCTCGCCTGACCAAGCCGACAGGAGCGCGCCATGAATTACGGCATTGCATTTACGCCGCTGGTTCCATCGCTGGTGCTGTGGCTCGCCGCCGCCGCGATCGCGGTCATCGCCGCATTGTTGCTGCTTGGCAGATCCCGCGGCGCGGCGGTGCGCGTAGCGGCGCTGGCGCTGATCCTGCTGGCGCTGGCCAACCCGTCATTTACCCATGAGGAACGCGAGCCACTGTCCTCGGTCGCGGTGGTCGTGATCGACAAAAGTCCCAGCCAGAACTTCGGCGACCGCAACCGTGAAACGGCCCAGGCACGGGAGGCCCTGGTCGACAGCCTGAAGAAGATCAAGGGGCTGGAGGTTCGGGTGGTCGAAGCCGGCCAGGCCGACGGGGAAACCGATGGCACCAAACTTTTCAGCGTGCTGTCTGCGGCGTTGTCGGATGTTCCGGTCGATCGCGTCGCCGGCGCCTTCCTGATCACCGACGGACGGGTGCACGACATTCCCGCAAACGTGACGGCGCTCGGATTTCAAGCCCCGCTGCATGCGCTGATCACCGGACGCAAGAATGAGCGCGATCGTCGTATCGCGATTACCGCCGCACCGCGTTTCGGCATCGTCGGCCAGTCCCAGACCATCACCTACCGTCTCGACGATCAGGGCGCCAGCGGCGAGCACGCCAAAGTCGTGGTGCGCCGCGACGGCGACGTTATCAACGAGCGCACGGTCATGAGCGGCCAGACCGTCAACGTCGAAGTCGATGTCAAGCACGCCGGACCGAACATCGTCGAGATCGAGGCTTCTCCGCTCGAAAACGAACTGACGCCGGTGAATAACCGCGCGGTAGTTGCGATCGACGGGGTGCGCGACAAGCTGCGGGTGCTCCTGGTCTCGGGCGAGCCGCATTCCGGAGAACGCACCTGGCGCAACCTGCTGAAATCCGATCCCAGTGTCGATCTCGTGCATTTCACGATTTTGCGCCCCCCCGAAAAGCAGGACGGGACGCCGATCAATGAGTTGTCGCTGATCGCGTTTCCGACCCGCGAACTGTTCCAGCAGAAGATCAACGACTTCCAGCTTATCATCTTCGATCGGTACGCGCGCCAGGGCGTGCTGCCGGTGGCCTACTTCGACAATATCGCGCGCTATGTGCGCGACGGTGGCGCGGTGCTGGTGTCGGCCGGCCCCGACTACGCCTCGACCACCAGCATCTGGCGTACACCGTTGAACGCGGTGCTGCCGGCCGAGCCGCTCGGTGTCACCGAGAAACCTTATTATGCCCACCTCAGCGACGCCGGCAAACGCCATCCGGTCACGCGCGGGCTGGAAGGTTCCGATTCCGAGCCGCCGCATTGGAGCCGGTTCTTCCGCACCGTCGATACGCGCAACGCCACGACCGCTCCGATCATGACCGGCGCCGACGGAGAACCGCTGCTGCTGCTGTCGCGGTATGGCGAGGGCCGCGTCGCCTTGCTGTTGTCCGACCAAATCTGGTTGTGGGCGCGCGGCTACGAGGGCGGTGGTCCGCATCTCGACCTGCTGCGACGAATGTCCCATTGGCTGATGAAGCAGCCCGACCTCGACGAGGAAGCGTTGCGTCTGCAGGTCGAGGGCCACGATCTGGTCGTGCTGCGCCAGACCATGGCGGACAGCGTCGCGCCGGTGACCGTGACTTCACCCTCCGGCGCAACCCGTCAGCTGACGCTACGCGAAGGCGAGCCGGGAACATGGCGCTCGACCATTCCTGCCAACGAACTCGGCCTGTGGCAGGCCACCGATGGTACGCTGAAGGCGCTGATCAATGTCGGTCCGACCAACCCGAAGGAATTTTCGGAAGTTACTTCGACAACCGACATGCTCAAACCGCTGGCGCAAGCCAGCGGCGGTGACGTCCGGCGTCTGGTGGAGGGATCGAGTATCGAACTGCCACGCATCGTGCCGGTTCACTCCTCGAGTGTATTTCGCGGCGATGGCTGGATGGGCGTGAAGATGCGCGATGCCAGCGTCGTCAAGGGTGTCGGTGTGCTGCCGATGTTCGCCGGCCTGATCGGATTGTTGCTGCTGCTGGGCGCCTTTGCCGCCACCTGGTTGCGCGAGGGGCGCTGATCGCGGCGGCCCTCGCCGAGCGTTGCGGGAATCACACAGGAATTGCAAATTGACCGCGCGCGACCCTCAATTGCCGTTGACACCCCTCGCCGGATCTTGCGATGTTATATTATAACGTTGGACCGTTCTGTCGACCGGCTTCCAGCGCGAGGCACATAGCGGCATGAAGTGGTTTCGATCGAACATCAAACTTGGCACGCGAGCCGCACTTTTGGCGCTGGTGATCCAGTTTGCGCTTTCGTTCGGTCATTTCCATGGGCTTGCGGCGCAAGCCGCGCCCGCGCACCTCTCCGTTGCGCAGCAACAGCCCGCGTCCCACCACGATTCTGACCAGCATCCGCAAGACGGCTGCGCGATCTGCGCCGTCATGGCGCTGGCCAGCACGGTGGTGTTTGCATCCCCGCCAGTGCTGCTGCTGCCGCAGGCGATCGAATTCCTGTATTTCACCACCGACGCCGAGTTCTTGCACCTGCACTCCGCAAGCGTCGCCTTTCAGCCTCGCGCTCCCCCAGTTTCCTGACCTCGGTTGATCGATCGTTCCTCGGGGCGTTGCGTCCTACGCGAGCCTTCCCTGCAGGACCGATCAAAACCAGCCTGTTGTCCATCGAAGGCGACGGCTTCATCCAATTCGTTGGCACCAACGAATGGGATGGCGGCTAAAGGTGAATGGGGATCGGGAGAATGTCAGCTTTCGCGAAATCAATGTCGGCCCCCTCGGGCGCTGCCTGGCTTATGCTATGTCTATGCAGCGGCAGTCCGGCGCAGTCGCAGACACCTGCGCCTGAAAGCAATGGTCCCACGAGGCTTCCCGACGTCGTGGTGGAGGCGCCAAAGCGAGTCTCCGGAAAGCAGAAGCCCAGGCCACACGAGGTTGTCCAGCGCGCAGTGACCCCGCCGACGGCGCGGCCGGCACCGCCGGCACCGATCTCGCCAGCCGAGCAGCTGGCGTCCAAAGGCATCGCCTTCGATCAGGCCCGCAGCAACATATTTACGACGGTCGGAACGACCTCGGACACCATCAGCCATGCCACGATCCAGGATCTCCCCCAGGGCACCAATGCCACCGTCGAGCAAGTCCTGCTGCAGGCCCCCGGGGTCTCGCAGGATTCCGCGGCCAGCGGCTCGCTGCACGTTCGCAACGATCACGCCAACGTTCAATTTCGCATCAATGGGATATTACTGCCCGACGGCGTCACCGGCTTCGGCAGCATTTTCGACACCAGTTTTATCGGCAGCATCGCCCTCATCACCGGCGCCCTGCCGGCCGAATACGGACTGCGCACGGTCGGCCTCGTCGACGTCACCACCCGCACCGACCTTTTCAACAACAGCGGCAGCGTCAGCATGTATGGCGGCAGCCATGGAACCGTCGCGCCGAGCGTCGAATATGGCGGCACGTTCGGCAGCACCTGCCCCGCGACTACGACGGCGACCACACCAACCTACGTCAAGGCGCCGCCGGCCTCCACCGATTGCTTTGCCGGCGTGCAATATTTCTTCACCGGCCGCTATCTGCAAAACACGGTAGGGATTGAAAATCCGACGCCCGCGTACAATGCGATCCACGATTTCTCGCAGCAGGAACGAGGCTTCGGCTATATGTCGGCATTCATCGACCCGACTACCCGGGTCAGCCTGATCGCGGGAACCTCGAACAACAACTTTCAGATCCCCGATGTTCCCGGCAAACCGATCGGGCAAAGCGCCGTGCCGGTCACCAACGCATTCGGTGTGACCAATTTCAATTCAGCGCAACTCAACGAAAACCAGGCCGAGTTTACCCAATTCGGCGTGCTGACGGTGCAGAAATCCTACGAGGGCTTCGACGGGCAATTGTCCTATTTCACCCGCTACAACAACCTGAAGTTCACACCGGACCCGATCGGCGATCTCCTGCTCAACGGCATTGCCTCGACGGTCACCCGCAACACCTATACTAACGGCATCCAGGGCGACGCCTCGTATGAAGTCAATTCGGCCCACACGCTTCGCACCGGCTTCACGGTCAGCGGCGAGCAGTCGTTCGTCGGCAACTCGTCGCTGGTCGAGCCCTGCACGATCTGCGACGGCTCCGACAATGGGGCGCCGGAGACCATCACCAACAACATCTCGAAACTGGGCGTGCTGATGGGCGTCTATGCCCAGGACGAGTGGAAACTCACCAACCAGCTCACCATGAACTATGGCTTGCGCTTCGATCAGATGTACCAATATGTCGACGCCAATCAGTTCAGCCCGCGCTTGAGTTTCACCTACAAGCCGTTCGAGAACACCACCTTTCACGCCGGCTATGCGCGCTACTTCACGCCGCCGGTACTGGCGGAGGCGGCCCCGCCCAACATTGCCTTGTTCAACAACACCACTGGCGCATTGTCAGGCCAGAGCGATCCGGTCTTGCCGGAACGCTCGCATTATTTCGATGCCGGCGTCGATCAGAAGATAAAATTCGGATGCGCTCCTGGGGGCAAAGACTGCTCCAGCCTCGATCTGGGCGTCGATGCCTATTACAAGATCGCCACCGATCTCATCGACAATGGCACTTTCGGACAGGCGCTGGTGCTCAGCGCCTTCAATTACGCCCGCGGATACAACGAAGGCATCGAATTCCACGCCAAGTACAATAGTGGAAACTTCCAGGCCTACGGCAACCTCGCCGTGGCGCAGCAGCGAGCGAGCGACCCCGTGTCGAACCAATACCTGTTCGACAACACCACGCCGCTTGCGGACCTCGGCGGCTTGACGGCACTTCAGTACGCCCAGACGCACTTTATCTATACCGACCACAACCAGTTCATCACGGCTTCGGCCGGCGCCCTCTATCAGTTCTGCGGCCGGGCCGCCACCGCGGCAGAAGCGTTTGGCGAAAACGGACTGTCGTGGTGCGGAATCAAGCTGAGCGCCGACATGATCTATGGCAGCGGTCTGCGCAACGGCGACGACAATATCACCACGGTGCCGGGCTACACCCAGGTCAATGTCGGCATCAAGCGCGAATTCCTGCTGCCGAACGATCCGCTGCCGATGACGGTTCGCTTCGATGTCGTCAACCTGTTCGACACCGTCTACGAAATCAGGGATGGCACCGGCATCGGCGTTTTTGCTCCGCAATTCGGCCCGCGCCGTGGTTTCTTCCTCGGCATCTCGAAAAAGATATGACCACGGGAGTCGGACGCAGGCGCATGTCTATCGGATGCCGGCTGCTCGATTGCTGCGCTATCGGGCCATGCTCCAGTCCGGGCGAATGGCGCCGCAGACATCAGAAAAGGCGCCGTCCACCAGTTCGGCCACCAGCAGCCGCCGGTAATCCACCGGTCCCGGCATGGTTGCCCGGCCCTTCGGCACGGCCTTGAAGCCGACACGGCTGTAATAGGCTTCGTCGCCCACCAGCAGCACAAGGCGGTGACCACGGGCCTTGGCGTCGCTTATCGCGCGCTCCAGCAGCGCGCGACCGACGCCGCGGCCGCGAAAAGGCGGCTCGACTGTCAGCGGTCCCAACAGCAACGCCTTGGTATCGCCGACGCAAACGGGCAATTGGCGCACCGAGCCAACCAGCAGCGTACCGATCCATGCCGTGAACGACAGTTCGAGAACATGATCGACGTGCTCGCGAAGCCGATAGGCACTGAGGACGAAGCGGCCGGGACCGAAGGTGCGCTCGTGCAGCCGCTCGATCGGCTGGGCGTCGCCCAAGGTCTCGGGTAGGATGGTGATGGACAAGTCGCTCATGCTGACGCGCGAGATAGCATCTGGCGGAGGCGCGGTCCATCACCCGGAGAGCCAAATTCCTCGATCGCATCAGTCCTTGGCAACCGGGGATTGAGACAGATAGGCCAGCAGCTTGATTTCGCGGCGTCCCCGCGTCACCGTGTCGAGCACCAGCCCCGAGGAGACCGACAGCACCGCCAAGATCATCAGTCCCATGGACAGAACCGCGGTCGGCAGCCGCGGAACGATGCCTTGCTCGAGATAGGTGATGACAATCGGGATCGCCAGACCGATCGAAACCAGCGTGAGGAAAATTCCGATCGCGGTGAAGAAGCGCAGCGGCTTTTCCGACCGGTAGAGTTTCAGGATGGTACCGAGAATCCGAAAGCCGTCGCGCCAGGTGTTGAGCTTGCTGAACGATCCCGCCGGCCGCGGATAATACGGCGTTTCGATCTCGGCGACCGGCAGCGCCAGTTCGAGCGCGTGCACGGTGAGTTCGGTCTCGATCTCAAAGCCATCCGACAGCACCGGAAAGGATTTGATAAAACGACGCGAAAATACGCGATAGCCGGAAAGGACGTCCGCAAAAGCCTCACCGAACACCGAGGAGAGAAAGCCGGTCAACATCCGATTGCCGGTTCGATGGCCTCTCCGGTAGGCAGCCTCGGCCTGATCCACGCGAAAGCCGACCACCATATCAAGGTGGTCGCTCAGGAGCCTCTCGATCATGCGCGGGGCGCTGGCGGCGTCGTAGGTGGCGTCGCCATCGACCAGGACGTAGACGTCGGCATCGACATCGGCGAACATCCGGCGCACCACGTGGCCCTTGCCCTGCCGACGCTCGCTGCGCACCAGCGCGCCGGCCTCGCGCGCGACCGCAACGGTGCGATCTGACGAATTGTTGTCGTAAACGTAGATTTCAGCCGACGGCAGCGCCTTGCGAAAGTCCGCAACGACGATGGCGACCGCCGCCTCCTCATTGAAGCATGGCACCAGAACCGCAACCCGCATCGATGATATCATCCGTGGAACGTCCGCTCGACCAAGTCTGCCGACTCAACCATCCCAATACCATGATCGGGCCATCGCTGCCTGCCTAAGGCGTCTTCAATTGCTGCCCCGCGTGAACCGGAAATGAGGGCGCCTTCGCATCCTGCTGCCGCGCCCAAGGCTTGATCAGGAAGCCAAACAACAGACTCCACAATGAAAGCATCGCAACCGGAACGGTGTAATAGGGTGTAAAGACAGGGTGGCTCATGAAGAAGGCCAGGTTCGCGACCAGATTCCCGGCCGTGACCACAGCCACTCGTGAGGCATCGGTCCGGCGTGAGCCCCGCAGCATCACAATAGTCCATGCCCCCGCGAGCACCAGCAGGACGAACTGCATGTCGGCAAGGTAACTCCGGACGACGCTGAAACTAAGATCGGGAGCCGCCGAATCGAAAGCCCCGTACGTCGTCGAGAACGGGCTGCCGGCGTTGATCATGTTGGCCAGCAGCGTCGGCGCCATCCCGGTCAAAACTCCGGCTGAAAACAGTACCCCCTGCAGTGCAGTCTCGGCCTTCCGGGATCCTAGGAATGCACCGATGAAATACAGGAAATATCCGCAGGAAAGAAACAGGTTGGGCAATCTGAAATTGATGGACAGACCGATCAGGAGACCGATAAGTCCCGCGAGAGCGAGACGGCGTTGCTCTTGCTGCGCCAGGAACAACCGGGCCGTGAGCAACCCCGCGAGCGCACACACCACCATCGTCGGCGCCATCGAATAGCTCGCCTTGGCCGGATTGATCATCAGGTAGACGGCGAGACAGCCGAAAACACCGGCCATGATAGAAGACGAGGTGGAACCCGCGTAATAAAGTGCAAGCAGGCCAAAGCCGAAAACGATGACGGTCGCCGTCACATAAAGCGGGATCACCTGGAACCCCTGCGGAAACAGCGCCAGCACAAAACCGGTCCCGGGCGGATATTGCAACACCATCTTGTTGGTCGCCGGCATCGGCGTGTGACAGGGCGCAGTCGTCAGATCGCTGGCGGTCGCAAAACCAATTTCCTTCAATTTTGACGACAGGTAGTGGTCGTCATCGCGGGAAACCCTGGTGTCCAGGCCATCTATACCAAATTTCTGGAACAAGTGAGCCTGCCGCAAGTAGCAGACATCGTCGTACACTCCGCGGGCTTCGCTCCAGCGCGACATCGACCATACGTTACTGGCCAGAACGGCGAGCATGGCCAATCCGCAAACGGCTTTCAGATATTTCATCGCTCTATCCATGAAACGCTGCAACCATTGACCCCGGCCCAGGCGTGCGATCGATTGGGATGCGTACCGTCTGCGTCTTAAGTGAGCTTATCGTTCGTGCCAATTGCGAAAGCAATGATTAACGGCACGCTAGCGCCAGGTCGCCAGCGGCGGCCGGCCTTCGAACACCTCGGCGATACGCAGGCGGGTGCCCACGGTTGTATCCGCCGGCAGCGCCGCGGCGTCGAAGAAGCCGCAGGCGACGATCTCGCGATTGGGCTCGGGCAGCCGATCTTGCTGGAATTGCCTGATCAGATAGACCGCGACGTGGTCGCGGCGGGAAACGTGGCTGTTGAAGAAAACGCCATGCAGGGCCGGCTCGCCGATCGGCTCGATCCGACCCTCTTCCTCCAGTTCGCGCCGCAGCGCCTCGCGGAACGTCTCGCCAACTTCGACGCCGCCGCCCGGCAGATGCCAACCGGCAACATAGCTGTGCTTGACCAGAAACACCCTGTTATCGCCGTCGAGCACGACGGCGCGGACCCCCAGCGTCATGCCGCGAGCGAACCGCCAATAAAGATGAAACAGCCGCCGCAGCAGCGGCTCAAACCTGTTGCGCTGGGATTGCAGGCTCATCGCTACTTAATAATCTCCGGGCCACAACCGTGGTTTTTCATCCTTGCGTCGGCGCTGCCCGCTTGCCAATACATTTCTCGAAATCAAGGACCCCACGAGACGATCATGCAGTGGCTTTTCCCCGCGGGCTACCCCTCTGGATCCCTGTGATGGCCGCCTTTACGCTGGCGCACCTGTCCGATCCGCATCTTCCGCCTCTGCCGAAGCCGCGGCTACGTGATCTCGCCAGCAAGCGTGCCTTCGGCTATTTCAACTGGATACGCCATCGCCACAAAGTCCATCGGCGCGACGTTTTGGATCACCTCGTGTCGGACCTGCAGGCGCAGGCGCCGGATCACATCGCGATAACCGGCGATCTGGTCAACCTCGCGCTGGAAGCGGAGTTTGCGCAGGCGCGGGCATGGCTGGAGAATGTCGGCCCGGCGGATCGCGTGACCGTCATTCCCGGCAATCACGATAGCTATGTCAGCCTTACCCAGCATCGCTTTGCCGAAACCTTTGCAACTTATCTCGGCAGCGACGCCCCCGATGGCGGCAGCCTGTTTCCTTTGCTGCGCCGGCGC
Source organism: uncultured Alphaproteobacteria bacterium (assembly GCA_963736075.1). Taxonomy (GTDB): domain Bacteria; phylum Pseudomonadota; class Alphaproteobacteria; order Rhizobiales; family Xanthobacteraceae; genus Bradyrhizobium. Next base: position 378,374 of record CAVTNW010000045.1, on the reverse strand, counting down.
GGCCCGCTGGTGCTGATCGGCCTGTCTTCGGCGCTGCCGACGCCGCCGCTGATGGCGACGGGAAGCCTGGGACGCCGTCAGCTTGAAGCGCTTGAGCGCATGCTGGCGGGACTGTCCCTCGGATCGTCATTTCGTGTCCTGCTGGTCCATCATCCACTGCGTTCGACTGCGCCCGCCAAGCGGCTGACCGATGCTACCGACCTGCTCGATCTGCTCAGACGGTACGGCGTGGAACTGATCCTGCATGGGCACGATCACGTGGACTCCACGATTTGGATCGACGGACCGAAAGGTTCCATACCGGTGATCGGCGTGCCTTCGGCATCGGCGCTGGCGCACGGCCGCTATCCGTCGGCGGCTTACAATCTGTTTACCATCGAGCGCGATGGCGCGGCATGGCGGTGTGCGCAAACCGTGCGGGGCATCGACACTGGCTCGCGGATGCAGGAATTGCGAAAGACACAGCTGATGTAGATGCCGGCGGGTTGGCGGTATTTTGATGCCAAGGAAACCGCCGAAGTGTCACTCGGCAGTCGGAAGAGTGGCGATTTGGCGGCCAGGTATGCATGGCCGCGAGATTTGCAGGTGGCGCGATCGCCTTTCACTGCTTGGCGGCGCGCTCGGGAAAAAATTCGCCACCAAATCCCGGTCAACGCTAGGATCATTCTTTTTTTCATCGGCGCTATTGCCGGAGTCAGTAAAGTAATCCTACTTGACAAAGTGAATCAGTTAGCCGTCCGCCTCGTCTGACCGGGCGGCAGAGCTGATGTGACGGCCAGACGGTGTTGCACATCCTGATGACCTGATTGAGCTAGGGACGCTGGTGCGCGGTGCATATCCTTGATTGATCCCATCTATATCGCTTCGGGCTTTGGCGTAGGCCTGCTGGTCGGCATGACCGGCGTGGGCGGCGGCTCGTTGATGACGCCTTTGCTGATCCTGTTATTCGGCATTCACCCTGGGACAGCCGTCGGAACCGATCTTCTCTATGCCGCCGCCACTAAAACAGGCGGCAGCTTGGTGCACGGCCTGGCAAAAAGCATCCACTGGCCGGCGGTGATCAGGCTCGCCAGTGGCAGCATGCCTGCCTGCATCCTGACGCTGTTTGTCTTGTGGCGGCTCGATCTCGACAGCGCCGGCGCACGCGGCCTGATCAACAGCGTGCTCTGCCTCGCGCTGCTGCTGACGGCCAGTTCGCTGATCTTCCGTAAGGCGCTGCTGGAGTCCTTTCGCGGGCGTCTTGAGCGGCTCGACGCCGCCACGATTTCGCGTGCAACCGTCCTGGTCGGCATTGTCCTCGGCGTACTGGTCTCGATATCCTCGGTCGGGGCCGGCGCGGTGGGCGTGACTGCGCTGTTGCTGCTCTATCCGGGATTGCCGATGGCGCGTATCGTTGGTTCCGACATTGCGCATGCGGTGCCGCTGACGCTGATCGCCGGGCTTGGGCATTGGGCGATGGGCACGGTCGATTGGCACCTGATGGGCGTGCTTTTGATCGGCTCCCTGCCAGGCATTATCATCGGCAGTTACGCTGCGACCCGCGTGCCCGAAACCGCGCTGCGGCTGCTGCTGGCCACAACGCTGATCGTGGTCGCAGGAAAAATTGCCACGGACGAATGGCAACGATCGCAGGCGAGCGTTGCCGCCTTGATCCGTAGCGCGCCCGCCGACCATCTGGATGCGCAATAATAGCCGTCGGGGAGCTACATTTTGGGCTTTGCTTACAGGCCTCGCAAACTCGAAAGCAGCGCCAGGCCAAACAGCGCAGCAGCACCAATGATGAATCCGAGCACGAAGACCCAGAAGCGGCTGCGTCGCGGCTTGTCGGCGACGAGGGGGGACGGCGTCGCAACCAGCGCGCGCTCGCGCTCGATCATGCGGCGGGCGACATATTCGGTGATGGCGGCAACCATGATAGCGACATCGTGCGACTCGGCCAGCACGATGCGGCCAAAACGGCTGTCCTGGACAAATCGGTACATGCGCTTGTCACGCCCCATCACCACATGGGCAACCACATCGATCCACAGCCGCGGCGTATCGCCCTGGCTGATGCCGCGATCGAACAGTTCGATGGAATCGGGAATCTGCGAGAACAGGGGATCGAGCGCCTCGCTCAGAATTTCAAGCCGGGCGACTTCGGCATCGCGCAAATCGACCACAACGCCGGTCCGATCGGCGGCCTCGATCCGGGCCTGCCGCAGGGCATCACGCAACCGGATCGGACGCGGTTCGCCGGCGGCATTGCTTCCGGTATTTTGCGCCTCTGACATCGCCGAATGGCCCCTGGCTGGTGGAACGAAACCCGGTTAACCTATCAGTAACCGGCTTTCTCGCAAAGGCTGTTTGATCTCAAAGACTTGTCCCATTAAGAGACGGTAAACCCAGTCAGCCCCACCCGGAACGCCGGATGGGGCTGCTTAATTTGGACGTTCCCTGTGGCTTTCTTGGCCGGTTGGCGGGCGATCAGGCCGCGCGGTTCGGCTCTTCCACGATCGAGAAGCGCACGCTGCCGCGATGCCGGTTCTCTTCCGACACTTCACGCCAGCAGTCCTCGGCCTCCTTGCGGGTCTTGAAGGGGCCTTTGACCTGCGCCGAACCTTCCACGAGCTTGTGGAAATTCATCGAACCGAACTCGCCGCCAATCACCCAGAAATTGCTGCCCTGTGCCATGTTTGCCTCCTGCTATTCGGCTGCCTGAACCTGGATTTCCGAACCGTGCGCCTTGAATTGCGCGGCTTCGGTCGAATCGTGAAGCGCGGTAGTCGATGACGTACCACCGGTGATGGTGGTCGACACCAGATCGAAATAGCCGGTGCCAACCTCGCGCTGGTGGCGCGTCGCCGAATAGCCGAACTTCTCCGAAGCAAACTCGGCCTGCTGCAAGCGGGAGTAGGCGGCCATGCCCTCGGCCTTGTAGCCCCGCGCCAGCTCGAACATGCCGTGGTTGAGCGAGTGGAAGCCCGCCAGCGTCACGAACTGGAACTTATAGCCCATCGCGCCGATTTCGCGCTGGAATTTTGCAATCGTCGCCTTGTCGATATTGGCTTCCCAGTTGAACGACGGCGAACAGTTATAGGCCAGCATCTTGCCGGGATGGACCTTGTGGACCGCCTCGGCGAATTCGCGGGCCTCTTCCAGATTCGGGGTCGAGGTTTCCCACCACAAAAGATCGGCATATTTCGCAAAGGCGATGCCGCGCTTGATGCAATGCGCCAGACCAGTGCCGGGCTTGAGCCGGAAGAAGCCCTCCGCGGTGCGTTCGCCGGTGATGAACTCGCGATCACGCTCGTCGACATCGGCCGTGATCAGTTTTGCGCTTTCCGCATCCGTGCGGGCCAAAACGAAGGTCGGCGTGCCGCAAACGTCGGCAGCGAGCCGCGCCGCAATCAGGTTGCGCTCGTGGGCCGCGGTCGGGATCAACACCTTGCCGCCCATGTGGCCGCACTTTTTCTCCGAGGCCAGCTGGTCCTCGAAGTGGACACCAGCCGCGCCGGCCTCGATATAGGCCTTCATGATCTCGAACGAGTTGAGCGGACCGCCGAAGCCGGCTTCGGCGTCGGCTACGATCGGCACGAACCAGTCGATCTTGGCGCCACCTTCGGAGTGCTCGATCTGGTCGGCACGCTGGAAGGTGCGGTTGATGCGGCGGCACAGTTCCGGACCGGCATTGGCGGGATAAAGGCTCTGGTCGGGATACATCGCGCCAGCCGTGTTGGCGTCGGCGGCGACCTGCCAGCCCGACAGGTAGATCGCGGGCAGCCCGGCGCGGGCCTGCTGCATCGCCTGATTGCCGGTTACCGCGCCCAGCGAATTGACATAAGGCTCGCTCTTCAGCGATTGCCACAGCCGATTGGCGCCCTTCTCGGCCAGCGTGTAGGCGATCGGCACGGAGCCGCGCAGCCTTTCCACCTCGGCCGGGCTATAGGGACGGCTGATTCCATCGAAACGCCCCTCGGGTGCAGGAATCAGCTGTTCAAAGGTCTTAGCCATCATTTTCTCCAATCGACATTCGTGACAGTGCGTTGCGAAACGTAAGCAGAGCTAAACGCTAAACTTCCTAATTCGTACAGATAGCTTGAGTTCCAATGATGATGTCATGTAACATAAGAACATGTCACGAATGTCACTATGTAAATTTTGTCACAAATAGGTAAGTGAGGCTGACATGCCCGGCGATTCCGCAAAGAAGCTGTTTGTCGGACCCCGCTTCCGCCGCATCCGTCAGCAACTCGGGCTGTCCCAGACCCAGATCGCCGAAGGACTGGGCATTTCCCCGAGCTATATCAACCTGATCGAACGCAACCAGCGCCCGGTCACGGCGCAGATCCTGCTCCGGCTGGCGGAGACCTATGACCTCGATCTTCGCGATCTCGCCACCGCCGACGAGGACCGCTTCTTCGCTGAATTGAACGAGATCTTTTCCGATCCGCTGTTCCGGCAGATCGACCTGCCGAAACAGGAATTGCGCGATCTCGCCGAACTGTGTCCAGGGGTGACACACTCCTTGCAACGGCTGTATGCCGCCTATACCGAAGCCCGCCGCGGCGAAACCCTGGTCGCCGCCCAAATGGCTGACCGCGACGAAGGATCCCGTTTCGAAGCCAATCCGATCGAGCGCATCCGCGACCTCATCGAGGCCAACCGCAATTATTTTCCCGAGCTCGAACAGGCCGCGGAAACTCTGCGCGACGAGATGAACGTGCCGGCCGAGCAACTGTTCGCGGCTCTGGCGACACGTTTGCGCGAGAAACATTCGGTAGTCACCCGCATCATGCCGGTCGATGTCATGCGCGAAACACTGCGCCGGTTCGACCGGCATCGCCGGCAACTCCTGATCTCCGAACTGGTGGACGGCCCAGGCCGCGCCTTCCAGCTCGCCTTCCAGGCTGGCATCGCCGAATGCAACAGCCTGATCGAGGCGATCATCAACCGTGGCGGCCCGCTCGACGATACCCCGCGCCGGCTCTATCGCATCACGTTGGCCAATTATTTCGCGGCAGCGGTGATGATGCCCTATACCGCCTTCCATGTGGCGGCGGAAGCATTGAGCTATGACGTCCACGTGCTGGCGCAGCGCTTCAATGCCGGTTTCGAACAGGTCTGTCATCGCCTCACCACGCTGCAGCGGCCCAATGCCCGCGGCGTGCCGTTCTTTCTGCTGCGCGTCGACAATGCCGGTAATGTTTCCAAACGATTTTCATCCGGCACTTTTCCATTTTCAAAATTCGGCGGCACTTGCCCGTTGTGGAACGTGCACTCGACCTTCGATACGCCGGACCGGTTGCTCAAGCAGGTCATCGAACTGCCTGATGGCACCCGGTATTTTTCCATCGCCCAGATGGTCCGTCGCCCGGTGGCACCGCACCCGCAGCCGCAACCACGCTTTGCCATCGGGCTCGGCTGCGAAATCCGCCACGCCGCCCGCCTGGTCTACGCCGCCGGCATCGACCTCGACAAAGCCGAGGGCACGCCGATCGGCGTCAACTGCAGGCTCTGCGAACGCGAAAACTGCAGCCAGCGCGCCGAGCCACCGATCACCCGCAGCCTGATCCTCGACGAGAACACCCGCCGCGTGTCATCGTTTGCGTTCAGTAATGCGCGGGAGCTGTGAGAGAAGAGCGGATCGCCGGCTTTCACGGTCGATGACAGTCGGCGCCCGGCGCGCTCATCCGCGATGATATGCCGCGAAGCCGCGCATTAGAACCAGAGGGGATAGATCGAGGCCGCGGTTGACAGGGATACTCGCTAAGGTAGTATTAAATTACTGAAGCGCGCTTGGTGGAATGGTGCAGAGGGCTGACCGGATCTTTCGCCAACTCGTGCGAGGGACGAGGCGACAACAGCTCCGTTTGAACGGCTCTAACCTTCATGCCTGCGTAAACTCAGGGCTGGGGTGGGGCGCATGACCATTGAAACTCGGATCTATGGCGGCGGCGCGATTGCGTTCGGCGGCCAGGCGGCCATCGATGATCTTCTGGCCGCCGGCTATTCGGCTGTTATCATCTGGTCGGTCCATGTCGCGGCCGACGGCTCCCTTGCCCTCAACGACACCCAGATCGTGAACGACGGCGTGTACAGCGAAGCCCTTGAGATGGATCTGCCGCCTCGCCTGGCGCAGCTTCGCAAAGCGGGCGTCCAGATCATCTTCTCGGTCGGCGCCGGCGGGGTGGACGATTTCCAGCATATCGGAAATCTTCTGAGTAACGGCTACAACCCTGGAAACCCGCTCTACAGGAATTTCAAGGCGCTCAGAGAGGCGATGATTTCGGCTGGTGGCGACATCGACGCCATCGATTTCGACAATGAAGACGACTGGCAGGCTTCCATCATGGTGGAGTTCGGCTCCATGCTGCATGATGTGGGCTTCGCCAGCGTGACCTTCTGTCCGTACTTCGAGAGCCAGTTCTGGACCGACACCTATACGCAGCTGCGTCAGAAATACGGCAAGGCGTTCGTCAGCGCCATCCACCTTCAATGCTACTCGGGCGGTCGCGGCCAAACACCGAACGCCTGGGGGCAGATTATTGCCGACAATGGCGGCGGCACCCTGCTCATTCCTGGACTCGCGACCAACCAGGCCGGCCCGGGCCCCTGGTGGCATAGCGGCAAACCCGGCAGCAGCGTCGTCAAGACCACCAACGTGGCCATGGACGGCAACGCCGACTGGTCCGGACTGCTGCGTCGAGGCAACTACGGAAGCGCCAACGCTGCGATGCAGGACACCCGAGGTGGTGAAACCTTCTTCTTTTTTTGCCGTGGATATCTCGATCTCGGCCCGGGCAGGCAATTCCAGCCGGGCGACGCCGCGTTCTTCGCCGGTGTGCCGTGGTGGGCCGCGGCGCCACAATGCGAAGCCTATTCGCTGAGCGGCGGTTGCAGCAACACCTATAACCAAGGCGGCGCCTGCCCCTCCGATCTTCAATCGCAATATGCCAGCTGGAAGAAGGAGAAAAACCCGCCGGATGGGGGCTTCGTCTGGCTCTACGATTCGGTGGTGAACTGCCTGCTTTCCTGTTGCTGCGGCGGCACCGAGCGGACCCCGGCCACGACTGCGAAGCGCTACCGGCAAGCCATCACCAATGGTCTTACCTGAAGCGACAAAAGCGCCGACGTCCCCGGCGGGGATATCATCAGGTTCGGTTTTCGAAATGCCGGATCGTCTCCAAGGTCGAGGGCGCGTTCGTTAATGGGCCCGGCGGCTTGCCAGGGCGGCCGCGCGGTATCAACGTTTCGGCTCTAACCCTGACCGTGCCCGAGATTCGTCACCGTGGCTACCTGACTATCGGAATTTCCAACCGGCGGCTCCGCTACCAGCGCCGGCGGCATTGTTTGGATTAGCCAGGCTGTTCGATCCGCTGGCAGAATTGCCATTATTGCCGCGAAGCTCGGCGTTGCTGCCACGAAAACCGTGCATCCATCCGTAATGATGGCGGTAGTGGTGGCTTCTCGCCATCGCTGTCCCTGGCGAGGCAATCCCAACTACGGTCGTTGCCGCCACGATCATGATAATCTTTTTCATCAATTTCCTCCGCTGTCGCCCCGCTTATCAACGCGACGACCCATGTCTGGTTCCTCTACGCACTTCCCCCAAGCGATCGTCTTCGAAATGGAGCTTAGCGACGGTTGGTCTGGTCAACCCGCACATTGGCTTCTTCGGTAGGCCGCGCATCCCAGATCCCGCTTCGGGGGCCTTTGGTGCCGGTGAAGCCAGAGCAAAGGCACTGCATGACGCCGGGCGTCGAATGATGCTAGGACAACGTCATCTTCCCGCGATTCCTGCTTTACCGGTAACCGCATGCGACACTTCTCATCGGCACTGTTTTTTCCCGGCGCCGTCGTATTGGCGCTACTGTGCGGACTACAGCCGGCGTCCGCTCAACCAGCCCCGGCCAAGCTCGCAGCCCCCGCCCCGCGCGGCGGTGCCGCCTGCCATAATGGCATGAGTTTCGATCGTTTCCTGGCCGAGATGAAACAGCAAGCCATCGCCGCAGGCGTCTCGCAGCGGGCGATCGCGGAGGCGGCGCCGGACATGGTCTACGATCAGGGCATCGTCAACCGCGATCGCGGCCAGCGCGTGTTCGGGCAGGTTTTCTCGGAGTTCGCCGGCCGGATGGCCGCGAGCTATCGGATGCAGCAGGGCCAGGCCCGGATCAAAGCCTACGCCGCGGCCTTTGCCCGCGCCGAGAAGGAATATGGCGTGCCGCCGGCCGTGATTGCCGCGTTCTGGGGGTTGGAAAGCGATTTCGGCGCCAACATGGGCAGCCTGCCGACCCTGCGCTCGCTGGTCTCGCTGGCCTATGACTGCCGGCGCTCGCAGATGTTTGTGGGCGAAACCATTGCCGCGCTGCAAATCATCGACCGCGGCGATCTTACGCCGTCGGAAATGGTCGGCTCCTGGGCCGGTGAACTCGGCCAGACGCAATTTCTTCCGACGCATTATTTCACCTATGCCGTCGACTATGACGGCGACGGCCGCCGCGATCTCTTGCGCAGCCCCGAAGACGTGATCGGCTCGACCGCAAATTACATCGCCGCCGGATTGAAATGGCGCCGTGGCGAGCCGTGGCTGCAGGAAGTGCGCGTCGCGCCCAACCTGACGCCGGGTTTTCCCTGGGACCAGGCCGATCTGACGATCCAACTGCCGCGCTCGAAATGGGCGCAGCTGGGCGTGACCTATGCCGACGGCCGCGCATTGCCTAACGACGACCTGCCGGCATCGCTGCTGCTGCCGATGGGCCGCATGGGCCCGATCTTTCTTGCCTATGCCAATTTCTCGGCCTACACCGAATGGAACAACTCGCTGATCTATTCGGCTACCGCGGGCTATCTCGCCACCCGCATCGCTGGCGCGCCGCCGATGCATCGCCCGGCAACGCCGGTTGTGCAACTGCCGTTCGCCGAGCTGCGCGAGCTGCAGCAATTGCTGGTGCGCGCAGGCTTCGATGTCGGCAAGATCGACGGCGTGATGGGCCAGCAGAGCCGCAGCGCGGTCAAGGCGATGCAGATCAAATACGGCCTGCCGGCCAACTCCTGGCCAACTGCGGAATTACTGGCCCGAATGCGCGGGCCGCAGGCGCTGGCGCCGGGGGCACCGGGCGTGCGTTCGTCCGCTTCGATCACGACGCGCCAAAATCTTCCCAACGACTGAAAGGTCATGCCATGTCATTCTATGAAGCCTCCGTTCCAGCATTCCTGCAAATTCTCGGCAGCCTGCAAGACGTCCTGACCAAGGCCGAGGCCTATTGTACTGCAAGGAGTGTTGCGCCGGAAACCCTGCTTAGCGCGCGGCTTTATCCGGACATGTTTCCCTTCACCCGGCAGGTCCAGACGGCGTGTGATTTCGCCGCCAAGAGTTGCGCGCGCCTGACCCAAAGCGAGGTGCCCTCCATTGCCGATACTGAAAAGACCTTCGGGGAATTGAAGCAGCGACTCGCCAACACCATCGAGTATGTCCGAGCCTTCAAAGCGGCACAGTTCGAGGGCGCCGAAAGCCGCGAGGTCACCTTTCCCATCGGCCCCGATAAGACCATGACGCTGAAGGGCCAGCCCTACCTCACACACTTTGCCTTGCCGAATTTCTACTTCCACGCCGCGACCGCTTACGGAATCCTGCGCCACAATGGTGTCGAAATCGGCAAGCGGGATTTTCTCGGCGTTAACTGAATTCTTTTTGCGAGGTGCATGTGCGCCCAGCCTCGTCCCGCTGCCGGCACTTGCGGCGAGCGAGCTGCGCGACCAGCACATTCCTCCCGCCATGGCAAAGCCTGGGAGGCTCTTATGCTGCACAGTTTTTGATTTCGACTGAATTATCCTCATCAAGCGGCAATCTTCTGTCGTGCTGGCCGCATCCTGCAGGTTACGTGCGCGGCTGCCGGATGGCTGGCGGCATTGCGGCAGCGATCTGACATCCCCACTTTACTCCATACCTGCCAACTTTCACGGAAATCAACAAAATGACCACGCCGACCAAACTCTTCGAGCCGTACAAGCTTGGCCCGATCACCCTGCCCAACCGCGTGGTGATGGCGCCGCTGACGCGTAATCGGGCAGTCGCGGGCCTGGTGCCTAGTCCCCTCGCCATCGAATATTACGGTCAGCGCGCCTCCGCCGGGCTGTTGATCACCGAAGCCAGCCAGATTTCGCAGCAGGGCCAGGGTTATCAGGACACGCCCGGCATCTATTCAAAAGAACAGGTCGCAGGCTGGCGCAAGGTGACGGACCGCGTGCACGGAGCCGGTGGCCGCATCTTCATCCAGCTCTGGCATGTCGGACGCATTTCGCACACTTCGCTGCAGCCCGGCCACGGCGCGCCGGTGGCGCCGTCCGCGATCCGCGCCAAGGGCAAGACCTTTGTCGGCGGCACCTTTACCGATATCAGCGAGCCGCGGGCACTCGCCTTGGATGAAATCCCTGGCATCATCGAGAGTTTCAGGCGCGGCGCCGCCAATGCGCTCGCCGCCGGATTCGACGGCGTCGAGATCCATGGCGCCAACGGATATCTATTGGATCAGTTCGCCAAGGATGGCACCAACAAGCGTACCGACGCCTATGGCGGCGGAATCGAAAACCGCGCCAGGCTGATGCTCGAGGTCGCAAAGGTCGTCGCGGCGGAAGCCGGGGCCGAGCGGACCGGCATCCGGATTTCGCCGGTGACGCCGGCCAACGATGTCTCCGACTCCAACCCGCAACCATTGTTCGACTATATCGTCGATCATCTCGATGCCTTGAAACTCGTCTACATTCATGTCATCGAGGGCGCCACCGGCGGCCCGCGCGACATCGCGCCATTCGACTACGCCAGCCTGCGGCGGCGTTTCAAGCGCGCTTATATCGCCAACAACGGCTATGATTTCGAACTCGCGACCCAGGTGCTGGCGGCGGGCGCCGCCGACCTCATCGCGTTCGGAAAACCATTCATCGCCAATCCCGATCTGGTCGAGCGCCTGAAACGTGGCGCGCCGCTCAACGCGCCCGACAAGGCCACCTTCTACGGCGGCGGCGCCAAGGGCTATACGGACTATCCAGTGCTCGGAGAGGCGCTCGACGCGGCACAATAGGGGTGCAAATCATCCGCGACCCCGTTGCCGCGACAGGGCGCCCACAAGGGGCGCCGCTACGCCACGTCGATCTCATAGGGGCGACCCTTGTCGCCCTCCTTCGTTGTCGCGCGCTCCACCGGCGCCGGGGAAAGTCCGGCTTCCTCGGCGACCATCCGCTCGACGATGCGGCGCATCCGCTGCGGGGCCGCATCGATGGCGAGCCGAATGCGCTTGACGTCGGGCCCTGCCCGCTCGACCGCTTCGATCCGCTCCAGGATTTCCTTGTCTTCGTTGAAGGCAATGCGGAAATCCGCGTGCAACCGCTCGTCCACGTCGGCGCTGTCAAGGGCGAAATTGCGGACGTGAAGCCAGTGATCGATGCAGGCGTGATCGTCGACCGGTGTAATGAAATGACAGGCGAAAATCCTTAATCCCTGGTCGCGATCTCCGGGATCGGCAATCGCGTGCGCCTCGGCACTGCCAAAATCGATGACGGCCGAACATGGCGCCGCGTAATGATAATAGTGCCAGCGATCGACCTTGCCCCGGAAGTCGCCGTATTTGGCAAACAGCGGGATCGGCGGGGCGTCCTTGATCCAGCGCCAGACCAGCACATCGTTATTGTCGAACGAATGTTCCACCGGCACATCCTCACTGGCGGAATTACCCAACGTCGACAAATGCACGAAACTGACATGCGCTGGATCGCAGAGATTGTCGGCAAGATTGAGATAATTGGCCTCGATCCGCAGGGCGTCGCCGTGAGCGGCGTGCCAACCGGGCCGCTGATATTGCGGCAGATCATAGATCCGCGATGGATCCGCCAGCTCCGGATTGCCCGGCCAGATCCACACCAGCCCCATCTTCTCGTGCAGCGGATAGCTCCGTACGCTTGCGTTCGCCGGGATCAGCTTCTGACCGGGAATGCGAATACAGCGCCCGTCGGCTCCGAAGGTCATGCCGTGATATCCGCACTCGACGGCATCACCCCTGAGTTTACCCTTCGACAGCGGCGCCAGCCGATGCGGACAGACATCAGCGAGGGCAATCGCGCCGCCGCTCTCGGCGCGGTAGACGACGAGCTCATTTCCAAGCACGCGGTGGCAAGCGAGTTCTCGCGTCACGAGCCGCGACCAGGTGAGCGGATACCAGGCATTGCGTGGGGCCATCGATATCATGACGAACCTTTCAGGGTCAAAAGCTGCAGGCGATGGGACCTAGTCTTTCCGTCTGGATGCGACTTCGGCGTCGGTGGGCTGATAGTCGGTACCGTCGACATAACGCCAATCGGTCATCACGCCTTGACCGTTCCTGACGTCGAGGCGGCCAACGTAGACGCCCATGGTCGATTGATGATCGATCGCCCGGAAGGCAACCGGGCCTACCGGCGTGCCCACTTTCAGATGCTCCATGGCCTTGATGAGATCGTTGGTGTTGGTGTTGCCGGCGGCCTCGATCGCCCGGGCCAGTACGATGGTATTGATGTAGCCGATCAGCGCGCCGATATTCGGCGGTTCATTGAACCTGGCAAGATAGGCCTGCAAAAACGCATCGTGCTCGCTGGTCTTGATCTCGCTCCACGGATAACCGGTCACAAGCCAGCCCACGGGCGCTTCCCCTTTCAACGGCGCGAGATATTCCGGCTCGCCGGTGAGAATGCTGACGACGCTTCGCCCGACGAAAGCGCCGCGCGTTGTGCCCTCGCGGACAAGCTTGGCGAGGTCGGAACCGAAGGTCGCGTTGAAGATCGCCTCCGGCTTATCGGCCATCATGGCCTGGACGACCGCACCGGCATCGATCTTGTTCAGTGGCGGCCATTGCTCCGAGATGAATTCCACGTCCGGCCGTAGCCGCTTCAGCTCACTCTTGAAATTCGCCACCGCGGACTGTCCGAACTCGTAGTTCGGCGCGATGGTCGCCCACCGACGCGCCGGGAACTGGGCCGCCTGCTTCGCCAGAATAGCGGCCTGTGTGAAGGTACTGGGACGGAGCCTGAAGGTGTAGCGGCTGCCCTTCTCCCAGATCAGGGCATCCGTCAGCGGCTGCGATGCAAGAAAGAAGATCTGCTTCTGTTTGGCAAAATCGGCCACCGCCAGACCGATATGAGAGAGGATCGTGCCGGTCAGCAGATCGACGCGTTCCGACTCGACCAGCTGAGATGCCTGCGTCACCGCGACATCCGGCTTGCCAGCGTCATCGCGGGCGATGATTTCCAGCTTGCGGCCGAGCACACCACCGTGTCCGTTGATCTCGTCTCGCGCCAACTCCCAGCCATGGCGATAACCAAGGGTTCCGACCGGCAACGCCGAATAGCTCGATATGTCGCCGATGCGGATCGGCGGCAACTCGGCCGCCTGAGCGGCCGCGGCCAATACCGAGAACGCCAGCACAAGCGCTTTGATCGCACCGGATTTGACCATGCCACTCTCCTGCCATCACCGACAGCTTTTGTAATGTAGTACTTACTTCATAATGACAAGGCCGCGCTGTCAACGTTAAAAAACCGGCAGGGGTTTGCCAAAAAGCGGGCAGGCTGCATGGTGCGCGGGTTCGCTCGAGACCGACCAGCCGCGAACCACAAAAGGCCATCAAGGGCGAAAAAGGATCTTTGGAATGCGAGCCCCTTCACGACCCAAGAGCAGTCCAAAATCGCGCGGCCGCCCGCGAATGCGTGCGCCGGATCAGACGCGCCAGGCACTGTTGCAGGCCGCGGTCATCGAATTCGCCCGCGAGGGCTATGGCGGCGCCCGCGTCGAGCGCATCAGCAAGGCGGCGAAGAGCAACGACCGCATGCTCTATTACTATTTCTCCAGCAAGGAAAAGCTTTTCCATCACGTCATCGAACACTGCTATGCCGGCCTCGTCGCCAGCGAGGAGGCGCTCGATCTCGATTTTGCGCACCCGCGCAAAGCGCTGGCCCAACTAATCGCCTTCAACTGGAACTATTATTGGGAGAAGCCCGAACTGCTCAGTATCCTCGCGTCCGAGAATCTTTTCAAAGGGCGTCACGTCAAGAACAACATCCGGATTATCTTCGCCGACACGCAGCTTGGCATGCTGGAGCGCGTTCTGAAAAGCGGTGCGGAACAAGGCGACTTCAAGCCCGATTACGATCGCTTCCTCGTCTTCATGTCGATCCTCTCCCTGACTTACTTCTATCGGGCCAACCTTTACACCCTGTCGAATTACATGCGGATTGACCTGGCAGAACCGGAACGCCGCAAGGCCTGGCTTGCCCACGTCCAGGCCATGATCGAGGATCTGGTTCGCCATCGCTAATTGGCCTGGGCCGAGGTTGACTGCGCTGCTCGCGCCCTCCATCCTGAAATGCATGGAGATCACATGATGCCGGGCACCCAATGGCCCCACCGATGAAGCCCGACGCCGCCAATGGGACCCCTGAAGGCAATCGGATGCCGGCTCAAGGTCGACGGGACATGCTTGCAAGCGCCTTGGCGCAGCTCCGTGCGGGGGAATTCAATGCCGCCGAAGCGCTATGCAATCAGCTCTACGAGGCGGCGCCACAAGACCCTGCGCCGCATCAATTGGCCGCCACGATCTCCTTGCAACGCGGACGCCTGGAAGACGCGGCTCGCTGGGTTCATTCATGCCTGGCGTTACGCGCCGACCATCCGCCGGCACTAATCCTCGCTGGTCGCATCGCGCGCAAAATGGGTGAACCGGCGCAAGCCGCAGTCTATTTTGAGAGGGCCGGCCAATTGTCGCCTGATCTGCCAGAACCCGCGTTCCTGACCTGCGTTACGCTACTGGAGAAAGGCGATCCAAAGGCCCAAGCTGTGCTGGCGCGGCTGCTGCAACGGTTTCCGAACGATGCTGAAGGATGGCGCGAGATCGGCGATACTCTGTGGAGAGCCGGTCAATTGGAAGCGGCCGCGGTCGCCCTCGCCCGAGCAGGCCATGTTTCGCAAGATCCGTCTCATCAAGCCCGCCTGGGAGCGACCTTGCAGGCGCTCGGCCGGATGGACGAGGCCATTGTGGCGTTCCGAACGGCGCTGACGTCGGCCCCCGATCTCGCCGCGCCCAGGTTGGCACTCGCTGCGTGCCTGCGACAAACCGGAGAGTTGCAGATGGCGCGCATTGAGTTCGAACGCGCACTCGCCGTCGCGGCCAGTGACAGCCGGGCATGGTTCGCGCTGGGATTGGTCTGCGAGGATCTGCATGACCGGCCAAGCGCCATCCAGGCATATCGCAGAAGCGTGGAATTACAGCCGGACTTTCCCGAGGCCCATGTCAATCTCGGCTTGAGTTTACAGCACATGGGTGACCTCGAAGGCGCCATGGATTGCTATCGGCGAGCGGTGCGGCTGCGACCCGACACCTTCGGCCGAATCGCGCAGGCGCTGCCGTCGGCCAAAAAAGGCCAGCTTTGGCTCAACCTTGGCCGGTTGCGCCGCTCACTTGGAGCCTGATCGTTTACGTCGGACACGAAATTGCCGGCGATAGACGCCCGGGCGCGAGAGCAGCGCCGTCGCGGTCGCCTGATAACGTGCCGCATCGGTCGATGAAAAAGCCTCGCAGTGAAGGGTCAACACCTCCCGCGCGACCGGAAAGCACTGCGCAATCGGCGTACCGCGAGGCAGCACGCCTTCGAAATCGCGGTCGGTCCAGAGCGCCGGGAACAGCACGCCGACGTCGCTGAAGCGATCGCAATCAACAAGCCCGGTCAACAGTCGAAATGGCAGATCAATCCGGTTGACCGGATGGGTCGCAAACAGCGAATAGCCAGGTTCCAGCTCGATGGTCCAGAAGCTGTTGAATTTTACGATCGCGGTATCCGCATCGAAAAACGGCGTTCCCGCCGCCTGCGCCGGAACGTGAAAACTCATCGGCGATTGCGGATGCGCGTCGACTGACAGCGCCGGATGGTCCCAATCCCAGGATAAAACGCCATCGCGGACCAGGACGTCGCACGGCAGCGGAATGACGAAACCATGCGACATGGCGTCGACGAACGGCGGGCATTGCTTGACGGTTCGCACCTCCTGGCCATGGCTGTCGGAAAAGGCAACGCGCGGCATCGTACGCAGCCATTCCGGCAGTGCCGCACGCGCGGGGGCCGGGCGGATCAACTGGTCCATCATGGCTGGGTCACAGCGAAAAACGATTCTCATGGCCAAATTCTGCTGACCTTCATGAGTTCGGATAAAGGCCCAGATTGAAAGCAATCGAGATGCGCAAAGAATTGCCGGTATAAGGGCGCACCGCATGCAAAAGGAATGACGGAAACAGAAACAACAGCCCGGCACGTGGCCTGATGGTCTGTGCGCTTCCAGCGGAGCGTCCATCTTCGCCGGCAAACTTCAACAGCGGCGCATGCATCATCGGCGACGGCCCGCGCGGATCGAACATTTCGAACTCGCCGCCGAGTGAGGCGTCATCGGCGCAACCGCCATCGGCGACATAATAACTGCCGGACCAGAACGATCCCGGATGGTAGTGGCACGCGTTCGAACCACCGGGTCCGATGACGTTGGCCCAGGCTTCAACCTTCCAGTCTGGCTTGATCGGGTTGCCGTCGCGGTCGGCTGTCAGCTGGGTCGCGATAGACCGGGCGGCACTCAGCACCTGCTCAATACCCTTGCCGCCCCACTCCACGATGTCGCGGGTCGAATGCCAGCCGCCAATGCTCGAGGCGCCGATCGAATCCCGGGCGGCGCGGCGCCGCAGGATGATCTCGGTCAATTCCGCATTGCGTTCCTCGGCGCCCGGCAGCATCACCGCGGCCACCGGCGTAGCAAACAACCCCTTCACTTCGACTTCGGTGCCGGTCATGCCCGGACCCCTTCGATAACCGAGAAAAGAAAAAGGGGTGGGAACCACCTAAGGAGCTTCCCACCCCGTTCGTTAGCCCTCAACCGGCTCAGGTCTTCTTGTGTGGAACTTCCGCCTTCCAACTCTTGATGAGTTCATCGTAGTCCTGCGTGACGCCTTGCGGCTTCTCGTTGGCGAGCTTGCGTTGCGGGGCGAGATTGCCGTCCTTCTCGGCCCTGGCGTACCAGTACTCCGCGGGTTTCTCCTCATTCAGCTTCGGACCGAGCTTGCCTTGCACGCCTGACTTCTCCAGGCGTGCCATGATGGCATCCTGATCGCGTGCCAACCCGTCCATCGCCTGCTGCGGCGTCGCCTCGCCGGAGATCGCCTTCGAGACATTCTGCCACCAGACCTGCGCCAGCTTGCCGTAATCCGGCACGTTGACTCCGGTGGGTGTCCACAACTTGCGCGCCGGGCTGCGGTAGAATTCGACGAAACCACCTACCTTTGGCGCAAGCTCGGTCATCGCGTCCGCCCAGATGTCGCTCTCGCGAATGACATGCAGGAACTTGACCGACTTCTTCAGCGAGACCGTCTTCGACACGCAGAACTGCGCGTAAAGCCAGCCCGCCTTAACGTTCTCCGTCTTGGCATATTTCAAGAGCGTCCAGCAACCGACGTCTTGGTAGCCGAGCTTCATGCCCTCCTTCCAGTATGCCCCGTGCGGGCTCGGTGCCATGCGCCACTTTGGCGTGCCATCCGCGTTCATCACCGGCAGCTCGGGTTTCGAGAGCGCTGCCGTGAATGCGCTGTACCAGAAGATCTGCTGGGCGATATGCCCCTGCCCCGGCACCGCGCCGGCCTCGAGGAAGTCCATTCCCGCAGCTTCCGGCGGCGCATACTTCTTGAGCCACTCGACAAACTTGGCAAGCGCGTACACCGCAGCCGGTCCGTTGGCGTCGCCGCCACGGCTCAACGAAGCGCCCCGCGGAATACCATCCTCCGCGCGGATGCCCCACTCATCGACGGGTCTGCCGTTCGGCAGCCCGCGATCGCCATTACCGGCCATCGATAGCCACGCGTCGGTAAATCGCCAGCCGAGCGACGGATCCTTCTTGCCATAATCCATGTGTCCGTAGACCCGCTGGCCGTCGATTTCCTTCACCGTGTTGGTAAAGAAGTCGGCGATGTCTTCGTACGCGGACCAGTTGACGGGGACGCCGAGCTCGTAGCCGTATTTGTTCTTGAAGGCCGTCTTGAGTTCGGGACGCTTGAACCAGTCGTACCGGAACCAATAGAGATTGGCGAACTGCTGGTCCGGAAGCTGATACAACTTGCCGTCGGTAAATGTCGCAAACGACAACCCGATAAAGTCGGCGAGGTCGAGATTGGGATTGGTTATTTCCTTGCCTTCGCCCGCCATGAAGTCGGTCAGCGAGCCGCCGATGATGTCGTTATAGCGAGGATGGGTGCCGATGAAGTCCGAGTCGTTCATCCAGAAGTCGTAGATCGGCTTTCCGGATTGAATTTCCGTCGATATCTTGTCGACAATCAAGCCTTCATCCATCATCTCGTGGTTGACTTGAATGCCGGTAATCTCGGCAAATGCCTTGGTCAGCGTCTTCGACTCGTACTCGTGAATGCCGAGAATTTCCGAAGCCGTACTGACCTTCATGCCCTTGAAGGGTTGCGATGCCTTGATGAACCACTCCATCTCAGCCATCTGCTGTTCCTTGCTCAGCGTCGATGGTTGAAATTCGTTGTCGATCCATGTCTTGGCGGCATCGACCTGTTGCGCGTAGCTCACGGTTGGCGTGAGCAACGCCGGCGCACCGACCGCGGCCGCCGCGGCGACCGAGCCTACACCCTTAAGAACGTCACGACGCTTGATATCCATCTTGGCTTTCCTCCCTCGTTTTAACCCCGCGCACCACGCGCGAGGCAGTTAAATTCACGCGAAACGAAACATCGCAACCGCGAACGGAACGCAAATCGCGAACGCATACCAAAGCTCTCCGCCGCCGAGGCGAATCCACAGGATGAAAATGAACGCAGAGCCGAGCAGTGTGACGAAAAAGCGATCGCCCCGCGTCGTCGGAAATCCGAGAATGCCCTTACGCGGCGTCTCCGGCCGGTAGATCGCGAGCAACGTCAGAACGACGAGCGACAGCGCGATGACGGCAAAGAAAATCGCCGTCTCCGGCGTCCAGGCCATCCACGCCAGTGCCATGCCTGCCTCCTAAACGCGGCCGAGGGCGAAGCCCTTGGCGATGTGGTTACGGACGAACCAGATGACGAGGGCACCCGGAAACATGGTCAGCACGCCGGCGGCGGCGAGCAGCGACCAGTCCATTCCGGAGGCCGAATAGGTGCGCGACATGACCGCGGCAAACGGCAGCGCATTGGTCGCGGTCAGCGTGGTGGCGAGCAGCTGTTCTACCCACGAGAACATGAAGCAGAAGAAGGCCGTGACGCCGACGCCATTGGCAATGAGCGGCAGGAAGATGCGCACGAAGAAGCGAGGGAACGAATAACCGTCGATCGCGGCAGTCTCATCGATTTCGCGCGGCACGCCGCTGATGAATCCTTCAAGAATCCAAACCGCGAGCGGCACGTTGAACAGGCAGTGCGCCAGCGCAACGGCCCACACGGTATCGAACAGGCCGAGCGCGTAGTAGAGATTGAAGAACGGCAGCGCAAAGACGGCCGTCGGCGCCATCAGATTGGTGAGCAGCCAGAAGAACAGGTGCTTGTCGCCGATGAAGTGATAGCGGCTGAAGGCGTAGGCCGCCGGCAGCGCCACTGTCACCGAGATCACCGTGTTGATCGCGACATAGGTCAGCGACACCGCAAATCCGTGCACCCAGGTCGGATCGTGCAGAATGAAGAAATACTTGATCAGCGAGGGATGCCGCGGCCAAACCGCAAGGCCCGACATAATGTCTTCGTTGGTCCGCAAGCTCATGTTGATGAGCCAGTAGATCGGCAGCAACAGACAGAAGATGTAGAGCGCAAGGCCGAGTTTGGGGAGAACGCCGCGATCCATCTTTAGGTCTCCTTCAACAGATCAAGCTGGGTCATCGCGGTGAAAAAGATCCAGCACAGGGTGATCGTGATGAGATAGTAGACCAGCGACATCGCTGCGGCGCTGCCGAGGTCGACCTGTCCAAGTGCGATCTTGACCAGGTCGATCGACAGGAATGTCGTCGCGTCGCCCGGACCGCCGCCGGTCACGACGAACGGCTCGGTGTAGATCATGAAGCTCTGCATGAAACGCAGCAGGATCGCGAGAACGAGCACGCGCTGCAGCTTCGGCAATTCGATATTGAGAAAGACCGACCAGCGGCTGGCGGCATCAATCCGCGCCGCCTGGTAAAACGGGTCGGGAATCGCGCGCAATCCGGCATAACTCAGGAGAATGACGAGCGGGGTCCAGTGCCAAACGTCGATCACGAGGATCGTGAACCATGCCGACACCGGATCCTGGGTGTCGTTGTAATGCAGGCCCATGCCGGTCAGCGCCGCGCCGAACAGGCCAATGTCGGCGCGCGCAAAGATCTGCCACATGGTTCCGACCACGTTCCATGGGATCAGCATGGGAAGCGCAATCACGACCAGACACGGCCCGACCGCCCAGCCGCGCCGCGGCAGCGCAAGCGCGAGCGCGATGCCGAGCGGCACCTCGATCAGCAGAACAACGAACGAGAAGATCAGATTCCGTTCCAGCGCGCCCGAAAAACGGCTGCCGATTTCGGTATGCGGATTCAGCAGGTCGCGGAACCATGAATCGCCGTTCCAAAAGAAATGATTTTCCGCCATCGCGTCCTGAAGCGAATAATTGACGACGGTCATCATCGGCAGCAGCGCCGAGAACAATACGACGATCATCACCGGCGCAACCAGCAGCCAGGCGCGGTTGTTGACGGTCTTTTTCATTGCGCCGCTCCTTCCACCAGACGGCTGTCGGCATAGACATGCACGTGCGCGGGATCGAACTTCAGTCCGGCGGCGCCATCGCAGGCGGCAAATCCCGGGGGCACGCGCGCTGCGAATTTGGCGTCACCGACGCGAACGCGCGCGAATTGGACGCGGCCGAGATCGTCAATCCGCTCGATAGTGGCTGACAGGAGCTCGGGCGCCGGCGCAACCACATCAACGAATTCCGGACGCACCCCGATCTCGATCTTTGCGCCGGGCGGCAGCGCATCATAGCTGCGATCGAGCGCGATGGTATGGCCGTCGATCCGCGCCTCGCGGCCTCTGACCTCGGCGGCTACGACGTTCATGCCGGGCGAGCCGATGAAATAGCCGACAAAGGTATGCGCCGGCTTCTCGAACAGTTCCGCCGGCGTGCCGCTCTGTACTACGCGGCCGTCATGCATGACGACAACGGTATCGGCAAAGGTCAGCGCCTCGGTCTGGTCGTGGGTCACGTAGATCATGGTCAAATCGAGATCGCGATGCAGCGCCTTCAGCTTCGAGCGCAACTGCCACTTCAGCTCGGGATCAATCACTGTCAACGGCTCGTCGAACAGGACGGCCGCGACATCGGACCGCACCAGGCCGCGACCGAGCGAGATCTTCTGCTTGGCGTCGGCCGTCAGGCCGGTCGCCTTGCGCGAAAGATAGGGCGTGAGGTCGAGCAAGCGCGCGATCTGCGCAACTCTCGCCTCGATCTCGACTTTCGGTACGCCGCGATTTCGGAGCGGAAAGGCCAGATTTTGTCCGACAGTCATGGTGTCGTAGATCACGGGGAACTGGAACACCTGGGCGATATTGCGCTTTTGGGTGGTCAGCGGCGTGATATCGACGCCGTCGAACAGGATCTTGCCGCGCGAGGGCGTGACGATCCCCGAGATCAGATTGAGCAGCGTGGTCTTGCCGCAACCCGACGGACCGAGCAGCGCGTAAGCGCCGCCCTGCCGCCAAGTCATGGTGATCGGCTTCAGTGCAAAGGAAGCCGGATCGGCGTGATGGCCGCCGTAGGAGTGCGCGAGATCGACAAGATCAATGCGGGCCATGCCGGATGTTCCTCACATCGCGCCGGGCGCGGCGACCAGGCGGTCGGCGGCGTCGAACACGAAGACATTGTCTGGATCGAGCACCGCATCCAGCACGTGCCCGGGTTCGAATTCGTGCACGCCCTGCAGCACCGCCACCCAGTTGGAGGCGTCGCGTCTGAGGTGGACGAAACTTTCCGAACCGGTAATTTCGGTTACCGTCACGGTGGCGTGGAAGGCGTGGCGGCCGGCAACGCCATTGGCAACCTCGATCTGGTGGGCGCGGAAGCCGACCCGGTAGGCGCCGTCGCTCAAGCTCGCGTAGAGTCCGGTGGCCGGCGCCTGCACGCCGCCGGCATATTGCACCGAACCGTCTTTCTTCTCGATGCCAACGACATTGAGCGGCGGATCGGAGAACACCTGGGCGACGCGCAGGCTCTCGGGATGGCGATAGACCTTGGAGGTATCGCCGGCCTGCAGCACCTGACCCTCCCACATGCAGATGGTACGCCCGCCAAGCAACAAGGCTTCGGATGGCTCGGTGGTGGCATAGACGAAGATCGCGCCGGAGGCCTCGAAGATGCGCGGCAGTTCGGTGCGCAGTTCCTCCCGCAGTTTGTAATCAAGATTGGCCAGGGGTTCGTCGAGCAGCACCAGATCGGCGCCCTTCACCAGCGCGCGGGCGATCGCAGTGCGCTGCTGCTGGCCGCCGGACAACTGCACCGGCGTGCGGTCCAGATAAGGCTCCAGCTTCAGCAGCTTTGCCGCCTCCTGCACGCGCGTCGCGATCTCCAGGCGCGGCTTGCCCTGTACCTTCAGCGGCGAGGCGATGTTTTCGTAGACGCTCAAGGAAGGATAATTGACGAATTGCTGATAGACCATGGCCACCGAGCGCCGCCTTACATCGACGCCGGTGACGTCCTTGCCGTCGACCATGATCCGGCCGCTGGTCGGCCTGTCGAGACCGGCGAGCAGCCGCATGATCGAAGTCTTGCCCGACAAGGTCGGGCCGAGCAGCACGCTCAGCGTGCCGCGCTCAAGCGTCAGCGAGACATCGCGGATGGTCGGGATGCCATCGACGGATCGCGTGACGTTTTCCAGGCTAACGGTCAATGTCGCCCTCCCGCCTCGAGCACCGGACGTGCCGAGGAAAAACGATGGGTGGCGATCCAGTCGTCGATGGCGGCAATCTCGGCGGCCGACAGCCGCAATCCAAGCTTCGATCGCCGCCATACAACATCTTCGGCTGTGGAGGCCCACTCCGATGCCATCAGGTACCTGAGCTCGCTCTCCGTCAAGCTGGCGCCGAACGATTGGCCGAGATCGGCCGCGGATTTCGCGTTACCGAGCAGCTTGCTGGCGCGGGTGCCGTAGGCGTGCGCCAGCCGGCTCGCATGTGCCGGCAAAAGGAAGGGATAGCCGCGCAACAGCTCCGCGGTCAATGCTGCGACCGCGGATACGTCCATATCACCGCCAGGCAGCGGCGATTTCGCGGTCCAGCCTTCGCGCGCCTTGGCGCCGCGCAGATATGGCGACAGGCGTTCGAGGGCTTCTTCGGCGAGGCGGCGATAGGTGGTGATCTTGCCGCCATAGATCGACAGCAGCGGTGCCCCTCCGGGGGTATCGAGTTCGAAGACGTAGTCGCGGGTGGCGGCCTTGGCTTCACTGGCGCCGTCGTCATAAAGTGGGCGGACGCCGGCATAGTTCCAGACCACATCCTCAGGTGTGACCGGTTTGGCGAGATACTCGCTGACGGCATCGCAAAGGTATTTTATCTCTTCGGCCGAGGCTTTGACCCGTCCCGGGTCGCCATCAAAGTCGCGGTCGGTGGTGCCGATCAGCGTGAAGTCGTCCTGATAGGGAATAACGAAGACGATACGGCCATCGCTGTTCTGGAACATGTAGGCGCGGTCGTGATCGTAGAGTTTCCGCACGACAATGTGGGAACCCTGCACCAGGCGGACTTTTGCTTTTGCGTTGACGCCCGCGCCCGAGGCGAGCACCTGTTCGACCCAGGGTCCGCCGGCGTTGACCAGCACCCGGGCGCTGACGACGCTGCGCTCACCGCTGGTGCTGTCTTCGACCGTGACGTGCCAAATCCCCGCGGCCTGCCGGATCTCCAGCGCACGCGAACGGGTGCGGATTTCGGCGCCACGATCGGCGGCATCCCGCGCGTTCAGAACGACGAGACGGGCATCGTCGACAAAACAGTCCGAATATTCAAACCCTCTGACGAAGCGGTTGGGAATCAAGGGACGTCCGACTTCGTCGCGCGTCAAATCGACCGTGCGCGTCGCCGGCAGCAGGTGGCGGCCGCCAATATGGTCGTAGAGAAACAGTCCGAGCCGCAACAACCATGCCGGACGCAACCCGGCGTGGTGCGGCAGCACAAACCGCAACGGGCGAATGATGTGGGGCGCGATCTGCCAGAGAATTTCGCGCTCGATCAGCGCCTCGCGAACCAGCCGAAACTCGTAATATTCCAGATAGCGCAGCCCGCCATGCACGAGCTTGGTCGACCAGGACGACGTCCCGCTCGCCAAATCATTCATTTCACAGAGGAAAACAGAATTTCCCCGGCCAGCCGCATCGCGCGCGATGCCGCAGCCGTTAACGCCGCCACCAATGATAGCGAGGTCGAAAATCCGATCCAAAAGGCCCTTCCCCCCGGCGTTCGCCTATTCACTTGGGCGACTTCGCTTTCACTTTGGAATAAATCACAACCAAATACGAAAGCAAGCAAAAACGGGAGGACTTATTTCAGGCGGACCACCGTCGCAGCCGGCTCGGATGCTCCCTCGTCAATATCGGCAGATGACTTCGGCATCGCCTCGATCACCTCGATGCCGCGGCTGTGACAGATGTGGGCCAGTCCCGCCGGCAACGCGGCGTCGGTGACGAACGTCTGGATCTGGCTGATATGAGCGATGCGGACCGGCGCGCTGCGCCGCAGTTTTGTCGAATCGGCGACCAGCATGACGCTGCGGGCATTGGCGATGATGGCCTGCGCCGCCTGCACCTCGCGATGATCGAAATCCAATAGCGCGCCCTCCTCGTCGATCGCGGAAGCACCGATGATGGCGTAGTCGACCTTGAACTGGCCGATCAGGCTGATGGCGGTCGAGCCGATGACGGCGCCGTCCGCGCGCCGCACCGCGCCGCCGGCCACGATCACCTCGATGCGGGGATGCCGGTACAAAAGCATCGCGACATTGAGGTTGTTGGTGATGACGAGAAGGTCCTGATGCGAGGTCAGCGCGCTGGCGACCTCTTCGGTGGTGGTGCCGATGTTGATGAACAGCGAGCAACCGTTGGGAATAAGCGCTGCCGCCGCGGCACCTATGGCTTTCTTCTCTTCGGCGGCGACGAAACGGCGCGCTTCATAGGCGAGGTTCTCGACGCCGGAGGCAATGATGGCGCCCCCATGAATCCGCGTCAGCGACCTGTGGTCGCACAAATCGTTCAGATCCTTACGGATGGTCTGCGCCGAAACCTCGAAGCGCCGGGCCAGATCCTCCACCATCACCCGGCCGAAGGCGCGGGCAAGATTCAAGATCTCGGTTTGGCGGTGCGTCAATCCGGTCATCACGGCCCCCCGGGGATCGCTCATATCGCGCCATGGTGCCGCGATTGCCAAACCCGGTCAACGCGGCAGATCAGGCTTGAGAGCCAGTCCATACCCGGCCAAAAGTTTCCGGCCGCGACGGCCTAGATTCGCCCGAAAATTCCAGTAGGGTCACGCTACTTCAAGTAGTACAACAAACAAAAACGATTTTCGGGAGGCAACCATGCTCGACACCACGCTTGACGCACGCGTCCAGGCTTTTCTCGACACATTTTCGGCTGCGCTTGAGGCCGGCGATCTCGACGCCGCCGTGGCCTTGTTCGCGCCCGAATGCTACTGGCGCGACCTGGTTGCCTTTACCTGGAACATCAAGACCATGGAAGGCCGCGAAGCCGTTCGCGACATGCTCTCGCATTGCCTGGCTGGAGTGAAACCTCGCAACTTCAAAATTGCCGAGGGCGAGAGCGCGACCGAGGCCGGCGGGGTAACCGAGTGCTGGATCTCGTTCGAGACCGAGACCGCGCGCGGCTTTGGACTGATCCGCCTGCAGAACGGCCAGATCTGGACGCTGCTGACGACCATGGTCGAGCTTAGGGGATACGAGGAAAAGGCCGGTTTCACCCGGCCGTTCGGTGCCAGGCACGGCGTCCATCCCGGCGCCAAGAGCTGGAAGGAATTGCGCGATGAGGAGAGCGAGCAACTCGGATACAAGACCCAGCCCAACGTGCTGATCATCGGCGGCGGCCAGGGCGGCATCGCGCTCGGCGCCAGGCTGCGCCAGCTCGGCGTGCCCACCATCATTGTCGAGAAAAATGCCCGCGCGGGCGATAGCTGGCGCAACCGCTACAAGTCGCTCTGCCTGCACGACCCGGTCTGGTATGACCACCTGCCCTATATCGATTTCCCGAAGAACTGGCCGGTATTCTCGCCCAAGGACAAGATCGGCGACTGGCTGGAGATGTACACCAAGGTCATGGAGCTGAACTACTGGACCAACACCACCGCCAAACAGGCAAGCTTCGACGAGGCCAAGAAGGAATGGACCGTCGTGGTCGAGCGCGATGGCCAGGAAATCACGCTACGTCCCAAACAACTGGTATTCGCGACGGGCATGTCGGCCAGGCCTAACCTGCCGCAGTTCAAGGGCATGGACCGCTTCAAGGGCGAGCAGCATCATTCCTCGCGCCATCCCGGTCCCGACGCCTACAAGGGCAAGAAGGTGGTCGTGATAGGCTCCAACAATTCCGCCCATGACATCTGCGCCGCGCTCTACGAGGCCGGTGTCGACGTGACCATGGTGCAGCGCTCGACCACCCACATCGTGCGCTCGGATTCGCTGATGGAGAGCCTCGGCGATCTCTATTCCGAGCGCGCGGTGCGCGGCGGCATGACCACGGCGAAGGCAGATCTGATCTTCGCCTCGCTGCCCTACCGGATCATGAATCAATTCCAGAAGCCGGTCTACGACAAGATCCGAAAGGACGATGCCGATTTCTATGCGGGGCTGGAAAGGGCGGGCTTCCGGCTCGACTTCGGCGACGACGATTCCGGCCTGTTCATGAAATATCTGCGCCGCGGCTCCGGCTATTACATCGACGTCGGCGCCTCTCAGCTCATCATCGACGGCAAGGTCAAGCTGGTCGCCGGCCAGGTCGAGGAAATCACACCTGATGGCGTCAAGCTCGACAACGGCAAGGAATTGCCGGCCGACGTGATCGTCTACGCCACCGGCTACAGCTCGATGAACGGCTTCGTCGCCGATCTCATCAGCCGCGAAGTGGCCGACAAAGTCGGCAAGGTCTGGGGCCTCGGCTCGAATACCACAAAAGACCCTGGCCCTTGGGAAGGCGAACAGCGCAACATGTGGAAACCAACCCAGCAGCAAGGCCTCTGGTTCCATGGCGGCAACCTGCACCAGTCGCGCCACTACTCGCAGTTTCTGTCGCTGCAGCTCAAGGCGCGGTATGAGGGCATCCCGACGCCGGTCTATGGCCTGCAACCGGTCTACCACAAGAGCTGAGGCGTAAACGATACCGCAGGGCTCGATCGGGCAGCGCGCCCCGCTCGTGGCGCGCAGGCGGCATGGCATGCGCGCCATCGGTGACATCGAAATTGTCCGATACATCGCGCTCCATCAACACCTTGATCATCTCTCGCTCCATCACTCAGGGGGACCGCGACGTCCGGTGCCTGGTGCGATGATCTTAGCGGGATTTCAGGCTGGAGGCGAACTCACGCGACCAGTTTGAGTCGGCCTCTCGCCAGCTCGAGCGCCGCGCGCTCGGCTTCGCGGGCATTGCGAAACAGCTGTCCCTCCAGCGCATTGAAGCGGTGCGAGGCTGCGAAAAAGCGGAAGCCGTCCGGATTACGCACAACGATTCCCGCGGCCTGCGAGCTGACTTCAATGATGTAGGTGTCCGACATGTGATTGCCCTTGATTCCTCAGTCCGGGCGAATAACGGAGCAGGCTCCCAATCGTTCCACGCTTCATCCGGGGGGCATGGTACATCATGAGGCGTGGTTGGCCTTGACCGCCGAGCCGCCAAGACCCCACAGTCCCGGCAGCAAAAGGCCCGCGAGGTAAAAGGGAGGTTTCGTGCAATTTCATCTGAACGGCTTCGAGCCCGGCGATCCCGAGATTGCGGACCCGTCGCAACGGCGGGTGTCCTTGGGACACCCCGGCCCAGTGCCTGAGCAGGTTGACGTCCTCATCGTCGGCTGCGGGCCGGCCGGATTGACCTTGGCGGCCCAACTGTCCGCCTTTGCCGACATCAAGACCTGCATCGTCGAACAGAAGCCGGGCCCTCTATTGCGCGGCCAGGCCGACGGCATCGCCTGCCGCACGATGGAGATGTTCGAGGCCTACGGTTTCAGCGAGCGGGTGCTGAAGGAAGCTTGCTGGATCAATGAGACGACGTTCTGGAAGCCAGACGATAGGCAGCGCGAGAACATCGTCCGCAGCGGACGGGTGCAGGACACCGAAGACGGGCTGTCCGAGTTTCCGCATGTCGTTCTGAATCAGGCGCGGGTGCATGATTTCTTCCTGGACAAGATGCGCCAATCGCCGGCCCGGATCGAGCCGTACTACGCGCGGCGATTGCTCGATGTCAGCATCGAGGCCGAGGTTACCACCGGCGACGGGGCGGATCCCTGTCCGGTCAGCGCCAGGCTCGAGCGCCTCGATCCCGCCCATCAGGGGCAGGTCGAGACCCTTAGGGCGCGCTATGTGGTGGGCTGCGACGGGGCGCGCAGCACCGTGCGCAAGAGCATTGGGCGGGCGTTGCACGGGGATTCGGCCAATCACGCCTGGGGCGTGATGGACGTGCTCGCCGTCACCGACTTTCCGGATATCCGCTTCAAGTCGCTGATCCAGTCCGCCAACGACGGCAGCATGCTGATCATCCCCAGGGAAGGCGGCTACCTCGTTCGCCTCTATGTCGAGATCGACAAGCTCGGCGTCGATGAACGCGTCTCCGATCGCAACATTACCGCCGACGATCTGATCGCGGCGGCGCAGCGCATTCTCAGGCCCCACACGCTCGATGTCAAAGAGATCCCCTGGTGGTCGGTCTACGAGATCGGCCAGCGTCTGTGCGACAAGTTCGATGACGCACCCGACGACGACGTCGAACGTTTGCCCCGCGTGTTCATTGCCGGCGACGCCTGCCACACCCACAGCCCGAAAGCGGGCCAGGGCATGAACGTCTCCATGCAGGACGGCTTCAACCTCGGTTGGAAGCTCGCCTCGGTGCTGCGGAAGCGTTGCGTACCCCGCTTGCTGCATACCTATTCGGCGGAACGCCAGGCCATGGCCAAGGAACTGATCGACTTCGACCGCGAATGGGCCGGGATACTGGCGTCTTCAAAAGGCTTCGATCCAGCCGAGACGCAAAGCTATTTCGTCCGGCACGGGCGTTACACGGCGGGAACGGCGGGACACTACCGTCCCTCGATCCTCACCGGGGAATCGACCCATCAGCATCTGGCCAGGGGTTTCGTGGTCGGCATGCGCTTCCATTCCGCGCCGGTGATCCGGCTGGCGGATGCCAGGCCGCTCCACCTCGGCCACGTCGTCAAGGCCGATGGTCGATGGCGCATCTTTGCTTTTGCCGCCGCCAACGATACGGCCGCCGCCGGCTCGGGCATCGCAGCGCTGTGTGACTTTCTGGCGAAGGCAGCGGAATCCCCCGTGGCGAAATATACCCCAACGGGTGAGGACATCGATTCGGTGATCGACGTCCGTGCGATTTTCCAGCAAGGCCATCGCGCGCTTGCCGTCGAGGCCACGCCGCCCTTGCTTCTGCCCCGAAAGGGACGTTATGGGCTCTGCGACTATGAAAAAATATTCTGCGCCGACTTAAGAAGCGGCAACGACATCTTCAACATGCGTGGCATCGATCGCGAAAGGGGTTGCATGGTCGTGGTGCGGCCAGACCAATATGTGGCGCTCCTTCTTCCCCTCGACGGCTATGCGAACCTCGCGGCTTTCTTCGATGGCTTCATGACACCCGCTCAATCGGGCCGCACCATCTCGAACATGGCATCGGGCCGGATCTCAAAATAGTCGCCGCGGCGGCCGGCGCGCACGATCGGGTGGGGCAGCGCGGTCTGGTAGACGCCGTCTTTGATAAAAGCCTTGTCGATGTGGACGGCAACGACCTCGCCAAGCGTCAGCCATGCCTGCGCCTTGCGGCCGTCGGCGCCCTGCAGTTGAATGATCTGCGACAGCTTGCACTCGAACGCGACCGGGCTTTCCAGCACCCGGGGCGCCTTGACCAGCCGGCAGGGTGCCGCCGTCAGCCCGGCAACCTCAAATTCGCTGACCTCGTGGGCGACGTGGGCAGCGGTCGCATTCATCTTTTGCGCCAGATCCATGGTGGCGAGATTCCAGACGAACTCGCCAGTCTCCTGGATATTCTGGACGCTGTCCTTCCAGGAGGTCGAGGAAAATCCGATAAGGGGGGGCGTGTAGCAGAAGCCGTTGAAAAAACTGTAGGGCGCTAGATTGATGTTGCCCTTGGCGTCACGGCTCGAAATCCAACCGATCGGACGCGGCGCGATGATGGCGTTGAATGGATCGTGCCTGAGGCCATGGCCGTTCTTCGGCTCGTAGTAGTGCAGGTCTTTCGGGGTTGATGAACTCACGTCGGTTGTTTCCCTTGCCATTCGGTTGGAGCACGTAGGGTGGGCAAAGGCGCCCTTCGCGCCGTGCCCACCATTTCAGATGCGACAAGAATGGTGGGCACACATCGGTTCGCGCATACGCGCGATCCGTTGGCTTTGCCCACCCTACGCCGTCTGGCGCGAGACCAGTCCCGCCAGAATGAAGTCGACCATCTGGTCGAGCGACGGGCCCGGCTTGTCGACGGCTTGTGCAATCATCTGCGGATGGAAAAACCGCATCATCGCGGTACAGGTACACATCGCCGCCAGCGCCACGTCGGGAGCCCTGAATTCGCCGGAGGCCGCCCCCTCGGCAATGACGCCTGCGATGGTCTCGGTCAGCCGCTGCATGTGAGCGACGCAAACCTCCCAGCTCTCTTCCATCGCGATCTCGACCATCTCATGCAGCTTGGCATCGCCGACATAGCGTTCGCTGTTCATGCGATGAATGGTGGTCACGAGCTCGCGCAAGCGCTGCGCTGCCGGTCCGCGTTTGCTCACGATTGCCCGGGCCGCATCCTCGACCTCGCCCATCAGGACTTGCGCGACACCCTCGTGAATGGCCTTCTTGGAATCGAAGAAGCGATAGACGTTCGCCGGGCTCATGCGAAGCTCCTTGGCGATGTCGGCAACCGTCGTCTTCTGATAACCGATCTGGCGGAACAGACGTTCCGCCACCACGAGAATCCGTTCCCTGGTGTCGGGTTCGATATGGTCTGTAATCAGTGTCATCGGGTACTCAATGTTCAATTATTCCGCGGCCTCGGCAAGCGGAAATGCGGCCTGCGGTGCACCTGGATGTTGCGCTGCAAGATCGATCGCTGCGCTTTGAGCGTTTGCTTCTAGGCTGTTGCGGAACCAGAGCGCATAGAGGCCGGGCAGGTACAGCAAGGTCAGGAAGGTTGCAACAAACAATCCGCCCATGATGGTGATCGCCATCGGCCCCCAGAAGGCCGAGCGCGACAGCGGGATCATCGCCAGGATGGCCGCGAGCGCGGTCAGTACCACCGGACGGGCGCGCCGCACGGTGGCCTCGACGATGGCTTGCTTGCGGGACAGGCCGTGGCCCACGTCGGCCTCGATCTGGTCCACCAGGATCACCGCGTTGCGCATGATCATTCCGGCCAGCGCAATCAACCCGAGCAGCGCCACGAAGCCGAACGGCTGGTTGGCGACATTCAGTCCGAGCGAAGCCCCGATGATGCCCAGCGGCGCCGTCAGGAATACCAGCGCGAGCCGCGAAAAACTCTGCAGCTGAATCATCAAGAGCGTCAGCATGACGATCACCATCAGCGGAAACAGGATGAAGATCGAGGCGTTGCCCTTGGCGGACTCTTCGATCGCGCCCCCCATCTCGATCCGGTAGGCCGGCGGCAGATGATCGCGGATCTCCTGCAGCTTGGGCCAGATCTGGTTGGTGACGTCAGGCGCCTGGACGCCGTCGACGACGTCGCCCCGCACCGTGATCGCCATGTCGCGGTTGCGCCGCCACAGGATCGGCTCCTCGTGGGAATATTCGATTTTGGCGATCTGCAACAGCGGCACGGCAACCCCGTTGCGGGAGGTGACGGTAAGATCGCCGACATGCGCCAGGTCAAGACGCTCGCTTGGTACCGCTCGCGCGACCACGCCGACCTTCTCGACGCCATCGCGCACCGTGGTCACCGGTGCGCCCGAGATCAGCATGCTGAGCGCCGTCGAGACGTCCTGCGGCGTGAGGCCAAGCGCGCGGGCGCGGTCCTGGTCGACGACGAGTTTCAAATAGGGTGACTGCTCGTTCCAGTCGAGTTGCGGATCCTTGACCTTGTCGTTCTGCCGCACCACGTCGCGCACCTTGTAGGCGATGTCGCGCACGACATTAGGGTCGGGGCCGATGACGCGGAACTGCACGGGAAAGCCCACCGGGGGGCCGAAATTGAAGCGGTCGACCCGGACGCGGGCTTCGGTCAGCGCGCCCTCGTCTACCGCCTTTTCCAGCCTGGCCTTGATCCGCTCCCGCGCTTCGACGTTGCTGGCGACGATGACGATCTCGGCGAAAGCTTCGTTGGGCAGCTGCGGGTTCAATCCAAGCCAGAAGCGCGGTG
Organism: uncultured Alphaproteobacteria bacterium; assembly: GCA_963736075.1. Taxonomy (GTDB): domain Bacteria; phylum Pseudomonadota; class Alphaproteobacteria; order Rhizobiales; family Xanthobacteraceae; genus Bradyrhizobium. Next base: position 345,748 of record CAVTNW010000045.1, on the reverse strand, counting down.
AGCCCTGCCCGACATAGGAGGTATAGGTTGCGATGTCGTGGTCGTCCCGCAACAGCGCTTCGGCCTCTTTCACGGATTTTTCGGTGACGCCGAACGCCGTACCCTCGGGCAGCCGAAGCTGCAGGAACAATTCGGGCCGCTCCGACAACGGAAAAAACTGCTGCTGGACGTGGCCAAAGCCGACGATCGAGAGCGCGAACACGCCGACGGTTGCCAGCACCACCTTGATGCGATGCTCGACGCACCATTGAATCATGCTGCGGAGCACGCGGTAGATGCGCGTGTCATAGACCGCGTGCGGATCGTGATGGTGGCTGACCGTGATGTTCGGCAATAGCCTGACGCCGATATAGGGCGTGAAGATCACCGCGACGAACCAGGACGCGACCAGTGCGATCGCCACGATCCAGAAGATGCCGCCGGCATATTCGCCGACCGCCGAATTGGCAAACCCGATCGGCAGGAAACCGGCCGCCGTGACCAGCGTTCCCGTCAGCATCGGAAAGGCGGTGGATTCCCAGGCAAAGGACGCCGCGCGGACGCGGTCGAAGCCCTGCTCCATCTTCACCACCATCATCTCGACCGCGATGATGGCGTCGTCGACCAACAGGCCGAGTGCGATGATCAGCGCGCCGAGCGTGATGCGGTGCAGATCGAGCGACATCGCGTTCATGACGATGAAGACGATGGCGAGCACCAGCGGCACCGACAAGGCGACCACGATGCCGGTGCGCCAGCCCAAGGCCAGGAAGGAGACGAACAGCACGATCGCCAGGGCCTCGATGAAGGAGTGCACGAATTCGCCGACGGCGTGCTCGACCACCTTGGGCTGATCCGCGATCTGGTCGAGGTTGATACCCTGCGGCACCGCCTGCATGAATTCCGCGGTCGCGGCAGCGACGTCCTTGCCAAGCTCCAGGATGTTGGCGCCCGTGGCCGTGACCACGCCGATACCGAGCGCCGGCTTGCCTTCCTGACGCACCTTGAACGTCGGCGGATCGACGTAGCCATGGCTGACGGTCGCGATGTCGCCGAGCCGGAATACCCGGCCATTGCTTTCAACCGGCGTCTCGGCGACCGCCTTGACGCCATCGAGCGCGCCGGTGACGCGCAACGGCACGCGCTGCGATGAGGTCTCGACCGTGCCTGCCGGCACCACATTGTTCTGCTTGGCCAGCGAATCAAACAGCGCCTGCGGCGTGATGCCAAGCGTCGCGAGCTTGGCGTGGGAAAACTCGACGTAGATCTTCTCGTCCTGAATGCCGTAGAGATCGACCTTGGTCACCCCAGGGACTTTCAGAAGCCGCTGGCGCAGGCCTTCGGCGGCCTTCTTCAGTTGCGCGTAGTCGGCGCCATCGCCGGTCATGGTGTAGAGGATGGAGTTGACGTCGGAAAATTCGTCGTTGACGACCGGGCCGAGCAGCCCCGAGGGAAGCTCGCCCTGCACGTCGGCCAGCTTCTTGCGCAACAGGTAAAACAGATAGGGCACGTCCTTGGGCGGCGTCGAATCCCTGAACGTGACCTGCATCGCCGTGAATGCCGGTTTCGAATAGGTCTGCACCTTTTCGAAATAAGGCAGCTCCTGCAGCTTCTTCTCGATGGGGTCGGCGACCTGGGTCTGCATTTCCGCAGCCGTTGCGCCCGGCCAGATCGCCGAGACGTTGACCACCTTGACCGTGAAGAACGGATCTTCGGCGCGGCCGAGTTTTTCATAGGAGAAGAATCCGGCGGCGCCGAGCGCGATCACCAGGAACAGGATCAAGGCGGGATGGCCGACCGCCCAAGCCGAAAGATTGAAATGTTTCACCGCTCTCTCCCCGCCTAGAACGATAACGACGAAACGACCCTGACCTTGGCGGCCGGATCGAGCTTCTGCACGCCAAGCACGACGACTTTCGCGCCCTCATCGACGCCGGCCGATATCACGACGTCATCGCTCTCGTAGGATTTCACGGCGACCGGCTTCAGCGCCACCTCGCCCCTGTCATCGACGACATAGAGCGAGGGTCCACTGCCTTCACTGAACAGCGCCGACAGCGGCACCCGCGCCACCCGCGTGGTGGCGGGATCAGCCAGGGTGAGCGTCGCGGTCATGCCGAGCGAGACGCTGTCGCCGGCCTCAGGCAGCGAGAATTTCGCCAGATAAGTCCGGGTCGCCGGATCGGCCGCCGGCGCGATCTCGCGCAGTTTTGCTGCGTATTTGCGGTTCGGCTCCGACCACAGGCTGACGCTGGCAATGCCGTCCTTGGCGCGCCCCAACAAGGTTTCCGGGATCGCCACCACGGCCTCCTTTTCCCCGAGGCGCGCGAGGCGAATGGCGCTTTGGCCGGCGGCCACGACCTGGCCGGCGTCGATCAGGGTCGCGGTGACGACGCCGCGGGTGTCGGCGACGAGGGTGGCATAAGAGAGCGAGTTATGGGTCAGTTCAACCGAGCGCTGGGCGCGATTGAGCCGCGCGCGCGCCTCATCGGCGGCGGCCTTGGCCTGATCGACCTGGGCATCCGTAGACCAACCCTTGAGGCGCAAATCCTGGGCGCGGGTTTCGGCGGCGGCGGCCTGCGCCAGCACACCCGTTGAGGCGCGCAGTTCGGCCTCGGCCTGCTCGGCCTGCAACTTCAGGTCGACTTCATCGAGGGTAGCCAGCGGCTGGCCGACATCCACGGTCTGGCCAACTTCGACCAGCCGCTTTGCCACCTTGCCGGGGACGCGAAAGCCCATGTCGGTCTCGATCCGCGGCTTGATGGTGCCGACGAAACTGCGCTCCGGCGCCTCCGCCTCGTAATGCACCGTCGTCACCAGCACCGGACGTGGCGGCGTGGCCTTCTCCACGACCGTTTCCTTGCAGCCGGCCAGAGCCAGCGCCAAAAGGGCCAGCGATATACCAGCCAACAGCCTGGAATAGCTTGATAAAATTGAGCGAACGAGCATCGGTCGGCCTCCTGAACAGCGCACGCCACTGTCGATTGTCTACTGACGATTGTCAATATTCGTCATTGATCATGATTTCGTGAAATTACTTCGCAGTTAAGAGGTTGCGAATTTCTTGCCCGCTTAGCGCTGGCCGGCGCGCGCCCGCATGCACGCAACGGATGGACCGCAATCTCGGGCACGCGGCTGCTTGCGGGAAATCTCACAGGAGCCTTGGGAAATCCCGGACATTCCGCCCAAAGGTGCTGCGCATCGGAAGTGCATCAACGAGGCATGGCGGAAAGTCATCACCATTCAGTTTCACTGATCGAAGCGGCGACCGCGTGTTCAGAGCGATGGTGGCCGGACCGCGTCGCCGTCCGGTCGCTGTCCATCGTAGAATCGCAACGCGCCAAGTCCGAGCCGAGGCTCGGACAGTTCGCTCCCGTCGCCGACTGTTTGGTTGCGCTGATGGAAGAGGTCGACATCCTCAGCATGACCCGGAGCGCGCAGGCGACCGCCCTGTCACTACCCTGCTGACGGCGAGGCCGTATCCTGGCAGCGGCACCTGCTCTAAGTCTAAGCCGAAGGCGCAATCCGCCAAATTTTCAGCCGTAGGGCGCTGGATCGTTGACATCTTCTAGTAATTGTTGTTATCGTTGATGCAACCTAAAGAAATTTTTTATTATTCAATTGCTTCCGATTGCTTGGCTTCCTTAATCCCACCTAAGGAGTTTCCCATGGCCCAAGACACTCCGCTCCACGAGGTTTTTCGCCTGCCGCCCTGGAGAATTGGCGATCCCGCTGTACTTCTCGATGCCGTTCTCAGTGATGTCCAGGGCGCGCAGGCCACGCAAGTCAGGGCGTTGTATTTGGATTCCGTCACCGCGACGCTCGAGGCAAATCTGAAATTCGTTCAAGGTTTGCGCTCGATCGTGGCGGGCGGAACAGCCAAGAAGTAACGTCGGCACGTTCGACCTCGCAAGCGTGAAGGTCGTTTTATTTGCTTCCGTCTTGCGCGGGAGCCGTGTCTGAATTTGCGGCTCGATCTGCGTAGGCGGGCTTGGAAGGATGCATGGACAACGTGCCGCATCTCAAGGTCATCGGCTCGACGGTGGATCAGGCCCGCGATAAGGCGCGCCCGGTCGTGCTGATTGGCTTTCAGCGCCATTCGAACCTCGGCCTCGGCTACCTCGCCGCCACGCTGGAGCGTAGCGGGTATCAGGTGAAGATTTTCGACTTCGAGGCCGACCGCCAGAAAATACTGGAGGCGGTGCGTACTCTCGATCCCGTTCTGGTCGGATTTTCGCTGATCTTCCAATCCTACATCACCTGGTTCGGCTCGCTGACCCGTTATCTGCGCGACAACGGCGTCACCTGCCACTTCATCATGGGCGGACATTTCCCGAGCCTCAGCTACCAGCCCACGCTCGAACTGATTCCCGACCTCGACAGCGTCGCGCGCTTCGAAGGCGAGGAGACGCTGGTAGAGCTTGCGGATTGCCTCAGCACAGGCCGGGACTGGCATGGAGTGGACGGCTTGGCTTTTCGCCAGGGTGAAACGATCGTCGCGACACCGATGCGTCATCTGATCAAGGATCTCGATGAACTGCCCTATCCGATCCGTACTTTCGAGAACAACTTGATCCTCGGGCGAAACGCGACGCCGATCCTGGCCAGCCGCGGTTGCGCGCGAACCTGCTCGTTCTGCTCCATTCACATGTTCTACAGAACGGCACCGGGCAAGGTCGTGCGTACGCGCAAGCCCGCCGAGGTGGCGCGCGAAATGCGTCACCTGCTGGAGGAACATGATTGCAGCATCTTCCTCTTTCAGGACGACGATTTCCCGTTGTTCGGGTCCGTGTGGCGGCGCTGGGCGAGAGAGTTCGTCGGCGAACTGCATCGCAATGGATTGCCGGGGCGAGTGGCGTGGAAAATCAACTGCCGCGCCGACGCCGTCGAGCCAGCCTTGTTCGCCGAGATGCGGGAAGCGGGCCTCTACATGGTTTACATGGGACTGGAGTCCGGCACCGAGGAAGGATTGAAAGCGCTGCACAAGCAGATCAGCGTCGAACAAAACATCCGCGCGGTCGAGGTGCTCAAGGAAATCGGTCTGATCTTCGAGTTCGGATTCATGTTGCTCGACCCCTCCAGCAGTTTCGAATCCGTTCGCATGAACGTGGATTTCCTGAGGACCATTGTCGGTGACGGCAGTGCCGGCGCGAGCTTCGGCAGGATGGTCCCCTACGACGGAACGCCGATCAAAGACGAACTCGAAATAGCTGGACGCCTGCGCGGCGACGTCTGCAGGCCCGATTATGATTTTCTCGATCCCCGGCTGACGCAGTTCTATGAGGAGATCATCAATATCATCGACGTGACCGGTTGGACCCACAGCTACAGTACCTTGTCGCCGCAGCTCAACTTTGCCTGGAACGAGGTGGCGATTATCGAGCTGCTGTTTCCCCGCGTTCCCGGACTGCCCGACTACAAGGATGGGCTACGCAAGATCACGCGCGAGAGCAACGAAATCCTGCTGAAGGTGATCGAAGATACATCCTACGTATTCTCCGACGGACGGCCCAAACTTTGGTCGGCGCCGCAGCTCCGCTCGCAATGTGAGAAATTCGTCGGCCTCCTCACCAGCCACCGCAACGCTTTCATCCTTCGAAACCAGGACCTGCTGCTCGAGACGCTGCGCCGGGAAACGCGTACCGCGATCTGATGGAATCCGCGGCCGAACTTTACCGATATTACGCCAGACTGCGCGCGGAAGATCCGGTCCACGAAAGCCGGCCTGGCGTCTGGCTGCTGACCAGGTATGAGGACGTATCCGCGGTGCTGCGCGACCCGCGTTTTGGCCGCAAGGGATTTCTCGACCTGATTGCGCCGCAAATCGGCGAGCCGAAGATATCACCGATGCGGTTCCAGGACCCTCCGGGCCACACCCGCTTGCGCAATCTGGTGAGTAACGTCTTCACGCCCGATCTGGTGGGCAGTCTGCGCCCGCGCATTCAGCGCATCGTCGATGACTTGCTCGATCGGGCTCGCGATGCCGGCGGGATGGATCTGATCGCCGGTCTTGGACTCACTCTTTCCGTCCAGGTGATCTTGGAGCTTCTGGGCGTGCCGACGCACGATCACGAAAGGTTTGCGCAATGGTCGCGCGACATGAGCCGGAGTCTGGACGCGCCGGCCGGCTCCGATGCATCCGCGTGCGGCAATGCGGCCCAGCAAGCGGTCGATGAATACTTTCGCGGTCTCATTGCCGAGCGACGGCAAAGCCCGGGGACCGACTTCGTATCCGGACTGATTGCGGCGGAGCATGATGGCGAGTTGATGCAGCAAGCCGAACTGCTCGACATTTGCGGGCTAATGTTCGTTGCCGGCCACGCGACCACAGTGGATCTGATCGGAAACGGCGTATTCAACCTCCTGCTTTACCCATCAGAACTGCGCCGGCTGCGCGCCGAGCCCGGCCTTCTCGCCCATGCCGTCGAAGAGCTGCTCCGTTATGACAGCCCGGTGCAGCGCATCGGCCGTATGGCGAACAGAGATGTCGTGATACGCGGCAAGCTGATCCCCAGTGGCGCGGTGGTGTTTCCCATGCTCGGCGCCGCCAACCGCGATCCGGCCCAATACGCCGAGCCCGGCCGTCTCGATCTCACCCGGCGCCACAGTCGCCATATGGCCTTCGGCTATGGCGCTCACGCTTGCATCGGCGCGTCACTGGCGCGTCTCGAAGGCCAAATCGCAATCGGGACGATGGTCAGGCGATTTCCGGAGCTCGCTTTGGGCGATGCCACCCCGCAGTGGCGCAATTCAACCGAGACAAGGGGGTTGAAGGAACTGCTGGTGACCTTTTGAGCGCCTGGCGATGCGCGAAGTTCCAGCCATGCCGATGCACCATCCAAGCCAGGCTAAGATCATGCCGGCACTGGCGCCGCCCGCGCATGTGGAAACGGCCGAAAGCTCAGGGCCATCAGGAACGCGCCGAGGCCCATGCCCCACGCACCGATATAGAGCCACGCGTAGCTGGCGAAGGTATCCCAGACGAGGCCGCCGGCGATCGGTCCCGTGGCCATGCCGAGACTGCCCGCCATCGCGGTGCCGCCGATCACAGTGCCCATCATCTTCAACGGAAAATTTTCCCGCGCCAATACCGCGTAGAGCGGCATGACGCCGGCATAGACGAAGCCGAACAAAGCGGCGGCCGCGTAGAACGCCGCAAGTTCGCGCACGAAGATGTAGGCCAGCGCGCCGAACGCCTGGACCAGAAGCCCCAGGACCAGAATGCGCTTGGCGCCAAAGCGGTCGCCGAGCAGCCCGAAAGCGAGGCGGCCGCCCAATCCCGCCAGCCCTTCCACGCTGTAGATCGAAACCGCGGCCAGCATCGGGATGCCGCAACTGATGGCATAGCTCACGGTGTGGATAATCGGACCGGAATGGGTAGCGCAGCAAAAGAAGTTCGTCCCGAGAAGGATGATGAACTGCGGTGACCGTAGCGCTCGCGAGAGCGACATCTCCGACTGCGGCCCTGCGTCGCTGGCTGCAGCGGCACCGCCGAGCGCTGGCGGGCGCCGCACCAGCAGCGCGACCGGAATCATGATGGTCGCGACGACGACGGCAAGGATCTGCATCGTGGTACGCCAGTCATGGCTGGAAACGAGCCATGCCACGAGCGGCGACATGGTCACCGGCGCCATCCCAATGCCGGCCGACACCAGCGACACCGCAAGACTGCGATGGGTCTCGAACCACCCGGTGACGCAGGCCATCATCGGCGCGAAGATAGCGGCGGTCGCCGCTCCCACCAGCAGCCCGAACAGCAACTGAAACTCGATCAATGAGGTCGCACGGCTCGCCAGCGCCAGGCTTGCCGCGATGACGATTGAGCCGGTCAGCACCACCGGGCGCGCCCCGACCCGATCCGACAAGGACCCCCAGATCATGCTCGTGGAGGCCATCGCAAGAAAGCCGATCGTCATGGCACTGGATATTCCGGCGACCGACCAGCCGGTATCCCGCGCAATCGGCTGCAACAAAACCGGCAGCGAAAACATGCCGCCGATCGCAACACAGCCCAACGCGCCGCCCGCCGCTACAATGACCCAGCGATAGCAGGAATTTTTCATACCTACCTCCGTTCCAGTTCTCTGGCCACAGTTCTCGTTGAAAGCCCCTCAATCCGCCAGCTGAAACCGCTCGAACCGGTGCAGTTCTTGCTCGATGCGTTGCTTCATGGTCTGGCGCGCGCCTCTTTTCGAGCCTTCGCCGACCCAGCTCCATTTCTGCACCAGCAATTTGCGCCCCTTGCGATCGGTCTTGAGATCGAGCGCGGCGACGATGGCCTCGCCGGCCAGCACCGGCAGCGCGAAATAGCCGAATTGCCGCTTCTCCTTGGGCAGATAGGCTTCAAAGCGGTGTTCGTAGTCGAAGAACAGATGGGTCCGCTTGCGCTGGATGATCAGCGGATCAAACGGCGAAAGAATATGCACCAGTTCCGAAGCGGCAGCGCCGGCATTCTCCAGCACATCCGGCCGCGCCCAATGCTGCAGCTTGCCCGCGCCTTCGAGCTCAACCGGCAGCAACTCCTGGCGGCGCACCCGCGCCTCGATCAGCGTCCGGATCGAAGCCTTGCTCGGCGCATCGAGATGGCAAATCGAATCCAGGCTGACGAGTCCCTGCGCGCGCAGCGCGCGATCGAGCAGATAGGCGGTTGTTTCGCGCGGCCGGGCGCCCTTCGGCGGCTTGTCCCAACCAAAATGCCGCGCCATCAGCTGGTAGGTTTTCAGCATGCCCTGACGCTCGGAGACCGTCAGCAAGCCCTGGTAGAAGGCCAGTTGCAGCGCCCGCTTCGACGGCTTGCGGCTCGCCCACAGATGTTCCTTGTCGACCAGCACGTCATCGTCGATGTCGCGGATGGTCAGCGCGCCGTCGCGCCGGATCAACCGCAGCACCTTGCGCAGGTCCGCAGGACGAACCGAAGAAAGCCACGGATGGCCTTCGCGGCAGTGACGCCTCATGGCCGGAATGAAGAAGCGCAGATCCCGTGTCGGCACATAGGACAAGGCGTGGGTCCAATATTCAAACACGCTTTTCTCGACGCTCTGGGCCTGGCGCAGATCGGCACGGCGGTAGGCCGGGATCCGGTTCCAGAGAATATGATGATGGCAGCGCTCGATGACATTGATGGTGTCGATCTGCACATAGCCGAGATGCTCGACTGCCGCAGCGATCGCCTGCGCGCCCTCGCCGAACGGCGCCAGCCTGTCGAGCCGCTGGGCGCCCAGCCAGATGCGCCGGGCGGCGGCCTTACTCAGGGAAAACGGGGTTGTGGGAGTCGACATCCCCGGGAATGTAGCCGGATTCGCGGGAATGGAGGGCCGACCTTAGCGCTCCGTCTGCAGCTCTCACGACGTGCAGCACGAGCAGCCTTTTGGTAGGGGAGCCCGGAAATAAGCTACAGGCCGCCAAGGCGCCCCCCCCCCGCGGCTGATGTTCGCCAACCACAGAGCCGCCGCACCGCCCGAAGGCGGAGCGGCGGCTTGGGGATTACGTGCCTGACTTCATCATGCCCATCTTCTGGGCCTTCATGTAGTGCATGCAGGCGCCACGCATCTTGCCCTGGCTCATGTCCGTGTTGGCCATTCCCATTTCCTTCACCATGGCCATTTTGGCAGGACCGTCAGCCATGCCGCCCGCCATCATCAAAGACTTGCTCATGTTGTCACCCGTACAGGCCATCATCGCGGCGGAAGCCGGGGTGAATGCCAAAGTCGATAACATGGCGGCCGCAATCATCACTTTTTTCATCGGAACCTCATGAAGAAGAATGAAACCAGCCTGTCGCTGGCAAACCAGATACGATCCTTCCAACATGAAGTTTTGATTTCAAAAATATGTGTACAGTGGCAATGGATTTGTGACAGGGTCGGGGTTGAGCTAGTTGGTTCGACCGTCACAAGGCGCTGTCGCGATATCCGCGACCGCAAACAGCCGCCGCCCGGGGAACAGCGCGGCGGCTTGCGGTGTTACATGCCGGACTTCATCGATCCCATCTTCTGGGCTTTCATGTAGTGCATGCAGGCGCTGCGCATCTTGCCTTGGCTGACGTCCGTGTTGGCCATTCCCATTTCTCTTTCTACGCTCATCTTGGCCGGACCGTCGGGCATGCCATCCGCCATCGTCAAGGTCTTGGCCATGTTGTCTCCGTTACACGCCATCATCGCGGCGGAAGCAGGCGTGAAAGCCAGCGCCGACATCATCGCGACCGCAATTATCATCTTTTTCATTGGAACCTCGTCGAGAAGAAAAAAACCAGCTTGTTGCTGGCAAAGCAGATACGAACCTTCTACCCCAGCGTTTAAAATTCAAAAATTCGTGTTCCTCGACACGGATCTGCGATCTGTGAACTTTGAGGGGATGGTTGCAGCCGGCTGGATTCTCGCAGCTCGTACGGCCGACATCACTTTGATTCGATTGAGGATGAAGCCCGGTTCTGAGCTTGGTTCGATGCTCAGCAGCGACGTTCTGACCGCGAGCCCTGCGCTGCGCTCCGGAACCGTTTCAGAAAACGCATATCAGATGAGAAAATCTTTGCCTTGAACGCACTTCCGCCAGACGCAAACGACCCCTCGGTTAGCTCGTCGGAATCACTGCGGCTTTGGCCGTGCGCCGATACTTCCGGTTGCCACGTCCGGGTCGCAGGAGGCCTTGCCGCGCTCCGGAGCCTGGCACTTGTAAACCGCGCCGGTGAGCCGATCGATCAGCCACAGATTCTCGTCGCTGGGACTCTCCATGCCCGCGAACCTGGTGCTGACCGCATTAATCAGGGTGGACAGCAAAATGGCGACGGCAATCATAGCGGCGCCAATGAGGATGGGCATCCCTGATCCGGGACGATCCGGCGGCTTTGATCCGGAGTTCCCCGGATAATCGTATTTTCTACTCGATGGCTGAAACAAGATCGACTACTTCTACTTCACGGACCGCTGATGTGGCTGCACAACTATCTGAACGTGCATCTAGCCTAATTGTTGTTCGCAGCCCGGCGCTGCGGCGCCAGCTTTGCGACCAGATATCCGCGGGGGTTGAGCGATTGCCAGCCGGAATACCAGAACGGTAAAGGCCATCCGCGCGCCGATGTGGCTGCAGCTGATGCCATTTGCGATGCCCCCTTTCGCCCCGGCGCAAAAACGGCGCCATGACAAGGCTTATAACCTGTGATTCAGATCACATTCAGGGCCTCCTCAGCCGTCTATCCTGTACCGGTCAAATCGCTTTCGGGCGTCAAAAAAGAGGCTCAACCATGACCAGCTTTCTCAAATCCCCCGGGCTAAGGGCGATGACACTCAGCGCGGCGCTGTCGATGGCGGCGGGCCTTGCCATCGCCGGCGACACAGTCTCTGCCGATCAAATTGTCCATGCGCTGCAGCCCAAGCCGCTGACCCGCGGATTGTCGGCCGGTCCGCAGGCCGATCCGGCGGCCAAGGCCAAGGAAATCCAGTTCGTCGGTACGTTGCGCAACCGCAGCACCCGTTCGCTTTCGCTCGGCGAGCGCGAGCAAATCGCCGAGATCGCGGCGACCAAGCCGAAGATCGATCTCGACATTCAGTTCGATTACAATTCCGCCGAGATCCGCCAGAGTTCGTTGCAATCGGTGCAGGAACTCGGCAAGGCGCTGTCGGACCCCAGTCTCAAAGGAACTACCTTCGTGGTTGAAGGGCACACCGACGCGATCGGCAGCGAGGCCTACAATCTCGACCTCTCCGAGCGCCGCGCGGATACGATCAAGCATTATCTCACCGCGAAATTCGGCATCGCCGGCACCGATCTCGTTACGGTCGGCTATGGCAAGACCAAGCCTAAGGATCCGAACGCGCCGATGGACCCCGTCAACCGCCGCGTCGAGGTCGTCAACATGGACACCAAGACCGCGTCGCAGTGAGGGTCTGATGCCGATCGCCCGCGCGTTGCGGCAGGCGGACGATACAGGGGTCAGCGCCGGCGATGTGCTACCGACCTTTGGCTGTCCCCCTTGGACGAAATGGCTCGATGCCGCTACCTCGAAGCCGGGCGCCCGTAACGGGCGCCTCTACGCCATTGTCCATCCGTGTAGCGGGCGGCCCTGCCGCCGCAACTTCCGATCGCGTGATGCGTCCCGCCTGACCGACATTGTGGGACTGAAAAAGCGATCCTGAGCGATGATGCGAGGGCATATTGCATTGCGATCGTCATAATGTATTATGGTCATAATATTAAAACTCGGCCTGCTTCGGCAAGCCGCGAATGGCGCCCCGTCTGGTTGACCGGGTCGCCCAGGACGCGATGATGAAACTGGAACGAGCTGACGCCCCGTTTGAGACTATCGGTGCGCAGGAGCTGCCGCCCGAGACGGAGAGCGCGGCTTTCCCCCTTGCAGATCCTCCCCTCGCAAGAAACCGCAGTGAAACCGCGGCGCGGCACGGCGGCCAGGCGCGCGTGGCGATGCTGACCGGTCCCATTCTTTCGACCCTGATGAAACTGGCGCTGCCGACCATGGCGGTGCTGATCGCCCAGACCGCCGTCAATATCGCGGAAGCTTATTATGTCGGCTTCCTGGGAACGGGCGCACTGGCCGGTGTCGCGCTGGTTTTCCCGGTCTTCATGTTGATGACGATGATGTCCAACGGCGGCCTCGGCAGCGGCGTTGCGTCCGCGGTGGCGCGGGCGGTGGGCGCCGGCCGCAGAGATGACGCCGATGCGCTGGTTTTCCACGCCCTGGTGCTCGCCGTCATCTTCGGCGCGCTGTTTTCGATTGGCGCGTTCAGCGGCGGGCCGGCGCTTTACCGGGCGCTCGGCGGCCAGGGCGAGGCGCTGGATGCCGCGCTGAAATATTCCAACTATCTTTTTGCCGGTGCTATTCCGGTCTGGATCGTCAACCTGCAGGCCGCGGCCCTGCGCGGTTCCGGCAACGTCAAGGTCCCTGCCCTGGTCACACTGGTCGGGGCGCTGGTGCTGATCCCGGCCTCACCGATCCTGATCTTCGGTTTCGGACCGGTGCCTAGCCTGGGTATCGCCGGAGCCGGTATAGCGTTCGCGGTGTACTATGGCGCGGCCATGCTGGTGCTGCTGCGCTACATGGCCTCGGGGCGCTCAGGCCTGACGTTCCGATGGGTGGCGCTGCAACGGTCGCATTTCGCGGACATACTGAAGGTCGGCATCCCGACCGCCTTCAATACGGTCCTTACCAACCTGACGGTCATCCTGGTGACCGGCGCGGTCGGGCTGTTCGGCACCACGGCGCTCGCGGCCTATGGAATTGCCTCGCGTCTCGACTATGTGATGATCCCCATTTTGTTCGGTATATGCACCGCCGTGCTGTCGATGGTCGGCGTCAATATCGGCGCCGGTCAGGGGGCGCGCGCCAGGAAGATCGCGTGGGCCGGCAGCATGGTCGGACTGGCGGTCACCGGCACCATCGGCCTCATCGTCGCGGCATTTCCGCCGCTGTGGCTGCACCTGTTCAGCCGGGATCCAGATGTGCTCAAGGAGGGGGCGAGTTATTTGCGCATCGTGGCGCCGGCCTATGGCGTGTTCGGCTTTGGCTTCGTCATTGCCTTTGCCGCGCAGGGCGCCGGCCATGTGTTCTGGCCCTTCGTCGCCGTCACCGCGCGATTACTGATCGCCGCCGGTCTAGGTTGGATCGCGGTCGGCACTTTCGGCGGCGGCCTCGCAACCCTGGCGTGGACGGTCGCAGCCTCGCTGGTGGCTTACGCTGCGATCTGCGCGCTGGCGATGCTGTCGGGGACGGTCTGGCGCAACCACAGGATTTGAGCAGGGCTTTGGTGATGCGACAGAACCATGCGGCCGAGGCCCAGAAAGGTTGCGTCCGTCCTACGCAACCGGTTGGCCGAAGCTCAGCAAGTAGCCGTTCGGATCCTTGATGGCGAACTCAAGTATTCCATATGGCATCCGCTCGGGACCCCATTCAGCGCGACAGCGTTCCTTAACGGTGTTCCAGACAGCCATCACATCATCGACATAGATATATTGAGTCGCGGTCGCATGGGCTGCCCCGAGATGCTCGTTGCTCATGAACATGATGGCGATGTCGTCTCGCGCCAGGCGACACCATTCGTTACCTTGTGCCGCGACGCATCGAAAGCCGAGCGTCGACTCGTACCATTCGCGCGTCCGGCCCATGTCATTGGTCTGAAGCATGGGCACCAGAGCCTTGAAATGCATTGCATCCTCCATGGCAGATTACCGTCGATCGTTGCAGCGCGTAGGTGCGCAAAGGCGCGCTTGCGCCGTGCCCACTATTTCAGATGCAAAAAAGATGCTGGGCACGCCATCGGCTCGCGCACTGGCGCGCCCCGATGGCTCCGTCCAACCTTGATTTGCGCGACCGACGAAGGACGAGCCCGGCTACGTCGCGATCGGCGTCGGCATGGTCAGGAACGCGCGCGCGACGTGCCAGAACAATTGCCGGTTGGTCGCCAGCGTGACCGAATGCGCGGTGCCGGGAAGGATCGCGAACTGGCGGTCGCCGTTCGGCAGCTGATTGAAGAACTCCTCGATGTCGGGGACGGTGGCGATGCCGTCAAACTCGCCGCGCACCAGCAGCACCGGAGCCAGCACCTTCTCAGGCTTTACCACGGGCAGATTGGCGGTCATATCGAGATAGGTACCGGTCGGAACCTGATCGCCGAATGGCATTTCCGCATCCGCTAGCGCTTCGACGGCGGCGGGGTCGCTGGTGCCCGGCTTGTCGCGGGTGGCGATCGAGCGGATCATGTCGCGGTCACGCTTGCGCATGTTGTGGGTGCGGTAATAATCCAGCTGCTCGGCGCGTTTGGCGAGCGTCGGCGATCCCTCACCCTTGTAGGTGAAGGCGGCCAACACCAGCCGGTCGACGTGCTCGGGCGCCGCCATGGCATAGGCGCCGGCGCGCAGCGCGCCGGAAGATTTGCCGAGGAAATGGTATTTCGACCGGCCGGTTTCGCGGGCGACGACCTCAACCGCGGCCTTCAGGTCCTCGACGCCACTGGCGATATCGGAATTGCCCGAGGTTCGCCCCGACTTGCCGTAGTTCTCGTGATCCATGGTCCAGCAGTCGAAGCCGTGACGGGCGAATTCATTCATGACCGAATATTCGCCGTGGCCGGGCACGCTGAGATCAAAACCCCGCGATGAGACCGAGGAACCGTGAACAAAAAACAGCACCGGCCGCGACGGCTCGCCGGCCTTTGGCGCCCCCAGCCGCTTGCGGTACATCCACAAGGGGATGTCGGCTTTTCTGGCCCAGTATTCGCTGCTCCAGATTTCGCCGCCATCTGAAGACTGCGCACGCGCACCTGGCGCGGACATCGCGCCGGCGACGAGACCAAGCCCCGCGCCCTTGATGACCGCGCGACGCGCCAACCTGGGCTCGCGATGTTCCATGATGTCCTCCATATCGGCGGGTTTGTTGTTGATTGAAGCCATGATGTCAGGCGCGACTGAGCCTGCCCAAATCTTCTGTAGCAGAGCGCGCACCTGACCGGAAGCACCGTGCGGCGCAGCGTGGATCGTCGACCGCGCGCGATTGTGTGAACGCGGCCAGAACGGGCTTTGCTACCAGGCAAGACCAGACTACTCTTTCGGCCGCGCAACCTCCGGATTTCATCGCGGGACGCAAGAACCAGGGAGAAGCAAGTCGTGAGCAGCCAACTGACCGAGGCAGAACTTGCCGCATTGATGCCGTCGGAATTATGTCAATACCAGACGCCGATCCCGACCCAGATCGTGGCCAGCGACGAATTCTATCCGGATCCGCAGAACGAGCGGCAACGCGACGTCGAGGCGCGGCTCTTGGCCATGGCCGACGATCTCGGCGCCAAGCAGGGCCTGAACCGCCGCCGGTTTTTTCAGACCGCCGCCGGCATGGCCGCCTCTTTCGTCGCCATGAATGAAGTCTACGGGCCGCTGTTCGATGTCAGTCGCGCCGAAGCCGCCACGCCGGCGATGGCGGAAGAGCGCGCCGGCGCGCTGAAAGACCAGTTCATCATGGACATGCACACCCACTTCCTGCGCGACGACACCCGCATCATGAGCTTCGTCGAGATGCGCAAGGCGGTCGGCAAGGCCGGCTGGAACAAGGAGCTCACCGACCACGAGCAGACCATCGAGGATCTGAAATTCAACAACTATAAAAAGGAAATGTTCTTGGACTCCGACACCAAGATCGCGCTGATTTCGTCGGCCCCCTCCGACATCGAGCAGGACTGGTTCCTGACCAACGAACAGATGGCCGACGCGCGCAAGAAGATCAATGACGAGGCCGGTTCGCGGCGGGTGTTTTGCCACGCGATCTTCACGCCGGGGCAGCCGGGCTGGCTCGACAAGCTCGACGCCGCGCTGGCGCTGAACCCCGAATCCTGCAAGGGCTACACCATCGGCGACAATACCCACAAGGATATCAGCCACTATCCCTGGCGGATGGACGACGAGAAGGTGACCTACAAGGGCTACGAGAAGATGGTCAAGGCCGGCATCAAGAACGTCTGCGTTCACAAGGGGCTGTTCCCGCCGGGCGTCGAGAAGGCCTTTCCCAATCTGCGCGGTTTCGCCGATGTCGCCGATGTCGGCCAGGCCGCCAAGGACTGGCCGCAGCTCAATTTCATCATCTATCACTCTGCCTACCGCCATGTCGGCGGCGACCCGAAGCAGGCGCTGGCGGAATTCGAGCGCACCGGGCGGATTTCCTGGACCAGCGATCTGGCCGATATCCCGGCACAATATGGCGTCAACAATGTCTATGGCGACGTCGGCCAGTTGTTCGCCACCACGCTGGTGGCCGAGCCGAATGTCTGCGCCGCATTGATGGGAACCCTGATCAAGGGCCTCGGCGTCGATCGCGTCTGCTGGGGCACCGATGCGCTGTGGACCGGGGCGCCGCAATGGCAGATCGAAGGCCTGCGCCGACTCGAAATTCCGGAAGCCATGCAGAAGAAATTCGGCTACGCCCCGCTTGGGGCCGCCGACGGCCCGGTCAAGACGGCGATCTTCGGCGGCAACAATGCGCGGCTCTACAACATCCAGCCGAAGCGCGCGATGCTCGATCTGAAGGGCGACCGTCTGGCGATGATGAAGGCAGCCTATGAGAAGGCCGGGCCGGAGCCATCCAACACCCGCTATGGCTATGTGGTGCCGCCGCAGCCGATGGATCACCGCGTGTTTGCGTAGAGCTTACTCCGCTGGGTGAACCGGATCGACCCACAACACCGTTTCCGGTTTCTCCACGGGCTCGATGTCAAGATTGATCGCCACCGCCTGGCCGTCGCTGCGCACCAGCACGCATTCGAGGATCTGGTCGGGGCTGGCATTGATCTCCTGGTGCGGCACGTAAGGCGGAATGAAGATGAAATCGCCGGGGTTGGCTTCCGCGGTGAACTGCAGCTGCTCGCCCCAGCGCATCCGCGCCTTGCCCTTCACCACGTAGATGATGCTCTCGAGATGGCCGTGGTGATGCGCCCCGGTCTTGGCATCGGGCTTGATGGTCACCGTGCCGGCCCACAATTTCTGGGCGCCGGCGCGGGCAAAGTTGATCGCGGCCTTGCGGTCCATCCCGGGGGTGGCGGGCACGTTGGGATCAAGCTGGTCGCCGGGGATGACGCGAACGCCATCATGCTTCCAGCGCACCACGTGGTCGTGATCCTGCGAATGGGGATGGTCGTGGGAACCCGTCATCTGCTGCTTTCCGCTCAAGACTTCACGCCAATATTACAGATTCAGCAATCGCGGACCAGACGGAAACACTCCGATGGAACCGGAAACTTTCGAGGCGTCGGCGAGTTGTTTAACGGAAGTAGAAGGTAAGATCACAGGAGAATGACCATGGGCAGCACGTCAGACAAGATCAAGGGCGCCGCCAACGAAGCGATCGGAAAGGGCAAGCAGGGCGTCGGCCGTGCCACCGGTTCCGAAAGGCTGGAGGGCGAAGGCGCCATGCAGGAAGTCAAGGGCAAAGGGCAGAAGGCCCTCGGCGATGCCAAACAAGCCACCAAGGATGCCGTGAACAACGTAGCCGGCGCGACCAACAAGAACCTCTGATCCGCTACGGCGAGGCAGATTTCGGGGCCGGTCCTTTGGGCCGGCCCTTTCTGCTACATCAACAGCGGCGCGTTTCAACAGAGCCGCGCTCGCTGCATCCTCCACTTGCGCCAGGAGTGGCGCCGGCCACGTGTGTCAAACCAACCGCCGCGTATCGAGCAGCAACTCAGGGGCGGCGGCCGATCGCCCCGGGATTGACGACATGGATCGGTGCACCCGCGACATAGGCGATGATCTGCTCGAATATATCGGCGAACTGAATTTCGTATTCGTCGCGCGTGACGTAACCGATGTGCGGGGTGCAGACCACATTGTTCATGGTCAGGAGCGGATCGCTGGTGTCGCGAAGCGGCTCCTTCTCATAGACATCCACCGCCGCCATTGCGGGCCGGCCGGCGCGCAGTGCATCCACCAGCGCGTTTGGTTCAATCAGCGGGGCGCGGCTGGTGTTGACGAGCAATGCGGTCGGCTTCATGCGCGCCAGATCGGTTGAGGTGACGATGCCGCGCGTCGCATCGACCAGTCGCATGTGCAACGACAGCACATCGCACTGCGCAAAAAACGCGGCTTTGCTGCTGGCGGGCTCAAAGCCGTCGGCCCGCGCCCGGGCGAGCCCCGACTCGCGCGCCCATACCAGCACCTTCATGCCGAATGCGCTGCCGTATCCGGCGACGACGGCGCCGATCCGGCCATAGCCGTAGATCCCGAGCGTCTTGCCGCGCAGCGTGTGACCGACGCCGATTTGCCAATGGCCTGCCTTCAATGCCGCCATCTGCTGCGGAATCGCGCGCGCCGCTGCCAATATCAGCGCCCACGTCAATTCGGCCGCGGCGTAAGACGGCGTACCCGCATGCTGGCTCGACGACACGATGATGCCGAGCTCTGTGCAGACGTCGATATCGATATGCGGATAGACGCTGCGCTGGCTGATCAACTTCAGTTTCGGCAGTCGCTCCAGCAGGGGGCCGCGAATTTGGGTCCGTTCGCGGATCAGCACCAGCACGTCGGCATCACTCAGCCGCTTCGCCAGCGCGTCGGTATCCTGAACATGATCGTTCCAGATCGTGACGTCATGGCCTTCGAGCTTGCGGAAGCAGTCGAGCGTGCGCACCGTGTCGAAATAGTCGTCGAGGATGGCAATCTGCACGCCGTGTCTCCGTCCGCGAGCCTCGTCTCTTCACCGCAGACCGACGCCTAGCCTTTCACATCAAGCAGTTCGACGTCGAACATCAGCGTCGCGTTGGGGGGGATGACGCCGCCGGCGCCGCGGGCGCCATAGCCCAGCGCGGGCGGAATGATCAGGGTGCGCTTGCCGCCGACCTTCATGGTTGCGACGCCCTCATCCCAGCCTGCGATCACCTTGTGCTGCCCGATCGGAAACTCGAACGGCTCGTTGCGGTCGACCGAAGATGTCGAACTTCTTGCCCTTCTTGCCGCCCTCATAGAGCCAGCCAGTATAGTGCATGACGCAGATCTGTCCGGGCTTGGGCATAGCGCCGGTGCCGACCGTGGAGTCGATGATTTGCAAGCCTGAAGCGGTGGTCATGGTTTTTCCTGCGGTCTGGGCCGCGGCTATGGTTGGCGCACAGGCCAGCGGTACTGCAACGACCGTCATCGCAACCGCCGCCATCATCGATATCTTCATATGTTGCAGACGTCGCATCCCGCTGGACACCTTCCGTTGTGAGAGGAAGGATGTCTAGCGCACCGTCGCGGGCGTTGCCAGTCCGTTGGCACAGATAAAACGAGCCGGACTGGCGCATCCCCGTCCGGCCCTTGTTCAAGGTGCGCTCGCTTCCCCGTTCACGCGGCCCTGGATACCCTCGCCGCAGGGGACACCTGCTCGGTGACGACAGAGAATTTAACGAGCTGTACCACACCAAAGTTTGTAGAGATCGCCACGTCGGCAGCATCGCGGCCGCGCGCCATGACAATGCGGCCGATCCGCGGATGGTTGTGGCGGGCATCGAAGGTGAACCAGCGTCCGTCCAGATAGACTTCGAACCAGGCGCTGAAATCCATCGGCGCCGGATCGATGGGAACGCCGATATCACCCAGATAACCGGTGCAATAGCGTGCCGGAATGTTCATGCAACGGCACAGCGTCACGGCGAGGTGCGCGAAGTCCCGGCAGACGCCGATTCGTTCCTCGTGGCCTTCAAAGGCGGTGCGGTCGCTGCGTGCATGCTGATAGCCGAAGCAGATCCGGTCATGGGCATAATCGCAAATGGCCTGCACCCGCTGCCAGCCCGGCGTCACGCCGGCAAACAGCGACCAAGCCAGGTTGGATAGTTTCTCGGTGTCGCAATAGCGGCTGCCGAGCAGGTAAATCAGCACATCGTCGGGCAGTTCGCCAACTTCGAGCTGCCGGGCGTCCAGCGCAACTTCATCGGGCAGGCCACTGTCGGCGATCACAAATTCATTGCGCATTTCGATCAGGCCGGCGGGCGCGACGATCCGCGTGCAGGTATTGCCGAACAGGTCGATATAATCGCGCGATGCCACGTCGGGCGAAAACGTGATCCTGTGCTCGCTCAAGAGATCGGGAAGGCGCGCCGGTTCAATGCTCAGCATCAGGATCATCGGTGTTTGCTGGAAGCAGTGAAAGGCGATGTCGTAACCGGCACGAATTTCCACGTAGAGTCTCCCTCGGAGATTAGCGAGCAGGGCAGGCTGGGTAGTTCTGAATTAAGCCGGAAAAGCGGCATTCGTTCCGCCTCAACGGCCTGATTTCAATGCAGAAATTTGAGGCAGCCAATTTTTGAGGCAGCTCAATAAAGCCTCGCATCCCCTGCAGAAACGATCCGATCAGGCGCGGCGGCTCTTGTGCGTTTCTTCGCCGCGATGGCGTACGATCATCTCGGGTTCCTGCTCATCGAGTTGCGTAAGTTCCGATCGCGCAGCGTTGTTGACGCGCAAACGTTCATCCAGCTTGGCATGTAGTGCCAGATTATCCCTCCGGTTAGCGCGCTGGATGAACAATGTCATGACAAATACCGCCAAGGTGGCGACCGCGCTCCAGTCGAATGTGGCCCGATCGAATATTAGCCATAACAAGGCGTAAACCAGCACCACAAGAAAGGCGGCGGGGTGACCCGCCGCCTGACGCGATCTTGGTGGTCCAATGGGTTTTCAGTGGTCGATGCCAAGCCTACTTTTTCTGTTTCTCGGACTTTCTCAGGGCTGACCGGAACCGCCTGCGGAACCATAGACCTGCCCGGTTGCATAGCTGGCATCGGCTGCCGCGAGCTGAACATAGATCGAACCGAGTTCGGCGGGCTGGCCTGCACGACCGAGGGGTGTCTGGCCGCCAAACTTTTCCAGCTTCTCCATGGTGGCACCGCCAGACACTTGGAGCGGCGTCCAGATCGGTCCGGGCGCAACGCCGTTGACACGGATGCCCTTGGAAGCGAGCTGCTTGGCGAGCGACTTGACGTAGTTCATCGTCGCGGCCTTGGTCTGCGCGTAGTCATAAAGCTCGGGCGACGGATCATAGGCCTGCTCCGACGTTGTTCCGATGATGACCGAGCCCGGCTTGAGATGCGGCAGTGCCGCCTTGATGATCCAGAACGGGGCGTAGAGATTGGTCTTCATCGTCGCATCGAAATCCTCCGTGGTCACGTCGAGGATCGAGGCGCGCGCCTGCTGCCGGCCGGCGTTGCAGACCACGATGTCGAGACCGCCAAGGCCCTTGACGGCCTGGGCGACCAGCGACTGGCAGAAATTCTCATCCCTGAGATCGCCGGGGATCGCCAAGCCGGTCCGCTCCTCGGCCCGGATCAGGTCGATGACCTCACGCGCGTCCGGTTCTTCGGAGGGAAAGTAGTTGATGGCGACATCGGCGCCTTCCCTTGCATAAGCGATAGCGGCCGCGCGCCCCATGCCGGAGTCGCCGCCGGTGATCAGCGCCTTGCGCCCGGCCAAACGGCCGGAGCCGCGATAGCTGGTCTCGCCGTGGTCCGGACGCGGATCCATCTGGCTCGCGAGGCCGGGCCAGGGCTGCGACTGCTTCTTGTAAGGCGGCCTCGGGTATTTGTCGGTGGGGTCCTGAAGGGCTTGCTGGCTCATCGGTGTGTTTCCTTTGGCGATCGAGGGAGCGAAAGCCGCAGTCCCGGCAACGGCCATGCTGGCCGCGCCGACAACGGTTCTGCGGGAGATGGATGATTCGGGAGCGCTCGACATGGTTGCAATCCTTTCAATTTGCTGAGCGTCATCACGCGCGGCTCGCATTCGAAAGCGTCGGCGAAGCCCGACCACGCGACGGCCCAGATCGGTGCTGCGGCAGACTTGAGAGCCGGCGCTGCCACGGCGGCGGCGTCACACTTCCAGATTTTCCAGACGTACCGGCAGCTTGCGAATGCGCTGGCCGGTGGCATGGAAGATCGCATTGCACACCGCAGCGTTGGTGCCGACATTGCCGAGTTCGCCGAGACCCTTGACCCCGGCCGGGTCGATATGATCGTCTTCTTCCGAAAGCATGATCACCTCGACGCTTGGGACATCAGCATTCACCGGCACCAGATAGTCGGCGAGATTGTCGTTGACGTAACGCGCGTAGCGCTCGTCGAGTTCGGTCGCCTCGCATAGCGCCGCCGACATGCCCCAGATCAGGCCGCCCATCAGCTGGCTGCGCGCGGTGCGCGGGTTCATGATGCGGCCGGCGGCAAAGGCCCCGACTAGCCGCGGAACGCGAATCTCGTGCGTCCATCGGTTGACCCGCACCTCGACGAACTCGGCGCCGAACGCGTAGGCGATCTTGTCCTTGAACTCGCTGCCGCCGACCATCCGCATCTCACCCTCATGCATGGCGTGAAACGAATCGATCGGCGCGCCTTCCGGTTTCCACTCGCCGTACTGCTCGATGACACTGAAGCCAAGCGCATCAAAGGCCTTCTCCCGATCGAGCGGACGGCCACTATCCGCTGCCCGCATGCTCGGCGTCTGTCCGAGGCCGATGGTTTCCTTGGCCTCGTCGACGAAGTTTTCTTTCGGCAGCAGTGCCTGGAACAGCCGCTGCCTGATCTGGTCGCAAACCATCATCACCGTCGAGCATGTGCTGGCGGTGGAATTCGAGCCGCCGGCCACGGGAGCGGGCGGCAGATCGCTGTCGCCAAGCTCGACCGTCACCTTGTCGACGGGCACGCCGAGCCTTTCCGCCGCCTGTTGAGCAATCACGGTGTAGGCGCCGTTGCCGATCTCATGGCCGGCGATCTCGACCCGCGTGCGGCCATCCCGCTGCAGCCGGATGCGGGCCGCGGCAGGCGCCATCTGGGTTGGATAGCAGGCGGTGGCGCAGCCATAGCCGATCAGCCAATCACCGTCGGACATGGATTTCGGCTCCGGCTTGCGCTGTTGCCATCCGAACGCCTTGGCGGCTTCGTCGAAGCAGGCCATCAGCGAGCGCGACGTATAGGGCTTGCCGCCGATCGGCTCCCGGTCGGTGTCGTTGATGCGGCGCAGTTCGATCGGGTCCATCTTCAGCTGCACGGCGAGTTCGTCCATCGCACTCTCCAGTGCGAACATGTAGGGCACTTCGGGTGGTGACCGCATGAAGCCAGGCGTGTTGCGATCGGCGCGCACGATGGTGACCCGGCTTTCGATATTCGGACAGCCATAGAGCCGCGTGGTGGTCTTGGTGCCGCCAACCACATAGGCGTCCGGCCTCGACGAAATCTCCTCACCGTCATGGCGCAGCGCAACCAGCTTGCCGTCCCGGCTGGCGCCGATCTGGACCTGATGACGCGTCTCGGCGCGGTAGGTTGCGATGGTGAAGCCCTCGGCGCGGCTCGCGACCAATTTGACCGGACGGCCAAGCCGTCGCGCGATACTGGCGATGATGGCGGTCCGCGGTGTCATCGAGCCCTTCGAGCCGAATGCGCCCCCGACATAGGCATTGACGACCCTGACCTTGTCGGCGTCGATCCCGAGTTGGTCGGCGACCCCATAGCGGAGGCCATAGACGTATTGGCTAGGCTCATAGATCGTCAGGCTGTCGCCATTCCAAACGCAACTGGTGGCGAACAGCTCCATCGGGTTATGGTGCTGAGTCGGCGTCTCGTAGGCTGCCGTCAGCTTGACCTCGGCCTCCGCGAATGCCCTGGCAAAATCGCCGACTTTCGGATCTTCCTTGAACTGGGAGCTCTGTCCCTTGGCCGGAGCCGACGTCGTACCTTCCGAATCGAACGTCGCGGTCGGCGCAGCGGCGGTGTAATTGACCACGACCGCCCGCGCCGCCTGGCGCGCGGCCTCGAAGGTCTCGGCCAGCACGACCGCCACGATCTGACCCGCCTGCGCGATTTCCATCGACTGCAGCGGCTGAATGGTGGTGGAGGCGTAACCACCGTTGCTGAAAAGCTTTGCCACCTTGAGCTTCTCGGCGTTCTCAGGGGTGACGATATCGATTAAGCTACGGACCTGCTTCGCCGCGGCAAGGTCGAAGCCGTCGATGCGGCCCTTGGCAATCGAACTGGTCACCAGGCAGGCGTAGGCCGGTTTACTCAAAGGCACATCGGCGGCATATTCGGCCTTGCCGGTGACCTTCGGTACCGCGTCATAGCGCGGTATCGGCTGACCCATATTGGCTTTCGGCTCAGGAGCGGCAATCGACATCATTAGACCTCCATTGCTGCGGCCTGGTGCAGCGCGCGCGCCACCACGCGCTTGCCGAGCGCAATCTTGAATGCGTTATGCTTCCGGCCCTTGGCGCCGGCAAAAGCCGCATCGGCCACGCGTTGAGCTAGACCGTCGTCGAACTTTTGGCCCTTCAGCAATGCCTCCGCTTCGCGAGCCCGCCACGGCACGGTGGCAACACCGCCGAGCGCTAGCCGGCCGTCCTGCACGACGCCGTTCTGGACATCGAGCGCGACGGCCGCCGAAGCCAGCGCGAATTCATAGGACTGCCGGTCGCGCGCCTTCAGATAGACCGAGCGCGGCCAGCGACCTGAAACGTTGAAGGCCGAGATCAATTCACCCGGCGAAAGCGCTGTCTCCAGCTGCGGCGTGTCGCCGGGCGCCTTGTGCAATTGCGCGAACGGCATGGTGCGCACGCCGGACTTTCCGGTGATCTCGATCACCGCGTCGAGCGCGATCAGCGCCTGCGCCAGGTCGCCCGGATAGGTCGCGATGCATTGCTCCGATGTCCCGAGCACGGCATGGCTGCGGTTATAGCCTTCCAGTGCGGCGCAGCCCGATCCGGGTTGGCGCTTGTTGCAATTGGCATAGCTGACGTCGCGGAAATAAGTGCAGCGGGTGCGCTGCAGGACGTTGCCGCCCAGCGTCGCCATGTTGCGGAGCTGGGCGCTGGCGGCGAGCTTGAGCGCCTCGGCGATCGCCGGATAGTTGCGCTGGACATCCTGGTTGGCGGCGACATCCGACATTCGCGCCAGCGAGCCGAGCCGCAGGTTATCGCCGTCGAGACTGATCGCCGACCATCCGGACGAAAGCGGGTTGATGTCGACGAGGGTCGCTGGCCGCATCACGTCGAGCTTCATCAGGTCGATCAGCGTGGTGCCGCCGGCGAGCGGTTGCGCCGGCGCTTCAGTCGGCGGGGAGCTGGTGGCCGCGGGGGCAGCGAGCGCCTGCAGTGCGGACGACGCATCCGTCGCCCTCTGATATGCAAAAGGTCGCATGCAGCCTAGCCTTTCTGCTGACCGGAAATGGCTGGAGCAGCCTGCTTGATGGCTGCGACGATGTTCGGGTAGGCGGCGCATCGGCACAGGTTTCCGCTCATATATTCGCGGATGTCGTCGTCATTGCCGGCATGGCCCTCCTTCACGCAGGCCACGGCCGACATGATCTGCCCCGGGGTGCAGTAGCCGCACTGGAAGGCATCCTGGTCAACAAAGGCCTGCTGCATCGGATGCAGCTGATCGCCTTTGGCCAACCCTTCGATGGTCAGAATGTCCTGGCCCTGTGTCGCGACCGCCAGCGTCAGGCAGGACAACACACGGCGGCCGTCGATCAGCACCGTGCAGGCGCCGCACTGGCCGTGATCGCAGCCCTTCTTGGTTCCGGTCAGACCGACGTGTTCGCGCAGCGCATCCAGCACGGTCGTGCGCGGATCCAGATCAAGCGGTCTGTTGCCGCCATTGATGCGCAAGGTCACGGCAACCGTTGAGGAGACATCCGGCGCGGCGGGTGAAGCCGAACTGGCAGCAGCCCCGGCGGCTCTCGCTGCGAGCGGCACCACCGCGGATCCTGCGGCGGCCGCGATGAAGTTTCGGCGATTGAGACCCGGAAATTTCGGTTTGTCGATCATGCACGGCCTCCGCCGCTGGAACTGGAGCAGCGCACGCCTGCGCGCCTTTGGCTCTTAACGACAAAGGCGGAATCTGGTTCCGGATAGATCGTTCAACAGACCTGCATCACCGAAGCCGAGAGGCGGGAAGCGCGCGAATAAGAGAATTCCGAAGATCGTTTCGCTTATCCTGCCTTGACGAGCTGTCATATGTGCTCAATCGAAGTGCACTATCAAAACAATGCAGCCCATAGATCATACGCAGTCAGCAATGATGATTGAAGCCAAATCTCTGCATCTTAGCATCTCAAGGGGCAATCCAATTGGAGCATGCCTTTCATCGACGAACGCTCAATATCCTAGTGCGCAGCCGTCCTTGCGCGGGTCGGAGCCGCCGGTCAGCGTGCCCTTATCCCAGTCGATCCAGATCGCTTGGCCGCCGCCGAGCGGCGAGACCACGTGCGTGGTCTTGTGCCCGAGCCTCTGCAGGCCCTCGACGATGGCGGCCGGCACGCCATCCTCGAGCTGATAGACGCCCTCATAATGCAGGCCCCGCGGCATATCGATGGCCTCCTGCACGTCGCAACCGAAGTCGAGCAGGTTGGTCAGCACGTGAACCTGCCCGACCGGCTGATACTGGCCGCCCATCACGCCGAACGGCATCTGCGCCCGGCCGCCCTTGGTGACGAGGCCGGGAATGATGGTGTGCAACGGCCGCTTGCCCGGTGCGATGCAATTGGGATGGCCGGGCTGGATGCGGAAACCGCCGCCGCGGTTCTGCAGCAGGATGCCAGTCTTGTTGGACACGATCGCCGAACCGAAGGAATGCGCGATCGAATTGATGAACGAGCAGACGTTGCGATCCTTGTCGACGACCGTGATGTAAATGGTCGAGGGATTCATCGGCGGCGTCACCACGGGCAGATCGAGCATCCGGTCCATCCTGATCTGATCGCCATATTCGTCGGCGAATTCCCGGGACAGAATCCTGACGACATCGACATCGGCATAAGCGGGATCGCCGATATACTGCTCGCGCATCGTGTAGGCGATCCGCGCCGCTTCCGCCTCGAGATGAAATCGTTCGACGCTCATCGCCGGGAACTTGGTCAGGTCGAAACGCGAGAGAATGTTCAGCATCACCAGCATGGTGATCCCGGGGCCGTTGGGCGGGCACTGCCAGACGTCGTGCCCCTTGTACAGGGTGCCGATCGGCGTCGTGGTTTCCGTGGCATGCGCGGCGAAGTCCTGCAACGTGTGCAGGCCGCCGACGCCGCGCAGGGTTTCCACGATGTCTTCGGCAACCGCGCCCTGGTAAAACCCGTCGCGGCCCTCTTTGGCAATCACCCGCAAGGTCTGCCCAAGCTCCGGCTGCCGGATCACGTCGCCGGCGACCGCGGCTCGGCCATGCGGCAGCAGGTAGCGCTCGGTGTTGATGCCTTGCTTCAATTTCTCGAACTGGTTTTTCCAGTCGAACGCGATGCGCGGGGCCACGACATAGCCCTCTTCCGCGGCCTTGATCGCCGGCTGCAGCAGTCGATCAAGCCCCAACCTGCCGTGATCGCGCAGGATGGTTGCCCAGGCATCGACCGCGCCGGGAATGCTGACGGCATGCGCCGAGGTCAATGGGATCGCGCGGATGTTGCGTTCGAGATACCACGAGGCCTCGGCAGCCTGCGGCGCGCGGCCGGAGCCGTTATAAGCGACAATCTTGGCTTCGCCCTTTGGCTGCATCAGGGCAAAACAATCGCCGCCGATCCCGGTGGATTGCGGTTCGATCACCGCGAGCAGCGCACTGGCCGCCACAGCGGCGTCGGCCGCCGTTCCGCCGGAACGCAGCACTTCGATCGCGGTCAGCGCGGCCAGCGGGTGCGACGTCGCCACCATCGCATTCAGGGCGTGGACCGTCGACCGGCCGGCGAGTTGGAAATTCCTCATGCCATGGTGCTCACTTCGTCGACCTCATTCCGCTGCCCCCCGCCGACGAACTCGGGGCGCGGGCTTGCATGCAGATACTTGGCACACTCTTCTGCCGCTGAGCAATGCTTGGAGCGGGATGCAGGCGATGCAAGGGCATTTCGTCCCCCGTCCGCGTCGTCCCGGGGTTCTCCGGGACGACAATCCAGGGGATCGACTGCGACCTTTCCCATGCGCTACCCTGCTGATAAGACCTTCGTCATGCCCTGCCAGGTTGCCGCCTTCTATCAATTTGCCGCGCTGCCGGACTTCCGGGAGCTGCGCGAGCCGCTGCACGCGATGTGCAGCAATCTCAGGCTGAAGGGCAGCGTGCTCTTGGCCCCCGAGGGCATCAATGGCACACTCGCGGGCGGCGCCGCGGCCATTGCCGCGCTGGCTGATGAACTTCGTCACGGCGCCTTGTTTGGCGGCCGACTCGCCCATCTCGAGTTGAAATTCTCCCACGCCAGCGCGATGCCATTTCAACGGCTGAAAGTCCGGTTGAAAAAGGAGATCGTGACACTCGGCGATGCCGTCGCCGATCCGACGCGACGAGGTCGGCATTTATGTCGCCCCCTCGGACTGGAACGATCTGATGAAGATGCCGGACATTTGCCTGATCGACACCCGCAATGCCTTCGAGGTTGCGATGGGCACCTTCGCAGGCGCGGTCGATCCCGGCATCACCCGCTTTGGACAGTTCAAGGATTTTGTCGCACAAAAGCTCGATCCGGCAAGACATCGGCGGATCGCGATGTTCTGCACCGGCGGTATCCGCTGTGAAAAGGCCAGTGCCTATCTGTTGGCCCGCGGTTTCGCCAGGGTCTATCACCTCAAGGGTGGCATCCTCAGCTACCTCGAATGCGTGCCGGAAGCGGAGAGCCGCTGGCGTGGCGAATGCTTCGTGTTCGACGACCGCGTCGCGCTCGGCCACGGCCTGTGCGAGAGCCGGACGGAGCGGGGCCCACGATGACTGAGTTGAAGATAACGGACGTGAAGACGCTCGGCGAGCGTCTCGACGCGCTCGAAAGCCGGCTGATGTTCCAGGACGATACCATCGAGACGCTCAACAAGACCATCACCGAACAGTGGCTCAAGATCGATGCGCTGACGCGGCAGTTGGCGATGTTGAACCAGCGCCTTCGTGAGGCCGAGGCGCGCGCGCCCGATGCGCCTCATGAACCGCCGCCGCATTATTGAGAAGGCGGGGTGAGAAAGCGGCGGGGCCGCGAATGTCACTTCGCTTATCGCGTGCCGGCGGCAAGCTGATAGATCTTGACCGTCGATTCCGCCATGACCACGCGATTGCGCCCACCATCCTTGGCTTCATAGAGCGCCCGGTCAGCCAACTCGACCAGCGAAGCGGGCCCCGGCCATATTTCGACAGCCGGCCGGCATATTGCCCCGCCGATGCTCGCGGTGACCAGCCCTGAGGGACGGTTGAGCGTATGAGGTATGCCGGCCTCCAGAATGGCGCGGCGAATCCTCTCTGCAATCCGCGCGCAACCCGCCGCATCCGTATTCGGCAACAGCATGGCGAACTCCTCGCCGCCGTACCTGACCGCCAGATCGGTGGTTCGCTGCGCCTGCTTAGCCAGAATGCTGGCAACCACGCGCAGACATTCATCCCCAGCCAGGTGGCCATGGCTGTCGTTGAATTGCTTGAAGTGATCGAGATCGATCAGCAACAACCCCAGTCGCGTCCGCTCGCGTTTGGCCCTGCCCCATTCCTCCAGCAAGCGTTCGTCGAAGCGGCGGCGATTGGAAATGCCCGTCAGGCCATCCTGGGTGGCGAGCGTCTCGAGC
Source organism: uncultured Alphaproteobacteria bacterium (assembly GCA_963736075.1). Lineage (GTDB taxonomy): Bacteria > Pseudomonadota > Alphaproteobacteria > Rhizobiales > Xanthobacteraceae > Bradyrhizobium. Next base: position 315,765 of record CAVTNW010000045.1, on the reverse strand, counting down.
CTTTCTTCCAGATCTTTTTGCCGGGTGATATCGCGCGTGATCGCGACCGCGCCGTCGATATCACCAGTGGCTGACCGCGTGACGCGCAACGTCGACTCGACCCAGATCTCGGATTTTTCGCGATGCTGTACCCGGTAGGTGATGCGCGCCTCATCGGCCTCACCACGCTTCAAGGCGGCAACCGTCTCTTCCACGCCCGGCAAATCCTCTTCATTCACTCCCGCCAAGGCCGGCTTGTCGATCAGCTGGTCGGGCTCCCAACCCAGCACGCGAACCGACGACGGCGAAGCATATTGTATCCGATCATCCAGCCCGACGCGGGTCACCATGTCACCTGACCCCTCCGCAAGCACGCGGAATTTGGCTTCCTTGGACGCAATTTCAGCCACCAGGAGCTGTCCGCGATGCAGTTGGCGCACGAGATGGAGCCCGATCACCGCGATCAGCAACACCAGACCGAGAACGAACAATAGGCGGACGATGGCGGCGGACCGCCATGACACCAGGATCTCCTCCGGTTGCCGGGTTGCCACCACGATTACAGGATAGCGATCGCTGCGCTTGTAGAAAGCCAGCCGGAGCAATCCATCGATTTGCGATTTGGCCGCATATATTCCGCTGGTCGACCGCAGTGACGGATCCCGGAACAGAGGATCACCGGAGATGTCGCGCCCTACGGAAGCCGTATTATCGGGGCTGCGTGCGAATACAACACCGTCGTCAGAGAGCAGTGCGATAGCGCCATGGGCGCCGATGTCGAATTGCCGATAGAATTGCGAAAAGTAATCGGCGCCGATGGTTGAAAACACCACGCCGGCAAAGGTGCCGTCGGGATGGTTAAAACGCCGCGACAGGGTGATGATCCAATCTCCGCTGATCTTGCTTTGGATCGGCGGTCCGATGAAGGGCTCGCGCCCGGCCGATTGCAGATGATGACGGAAGAATGCCCGCTCGCTCAGGTTCGGGCCCATCTTACCGGATGTGGCAAGGAAGTTGCCGTGCTCGTCAAGAATAACGATGTTGAAGAGGCGCTTCAAATCGTTCTTGCGCGCCTCCAGAACCTTTTGCAGTCTCGCAATCAACTCCGGGCCGGTCCCGTCCGACTCAAGGCGGACGTCGACGCCAACGATACTCGAATCCATCAAGTCGAAGCTGTTTTCGGCATGTTGCGCCAGCGAATGGGCCAGGTTGCCCATTTCGACTTCGGCGGCGGACAGGGTAGCCGCGCGTGAACTCCATTCCCGCCAGCCGCTCAACCCCAGAATAGCGATGCAAATCAGGGCTATGAAAGCCGCAGCTCGAATCGGCAGACGAGTCAAGCCATCTTTGCGCAAACCGACGTTCATCTCGCGGGGGTCTCCGAAGATGCAAACTCTCCCATCCCCACATTATTTATTTCTGAAGCCGATACGGAGTGGAGTGCGTAGTTCTACGAACCGAGGTGGTGTCGCAAAACCGAATTAAGTGCGGAATTGGGCTGGGACAGCGCCGAACGGGCAAACCGCTCAAGTGATCCGTGAGGGTTCTATCGGCCGACCGCAGTGCACTGGAACGGGCACAGCGAGGCGGGATTATTCAGCCAACATGTTCAATATTGGGCAGACAAACACCGCGACATCGGTTCGACTTGCAACAGGCGATGGGATTCCATGCTCACCGCCTGGGCCATTCGCGCGTGATTCGAATCCAAATTCCGACCCCAGCCCGTCGGGGATTTGCAATTCGGAGCATTCGCTGGACCTGTTCGCCAGGCCGGAGGACTGAGCGTGGAAGGTCCCATTGCAGGGGCGACCTGAGGGTCGCCGCCTCAACTCCCGCGCAGCAACGACAGCTGCTGTGCAAAGAAAGGGACAAAATGGCCGGGACAGCATTGCGCTGCCCGGCTTTTTTGTCAGCCCTTCCCTGGATTGATCGCCGCGCCCCGCGGACTCGCGCCGCACGCGCAGACCGATATGCCGCACTAGCGGGCATCCTGTAAAATCATGTCGGAGGCCTTCTCGGCGATCATGATGATCGCCGCGTTGGTGTTGCCCGAAACAAGATCGGGCATCACCGAGGCGTCCACCACACGCAGGCCCTCCAAGCCGCGAAGCCGAAGCCGGGCATCGACGACGGCCAGCGGATCTGTTCCCATTCGGCAGGTCGATGTCGGATGGTAGATCGTGCTGCCACGCGCGCGACAGTAATCCAGGAGTTCCTGATCGCTCGAAATCTTCCGACCGGGATCGACCTCGTCGACCACATAGGGCTTTAGCGCGGGGGCCTGAAGTATCTTACGCAAGATCTTCAGGCCCTCGACGTTGGCGGTACGATCGGCCTCGGCCGAGAGATAGTTGATGCGTATTTCCGGCGGCGCCATCGGATCGGCACTGCCGATGCGAAGCGAGCCGCGGCTTTCCGGACGCAATTGACAGACGGATGCGGTAAAACCGGAAAAGGAATGCAGCTTTTCTCCCATCTTGTCGGTACTGAACGGCAGAAAGTGAACCTGGATATCCGGCGTCGCAAGCCGCGCGTTGGTCTTGAAGAACGCTCCCGACGTCCCTGCCGCGATGGTCAGGGGCCCCGTGCGAAAGGCGGCATAGCGCGCGCCGGCCAACATCCGCCGCACCGGGCTATTGACGACATCATTGAGGGTGATGGGCTGCGCGCAGCGCATCACTACCCTGACCTGCATATGATCCTGAAGGTCGTGCCCCACTCCCGGCGCATCCAGCGCGACATCGATACCGTGCTTCCGTAAAAGCTCCGCCGGGCCGACGCCGGAGAGCTGCAGTAATTGCGGCGAATTATATGCTCCACCCGAAACCAGGATTTCCTTCCGTGCCCGCACCGTCCGCAATCCCCCTGCCCCGCGATACTCGACCGCCACCGCACGGCGGCCGTCGAACACGATGCGCTGGGCCTTCGCGGAGATCTCAACCTTCAGGTTGCCCCGACCGCTGGCGGGGCGCAGATAGGCGACCGCGGTGCTTGCCCTTCTTCCCCGCCAGGTCGTGGTCTGGAAGAATCCGGTCCCTTCCTGGGAGGCGCCGTTGAAGTCGGGATTGTAGGGAATGCCGGTCTCTGTCGCGGCCGCGATGAAGGCTGCGGAAAGCGGATCGGGATGTCCAAGGTCGGAAACGGGTAGCGGACCACCCACCCCGTGGAAATCGTCGCCGCCGCGCTGCTGATTCTCGGCTTTCTTGAAGTACGGCAGCACATCATCGTAGCCCCAGCCGCTGTTGCCGAGCTGGCGCCAGCGATCGTAATCCTGGTGCTGACCACGTACATACAGCAAGCCGTTGATCGAACTTGAACCGCCCAGCACCTTGCCGCGCGGTTGAAAAACCCGCCGCCCGCCAAGGCCCGGCTCCGGCTCGGTCTGGTACATCCAGTTGACGCGACTGTCCTTGAACAGCTTGCCGTATCCGAGCGGCACGTGGATCCAGAGGTTGCGGTCAGCCGGACCGGCTTCCAATAGCAGCACTGAATGCTTTCCGTTCGCGCTCAGCCGATTGGCGAGCACGCATCCGGCCGAGCCCGCGCCGACAATGACATAATCAAAATCGAAATGTTCGGACAATTTGTTACCCACTGGTCACTCCGAGGTTCCGACGCATTTGACGCCCCTTTTAGGACGCGCGCCGTCTCTGCACGGTCGATTTACCTCTTTCATCCAACATATTCGGACGCTGCGCGATCTGGGATAACAATGGACTTACGGTACGCACGAGATCGTGCGCTTTCCGAACACTGATGCCCAATAGCTGAAGAACCATGGCCGCGGTTTGCATCTCCGTGGCACGCGCCTTCTCTCCCCTCAAGATCGCTCGCAAGCCCGTCGCCACGACCGCGAGCAGCGAGGTGAACAGAAGCTCGTTGACGGGAATCTCGAATCCTTTCTGCTTCATCCCAATTGCAACGTCTTTTCGAATACCCGCAGAAATCCGGTCCCGGAAATCGCGCATGTCCGTAAGGGCATTCACGACCAACAGACCCCATTCCGGGTCTGCGGCGGCAAACCTGAGAAAACACTGCGTCCCCAAAGCAACCCGCTCGGTCCCATTGTCGACGAAGGCCATTACCTCGTCTACTTCGGCAACGAGCTGAGCGGCAACCTCGTGGCCAACGATATCCACGAGCTCGGACTTGTCCTTGAAGTGATAATAAAAGGTCCCGTTTGCCACTGCCGCTTCAGCCGCGATCTCACTGACGGCGGCGCCTTCAACGCCTCGCCTCGCGAATACTGTCACAGCCGCGTCCATCAGAAGAGCACGCGTTCGCAGACGCTTCGCCTCAGATGCCGCTTTTTTTGTGAATCGCTTCGTATTGCCCCGCTCGACCATCGCGATTCAGTCATCTCCGAATGCAGCAAGTGGCAAAATCTAACATGCCGGCAGCCCACTTCGCAACGCAGCGACCGGACACCGGCCACGCCCAACCACTGGAATTGACACTAGCCTCAGTTTTGTACAAACTGAGCACACTCTCAGTTTTGGGCGGCGGGCCGCTCCAGTTGCCGAGGGCCAAGAGACCGACCATGAGCGCGGTTCACTGATACGTTTTGGGGAGGGAAAGATGAGTACGGTGTACGACTTCATTACGATCGGGTCAGGACATAACGGTCTCACCACCTCCTGTTACCTTGCGAAATCCGGGAAGAAGGTTCTGGTTCTTGAACGGAACGATTGGTACGGCGGAGGCGTCGTAACCAAGGAGATCCTTGCGCCGGGCTTCAAGTTCGATCTCCACTCATCGCTGCATGTGAATATTCAGGCCAACCCGCTCATTCTGAACGACGAGCTTCAGCTTCAGTCGAAATACGGACTCAAATACCTTTATCCGGAGGCGATCTTTTCGACGATTTTCGACGATCAGACATCCCTTGTCACCTACCAGGACGTCGACAGAACATGCCAGTCGATTGCGCAGTTCTCGACAAAGGATGCGGAGGCCTACAAGCGCTTTGCGAACATGAGCATGAAGATCCTGCCCATGGTGACGCAAAGCCTGTTTGTCCCGTCGCCGCCGCAAGGTACTTTCTATGCTTTGCTCGATCAAAGCCTCGAAGGCCAGGAAATGATGCGCGCTCTCCAGATGAGCAAGCTTGAAATATGCCGCGAATGGTTTGAATCCGAGAAGCTCATCATTCATCTGCTCAAATTCGCTTCGGAAACGCTCACTGCCCCGGAAGACAAGGGCACGGGTTTTGTTCTCTATACGATGCCTGGAATGGTGCATCGTCATCCGATCGGTATTCCCATCGGTGGAAGCGGCGCGCTGGTCGATGCTCTCGTTCGCTGCTTTACGGCATTTGGCGGTGAGATGCGCGATCAGACCAACGTCACAAAGGTCATGGTTGAAGGAGGCCGCGCGGTTGGCGTGAGACTTCAGAGCGGTGAAGAGATCCGCGCGCGTGAGGGAATCGTCGGTCAAATCCACCCTCATTTGCTCGGGAATATGGTGGACGGCCTCGATGAAGGGCTGGTGAGGCGTGCCAAGCGGGTCCAGACCGGCGCTTTTTCCATCATGCCTCAACATCTCGCCTTGAACGAGCCGCCGAAATACCACGCGGGGGAGGCCGCCGGTCGCGTGATCCTGGCAAACTACGCACCAGCGACGCTGGAACGTTTCCTGCGCGTGTTCGATAACTACCGTTACGGAGACATGTGGGCGGAGGGATCCACCGATACGATCCTCGCATCGCACATGCAGTGCCAGTTTGACCATACCCAGGTGCCGCCGGGGAAAGCCGCGATAACCGTCTATGGCTTCGGACCGTTCGAGCTGAGAAATGGCGGCGCCGCGGCCTGGGACCAAAGGCAGTGGGAGGTCGGAGATTGGCTGCTCGAACGCTTTCGCCACTACGCATTCAACATCACGGACGATAACATCATCGGCCGGAGATTTGATACACCTCTGGAAGTATCCAGGCACTCGCCGATGTTTCAGCGCGGCGACGTCTCCGGAGCTGGCGAATATTTGCATCAGATCGGGGGCCAGCGTCCGACGCCGGAGCTCGCCAAGTTGAAGGTTCCCGGGATCGAGGGCCTCTATCTGACCGGAACGGCCATCAACGTCTCGAGCGTCAGTGGCGCCGGGCGTGCCACCGCGATCAAGATTTGCCAAGACCTCCGCATCAACTTCGACAAGCTCGTCAGGTGATCCATGAAGCTGTTCACGCCCGAGCGCGCTGAGTTGATCGAGATCACCGAAATCGCACCGTGCGATGAAGGTATCCTCATTTGCGGAACCATTATGGGAGCGATGCCGATGAAGGCAGTCCTAACGCCCGCCGAATTGCGACGCGGCTTCAAATTCGCGTCGTTAGGCCTGGGACTCGCGTTTATCCGCATGGTCTTTAAGCGCGACAGGAAAATTCGATCATGAGGTCATCGTCAGAGCAGCATTACGCTATCTAGGCTAGTCGGCGGTTCCGATATAGATATGCCGCAAGCGGGGGTCGGCAGCGATTTGGCTGGGCGAACCGGACAGGCCGAACACACCGTGTTCCAGGACATAGGCATGATCGGCCAGCGCCAGGGCACGGTCGACGTCCTGCTCGATGATGATCAGAGTCATGCCCGCCTGCTTGAGGACCGCAAGCGCCTCGTAGAGTTTGTCCATGATAACAGGTGCGAGGCCGAGACTGATCTCGTCAAAAATAACGAGCCGCGGGCGGGCCATCAGCGCGCGACCGATCGCAAGCATTTGCTGTTGACCTCCCGACATCGAGGTGCCGCCATGGTCCCTGCGTTCGGCGAGCACCGGGAACAGGTCATAGACGGCGTCGAGCCGCTCCCCCGCCGCCGAAGCATCCGCATGGCGGGCGGCTACAAGCAGGTTTTCCTGCACCGAAAGCGTCGGAAAAATGCGCCGGCCCTCCATGCAATGGGCAATTCCGAGTCGGGCGATGGAGTGCGGTGGCTGACCCAGGACGTCCTCACCCGCGATCCGCAGGACGCCGGATGTCGGCACGATGGCGCCGCTGATCACCCGCGCCAGTGTGGTTTTGCCGGCGCCATTGGCGCCAAGGATGGCGATCACCTGGCCTTCCCGGATCGCCAGGTCGACGCCCCTGAGCACGCGGGCTTGGCCGTAGCCGGCGCAAATACCTTCCAGTTCAAGCAGAGGCGCGCCCGGACCTTCGGCCGCAGATGGCGCGATCAGGGGCGACATGACGCGGCGCTCCGCTGCCGGGCCCATGACATGCACGACATTTTGCGCCGCCGCTGCCTCCGTCGGCGGCCCTCGACCCGCGGGCTCGCGAACGCCCCCGGTGCCGAGATAGACCGCCGCGACCTCGTCATTGGCGAAGATTTCCGCCGTCGGCCCCTCGATCAGCTTCTTGCCGAAGTTGAGCACCATCGAGCGTTCGCAGCATTCCCGCACCACCCGCAGAACATGCTCGACGATGACGATCGCCGAGCGAGGATCCGCGATCGAGTGAATCAGCGCGATCAGTTCGGTGATCTCGTTGTCGACGAGGCCGGCGCCGACTTCGTCCAGCAAGATGATGCGCGGCTTCAGCGCCAGGGCGCGCGCGACCTCCAGTCGCTTGCGCCGAAGCAATGGCAGGGCGCGCGCCGGAAGCCTTGCCACATCGGCAAGGCCAGTGCGAGCGAGCAGAACGGCGCGCTGTTCGCGCGCCAAGGACGCGCGAATAAAGGGCTCGATGGAATATTGCGCCACTTCCAGATTTTCCTCGACGGTCATGTCGAGGAACGGGCGGGGGATTTGATAGGTGCGGCCGATGCCGGCGCGGGCGCGCTCGGATGCCGGAAGCCGGGAAACATCGCGGCCATCGAGCCTGATCGTGCCCTCGCTTGGCGGCACCGCACCACCGATCAAGCCAATCAGCGTCGATTTTCCCGCTCCATTGGGACCGATCACGCCTGTAATCGTTCCCGGCCACAATTGCAGATCGACGTGATCGATCGCGACCAGACCGCCATAGCGCTTGACGATTCCACGGACTTCAAGAAGCGGAGCGTCGATCGCATTCATGCCGGCGCCCGTCGTCTCTTCATTGAAGACAGACCTGCCACTACGCCGACCACGCCCCTGGGCGCGAACCTGATGAGCACAATGAGGATCACGCCCGCGATCGCAATATGCGCCTCCGGGTAGTCGGCCAGCGCCTCGCCGAGTGCGACGACGAGCAGCGCACCGACCAGGGGACCCAGTCGCAATCCGACGCCGCCAATGATCACCATCGCGAGGACATCGATCGACCATTGCAATCCGAACATGCCGTAAGGCTCGATGGCGCCAAGCTTGGTCGCCTGCACGCCTCCCGCGATGGCACAAAGCGCGCTCGCCAGCACGAAGGCGCCGAGCTTGACGCGATACGGGCGCACGCCCATTTGAGCCGCCGCATCCTCATCGTCGCGGACCGCGCGCAGGATGACCGAGACACGGGTGCGCGCGCAGGCCGTGATCGAAAGCGATGCGATCAGCGCCACGACCAGGGCGTAATGAAAGAGTTCAGGCAGTGGCGGGGGATCCTGGCGCAGGAATATTCCCGAGGCGCCGCCGAAGGCGGAGACATTGACCATGGTCAACCGCAACAGTTCGGCGAGCGCGAGGGTTCCGACCGTGAAATAGAGGCCGCGCAGCCGAAACAGCGCGGGCGAAACCAACGCCGCCAGCGCGCCACCGGCCGAGGCACAGCAGACCAGGACCAGCGGCAGCGGCATATCCAAGCTGTTCAGCAAGCCGAAAGCAACATAGGCGCCGAGGCCAACAAAACAGGACGTACCGAGCGAAACCAGGCCAGCCGAGCCGGCCAGCAGGTTCCAGCTCTCGGCGAGAGAAAGGTAGATCAGCACGCGAAAGGCAATCTGCAGCGCATAGTCATCAGCGATGACAGGCGCGAACCAGAGCAGAACGAAGGCGCCGCAGAGCACGCCGACTTCCGCGAGCCCCGAATGGGTCTTCATGATCGCGCCCGCGCCAGAAATCCGTCAGGCCGGAAGGCCAACACCAGAAGGAATAGCGCCATGCCGACGAGGTCGCGATAGCCGTCGCCGAGCACCAGACCGCCGATACTTTGCAGGAAGCCGAGGGCAAGGCCACCCGCCAGCGTGCCCAACACGTTGCCGAGGCCCCCGAGCACGACGATGGCGAGACTGTTGAGGAGATAGGCGCCACCACTGGACGGACCGAACTGGAACGCGGCACCGATCAGTGTGCCGCCGACACCCGCGCAGGCGGCGCCCAGCGCAAAGCTGAGCATCTGCACGCGCTTGACATCGACCCCGAGCATCTCGGCGGCTTGGGCGTCGGCCGAACTCGCGCGCAGATCGCGCCCGAATCCGGTTCTCGAAATCAGCCAGTGCACCATCAGGATGAGCGCCACCGCGATCGAAAATCCGATCACGTAGATCAGCGGTACCGTCATGGATCCGAACGTCAGAGGCAGGGTCGCATAGTCCCGCTCGATCGTGCGGGTGTCGGCGCTGAAGGCCAGCACAAAGACGTTCTCCAGGATGATCGAGACCGCGAACATCGTCATCATCTGCGCCTCCGGACCACGGGTGGACAACGGCGCAAGCAGGAAGTGATAAAGCGGAACCGCGAGCGCCGCCAGCAGCAGCGCGATCACGGGCAGACCCACGAGAGGATCGACGCCCGTGAACTTGAGGAAAAAGAACCCGGCATAGGCGCCGACCACCAGGAAATCGCCATGCGCGAGATTGACCAGCCGCATCACGCCCAGCACGATGGAAAGTCCAAGCGCGGTCAAGGCGAGCATGCCTCCCAGCAACACGCCCGAAACCACCGTGCTCAGGACGATGCCGATCTCGGGCATGATGCGGGTCCGGCTGGATCAGGGCATCGGAAACAGGAAGTGACCGGTCGCGGACGCCTTCGGCCAGACGATCACCGTCTTTCCGGACTGCCATTGCAGCGATACGATCGGCAGCTTCGACGTATGCTCCGCATCGAACTTCACCGGTCCGACGACATAAGTCTTGTCGGTCTTGGCGATCGCGGCGTTGATTTTCTCCGGATCGGTCGAGCCCGCCACTGCGATGGCGTCGAGCAGGATTTGCGCGGCAGCGTAGGAGTCGGCGATGTGCTGGCTCGAGGTCAGCTTGGTTTCGCTTTCGAACGCCTTGGCGAGATCGGCCGCGCCCGGATAGGGGAACGAAGGATCCCAATAGCCGCCGACCATGATGCCGTCGGAAAGTTTGCCGAGCGCTTCGGCGAACTGAACGGGTTCGGCGCCCTTCTCAATATTGAGCACCTTGGGGGTATAGCCGGCGGCCGCCATCTGCTTGCGGATCGCAATGGCCTGCGGGGTGATCGCGTCGCCGAGGACGACATCGGCGCCCTTGCTCTTGGCTTCGGCGATGATCGAGGTGAACTGGGTGTTGTCGACCGGAAACTCGGCGTTCTGCACCACTTCATAGCCGAACTCCTTGGCAAGCGCGGGCCAGATGGCGCCGCCGACGGCCTGGCCATCGGGCCCGTTGTCGTGCCAGATCGCGACCTTCTTGTTGGTCTGGACGCCGAGGTCGGTGAGCGCCTTGAATTGCGCCGCAGCCAATTCGGGCACCGAAAAGAACAGGTCCCAGGCATAGTTCCACTTGCGCACAGACTTGAAGATCTCGAGGGGATCGCAGGCCGTCACGATCGGCTTCTTGGCGCGCTCGGCGACCAGCGCGCCCGCGTTCACCAGCGCCGGCGTGCAGGAGCCCAACATGGCCACGACCTTGTCGCGGGAAATCAGCGACTCGGTATTGGAAGCTGTGGCATTGGGATCGGTCTTGTCGTCGCGGATGATGAGCTTGACCATCTGCTTGGTGCCGCCGATCGAAATACCGCCGGCCTTGTTCACTTCATCGACCGCTCGCTTGTAACCCCATTGCTCGAAACTTCCGAAGCCCGCCAACGGGCCGGACAGCGGTATCGAGGCGCCGATCACGATTTCGTCGGCCCTGGCGCCGCCGAGGCCAAGCGCGATGGACGCCACCGTGACGGCCGCGCCGACCTTGAGGCGGACTTTGTAATTTCGCATGAATTCCTCCCTTTGCTGATTTTTCGATTGAATTATCTAGAACGTGTCGTCGAGCGTGATGCGGCGATAGAGCGACCGGAAGAATCTCGGCGAGATAGCCCATCTCTTCGACACAATGCTGATGCAAGCGGCGCGCGAATTCGGCGTTCAGGTGGTCGGCGCGCATCGCACGCACCTGCGCATCCGGCAAGGTGATCGTGGGATCGCGGTGCGATATCAGGCCAAGCCAGAAGCGCGAGCGCATCTCGCACCCATAATCGGTGTCGCGCACGTAATGCGTCATGCGCCCGACATGGAACGGGGCTTCGAGCAGGCCGGGACGCGCGCAGACCGCGAGCGCACCGGAGGCCTTGTAGAGGCTGGCGTCGAAGGTCTCCGCGGGATCATGAAAATCGATGCGCAGCTTGAACAGCGGACCGTCGTTGCCGGCCAGATATTCATGCACCAGATGAGAGGCGCCGATGTATTTTCCGTCAATGCGGTTTTCCCATCCGCTGTAAACGTGGTCACGCGGATGCCAGAGGCGATACCAGTCGATGTCGCCGAGCCAGGAGAACCACCAGTCGACCATCTTGGCCCGGCATCCGGGCATCCGGGTCAGGCCGGCGACCACCCATTTGCCGTCGTCAAGCTCCTGATAGCCGGATTCGAACGGCAGATAGCCCGGCTTCAGCATCGCATTGGCATCTTCGAACCGCATCCGCTTCCCTCCGCATTGTTTTGAGTTTGTTCTAGAAGCCTACCTGGTCGCCGCCCTTGAGTGCGAGGATTTCGCGGGCCTCCGCCGGGGTGGCGATGGCATGACCGAGTTCTTCGAGGATGCGGCGGATCTTGCCGACCTGTTCGGCGTTGGAGGTCGCGAGCTTGCCGCGCCCGATGAACAGCGAGTCTTCGAGCCCGACGCGGACGTTGCCACCCATCATCGCCGCCTGTGTGGCGAAGGGAATCTGGAAGCGCCCGGCCGCCAGCACCGACCAGCGATAGTCCTCGCCGAACAGCCGGTCGGCGGTTTCCTTCATGAACATGAGATTGCGCATGTCGGCGCCGATGCCGCCGAGGATGCCGAAGATGGTCTGGACGAAGAACGGCGGCTTGATCAGGCCGCGGTCGACGAAATGCGCGAGATTATAGAGGTGGCCGACGTCGTAGCATTCGTGCTCGAAGCGGGTGCCGTGCTCTTCGCCGAGCATTTTCAGAATGCGCTCGATGTCGCGGAACGTGTTGCGGAAGATGAAATCGTCGGTGCCCCGGAGATAGGGCTCTTCCCAGTCGTACTTCCAGGTCTTGTACTTGTCGGCGAGGCCGAAAATGCCGAAGTTCATCGAGCCCATGTTGAGCGAGCACATTTCGGGCCTGGCGACCAGCGGCGCCGCCAGTCGCTGCTCGACGGTCATGTTGAGGCCGCCGCCGGTCGTCACGTTGATGACCGCATCCGTCGACTGCTTGATGCGCGGCAGGAATTGCATGAACACTGCGGGGTCGGGGGTCGGGCGACCATCCCGGGGATCGCGGGCGTGCAAATGCAGGATCGAGGCGCCGGCCTCCGCGGCGGCGATCGATTGCGCCGCGATGTCATCGGGCGTGAACGGCAGCGCATCCGACATGGTCGGGGTATGAATGCCGCCGGTGATGGCGCAGGTGATGATGACCTTGTCCGACTTAGGCTTTGCCATGGTCGTCACTCCTTGTCGAGACTGGCGTTCCGAAGCTCGCTTTCAAGTGTCTGGTGACACGCTCGCGCAAAGCCGCCTGCTGTTCCGGCGTCCAGGCGCGAAAGCCTTCCCCGGACTTGAAGCCAAGCCGGCCGTCCTCAACCAGGCGGCTGAGATACGGCGAAGGCGCGGTCGAGCGATCCAGCGCCGGCAGCAGATAGCCGTGGATCGACCGGGTCAGATCGGTGCCGACGAGATCGGCGTTTTCCAGCGGGCCAAGCACGGCCAAGCGGGCACCGAAGCTCGACTTAACGACATCATCGACGGTCTTGGCATCGCAGACGCCTTCGGCGACCAGCGCGATCGCCTCGCGCCAAAGCGCGTGCTGCAGCCTGTTGCCGATAAAGCCTGGAATGTCCTTCTTGACTTCAACGGCGGTCTTTCCAACCGAACTCAGCAGCGCCAGCGTTGTCTCGATCGTGGCGTCCGACGTGTCGACGGTGCGAATGACCTCGACCAGGGGCACCAGATAGGGTGGATTCCACCAGTGGGTCCCGAGCGCGCGCCTCTTGTTGCGCAGCTTTTCCATGATCGATGTGATCGGGATTACCGAGGTGTTTGAAGCAAGAATGGCGCCCGGCTTGGCGGCCTCTTCGATCTCGACAAACAGCGCCTGCTTGAGCGCCAGATCCTCCGGCGCGGCTTCGATCACGAAGTCCGCCCCGGCCACCGCCGCGGCGAGCTGACCGTGCAGGCTGACGGCGCTGGCGGCGTCGGGATCAAGACCGATGGCAAGGAGGTTGTGCCGTATGCGAGCCAAGGCCGTTGCGCGCGCCCCCTCGATGGCATCGAACAGTGCAACGCGATGACCCGCCGCCGCGAACACCAGCGCGATGCCGGCTCCCATCAGCCCCGCGCCGATCACCGCAATGGCGGGTTTTTCGGTCATGCCGTCAGCCCGCGGTGTAGCCGCCATCCGCGTAGAGCGTATGGCCGGTGTAGAAGTCGGAGGCCCGTGAGGCAAGGAAGAGCAACGGGCCGGCGAGATCCTCGGGCTCACCGAGCCGGCCCTTGGGGACGCGCGACAGGAAACCCGCGCGCACCGCTTTGGCCTTGTCGTCGTCGGCGAACATCCAGGCCGTCAGCGGCGATCGAAACACCGTCGGCGCGATCGCATTGACGGTGATGCCGGTCGGGCCCCATTCGCAACCCAGTGCGCGCGTGATGCCATCGATCGCCGCCTTGGAGGCGCAGTAGGCGGAATAGCCGGCGGGATGGCCGAGCAGCCCGCGCGCCGAAGACATCAGCACGATCTTGCCGCCGTCACCTTGCGCCAGCATCGCTTTGCCGACGGCTCGGGCCATCAGCCAGGACTGCGTGACGTTGGCGTCCATGACGTCGAGAAAGCGCTCTGGGGTCATCTCGACGATTTTCGACACATCGTTCTTGCCGGACGCGACCACCAGGATGTCGACGCGGCCGAAGCGAAGCTTCGCCGCCTCGACGATCGCATCGCAGTCGGCCTCCGACGCCGGCCGCTTGTTGAGCGGTTCGACGTCGGCGCCGATTTCGCGGCATCTGGCGGCGATCCCTTGCAGCTCCTTGGCCTTTCCGGCCGTCAATACGAGCCTGGCGCCCGCCGCCGCCAGCACTTCCGCCGCCAGCGCGCCAAAGGCGCCGGATGCGCCGGTGACGATGGCAACCTTACCCTTGACGTCAAACAGCGACAGCGGATTGGCGAGGCCCGGGGTCATGGCTTCACTCCCGGCGGATAGGGAATTACGACCAGCATCTTGCAGACGGAATTGCTGCGGTTGACGATCTCGCGAACTTCGCCCGGGGGAATCGTGCAGGAATCCATCGGCCCCAACACCGTCTCGGCCCCGCCGACGATGACGGTCATGCGGCCATCGAGCACGACATAGATCTTCTCGAATGGCGTCGAATCCGGTCCGGCGCCGCCACCGGGCAGAAATTGCGAATAGCCGACCCATTGATTGGTCGGTCCCCCGGGCTCGAAACCCTGCAAACGCAGCCCGACCACGCCCCGATGGTTCGGGGCCTCATACGGTTTGGCGTCCTCGAAGCGCTTGACGTGCATCGCGTCTCCTCCTGGTTTGGGCGGCCTGATCCGAGCCCTTGCTGATTCTCAACTAAACCAGCGTTTCCGAATTACTGATCCGATCGAAGCTCGCGACGCTGCGCTCCCTCTCCCGCGCTCTTTCGCGCGGGGGGGGGTGGGGTGGGGGGCCAACATGAGCAGTGTCTATGCTGAAGCACCCCCCACCCTCCCCCGCCAATAGCGGGAGAGGGACCGAGAGGCCGACGCTCGTTGCTTGAAATGACAGGTTTCACGGATATCGCTCCCTTAGAACGACGCGCCCTTTTCGATCCGGTAATTCTGGCTCTTGTCGATCATCGCCACCAGGCGAATGATGCAACCATCCCCGCGATCCCAGTTCCATGGGAAGAAGGCGAAGGTCACGCGCTTGCCGGTGACCGCGTCGAGGTCGCCGCCGACGTTCTCGATACCGAGAATGCCGTTGGTGAAGAGCTTGCGGTGCACCGGCTCCCATTGGGGATGGGCTTCCTTCCAGTCGATACCGCCCGACCATTTCTTGAATTCCTCCGCCAGATGCGGATGCAGCGGGCCGTTGCGGTGCGGGCCGATCGCGGTCGCCAGCGGATGATCGTTGGCCTGGGTGTCATGGCCGACGACTTTCACCTTCTTCTCGACGAACCAATCGCCGGCGGACGGCACGAAGCCGGGGCACTTGCAGAAATATTCCTCGCTGTCGCGGTATTTATGATGCCAGCCGGTATTGATGATCACGACGTCGCCCGGCCGCACCGCTTTTCCCGCCGCCTTTTCCAGATCCTCGTAAGTAATCGGCTCCCACATGTTCTTCGGCAGCGAGACCACGATCCCGGAGCCGAAGAAATGCGGCAACGGCACTTCGTCGATGAACGGCGTGTCCTCGACTACATGCGCCGGGGCGTCGATGTGGGTGGTGTTATGCATGCTGGTGGTGATGCGCTGCGACAACACGCCGGATTTGGCCATGTAGTGGATGCGCTCGATCTTGACGTCTTCGAAATAGGGCCAGTTCGGCGACTGGTATCCGAAGCGATGGGAGAGATTGTAGAACTCCAATCCCATCGGGTTGTCGGTATTGGCTTGAAATTCAATGCCGCGGATCTTGACCACTCGAGCTTCCTCCCGATCGCCTTGGCGTCGTTGCGCGCCGTGCTTTGTACCACATTGTGGTACAACTGTATCGTATATTGGTCGAAATGGCAAGGGTCGACATGGCGCGCGGATATTGCGCCGCAAGAAGAAGCTGCGCCTGATGTTCGTCGGATCAGGGATGCTGCGAATTGATCAGGCTTTCCAAGGCCGCCTTGGTCTCGGTGAGCCGCCGCGCGATGGTCTTGTATTCATCCTTGAAGCGCTGACTTGGCACCGGTACCGAGATCGCAACATAATTTCCCGTGGGATCGCGCAAGGCGACGCCGGTGGCGCATACCCCCGAGGAATGTTCCTCGAGATCGACCGCGATGCCGGTCTGCCGAACGGTACGGAGATCGGCGGCGAGATCGGCGAACGTGACCTTGGTATTCCTGGTCCGACGCGGATATTTCCGTCCGATCAATCCGACAATGGCGGCATCCTCGATCTGGCCGAGATAGGCCTTGCCATTGGCCGTGCAATACAACGGATAGGCATCACCGACGACAGACACGGTCTGCAGACGATGCGGACCGGTGACCTGATCGATGAACACGACCTGATCCTTCTTGACGATGGATAGATCGACGGTTTCTCCGAGTTCCTTCGACAGGGTGATCAGAAACGGCCTCGCCAGCGACGCGAAATCAGTTCGCACGGAAGCCGCAAGCCGGAGAATGGTAGGTCCCAAACGCATCTTGCCGTTCGGCGACGCTGCGATGACGAGTTTTTCCACCTCCAGGGCCGCGATGATGCGCTGCACCGTCGACCGCGCGAGGTCGACCCGCTGCGCAATCTGTCCGAGGCTGAGGCCTGTGCTTTCGTGTTCCAGCGCCCGCAGGATCGCGGCGGCGCGCGCGATCACCTGGACCTGGCTTTTTTCGTTGGTTCCAATCATTTTCATGATGCTGCACCCCGAGCGTCCTGAATGCGGCCGCATGCCCTTGCGGGCGTATTTGCATAATGGTACAGTGTGTATCACGATACGGTACAATAAAGCAATGTGGGAGGATGCGCTTGGTAAGCAAGATCGCGCTGGAGGAGCATTTCCTGTGTCCGGGCTTCGAGCCTTACTGGGCAGGAACGGTTCGCGGCGTGGCGCCTGAAGCCTTGCGCCACATCACGGCGCGGTTGTCCGATTTCGGCGACAGCCGGATTGAAACGATGGATAGAGCCGGCATCGTGACGGCGGTGCTTTCTCTGGCCGGCCCGGGCGTCCAGATCGAACCTGACCGCGCGGTCGCAATCCGGATGGCCGCGAGAGCCAATGACCATCTCGCCAAGGAGATTTCGAAGCGCAGCGACCGCTATGCCGGGTTCGGACACCTGGCGATGCAGGACGCGGCCGCCGCCGCGGACGAACTGGAACGCTGCGTGCGCGATCTCGGCTTCCGTGGCGTCATGATCAACGGACACACCAACGGACAATATCTCGACCATCCCTCGCTGGCACCGTTCTGGGAGAGAGCGGCCGCGCTTGGTGCGCCGGTCTATCTTCATCCGACCGACCCGGTGACGCTGAGCCCTGCGCTCGACGGCCATCCCGCCCTGCGGCGTGCGACCTGGGAGTGGGGATACGAGACCGGTTCGCATGCGCTGCGCCTGGTATTCGGCGGCGTCTTCGCGCGCTTTCCCGATGCGAAGGTGATCCTGGGTCACCTCGGCGAAACGCTGCCCTATTTATTGTGGCGCTTCGACAGCCGGGCCAAACTCTATGGCGTCGAGCTTCCGCAGCCTCCCTCACGCTATATCAAGTCCAATATCGTGGTGACAACGTCGGGCATGTCTTCCGCGGAGCCTTTGGCTTGCGCGATCGCAGCGCTCGGCCACGATCAGGTGATGTTCTCAAGCGACTATCCGTTCGAGTCCTCCGAGGAAGCCGGGCATTTCATGGATCAGGTCGCGCTGTCCGACAATGTGCGCGCCGACATCGCCTTCAATAA
Organism: uncultured Alphaproteobacteria bacterium; assembly: GCA_963736075.1. Classification (GTDB taxonomy): domain Bacteria; phylum Pseudomonadota; class Alphaproteobacteria; order Rhizobiales; family Xanthobacteraceae; genus Bradyrhizobium. The sequence continues at coordinate 297,933 of CAVTNW010000045.1, read as the reverse complement.
CGCCAAGCGAATTCTGAAGCTTTAAGGCAATCTGCAACCGTCCGCAGCCGGCACAGACCGGAGGGATTTCAACTCACCGGAGGAACATGTGACGATCAGGATATCCCGCCGAACGTTTGCGCTGGCCGGCGCCTGCGCCGTCATCACCTCGCGTCCGGCCTCCGCGGAAATCACCGAACTGAAGGTTTCTCACTTCCTGCCGCCGAACCACACCTTCCACAAGGCGATGGTGATGTGGAGCGACGATCTCGAGAAGCAGTCCGCGGGCCGGCTGAAGCTGCGGATCTATCCCGCCGGCCAATTGGGCGGCGGACCTAACCGGCAGTTCGACGCGGCGCGCAACGGCATCGTCGACATCGCCATCAGCCTGCACGGCGCGACGCCGGGCCGCTACGCCATGACCGAACTCGCCAGCCTGCCGTTCGCGGCGCCTTCGGCCGGCAACAAAAGCGTGGTGACATCGCGCCGGCTGAGCGAGCTCGGGCCGGAATATTTGGCCGGCGAGCACGAAGGACTGCGGATCCTGTGGATGGCGGTGACGCCACCGCTGATGTTCCATAGCAAGGCGCCGATCCAGAAAATCGCCGACTTCAAGGGCAAGCGCATCCGCTATGCCGGCGTGCAGTTCAAGAACATCATCGACAGCCTCGGCGCGGTTCCGCTTTTGGTACCACCTCAGGAGACCCAGGATGCCCTCGCCAAGGGCATCATCGACGCGGCGACCTTCCCCTATGAGGGCGCGGCGAGCTTCGATATCGCAACCGTCGCCAAATATACGCTGGAGCCCGGTGTCAGCGCCGCGACCTTCGCCGTCGTCATGAACCCGGCCAAATACGCGAGCCTTCCCGACGATCTCAAGGCCCTGGTCGACAATACCACCGGCCCGGAAGCTGCAGCCAAGTTTGGCGCGATGTGGGATCAGGCCGAAAGCGATGGCAAGGCGGCGATGCTCGCCAAAGGCACGCAGGTCTCGGTGCTTGCCTCCGATCAGCTTGATCAGATGAAGAGCATCTTCCGACCCCAACTCGACGCCACCGTCACCGAGGTGGACAAACAGGGCAAGCCCGGCCGCAAATTCTTCGAGGCCTACCTGAAATAGGGCATGATGATTGAACAGGCCCCTTCGCCCATCAGGCCGCCCGCGGGCGTCCGGCGGCTGCAGGCCGCGCAGCTGCGGCTGGCCGCGACCGCCCTTGGCATCATGATGGTGGGGACGGTGCTCGACGTGTTCTTCCGCTACGTCTTCAACAAACCGCTGCGGATCTCCTACGACCTCGTCGAGAGCATGCTGGTGATTTACGTCTTCCACGGTATTTCCAGCGTGTTCCTGGCCCGGCGCAACATCGTGATCGACGTCATCGACTCTCTCGTCAGCCCGCGGATCCTGCGTGGCCTGGCCGCCATCGCCGACATCGTATCGGTGATGTGCCTGTTGCTGTTTTTGTGGGGCATGTGGGAGCCGGCGACGCAGGCCTACCAGTACGGCGATCGTAAGCTCGAACTGGGCCTGCCGCTCTATGTGCTGTGGGGTTTCGCGCTGGCGGGGTTGCTCGGCACCCTCGTCTGCGCCATTGCCGCCTTCACCACCTTTACCTGGCGCCAGTTGTGGGGCCAGAAGTGAGTCCCGCAGTCATCGGCGCGCTCGGCATTTTGTCGCTTCTGGTTCTGTTGTTCGTTCGCGTTCCGGTCTGGGCCGCGCTGACCCTGGTCGGCTTCGCTGGCAATTGTATCCTGTCGGGCCTGCACAGCGCATTGAGCCTGGCCGGCACATCCGCGTTCGATGCCTCATCGGCCTACACGCTTTCGGTGATTCCGCTCTTCGTCCTGCTCGGCGAAGTGGCCTCGAACACTAGGCTCTCGGCCGATCTCTTCAACGCGGCGCGGCTACTACTTTCCGGTGTTCGCGGCGGTCTCGCGATCGCGACGATCGCCGCCTCCTCCTGTTTCGGCGCGGTCTGCGGATCCTCCATCGTCACCGCGGCGACGATGACACGGATCGCGCTGCCGGAAATGCGCAAGGCCGGATATGATGACCGGCTGGCGACCGGGGCGCTGGCGGCGGGCGGCAGCATCGGCATTCTGATTCCGCCCTCGATCATTCTGGTGATCTACGCCTCCGTCGCCGAGCAGTCGGTACCGAAACTGTTCGCCGCGGCCTTGCTGCCGGGTCTGCTCCTGACCGCGCTCTACATGGCGGTCGCGATCGGCATCGCCACCGCCGCTCCGCATTATGCGCCACGCATGGCCAAGGCGTCGGCACGCGAGCGTCTCAAGGCGCTGGCGGGTCCTTGGCAGTTCATCCTCTTGTTCATCGTCACCATTGGCGGCATCTATGCCGGCATCTTCAGCCCGACCGAGGCAGCGGCGATCGGCGCCTTCGGCAGCATCCTGCTCGGCTTTCTCGGCCGCCGCCTGAGCTTGGTGACGCTGTGGCGCTCGATCGAGGCCTCGATCATGACCAGCTGCCTGTTGTTCGTGATCATCATCGGCGCCAACCTGTTCTCTTCCTTCATGGTGCAAACGCAATTTCCAACCATGCTCGCGGATGGTGCCAGCGCGATGAAGCTGTCCGCGCCGGTGGTGATGATCATGATCGTACTGGCCTATATCGTGATGGGCTGCTTCCTGGAAGGCATCGGCATGGTCTTGATCACGGTTCCGGTGTTTCTTCCGCTGGTCGTCAAATTCGGCTATGATCCGATCTGGTTTTCCATCCTTGTCGTCATCGTCGTCGAGGTCGGCCTCATTCACCCGCCGGTCGGCATGAACCTGTTTGTGATCCAGGCGCAGGCGCCCGACGTCAAGATCGCCAGCATCTACCGCGGCATCGTCCCTTTCCTGATCGCCCCGCTCGTTCTCATCATCTTCCTGTTCCTGTTCCCGAGCCTCGCGCTGTGGCTCCCAAAACTGCTGTACGGCTGAACGCACATGACCAATGTCCTTATTCTCGAGATCCACGCGGAGGCCTACGCCGCCGCCCTGCGTGAAGAATTCCGCGACCTCGCGCTTCAGGTCGCGTCATCGCCTGATGATGCCGGCATCGACTATGGCAAGGTCGAGGTCCTGATCGCCTTCGGCATGGGCGTCACCGATTCGCTGTTTTCCGCCATGCCGCGGCTCAAATGGGTGCAGTCGCTGGCGACCGGCGTCGATCATTTTCTACGCAGCAAGACGCTGCAACGGGACGTCATTCTGACCAGCGGCCGCGGCATCCACGGGCCGGCGATGCGCGAGACCGTTCTGCATTTGATGCTCTCGATCAACCGCGACAGCAACGCGCTGGCCTACAACAAATCCGTTCACCGCTGGGACCGCCGGGAGTGGCCGCTGCTATCCGGCAAGACCGCGGTGGTGATTGGCACCGGCGTCGCCGGCTCCGCCATCGGCGCACTGTTGCAGGCGCTGGGCATGCGGGTGATCGGCGTCAGCCGGACACCCCGCGACGTCGAAGGCTTCGATCGCGTGGTGTCGCAAGCCGCCTTGGCAGAGGTTGCCGCCAAGGCGGACTACGTCATCAACGTGCTGCCCGGCGGGGTTACGAACCTTGGCATCGTCGGCCGTTATGTCTTTGCCGCCATGAAACAGAGCGCCTACTTCATCAATGTCGGACGCGGCGAAACCGTCGACGAGCAGGCGCTGATCGCGGTTCTGCAAGCTGGCACGATTGCGGGTGCGGGGCTTGACGTTTTCGCCACCGAGCCGTTGCCGGCGGACAGCCAATTGTGGGATCTCCCCAACGTCTTCCTCACGCCGCACGTCGGCGGCCTGTTCAGGGAATATCAGGAGGTGGCGATGCCGCTGATCCTTCGCAACATGGCCGCCTTTCTTGCCAACCGGCCCGACCAGATGACCAATGTCATCGATCGCTCGCAGCCTTTCCCGGGAACCAGGACATGACCGCCATGATCGATCCAGCCAGCCGCATCCTGAATCGGATTTCACAGGCCGAACTGAGCCGCCGCTGGAACGCGGTGCGTCGCGTCATGAAGGATCGTGGCATCGATGCGGTGGTGATGCAGAACACCAACGACTGGCTTGGCGGCTATGTGAAGTGGTTTACCGATCTTCCCGCCAACAATGGCTATCCACGCACCGTCATCTTCCACGCCGATGCTCCCATGAGCGTGGTCGAGATGGGACCGTCCAATCTTCGGCGGACGCTGGCTCAAGATGATACGCTGCATCGCGGCGTCGGCGAGATGCTGCATACGCCCTCCTTCACCTCGATCGGCTATACCGACCGCGACGATGCCGCGCTCGCGATCGATGTGCTCCGCCGTCACCCCCATCGCAGCATCGGCCTGATCACGCCCGGCGCCCTGACCTACGCGCTTGTCACGGCGCTGAAAGAACAATTTGCCGCGGCCTCCTTCATCGACATCACCCCCGACATCGACACGATCAAGGCGATCAAGAGCTCGGAGGAGATCACACTGATCCGGCGGACGGCTCGGCTACAGGACGAGGTCTTCGCCGAGGTCCTCAAGGAAATTCGTCCGGGGCTGCGCGACATCGACGTCACCTCGATCGCCCAGCACAAGGGCCAGAGGCTGGGCAGCGAACAGGGCATCTTTCTCGGCGGATCCTCCCCGCTCGGGATACGCTCGCCGTTCGTGCCGCGCTACCTGCAGGGCCGGACGCTGCAGAAGGGAGATCACCTCTCGCTCCTGATCGAGGTCAACGGTCCCGGCGGCTTCTATACCGAAATCGCGCGCACCATCGTGCTCGGCAAAGCCTCCGCCGAATTGAAGGACGGCTTTGCCGCCGTCAAGGCGGCGCAGGACCACTCCCTCAGCCTGATGAAACCGGGCACGCCGGTGAAGCAGATCTTCGCAAAACACAACGCCTACATGACCGCCAACGGTATGCCCGCCGAGGCCCGGCTCTACGCCCATGGCCAGGGCTACGACATGGTCGAACGTCCGCTGATCCGCGACGACGACGACATGACGCTGCAACAAGGCATGTGCCTCGCCGTGCATCCCGGCTACGAGACCCCCTCGCTGTTCGCGGTGATCTGCGATAATTACATGATCGAGGCGGACGGACCAGGGGAGTGCCTTCACCGCACAGAGAAGAAGGTATTCGAGATCGACTGAAGCCGCTGATTCAAGGTCGCGCGGTGCGCGATATGCGGCGAGCAGCTTGTAGGAAGGGTTGGTGGCGAAACTGTAACCCGCCATTCCCGCGGATGCTGAAGGCGTAAGACTGGTGGACGGCATCGGTTGGTAGGACGGCGCCCGCCTGATGACGCCCTGCTCATTCCAGTACGACGGAATCGCCGCGCCGGATCGGGCCTGGGGCAATGACGGTCGCATAGGCTCCAAGGCAGGGAAACGTCCCAGGCCCGAGCAGGGCAAATTCGACCTTGTTCAACCTGTTCACCACCCCGACCGCCTCCCGGCAGAACGGCGCGGTGCCGTGTATCAGCATCGGCACCGCGCAGCGCGGTGTCGGCGCGATCACCTCGAGACAGGCCGAGGCGCCGATGCGAATTCGGCGACCGACCCAGTCGTTCTCGGCAAAGGCCGACGTCGAGGATTCGATCACGATATTGGGCCGGTAGCGCTCGGCGCCGATCGGAGCGTCGGGCGCCGCTGATCGCACCGCGTCGAGCGAAGCCTGTGTGATCAGGTGAACCGGGGCAAAGTCGAAGAAGCCGCCGGCCGGTGCGGCGCCCGCGATCGCCAGCACGTCCTGAGTCACCTTGGCGTCGACGCCATGCGCCATCACTTCGTCGGGCCGCGCGCGATTGAGTTCGATGCCCGCTGGCCTGACGTTGACCAGCCTGACCTTTCGTCCCAGCAGGCCCGACAGTTTCGCGTCGATATCGGTTGCGAAGGGGGCAACCTGGTTGCCGGCGGGATCGATGACTGTGATCGACGAAAAATCGCCCGATGCTCCCGCGCTGGCGCTGTAGAGCAGCAGGTCGCGCCACAGATCGGGCTGTTTCGCACTCGCGATCTTTCCGGTCGAGGCGTCCAGCAGCGCGTGGGTCCGGTCGCCGTCAAGGCCGCATGGCGTGATCGAACATTCGCCAAGCTGTTCACCGAGCAGCGATTTGACCGGATAGCGCCGGATGATTCCGATTGTCCCGATTGTCGTCATTCATTGCCTCGAGAGGGGTTGGACCCCCTAAAGAATGCTCCACTGTCCTGGAGAGCACAATCGGCGCGCCGATATTCGCTTGAACCCGGACGGGCTCTGTCGACATCAAGCTTCAGCCCGACGGGGCAGCCCGGTGTGTCGTAGCTGTCAATCCCCAATATAAAAAATATTTCCGTTCACTTTATGTACGAATTAGATTATAAACCGCTCCAACTTATCCCACACAGAGGGGCGTATCGCGATCGTCAGGAAACGCGGGATAAGGGGCGGTGGACGCGGCAGCGTCAGGCATGCGGTGGGTCGCAGGGCGGGGAGCGGATCTCCTCCGTGAGCGATACCTGGCATGATAGACGACGGCGCTGAAGCGTACGGGGAAGGCGTGTGGTTCTGGCACCCAAGGCTGGTGTCAAGTCCTTGGAGGTTTCGTTCGGCTCAACCGGGCTGAACAGGCCGTTAATCCAAGGCGACGGTAGCAATAGAGCTTATCTTGCCGGGGAGAGCACGTCATATAAACCGTAAACCCACTGCGTGGGGAATGCCGGATGATCCGGTGCCTCGCGCTACCTCGTGTGCGTACGGCCGTTTTCTTGCACACGAGCCGCGGGTGCCTCTGGGCATCGCGGCATTCCCCGCGCCCTCTGTTTCTCGAGGGCGAGACGTTCTAGCAAATGCCTGGGCGCCTGGCGCCGCGGGGCGTTCAGGTGCGTCTGAATTTCGTTATGCGCGGCGGCATACCCGCGAACTGGACCCCCGCCTCTCTCGCTGCGCTGCAGCACAAAAAATGAGACTGATGCTCAAGTGACCGGGCATCCTATTGGCCGGACGATGCGCACTATCCGCCTCCCGCGAAAACGCGGAAACCGCATCGCAGACTTGTTCAATCCGATGCGCCTATCCGCGAAACCGTCGTCAACCAATAACACCAATGGGAGGAGTTTTCATGTTGAAGGGCAGTTTGTGCCTTGCCGCGCTGGCGAGCCTGTTCATGTCGGGCACCGCTTTCGCCCAGGAGAAGATCAAGGTCGGGGTGACCGCGACCTTGGAAGGCACCTACACGGTGCTCGGCGAGGATGGTATCCGCGGCTTTCAGACCGCGTTGAAGAAATTCGGCACCAAGGTGGGCGACAAGCAACTCGATTTCGTCATCGCCTCTACCGACGCCACTCCAGACTCCGCGGTGCGCGCGGTTCGCAAACTGATCGAACAGGACAAGGTGCAGATCCTGCTGTCGCCGTTGTCGGGCGACGAAGGCATCGCGGTCAAGAATTTCGCCAAGACCCACCCTGAATTGGCGTTCGTCAACGCCGCCTCGGGCGCGCAGGAAACCACCTATGTCGATCCGGCTCCGAACTTCTTCCGCTACAACATGGATGGCGCCCAGTGGCAGGTTGGGCTGGGCAAATATGCCTATGACACCAAAGGCTATCGCAAGATCGCCACGGTGGGCGAGGACTATTCCTTCATTTACACTCAGGTGTTCGGCCTCGTGCTCGAATTCTGCGGTGCAGGCGGGCAGGTCACGAGCCGGCAATGGGTCCCGCTCGGAACCAAGGATTTTGCCTCGGTGATCGCCGCGCTGCCTGACGACGTCGATGCGATCTATCTGGGCCTCGGCGGTGCGGACGCCGTCAATTTCCTCAATCAATACCAGCAGGCCGGCGGCAAGGCCCACCTTCTCGGCGGCTCGATCATGGTCGACCAGACCATTCTTTCCGCCAAGGGCAACGCCAAGAACGCGCTGATCGGCACGGTCGCCGCCAGCGGCCAGGCCGACACCTGGGAAGATCCGGGTTGGCAGGCCTTCGTCAAAGACTATCAGGCCGCCTTCCCGCCGGAGAAGCGCTTCCCCAGCCCTTCTTTGCTTGCCACCAATTATTATGACTCGACCATGGCCTTGATCCTCGCGCTCAGGAAGGTCAATGGCGACCTCAGCGACAATCAGTCCAAGCTGAAGGCAGCCCTGGCTTCGATTGAGATCGATGCGCCCAATGGGAAGATCAAGCTCGACTCCAACCGTCAGGCGATCGGCACCAATTTTGTCACCGAAGTCGTCGACGACGGCAAGGGCGCGTTGTTCAGCAAGGTGGTCAAGGTCATCCCGAACGTGAACCAGACCCTTGGCTACGATCCGGCGGTATTTGCCAAGATAGGACTGCCGAGCCGCACGGTGCCCGAGTGCAAGAAGTACTGAGACTGGACCACGCGGCCGGCACCCACCTGGGGCCGGCCGTCGTTGCCGTTGCGCAAGCCCTCACGTCAGTGCGGCCGGCGAACGCGTGCTTGCATTCTTCGCGGGAATGATGAACCTTATCAATAACAATAAGGCACACTTCGCGGGAGGAATGCATGAGCCGGGCTCTTGCGATCTTTCACGGCCATTTTGGCCGCGCGACGATCTATCAGCTCAATCGTCCCTTCAACGTGCACGCGCACCGCGAGGGACATTTGATCTTTCATATTGGCGGAACGCCGGGCTGCGTGGAAGTGCTCGATCGGCCACATCCCGTGAGGGAAGATACGGTAGTTGCAGTCAATCCCTGGGAACCGCACAATTTCCTTCCCAAGGATCTGGCAGACGGAGCGCTGTTCCTCGTGCTCTACGTCAACGCCGAGTGGTTCGCAGGCGTCCGTGGCCTGCGGTTCGGCTGCACGAAATTCGAGCGCACCGTGATACTGGACCGAAATATCCGGCGGGCGGCTTCGATGATTTACGGAGCTCCCTCGCTCAATGGTCTCGACGCGGAGTTGCGGAGCCTGATCGCCGCCTGCCACGAAGAGAGCTGGCGGCAGGCGGACAGCTCGCCCGAAGCCCGTGCCGGCGCCGAAGTCACCGACTTTCGGGTGCGCAAGTCGATCAAGCTGTTGGCGGACAACGTCGGAGCCGAGATCGAGCTCGACGCCATCGCGCGCGAATCCGGGCTCTCGCGTCCCCATTTCTACAAGCTTTTCCGCACCCAGACCGGCGTCACCCCGCACCTCTACGTCAACACGCTGCTGATGGAAAAGGCGCTGGACCAGCTGGTGGCCACCGAATCATCGATCGCCGACATCGGCTTCGAACTTGGCTTCTCGTCGCAGAGCGGATTTACGCACTTCTTCGCCGCCAATGTCGGCATGGCGCCGACCGACTATCGGCGCGCCGCCAAGGTGCTGCGGGCCTGAAGGCGGCCACCGGCGCGCGGAAGATACTGGCGATCAAGTCCAGGCCGCATCAGACCGATATCATGGCCTGGGTCGCTGATGGCACACTGCCAGCGCGCCTGGGGAGGACAAGAGCAGAGATGGTGTCGCCTGTTTCAGTCCATCGTCACGAATTGGCCGGCCCGGGCCGGCAGGTTGCTTGCGTCCTGACCGTGACAGGGCATGGGAGCGCTCATGATCAAGTTCATTGAGCGTCACCCCTTGTGGGCACTCGTCATCCTGATCGCGGCCGCGGCAGCGCTGTGGTTGATTTTCGCGACCTGGCCGCCGGGAATGGAGGAAACCTTCGGCCGCAAGAAGGTCTTCCTCAGCGCGGTTTTCAACGGCATCACGCTGGGTGGCCTCTATTTCCTGGTGGCGAGCGGCTTCACCCTGATCTTCGGCCTGATGCGTAACGTCAATCTCGCGCACGGCTCGCTCTATTTGTTCGGCGGCTATATCGGCTACGCGGTGAGCGTCGCGACCGGGTCCTGGCTGTTGAGCTTTTTCGCCGCCTTCATCATCGTCGCCGTGGTCGGCATCGCCATGCAGATCCTGATCTTTCGCCGCATCGAGGGTCAGGACCTGCGCCAGACCATGGTGACGATCGGGCTGTCGATCGTGTTCGCCGACCTCATGCTGTGGGCCTTCGGCGGCGATTTCTATCAGGTCCAGACGCCGCGCGCCCTCGTCGGCCCGATCGAGTTGCCGTTCGTCACCGCCGTCAAGTCTTCGGGCGAGGTGGTCTACCTGCAATACCCGATGGTTCGCCTGGTCATCTTCGTCGCCTCCGTCGTCATCGGCGTCGCGATGTGGCTTGGCCTCAACCGCACGCGCATCGGCATGATCGTGCGCGCCGGTGTCGATGACCGCGACATTCTGGCGGCGATGGGCGTACGGATTCAACTGGTGTTCGTCATGGTATTCGCCCTTGGCGCCGGTCTCGCCGGCATCGCCGGGGTGGTCGGCGCCACCTTCCAGTCGATCTCGCCCGGCGAAGACACCCGCTTCCTGCTCGCCTCGCTGGTGGTGGTTATCATCGGTGGCATGGGATCGATCCCCGGCGCGGCCCTCGGCGCGCTGATCGTCGGCCTCGCCGAGCAACTCGGCTCCGTCTACATTCCGACCTATGCAATCGCGGTGACGTTTCTGATCATGGTGCTCGTGCTGGCCATCAGGCCGCAGGGCTTGCTGGCGGGACGCTAGCCATGTCGGTCACCCAGGACGCGCGACTTCAACCCGAACCGGCCGCGGCGGCGATCAGCGGTTTCGCTGGCACGGATTTCGGTAACCCCACGGCCTGGGTGGTCGCCTTTATCCTGATCGTGATGCCGCTGCTTGCCAACGGCTTCTTCCTGGTGGAGATTTTCGGAACAACGCTGATCCTCGGCATCGTTGCGCTGAGCCTGATGTTCCTGGCCGGCTACGGCGGCATGGTCAGCCTGATGCAGCTGACGATCGCGGGCTTCGCCGGCTACATGACGGCGGTGCTCGGCAGTAGCGGCAATGCCAATATCAGCCTGGGATGGCCGTGGTGGCTCGCGACGCCGATGGCGCTCGCCTTGGCGACCCTCTTTGGAACGGTCGGCGGCGCGCTCGCCGTTCGCACCGAGGGCATCTATACCATCATGATCACGCTGGCGATCGCGTCGGCCTTCTATTACTTCACCAACCAGAATTGGGTGGTTTTCAACGGCCATACCGGCATCAACAGTATCGTTACACCGCATTTCTGGGGCGTCGACTGGCGTGCGGAGGTGCCATTTTATTATGTCATACTCGCGGTCGCAGCACTTTGCTTCTTCGCCGTCGGCTATCTCTCGCGCGCGCCATTCGGGCTTGCCTTGCAAGGCGTGCGCGACAATCCCCGCCGCATGGCGGCGCTCGGGTTCAATGTCAATGCCCACCGCATCGCCGCCTACGCGTTCGCCTCGTTTGTGGCCGCCCTCGGCGGCGTTCTGCAGGTCTGGAACTATCGTCAGATTTCGCCGGGGTCGGTCGGGGTCGAGCGAGCGATCGACATTCTGATCATCGCCGTCGTCGGTGGCGTCACGCGTCCGATCGGTCCTTTCATCGGCGCTCTGATCTTTGTCCTGCTGCGCACCTTCACCCTCGATTTTCTGGTCGCGATCGGGCTCGACGGCAATCGTTTCCGCCTGCTGATCGGCATGGGCTTCCTGGTCATCGTGCTGTTCTCCCCGGACGGCATCGTCGGGCTTTGGGAGCGCTGGCGCCGCCGGGCCGATGCAGGACAGCTGCCACCGGACGAGGGCCGCCATGGATAGCGTTGCACAACGCCTGTCCGTCGTCGGCGCCGGAGCCGCGCTCGAATTGCGTGGCGTAACGCGACTGTTCGGTGCGCTGGCGGCGCTGACCGACGTCACGCTGACGGTGCGTCCCGGCGAGCGGCGCGCGGTGCTGGGCTCCAACGGTGCAGGAAAAACCACGCTCTTCAACTGCATCACCGGCGATTTTCCGCCGACCTCCGGCACGATCCGATTCTTCGGCGAGGACGTGACCCACTTTCCCCCCTATGAGCGGATTCGCCGGGGCCTGCGGCGCACCTATCAGATTTCCGCGCTGTTCCCAGGCCTGACCGTTCACGACAACGTCTACCTCGCCTGCTGCGGAGTTTCGCGCAGCCGTTTCTCGCCGTTCCGGCCGCGCGCCAATGACGCGCTGACGCAATCGGCCGACGATCTGGTCCAGGCGGTGCATCTGACGGCGGTGAAGCAGCGCCGGGTCGCCGAACTCGCCCATGGCCAGCAGCGCCAGCTGGAGATCGCGCTCGCGCTCGCCGGCGCGCCGCGCTTCATCCTGTTCGACGAGCCCGCCGCCGGCCTGTCGCCGACCGAGCGCGCTGAACTGGTGGAAATCCTCACGTCGCTGCCTCGCCATATCGGCTACATCATCATCGAGCACGACATGGACGTCGCCCTGCGCGTGGTCGAGAGCGTGACGATGATGCACAACGGCCGCATCTTCAAGGAAGGAGCACCGCGGGAAATCGAAGCCGACCCGGAGGTTCAGGAGCTTTATCTGGGAGGCGGCCATGATCCCGGCGAAAGATATGGCTGATACACGCCTCGTCGCACCCGTTCTCGAGGTCAGGGGCCTCGACGTCTATTACGGCCGGTCGCACGCGCTGCAGGGCGTCGACCTCACGCTCGTCTCCGGCGTGCTCTCGGTCATCGGCCGCAACGGCATGGGCAAGACGACCCTCTGCAAGACCATCATGGGGCTGGTGCGCGCGACCGGCGGCTCGGTCCGGATGCGCGGCGAGCAGCTGTTATCGTTGCAACCTGCGCAGATCGCCCGGCTTGGCGTTGGTTATGTGCCGCAAGGACGGCGCCTGTGGCGCTCGCTGAGCGTTGACGAACACCTGCGCATGACGGCCGGCATACGGCGGGGCGCGTGGACTGTCGAGCGCATCTACGACACATTCCCGCGGCTCGCCGAGCGCAGAAATAGTGGTGGCGGCCAACTCTCCGGCGGCGAGCAGCAAATGCTGGCGATCGCGCGCGCTTTGGTGACCAATCCGCGACTGTTGATCATGGATGAGCCGACCGAAGGACTCGCGCCCGTCATCGTCGCACAGGTCGAGGAGATCCTGGTACGGCTCGGCGAGGAAGGCGACATTTCGGTGCTCGTCATCGAGCAGAATATCGGGGTGGCGACGGCGGTCTCCAAACACGTGGCGATCATGGTCAACGGCAGGGTCAATCGCATCATCGAATCCGCGCGTCTTGCCGCCGACCGTGATCTGCAGCAGCGCCTGCTTGGCGTCGGACGTCATTCGGACGCCGCCTCCGAGGCCGAAGAGGAGAAGAACGGCGACGTCGCAGACACGCCCGGCCTCCCCGCGGTCGCCGAGTTTGGCGCCGCGGCGCGTTTATATTTCCAATCCGACGCCGCCGACCCGATGGTCGCAGCCCGCGCCGATCGCACGCATCGAGTCCAGCGCCCGGACGCTCTCGGCTGGCGTATTGAGGCTTGAAGAGGCGGCGCGACCGCGACCCGACGCGGTAGCGGCGCGAAGCTCCGGACCGCCGACCGTGCTCATCGTCGGCACGCTCGATACCAAGGGCGACGAACTCCAATTCATCCGCGACATCGTTGCCGGCGCCGGGCTGCGCGCCCGGCTGGTTGATGTCTCGACCAGCGGCAAGCCTTCCTCCTGTGACGTCTCCGCCCAGGAAATTGCGCTTAACCACCGGCGCGGCGGCAGCGCCGTATTCGCTGGGGATCGCGGTATCTCGGTGACGGCGATGGCCGAGGCCTTCGCCAACTGGCTGCGGCGCCAGCCCGACATCGTCGGCGTGATTTCGGCGGGCGGATCGGGCGGTGCTTCGCTGGTGGCGCCTGCGATGCGCGCACTGCCGATCGGCGTGCCCAAGCTCATCATCTCCTCGGTTGCCTCGGGTGACGTTGCGCCCTATGTCGGACCCGCCGACATCACCATGATGTATTCGGTCACCGACGTGCAGGGGTTGAACTCGATCTCGCGCCAGGTGCTGGCCAACGGCGCCAACGCGCTGGTCGGCATGGTGAAGGCAAGGCTCGAGCGCGCTGTAAACGTCGGCGAGATGAGCGCCCATCTGCCAGCGATCGGCCTGACAATGTTCGGTGTGACGACGCCCGCCGTGCAACACATCACGGCCGCGCTGCGCGACGACTACGAATGTCTCGTCTTTCACGCCACCGGCGTTGGCGGCCGCTCGATGGAGAAGCTGGTCGACTCCGGCCTGTTGGCGGGAGTGATCGACCTGACCACCACGGAAGTCTGCGATCTGCTGATCGGCGGCGTATTCCCCGCAACCGACGATCGCTTCGGGGCCATGATCCGCACCCGCATTCCCTACGTCGGCTCGGTCGGCGCGCTCGACATGGTCAACTTCGGCGCGCCCGATACCATCCCGGAGCGCCATCGCAACCGCAAGCTTCACGCTCACAATCCGCAGGTCACGCTGATGCGTACCACCGCGGAAGAGAACGACCGTATCGGCCGCTGGATCGGCGAGCGCCTCAACGCCATGGACGGACCGGTACGCTTCTTTCTGCCGGAAGGCGGCGTCTCGGCGCTCGATGCGCCCGGAAAGCCGTTCTTTGACCCCGACGCCGACGCCGCGCTGTTCCGCGCGCTCGATCAGACGGTGCGCCAGACCAGCAACCGGCAGCTCATCCGCCTCAAGCGCCACATCAACGAACCCGAATTCGCCGCGGCGATCGTCGCCTCGTTCCGCACGCTGACTGGACGTCCGGGGTTGCGCCGGCGGTTGGCAAGGTGATCCATGGCCCGATTTGAGCGAACCGATATCTTGAAGAAATTCCGCGCCATGGTTGCGCGCGGCGAGCCGATCATCGGCGGCGGCGCCGGAACGGGGCTTTCCGCCAAATGCGAGGAAGCCGGCGGCATCGACCTGATCGTGATTTATAATTCGGGCCGCTACCGGATGGCCGGGCGCGGCTCGCTGGCGGGATTGATGCCTTACGGCGACGCCAACGCGATCGTCGTCGAAATGGCGGCGGAGGTGCTGCCGGTCATCAAGACCACGCCGGTCCTTGCCGGCGTCAATGGCACCGATCCCTTCCGCGATATGGATAGTTTCCTCGATCAGCTGCAGGCGCTCGGTTTCTCCGGCGTGCAGAATTTTCCGACCGTCGGCCTGATCGATGGCGTGTTTCGGGCCAATCTCGAAGAAACCGGCATGTCCTACGCCATGGAGGTCGAGATGATCGCCAAGGCGCATGAGAGGGACATGCTGACCACGCCCTACGTCTTTAATGCCGCTGATGCCAAAGCGATGGCGGCGGCGGGCGCAGACATCGTGGTCTGCCATCTCGGGCTGACCACAGGTGGCGCCATTGGGGCGCAGACCGCGCTCAAGCTTGAGGATTGTCCTCCCCGCATCGACGACTGGGCGGCGGCGGCGCTGGCAGTCAATCCCGAGATTCTGGTGCTGGCCCATGGCGGCCCCGTGGCCGAGCCGGCCGATGCCGCGTTCGTCATGAAACACGCGCGGAGATGTCACGGCTTCTACGGCGCCTCCTCGATGGAGCGGCTGCCGGTGGAGCGGGCGTTGACGGATCAGGTTCGAAAATTCAAGGCAATCGGCGGCCGGTGAGCGCCGGTTACGGGAGGTAGGGACTATGTCAGGGATTGTGGTTGGTGAATTGGTCCTGTGGCTGATCGTCGCTTTGATCGTGATCGTGGTGGCGGTCTACATCGTGAACTGGCTCTATCATCGTTCCTCCAAGGAAGTGTCCTTCGTACGTACGGGGTTCCTCGGCGAACGGGTTGTGATCAACGGCGGCGCCTTCGTGTTGCCGTTCATTCATGACTTCACGCCGGTCAACATGAACGTGCTGCCGATGCCGATCATCCGGTCGAAGCAGGACGCCGTCATCACCCGGGACCGCATGCGCATCGACATCGAGGCCGATTTCTACGTCCGCGTGCAGCCGACGCGCGAAGCGGTCGCGATCGCCGCGGCGACCCTGGGCCGGCGAACCTTGGAACCCGAACGGCTGCATGCGCTGCTCGCCGGCAAGTTCGTGTCGGCGATGCGCTCGGTCGCCTCGGAAATGACCATGGAGCAGATGCACGAAAAGCGCGGCGACTATGTCTCGCGCGTCAAGGCTGCCGCGGCCGAAGCGCTGGCCCAGAACGGCCTCGAACTGGAATCGGTCGCCATCACCGACCTGGACCAGACCGACCTCGAATTCTTCAATCCATCGAACCGCTTCGATGCTGAAGGCCTGACCCAGCTGATGGCCGATATCGAAGCCAAGCGCAAACTGCGCAATGACATCGAACAGGATTCGATGATCAAGATCCGCACCCGTAATCTCGAAGCCGAACGGCAGGCGCTCGATATCGAACGCGAGAGCGAGACCGCGCGGCTGGAGCAGGAGCGCGACATCGAGGTGCGCCGCGCCCTGCAACGCACCGAGGTGGCGCGCGAGCGCGCCCTGCGCGAGACCGAGGCCGAGCAGGCGCAGATCTCGGCGCGGCAAACCATAGAAAAGGCACGCATCGCCAACGAGCAGGCCATCGCCGAAGCGCGGATCGCCTCCGAGCGCGAAACCCGGCAGAAGGAAATCGAGCGCACCCAGGCGGTCGAGGAAAAGGAGATCCTGGCACGCGAGGAGATCGAAAAGGCGCGGATCGCCAACCAGCGTTCGGTCGACACCGCCCGCATCGCCTCAGACCGCGAGGTGCGGCAGAAGGAGATCGAGCGCGGCCGCACCGTCGAGGAGGCCGAGATCCAGGCCCGCGAATTCATCGAGAAGGCCCGCATCCATCAGGACCGCGCCGTCACCGACGCCCGCATCGCCAACGAGGAGGAGACCCGCCGTCGCGAGATCGAACGCACCAGGACGCTCGACGAGGCCGAGATCAGCGCCAAGGAAGCGACCGAGAAGGCACGCATCGCCCAGACCACCATCGTCAACGCCGAACGTATCGCCTCTGACGAGCAAACCCGCTCGCTGGAGATCCAGCAGGTCCGCGCGATCCAGGAAGCCGAGATCGCCGCGCAGCAGGCGGTGGAAGCCGCGCGCATCGCGCGTGAACAGGCCCTCGCCTCCAATCGTATCGCCGCCGAGCAGAGCACCCGCAAACTGGAGATCGATCGCAATCAGGCGATCGAGGTCGCCGGCATCGCGGCACGCGAGGCAACCGAGGCCACACGGATCGCGCAGGAAGAACGCATCCGCGCGCTCGAAATCGCCAGGCATCGCGCGGTCGAGGAAGCCGATATCGCCTCGCGCGAGGCCATCGAGGCGGCGCGGATCGACCAGGAAAAGAATATCGCCCTGGCCCGCATCGTGAGTGAGCAGGAGACCCGGCAACAGGATATCGTGCGCGCCGGGTCGATCGAGGCGGCCGAACTGAAGCGACGCGACGCGATCGAGCGTCAGCGCATCGGCGTCGAATTGGCGCTCGAAAAGGAGCGCATCGCTTCCAGCAGGACGCGCGAAGTGCTCAATATCGAGCAGAAGCGAACGGTCGAACTCGCCGACGAGGATCGGGTCATTGCGCTGTCGGCGAAGCGCTCCGAGCGCATCGATGCCGACCGCCAGGTCAAGCAGGCTGAGATCGTTGCCGGCCGCGAGGTCGAGACCAGCGAGGTGTCGAAGGAGCAGGCGCTCGAGGCCGCCCGGCTGGAGCGCCGTCGCGCGATCGAGCAGCTTGAAATCGGTCGCGTCCAGGCGCTGCAGGAGGCCGAGATCGCCGCCAACGAGGAAGTGCAGCGCGCGCGTATCGCCTCGGACCGCGGCCTCGACGAGGCCCGCATCGGGCGCGAGCGGGATCTGCGCAAGCTGGAAGTCCATCGCGAGAAGGAGGTCGAGACCGCTTTGATGGAAAAAGCCATTGCCCTCTATCAGAAATCGCTTGAACAGTCGGCCGCGCAAGCGGACGCCGAGAACGCCAAGGCGCGTGCGACCGAGGCGGCCGAACGCGTCATCACGGTGCGCGACAGCGAGATCGCCAAGCGGCGCAAGACGGTCGAGGTACTCATCGCCGAGAAGGAAGCCGAGCAGATGCGGATCGGCGCCGAGGCCGAGCGCGTGCGCGCAGCCGTTGAAGCCGAGGCGCAGAAGCTGCTCAACGAGGCCGAGAACGTGCTCACCGACCAGGCGCGCTACTCGCTGTTCCGCCGCAAGCTGCTCGACCGCATTGAGGGCATCGTGCGCGAGAGCGTCAAGCCGATGGAGAAGATCGAGGGCATCCGCATCCTGCATGTCGATGGTCTGGCCGGCGGCAACGGTGGCAACGGCGGCGGCAGCGGACGCAGCGCGACCGACGAGGTGATCGATTTCGGCCTTGCGCTACCGCGTACAGGCGCCGCTGATCGATTCGATCCTCGCCGACATCGGCGTCGAGGGTGGCAGCCTGTCAAAGATGCCGGGCCTCATTCGCGAAGCCCGCGACATGCAGGGCATCCGCAAGGAGGCCGCGCCGAAAAAGGAGACCGAGGCCGGGACTGCCGATCCCTCCGCCGCCGGGGCATCCCGGGGCGGCGGCGCGCCGTCGCGCCCATCCGGCAAGAAGGGCTGAGGGCGCACCATGGCTCGCGTTTACGTGTCGACCGTTGTCAATGTCCGCAATGACCGGGTCTGGGCCCGGGTGCGCGACTTCAACGGCTTGCCCAATTGGCATCCGGCGATCGCCGAGAGCCGTATCGAGGGCGGCGAGCCCGCCGACAAGATCGGCTGCGTCCGCGACTTCACCTTGCGCAACGGCGACCGCATTCGCGAAAAGCTGCTCGGCCTCTCCGACTACGACATGTTCTGCACCTATTCGATCCTCGATTCGCCGATGGGCGTCGAGAACTACGTCGCGACGCTGCGCCTGACGCCAGTGACCGATGGCGACAAGACCTTCCTGGAGTGGTCGGCGGAGTTCGACTGTGCGCCCGAGCGCGAGGCCGAGCTCATCAACACCATCGGAGCCGGCGTGTTCCAGGGTGGCTTCGACGCGCTCAAACGCGTATTCGGAGGCTGACGCCGTGCCGCATATCATCAAGAGCACCGTTCTCGACGCGCCGACCGGCGTGGTCTGGAACGTGCTGCGCGACTTCAACGGTCATGACCGCTGGCATCCCGCGGTCGCGACCTCTACGATCGAGCGCGCCCAGGCCTCCGACCGCATCGGCTGCGTGCGCCGGTTCAAACTGAAGGACGGCTCGGAATTGCGTGAGCAATTGCTGGCGCTCTCCGACCTCGAACAGACCTTCAGCTATTGCCTGCTCGATACGCCAGTACCGATGTTCAACTACGTCGCACACGTTCGCCTGCTGCCGGTCACCGACGGCGACCGCACTTTTTGGCACTGGGAGTTGCGCTTCGACGCGCGGCCCAATGAGGCGGCGCAGCTCACCGAAATGGTCGGCGAACAGATCTATCAGGCCGGGTTCGAGGCGATCCGGCAGCATCTTTCGGAGGCCGCATGAGCACGGAGGCCAAGCCATGCCGGTAACCATCAAGACCTTCGCAACCTCGGCCGAGGCCGCGGCGGCTTTGTCCTCCGAGCGTGAGGCGCGTTATCTTGGCGGCGGCACGCTCGTCATGCGCGCGCTCAACGAGGGCGATCTCTCGATTTCGACGATCGTGCGGGCGACCGACCGCGCCTTGACCCGCGTCGACCTGACGAGCTCCCGGATCACGATCGGCGCCGGCGTCACCTTCGCGCGCATCCTCGCCGAACGCGAGCTGACTTTCCTCCACCCCGTGGCGGGGTCGATCGGCGGACCAGCCGTGCGCAACATGGGCACCATCGGCGGCAATCTGTTCGCGCCGACGCCCTTTGGCGATTTCGCTGTCGCCCTGCTCGCGCTCGATGCGACCATTTCGATGCAGGGCGGCTACGGCCCACGGGACCTGCCACTCGATGAGTTCCTTGCCGGGCGCGATCGAATGCAGGGTGCGCTGGTGCTCTCCGTCACATGCCAGCGTCCGTCGAGCGCCGAAGCCTTTCGCTATCGCAAGATCGCACGCATCAGACCGAAAGGCGGCTCGGTGGTAACGTTCGCCGCCCATCTTCCGACCAGCGGCGGCCGCATCGCTGGCGCGCGCATCGCGCTCGGCGCGATGGCGGCAACGCCGGTTCGCGCCAAGGCGGCCGAACGCGCGCTGGAAGGGCGCGTGCTCGACGCAGCCACTGTCGCCGCCGCGGTGGCCGCGGTGGCGGAAGGTACTTCGCCGGCCAACGATTCACTCGCCAGCGCCTGGTACCGGCGCGAGGTTGCCGGCGTCCATCTGCGCCGCCTGCTGACCGATCAGCGATAGGGAAGCCCGGGGGAAACTGATGGCCAAGACCGCCCTGCACTTTCGTCATAACCGCCGCGATGTCGCGGTCTTCGTCGATGGCGGCGCCAATCTCCTGGCCACCTTGCGCGATCTCATCGGCGACATGACGCCGAAATTTGGATGCGGCCAGGGTGGATGCGGCGCCTGCACGGTGCTGATCGACGGCGATGCGCACCTCGCCTGCCTGACGCTCGCCGAGAGCGTGCAAGGCCGCTCTGTGGAAACGCTCGACGGGCTAAAGGACGGAGCGCATTTGCATCCGCTGCAACAGGCCTTCATGGATCATTTCGCGGCCCAATGCGGTTATTGCACCCCCGGCATGCTGATGGCGGCGAAAGCCCTGCTCGATCGCAACCCCTCACCCTCCCGCGACGAGGTCGTCAATGCGATCTCAGGCAACATCTGCCGCTGCACCGGATACGAACCCATCATCAATGCCGTGCTCGCCGCCGCCTCGGGCGGACGCGCGCGCGCCTGAAGGACCACGCCATGCTGGAACTGCGCAAGGACCTGTTCGCCGACGAGCGCGACGATAATCTCAAGGAGATCGGCAAGGGCACCCAGCGCCAGGACATGCTCGGCCATGTCACCGGCACCTCCGTCTATTTCAACGATCATCAATTGCAGGGCATGCTGCATCTGAAGGTGCTGCGCAGCCCGCATTCACACGCGCGCATCCGCCGCATCGACACCGGCGAGGCCGAGCGCTGCCCAGGGGTACGCCGCATCATTCGCGGGGCCGACGTCCCACGCAACCTCAACACCCTGCTCAGTCTGATCAATTTCGGCAAGGACGATGAACCGACGCTGGCCGTCGACAAGGTGCGCTACAAGGGCGAGCCCGTCATCGCGGTTGTCGCCGACAGCCAGCGTGAGGCCTTTGAAGCGCTGGCAAAAGTCCGTGTCGACTACGAACCGCTGCCCACGGTTTTCGACGTCGAGGAGGCGCTCAAGCCAGGCGCGCCAGTCGTCAACGAAACCTATCCGAAGAACACCTTCACCTATCATGACATCTATGATCATCAGAAGCTGCGCTTCGGCGACGTCGAGCGCGCATTGGCAGGCGCCGATCATGTGCTCGAGCAGCGCTATCAGATGTCGCCGATCGAGCACGCGCCGACCGAGACCAACGGCTCGATTGCCGCTCCCGACACCAACGGACGTTATGTCGTCTACACCTCGACGCAGGCTCTGTTCTTCTCGCTCGACACCTGCGCGAAGGTCCTCGATGTGCCTTCCAACACCTTTCATTTCATCGGCGGCACTGTCGGCGGCGGCTTCGGAGGCAAGGTCGATACCTTGACCGAACCGCTCGCCATCCTTGGAGCGATGTTGACCGGGCGACCGGTGCGCTACCTATTCGGCCGCGAGGAGGAGATGCAATACGGCCCCCCGCGCGGTGCCGAACGCATCTACCTCAAGGACGGCGTGATGCGCGATGGCCGCATCGTCGCGCGCAAGGTACGGGCCTATTTCGACAGCGGCGCCTATACCAGGCTGTCGAGCTATGCGGTGGTCAAATGCGTCGCGCATTTGCCCGGACCTTATACGATCCCGAACGTTTACGGCGACGTCTACTGCGTCTTTACCAACCGGACACCGGCAACCGCGATGCGCGGCTTCGGCGTCACCGCGATGGACTTTGCGATCGAATGCCAGATGGACAAGCTCGCCCATCTGGTTGGCATGGACCCGATGGAATTCCGCATTCTGAATGCCTATCGCGACGGCGACATGAAGGCACATCGGCGCGAAGCCAAGAACACCGCCTTGATCGAATGCGTGCAGGTCGCCGCCGAAAAGGCGAAATGGCCGCTGCGCGAGGAATTCCGGCGGATGTCCTCGCGCAAGGACGGCGGCGGTGCGCGGGCCGCGGTTCCGGCCACAGCGAGCGGCCAGCCCGCGCCGGTTCGCTCTGCCGCACAACAACGTACGGCCTACGAACGCGCCCCACAGCCGGCCGCTGCATCCGAGCCGGCGCCCCCGACTGCGCCGCCCCCGGTTTCACCGGTGCCGCAGCCTGCGGCGCACGGCGCCATCCGGTTTTCTTCCGTATTTGGTTCCAGGAGGCGCTGACCATGGCCAGGCATCGCGGACGCGGCATCGCATCGATCAATTATCCCATCGGCATGAATCTTGGTGGCGATCCAAGCCAGGCGCTGGTGCATTCCAGTCCGAGCGGCAAATTCACGGTGTCGCTGTCCTCGATCGATCTGGGTCAGGGCATGAAATCGGTGACCCGGCAGATCTGCGCCGAGACCCTCGGCGTTCCCGTTGAGGACGTCTATGTCGATACCGCCGATTCCGACACCGGACCGCACTGCATGGGCAGCTTCGCCTCGCGTGGCACCCACCGCGTCGGCAATGCGGTCATGGCGGCTGCCAAGGAAGCCCGGGGCGTGATGATGGAGGCGGCGGCCGAGGAACTTGAGGTCAACGCCGCCGACCTCGAAACCGACGGCCGCGGCAATATCCACGTCAAGGGCGCGCCGCACCGATCAATCTCGACCAAGGACGTCGCGATATCAGCGCAGTTCAAGCAGGGCAAGACGATTTCCGGGCGCGGCATCTTCCTGGTGCCGCTGTCCGCTGTCGATCCCGAGACCGGCGAGATGTCGCCGGCGACCTGCTATGCGCATGCCTGCATGGTCGCCGAGGTCGAGGTCGACGACGAGACCGGTGAAGTGGCGATGGTGCGCATGGACTCCGCCTACGAGCTCGGGCGCGCGCTCAATCCGCGCCTGGTCGAACAGCAGCTGGTCGGCGGGGCCTGGATGGGCATCAGCCACGCCCTTTACGAGACGACGGAGCCTTATTATCCCGATCCCAGCCACGGGCCTCGCGATTTTGTCGAATATCTGATGCCGGGTCCCGGCGACATCTGCCCGCACGACATCGCGGTGCTGGAGCGTCCGGCGGCCGACGGTCCATTCGGCGCCAAGGGCCCCGGCGAGATGTGCGCCAATCCGATCATGCCGGCGGTCGCCAATGCGATTTTCAACGCCGTCGGCGTCCGCGTCGATGAACTGCCAATCACCCCGGAAAAAGTGCTGCGCGCGATCAAGGCGCAAGGCGGCGCGCGGCCGCAGGCGCGGCGCTGATGGCGGTTCGCGCATCCATCGGCGGCATCGACAGCCCGGAAGCGCTGGAGAAGGCGCTGCGTGCGGCCTATTACCTCGCCGACGAAGGCATCGCGACGGCGGCCTATCTCGCGCTCGCGCTGGGCAAGCCGCTGCTCCTCGAAGGCGCCCCTGGAGTGGGCAAGACCGAAGCGGCGAAGGCGATCGCCGCGGTACTTGGCCGTCGGCTGATCCGCCTGCAATGCTATGAGGGTATCGACGCATCCGCCGCGCTCTATGAATGGAACTACCCGCGCCAGATGCTGGCGATCCGCCAGGCCGGCGATGCGACGATCGATGTGTACGGCGAGAGCTTCCTGATCGAGCGTCCGATGCTGGCGGCGCTGCGCGCACCGGACTCGACGGTGCTCTTGATCGACGAAGTCGATCGCTCCGATCAGGAGTTCGAAGCCTTCCTGCTCGAATTCCTCTCCGACTTCCAGATTTCGATCCCCGAGCGCGGCACCCTCCGCGCCGCCGAGCGGCCGGTGGTGGTGCTCGACCAGTAACCGCACCCGCGATCTGCACGAGGCGTTGCGCCGGCGCTGCGTCTATCACTGGATCGATTACCCGACGGCGGAACGCGAGGCAAAGATTATCATGCTGCGCGCCTCCAGCGTTGCCGAGAGCACCGCGCGCGCAGTAGTTGCCGCCGTCGGCAAACTCCGGCGCGAGCCGCTGAGCAAGGCGCCCGGCGTCGCCGAGGCGGTCGACTGGGCCGAGGCGGCGACCCTGCTCAACAAGGGCGGCGCGCGCTGGCCGGACGCCTTCAGGCGCTCGATCGGGGTCGCGCTCAAGGACGAGGAGGATCTCGCCTTCATTTCCGGTCGGCTCGATGCGTTGATCGCGGAGGCGGCCGCGTGAGCGAAGCACTGCCGTTGCCGCGCGCCGCGCGCGCCTTCGTTTCCTTTGTAGCACTCCTGCGCGGCAACGGCTTTGCCATTGCGCCCGAGCAGACCACCGCTTTCCTGGCGGCGATCGCGCTGCTCGGACCGCGGACGCCAGAGCACATCAGGCGGGCCGGGCTGGCAACGCTCGCTCCGCCTCCCGAGCGCCGCGCCGTCTACGACATGCTGTTCAACATCCACTTCCTCGGCGGCGAAGAACTGGCGGGTGACGATGGCGGCGATCAAGAGGTGCTGCGCCTGCAGGAGGAGGCAAGCGGCGACGAAGAACCGCCGCTATCCGGCGACGTCAACGAGTCCGGTGCCATGGCCGTGCGCGCCGAAGCCCTGGCCGAGCGCCGGCTCGCGCCGGGCGGGACCAGCGACGCGCTGCGCCGTCTGGCGCGCGAAGCCGACAGGCGACTGCCGCGCCGTCGCGGGCATCGCCGCAGACGAGCCCGCCGGGGCCCATGGGCTGACCTGCGGCGAACGCTGCGCGAAGCCGCGCGTAACGACGGTGAGGTGATGCGGCTCGGGCGGCTGAAGCGGCGGCCGCGGCCCCGCAAGCTGCTGCTGCTGATCGATGTCTCCGGCTCGATGAAGGCGCGCTCGGAAGATAATCTGCGGCTCGCCCACACGCTGGCGCAGGCGGCGCCGAATATCGAGGTGTTCACCTTTGGCACCCGCTTGACGCGGGTGACGCGCGCGCTGCGGCCCAAGCGCCGCGAGCAGGCGCTGGCGCAAGTCGCCCACTTGGTGAGCGACTGGGACGGCGGCACGCGCATCGGCGACGCGCTGCAGGCCTTTCTCGCCGTCCCGCGTTTTTCCAGCTACGCCCGCGGTGCTGCGGTCGTCATCCTTTCCGACGGGCTGGAGCGCGGCGATCCCGCAGCCTTGCGCGACGCGGTGGCAAAACTGTCGCGGCGGGCCTGGCGCCTGAGCTGGCTGACGCCGCTCGCGGCTGGTCCCCGCTTCGTGCCGCAGACCGAGGCGCTGATTGCCATCAGCCGCCTCGTCGACGACATGGTCGATGGCGGATCGAGCGCGACGGTGGTCAGGCATCTGCTTTCGCTTGGACAAAACAGGAGAGCCGCGTGATCGGCATCGTCGACGCGCACCATCACATCTGGCGCCAGGCGGATCTTCCCTGGCTGGCCGGGCCGATGCAGCCGCGCATCTTCGGTCCCTACGAGCCGATCCGTCGCGACTATCCGCTTGCCGAATACCTCGACGATATCGAAGGCTGCGGCGTCGTCAGGTCGGTTTATGTGCAGACCAACTGGGTAAAGCCGCAGTTCGAGGACGAAGCCGCCTGGGTGCAACACATCGCTGACGAAACGGGCTGGCCGCACGCGATCATCGCCTACGCGGATTTCGGCGTCGACGACGTCCGCCCGCAGCTCGACCGGCTGACCCGTTACGCGCTGGTGCGTGGCGTCCGTATGCAGCTGCACTGGCACGAGAATCCGCTGTACCGCTTCGCCGCGCGCGCCGATCTGTGCGCCGACCCGACGATCCGTCGCAACGTGGCTCGGCTGGCCGAGTACGACTGGAGCTTTGATCTGCAGGTATTTGCGCCGCAAATGGCAGAGGCAGCCGGCCTTGCCGAAGCCTGCCCGGATGTCACTTTCGTGCTGCAGCATGCCGGCATGCTGGAAGACCTGTCCCCGGCAGGCCGCGCAACTTGGCGCGCCGGGATGGCACGGCTGGCGATTTGTCCGAACGTCGTTACCAAACTCTCCGGGCTCGGCACCTTCATCCATCGCAACGACGCCGTGCACATCGCCGAAATCGTTGGCGAGGCAATCTCGATGTTCGGCGCCGATCGCTGCCTGTTCGGTTCGAATTTTCCGATCGAGAAGCTGTGGACCAATTATCGCGATCTCGTCGGCGCCTATCTCGACGCAGTCAAATCGAATCCCAGCCATCGCGACGCGATCCTGCGCGACACCGCAACGCGGGTCTATCGTCTCGCGCCGTAGCGTTGCCTGGGGAAAAAACGAAGGAAATGGGGGGTCGAACATGGCGTTGGAAATCAAGATTCTGGACTATGGCGACATCGAGCTGGAATCGAGCTTCCTGGTGCTCGGCCGCGACTGCGGCCGCACCCGCCGGGTGCTGACGCTGGGCTTCCTCATTGTCGGAGGCCCCTATCCGATCGTCGTCGATACCGGCTACCGCTCCAATGCGATCATGGAGACGCTCGGCATGCGCGGCCTGCAGTTCCACGAGAACATGATCGAGAACCAGCTCGCGCGCCATGGCGTGCGCATGGGCGACGTCCGCTTCGTCTGCCACACCCATCTGCACATCGACCACGCCGGCAAGGACGACCTCTTTCCCATGAACACGACCGTCGTGGTCAACCGTCGGGAACTCGAATATTCGGTCTCCGGCCTGATGCACCCGCAATACCCCGCGCCAGACATCAAGCACCTGATCGACCGGCTGCATACCAGGAGCGCGCTGCGATTCCTCGATCTCGAGATCACTGGCCCGGTGGAACTGATCCCGGGTGTGTATTGCGAGGCGGCGAATGCCCATACCGAGGGGTCGATGAACCTGCACGTTCACACCGCCGAGGGGATCGCCACGATCTGCGGCGACGTGCTTTATGACATCAACGACCAGCTGGTCGACCCCTTCCGCGAGATCCACGACGCCGAGCCGCGCACCACCGGCAATCACGGCACCTCGAAGCGGGCGGAAAAAGCGGCCATCAAGAAGCTGGTCAACTCGTCGCGCTTTCTGCTGCCGGTGCATGACCGGCCCTGCAAGGTCGAGGGCGGCAATGTCGTGGGACGGCTGCAGGACCAGGTGCCGGGTCCGATCGTTCAGTCGCTGCCCAAACGCAGCTGGTTTCCGGCCTGAGCGAGGGAAGAGGATCATCCCATGACCCACACCACGCTGCGCCCGGAATTCGAGCAGTTGATCGATCCCTATGCGCCCGTGGGCCAGCTCGGCACCGGCTTCACCTTCACCGAGGGACCGATCTGGCACCCGACCGGTCACTATCTCCTGTTTTCGGACATGCCCGCCGACGTCCGCCGACGCTGGGACGCTTCGCGGGGCGTGGTCGAGGTCAAACGCCCGTCGAATAAATGCAACGGCATGACCTATGACGCCGAGCTCAATTTGATCGTCTGCGAGCACACCACGTCGTCGCTGATCCGCGAGCGCCCCGACGGCCGTCGCGAAGTGCTCGCCTCGCACTTCGAGAAGCAGGAACTCAACAGCCCTAATGACGTCTGCGTGCATTCGAGCGGCGCGATCTATTTCTCCGACCCCTGGTATGGCCGGATGCCGGTTTTTGGTGTCGAGCGGCCGCGCCAGCTCGGCTTCCAGGGCGTCTATCGCGTGCCACCGGGCGGCGGCGCGCCGCAGCTATTGGTCGAGCGCTATCTGTTCGACCAGCCGAACGGCCTCTGCTTCTCTCCCGACGAGCGGCTGCTGTATGTCAACGACACCGTGCAGACGCTGATCCGGGTCTTCGACGTCGCTCCTGATGGCACGCTCAGCAACGCCCGGATCTTCGCCAGCGGCATCCGCTCCGAACTCGAGCCTGGCGTGCCTGACGGCATGAAATGCGATCAGTTCGGCAACATCTGGGTGACCGCGCCGGGCGGCATTTGGGTCTACGCGACGAGCGGTGATCTCTTGGGCAAGGTACGTGTTCCCGAAAAGGTTGCCAACCTCTGCTGGGGTGGCGCCGATTTCCGGACGCTGTTCATGACCGCGACGCACTCGGTCTACACGGTCACGACCAAGGTCGGACCGCGCAGCGAGCCTTATATGACTGCAACGGCAGGTCCGGCTACCGCGTCATCTTCCGCACCCGCGCCGCTGTTCACGGCCGAGGGTCTGCAGCTCGATCCGAAGCGCTGCGCGCTATTGATCCAGGATCTGCAGAACGACGTCATCATGGACGGCGGCGCCTTCGCGGCATCGGGCGCGCCGGCGCACGCGCGCGCGCAGCGCGTCGTCGAGAACGTGCGCCGGCTGGCCGAGGCGGCACGCGCGCGAGGTGTGATCGTGATCCACGTCTGGTTCATTGTCGACCCCGGCGCGCCCGGCCTGACGCTGAACGCGCCGCTGTTCGAGGGCCTGGTCGATGCCAATGCGCTGGTGCGCGGCTCCTGGGGCGCCGCGCCGGTGGCGGGGCTCGAGCCGCGCCCGGGCGACTTCATCGTCGAGAAGATGCGCATGAGCGCATGGGAGGGCAGCCGGCTGGAAACCATTCTCAAGGCGACCGGCCGCGACATGCTGATCGACACCGGCGCCTGGACCAACATGTCGATCGAACACACCGCCCGCACGGGCGCCGACAAGGGCTACTTCATGATCGTGCCCGAGGATTGCTGTTCCACCATGAATGCCGAGTGGCACAATGCCTCGATCAATTTTGCCATGCAGAACGTTGCCATCGTCACCAACGCGGACACCGTAATCAAGGCGATCGAGTGAGCGCGCAGGACCGCGCCAGGAGAGGCTAGCGCAATTGCCCAGGCTCTTTCATCTGCGTTGTTCGCCCCGCGCAGCCTCCGAATCCTCGGCCGGGGCTGAGGCATTCTTGTCCCGATTTCGACAGGCGCAGCCGAGCTTTGACATCGACGTGTTGGACATCTGGCGCGAAAGGCTGCCCGAGTTCGACGGCGAGGTGTTGGAAGCCAAATACGCGCGCCTGGGCGGCCGCGAATTCAGCAACGCCCAGCGCGAGGCTTTCGCGGAGCTTGAGCGCATGGCGATGCGGTTTGCACTCGCCGACCGGGTACTGATTTCCACACCGATGTGGAACTTCGGCCTGCCCTACAAGCTGAAGCAATGGTTCGATCTGATCGTCCAGCCCGGGCTTACCTTCCGCTTCGATCCGGCCCAGGGCTACCTTCCGCTCCTGAAGGACCGGCCCACGATCGCGATCGTCGCCAGCGGCGGCGATTTTGTCACCGGCATGAACCGAGGCCGTATCGACATGGCGACCCCCTATCTGCGCGAAGCCCTGCGCTTCATCGGCGTCAGCGATGTTCGTTTCGCGCTGATCGGGCCGACGGCCGGCCCGGCCAAGCCGGCCAGCTTGGCGCGCGAGGCCGCGCACCGTCGACTGGTCGAGATGGCCGCAAGCTTCTGATCGGGCCTTGCGAGCCCGTGTTTAGGCGTCGAAAAACGAGGCCGCTTCGCTTCGCCAGTCCCTTGGAGTATGCTATGCGCCATAGTCAGACAGCATGACGGTCATTTCGATCCAGTCTCAGGTCGCCTACGGCCATGTCGGCAATAGCGCCGCTGTCTTTCCCATGCAGATCAACGGCATCGATGTGGTAGCGGTGCCAACCACTTTGCTGAGTAACCGGCCAGGGTACCCAACCATCCGTGGCAGGGTCCTGGAAGCGGACTTGGTCGCGGATTTGCTGGCGGGCATCGAGGAGCGAGGCGCGGTCGATGCCTGCGAGATGATCTTGTCGGGTTATCTCGGTTCGCCAGAAATTGCCGAAGTCGTGGCGGCATTCATCAAGAGGGCCAGGAAAACCAACCCCCGGCTAATGTATTGCTGCGACCCCGTGTTCGGTGACAGCGACCTCGGCCTGTTTGCGCACACTGGAATTCCACCGATGTTTCGGGATGTGCTATGTCCGCTGGCTGACATCATCACACCCAACCTTTTCGAGTTTGAATGGTTATGCGGGGAGCGAGCAAGCACTATTGATGAACTGATAGGAAACGCGCGCGCTCTGCGCGCGAGAGGACCATCCGCGGTCGTCGTGACCAGCGTGGAGCTCGCTGACGTACCCGCGGACCGGATCGATACCATTGCCCTCGAGCGCTCCGCGGCATGGCGGCTGAGCACACCGAAACTTCCGATCCGCCCCTCCGGGACCGGAGATCTGTTCACCTCGCTGTTGGTTTCCTCGCTGGTTCGCGGCAAAACCGTCAGCGATGCATTGGTCGAGGCCGCATCGGCCACCTTTGCTGTCCTCGAACACACCGCGGCTGCAGGCGCCGAGGAAATGCGGATCATCGAGGCTGGCTCTCTGCTCCGCCACCCGCATCGCCGGTTTGAAGCGACCCGGATCGATACCTGAGGTTAATGCTCAGCCTGCAGCACGCCAGGACGGCTCGAACCACCGCTCAAGCGCGCTCCAATATGGTCCTCCGCGGCCCGCTGATAATTGACGGCCTGTGGCCCGACCAGCACGGTTGAACGCACCGAGTATACCCCCCATACTCAGGCCGCATGCGGATTGGCGCGACGGTCGTCCGCGATGCGATCCACCACCAAGTCGGCGTGATCGGCTACCGCATATCCCGGCAAAGGAGGAGAGGATGAGCAGCATGATCCTTCTCGATCTGATGGGTGGCGTGGCGCTGTTGCTTTGGGGCCTGCACATGGTCCACAGCGGCATCGTTCGGGCTTTCGGATCGGATTTACGGCGCTTCCTTGGTACTGCGCTGCGCAACCGATTCCTCGCATTCCTCGCCGGCATCATCGTGACGGCTCTCCTGCAAAGCAGTACCGCGACCGGGCTGATGACCGCATCATTCGTGACGGGTGGCGCCGTCGATCTGGTTCCCGCATTGGCGATCATGCTGGGAGCCAACGTCGGCACGACGCTCATCGTACAAGCCCTCTCGTTCAACGTCACGGCGGTGGCACCGCTGCTGTTCATCGTCGGTGTCGTCGCATTCAAGCAAGGCGGGCAGACGCGCACGCGCGATCTCGGCCGCGTCGCGATCGGCATCGGCCTGATGCTGCTGTCGCTCCACATCCTGCTCGATACGCTGGCACCGGCGGAGGATGCGCCTGCGGTTCGAATGCTCCTCGCCGCAATGACCGGTGACTCTCTGCTCTGCGTCCTGATGGCTGCTGCGCTCACCTGGTTCGCGCATTCGAGCGTCACGGTCGTGCTGCTGATCATGTCGCTGGCCTACTCCGGTTTCATCACGCCGGTAGCGGCGCTAGCCCTGACACTCGGGGCCAATCTGGGGAGTGCCATCAACCCGGTCATCGAAGGGAGCAACAGCAGGAACCCGGCCAGCCGGCGCCTGCCGCTGGGCAACCTGCTCAATCGATTGATCGGTTGCGCCCTCACGTTGCCATTCCTCAATCCCATCGCCCATGCGCTCGCCCGGTTCGAGCCCAATCCGTCGCGCATGACGGCCGACTTCCACATGGCATTCAATCTGGTGCTGGCGATCGTCTTCATTCTTCCGCTGGATTGGTTGGCATCGCTATTGACCAAATTCCTGCCCGAGCGCGCAAAACCCAACAATCCGGCTACACCGCTCTATCTCGACGATACGGCGCAGGGCACACCGTCGGTGGCGCTCGCCTGCGCGGCCCGCGAGGTCCTCCATCTGGGCGACATCGTCGAGAACATGCTGCTTCAGTCCATGACCGCCTTGATGACCGACGACCGCCGGCTTGTCGCCGAGATCAGCCGGATGGATAATGCCGCCGACAAGCTCGACGAAGCGATCAAACTCTACCTGACCCGGCTCACGCGGGAGAGCCTGGATGAGCGCGACGGTCACCGTGCCATGGAGATCATCTCGTTCTCCATTAATCTCGAGCATATCGGCGACATCATCGACAAGAACCTGATGGAGCTGGCCCAGAAGAAGATCAAGCGGAAACTCATCTTCTCGAAGCAAGGCGCAGCGGAGCTGGAGGCCTTCCACCAGGAGGTTTTGAGTAACCTCAAGCTGGCCTTCAGCGTCTTTATGTCTGGTGACGTCAAGATCGCGCGCCTTCTCATCGCAGAGAAGGCGACATTGCGAACGGCAGAACTCGCCGCTGCCGAGAGCCATTTGGGGCGACTGCGCGAAGGCCGACCCGAGAGCATCGAATCAAGTTCGTTGCATCTCGACGTGCTGCGTGACCTGAAACGCATCCACTCCCACATTTGTTCGGTCGCCTATCCGGTGCTGGAGCGCGCTGGTGCGCTGCAGCCGAGCCGCCTCAGGATTGTCGAGCCGGACGAGCGTCCGATTGAGGACAAGGACGCTGCCTCCGCAGGTTAACCTGTCAAGCCACACCCCTGAAGGCGTAGCCCCTCGCTGCGCTCGGGCCCCGGAATGACGGAAACAATTGTTAGTGTCAGAACTCCAGGGCGGCGGAAGTGAGCACCAATCGGTGAAGCGCTTTTTAAACACCAGCCAGGAAATCAGCTCGATCGGGTCTTTTCTCCCAATCGTTGTGGCGAGCCTATGCCTAACCCAAGAGGAATGGAAAATCGGCCATACCCTCGAAAAGCTTGGTGGGCGCCACCAGGGCTCGAACCTGGGACCCGATAAGTAGCCGTTCAAGATGGCCCCCTCCGACGCCAACTCAAGCCCTCGAAAATCCGCGACCGCGCCTCGGCGATCCGACCGAAGGCCAGTATCGCCGATTGATGGAATAGGGTATAAACATCCAGAGGGTGTATAGGTCGACCGTGCCGTGGGGGCAGTTCGAGTGGCGGTATCTGACCTTTATGACGTGATCGTCGTTGGCGGCGGACCGGCGGGTTCTACGATGGCGTGGTCGTTGGCCCGGCGCGGCGCGCGGGTGGCGGTCGTCGAGCGGGCCATCTTTCCACGCGAAAAAGTCTGCGGCGATTTCGTCGAACCCGCGGGCCTGCGAATCCTTGAGGCCATGGGCCTGCGCGAGGCCGTGCAGTCGTCATCGCCCTTGCCGATAACCGCCACGCGCATCTACTTTGGTCCCCGCCTCGGCTATCGCGGGCCCATCCCCTACTACCAGGCCGCGCATGGGCTGCCGCCTTATGGCTTGGTCGTGCCGCGCCATATTCTCGACCACCATCTGTTACAGCGGGCAGAAGCGGTCTCGGCCAAAGTATATGACGGCTGCGCTGTACGCCGGATCCGGCGCGAAGATGGGTTTATTCACGTCGATGTGCGGGCTGGGGAAACCGATTTCTCACTCCGATCTCGGCTGATCGTGGGCGCCGATGGCGCCGAGTCCCTCGTTGCCAGGACCTTCAACCTCGAAAGCATCGACCGCGCTCACATCTCGATTGCACAGCGCGCCTATGTTGAAGGCATTGCGCTGGAGGGTGGCGAGGCGACCGTCTGGTTCGATGAGGACATTATTCCCGGGTATGGCTGGATGTTCCCGATGTCCGGTGGCCGGGCCAATGTCGGGGTCGGCATCCTGAGCGAAGCCTGCCACCGGCACGGCCATTCGGTGCCGGCGGCCTTCGCCGCGGCAATCGAACGACTGAAGATCCGCCATCCCGCCTGCGCGCGGATCAAGCTGGCCAGCAAGCCGATCGGAGGCGTCGTCAAGACCTACGACGGTGCCGGCCGCAACTATTTCGACGGTGGCGTCTTGATCGGCGACGCCGGCTCGTTCGCCGATCCGATGACGGGCGAGGGCATCACGCAAGGCATGGAATCGGCCTTGATTGCATCGTCAACCCTGTTGTCGGCGCTCGAACTCGGACGGTTCGACGCGGCGTTCCTTTCGAAGTTCGAGCGGGATTTCCGCAGCTATTTCGATCCTGGCATGCTGTTCCTGGGCTTTTACGCCACCGTGATCCGGAACTGGCATTTCCGTGAATTCTGGATCAGGTCGACCCTGCGCGGCTGCGAACGCGCGATGGCGAACGAGGAATTTGCCCGGATCGCCGGCTCGGGTTTCGGCGGGTTGAACGTCCACCCCCTCGGAATATTGCGACAGGTCGGCGGCAGCGTTCTGGGCTACCTGCGCGAGGGCACGATCCAGGCCCTGCGCAACGTCGTCACGGGAATGCCGATCGGGGAGAACGCCATGCTTGCAGATCTCGTCGCGTGGCAAAGCGCGTGGAAAAAATCCGCCAGCGCGGATCCGGACTGGCACGCGGCCTGGCTGGCCGAGGTCATCAGAAGAGCCGCGCTGCTCGGTCCATCATTATTGGCCCCGGACAATCCAAGGGTCCGGGGATTGGCGGTCTAACCAATAGATGTTTCGGGGAGCAAGCCCATGACCAATATTGAATCCCATTCCGAAAGGCCGCAACGGCCCGTGCCAACCAAAAAGGATGTCGCGATCGTCGGGGCGGGCATCGCAGGGCTGACCTGCGCACTTCGGCTGTCGGAGCGCGGCTATCAGGTGACGCTCTATGAGAAGGAGCCGATCCTCGGAGGCGACCTCTCCTCCGAGTTCGCGAACGGCATGTTCCACGACGTCTATCCGCATTTGTTCTGCGACTGGTACGTCAATTTCTGGCAGATCGTCGAGAACGATCTCAAGATCCGGCGCCAAGATGCCTTCGAACCTCGAATGAGCGTCAAGCTCCTGGACGATCCTTCGCGACGATGGTCGCCTGCCACGCACACGCCCGACGGCGCGAACGCCGCCGCAAAATCAACCGCGAAGCCGTCAGCGCATCCTCGGGCCGAGACGGCTGACGCCGCGCCGCACTACCTGGATTTGAAGAACGCAAGCTCGCTGAAAAGCATTTGCGAGGACCTGTTCTCGGGCGCGCTCCCCCCACCCGACATGTTTCTTGTCGGTTTCACGCTGCTCGACCTGGCCTCGCAGCGATTCCACCGCTCCAACATCCTGCAGCAGCAGACCGTGAACGGTTTCCTGTATTCGCGTCCTTACGCCACCGAGGACTGCGCGGATCTGCATAACATGATCCTGATGGAGATCTGGTCGATCCCAAGCAGCGACACGTCCGCCGACGCCTACAAGGATTTCGTCAGGTGCGCGCTGGGCAGCCGCGCCGAGCCGTTCGCCTGGCTGTTGCGCGGAAGCCTCGAGGAGACGCTGATCAAGCCCTGGCGGGATAAACTCGGGGCGTGTGCAATCAAGCCGTCCGTCGCGGTCACGGCCATCGAGCTCGGCGATCATCATGAAGTGCGGCTCACACTGGACGACAAGACGGAGGTAACGCACGCCAATGTGGTTCTCGCGGTGCCGGCTCCCGAACTGGCGAAGCTGGTGATGACCGGCTCCCCCGGACGACGTGTCGTCGACCGCGTCCCCGCACTCTCGGAGCTGCAACGCTCGCTCACGGCCAGCATCCTGGTCGTCACCCTTTACTTCAAGGTGAAGCTCCCGAACATACCGCGTGAGCATGTCGGACTGGCCGGATCGCTGGGCTTCCTGACCTTCGTCGACATTTCACAACTCTGGACCAGCCTGCGCGAGATCAAGGAGCAGCATACCGTGCTGATACTGGCCGCTTCCGACGCCTATGCGTTCACCTCCGACAATAGCGAGGAATGGGCGCATATGATGATACGGGAGCTGGCCCGCTACTTGCCGGCCGTGCGCCCCGGCGCCGGCTGGGGCGCGGCCGACAGCAACATCGATTATTCAAAGTCCCGGCCCCAGAGCAACAAATCCCACACGCTCTTCCTCAACGATGTGAGCTCCGAGCAATGGCAGCCTGAGCCATCTTATCGAGATCTGGAAAACGTGTTCTTCGCCGGCGATTTCTGTCTCAACGAGGTCAAGATGGCAACAATCGAGGCGGCGGTCCTGAGCGGACTCCACGCCGCCCGTGCGGTGCAGACGAGGACCGAACGGACCTCCGACATCGAGGTCTTGCCCCACGTCACCCAGCACTCCCACGAACTCGCGCTCTTGAAGCTCGCATTGCTTCCGGTTGCCTATGGCGCCAAGGCCTGGTCGACGGTGAATGGCGCACTGCGCGATCTGTCGCGTGGCCAGAAGGAGGAAGGCATCGTCGGATCGCTAGCCACACTCTCCCTGATTCCGCTGCACTACGCAGCCGACTGGGTCGGGACCCTGGAGGCTTTCGCCGTTGGTTTGTGTTCCGCCGCTGACGAGCCGCACATCTCAAGGTCAATGGTTCCCGATCTGTTGCGAGCAGCCGCCCGGAGGCTGGTGTCGGCGACAGATCATGTGCGCGATTTCGCCTCGGAAAGATCCCATCGAGAGGACGACGAACTACGCGATCTCGCTGCCCGGCTGGCCGATTTTTTGAAGACGACGGATAGCGGCGCGAGTGAACCCTCGACGCCGCGATCCGAGCAAACCGCTCTGTTCGACCTACTGCGATCCGCGCTCGGCAGTGAAACGCGGCGCGGCTCACGCCGCTACCAGTCGAGGTCTGAATATGTTCGCAGGCACCGCGCCAAGCGCTGACAAAAGGGGTCCGGTCGCTCGCCCAGGGGTGGGTCGCGACCGCGGGATGGGGGAAGGCAATGTCGACGACAACGACGGAAGGCATTATCGCGCAACTTGGCTTCACGGAAGAAATCCAGCAGCTTCGCGAGATCCTTGAAAGCTGGATTCGCGGTGCCAATCAGGAGATCAGGCCGCTATTGGAGTGGCAGTTCGTGACCAGCTCCAAGTATTTCAGGCCCCTGACGGTTTTCAGCGTCTACCGGGCCACGACGGAGGAGCCGATACCAAATCGGCTGATCTATTCCGCCGCCGTGATCGAGATGATGCACAACATGACCCTCATCATCGACGACATCGTCGACGGATCCGAAACGCGGCGGGGAAGACCCACCCTGCACTGCCAATTCGGACTGCTGCAGGCGCTGATGGCGTCGGGCTATATCGTCGCCGACGGCTTCCGGATGACGTCGGGCGACCGGATCGATACCCGACTGGTCTCCGACCTGATGAAGCGTCTGGGGGCGGCGGAATGCATGCAGTGGAACTTGCGCCGGCAGCCCCTCGGCGTCGAGGATTGGCTGCGGATCGCCGGCGAAGACACCGGATCGATGTTCGAGACCTGTGCGTGCGTCGCCAC
This sequence comes from uncultured Alphaproteobacteria bacterium, assembly GCA_963736075.1. Lineage (GTDB taxonomy): Bacteria > Pseudomonadota > Alphaproteobacteria > Rhizobiales > Xanthobacteraceae > Bradyrhizobium. Next base: position 261,114 of record CAVTNW010000045.1, on the reverse strand, counting down.
CAGGGACGAACTGCTTCGCAAGTTCGGCGGCCTATTGGGTGTACTCTATCACGGATGCGACGACGTCGGCGACGTCAAGGGACTGGAATCGCTCGGCGGCGGCGGTGAAGAGGATTTGAGGGATGGCATCCTCACGCTGCCGGCCGCGATCGCCATCAAGGACCCGGTGATCGCCGAACTGTTCTGCAAGCCGGTGCGATCGGATGACGAGCTGTCGCAAATCTCCCGGGCGGTCAGGGCAGCCGTATCGGCCGCCGAGGACCGACTCGACCAATTGGCCGCCGAGGCCAAGTGGGAGGCGCATTTGCATACCGCCAATCCGGCGCCGCTCTACGCACTCGTCGATCATACCCGAGAGCTGTCGCGCCGCTAGGAAGCATCAGTCCGCGGGAAGATGCGCCATCTCATCCAGGAGCGACCTGGCTTCCCGCAGGTCGGGGGTCTGGAAACCCTCGCTGAAGCTGGCATAGACCGGCGCCAGATTTTCAAGCGCGGCGCGGTGATGGCCGCGTCGCATCAGCAGCCGGGCGAGGCTGGTCGCGGCACGAAGCTCCCAGGCTTTGTTGCCCTGAGATCGGGCGGTCTCGATGGCGCTGCGAAAATCAGCCTCGGCCATGTCAGCCTGTCCGAGCCCGAGCCGGATCTCCCCGCGACATGCCAGCGCATAGGCACGCCAGATCAGCTCCCTTGGGTTTGTGTTGAGCGCCTTCTCCACGGTACGAAGTGCTGATTCAAAATCACCGGCCCGCGCCTGCGCCTCCGCCAGCATCGTGAGAAAGAGCGTGATGGCCACATTGGCGCCGGCCTTGGCGAAACCGACCATGCCCTGAGCGATCAATTCCAGGCCTTCCGTACGGTGGCCGAGTTCCGACATGGCCGAGCCGAGCCGTATGCGCGCCAGATCCGACACGTAGCCAAAACCATGTTGCTCCGAAAGCGACAGCAACCGTTTTGCGACCACTTCCGCCTGCCGCGGCGCCCTGAGGCACCAGTGCAGATGGCCCTTGAAATGCAGCGCCATCGCCATGCCGTAGGGATCCTCGCTCCTCCTGGCCAGAACCAGCGCACGAGCAATCCGCTCGCGCGCAACACTGAAGCGGCCCTGGTACCAGGCGGCATTGCTTGCGCTTCCGATCGCTATGATATCGGCCGCGGACGCCATCGGCCTGGCGGGATCAAGCAGCAACGACAGCTTGGCAAAGTGCTGTTCTACTCCCGCGAGGTCTGCGGTGTAGAACCGTGCCAGTACCTGGGCATAATGGGCGAAGAAGTCCTGATTGAAATTGCGGCCTTCGGCCACGGTCATTTCAAGAATGCGCTCGGCAAGGGCCGTGGCCGCGTCGTAGTCGCCCGTGATAAAGATGGCGGCCCAGGTTTGTTGGCCTTGATGGATAAGCTGCCCGAGCTCGCCAAACCTTTCCGCGAGTTCCCGTGCACGCGCCCCGATTTGCATGCTCTCCGGCGAGGAGTAGCCCCTGGTCACCTGAAGCACCCGCGCAAGCGCCGTGGAAATCGCCAGTTCGCGTCTGTCGCGTGCCTCCGACGGCGGCAACAGCCCAAGGGACCCGCTCGCCTGCCGACAGGCCTCCTCGGCTTCCTTGTAGGCGCAGCGCGCCAGCGCCGCTTCGCCCGCACGCATCCAGGCGTCGGCGGCCCGCTCCGCCTCACCCGCCTCGCTCCAGTGGCGGGCAAGCAGCACCGGCTGGGCTTCGGCCAAAGCGGGAAATTGCTCGCTGATGGCACGGGCGACCTGCTGATGGAGCTCGCGGCGTTCGCTCCTGAGCAGGCCTTCATAGGCGGCGTCGCGGATCAGCGCGTGCTTGAACTGGTAGCTTGCCTTCGGCGGGCTGCCTTGCGTGAAGATCAAATCTGCCCGCGTCAGTGCCGCGAGCGCCGATTGCACGTCATGGTCGGAGCCCGGCACGACCGCTCTCAACAGGGAATAGTCGAATTCGCGCCCGAGCACGGCTGCGACCTGTGCCACTCTGCGGGCCGGACCAAGGCGGTCCAAGCGGGCGGTCAGCGAATCCAGCAATGTGGTCGGAATATCCTGGGCTGTTGAATTTCCTGCGCCTTCGAGGATGAACGACAGCAGCTCTTCGGTGAAGATCGGAACGCCATCGGACCGCTTCACCACGCTGGCGACGATATCCTCGGTCAGACCATCGACATTCGAGGAGCCGGCGATCATTTCGCTGATCTCGTCATTGCCCAGTCGCCCGACCACGATCGATCGATCGGTGCTGCGCAATTCCCAAGGCAGGCGGTATTCCTGCCTCGCGGTAGCCACGAGCATCAGCGGCACGTTGACCGCCTGCTCGATCAGCATGCCCGTCAATTCGACGCTCGAGGGGTCGAGCCAATGTAGATCCTCTACGAGGATAATCAGCGGCTGAAGTCGCGCAAGATTGAGCACCCACCCGGCCAAGCCGGCCATCAACCGGCTCCGGGCCTGTTCGGGCCCGACCTGAGGCACGGGATATTCGGGTGACGGCGGGAGTTTCAGGATCTCGGCAATCAGCGGCATCGTTTCAGCGAGATCGAGGCCACTCAATCTCAACCCGCGTTTGAGCTGAAGGATCTGCCCTTCGGCGCTGTCTTCTTTTTCCAAGCCCAACGCTTGTTCAAGCAATTTGATGACCGCGTAGAAGGGAGTGTTCTCGAAGAATTGTTCTCCGGCGCACTCCATCCAAATGTGGGCATCCCTGATGCTCGAGCGGAATTGCTCGACCAGACGGGACTTTCCAATTCCCGGCTCGCCCGTCACGAAAACGTATTGCCCGGCGCCGTCACGCGCGCTGAGCCAGCTCTGCCACAATAGATCGAACTCGTGCTTGCGATTGACGAACGGGGTTGGCCCGCGAGCGCCAACCCGCCGCCAGCTTCGACGGGCGCCGCTCGGCGCGACAGCCCGGTAGAGTTGGACCGGGCGATCGATACCCGCTAGCGGATGTACGCCGAAATCCTCGACGATGAACCGACCCGCGACAAGGTCGTGCACCGCGCCGGTCATCAAAACGAAATTGGGGGCGCACCTTGCCTGAACGCGCGAGGCGATATTGGGCGCATCGCCAAAGATCTCGGCCTTGTTGCCCCCCAACTCGTCGACCACCACCCACCCACAGTGGATTCCCACGCGAACCGCGAGCTCGGTACCGGTCTTGCCAACCAGTCGCCGGTTCAGCGTCATGATCGCCTTGACGATCGCCAAGCCGGCACGGACCGCGCGTTCTGCATCATCCTCGCTGGCGATAGGCCAGCCGAAATAGGCCAGCACACCATCACCCATGTATCGGGCGACGAAGCCGCCCAGCTCCGTGATCGCACCCGCGGCCGCCCGCAGACACTCTGTGGCGATGTCGCGCCATTCTTCAGGATCACGCTCGGCCGAAAGGCGGGTCGAATTGACCAGGTCGCAGAACAGCACCGTCAGGTGACGCCGCTCGCCTTGAATGCGTTCGGTTGGTGCGACGGCGTTGGAGCCCACATCGCCGCGCGGGGCGGGCTCAGACGGAACAGCGGCCGGCAAGGCTGCGCCGCAGTCGGCGCAATAGCGCTTGCCCTCCTCGCTGGTCGCACCGCACTTCGGACATCGCATGGCGCGCTCGCAATCCTCCTTAGCTTGGCAGATTACCACATGCCGAGCTGGCTGGCCCTGATCCTGCGGGCCATCCTATGCCTCGGGAGGTCAGCTTCACTCTAGAGCCGCCTTCCTGCATTCAAATCCGCAGTTGCAAGCAACCTACCGCCGAACCCATCAAGCTCGTAAAAACCGAATTTGCGATCAGCAGTTCTAAGGGCATTGACAGCGACGAAAAGTCGAGCCTCCCCTGACGTGCTTCCGTCGCGCCGGTATTCTGTGGCCGGCCGAGCGAACGTGTAGATCCGTTGCACTTGGTGGACAGCCGGATCTCCCTGTCGGCTGCGACCGACAAGTGCTTGGAGCGCCGGCTTTTGACCCCGCGACGCCTATATTCAAATTTTTGGAAAAGTCGAGACCCGGAAAAAAACCGTTTGAAAAACCGTCTTAGTTTTGTCTCCTGAAACGGCGAACCCGGCCACGTGCCTTGAAAGACTTGGTGGGCGCACCAGGGCTCGAACCTGGGACCCGATGATTAAGAGTCATCTGCTCTACCAACTGAGCTATGCGCCCGGAACCGGCCCGGAAAGCCTTCGCAAGAGGGCGTCGTTTAGCAAAGCGACCCCTCGATGTCCAGCAAGGCCAGAGGGTTATTCCTGGCCATCCGACCGGCTCGATATAGCGCAAAGCCGCCGTCCCCGGCGGCTTATTCCAAGCGTCCATGCTATTTGAGCGCCGGCGCGAGCCTAGAGCCGGTCGGGGCCACCCTGGTCATGACCACCCATGCCCTGGCCGCCCTCGCGGTCGTAGCCACGATCGCGATCGCCGCCCATGTTGCCGCGCTCAAAGCCAGGGTGCCGCCAGCCGCCGCCGAACCCGCCTCCCCTGTGCGTCAGGATGGCGAGACGTCGTTTCTGGCCGTCGTCGAGGGTCTTGTAAAGCGGATCGGCCGCATCAGCGATCTTCTTCAGCGCCGCCGCCGTGGTCGCCATGTGGTCAGCGCGTTCGCGCAACCTGGCCACGGGATCGTCGGGTTGCTGGGCGCCTTGCGCATCATCAGGCTTCGCGTTCATCCGCGCATTGGCGCGATCGATCCGCAACTTGGCGAAATCCCGCACCGCGGATTCGACCGGCGGCCACAGTTTTTCCTGATCGGGATTGAGCTTCAGCCCGGCATGGACGGCGGCGATCCGCGCATCGGCAAACGCCGCCCGGTCCTCCGCGCTCATGCGGAAATGCTGCATGTGCTCGCGAAACCACGGCCTATGCTGGGCATAGACCGCAGTCGAACCGGCGATGGCAAGCGCGGCAATACCGGCAATAGCAAACTTCTTCATCTCGACCTCCTTAAAAAGGTTGCCGCGAAGATGATCGCGCCCAAGGGCGCAATCAACTTACAGTTTGGACATCCAACCCACTGTTACCAAGATGTAATCTGAAGTTTCAAATCATTCCCAATAGCCGCGGCAGCCACAACGAAATCTCCGGAATGTAGGTGATCAGCGCGAGGAAGGTCAGCATCGCACACAACCATGGCAGCACCGCGACGGTGATTTCGCTGATGCCCATCTTGGCGATGCCGCTGGCGATATAGAGATTGAGGCCGACCGGCGGATGGCACAATCCGACTTCGGTGTTGACGATCATCAACACGCCGAGATGGACCGGATTGATGCCGATCTTGGTCGCAAGCGGAAACAGGATCGGCGCCATGATCAGCAGGATCGACGACGGATCCATCACATTGCCGGCCGCCAGCAACAGTACGTTAACCACCAAAAGGAACATCCATAGGCTGAAATTCTTGTCGACGATCCAGGCCGCCATCGCCTGCGGGATCTGCTCGTGGGTCATCAGGAACGAAAACAAGACCGCATTGGTGATGATGTAGAGCAGCATCGAGCTCATGCTCGCGGCCTGCAGCAGCACCTTGCCCACTTCGAGGAATTTCAGCTCCTTGTAGACGAACACCGTGATGAAGAAGGCGTACACCGCCGCCACCGCGGCGGCCTCGGTCGGCGTGAAGATGCCGCCATAGATGCCACCGAGCACGATCACGATCAGGAGCAGGCCCCAGACGCTTTCGCGGAATGCGGTCCACTGCTGGCCGAAGGTGGCCTTGGCCATGCGCGGATAGCCGTTGCGCCAGGCAATGAACCAAGTGACCGCCGCCAGCATCGACGCCAGCATGACGCCGGGCACGATGCCGGCCATGAACAGCGCGCCGATCGAGGTGTTGGTGGAGACGCCGTACAGCACCAGAATGATCGACGGCGGCACCAGGATGCCAAGCGCGCCGGAGGTCGAAATCACGCCGACACCGAAGCGACGCGGATAGCCGTGATCGACCATCGCCGGCATCATGATCGAGCCGATCGCGACCACGGTGGCGACACTGGATCCGGAAATCGCGGCGAACATGGCACACGCCGCCACGCCGGCCAATCCGAGGCCGCCCGGAAAATGGCCGACCAGCGAGGTAGTGAATGCGATCATGCGGCGCGCCACTCCGCCGCGGGTCAGAAAGGTGCCGGCGAGGATGAAAAACGGGATCGCCATGATGCCGAAATTGTCGAGGCCGGAAAACAGCTTCAGCCCGACGCTCTCGATCGGAACCTCGGTCATCGTGAACAGGAAGGTCAAAACTGTCAGGCCGAGTGAGATCGAGATCGGCATGCCCGTCAGCATCAGGGCGAACAGCAGTCCGAAAATCAGGGCCGCGCTCATCACGCTTCTCCGAGCGCGACCGGCGCGGTGGCCGAGACCTCGACCCCCTCGACATGGGTCGCATCATGATGCGGCAGTTCGCCGGTCCAGAAATAGGTCCATGAGACCTGCAGGAACCGGAAGCACATCAGATAGGAGCCGAGCGGAATGCAGGCGTAGACGATCCAGCTCGGCAGTTCCAGATCGGGCGAGACCTGGTCGGTGCTCATCAATTCGATCACGAATTTCCCGCCCATGGTGCCGACGATAAAGGTAAACAGCGCGCCGCCGAACAAACCGAACAGAATGACGCGCTTCCGCCAAGCCGCATTGAGCTGGTTGATCAGGACGTCGACGCCGACATGGATGCCGGTGCGCACGCCATAGGCGGCACCGAACTTCGCCATCCAGATGAACATATAGATGCACAGTTCCTGCGCCCAGGAGATGTGGATGCCGATCAGGTAGGGATAGAGAAACGGCACGCCGGTGCCGAATCGGTGCACGACGGAAATGAAGATCAGGATCGTCGCGGCCGCCATCAGCGAGGCGATGATGATTTCCTCGAGCCGATCAAGGATACGAAGCAGCATGTCTAGACCAGCGCTTCGGAAGATCTGATCATGTCAAAGCTTGCGCTGCTGCGCTCCCTCTCCCGCGCTCTTTCGCGCGGGGAAGGGTTGGGGTGGGGGCCAACGCGGGCGGTGTCCGTGCTGAGACACCCCCTCCCCAACCCTCCCCCGCGAAGAGCGAGAGAGGGAGCGAGAGGCCAACGCTCGTGGCCTGAAATGCTGGGCTTCATGGAATGGCTCAACTAGTGGCTGGCTCCGCCGGTTTGCTTGATGAACTCGTCGATCAAGGGCTGGCCGACCCGGCCGGCGACGTCCTTGTAGACCGGCTCCATCGCCTTGCGCATCGCGGCATCCTGCTCCGGCGTCAAGGTGTCGATCTCGGTCTTGCCGGCCTTCCTGATCGCCTCGAGCGCGTCGTCGTTTTCCTTGGCCGACTGTCCGTTGCCGAACGCGGTGGCTTCCTTCATGGCCTTGGAAAGCTGGTCGCGAATGTCGGCGGGCAGACCGTCCCAGAACTTCTTGTTCACGACCACGATATAGCCGATGTAGCCGTGATTGGTGATCGTCGCATACTTCTGCACCTCATGCATTTTCTGGGTGTAGATGTTCGACCAGGTGTTTTCCTCGCCATCGACCACCCCGGTCTGCAGCGCCTGGTAGACGTCGCTGAACGCCATGACTTGCGGGATCGCGCCGAGCGCGCGGAACTGCGCCTCCAGCACCTTGGAGGACTGAACGCGGAATTTCAGGCCCTTGTAGTCCTCAGGCGTGATCAGCTTCTTGTTGGCGGTCATCTGCTTGAAACCGTTGTCCCAGTAGGCGAGACCGGTCATGCCCTTGGGCTCGAGCAGCTTCAGCAATTTGGCGCCGAGCGGTCCGTCGGTAACTTTGCGCAAGGTGGCGAGGTCGGGCAGGATATAGGGCAGATCGAAGACCTCGAATTCCCTCACCCCGATTGGACCGAACTTGGAGTTCGACGGCGCCAGCATCTGCACCGCGCCGAGCTGCAGCGCCTCCAGTTCTTCCTTGTCCTTGTAGAGCGTCGAGTTCGGATAGATTTCGACCTTGACCTTGCCGTCGGTATATTTCTCCGCGAGCTCCTTGAATTTCTCGGCCGCCGCGCCCTTCGGTGTGTTCGAAGCCACCACGTGGCTGAACTTGAGGATGATCGGCGTCTGCGCCGACGCCGGGCCTGCCAGAGCCAAGGCCGCGACTGACACAGCCGCCAGGATTAGTTTGTGCATGTTTCCTCCAACGTGATTTTGCGAAGCGCGCGCGCCGCTGCAAATCCTTGCCGGCCGCACCAATACAGAGAAGCCCGCCGAAATGCCATTGCCCCTTTAGCAGGAAACATGGCCTAGGCATTTGCTGCAGCGCAAAAGAGAACTCGGCGCTGCGCGCGCCGCGTTCTCAAGTTGGGGTGCTGTTGATCGCGGGGCGCGATCTTCTATCTCAAATGGCGGCGTGACCTCGTCGCTACTCCTGATCCCGTTCGCGCCGCGCCGCCGATTCAGCTTGCCGCCACCGCCGGCATGTCGCGCTGCCGTTTCATGACGATCTTGTTCAGCGCCCCGAGATAGGCCTTGGCGGAGGCCACCAGCGTGTCGGGGTCGGAGGCGCGTGCGGTCATCGAGCGGCCATCATGGGCGAGCCGTACCGAAACTTCCGCCTGCGCGTCAGTGCCTTCGGTGACGGCGTGGACCTGGTAGAGCTCCAGTTTGGCCTCGTGCGGCACCAGCAGCTTGATGCAGTTGAAGACGGCATCCACCGGACCGTTGCCTTCGGCTTCCTCGATCGTGGTCTTGCCGTCGATGGTGAGCTTCATGGTGGCGCGCTGCGGGCCGTGGGTGCCCGCGATCACGGTCAGCGAGGCCAGCTTGATGCGGTCATGGGAGGCGGCGATTTCCTGATCGACCAGGGCCTCGATGTCCTCGTCATAGATGTCCTTCTTGCGGTCGGCGAGCGCCTTCATCCGCGCAAAGGCATCTTCGAGCTGGTTGGCGCCGAGCTTGTAGCCCATCTCCTCCAGCTTGTGGACGAAGGCATGGCGCCCGGAATGCTTGCCCAGCACCAGCGAGGATTGCTTCAGGCCGATCATCTCCGGCCGCATGATTTCATAGGTCGAGGCATCCTTCAGCACGCCATCCTGATGGATACCGCTTTCATGGGCAAAGGCGTTGCGGCCGACGATCGCCTTGTTGTACTGCACCGGAAAGGACGTCGCCGCCGAGACCAGTTTCGAGGCCCGCGTCAGCATGGTGGTGTCGATCTTGTTCCAATACGGGAACCGATCGTTGCGTACGTTGATCGCCATCACGACTTCCTCGAGCGCGGCATTGCCCGCGCGCTCGCCGATGCCGTTGACGGTGCATTCGATCTGGCGCGCGCCGCCGGCCAGCCCCGCCAGCGAATTGGCAACGGCCATGCCGAGGTCGTTGTGGCAGTGCACGGAGAATACCGCCTTGTCGGAATTCGGCACCCGCTCGATCAAGGTGCGCATGAAGGCGGTATATTCCTCCGGCACGGTATAACCGACGGTGTCGGGAATGTTGACCGTGGTGGCACCGGCCTTGATCACGGCCTCGACGATGCGGCAGAGAAAATCCATCTCGCTGCGGGTGCCGTCTTCGGCCGACCACTCGACGTCGTCGATGTGATTGCGGGCGCGCGTCACATTGGCGATCGAGGTCTCGATCACCTGCTCCGGCGTCATGTTCAATTTCACCCGCATGTGCAGCGGCGAGGTCGCGATCACGGTATGGACGCGGCCGCGTTTCGCCAATTTGACCGCTTCGGCGCAGCGATCGATATCTTTCGGGTGCGCCCGCGACAGCCCGGCGATCACGGCATTCTTGGAACGCCTCGCGATCTCGCTGACCGCCTGGAAGTCGCCTTCGGATGTAATGGGGAAACCGGCCTCGATGACATCGACGCCCATGTCGTCGAGCATTTCGGCAACTTCGAGTTTTTCCTCGAAGGTCATGGTGGCGCCGGGGCACTGCTCGCCGTCGCGCAAGGTAGTGTCGAATATGATGACGCGGTCCTTGTCGGACTTGTTCACGGTGGACATTTCAAGAAATTCCTTTTGGCTGGTGCGCTTTGTTTGCTCTGAGCGCTGAAGGGGTCATCTGATCTCGCGCAGCCCCTGAGTGCCCAGGCAAAACCGCCCAGACGGCCCTCAGGGGCAGATAAGAAGCAGAAGCCCGACAAGATCAGGGGTGGGCACGGACGCAGCCGGAATCACCCGAGGACGGACGGCGCCGGCCGATCCTCCCTGAATTCCGTTAAAACAGCTGCGAATCAGCATTGCCAAGCCCTTGGTGGAAGCCCAATCCTTCAGCAAAACCATTGACGGTTCGTTGCCGAAGGCGGCTTTCCGAGGGGATGTTCTAAACGAGAAATACCCAGCACCGCAATGCCAAAAGAGCGGCAGACGGTCTGACCTATCGGCTCATCCCAGGCGCGGCGGCCGGCAAAATCCTATTCAGGACGCCGTTATCGCCACTCGAAAGCCTATGATGACGTCGCGGCTGTCAGGCTGGTCCCAGTTACGGTTCGCCGAGCGGAGAACCTCCGGATCGTCGCCCCAAGAACCACCGCGCAGGACCCGACAAGATGTATCTCCACCCGACCAGACCGAGCCGTCTGATGGTGGATTGCCATTGTAGTCCTCATGCCAATTATCTTCGCACCATTCCCACACGTTCCCGTGCATATCACGCAGTCCCCAAGCGTTGGGAGGAAACTTTAGAGCAGGGGTTGTGCCCTTGGCCTTCGGTCCGTAGTTCCCTTGCGCTGGAGTAATGCTCGCGCCGTTGCTGTACGCTGACGTGGAGCCCGCGCGGCAGCAATATTCCCATTCAGCCTCGGATAGAAGTCGATAGGGTACACCGGCAGAGCTTTGCTTCAGCCACGCCACATACGCTTGCGCGTCGTGCCAACTTACGTTGACTACCGGATGGTCGTCATCCTGCGGGAAGCCGGGATCGCGCCACGATTCACTCCCTCCGCCTTCCCGCTTGCGGCCGGTGACATATGCGAAGACGGCGAATTCGGCGCGTGTAACCGGACAGGCGCCAACCGCAAACGTCTTCCTCATCTTGACCTTATGCTGTGGGCGCTCATCGTCGCCGCCTTCGCCTGCCGGCGAGCCCATCATGAATTCGCCGGCGGGGACGACGATCATTTCCGGCGCAGCGTCAAAATCACGGAAACGATTTCCGGGGCTAAAACGGAGCACAACTGATGCCATAAGCTTGTCGGGCTGTTCTACAATCCGTAACTCACCTGTTATCGGTAACTCACCGCTTACAGAATGCTTAAGCCAGTCCAGCGAGTTGACGACCCAGCTCAAGCCGCTCTCGCGCTGATCCGCGAGAGCCCGCAACCTCGATCCCGAGTCGAGCACAAATCTAATGTGCGGCCTTAATCGCTCGCCGACGTCCTTGCAGGCTTTGACAACTTCTTTGTCCGAAACCCTATCAAGCCCCTTCGTCACCAGGGCCGTCATGATCATATACGACTTCGATTTCTTAAGTCCTTCTCCAACCACCAGCACCGTTGCCGCGGCGCCGCCCATCAGAACCGACGACTGCGACGCGGCAGCCGCAGCGGCGATTGCGCCGAGCGTCCCGGCACTTACAACCGTTATCGCCAGGTTCCTCACCACGCCGACCGCGACGGCGCCGCTGCGCTCCGGGTTGCTACCGGTTCCGATCTGTTCGACCGCCTCGCGCCGAATTACGCGACTTCGGGATCGATGACCTCCGGCTGATCGTTCATGCTTTCGACGAAGTCCGCCGCCGCCGTCCGATACTTGGCTTCCTCTTGTGCGGTTCGGCGATAGCGGTCCGAGGCCGCGACTGTTTCCATGCCCTCGGCCGTCGCCATCATGAATGTGCCATGCCACGCAATCAACGTATCCATGTCGGCACGTGCCGTGTGCGGGAGCGGCGGGAGTTCCTCCTCTTTGATTGCCGATTTGGCTGCCTTGTCGGCGTTCGTAAGGCGCACCCCTTCCGCAAAAAGCCTCGCGAAGTTGACTCGCTCAAGGTCCTGAGCGACGAGTTTGCGGTAGGCCTCCACACGGGTCACCAGACGATGATGGGGGCTGTTGCCCGTTCCCAGCGCACTGACGATTTCCGACGCCAGATCACGTAGCAGTGGGTGATATTCCTTCAGGCGCGCAATGTGGTACCTTGCCGGTCAAGCGCCTCAGGCGGCGCGAAGGTGACCCTGCCATCCCCGCCGATCTCGAAATGCGGCCCAAATCCCTGCGTCGGAATGTCGGGCGCGCTATATTTGGCCTCAACAAGCGGCTTCAGCGGGAAGAGCTGGAAAATCTGCGTGCTGGAGAATTTTATCCCCGCCCAAGCGGTGGCCATTCCCGGGCGGTTAATTTTCCACATCGCCGATGTACGGGGCAGTTCGCTTCGGTCGAAATCTATTTCTACTCGATCCCATACATCAGCGGGAATTGGCTTCTCTGGGGTGTCGGCATTTCGCGTTAGAACTTCTTCTCCCCAGGCATCCAGCTCTGAGTTTCGCAGCGCTCTGTGAATCTCGGTTTTTAGGCGCACCTCTAACCAATTGGACACACGCTGATCAGTGTTGGTCGTGGTTGCGATCTCTCGTTCTCTCCATGCGCTTTTTTCCAGAATCTGAAAGAATGCCTTCCTGGCATCAATATCGGGCCGCATTTGCAATTGACCTCTGGCGTGAGGCTTTAAGGGCTCGCCGCCCTGGAAATGTACTTCACCTCCCTGTGCTGGAATTTCCGGCGCGCTTAGTGTTTGCTGGCGGAAGCGCCCGATCATATCTTCGATGTCGTCCGCGATCTCATCGATCAGAACTTCGCGCTGGTCCACTGTCAAAGCACGGAAGGTCGTGGCAATGGATCTCTTATACTGTCGCTGGTTCAGTTCGTTGTAGGCGGCTCGCTGCTCCGGATCGAAATAGTGCAGCTGCTTGTCGATGCTGTGGGCCAGGATCGGCACGACATATTCACCGACCCCGATTCCTTGCTCCACCTCCTTGAAGATTAGATATTCCTTGCGGCAGTTCGCGCTTTCGAACCATTTTGGCGTCATCAGAAGGATGAACACCCGCGACTGCCGCACGGCCTGCCCGATCCGGTCATCCCATCGCTGGCCGGTGCGGAGGTCATTCACGTCGCGCCAGATCGAGAATTCGGCATTGATGATCTTGCGCGTGACTCGTTGCGCGAGCCGCGTCGTCAGCGCGGTGACGAGGTCCGGATCGATTTCCGCATCAAGGCGGTTATAGGAGAAAAACCCCTGGAAATATTGCTTTTCCGCCACATCAGCCTCTAGCGATTAATACCGTCAGTTGCGTCAATCTATCGGTTCCCGCTCGAAAAGATAGCCCGCCGATAGCTGCCTTGGCCTCGGCTCAGGCGCCCTTGGGGGCTCAGCGCGAACCTTTCAGTATGTGGGCTTATGGATCGCTTGGCTTAGGTAGATCATGCAGCAGCGCCGCCACGGCCTGATCCAGCGGCTCCAAGTGGTCCTCGATCACCGACCACAGAATGTCGGGATCAATCCTTCGATATTCATGGCGCAGCATATTCCCAAGACCGTGGATCTTCTGCCAGGGTACTTCCGGGCGCGTTGCCTTGAGGTCGGCCGGAATGTGCCTGGCCGCCTCGGCAATAATGAGAAGCGCGTGCTGAACCGCACGTTTCATGCCCCAGCTTGCCGCGAAGGATTGAGCCGTCGCGTCCTCAGTAACATCCCGAATGCCCGCAATCTCTTCGCGGATATCCAGCAGCCTGATACGGAACGAACGTTCGGCCATCAGAAAATCCGGATGGCTTCGCGCTCGATAACCCCACGAAGCAGCGGATGCAGACCCGTGCGGGTGCCATAATCAACATTTTCGCCAACGGCTTCTTTGATGGCTTGATATGCATCCATGAACGGCAGAAACCCGAAGCTGCGATCGGCTGCGGGATCGACAAAAACGTCGACGTCAGAATCCGGTTGTGCTTCGTCGCGCGCATAGGAGCCGAACAGGTATAGCGCAGCCACCCCGAATTCCTTCAAGGCGGGTTCTGTCTGCTTCAGCCTGGCTATGATTTCATCGCGGCGCATAACTCTAATGTAGCCTGGAAAGCTCAGGTTTGCTACCTGCGGCCACGTGATAATTTTTGGCGCGTAGGGTAGGCAAAGGTGCCCCTTGTGCCGTGCCCACCATTAGGGATGCGAAAAGGTAATAGGCACGTCATCTCCGCGATCCGCAACCTACGAAACCTATTTTTTCGCCGCGGCCTTCTTCTTGCCTTCCCCCTTGCCTTCCTTCTCCAGCGCCCTGCGCACCTGTTTGAATTCCGAAAGCGAGGCCTTGTCGGCGCGCGGGAAATGCAGATTGAGCGCCTCCAGTGCGCTGACGATGGCGGAGCCGATCACCACGCGGGCGAACCATTTGTGATCGGACGGCACCACATGCCAGGGCGCCACCGCGGTCGAGGTGTGCCGCAGGATGTCCTGATAGACCGCCATATATCTGGGCCACCGCATGCGCTCGGTGCTGTCGGCCATCGAAAACTTCCAGTTTTTCGACGGCACCTCAAGGCGGTCGAGAAAGCGTTGGCGCTGCTCTTCCTTGGAGATGTTGAGGAAAAATTTGAGGATCACCGTGCCGTTGCGCGACAGGTAGCGCTCGAAGGCCCGGATATCCTCGAACCGCTCGCGCCAGATGTTCTTGGTGACGAGACTGGGCGGGATCTTCTCGGCGGCCAGCGCTTCCGGATGCACCCGCGTCACCAGGCATTCCTCGTAATAGGAACGGTTGAAAATCCCGATACGTCCGCGCTCCGGCAGCGCGATCACGGCCCGCCACATGAAATCGTGGTCGAGCTCGTGGGTGGTCGGCTGCTTGAAGGAATGGACCTCGCAGCCCTGCGGGTTGACGCCCTCGAAGATGGCCTTGATGGCGCTGTCCTTGCCGGCGGCATCCATGCCCTGAAAGATCAAGAGCAGCGACCAGCGATCCTGGGCATACAGCCGTTCCTGAAAATCGCTCAGCCGTTGGCGGTTGGCTTCGAGGATCTCCTCTGCATCGTCCTTGTTCAGACCGCCCTTCTCGTCGGTCTTGTGCGATCTGAGATGGAAGGCGCCAGATCCATCGACGCGGAAGGGCGCGACGAACGGCGCCAGCTCAGAGCCGAGGGAGGCCCAGGATTTCTTGCTCATGACAGATGAACACTCCGGTGAGGCGGCGGGTCGCAGCCCGCGTCGTCGATCCCATTGCGGCATCCGACCAGAGGTTTCATGCCAAGGCAATTTGGCGCAGGTCGGCGACCAGTTCGTCCACGCGTTGCGGCTCAGCATCCCACCCGAACATGAATCGGGCGCCGCCCCCGATGAAGGTATAGAACCGCCAGCCGCGCTCGCGCAGCGCCTCCATCGCAGCGGCCGGCAGGTGAACGAACACCGCATTGGCCTGGACGGGAAACATGATCCGCAGCCCTGGCAATCCCGTAATCTGCCGCGCCAGGCGTACGGCGCAGGCGTTGCCGTGCTCCGCATGACGCAGCCACGCCCCGCTTTCGAGCATCCCGACCCAGGGCGCGGATAGAAAGCGCATCTTGGAGGCCAGCTGGCCGGCCTGCTTGCACCGATAGTCGAAATCCTCGGCGAGGCCGCGGTTGAAGAACAGGATGGCTTCGCCGGCGGCCATGCCGTTCTTGGTTCCGCCGAAACAGAGAACATCGACGCCGGCCCGCCAGCTCAATTCGGCGGGACTGCACCGCAGGCTGGCACAGGCATTGGCGAATCGGGCGCCGTCCATATGCAGGAGAAGGCCGAGCTCGCGGCACACCGCCGCTATCGCCCGCACTTCGCCGAGATCGTAGACTTGTCCGGTCTCGGTCGGCTGGGTGATCGTCACCACCCGGGGCTTGGGAAAATGGATGTCCTTGCGGTTGGTCGCGACGGCCCGGACGGCTTGCGGTGCCAGTTTGCCATCGGTCGATGGCGCCGCCAACAGCTTCGAGCCGTTGGAAAAGAACTCAGGAGCGCCGCACTCATCGGTTTCGACATGGGCCACGTCGGAACAGATCACGCCATGATAGGACCGGCAGAGCGAGGCCAGGGCCAGCGAATTGGCCGCCGTCCCGTTGAAGGCAAAGAACACCTCGCAATCGGTCTCGAACAACGCACGAAAGGCATCGGCCGCCCTCGCCGTCCAGACGTCATCGCCGTAGGCGGGCGCGTGGCCGTGGTTCGCCGCGGCCATCGCCTCCCATGCCTCGGGGCAAATTCCGCAGTAATTGTCGCTGGCAAATTGCTGGGGATCGCTGGTCATGCCGTTACTGACGCCTCGTTGCACCCCGATCATGGCAACGCTGATGCCAAGATCAAGTCCCGCAGGCGCCTTCATCCTTGCTCCCGGTCCAGCGAAGTCGACGTGATCGGCGAGTTCCAGGCAGGTTGAAGGGCATCGATCAGGACGCTCGCCACTTGCGCTCGGCGTCGTCCCAGGCCGCCAGGGGCTGCAGGTCAGGCACCCAGGCCAGACCGGTCTTGCCGTCAGAAGAGATCGCCTCCGGCGTCACGACCATGTCGAGAAGAGCCGGGCGGTTGGCCAATGCCCTTTCGATCGCGGGCGTAAGTTGCGCCTCGGTCTCGACCCGCTCGGCATGCATTCCGAACGACCTCGCCATGCCGGCATAGTCGGCAAATTGCAATTGGGTGCCGACCACCTTCCCGTGCGTCACCGTCTGATCGTGCACCTCGATTTGCCACGCGCCATTATTCGCGACCACGATCAGCACGGGAGCTCGATGTCGAACGGCCGTATCGACCTCAATCGCATTAAAGCCGAAGGCGCCGTCGCCGGTCGCTACCACCACCGGCTTATCCGGAAAAGCCAGACTGGCGGCGATGCCGTAGGGCACGCCAATGCCGATACAGCCAAACGGACCGGGGTCGAGCATTCGCGGCGCATTCAATCCCACCCGGGCGAAGGAGAGAAAATCGCCGCCATCGGTGATGATAACGCCGTCGTCGCCGATGGCTTGCTGGAGCGCCGACAAGACCTTGTTGGGATGAAGTCTGCCATCGGAACCATTAGGCGCGGACGCCATGGTCATTTGAAGTTTTCTGGCGCGCTCTTCGTGCCCATTGCGCAGCTTGGCTGCCCACTGCCGATCGACTTCGGACACTCGGTTGCCGGCGTGATCGACGATGGCGCGCAGCGTCTGCCCCGGCGAGGCCAAAATCTCGACCTCGCCGCGACGATTATCCCGGATCTCCGTCGGTGTGTCGCTGATGCGGACGAATTTCGCCGCCTGAAACACCGCCGGCGAACCGTAAGCCAGCTGGAAATCAAGACGGCGTCCAATGGTCAGAATGACGTCGGCGTCGCCCATGACCGAGCCGCGCATCGCGCCGACAACCGACGGATGGCTGTCGGGAACGAGGCCTCGACTTTCCCCGGTGTCGAGATAGACGGCACCCAAGCGGTCCAGCAGTTCGATCAGCTCCGGTCCGGCGTCGCGGGCGCCCCGACCGGAGATGACGAGAACCCGTCGCGCTGACCACAGCAGGTCGACGGCCTTCTCGACCTGCGCGGGATCGGGACGGGTGACGCTGCGCGGCTTGGCGCGGAGGTGCTCGTCCAGCTGCAAGGCCTTGGGCACGATCCCGCGCAAGGTATCGGTCGGAAAATCGATGTAGGAGGGTCCGGGGTCGCCGCCTTCGCCGAACGCCCGCGAGATCGCTTCGTCGAGCTCCTGCAGCACCAGCGACGGCTCGCGCACCGTGCGCGCGTAGCGCGTGATGGAGCGCACCAATTGCGTATGATCCATATCCTGCAGACCGCCCCGATTCTCCTGCGGACGCGGGTTGCCACCCGACAGGACGAGGATCGGCGCGCGCGAAACATGCGCATTGGCAATGCCGGTGATGGCGTTGGTCATGCCTGGACCGGCCGTCACCAGCGCAACCCCAAGCTCGCCGGTCAGCTCGGCATGCGCCTGGGCCATGTGAACCGCCGCACGTTCATCGCGCACGTCGACAATAGCTATTCCTTCCGCATCCAGCCGCATCCAGATCGGCATGATGTGACCGCCGCAAAGCGCGAATACGCGCCTGATGCCGCGTTGCTTCAAGAGCCGCGCGATCAGGGCGGCCGCGCTGTCCGGAGAGACTTTCATCCTACGACTCCATTTCGGTTGGAACCTTCATGTTAAAGTAATCTACCCAAGCCATGCGACGAGCAGCGAGACAGTAACGACGCCAACCATGTGCGAGGCGAGAATGGAGCCTGAGGTTACTCCGGCTTCCAGTCCGTAAAGCTTGGCAATCGTGAATGGTCCGGACCCGATCGGAAGCGCACTCAGGATCACCGCCGAATGTGACCATAGCGGCGGCATGGTAAAGACATGGAAGGCGAGGAACGCGGTGATGGCCGGCTGCAGGACCAGCTTCATCGCGACCAGGATGCCAATCGAGGCGGCGTCGTGACTGACCACGCTTTCCTGCGCCAGGAAGAGACCAATACAGACCAGCGCTACCGGAGAAGCGGCACCACCGAGCAGCGTGGTAAAGCTCTCGAACGGCGCCGGCACCCTGACCCCGCTCAGACCGACGATGAGGCCTGCCACCGGCGCGATCAGAAGCGGACTGCTCAGCAGCGAGCACCCGACCTTGGCCCCGGTGGCCCGGAAGCTGCGGCCCTTCTGTAGGTCTATTTCGACCATGACAACGGCGAACAGGAAAAGAATGCAGGCGGTAAACAGGGTCGCAATGATCGAGGCCGGCGCGCTCTCCGGACCGAACACCAGAAGGCACATCGGTATCCCCATGAACCCGACATTGCTGTACCCGGCATCCAGACCCTCGATGCTCGCATTGGCAACGCGTCGCCCCCGAAAGCGGCTGATCGCAAAGGCCACCGCGAAGGTAATCGAAAAACCCCCGCAGAACGCGCCGACAAAGCCGAGCTGGCGCACTTGATCCGGGGTAATCTTCGACATTGCGACGAACATCAGCGACGGCAGTGCCAGATAGACCGCAAAGCGGTTCAGATTGTCGGTCGCGGTCCGGTCGAATACCGAAAAATAGCCACATAGGAACCCGGTCAGGATCAAGGAAAAGATCGGCAAAGCTGAGTTCAATACGGCGCGCATCTGTTGCGGAACTCGACACGAAATGATTCGGCCATTGGCCACGGTCAGTTGGCCACGGTCAGTTGGTAAATCTCTTCTTCAGTTCCCGATGCAGCACCTTGCCCGTGGCGTTCCTCGGAATCTCGTCTTCAGGAAGGAACGCATAGGAGCGCGGCCGCTTGTAGCCGGCGAGGCGATCCTTTGACCATTCGACAAGATCGCCCTCTCGGAGCATGGCGCCCTCATGCAGCACGACGACGGCATGAACACGCTCTCCCCACTTTTCGTCGGGCAGGCCGACGACCGCCACATCCTTCACCAGGGGATGGGAACCAATCAGCGCTTCGACCTCGGACGGATAGATGTTCTCGCCGCCGGAGATGATCATGTTGCTCTTGCGGTCGGACAGATGGATGTAGCCATCGGCATCGCGACGGGCCATGTCGCCGACCGTGCAATAATCGCCACGGAAGGCCTCCCTGGTCTTTTCCGGCAACCGCCAGTAACCGTCGAACGTGTGTGCATTGCAGGAATAAAGCTCGCCCGATTCGCCGTCCGGCACCTCGTTGCCCGCCTCATCCAGGATCCGGACCGGCGCGGCGCCAACGCATTCCCGGCCGACAGAGCCCAGCTTGGTGAATTGTTCGTGCGGGTGAAGCATGGTCACCCAACCGGTCTCGGTAGCGCCGTAAAGCTCGAACAGGCCGGAGTTCGGAAACATCTCCATGACCTCGCGCTTGGTCTCAGGCCGCGCGGGCGCTGACGAGATCATCAATTTGGTCACGGCGTCAAAATTATACTTGGCACGTACGCTTTCCGGCAATCCGAGCATCATGATGTAGTGGGTTGGCACCAGGGACGTGAATGTCGAGCCGCCCTCCGCCAGCGTCCGAACGCAATGCTCGGGATCAAAGCTCTTTCGCGAATAGATCGCGTTGGTGCCGCCGCCATAGCCGAAGGCGCCAAAGAAGTTCAGTGAATTGGCATGGCACATCGGCATGACCAGGAGGGCGCCGTCGTTGCGATGCAGGCCGAGTTCGATCTCGGTGACCATCGACAGCAGCACCCCACTGCGATGGCTTCTCACCACCCCCTTGGGATTTCCCGTGGTTCCCGAGGTGTACATCAAGGTCCAGGGGTCCGACAATAAAACGCGTTGCTCGGGCTCACTGGCGCTGCCCGCGGCGAGAATATCTTCGTAGGCGCGATAGCCCGCGGGGCTCGGACGAAGGCCGAAGTGGACGAAGCGATCCGGCCCGATCGACAGATCGCCACGGACCTGTTCGGCGAGGTCGACGAGTTCATCCTGAACGATCAAGGCCGCGGCCTCGGCGTTCTCGATGATAAACTGAACTTCCTTGGCCGTCAGGCGAAAGTTGATGGGCAACGCAACCAAGCCGGCCTTTGCCGTCGCCGCATAGATTTCGCACCACTCGACGCAGTTGTAGGCGAGGATCGCGACACGATCGCCTTTGGACAGACCGAGGCCGATCAGGGCATTGGCCAGACGGCACGACCGTTCGTTCCATTGGGCGAAAGTCATCGAACGTTCCAGATCCCGGGCGCCGATGCGGTCTGGCGACAGCCGCGCATGGACCGAGAGCATTTGTCCGAAGTTCAAGAGGTCCTTCACGCTTTGCTCCTTTCGGGTTCGAAGATCAAAAGACTGGTTCAGTGCAGCAGGCCGATGGATATCTGGGGGACCGCGGCAATGACGATGGTGCCAATCAGCAGCGCCAGCATGTAGCCGAGCATCGGCTTGATCCCTTCATCGGGATGGATCCGGCTGATCGCACAGGCGGCATAGTAACCAACGCCGAACGGCGGGGCGAACAGGCCGATGCCCATCGCCAGGATCACGACCATGGCGTAGTGCACCTCATGGACGCCGACCTGTTTGGCGATCGGAAACAGCAACGGACCGAATAGGACGATGGCCGGGATGCCCTCGAGCACGCTGCCCAGAACAATGAAGGCAACGATGGTCACGGCGAGAAACATCGGTGCGCCGCCCGGCAGGCCGGTCATGAACAGCGCGAGCGAGGTGGAAAATCCCGACTGGGTCAGCGACCACGCCATTCCCGTGGCTGCACCGATGATGAGCAGGATGGCGCCCGACAGCGCGGCGGTTTCGGTCAACATCGGATAGAGACGGCGCCAATCGAAGCGGCGATAGATCAACAGCCCCGCCAGCGCGGAATAAACGATGCCGATGGTCGACACTTCGGTCGCCGTTGCGACGCCTCCGACGACTGCGGCGCGGATCACAAAAGGCAGCGCAATCGCGGGCAGCGCGACCAGGAAGGTCGAGCCGACTTCGCCCCAGCTGGCGCGCTTGACGTGGGACAGATCCTCGTTGCGGTACCGCCGCCAGACGACCAGGCACAGCATGACCGCCAGCACGAGGCCGGGAAGCAACCCACCGGTGAACAAGGCTGCGATCGAAACTCCGGTGACCGAGCCGATGGTGATCAAGACGAGGCTCGGCGGGATGGTTTCGGTTTGTGCGCCGGTGGCGGACAACAGCGCCACGAGGTCGCCTGGCTTGGCGCCACGCTCTATCATTTCCGGAAATAGCACCGGCGCTACCGCCGCCATGTCGGCCGCCTTGGCTCCGGAAATTCCCGACACCAGGTACATGGCGGCAACGAGGACATACTGAAGCCCTCCGCGAACATGGCCGAGCAGACTTGCGAGGAAGCCGACCATGGCTCGCGCCATGCCTGTCATCTCGATCAGAAGCCCGAGGAATACGAATAGCGGCACGGAAAGCAGGATCAGGTGGCTCATCCCTTCATCCATGCGGCCGATCACGACGGTCGACGGCGTGCTGGTCGTCAGCGTGATGTAGGCGAAGGTCGCCAATCCAAAAGCGAATGCGATTGGCACCGCCGCGAAGATCATGACCGCCACCAGCCCGACAAAGAAGATCAGGAGATTGAGGTTGCCAAGCGGGACGAGAAGCGGCCCGAGCCAGTAGAACACCCCGCCGACCACGGCCACGACGCCCACCGCGCTTGCGGTCAGCCGCCAATCGCCATGAGACAATAGCCTGAGAGCGGCCATCAGCAGCATCAGACCCAATCCGACCGGTAGCGCCGCGGCGCGCCACAGGCTGGAGATATCGAGTGCGGGCGTTGATACGAAGGCCTCGTCAGAGGCGAAATCGCAAGCGGGCTGCATGACCAGCACGAGGAAAGCCAAGGCCGCGGCGGTCGCCAGGGTATCGAAAAATGCCCGCTTTTTCGGACTGACCATGCCGAGAAAAGCGGTCATTCGCATGTGTTCGCCGCGCCGAAAGGCGGTTACCGCGCCTAACATCGCCAGCCAGAGAAAGAGTATGCCGGCGAGTTCATCCGACCAGATGATCGGCTTCTGGAACAGATAACGCGCGGAAACCCCGGTAAACAACACGGCGATTTCCGCGATCACGAGCAGAGCGGCGAGTGCGGCGACCAGCGAACCGAGCCACTGTTCGGCCTTCCGCAGGACGCCTGCTGCCCCGGTCATCGGTGACAGCACCAAGCTTGTTTCCTCCGCGATATGCATGGCGATCAACCGATGTTGCCGGCATATTTCTGCAGAAGCTTCCAGGCTTCATCGCCGAATTTGGCCTTCGCATCCTTGTAGAAAGAGGTCTTGGCAAGAGCCGACTGGAAAGCCTCGGCCTGCGTGCCGTTGAACGTCAGGCCTTTGGATTCCAGGATCTTCTGATATTCCGCGTTGGCTTGAACGATGTCATTGCGCTGTTTGCCGGCAGCCGCATTGAAATGCTTCTGCATCACCTGTTGTGCATCCGGCGGCACGGTCTTCCAGATGCGGGCGCTCGACAGCAGCCAGAAGCCGTCCCAGGCGTGATTGGTCAACGAGCAGTACTTCTGCACTTCATAGAATTTTGCGGACTCGATCAGCGCCAGCGGATTCTCCTGGCCGTCTGCGATCCTGGTCTGCAAGGCAGAATAGGCCTCGTTCAAGGGAATGCTGACCGGCGCCGCGCCGAGAGCCGAGAACATCGCCACCCAGAGCGGCACGACAGGCACGCGGATCTTGAAATTGGCGAGATCTTCGGGCGCCTTGATCGGATGCGTACTGCTCGTGATCTGCCTGAAGCCATTGTCCCAAACAGCCTCGAACGGGACCAGGCCAACCTTCTCGATATTGCGGCGGATGAAATTGCCGACTTCGCCA
The DNA here is from genome assembly GCA_963736075.1 of uncultured Alphaproteobacteria bacterium. Taxonomy (GTDB): domain Bacteria; phylum Pseudomonadota; class Alphaproteobacteria; order Rhizobiales; family Xanthobacteraceae; genus Bradyrhizobium. Next base: position 237,935 of record CAVTNW010000045.1, on the reverse strand, counting down.
TCCATCGCGGCCCATACCTTGTCGTAGTCCGTGAAGGCAAACCCGACGCCTGTCAGCGAGGCCGTCGGGATCAGGGTCGACAGCACCGTGCCGGGCATGGTTGCAAGCTCGAGCGCGCCCGAACGCAACTGCGTCATCATGTCGGTATCGCCGCCGAGCTGATTGTTCGGAAACAGGCTGATGGCAACCCGCCCGTTGGTGTCGGCCGCGATGGCGTCGATGGCTTCCTTCAGCCGGACATTGACCGAGTGCGTGGCGGGAAGGTCGTTGCCGAATTTAAGCTTGATCGGCGCAGCCTGCGCCAGCACCGCGGGACTTTTCAGGAGTGATCCGGCCGCAACCGCACCAACCCCGACGGCACATCTCAAGAGCGCGCGACGGCTAACTGCCTGCATTTCGTCCTCCCTATGGCTAGCCACATTCCACGTGGCCTTGAATTCGAATACGGAATTCATATTCCGAATTCGAATGCAGCGCAATGGACTTTTTGCGCCGCGGTGCTAAAGATTCGCAGAACAGACCCCTGGAGATTGCATGCCGCCCCTACCAGCTCAGCCGACCCTGGTCGAACAGGTTGTTAATGCTATCGTTTCTGAGATTGTCGACGGCGACCTGCCGGCCAATGCGCGACTGATCCAGGACGAGCTGGCCCGTGCCTACGGCGTTTCCCGGCAGCCGGTACAGCAGGCGCTGCTGCTGCTCAGGGACAGAGGGCTCGTCCGCGAGGCTCCTGGGCGGGGCCTTATCGTCTCACCGTTGGACGTCGATTTTGTCCGGAACCTCTATCAGGTTCGATCCATGCTGGACGGCCTTGCGGCGCGTCTGGCGGCTCAGCGGGGCGCGGTACGCGCCAAGACGGAAGGACCGGCCATTCTGGAGGAAGGCCGTGCAGCGGTCCAAAGCGGCTCGCTGCACCAGCAGATCGAAGCAGACATGCGATTTCATGCCTTCATCAACGAGCTTTCGGGGAATCCCTTGATCGGTGAGACCACGGCTCCGCACTGGCCCTACCTGCGCCGGGTCATGGGTGAGGTGTTGCGGGGCGACGCGCAAATGCCGCAGATCATTCTCGGCGAACATGTCGCCATCCTCGACGCGGTGATCGCCGGAGATAGCGCGCGCGCGGAGATGCTCGGCGCGGATCATATTTCACGGGCGGCGAAAATCTTTGTTGAGCGCCTTCAGGCTCAGCAGGATGCATCAGAAGATGAACTTCGCCAACGCCGTCTTCGACGTATCAAGCGGTAGTCGCGAACTGCTGCTCCAGAAACGCAGTGACAAAACGCGGCATCGCCGCGGTGAGATCGTTCAAGCCGCGTACCAGGTGAATTGCGGTTAGTTCGGGCTGCTTCTGGCGGGCGAGATTGCCTTCGACCCTGGCGCGCAGCGCTTCGCCGGTCAGGTCGCTCTCCAGCATCCGGATCATCGCAATCGAGGCGCCTGTCACCACGCAATCCCAATGCGCGGCGGCCCGGTAATCGGCCGAGGTCAGCCCGGTTTCCTCCTCGACTTCGCGGCCGACGCTGCCGGCGATATCGACCGCACCGTCCCTGACGTCGTGGAGATCGGGTGTTCCCGAGGGAAAGTAGATGCGTCCGGCATTGGTCGTATGCCGGCCCATTTCGCCCAGCACGAACGCGCCGTCGGAACTCCGCAACGCCCCCATGCCGAAGCCGTTGAACACACCGGAACCGGGAAAGCCCCAGTCGCGCCACGCCAGCAAGCTGGCAAAATCGGCCTCGAAATAGTTGGCGTTGAAGCGCTCTCCGGTGAACAGGGGATCGCGCGCCAAAAGGACGCGACCATTCCAGATCGGCTTGTCGCGCTGTGTGGCTGCAAAATGCGCGTCAATATCGGCACGCCGCTCGTCGGTGAACGGCCACCGCCAGGGCTGCAGATCCAGCTCGATCGTGGTGACGCGATGAATGACGGCGGCCGTCATGCCGTTCTATTTCGCATTCAATCCCGTCGTCTTCCTGGCCTCATCGACATATTTGTTGGTGAAGGTCTTGCTGACGTCGATATTGGCCCTGGCGACCTCGGGCGAACTCTCGCTGAACACCGCCAGCACCGCGTCCGCCCCCTTGGGGTCCATCTTGCCGCTCTCCGAAAACATCGGGATCGTATTCTTGAGCGCCGCGAGGTAAAGTTCCTTGTTCTTGCCGACCAGTTCAGCGGGCATCTTCGCCATGATGTCCTCGGCCGAATGGGCGTGGATCCAGCTCAGGGTATTGAGGATCGCGTTGGTCAGGGCCTGTACCTCTTTCTCGTGCGAGGCGACCCACGCCGTGGTCGCGTAGAGCGCACCGCCCGGATATTCGCCGCCGAACACGGCCAACGTATCCTTCTCGGTGCGGGTATCGCTGAGAATGCGCAGGTCGGGATGGCTGCCCTGCAGCACGGTGACGGCCGGATCCAGCATCACCGCGGCGTCGATCTGGCCCTGCTCCATCGCCGCGACCGCGGTCGCGCCGAGGCCAACGCCGATCACCGAAGTGCCTGCCGGGTCCAGTCCGTTTTTTTTCAGGAGGTATTTAAGAAAGAAGTCGGTCGAGGAGCCCGGCGCGCTGACGCCGACTTTTTTGCCGGCCAGATCCCGGATCGAGGTGATTTCAAGGGCATGCGAGGGTGACACCACCAGTACCAGCCCCGGATAGCGGTCATAGACGACAAAAGCCGTCAGCGCCTGCTTCTTGGCGGCGAGATTGACGCAATGATCGAAATAGCCGGACACCACGTCGGCGCTGCCGCCGAGCACTGCCTTGAGCGCGTCGGAACCGCCCTTCAGATCGACCAGATCGACGGCCAGTCCCGCCTTTTCGAATTCGCCGAGTTGCGCTGCCAGCACGGTCGGCAGATAGCACAGGCAGGCGCCGCCCCCGACCGCGACCGTGATCTTGCTTTGCGCCGCCGCAAGGCCCGGGGCCAGCGCCAGCGCCAGCAGCGCGCCGGCCAGCCAGCCAATAATCGTCCGCATGATTTCCTCCGTGCCTTGTTCGGCGTCACGATAGAGCAGCGCGCGCCACAGGAAAAGCCCGATCTAACCCCGCGCTTCATGCGCCTCCGGCCGCCACACCAGAAGCCGCCGCTCGACCCTGGTCACTGCCATGTCGATCAGGATGACGAAGGCCGACAGCACGAACATTCCGGCAAAAACGCCGGCGACGTCGAAGACGCCTTCAGCCTGCTGGATCAGATAGCCAAGCCCGGCCGCGGAGCCGAGATATTCGCCGACCACGGCGCCGACCACGGCAAAGCCGACCGAGGTATGCAGCGACGAGAACATCCAGGACAGCGCCGAGGGCCAGTACACGTGCCGCATCAGCTGCCGTTCGTTCATCCCGAGCATGCGGCCATTGGCCAACACCGTGCGACTCACCTCCTTGACGCCCTGGTAGACGTTGAAGAACACGATGAAGAATACCAGCGTGACGCCGAGCGCGACCTTCGACCAGATGCCCAGGCCCAGCCACAGCGTAAAGATCGGCGCCAGCACCACCCGCGGCAGCGCATTGGCCATCTTGACGTAGGGGTCGAACACCGCCGCGACCAAAGGCTTGAGCGCGAACCAGAAGCCGATCAGGACGCCACCGAGCGAACCAATCGCAAACGCGAGAATGGATTCCCATAGCGTGATCAGCAGATGCTTCCAGATCACGCCGCTTGCAAACCAGTCGACGATCTGGTGGCCGATGTCGATCGGATTGGAGAAGAAGAATGGCGGCAGCAGCATGCGGCCGAACACCGGCAGGGTGGCGAGCAACTGCCACAGCCCCAGTACGACGGCGGCGACCGAAAGCTGACAAAGCAGAAGTGTCAAGCGCGACATTACTTAAGGCTTTGAAAACGTGCCGACCAGGCCGGTGGCGACCTTGGCGTGGCCCTCCAGCGCTTTGATCAGTTCCTCGCGCGTCAGGCCGGGCGGAAGCGCAGATGGATCGAGATCGGTCGCCATCAGCGTGAAGATGTAGTGATGTGGTGCGCCCGCCGGGGTGCAGGGACCGGTATAGGTCGTGAGCTTCGCGGTGCCGACGCCGCCGACGAACTTCTCGCTGGGCTTGGAGACCTCGCCGGCGGCAAAACCGCTAACGGAAGCCGCAATGCCATAGGCCACCCAGTGGCTGACGCCGCCGGGCGGGCGGCCTTCCGGATCGAACATCAGAAGCGCGAAGCTTTTGGTGCCTTCAGGCGGATTGACCCAGGACAGTTCCGGCGAGATGCCCTCGCCGAGGCAATTCGGATTGGCCTTGTTGTTGCCGGCATTTTTGAGCGGCATCCGCTCGCCGTCCTTGAAGTCCGACGATGACAGCCGGAAGATGCCCTGGGCATCAGCCTGATGGCCTCCGCACAGCCCGATCAGCGCGATGATGCCGGTAACAATCGAACCGCGTAACGACATGGTCTTCTCCCGTTTAGGATGATCTCGGCCGGTTTTAGTTTAACCTTCGTCGCTTTCAGATCAAGCTGACCCGTCCGCCGTTTCGGCGGCTTGCGAGGATTGCGCGTAACCCTTCATCACCTCGTCCTTCAACACGCTCCAGATTTCCCGATGCAGCGTGTGAAACTCCTTTTCCATGCGAATTTCCGATATGTCGCGCGGGCGCTTCAGCGGCACCCGCCAGTCGCCGATGATGCGCGCGCCGGGTCCTGCCGACATGATCACGACGCGGTCTGCGAGCGCGATCGCCTCCTCCAGATCGTGGGTCACGAACAGCACCGCCTTGCGATCGGCATTCCACAGCTGCAGCAAGAGATTGCCCATGATTTGGCGGGTCTGGGCATCGAGCGGTCCGAACGGCTCGTCCATCAGCAATATCCGGGGATCCCTGATCAGGACCTGCGCCAGCCCGACCCGCTTGCGCTGCCCACCCGATAGCAGGTGCGGATAGCGATTGCCGAACGCTCCGAGACCCACCGAAATCAGCCAGGCCTGCGCGCGTTGCAATGCCTCGGCGCGCGGCACGCCGGTGATCTCCAGGGCGATGGCGACGTTGTCGATCGCGGTCTTCCAGGGAAACAGGGCGTCGGCCTGAAACAGGTAACCGGCATCTCGGTTGAGACCGAAAAGCGGTTCACCGAAAATCCGCACCGCTCCCGCAGCCGGTCTGAGCAGGCCGGCCGCGACATTGAGCAGCGTTGATTTTCCGCATCCGGTGGGCCCGACGATGGCGACGAACTCACCATGTTCGATCCTGAGACGGGCCCGCTCGACCGCAATGTAGACGCGACCACCGGCGAGCCGGAACGCCACCGTCGCGTCATCCAACGCGACCGCCGTCGCCCCCGCGGCGCCACCTGCCTGCACACGCTCCCCCATGTTCCTTTGTCTGCGATGTCTGGATTAACGCGCTGACCGCGACAATTCAACCGATAGGAGCAACGCGGCGGTGCGGCGCTGGCTTGGTCACCCGATAACGGTGTGATAGTTGAGACTGCATGACCGCCGCCCCGCCAATGATCGCCTTTGTGCATGTCGGCAAGAGCTTCGATGGCGGCCGCGGCGGCAAACGCGTGGTGGCCGTGAGCGACGTCTCGCTTCAGGTCGCAAGCGGCGAGTTTCTCGCCATCGTTGGCGGCTCCGGCTCCGGCAAGACCACGCTGCTGCGGCTGGCCAACCGGCTGCTCGATGCCGACGCGGGCCGCATCGAAATCGAAGGCACGGACGTCCGCGCGATTGATCCGGTTCAATTGCGCCGCCGTATCGGCTACGTCTTTCAAAGCAGCGGACTGTTCCCGCATATGAACGTCGGGCGCAATATCGGCATCACCCCGAAACTGATAGGTACCTCGGCGAGACAGATTTCCGCACGCGTGGACGAATTGCTCGATCTGGTGCGACTCGATCGCGCGCGACATCGCGAGCGTTTCCCCCATGAGTTGTCGGGTGGCGAGCGTCAACGCGTCGGCGTCGCCCGCGCACTGGCGGCGCGGCCGCGTATCGTCCTGATGGATGAGCCCTTTGGGGCGCTCGATCCATTGACCCGCGATGTCCTGGGCGAAGACTACCAGGCCCTGCATGCTGAGCTCGGACTGACCACGGTGATGATTACCCACGACATGACCGAGGCCATGCTGCTCGCCGACCGTGTCGCAGTCATGCGCACTGGACAGTTGATCGCAGTAGGCACGCCATCGGAGCTCTCCGAAAGCGCCGATGCCTATGTCCGCGAACTCCTGCGCACGCCTCGGCGGCAGGCCGAACGCCTGAAACACCTGCTGCCGCCGGATGGCGCGGCATGAGCCTGTTCTCCGATCCGCGCTGGAACGAGGCTTTGTCCGATCTGCCGGATTATCTCGGCAGTCATGTCCGAGTCAGCATCGTGGCGCTGGCGCTGGGGCTGATGGTCAGCCTGCCGCTGGCAATCCTGGCCCGCAACCGACCGCTGTTGCGCGGCGCCCTGCTCGGGCTTGCCAGCATCGTCCAGACCGTGCCGGGGCTGGCCCTGTTGGCGCTGTTCTATCCGCTGCTGCTGGTGCTGGCGGCATTGTCCTCGTCATGGTTCGGTTTTGACTTTTCGGCCTTCGGATTTCTCCCGGCGGTGCTTGCACTGGCGCTTTATTCGATGCTGCCGGTGCTGCGCAACACCATTACTGGCCTGCGAGGCGTCGATCCCGCGATCCTGGAGGCCGCGCAGGGCGTCGGCATGACGCCGCTGCAGTCGCTGATGCAGGTTGAACTGCCGCTGGCACTGTCGGTGATGATGGCGGGAATCCGCACCGCCGCGGTCTGGGTGATCGGTACCGCGACACTGTCCACTCCGATCGGACAAACCAGTCTCGGCAACTACATCTTCGCCGGACTACAGACCCAGAACTGGGTGTTTGTGCTCTTCGGATGCCTCGCCGCCGCGGTCCTGGCGCTGACAGTCGATCAACTGCTGGCCCTGATGGAAGCCGGCATTCGCCGGCGCCAACGGGTGCGGGTGGCGCTCGGTGGCCTTGGCATCACGGCGCTGGTGGTCGGAACATTGCTGCCCGGGATAGCGCGGGCGCCATCGAACTACGTCGTCGGCGCCAAGACCTTTGCCGAACAATATGTGTTGGCGGCGCTGATCGCGCAAAGGTTGCAGGCAGCTGGATTGACAGCGAGTACGCGCCAAGGCCTTGGTTCCAACGTGATTTACGATGCGCTCGTCGCCAATGATATCGACGTCTATGTCGATTATTCCGGCACGCTTTGGGCGAACCAGTTTCACCGCACAGATGTCAAACCGCGCGCGCCATTGCTGGTCGAACTCAAGGCGATGCTGGCAAGACAGAACGTCACCTTGCTGGGCGAACTCGGATTTGCCAATGCCTATGCGCTGGTGATGACGCGACGGCGGGCCGATGCCCTGAATATTCACAGCATCACCGATCTCGCCGCGCACGCGCCGACAATGGCTATGGCAGCCGATTATGAATTTTTCTCGCGTCCGGAATGGGCCGGGCTGCAAAAAGCTTACGGGCTTTCATTTCGAACCCAGCGTCAGATGCAGCCGGACTTCATGTATGCGGCGGTTGCGAGCGGCGAGGTCGACGTGATCGCGGGCTACACCAGCGACGGGCTGATCGCCAAATATGATCTGGTGGTGCTGGACGATCCCAAGCACGCCATCCCGCCCTACGATGCCATTGTTCTGCTGGCGCCAAAGCGGGCGTCCGATCAGGCCCTTCGGGAAGCGCTACGGCCGCTGCTCGGTAGCATCGATATATCCGACATGCGCGAGGCAAACCTGCGTGCCGCCGGGGGCGACGGCGCCTCATCGTCCGGTGCCGTGGCACGCTGGCTATGGGACAAGATATCCAAGCGGTAGCGACGCCTGCTGCCCTGTGCTGCGATGGGCGCGCCAAAAGAACCAAAAAAACGGACGACGTGCCAGACACAGACAGAATGCCGTCCCGGCGATAATTACCCGACGTCATCCGCAAGAATGGACAAGGAGAGCCTTCAGCCCAATCTCTCCGCCACCAGGCGGATTCTCGCGGTGCACTTTTTGTTCGCGTCCAGTAGCTCCATGGTCCAGCCGGAGCTTTGATTGAGTTCGCGACACGCACTGCCTACGAAGTCGCCGCAAACCTTGGTCATCTCGACCCAGGCCGCATTTTGGTCCGCGCTTTCGAAGGCCTGGTCGGGGCCACCTGAATATGTACCCTGGCAAACTCGGAGAAAGTACTGCGGCACGGCAGACACCAATGGGTTAGGCCAACCTGGGCGCTACGGTGGAACGCTGTGCAGACGGGCCCGCCGATGTTGCGGCGTGTTCGTGACATTACGGTTAACCTACTATCTGGATTAAGGAACGCGCGAAAGTACCATTTTGACGCGCCGAAATGACTTTAGTCGTGGCTTGGGTCCGCAGCACCGTCTATTCGCGCAAGGCGCGAACCGCAGCCGACGATACTCTCGCCAATCGCAATGACCGAGCTCTCAATCAGGCCTGGGTTGACTCAATCAGAGATTGTATGATGACTGATTCGTCATTGAATAATCTTATTTCCTTACATTCATATTGGATACACGCTGAACTCATATTCAACTTATAATCAAGCGGTTACGGCTGGTGGCATCCTGCTACCAACTCCGTAAGCTTTCAGGATGGCGCGGTTGAAAGAGTGCTTTCGGCGTCTTCGAACGCTATGTTTCCGGTGAAACTTCTGCTAGAAACTTAATCGGTGGACAAACCTAGGCCCTCTAGTTGGTGGACAAACAATGGCCGTCTGGAAACGACTGTATATTCATGGACTCAGATGCTCGCTCGCAGAATGGATTCCTGAAATCGCTCAGCACCGATGATTTTGAGGCAATCCGACCGCATCTTCGAACGTCGGAACTTACGCAAGGGCAGGTGCTGCAGGATATCGGAACTTCTATAAATGAGGTTTATTTCCCGCACGACTGCGTCCTGTCACGCAGTCTCGAGCTCGATGCGGGGCACATCGTTGAGATCGCCATGGTCGGACGGGACAGCCTCCTTGGCGCCCTCGCCGCGGCGGGAGTGCCGACTGCGAAGAGTGGCGCTGTCGTAGTCCTGCCCGGCACCGCATCGATCATCGACATCGGACACCTGCGCGCGGCGGCCGATCGAAGCCCGACCTTGAACAAGGCCCTGGTTCGCCACGGACAGGCGGTTTTGGCCCGCTGCCAGCAGGCGATAGGTTGCAAATCGTTGCACCCGGTCGAGGCCCGGTTGGCGCGATGGCTGCTGGAAGTACGAGACCTCGCTGGACTCGACCGGTTCAGGCTGACGCAGGAAATGATGGCGCAGATGATCGGCGCTCGCTACAACAGCATCGCAATCGTTGCGCATACGCTCGAGCAGGAAGGCTGCATCACGTATAATGGCGGCGAGGTTAACATCATCAACCCCGACGGCCTCACCAAAGACGCCTGCAAGTGCTATGCCTTGATCAAGGCGCAGCATGAGCAGCTGCTGCTAGATGTCGAACAATCTTTCAAGTGCGCCATGATCTGATCGGCGCGGACGACTAAGCTTTCGCTAGCTTACGCCTTCGGCATCAAGCCAAGGCGCTTGGCAATGATGCTGTCGACCATCCGTTTCGGTAACACGGCGGTGATCAGGTGCCGGATCGGATCCGGCGTGATCTGATAGCGCACCTTGGGACGGGCCGAAGTCAGGGCGTCGGCGATCGCTTCGGCGATTTTCTCCGGCGCCAATCCGCTGGCAGCCATGTGCAGCATGACCTCGCGGACCCGCTGCAGCGCCGGGAAGAATGGGGAATTCTTGTAGGGGGAAATGTCGACTTCCTCGGCCTTGCTCCAAATCGGCGTCTTCACCGCGCCCGGCGCGATGATGATGACATCGATGCCGAACAACATCATTTCGCGGCGCAGACTTTCCGACAGCCCATCAAGCGCATGCTTCGATGCCGAATAGGCCGACATCAGCGGGTTGCCGACCCTGCCGGCCACCGAGCTCACCATCACGATCCGGCCGCGCGGGCCTTTGAGTTGCGGGTCGGCGCCGAGCAGCGGACCGAAAGCCTGCGTGGCGATGATCGGCCCGATGACGTTGACGTCCATCTGGCGGCGGAACGCGTCGGCCGACAGCTCAAGCACCGGTCCCGCGACCGCGATGCCGGCATTATTGACCAGGCCGGACAGGGTTTCCCCGCGCAGTGACGCGCGCACCTCGCGGGCGGCCGACAGCACCGCAGCCTCATCCGTGATATCAAACAGGAGCGGAACAAAATTCGCGCCGAACTCGCTCTTAAGGCGGTCGGCATCGGTCTGCTTGCGCACGCTGCCGAACACGCGGAAACCGCGCGCGAGCAAAAGCTTCGCCGCGGCCCAGCCGATGCCGGTGGATGCCCCGGTGATGACGACAGATCGCATTGATCAGGCTCCTCTGCTCTTTACACACGGGAAACCTTTGTAGCGCGAACACCACGCCGCGCAATGCAAGCCTGGCCTTGTTCCAACCGCCAAAAGTGAAGCCCGTGTCGTTACAGTCGGGCTTGTCCCGGCCATCCACGTCCTGGCTACCGGCCAGAGCAAGACGTGATGCCCGGCACTAGCCCGGGCATCACGACCTTTGCCAGAAATGGCCTATTCCATTGGCTTTTCTTTGAGCCAGGATCCGGATGCGGTCGGCGCTTAATTCCTGGTCTTGTCCACCAGCGCGCCCTTCTTGATCCAGGGCATCATGTCGCGGAGTTTTGCGCCAACTTCCTCGATCGGATGCTGGGCGAGTTTGGCCCGCGTGGCCTTGAACGAGGTCTGGTTGACCTTGTTCTCCAGCATCCAGTCGCGGGCGAAGCGGCCGGATTGGATGTCGGCCAATACCCGCCTCATCTCGGCCTTGGTCTCCGCGGTGACGATGCGCGGGCCGGTGACGTATTCGCCGTATTCGGCGGTGTTCGAGATCGAATAGTTCATGTTGGCGATGCCGCCCTCATAGATCAGGTCGACGATCAACTTGACCTCGTGCAGGCATTCGAAATAGGCCATCTCCGGCGCATAGCCGGCTTCGACCAGGGTCTCGAAGCCGCCCTTGATCAGTTCGACCAGGCCACCGCACAACACCACCTGCTCGCCGAACAGGTCGGTCTCGCATTCCTCGCGGAACGACGTCTCGATGATGCCGGCGCGGCCGCCGCCGATCGCGGAAGCATAACTCAAGCCCAGATCATGGGCATTGCCCGACACATCCCTGGCGATCGCGATCAGGCAGGGCACACCGCCGCCGCGCTGGTACTCCGAGCGCACGGTATGGCCGGGGCCCTTGGGGGCAATCATCAGCACGTCGAGATCGGCGCGCGGCTCGAGCAGATTGAAATGCACGTTGAGGCCGTGGGCGAACAACAGCGCCGCGCCGTTCTTCATGTTGGCATGCAGATGATCGCGGTAGATGTCGCCCTGCAGTTCATCGGGGGTCAGCATCATCATGACGTCGGCCCATTTGGCGGCCTCGGCAACTTCCATCACCTTGAAGCCCGCGGTCTCCGCCTTCTTGGCGGAAGCCGATCCCTTACGCAGCGCGATGGCGACGTCCTTGACACCGGAATCCTTCAGGTTCAGCGCATGGGCGTGGCCCTGACTGCCATAGCCGACGATGCAGACCTTCTTGCCCTTGATCAGGTTCAGGTCGGCGTCGCGATCGTAATAAACACGCATGGTGGTTTCCTCTTTAGGGGCCGGATGCGGCCGATGAATTAGGCTTTTGGGTAGCTAGCACCGCCGGGCGCCCGCGAATTTCCGGCGTTGTCTAGATCATTTTGTCGCCGAGGGGAAACCCGTTTTGGCATGGCGCGGCGCGGCATCATGCGTCCAGCATTGCGGTCGAAGCTGGCATTCGGGACACCGGCCGGCTAGCCCTGCTCGCCGTGTCTGGGCTTTCGCAGCAGGAAAGTCCCATGCAGCGGAGCATGATAGTCGGCCGACAGCAGCGTGAACCCGGCGTCGGTCAGCATGCGTTCGATGACCCAGCCAAAGGTCGAATATTCGTCGCGCATATGGGTGACAACGCTGTCGCGTTCAAAATCATGGTTCTTGATAGTGAAATCAGCCCACTGCTCGACGTCCCGCTCGATGCCGTCGGGCTGGCTTACAAAGACGATGTCGCGCAGATAGAAATTCGCGCCGGGCTTCAGTGCATTGCAGATCCGCGACAGGGCCACCGCTTTCCAGAAATCGGGCAGGTGATGCAGCGTGAATTCGCTGACGATCAGGTCGTATGAATTCGGCTGATAGGCGAAACTGAGGAGCCCGGCAGACTGGGTACGGATCGCGACCCCGCGATCCCTGGCCTGAAGTTTGGCGAGCGCCAGCATCGCGGGCGAGATGTCGACCGCGTCGACATCGGCGCCCATCAGCGCCGCCTCGCAGGCCATCACGCCGTTGCCGCAGCCGATATCGGCCACGCGCCAGCCGCGTTGCACGCCCAGCATGGTCAGCGCCGCGCGGGCGCGCAGGTCGCCATCGTCATGGCGGTCGTAGATCGAGGCCACCGCGGAGTCGAGGCCCATCCGCCGTCGCTGCGTATAGTACCAGTCGCGCGCCAGCATGGCTCACATCCCTTCCGGGCCGCGCCCGATCGCGGCGACGCCGGTGCGCGAGACTTCGACGAGGCCGAGCGGGCGCATCAAATCGATGAACTGGTTGATTTTGGCGGAGTTGCCGGTGATCTCGAACACGAAACTTTCGGTGGTGGCGTCGATGACGCGGGCACGGAAGGCCTCCGCCAGCCGCAGCGCCTCGACACGATGCTCACCGGTGCCGCGAACCTTTACCATCGCCAGCTCGCGCTCGATCGAGCGGCCTGACAGCGTCATGTCGACGACGCGGTAGACCGGAACCATGCGGTCGAGCTGGTGTTTGATCTGCTGGATCACCATCGGCGTGCCCGTCGTGACGATCGTGATGCGGGAGAGGTGCTTCTGGCTTTCGGTCTCGGAAACCGTGAGACTTTCGATGTTGTAGCCGCGGCCGGAAAACAGCCCGATGACCCGCGCCAGCACGCCGGGCTCGTTCTGCACCAGCACCGACAGCGTATGGGCCTCGGTCGGGTCATGGCGATCTTCCATGAAGTAGGCGGATGCGGGCTGGTTCATGGCTGTTCTCTGGTTGAAGTTGAACACATGATCATCGTCGAGGGCGGTGCACTCCCTCGCCCCGCTCTTCGCGGGGAGAGGGTTGGGGTGAGGGGCTCTCTCGGCGCGCACAACTCGTGGAGAGTCCCCCTCACCCGGCGCTTCGCGCCGACCTTTCCCCGCAAACGGGGAGAGGTGAAGGGATTGCGTGTGCTGTTGCATTCTCCACAGCATCTCATGCCGGCACCCTGCTGCCGGTGATATCAGCCGCTTCCGGCATCACCCAGCGCTTGAACAGATCGAGATCGATATTGCCGCCGCTGAGGATCAGGCCGACCCGCTTGCCGCGAAGCTTGGATTTCTCCTGCAAGGCGGCGGCGAGAGCCGCGGCGCCGGCGCCCTCGGCGAGGTTGTGCGTGTCGGTCCAGTAGGCGCGGATCGCCCCGGCGATTTCGGCATCGGTGACCTCTGCGATGCGCGAGGCGCCGCGGCGAATGATCGCGAGTGCATCGGGATCGGGAACACGCGTCGCCAGGCCATCGGCCAGCGTATCGCTGGAATTGGTGCTCACCACCGCGCCGGCGGCATAAGACAGCGCATAGGACGGCGCCTCGGTCGACTGCACGCCGACGATCTCGGTCGATAGCCCCAAAAGATCGCGCGCCAGGATGCAGCCGCAGATGCCAGATCCCTGCCCGATCGGCACATAGAGCAGGTCGAGGTCCGGCGCCTGACGCGACAATTCGAGCGCGTAGGTAGCGACCCCTGTTACCAGATCGGGATGGAAGGACGGCACGAATTCGAATCCCTCAAGGCCGGCGCGGCGCTCCGCCTCCTCGCGCGCGGCCTGGAAATCCCTGCCATATTCGACCAGCCTGGCGCCGAACGCCCGCATCGCCTGGTTCTTCTCGGCCGAATTGCCGTGCGGCACGTAGAGCGTCGCCGGCACGCCATAGCGGCGCGCGGCGAAGGCGGAGACTCTGGCCATGATTGCCCCGCGTCGCCGAGATCACCCCGGCCGTCTGCGGCCGTTCGCGCTTCATGCGCTCGACATAGACAAGCCCCCCCCGCACCTTGAAGGCGCCGGTCGGCGCATGGTTCTCGTGCTTGACGAACGCGGCCGCGCCCAGCCGCTCCGACAATAGCGGCCAGACATGCGCCGGCGTCGGCGGCATCGCCGCGCCGACGATGGCGTGGGCACGTTCCAGCTCGGCGAGATCAAACATTGTTTTTCATCTCACACCAGCGCCTTGCCGCCGGCAAAGGCCGTGGCGGTGGCTTCGTCGGTGGCTTCCGCCGGCAACAGCATTTCGTTATGCGCCTTGCCGGAGGGGATCATCGGAAAACAGTTTTCCAGCGCCGCCACCCGGCAATCGAACAGCACCGGACGCTTGACGCTGATCATCTCCTTGATCGCGCCGTCGAGATCGCCGGGCTTGATGGCCTGGATGCCGACGCAGCCGAAGGCGTCCGCGAGCTTGACGAAATCCGGCAGGGCTTCCGAATACGAATGCGACAGCCGGTTGCCGTGCAACAGCTGCTGCCACTGCCGCACCATGCCCATGTACTGGTTGTTCAGGATGAAGATCTTGATCGGCAACTCGAATTGAACGGCCGTCGACATCTCCTGCATCGTCATCTGCACCGAGGCGTCGCCGGCGATGTCGATGACGAGGCTGTCGGGATGGGCGACCTGGACGCCGAGCGCCGCCGGCAGGCCATAACCCATAGTGCCGAGGCCGCCGGAAGTCATCCAGCGGTGCGGCTCCTCGAAACCGAAGAACTGCGCCGCCCACATCTGGTGCTGACCGACCTCGGTGGTGATGTAGACGTCGCGGCCGCGGGTCGCCGCGAACAGCCGCTCGATGGCAAATTGCGGCAAGATGATATCGTTGTTCTTTTTGTAGGCCAGCGAATTGCGCGCTCGCCATTTTGCGATCTCGTGCCACCAGGCCCGGTTATCCGGCTTCGACGCCTCCGCCTTGAACACCTGCAACAGGTCGCCTAGCACGTTGCCGGCGTCGCCGATGATCGGCACGTCGACGCGAATGTTCTTGTTGATCGAAGAGGGATCGATATCGATGTGAATCTTCTTCGAGAGAGGCGAAAATGCATCGGTACGTCCGGTGATGCGGTCGTCGAAGCGCGCGCCGACACAGAGCATGACGTCGCAATCATGCATGGCCATATTGGCCTCAAAGGTGCCGTGCATGCCGAGCATGCCGAGCCAGTTCTTGCCCGACGCCGGATAGGCGCCCAGCCCCATCAGGGTGGAGGTGATGGGAAATCCCGTGACTTCCACCAGCTCGCGCAAGGCCCTCGACGCTTCGGGTCCGGAATTGATGACGCCGCCCCCCGAGTAAATGACCGGACGTTTGGCCGAAGCAAGCAGCGCCACGGCCTTGCGGATCTGGCTGGCGTCACCCTTCAGCCGCGGCGCGTAGGAGACATGGACATCGGACTTGCGCGGCGGATGATAGCGGCCGACCGCAAACTGCACGTCCTTCGGCACGTCGACCACGACGGGACCGGGACGCCCGGAACTCGCGACGTAGAACGCCTCGTGCAGCACCTTGGCGAGATCATTGACATCGCGCACCAGCCAGTTGTGCTTGGTGCAGGGCCGGGTGATGCCGACGGTGTCGCATTCCTGGAACGCATCGTTGCCGATCAAATGGGTCGGAACTTGCCCGGTAATGCACACCAGCGGAATCGAATCCATCAGTGCGTCGGTCAATGGCGTGACCATGTTGGTGGCGCCCGGGCCCGAGGTCACCAGCACCACGCCCGGCTTTCCGGTGGAACGGGCATAGCCTTCGGCGGCGTGGCCGGCCCCCTGTTCGTGCCGCACCAGGATGTGCTGTACCTCGCTCTGCTGGAACAACTCGTCATAGATCGGCAGCACCGCGCCGCCGGGATAGCCGAACAGGTGCTTGACGTCATGGTCGATCAGCGCCCGCACGATCATGGCGGCGCCGGTCATCTGGTTGGGATCGTGACTTGAGTCGCTCATAGCTTGCTCCGGATGCGCCGTTCTGGCGCGGCTTTTTCGATTTTGATCCTTGAGAAAATAAAAAGGGGCCCAAGAGGCCCCATGCACACCGCCCGTATCTGGATGGCCCTAGCCATCCCCGGCGGTGCGCCTGGGTACGACGACGATAAGCAGCTTGGTAATTTTATTACGCATATGGTTGCTCGGACTTCCCAAAGGTTGCGCGCAACATACCTGCCAAACCCCGGAAGTCAAGGGATCGGCGGCAGAACGGCGTGGTTCGGAGTTTAGCGGGGTTGCGGGCATTCGGCGAGCGCATTTTTACCATTCCGCTATGGCTGGGTGCCGACCCAGGATCGCGCCCAGCCACGCTGCCGCATCTTCCAGCTTCTGCGTTGAAATGCAGGCGGCTGAGACGCGCTATTGCGGCTTGCGTCCTTCCGCCTCAGGCGCAAGCGTGATGGGCCCCAGCGCCTTGAACCGATCGGTCCACTCCTGCACGTCGATTGGAATGGGCCCATTTGAGGGCGTCGCTCTTTCCGCCCACTGCACGGTGTAGAAATCATTGAGCCCCTTGATGACCGCGATCAGCGCCGCCTCGCTGGTTTTTCCGGCCGTGCCAGTCGCGGTCCCGCACGAAGCCACGGCAACGGCGGCATCGAAACCGCTGATTGGGCTGTCATTCAAAACCTGTGTGCTGAAGGAAAACGGGCAAGAGTGCTTGAAGCCTTCTACCATTCGATTGAGCACCATCTTGGCGGTCAGCTCCGGCCTGGATAATGCAAGGTCCTTCATGCCCGTGACGGTGATCATCTGGTGCCAGTCATTGACGCTTTCACCCTTCGCTACGGACTCTCTGATGTAGAACCCGTTCTGCACCTTCTCAAACGAAGCCAACTCAAAACCTTGGGGGTGGCCGGTCATCAGCAACTGGCTGAAAATGCGTGTGGCGGTTTGAAGCTGGGGGGAAGGTTCGCTCGATTTACCCGGATCTTCGGCCAAGGCGGAGCCAAACCAGCTCAACGCGATGGCCACCACGAACCCCGAAATGACGTAGCGTCTAACCATGAAGGACCCCCTCGCAGCCTCAGCCGCAACACAACATCGGCAGGCTACCAGTCTACAGCTCCATCATGACGCTACGCCAACCCTCGATGAGGGGGTGCAATTTGCGCAGTCTCGAACCATGTGGGCTACGGCGGGTCTCTCGGGATCAGGTCTTAGTATCCAACCACGCCTCCGCCTCGGCCGGCTTCACCCACTCGAATTCCGGCAGCTGGTGTCTGAACCAGGTGAACTGCCGCTTGGCATAATGACGGGTATCGGCCCGGCCGACCTCGGCGGCCTGATCCAGCGGGATCTCGCCCTTCAGGTGCCGGCGCATCGCCGGCACGCCATGGGCTTTCATCGCCGGCAACAGCGGATCGAGCTGCCGCGCCGCCAAAGCCGCGACCTCCTCGATCGCGCCGGCCTGCAGCATCGCGTCAAAGCGCGCATCGATCCGCGCATAGAGCCGATCCCGATCGGCATCGAGAAACATCGCGAAAAATGTTCCCGGCGGCAGCAGTGGCGGCAGCCCGTCGCGATGCCAATCGGTCAGCGAACGCCCGGTCGCCTCGACAACCTCGAGCGCGCGGGCGATGCGGGTGCGGTCGCGCGGCTTCAGACGTTCGGCGGCCGCCGGATCGCGCCGCGCCAGCTCGGCATGCAGTGCTTCCGCCCCCTCGCGCTCCAGCCGCGCGCGCACGCGCTGGCGGACGACTGCTGGTGTCGGCGGGACCGCCGACAAACCCCGCATCAGAGCCTTGAAATAGAGGCCCGAGCCGCCGACAAAGATCGGCCGGCGGTTTTGCCCGCGCACTTCGTCCAGCACCGCCGCCACATCGCTCAGCCACGCGCCCGCCGAAAAATTCACCGCGGCGTCGACCTGGCCATAGAGCCGGTGCGGAACCAGCGCCTCCTCTTCCGGCGTCGGTCGCGCCGTGATCACCCGGAGATCGCGATAGACCTGCATGGAATTGGCATTGATGATGACGCCGCCGGTCTGTTGCGCAAATTCGAGCGCCAGCGCCGACTTGCCGCTCGCCGTCGGCCCTGCGATAAGCACGGCCTTGTTGTCCTGCGCTTGCGAATGCACGTCAAATGTCTCTCGTCGCCACGCTGATCTGTAATCCTGCCGACCCCGCGCTCGATTCGACCATCGTCGATGGCGCGCTGGCCATTCTGCCGTCGTCCGGACCGGTGCGATGGCTGTTCGATGAAGTCGCAGTCGATATTCCCTTCGAAGGAGAGGCCGCCCTCAAAGGCAGCGATGACCTCAGGACCATCGAAAACTCCCTGCGCGCGGCGCGCGGCGACCTGCCGATCGATATCGTGGTGCAGCCTCGGGCGCTCCGGCGCAAGAAGCTTTTTCTGGCCGACATGGATTCCACCATGATCGGCCAGGAATGCATCGACGAACTAGCCGGCTTTGCCGGCCTCAAGGCCCATGTCGCCGGGATTACCGAGCGCGCGATGCGCGGCGAGATCGCGTTCGAGCCGGCGCTGCGCGAGCGTGTCGCGCTGTTGAAGGGGCTCCCCGTCGGTATCGTCGACGAGGTGCTGAAATCACGCATCACGCTGACGCCGGGCGGCCGCGAACTGGTCGCCACCATGCGCGCCAACGGTGCCTGGACCTGCCTGATCTCCGGCGGCTTTACGCTGTTCACCGACGCAATCGCCAGCCGGATCGGCTTTCAGGAAAACCGCGCCAACCGCCTCAAGGTCGAGGACGGCAAACTGACCGGCGAGGTCGAAGATCCCATTCTGGGCCGCGCCGAAAAGCTTGCCACCCTGACCGAACTCACGGAATTGTTCGATCTTGACGCCATCGATACGCTGGTGGTCGGCGACGGCGCCAACGATCTCGGTATGATCCAGGCGGCCGGTCTCGGGGTCGCCTATCGGGCAAAACCTGCCGTCGCCGCCGCGGCGGCAGCGCGGATCGATCACGGCGACCTCACCGCGCTGTTGTATGCCCAGGGCTACCGACGGGAGGAGTTCGTGGGGACATAGTCACTCTGGTCGTCCCCTCGGAAAGCGGGGACGACGGATTTACAGGTGGCAGCCGGCGTCTTCCGGCGCAGATGCCTACGGCACGCTCAGCGCCACGAAGCGCAGTTCGCCGTCGGCGTTGGAGACCAGGAGCAGCACGGATTTCTTGCCGTCCTTCTTGAGCTGATCGACGCGCTTCTTGACATCCGCCACGTTGCTCACCGCCTCCTGCGCCACCTCGACGATGACGTCGCCGGGACCGAGATGCTTGTCGGCGGCATCCGAGGTGTCGTCGACATTGGTGATGATGACGCCTTTGACGCTGTCCTTGATCTTGTAGCGGCTGCGCAGGTCCTTGCTCAGCGCGGCGAGATCGAGGCCAAGGGCCTTTTGCGTTACCGTCTTTTCGACGGGGTCTTGCGTCTTGACCGATACCTGGGCCGGCTTGTCGGAGTCCTCAAGGCGGCCGAGCGTCACCTTGCGGGTCTGCTCCACGCCCTTGCGGATGATGATGACGTCGACTTCCTTGCCAACGGCGGTGTCGGCGACCACGCGCGACAGATCCTTCGGCTCCTTGATGTCCTTGCCGTCGAACGTGATCACCACGTCGCCAGGCTCGATGCCGGCCGGCTTGGCCGGGCCCTTGTCCTCGACGCCGGCGATCAGGGCGCCGCGCGCGGGCTTGATATTGAGGCTCTCGGCGATCTCGTCGGTGACCTGCTGGATGCGGACGCCGAGCCAACCGCGGCGCAGTTCGCCGAACTGCCTGAGTTGATCGACTACGCCGGCAACCGTCTTGGAGGGCACCGCGAAACCGATGCCGATCGAGCCGCCCGACGGCGAGATGATCAGGGTGTTTACGCCGATCACTTCGCCATCGAGATTGAACAGCGGTCCGCCGGAATTGCCGCGGTTGATGGCGGCGTCGGTCTGGATGTAATTGTCATAGGGACCGGAGGAGATATCGCGGTTGCGCGCCGAGACGATGCCGGCCGTCACGGTGCCCCCGAGGCTGAAGGGATTGCCGATCGCGATCACCCATTCGCCGAGACGCAGCTTGTCGGAATCGCCGAATTTGACCGCGGTCAACGGTTTGCTCGGCTTGAATTTCAAGACCGCAAGATCGGTTTTCTTGTCGACGCCAACCAGCTCGGCCTTGAACTTGCTACCGTCGTTCATAATGACGCTGATCTCATCGGCATCAGCAATGACGTGGTTGTTGGTCACCACGATGCCCGAGGTGTCGATGATGAAGCCCGATCCCAGTGAGTTGGTCTTGCGCGGCGCCATATCGCCGCCCTTGCCGCCTGGGCCACCACGGCGGTTCTTGAAGAAATCGTCGAAGAATTCCTCGAACGGCGAGCCCGGCGGCAGCTGCGGCATGGCGCCCCTACCTTCCCCACCACCGGCCTTGGCTTCGACGGTCTGTGAGGTCGAGATATTCACCACGGCATCGATGACCTTCTCGGCGACGTCGGCGATGCCGTCGGGGCCGCGCGCCAGTGCCGGCGCTGCGATGAGGACGCTGGAGGCGCCCAGGCAGATCGCCGCCATCATGGGACGCAGGCGATGGCTCAAGGCTGGGATCGCACCGATCATGTTCGGTCTGGCTCCTTAAACAACGGGTCGGATTTCTTTCATCCACAGTGCGCCCGAACAGGGTCGCGATGCAAGCATGGGGGCTGTTAGCATTTCGCCGCCATAGGTTCTGCTTAATACGGCGAAATACCGGTCGCCGCCACTCACGATGGCGTAGTTCCCCGTCCGGCGGTTTGAAAGGCCGGTGGTTTGGCGCCGAGCCCGGAATGCGGACGTTTTATCGCCGGACCACCCAGATCAGGATCAGCCCCGCGACTGCCGATCCGATGCCGACCGCGCGCAGGATATGGTCCGGCGTCACCAGCGCACTCTTCATGGCCCGGCGCATCCAGGCCGGACTTGCCGCGAACATCAAGCCTTCAAGCACGAACAGAATACCTACACCGATGAGGAAGTCGGCGAACGCTATGGACCTCATCGGACGGCAACCTCCCGTTTGATATTCTTTTTACTTTTAGCCAGGAGCGAAGCGATGGCTTCGCCCCCTGGCGTTGACCTAACCCGGCAATGTCACGGCTTCTGTGCCGCCGGAGCCGAAGGCGCCGTCGGAGCCGCGGCGGCCGTCGCTGGCGCCGCCACCGGCGGCTTGCCGGATGCGTTGTTGAAGAACTTGAAGAAGTCGAAGTCCGGCCGCAACAGGAAACGGGTGTCGCTGCTTTTCAAACCGTTCTCATAGGCGGTCATCGAGCGATAGAAAGCGAAGAAATCGGGATCCTGGCCGTAGGCCTCGGCAAACAGCCGGTTGCGTTCGCCATCGCCCTCGCCGCGTATCCGTTCGGCCGTGGAATTGGCCTCGGCGACAATGACGGTTGCCTCGCGATCGGCGTTGGCTCGGATCTCCTGCGCCTTCTGCCCGCCCTGGGCGCGGAACTCGGCCGCTTCGCGCTGTCGCTCGGTCTGCATCCGCTGGTAGACGGCCTGGCTGTTCTGTTCCGGCAGGTCCGCTCGCCTGATCCGGACGTCGACCACCTGGATGCCATAGGCTCCGGCCTCCTTGTCGAGCTGGTCGCGAATCCGCCCCATCAGCCTCTCGCGCTCGTCGCGCACCACCTGGATGAAGGTGACTTCGCCGAGCACGCGGCGCAGCGCCGCGTTCAAAAGCGTCGTCAGCTGAATGTTGGCGGCCTGGATGCTGCCGACGCTCTGGTAGAAATGCAACGCGTCCTTGATGCGATAGCGGGCGAAGGCGTCGACCACCAACCGCTTCTGGTCCGACGCGATCACTTCCTGGGACGGATTTTCCAGATCGAGGATCCGCTTGTCGATGTCGATCACGGTGTCGATGAACGGCGCCTTGAAATGAAGCCCCGGCTCGGTCACGACGTGTACCGGCTCGCCCAGCCTTACCACCAGCGCCTGCTCGGTCATATCCACGGTGAAGACCGAACTATAGCCGACCAGCACGACAGCGAGCAGTGCCAGCAGCGCGACTATACCTGCAACCGGGGATCTCATCGCGTTGCTCCGCTGGAGGGTTGCGGTTGTCCTGTGGTGGCCGCCGCCGGACGCTTCGGCGTCAATTCGCTGAGCGGCAGATAGGGCACGACGCCCGGCGAGGACGCTCCCCCGCCGCCGTCATACACGAGCTTGTCGGAACCGCCGAGGATGCGTTCCATGGTCTCCAGATAGATGCGTTGCCGGGTAACGTCGGGCGCCTTCCGATACTCGTCATAGACCTTCAGGAAGCGGGCGCTCTGGCCCTTGGCCTCGGCCACCGCCTGCTGCTTGTATCCCTCGGCGGCCTGCAGAATCTGCGCCGCCTTGCCTTTGGCATCAGGGACCACGCGGTTGGCATAGGTCTGCGCCTCGTTCTGCAGGCGCTCGAGATCGGCGCGCGCCGCCTGGACGTCGCGGAAGGAGTCGATCACCTGCGCCGGCGGATCGACCTTCTGCATCTGCACCTGCTGTACCAGGATGCCCGAACCATACTGGTCGAGCGTCCTTTGCATCAGTTCCTGCACGCTCAGCTCGGTCGAGGTGCGGGCGCCGGTCAGGATTGGCTGGATGTTGGATTTGCCGACCGCCTCACGCATCGCGCTTTCGGCAACCGCCTTGACGGTGCCCTCGGGGTTCTGGATGTTGAACAGATAATCGGCGGCGCCCTTCGGCTTGATCCGCCACAGCACGGTGAAATCGACATCGACGATATTTTCGTCGCCGGTCAGCATCAGGCTTTCCTCCGGCACATCGCGCATGGTGCGGCCACGCCGTGCCGGATCGTCGATCAGGGTCATGCCGATCGAGATGGTGGAGACGCGCAGCGCTTTCGGCAGCAGCACGGTCTCGATCGGATACGGCAAGTGATAGTTCAACCCGGGCTGGGCATCGCGTACATACTTGCCGAAGCGGAGCACGACGCCGAGCTCTTCGGATTGCACGCGATAGAAACCCGACATCCCCCAGATCACCAATGCAGCGAGCAACAGCAGCGCGATGCCGATGCCGCTGAAATAGCCGCCCGGCAGCAGCTGCTGCAGCCGGTCCTGGGCGCGGCGCAGAAGATCTTCCAGGTCGGGCGGTCGCGGCCCCACCGGTTGCGGGCCGGAGCCCCACGGCCCTTTCGGACCCGAGCCCCACGGGCCTCCGCCTTGATTCTTCCACGGCATCGACAGTCTCCTTCGCGGGCCCGGTACGCCGCCGGCCAAGCAACGCCCGCAGGCCTTATAGGGGACCGCCCCGGTCCTTACAACGCAAGCTTCCGGCGGAAAGCAGCTATGCTCGAAGCCATAATTGTCAATGTAAACATTGCCAAACGAAGTTAATGCGACTTTCGTCGGTGATATGTTACATAGGAAAAATCCGCGCTATCGTCCGGGCCAGCCGTATTTCGCAACCGCGCGACTTCTTCCCAATCGGCCGGATTGATGGCCGCAAAATAGGTTTCGCCCGCCGGCCGGGCGTGAACTTCGGTAATCTCCAAGCGGTCGGCGTCGTTCATCCATTGCGTGTAAATTTCCGCGCCGCCGATCACGGCGATTTCGGTGGTGGAGCGCCTTAGCGCATCGCCAGCAGCGATCGCTCTGGCTTCGATCATGGACGTCGCCACCACCGCGCCGGCGGCACGAAAATTCACATCGCGCGTGACGATGATATTGGTGCGTCCGGGAAGCGGCCGGCGCAGGGACAGGAAGGTCTTGCGCCCCATCACAACCGGTTTGCCGAATGTCATCGCCTTGAAGCGCCGCTGGTCGGAACTCAACCGCCACGGCAGCGCACCATTGCAACCAATTACGCCGTTGTCGGCGACCGCGGCAATAAGGACTATTTCAGGACATGACATACGCCGTGCGCCAGCGATACCCCTACCGATTAGGCCACCCGAAGATGAGTGATCAATTCCGGCGCGAGATAAACCGGAACGACACTCTCGAAATATTGTCCCCCGGTAAAGGTCGTATCAATGCGTCGGCCAACATAGGGTTTGACGCGAATGTAAGCTCCCAAGGCGCGGGCACGCTCGATCTGCCTGGCGTCGACGGCAGGATCAGAGAGTGAAAAGGCCGAACGATAGGGAGTCTCGACCAACAATGCGGTAGCCTCCTTGATCAAACGGTGTTCTTCCTCGGGCGAGGTTGGCACCAGCATCAGCGTCCACCGTCCCTCATCCTCGCGATATTCCCAATAAGATGCGAGCAAAGGGCTTCCGCGGCGGATCAACTCTTTTGCCAATCGCTCCGACGCTTCGACCTTTCGATCTCCTATTGTTTCTGCAACCATTGCAGCAATCCTCTATCCACCCCTCCAACGGCCTCCAGTATCGTCGCGGCGGCCTCCGAGGTCCAAATCTCATAACGCGCGTGCTCTGACCATTTGCTGACCGTCGCCCAACTTTCCCGCAGCGTGGCGCTTTCATTCATATCATCCTCAAGCAGGCTCTTCAGACCGGCCAAATTCAGCAAATCCTTCAGATTGTGTGTATAAATGCTATTAACTCGAGACTTATCAGGAATCTCGTTTGCACGGAAGCCTGACGCGATAATAGCCTTGAGCGCACATTCAACAGCATAACCGGCCAAATAATAAGCGCCAGACGTAAGCCCATGCTCAAGAAGCAATTTGGCCTCTTTGAGCCGCAATTCGGCAAGCTGCTGGAATGTCGTCCGATCCTGACTCACTATTTTCCCTCATCACCGGGGACCCGGTGCGGTCGTCCCTTCCGCCACCCCGTTAGAGAGTATCCGTTTGGGCCGATTGCGCCTCAACGCCTGTAACAGTCGATGACTTCGGTTCAGTGCAGCGATCAGACGGCGGATCGGCATCATAAAGCTACAGCGAAAGACCGTCAAAGGCCTCTCCATGACGCAATCGCGCCATGTCAATATCAATGTCCCTCGTCGCCTCTTCCATCAGATAAAGCCTGCAAAACCCAGACAACCGCCAGCCAGCAAGATCCACAATGGATTGAGCCGCGTCGCAACGGCGAGAAGTGCTGCAATCGCGGTTACCAGCGCGGCCGCCCAGGTCCGGTCGGCGGTCAGGGCCAGGATAAGGCCGCTGGCGCCCATCAATCCGATCGAAAGCGGAACCAGAGCGGTTCGAATGAGGCCGGGCCAACTGGCATGACTGGACCGCGCCATCAGCTGGCTGACACCATAAGCCAGCACCGCGGTCGGCACACACATCGCAAGCGTTGCCACCACGGCGCCGACGACGCCGGCGACGGAGTAGCCGATCAGGGTCACGATCAGGACATTGGGACCCGGCGAGAGCTGCGATATCGCGAACACATCGGCAAATTGCTGATCGGTCAGCCAGTGCCGAACATCGACCGCAACCCGGTGCATCTCGGGAATGGCGGAATTGCCACCACCCACTGCAAACAGCGATATCAGCCCGAAGGTCCAGAGCAGGCTCCAGACAGGGTTTTCGGCGTTCACGCGTGAACCTTCCGGCGCAGGACAAAGGTGATGGCGATGCTGAGCGGCATCGCTACCCCCAACACCGCCGGCAACGGCAGCCGCAACAGCCCGACCGCGATAAACACCGCCGACAAAGCCACCAGGCTGACCGGTTCGCGCTTGCGCAACAGCGGCATCATCATGCGGAAAACCACAGACATCAAAAGGCCGACCGCCGCGCAGGACACCCCGGCCAGGATGTGCCGCAGGACCTCGATTTCGCCGAAACGCGCATATAGCGCGGCCAGAATCGTCACGATCACGACCGGAGGACCGAGTAGCCCGGCAAAGGCCGCGATGCCGCCGGCAACGCCGCGAAAGCGGGATCCGAACACCACTGATAGATTGACGACGTTGGGGCCGGGCAGGAAATGGCAGAGCGCGAAGGTTTCGTTGAACTCCTCCGGCGTCATCCAATGGTGCTGCTCGACGATGCCACGCCGTGCCCAGACCAGCACGCCGCCAAAGCCGGCGAGCGACATTTTAGCGAACGCGACAAACAGCGCGATCAGACCGGGCGGGCTTGCTGTCGAAAATTCCGGCGCCGCGAGGGCTGCCGGCGTCGAATCCGGGGGCATGGCCAAAAATCTAGAACGGGCGGCACGCCAAGGCCATCCCAATTCAGCGTGTTTTCCGCAGGAACGCTCGGCTCAGGCTCTGTTTTTCCCAACTTTCGCGGCCTATATTGTGGATGCCGGCTCGCCGGCTATGGAAATAAATGGCCGCTGCAATAAACCATTCGGACCCGGGGGCAGTACCCGGCGCCTCCACCCAAACCCGCCGTCGCCAAAGGCCACGGGTTTCGGCGGGGGCGAAACAGGATCGACGAGGGCGTAAAGGGCGAGTTTTTTCCCGGTATGGTTCCGCCGTTATCGGGCTATGCAATAGTTGCAAACGACAACTATGCTCCGGTTGCTCAGGCCGCGTAAGCGGTTTGAAAAACCAAGTCTGAAGTCCTAGTGGGTTAAGCTCCGCTAGGCGGGGTCCGGAGGCACCTGGCAACAGAAGCCTCCACTTTATTCCGGCGGGCTTCTTGCTATCTTTCGCGTGCTGGCAAGGGCCTGGGCTGCCTGGGTTGATGCTGACCTCGGAGCGCCGGCGAGGTAGCATGCAGCGGCGGGCGAGTCGGTCGAAGTGGGACCGGACGCGCCGATGACTTTCGAACGCGACAGGACCGATAATGGCGACCGATCATATCCGATACGACGTGCAGGTGACCGACGCGCTGCGCGGCGTGCTGCGCCGTGTCTTGGCCGACGCCGCCGAACAAGGCCTGCCCGGCGAACATCATTTTTTCATTACCTTCCTGTCCACCGCGGAGGGCGTGAAGCTGTCGCCGCGGCTGTTGGCGCAATATCCCGAGGAAATGACGGTCATCCTCCAGCATCAATTCTGGGACCTTGTGGTGACCGAGGACCGATTTGAAGTCGGCTTGTCGTTCGGTGGCATCCCGGAACGTCTGGTGGTTCCGTTCACTGCCATCAAGAGCTTCTTCGACCCCTCGGTTCCATTTACCCTGGCATTCGAGCCATCTGAAGTCGCGGCCGAGCCGCCAGCCAAAACGCTGCCGGCGGTCCCGGCCCCTTCGGCGCTGCCGGCTCCCGCACCTGTGCCGGCCACGGAAAATCAGGCCGATCCGACGAAACCTGGCGAGGGGGCCGAAGTGGTGCGGCTGGATCGCTTCCGCAAGAAATAATCCGGGAGAGGCCGGAAAACCGGCCTGCCTGTTCGGAAGAATTGCTCCGCCGATGCGCTGACAATAGCCCGTCCGAGGCGGTTTTTCTCCGGGCCGGCTCCATCAGGCATGGCGTAATGGATCAGCATTGATAGTTCACACCGCGCTCACCGCCGCCGGCAGCTGAGGGACATTTCGAACTGAACGTATAGCCGGTGCTGGCATATTGTATGATGCATTCCGTACTGCTCGCCGGCGTGCCGCGCTCATTCACCGAGCATTGCGCCAAGGGGATTCGCGCCGATGAGGTCGTATCCGCCGCGTCAGCCAATTCGGCTCACGACCACGGCATTGAAGGACGGGGCTGTACAAATGACACGTCCGCCTGGTCGCACGGATCCCGTATAATTACGGGTTGAAGGAAATAATTATACAACGTACCGCCCAAATCATTTAGACAACTCAATGTCGTAATTGCAGCCGCCGGGGGGTGAAAAGTTCGCGGGAACGAAAGTTATTTTTGAGCACGGGGATTTCTGAATGACGATTGAGCCGGCCGGCGCATTCCGCATCGACGGATACCGGCTTTGCAACAGTAGAGCATCCAAAATTATCGGTCGCGCGCCTTCTTCGGCGAAATATTTTTCACTGTGTCGAAGGATCGGCTGCTGCTCAAAGTGATTTCTCACTTCCTCGTGAACCTTTCTCCCGCCCCAGATACCTAGCATGAGGGGGCGAGTATGGGCGATGTTGTCAATCTGAGACGCGCCAAGAAGCGCACCGCGCGCGAAAAGTCGGCCCGTCAGGCCGACGCCAACCGCTTGCGTTTCGGGCGAACCAAATCCGAACGCGACCTGGAGCAACGGCGCATCAACCGTGCCGATGAAGAATTGGACCAACATCGCATCGACGGCGAGGATGCATCATGAAGTCGCCCGTCGTGAAGCGATCGATCGTGGTCGCTGGCCACAAGACCAGCGTCAGCCTCGAAGAGGCCTTCTGGAACGGAATGAAGGAGATCTCCGGGCTTCGGGACATGACGCTGTCCGAACTGGTGGGCGAGATCGACAGCAATCGCCAGCAAGGCAATCTGTCATCCGCGATTCGCCTTTTCGTGCTGGATTATTTTCGGAGCCGCGCCGCCTGCGCGCCTCCAGAGACGAAGACCCCAGCCTAATCAGCCTCCCCAGTATCCCTTGCGGCTCGGCCGCCGAGGATCTCCCAGGCAGCGTCGAGCGCACGCCTTTCCAGATCATGCGCTCACTTGCCCGCTGAGTTCTGTCGTCGCCGCTAGTAGACGAGCCCGGTGCCGGGCGGTTTATCAAGCGCGGCTGCCAATGACCGGTACTCCGCGCAATCGATGCCGCAGATCGCGGCGATCCGGCTCAAATGATAGAGCGCCTGGTCGCGATTGCCCTGTTCGATCTGCCACAGACCGTAGTAGTTCCACGTCAGCACGAAGTCCGGGTCGGCTCTCAGCGCGCGTTCGTACCAGACTTGCGAAAGTTTGTAGTCGCCGAGTTTGCGATAGGAATAACCGATCAGATTGGCGACATGCGGTTCATCGTCATGGCCGAGTGCCCTCAGCTGCGCGATCGCCGCCGCATATTCGTTGCGGTCGTAGATCGTCGCGTAGGCTTCGCGGTAGCCCTTGGCAAAGGCCGGATCGTTGAACAGCGACTGCTTGTCGGCCTTCTTCCTGCCCTTGTGGACGGCGTTGCTGGCCTTGGTGTCGGATTTCGGCGGCGCAAGCGTGGGATTGGTGGCCCCACTGGGATCCCCACCTCCGCCGCCTCCGGCAGCCAGAGCGGGAATGACCGCAGGGGCCGTTACGAGTGCCGTCAAAAATAAGGTGAGCGTCACAAACCGGAACACGGAATTGATCATGCCTGCCTCCTGCTTGATAGTGTGGTGGTCACACGATACAGCCAGAAGTATAAACCCCGCCTTGCTCGACACATTCCCGCCTGGATCCACGGCCGGGCGAAAAAATAAAGGGGATTGATCGCGGCCGTCCATGCGGCAGGCATTGCTTCACGAACTCGAACGGATTTCGCCGGGATTTTGCCGGACAGAAACCATCGTCGGCCGCACGAGGACGCAGCTGTTTTATAATCGCTCTAAGGTGCTGCACGATTTTGATCGCTACGCTTGACCTGCCGTCCCGCGCTTGGAAAGAGAGGTCATGACTGAAGGGAACGAGGCTCCTCAACTAGTGCCGCTGGGACTGGCCAAGCGCGGCTATACCGGGGTGATCCAGCATCTCAATCCCGCCGACGTGGGCTCGGCGCTGTCGGCTGTCGAACTTGAGAGCCGCTTGATCGAACTCGGCTTCGTCGAGGGCGCCAGGGTCGAAGTGCTGCACGAGGGCATCGTCGGCCGCGATCCGATTGCCGTCCGCGTGGAAAACGTCACGATCGCGGTACGCCGGCGCGAGGCCATGGCCATCATTGTGGCCTGACGCGAGCGGACAAAAAGCCATGGAAGCTCCGCTGATGCATCTTGCTCTGGTCGGCACGCCGAACAGCGGCAAGACCTCGCTGTTCAATGCGCTCACCGGCAGCCGCCAGAAGGTCGCTAACTATCCTGGCGTCACCGTGGAACGCAAAGAGGGTTCGTTCGTCACGCCAACGGGACGCCAGGTTTCCCTGGTCGATTTGCCTGGCACCTACTCGCTGCGCGGGCGTAGCCCGGACGAGGAGATCACACGCGATTTCGTGCTTGGCCGCGCTCCCGGCGAGAGCCTGCCGGATCTTGTGCTCTGCGTGGCCGATTCCACCAATCTGCGGCTCACGATCCGGCTGCTGCTGGAACTCAAAAGCACCGGCCGGCCGCTGATGCTGGTGCTCAACATGTTCGACATCGCCACCCGTCGCGGCGTGAGCGTCGATGTGGCGCAGTTGTCCGAAGCGCTCGGCGTGCCGGTCGTCACATCGATCGCGGTGCGCAAAGGCGGTACCGCCGATCTGTTGCGCCGGACCGACGAGATCGTGGCGCAGGCCCAACCGCCGCTCGCCCAAAACCTCTGGCAACCGCTCACGGTCGCGCAATTGCGGGCCACCCAGCGCGAGGCCGATCGCATCATCGCGGCCACCGTCAGCCTGCCGACACGTCCCGATTCCTGGACCGCACGGATCGACGCCGTGGTCCTGCACCCGGTCGCAGGACTCGCGATCCTGGCCGTACTCCTGTTCGTAATGTTCCAGGCGGTGTTCGCATGGGCGCAGCCGCTGATGGAATTGCTGTCATCGGCCTTCAGCGCGCTCGGCCAACTGGTTCACGACGCGCTTCCGGCGGGCCTGTTGCAGAGTTTCCTTGAGAACGGCGTGATTTCCGGGGTCGGCAGCGTCATCGTGTTCCTGCCCCAGATCATGATCATCTTCCTGTTCATCCTGCTGTTGGAAGATTTCGGCTACATGGCTCGCGCGGCGTTCCTGATGGACCGCATCATGGGCGGCGCCGGTCTGCATGGCCGCGCCTTCATTCCGCTGTTGTCGAGTTTCGCCTGTGCGATCCCCGGTATCATGTCGACGCGGGTGATCGACAATCGCCGCGACCGCCTGACCACGATCCTGATCGCGCCTTTGATGACCTGTTCGGCACGGATTCCAGTCTATACGCTGATCATTTCCGCCTTCATTCCCGACCAGCAGATCTGGGGTTTTGCCAATCTGCGCGGCATGGTGATGTTCGGCCTCTACGCGGCCGGCATCCTCAGCGCGCTCGGCGTCTCGTTCCTGATCAAGTTCTTCATGTGGCGCGACTATGCCCCGGCACCCTTCATGCTGGAACTGCCGGACTACAAAATGCCGCGCGCCCGCAGCATCGCGATCGGCGTCTATACCCGCGCCAAGATGTTCCTGCAGCGGGCCGGCACCACGATTTTCGCGATGATGGTGCTGATCTGGTTTCTGGCGTCGTTTCCGCAAGCCCCAAGCGGCGCCGAAGGTCCCGCGATCGACTACAGCCTGGCTGCCATCATCGGCAAGGCGCTGGCGCCGCTCTTGGCGCCCTTGGGTTTCAACTGGCAGATCGCGGTGGCGCTGATCCCCGGCATGGCCGCGCGCGAAGTCGCGGTGGCGGCCCTTGGCACCGTCTATGCCATCGAGGGCGGCAAGGAAGCCGCCGATCAGATCGGACAGGTGCTGGCCACCAAATGGTCACTGGCGACCGCGCTGTCGCTATTGGCCTGGTACATCTTCGCCCCGCAATGCGCCTCGACGCTGGCGGTGATCCGGCGCGAGACCGGAAGCACCAAATGGATGGCAATCACCTTCGCCTACATGCTGGCGCTGGCCTATGTGGCGAGCTTGGCGACCTACAATATCGCCGTGGCGTTCGGAGCGGGATAGCAGGCGACCCCGGAAAGCGGCGCCATGCAGCGTTCAGCCGATCGCCAGCTGCTACCGGGTGGCGATCCGCGCTATTTCAGAAGAATACGGGCGCAAGCGTCTTTTGGGCGCCGCGCAGGTTTGTTACGGCGCTATTGTCGGTTCCTATGCTGCCGCCTGCACCCCCCGTTGGAAGCCGTTCAGCAGCCGCGCAACCTCGCTCGCAGGCACCGGCCTGCTGTAGAAATATCCCTGCACCTCGGTGCACCCTTCGGCGCGCATCAGATCCACCTGCTCCTGGGTTTCGACACCTTCCGCCAAGGTCGTCATACCAAAGCTTTTGCCGAGCGCCGCGACCGCCCGGATGATGGCAATGGAGTCGGGCCTGTTGATCAGGTCCCGGACAAAGCTTTGATCGATCTTGATCTTGTCGAACGGAAAGCTGCGGAGATAGCTCAGCGACGAATATCCGGTGCCGAAATCGTCCATCGATATCCTGACGCCCAGGCTATGCAACTGATGCAACGCCGCCATCGTCGCATCGTTGTCATGCATCAATACGCCTTCGGTGATTTCAATTTCCAGCTGATCCGACGGCAATCCAGAAACCGCCAGCGCGGACACGACGGCGGGAACCAGGGTACCGCCGCGGAATTGCAACGGCGAAACATTGACCGCCACCCGCAGGCCGGATGGCCATGTAGCGGCTTCGGCACAGGCCTGCCGGATTACCCACTCGCCGATCGCCACAATGAGCCCGGTCTGCTCAGCCACCGGGATGAATTCGTTCGGCCCGACCATGCCGCGCGTGGGATGGTTCCACCGCAGCAGCGCTTCAAAGCCACGGATCCTGTCCTCTGCGAGATTAACGATGGGCTGGAAAAAGAGCTCGAGCTCTCCGGCGGCGATCGCTCTGCGAAGGTCGAGTTCAAGCAGGCGGCGGGCCTGCACCTTGAGGTCCATTGCCATCTCGAAGAAATGAAATGAGCCACGGCCAGCTTCTTTCGATCGGTACAACGCCAGCTCGGCGTTCTTCAACAGCTTGTCCGCGTTGTCGCCGTCGTCTGGCGCGATCGCGATACCCACGCTGGCGCCAATCATGACATGGTGGTCGCCAATCTCGAATGGGACGCTCAAGGCCTCTACGATGCGCGCGGCAAGGGCAGCGCCGGCGTCCGCCGGACTCTCCTCGGCAGACTGCACGATCGCGAACTCGTCGCCGCCGGTTCGCGAGACCAGGTCTGTTTCGCGCGCCAGGTGACGCAATCGCTCGGAGACCGCGCACAGCAAGGCATCTCCGACGGAGTGACCGAGGGTGTCGTTGACCATCTTGAAGTCGTCGAGATCGACGCAGAGCACGGCCGCCCGCCCGTGACGTTGCAGATGTTCCAGCTTTTCCTCGATATGCTGTCGCAACCGAGCGCGATTGGCCAATCCTGTGAGCGGGTCGTGATAGGCCAGGAACTCGATCTTCTTTTCCGAGTGCCGTTTCTCGGTCACGTCCAAGTGGATCGTAACCCTGCCGCCCGTGCTCAGCGGCTCCCCGAGCATTGAAATGATGCGACCATCCTCCAGGGGATGCTCCACCGAGGATGAAACGTTTGGCGAAGCCAGCGACATCTCCACAAAATTGTCGACGCCGGCAGGAGCTAGCCGATTGCTTACTCGATGCTCCAGAATAGCGCGCAACGTGGTACCCGGCCGGGTAAGCTCGGGACCTAGGCCATACATCTCGGCATATTTCACATTACAGGCGATCAGGTTCTGGTTTTCATCGAACAGGCTGAGCCCCTGCGGCATGCCATTCAGCGCACTATAGAGATGGTCATTGGATCGCTGTCTCCACGTTGTTACAATGCGGTGAATTGCCAGCAGCACCAGCCCCGCCAGCAGGATGCTGGTGAAGATCGAGAACAGCAAAAGCAGATCCGACTTCAGAGACAAATCCTCGATATTATCTCGCGCCTGCAGACTGGCGGACGAATTCCTCTCGTGCAGCCGCTCCATCTTCTTTTGAATATCGGATACACGTTGGTCCAACGCCGCGGAGTTTGTTGCGAACTGCGGAAGCCCGGCGATACGTGCCCTGATTTCCTGCCCCTCGGCGCGGGCAATTGGAGATATCGACCGTTCAATAGCGACATCCATATTGTCGAGAACCTCTTCCAGAAGGCCATCGACATCGGGACTTTGCACCGCTCCGGTGGAGCGATACCGTTCGTCGACATAATGCTGAAAGGATATCTGCGCCAGGCTGATATAGTTGGTGGAAATGAACGCCGTGTCGTAGACGCCAAGCGCATAATTGATGATGGCCTGCTGCTGGTGGCGCGCAGACAGTCCGATCAGAACATTGATCACCACCAGGCAGACCGCGACCAGCCGGAACGTTCGCCGAAACGAGATCGCATATCCGTCGACTGGCCGATCTGCTGGCGGCACGCTGTCGACCTGAGCCCCCTTGGCTGTCGGATCAAGTTGAGCGGACGTCATCCTGTCGTTCCCCGTAGTTGTACGCAGTGACAGGATGAGATGATGATCGGCCTCAAGTTAAGGGGACGTGCAGGACGTTTTGCCGAATGGACCTGAGAAATACGGACTGCGCTTTTTTATTCGACCGATGACAACGAACCACGCCGAAAAGCTGAGACGGATTTTTAACCACAATCGGATTTTGTGGGCCTCACCGGTTGCGCCCCGAGATTGAGGTTCCACAGATGTTTTTGGACTTGTTGCGCGGGACCAAGGCGCGGTTCGCAATAGTCCGATTGAGCAAGTCGCTGATGTGCGCAGATCGCCCGCGTTGCGATGGCCTTCGCCGCTCCGATCGATTCGCTCGGAGCATGCGGCTTCTGCCGCTGGCGGCGTTGCCGGCAGCCGCCTTGCCATCGGGCTCAGCGCTGGCTTTGCCGTCCTTCGCGATTTCAGACCGGTCAGCCTTGCGCCGCCTGCCACATCGGTGCATTCGGCCCGCAATTGACGCCCTATGGACGCGACTTCAAGCTACACGGCTATACTGCCAACGACGGCAAAGATCATGGGCTGCCGCTGGCTTTCACCGCCCAGACTTCCTTCACCCATACGCAAGAGCCGCAGCCCGGCGGAGCCGCGCCCGGCTTCAAGCCGAACGACAACTTCGCCATCGATCAGTTGTCGATCTATTATGCCGGACAGATTGCACCCAAGGTTGGCGGCTTCATCGAGCTGAATTATGACGGCGTGGCGCAGCAGGCGCTGCTGAACAATGTCGATATCCGCTATGCCAGCGAGGGCGAAGTATTTGGGCAGGACGTGCTCTGGGGTGTCACCGCCAACAACAACCCGACGGTACAGGACCCCTGGAACTCGACCCCGGCGTGGGGATTCCCTTACAATCAATCGCCACTGGCGCCGACGCCGAACGCCTCGACGCTGATCGATGGCGGCCTCGGACAGCGGGTCGCAGGCGTCGGCGCCTACAGCCTATGGAATGACCTCTTGTATCTGGAGGGCGATGTCTACAAGGGCCTCACCGCCCCCGCACTCACGGCCCTGGGCCAGGTGCCTGACGAAGGCAGCCAGACCACCGACTTCTTGCCTTATGCGCGGGTGGCCCTGCTGAAGGACTGGAATAACACCGGTCATCACTTGGAACTCGGCGCCTATGGGATCTCCGGCAACGTCGTCCCCGGGAACGGACAGACCCTTGGCTTCAACGTCCACAAGACCGACCTGGCGATCGACGCCACTTACCAGTTCATCACCGACCCCGCCAAGGTGACCAGCGACAGGCTGTCCGCCCACGCGACCTATATCCACGAGACCTCCCAACTTGCGAGCGAGGGTCTGGCACTGACCGGGGCGCTGCCTGATCACTGGCTGGACACGATGCGGGTCGATGTCTCCTACAGTTTCGCCGCCACGGTCACACCGTCCGTGCAATATTTTCGCACGGTCGGTACCGCCGATGTCAATTACTGGAGCACCCCCAATGGCAGCCCCAATTCGGACGGCATGATCTTCGAAGTCGCCTACGTGCCTTGGGGTAAGCCGGATTTGCCATTTCCGAACATGAACGTGCGGCTGGCCGTGCAGTACTTCAACTATTTCAGCTTCGACGGCAGCTATGCCGATGCAAGCAGAAACAACAGCTTCTATTTCAGTCTCTGGACGGCGGTGAAATTCTAGCCGCCGACGGCGTCGAAGGAGAGACCCATGCCCATACGTTTCGCAATCGCAGTTGCCATCCTGCTGGGGCTGGCCGCTGCCGCCGCGGCGGCGGCGACAATCACGGTCGTCCAGAAGGGACTGGCTTTGGACCGGTCGTCGGTGTCGATTGAGAAGGGCGACCGGATCACCTTCACCAACGACGACGACGTCATCCACAACATTCACGTCTTTGGACCCGGTGGCGACGATAATGTCGATCTTGGCCTGCAGAGGCCCGGCAAAAACCTGAGCTACAAGTTCGACGCGAACGGCACCTATCGGGTCCGGTGCAACATCCACCCCTCGGTGAAAATGTCCGTCACCGTCAGATAGCGTGCTTTCCCGATCAGGTTGAATCAGCAAGCGCCAGCCATGCTCGGGGCCCGATCCAGCTAGGCGTGCGTCGGCCAGTGCCGATCACGGAACCAGCTGCGGTAATCCGACATCTTGGCGCGCTGCGCCTGCGGCGCATGCCGCTTGCAGGTCGAGGCCTCCTCGCTGTTCTCAGGCGCGCCCCACCGCAGTTCGACGCAGTCGTTCGGATTGTAGGCCATCTCGAAATTGGCGGCCCGATCGACCACGTCCTTGAGCGTCAGCGTCCACTGCGAGCCGTCGCTGCGCGTATAGGACAACTTGCGCGAGGCTAGCTCGGAGGCCAGCACGCCCTGCAATTCGTTCTTCATGTCCGCGACACTCTTGCCGGCCGGCATCGCATAGCGCTCCGACCGCCGCGCCACGTGGTCGGGATAGCCCCGCACCACATCGATCGCGATCAGAAGGCGGAAATCGCGCGCCGGCGTGGAGTAATCCTCCCAGGCGCCGGTGGTCTCAAAGATCGAAGCACCGTCCGGCATGGCGGTGTCGCCGCTCTGCTTCTCCTGATATTTTCGCCCGTTTTCGATCGACGTGACGCGCGTCTTGACCTGCTCGTTGAGGCTCTGGATGGCGTCTGTCATCGCCTGCACCGGATCCAGCGGCTCAGGCGACATCACGTCATCCATGCGGTCATAAAAATCCTCGCTGCTCAACTGTGACTGTTGCAGTGAGAAATCGCCATACTGCGGATCCTTTGCGATCTCGGCGTTGGTCAGCCGCCGCAACGGGCCGTTTTTGTCGCGCAGAATCGGCCGGAAATGCTTGAAGCCAGGGCTGCCGAGCGCGGGGTCGTGCACGAACAGGAAATTGCCGCGCCAAAAACGCTTGCGCGTGATCGATCCGTCGGGTTCGGCGTCGACGGCAAGGAAGACGCCCGGCTTGCCGTTCAACTCCGGTACGCGATGCACCAGCATCAGCACGTGGCCGTAGGGGTCGGCATATACCGTCCCCGGGCGCAGCGCCGCTTGTGTCAGCGGAACCGTGTAGAAATCGGAGTTGTCGTCGCTGGCCGACACGCGAACGGCGCCGGTATGGACGACGTCGCCGACGTCCCGCAGATATTCACCGAACGACGCCGGGCGCTTCGGCTTCGGCGCAGGTGGATTTGCGGGCGGCGCCACGGGCTGGGACTGGGACTGGGTAAACAAGCCCAACAGGCTTGGCGTTGGCGCATCCGGATTGGCGGCGGCCGGGGTGGCCGACGCGACGTCCTGCTCGGGTGGCGGAGCGGGACGCGTGACCTCGGGATGCTCGATGTCGAACCACTGATAGCACTTGGGCGCCTTGCCGCTGGTGCCGCGCGAGCAATTCGAATAGCCGTACGGCAGACCCATCTTGAAGGCAAAATAGGCGCGCAGAAAGTAGACGAAGTCGGCGCAATCCGGCCGAAGGCCGGTCGCCGCATTGTCCTCTGCGCGACCCAGATAGTTAAACAGGAAGTTGCGCGATGGGTCGCGCAGCACTTCATTCCATGCCTTCCAGGACAGATCCTGGTCGGGCGGCGCGTCGAACAGTTTCTCGATCCATGCCGAAAACAAGGTTTCCGTCGTTCTGTTCCAGGCGTTGCGCACCAGCCAGAAGCTTCCCGAGGGCGTGTGCGGGGGCTCAGGCTTGCGTGCGCTGACGACGATGTCGCGCGCCATCGGGGCGCATTCCGCCTGCGCCTGGTCAGGCGCGAGGGTTGCGTGCCACGTCCCCGCCGCCGGCGCGGCGATCTCGGCAAACCAGAAATAAGGCGGCCCTCCGTGCCGGTCAGGCGATTTGACTGCAACGCTTCCATCCGGCGCGATCAGCGACAGCACGCCATCGACCGGCTTTTCGATGACGACCATCACGCGCAGCGGCGCACCCTTCCATGGCGCCAGCGGCGAGGGCAAGACCATGAGATCGGCGGCCTCTCCGCAGATCTCGGATGCCGCTTCGGCGGTTGAGTCCGCCGCTGAGAAAAGCAGGATGAAAAATGCTGCTGCAATCGGCAACAAGGCCGACCCCGCGACAGTCAACCGGTGTGGGAGAGGCATTTGAGCAACCTTCCTGAAGCAGGCCCGAAGCCCTATTCGGCCGCGCAAGCGGGCCGAAGGGCAAGATACCGGATTGGCGACGATCCGTCAGCCATTTGGATGTGATTTTGCGGCGCGCAGTCATGCCTCACGGCGGCTTACCTTGATGACCGCCACGCTGTCACCATATCAGTCGACGCAACAGCTCAGGCTGCTACCGGCCGGCGGAACATCGAGGGCCGGGTTCTCGGTGAAGAAGCCTGCGGGGTGAAGAGCGAAACCGGCCGTGATCACGGGCTGGACCGGGAAATCCTCGGGACGGGGAATGTGGTGCAGGCCAAAGCTGTGCCAGATCACGATATCGGTGTCGATCAGCGGCCGATCCGCGGCGGTCCAGGCCGGCAACCCGTCGCCGCCTCCGCTCTGGTTGGGATAGCGGCCGGCCGCATACATCTCGTCGGAATCATAGGCGGTGACCCATAGCTGCCGCATCATGAAGGTGGCGCGTCTGGCGACCATGGATTGCGGATTGGAGAAAGTCGGCACCGGACTTAACGGCAACAGCTTGTAGGCGGTGGGCTGTCCAAGCCAGTTGCGGCGTTCCGCACTTTCGATTTTCCAGAAGCGAGCCGCGTTGAAATCGACGTTGCGCTGCGCCCTCTGCTCGCTTTCCAACACGGTCTCGCGGATGGTGAAGGCATTGCCGTAGGGATTGTCGGGGCCAAGCGGCAGCGCCAGGGTATCGACCTCGACCACCCGGTTGCGCTCACCGTCAACCGCCATGTCGAGACGCATGTTGAAGATATGCTGGTGATAGTGGGCATAGACGCCGGGCGAAACGATGGTGCCGTAATCAGGCTTTTCGCCCGGCATGAGCCCGGCGGTATTGAGGATGCCGGTCGCCTTCATTTCGAAGTGAATTGAGCCGTCCTGATACAGGTACCAGAACGAACCGTATTCGTAGTTGCCGACGGTCGAAATCGACGACACCACCAGGCGGCGGGAACGCCGCACGTCGACCTCGCCGGTGAACAGGTCGGTATGCTTCCACAGGATGCCGAAATCCTCCTCGTGCAGGCATACCGCGCTCTCGATGCAATAGGGGTCGCCCTTGCTGTCGGCCAGCCACGCGTCGAAATAGCGAATGGCGCCGAGACAGTCACAGCCGAGCGTGAGCGAGTTCGCCAGCACGCCGATGCCGTATTCGCCGACGTCGAAGGCGTTCTTGCGGAAATGTCCGCCGCCCGGATGCCCGTACGGAACGACCATTTCCGAAAGGGCTGCCCGGTGCAGTACCGGCCGGAGCCTGTCGCCATCCTGGTAGCTGACGGTGTGCAGCACCAATCCCTCGCGGGCATTGAAGCCGACCCGCAATCGCCACTTCTGCCAGCAGACCTCGTTGCCCTCGACGATGAAGCTTGGGCCGGCCGGCTGCACGATTTCCAACGGCTTGACATCCTGACGGAAGGCGGTGCGATAACGGGCCGCATAGTTGCGGTTCTGCATCGGGACATCGGCACAGCCGTAATCGTCGACCCGCAGAACCTCGGCCCGGTCAAGATCGATGACGGCGCAAAGTCCCTCGATGGGATGGGCATAGCCGTTGTCATGCTTTTCGTTCCGGTACCAGCAGAACGTATGCGAGAGCCGCCGGCCCTCTTCGTCCGGCAAGCCATAATTGCCCGCCGACCAGGGATCGACCTGGACATTGTCGATGTCGGTGATGCCGCGTTTGGCCAGGGCCGCTCGGAAACGCGGATCGGCTCTGGCCACCTCGCCGACCAGCATGATGTCGTCGAGCAGAATACGCGGCCGCGCGCCGGGCACATGCCGCCAATCGACAACCTGATCAGCGACGAGATCTACCCTGCCCTCCCAGACCTGACCATTGCTGCGATCGAACGCGCACACGAAGGCTTCGCGGGGAAAGCTCACCCCTGGGCGGAAGCCGTGCACCACGCTCTTGTCCGGTTCGCGCAGGCTGATGGTCTCGAACAACATGCCGGATCCGAGATCATGGGCGGTCCGCACCGCGGCCGCCGCGAGACGGATCTCGCTCGGCGTCAGCGGGTCGAGCGGATGGGTCGGCCCAGCAACGGTTCGGGTTTCTGCAACGCCATCTTGCATGCGGATCCTCTCGACGTTGGGCTGAAGAAGCAAAGCGGTTGATCCGCGCCCCCCTTATGACCCTGAACTCGCTCGGATAGCAATTGCTGTCGCGGCGCGCCGTTCTGCCCGCCGGCGGGCTCAGATCGCCGTACGCGGACGCGGCGCCTCGACGTAGGGACGAAAGGTCGATTTGTCGGTTCCGCAATCCGGGCAGCGCCAGTTCGCCGGTATGGCCGCGAACGGCGTGCCGGGAGCAATCAACTGATCGGGAGACCCGTTGGCGGGTTCGTAGATGAAATAGCATCCACCGCACATGAACGTCTGGCGGCTCGCGGGCTGGATCGCCGCAGGCCTTGCGACGCTCGCGGTGCCGGCCGACGCCGGCGTAACCAAGGGATCGCCTATGTTCAGCTTCGCGTTCTCCCTGGCAATGAGATAGATGCCGAGGTCCTTGTGCCCGAAGGCCGCCCGCAACGAGCCGGGAATATCGAGGTCGCGGCGGCCGGTTTCA
Source organism: uncultured Alphaproteobacteria bacterium (assembly GCA_963736075.1). Taxonomy (GTDB): domain Bacteria; phylum Pseudomonadota; class Alphaproteobacteria; order Rhizobiales; family Xanthobacteraceae; genus Bradyrhizobium. The sequence goes on along the minus strand of CAVTNW010000045.1, from coordinate 197,192 downwards.
GGGTCGACATTGGTGGCGCCGCAGCGGCCGTTGCGCCGGTCCACGCGAAACAGTCCCTCGCCGATCCGGATGTCGCTCCCGACCCAGTCAAACTCCTCCCAGGGCGCCGCGCCGTCGATGTAGAGATTGGCGCGGAAGCGCAGGGGATCGATCTTGATGCCCCATTGGGCCTCCAGGCTGCGCACCGTCGCCAGGTTGATCAGCGAAATGACATTGTCCGGCTTGTCCATGAAATGGCCGTCGCGCGAGCGAACCAGCGTCGGCGCACTGCGCAAGGCTGGAACGAGCTGCCAAATGACCTCCTCGACCTCGGCGCGCGCCGCTTCGTTATCCAGATCGGCCACGATGAGCTGGCGATTGCCTTGGGTGATCGTCAGTCTCGATGTCTCCACGTCCAGCGTGGTCCTGACCCGCGCCAACGCCTCTTCCAGCATCAGCATCACGAATAGTCCCTTCTTGCCCCATTTCGGCTGGCCGGTATCGAACGGGGCCCCGGGACGTACCAGCGCAAAGACGCGATCGTGCGGCACCGGCTTTTTGGCCTGCAATTCGACGCTTCCCAGCGGCTGCGCGCTCAATCCCTTGATCGGATAACGATAGATATTCTTCAAAACGGGCATTTGATCGCCACCCTGTCGCAGCATGACCTGACGCGAAAATGCCCGACGAAGCGGTGAACCGCGTAGAGCCGGTTGCCGCCGAACTCGTGGGGCCAGATGATTTTTTGGCAAAGCGGCGGCGAGCGGCGGCGCAACGTGGTCCGAGAACAAGGCGGTCATGTCGGTGGAGGGATCATCGATGGCGTCGTCGATGGCGTCCGACAGCCGCGCGATGCCCTTCTCGATCTGCTTTTCCGACAGCGCGGCATAGCCCAGAAGGATGGCGCGGGCGGTCAGCGCGGTTCGCCGCTGAAAATGCACCCGCGCCGAGGATAGCGAATAGACGCCGACCCGCGCCTCCCGGGCGAGGGCCTCGACCGTCACGGCGTCCGGTATCCCCGGCGGCAGATGCCAAAGCACATGCAACCCGCCCGCCAGCCCCTCGACCATGACCTCACCGAAGTTGCGGCGGAGCGCGGCGACCAGGCAGTCGCGGTTATCCCGGTGATGCGCGCGGACCCGAAGCAGGTGCGCTGCATAACTGCCATTGTGCATGAAGTCCGCCAACGTCGCCTGCTCCAGCCAGGGATTGCCGCTGTTGAGCAGCGATTTCTCGATGCAGACGGCCTCGGCGATATGCTCGGGCACGACCATGTAACCCAGCCGCAATCCGGCGCCGAGCGATTTGGAAAAGGTGCCGACGTAAATGGTGCAGTCGGGCGCGAAGGCGGCCAGCGGAGGAAGTTGGGACCCCTGGTAGCGGATATCGCAATCGTAATCGTCCTCGATGATGTAACAGCCATGGCGGCGGGCCCAATCGATCACCTCGCCGCGCCGTGCCGCCGACAGCGTCGCGCCGGTCGGGTATTGATGGGAGGGCGTCGTATAGAGCAGCGAGGCCGTGCGCCGCGGCAGATCATCCGGGATCAAGCCGTCCTGATCGATCGCGACGCTCGCGAGCTCGGCGCCGGCGGCCTCAAAGGCCAGCGCGGCGCCGCGATAGCAGGGATCCTCGACCACGCTGAGCGCGCCTCGCGCCAGATACAGCCGGGCGGCAAGCGTCAGGGCTTCCTGGATGCCGGACACGACGACGATACGGCTGGGATCTGCGACGATGCCGCGTGCCGCCGAAAGGTGATTGGCGATCGCGGTGCGCAGCGCCGGAAGCCCTGCCGGCTCGCCATAGTGGCTGAGACCGGCGGCGCCACCGTGAGACAGATTGCTCTGCAGCAGCCGCCGCCAGGTCTTCAGCGGAAACACATCCGCGCTGGGTCGGTCGGGAAAGAAATCGTAAAGCAGGCGGTTGTGGCTGACCTGCAGCGGGCTCCGCAGGCGACCAGGGCGCAGTGGCATCGGCATGCGGGTCCGCAACAGCTGGTCGCCGGCATCGTGGGCCTGGCGAACGGGCGCGGGATGGGTCAGCGGCTGTTCGGCGACGTAGATACCCGATGCCGGCCGCGACTCGACGATACCCTCCATCAGCAGCAGGTCATAGGCGCGAACCACGGTGTTGCGAGAGATCGCCAGTTGCTCGGACAGCCGGCGCGACGATGGCAGGCGCGTGCCCGGTCCGATCCGCGCACAACGAATCGCTTCGCGGATCTGATCGACCATCTGCGTCGTCAGCGACTCCGGCCGAGACCGGTCGAGGAGGACGGAAATCTGCATGTTCGTCCTTGAGATGGCTTTCCCTGACCCAACTTTGGAGCAAGGGCTGGGCCAGTTGTTTGAGTCCAGTCCGTCGATTTTGGCGAGATTTTCCGCCGTGTCAGTCGATTTTAGCTGTAATTTGAACTGGCTCCTTCGCTTTGCCAGCAACTGGACCTACATCCCGCGCTCCAGCGGCGAAGCTGCCCAGAGCCGATGCAGGTCGTGCCTGAAAGCCCGTCTTCTCGTCTATCCCGTGAGCAATACAGGCAAACGTGCGCCTATCGGAAAGCCAGCGGATGGAACCATCTCATTTTTCAGCGGCGGCTCTCGTTGCAGCCCGCGGCTTCATGCGAGCGTCACCCCCACTGACTGAACGCAGTGGGAGCCGCACTCCGCGATGCTCCAGGCAATCGAACCAGAAGGAGAAACCATGAGCACCGCACGACCCCGCTGGCTGTCCGCCGCGGCCGCCGCTGTCGCCATCTTCATTGGATCCGGCGCGTCGAGCGCGAGAGCCGAAGATACGATCAAGATCGGCATCCTTCATTCGCTGTCGGGCACGATGGCGATCAGCGAAACCATCCTGAAAGATCTGATGCTGATGGAAGTCGCCGACGTCAATGCGAAGGGGGGACTTCTCGGCAAGCAGATCGAGCCGGTTGTCGTCGACCCCGCGTCGAACTGGCCGCTATTCGCCGAGAAAGCGCGCGAGCTGCTCACCAAGGACAAGGTCGCCGCCGTATTCGGTTGCTGGACGTCGGTGTCGCGCAAGTCGGTGCTGCCGGTGTTCGAGGAACTCAATGGACTTTTGTTCTACCCGCTGGAATATGAAGGCGAGGAATCCTCCTACAATATCTTCTATGGCAGCTCGGTGCCCGACAACAAGGCGGTCCCGGCGGTCGAATACCTCATGAGCAAGGACGGCGGCGAGGTGAAGCGCTTCGTGCTGGAAGGAACTGATTATGTCTATCCCCGCACCAGCAACAAGATCATACGCGCCTTCCTCAGGACCAAAGGCGTCAAGGACGAAGACATCATGGAGAACTATACGCCGTTCGGCTTCTCCGACTGGCAGACCGAAGTGGCGGCCATCAAGAAATTCGGCTCGTCCGGCAAGAAGACGGCCGTCGTCTCGACCATCAATGGCGACGCCAACGTGCCGTTCTACAAGGAATTGGGCAATCAGGGCGTCAAAGCCACCGACATTCCGGTCATCGCATTCTCGGTCGGCGAGGAAGAACTGGCTGGCCTCGACACCAAGCCGCTGGTCGGACACCTCGCGGCCTGGAGCTACTTCCAGTCGGTGAACACGCCCGAGAACAAGGCCTTCATCGCCAAGTGGCGCGCCTACACCAAGAACCCCAAGCGCGTCACCAACGATCCGATGGAGTCGGCCTATATCCTTTTCCATATGTGGGTCCAGGCGGTGCAGCAGGCCGGAACCACCGATGTCGAGGCCGTGCGTCAGGCGATGATCGGACAGAAAGTCACGTCGCCGTCAGGTTTCGAAGTCGTGATGGGCAGCAATCACCACATGGCCAAGCCGGTCATGATCGGTGAGATCCAGGCCGACGGCCAATTCAGCATCGTCTACAAAAGCAAGGCTTTGCCGCCAAGAGCATGGAGCCCCTACGTCGAGGCCAACAAGGGCAAGGTCGCCGATTGGTCCTGGCCGTGGGTGTGTGGCGGCTGCACCTCACCGCGGTTCGCAGCGAACTGATCTCCCGCTCGCTGTCCCGATGGTGACGATCCGGTTACGACGACAACGTCGGCGTAATCGGATCGATCATGGCGTGATCGCCGGCGTCATTACCAGCGGCGGCTTAAGCTTCAACGGACGGAGCGTGCCCGGCACAGGCCGAACCTCGCCCGGCACGGGCCGAACCTCGATCGGCGGCGGCAGCGGCGGCACCACCTGCTGGCTCGCCAAGGGAGCATTCAAGGGACCGTTGGCGTTCGATGGCGCGATCGGCGAACGCGGAAGGCCGGCTTTCGGCTTCGACGGCGGCGCGCGCGGATCGTGGCCCGGATAAAGCCCCTCCGAAAACGGCCGGTCGGAAAGCATCGCGTTCGGCACGGCCGGGCCAGGCTCGGTGGGCGCGGGAGGCGCAACCGATGTCGGCATCACCGGGGGAACCTGGCCGCGTTCGAGCGAATCGAGCCTTCGGGTTTCGCGGTCGATCGTCCGCACCGCCAGCCACGACGACAGCGACGTCACGTCGACCGTGCGATCGAGCGCATCGGGCGAGCCCACCTCGAACAGCTGAATTTCCGGACGGCTGGTCTCGGTTCCCACGGTGGTCGGTGTCAGGACGGCGCGGATATCCGCCTGATCGGCCGGAATATCAAACCCGCCGGACACCAGCGCGCGGGCCCCGTCGGCATCGAGCGTCGTCGCACTGACGCGCAGCCGGCCATCCCTGATAATGAATGGAATCTGCGCCGACTTGACCGTCAGGACGCCGGATGACAGTACCGGTCCGACGATCTGCCGCAACCTCGCGTCGTCCGTTGCCTGCCCGTTGTCGCTGGCACGGATCGCCACGTCGAAGGCCCTGGGATTAAGGCCGGCGAGGCGCGCGGATTCCAGTGTCACGGTCCCGTTGCCGGATAACGCCCCTGTCAACGCCTGTGCGCTTCGCCCCTGGCTCGAAAGCGTCATCTGCATCGATACGCGACCACCGGGCATCGACAGCGCGCGATAGCGCAGCGCTGCGCCGTCGACATTTCTGAGCTGGACGCTCGCATTGAACGTCGTTCCATCGGCGCCCTGCCTGGCATCGATATCGGCGGTCGCTTCGCCACCGCCGACCGCTCCCTTGACGGCATGGAACCTCAGCGATTGACCATCGCCATCGACGGCCCCGCTGACCGGGCGCAATTCGACGCCGCCCGGAAGCAAGCCGCGCAGCGCCTGGAATGCGATGTGGCCGCGCCATCCATTGAGCCATCCCGCCCCCAGCGGGTCAGCCGTCTCGCGGCCGGCGGATCCGACCGCGATCGAAAATGCCGGCGCGAGGTCGAGCACGTCCATGCCGACTTCGCCCTCGATGTTCTTTTCCTGGCCGAGGCTCAACGCGATATGCCCGCGCAGCCGCGACCCTGATATCGTGCTGTCCAGGTCATCGAAGCTCAGTCGGTTGCCTGCCAGCGAGAGCCGCGACGACAGGCTGATATCGCGCGCCACCGCATCGGAAGGCTTGAGATCAAATAGCGGCGCGAGACTGGCATGGCGAACCCTTAGATCGACGCTGGCTTTGGGCTCGCTCGCGAAGGGCTCGGCGGTGCCCTGCGCGTCGGCATCGAGGCCAATTCCCGATATCCTGGCTTGCAGCTGCAAGGGCGCCTGCCACGCGCCCGTAACCGAGCCTTCGAACTGCGCTCGGCCCTCGCCCACCGCGAACGCCCGATCCAGCCCCAGCAAAACCAGCAACCCATGGCCGCGTTCCGAAGTCGCCCTGGTTTCGATGCCGATGTTGCTGCGACGAAGCTTCTCAAGATCGATCCCGCGCAACGCCGCCGCGTCAGCTTTCGCCGTGAAGGCGACCATGCCCTTGAGCTGGGGCGCATCAAGATCGAGCACGGCGTGCACATTGGACAGATCGGCGTGCTCGGCATTCTTGCCGATGTCGAGCGACAGCTTCCACCCGGCAGCGCCCTGACCTATCTCCATGGCAGTGAGCCGTGACGCCAGCGCCGGGGCGAGCGGCGCGATCATGGCAGTGATTTGACTGAAGGACGCCGCGCTTGCATTGAGCGCCAGTTTTCCGGTCGCATCGACGCGATCGAACTGACCCGCGCCGGCCAGCATCACCCCGCCGGCCTCGCCAACCCTGAGCTGATCGAGCGAGATCGACTTCGGACCGTAGCCCAGCTTCGCCATGAAGGGATGCAGATCCTGGCCCGCGGAAGTGGCGCGGCCAATATCCAGCGACAACTGCGCCTCGTCGGGCCATTCCGATTGCGGGCCCGCCAGCGCACGCGCGAATGACGTCGCGGCATCGAGATCGAGATGTTCGGCCTTGAGCTCGGCATCGAGCCGGGACCCACCGCCGGCCGGCTGATCCTGAAGCGCAACCCGTCCTTCGATGGCGCCGCCATCGATCTCGGCACGCAGGCCATCGATGGCAAGGCGGTTCGTGGTCACGCTGAGCGCGCCGCGCAGGTGCAGCGGCTTCCGGCTGTGATAGGTGATTTCCGCGCGGCCCTGCAGCCAGGCGGTCAGCACATCCGGGTCTGTCGATTCGACGTCGAGCACACCCCTGAAGCCACTGGGCGAACCCGCCGGCGCATGGCTGCCGTTCAAGTCTACATGGGTGGCGCCGGGCGCGCGAAAGTCCAACAGGTCGATGGTCCAGGATCTGGTGTCGGAATGCAGATCGGCGGCGATATCCTGCACCGGGCGCCCTCCCAGCATGATCTGCTCGGAGTTGAACTCGATCTGCGAGGGAATGGGAGGCTGCGGAATCCTGGCGATCATGGCGCGCAATCCCGGCAGCAAGCGGATCGGCTCCGCGGCGCTGTCGTCCCGGGTCACGAACCTGTCGGCGTCGAGCTGCCGCGCCGAAATCACGGCGTGAAGCTCCGGCGCGACGCCAAAGCGGACGTCGGCCATGCCGGAGAATTTCAGGGCGCTCTCTTCGGCGCCGTAGCTCGCCTCGAGCTGATCGAATTTGGCGGCAGCCGGATCGGCCTTGACACTGGCCGCGATCCGCCACGGCGGCGGCGCCCCGTCGTCTTTTCCGGCGGTCTTCGGCTGCGCATTCGCAGCCAGCAGCATCGCGCCTTCGAAGCGCGGCGCCCGCGCCTCGAAGCTCAGCACGCCGTCGAGATCGGCGGAAAGGGCTCGGACGCCGGGATCGATGTTGAAATGAATGCGCGTGCCGCGGCCATCCACGCTCTGGCCGGTGGTCACCCGAAACGGGTAGGTCATGTCAGAGAGCTTGAAATGGCCGTCGCCACGGATTGATCCGGCCAGTGCACGTACATCGCCGCTGAAGGCAATATCGCTGAGTTCGAGCGTGCTGCGGGTGGCGGCGTCATGCAGCGCGACGCGTCCGGTCAAGTTCAGCCGGTCGATCGCCAGGGTTCCGAGGCTGAACTTTCCGTTCGATGCCGGCCAATCGATCCTGCCCTGCGCATCGAGGCCAAGATCGAGCGCCAGGCCGTCGATCGTCAGTTCGGTGGCGCGCCATTCGCCGCGCATCAGCGAGCCCAGGCTGAACTCGACATCGAGCTTGTCGGCGCGGACCTTGCCAAGGTCGTTGGGGCCGCCGACCACTGCCGAACGTAGCCGCAGCGACGGTTCCGGCAGCAGACGGGCATCGAGCTGTCCGCCGATGCGCACCGGCGCGCCGAGCACCCGCGTGGCCTCGGCCTCGAATTGCGGCCGGAACTGATTCCAGTCGATGAAGTACGGCCCGATCAGCGCGGCCATCAGCGCGATGATAAAGGCGATCGCCAATCCGAGCAGCGTGGTCTGCACGGCATCTCCCTCTGAACGTGTCCGGCGTGCTGGGCCTTGGCGGCCACCGCGCGTCGATACGCCGGCGATGCGCCCAAGCCGATGTTTGAGCGACGGTGACCCGCGGCCACCCATCCGCCGCCACTCTAGGAAAGGGCAACGCCGGAAAAGCCCGCACCACTATATAGAGGTAAGTGTGGCGAAGTCACAGTTAAGTGGCGAGATGAGGGAATCCCCTTACCAGCTCGCCGGCAGCCTTTTGAGGCCCCGCAACACGAAGGTGGGGCGCCATTCCGGATCATCGGGCTCGTCAAGCCGCAGTTCCGGCAGACGCCGCAGCAGGGTCGAAATCGCCACCTCGGCCTCGATGCGTGCCAGCTGGGCGCCCAGGCAATGGTGGATGCCTCCGCCAAAGGACAGCGGTCGCACATTTGGCCTGGTGATATCGAGACAATCCGGCCGGTCGGGATAAACCGCCGGATCGCGGTTGGCCGAGCCCAGCAGGCAGAGCACGGTCTCGCCTTTCGGGATTTTCGTGCCGCCGAGATCATCGATGTTTTCCAGCGCCACCCGGCCGGTCATCTGTACCGAGGAGTCATAGCGCAGAAATTCCTCGACGGCATTGCCGATGAGCGCCGGACTGGCCTTGAGCAGCGCGAGCTGATCGGGATTGCGATGCAGCGCCAATAGTCCGTTGCCGATCAGATTGACTGTCGTCTCGTGGCCGGCGCCAAACAAGAGAATGATATTGGCGGTCAGTTCCTCGTTGGAGAGCTTGCTGCCGTCCTCTTCGGCCTGCACCAGCTGCGTGGTGAGGTCGTCGCCGGGGTTCTTGCGTCGCAGTTCGAACAGCTGCTGGAAATACATCTGGGCCATGGTCAGGCTGGCACTGCTCCGCGTAATTTCGTCGGCCGACATCGGCACCGGATCGAGCAGGCGTCCGCCGTCGCGCGAACTGGCGTAAAACACCTCGCGGTGTTCCGCGGGGATGCCGAGCATGTCGCAAATGATAGTGACCGGCAGCCGGAACGCGAAATCCTCGATCAGGTCCATCTGTCCCTGCCCGGCAATACGATCGAGCGTCTGATCGACGATCTCCTGGATTCGCGGCCGCATGTCCTCGACGCGGCGCGCGGTGAATGCCTTTACCACCAGCCCGCGCAGCCGCGTGTGGTCGGGCGGGTCCGCGTTCAGCATCCAGTGGCGCATGGTGCGGAACACCGGCTCCTCCAGGATATCCGGCCGATAGCGCCGCTTGTTGCGTTCGACGAAATCCTTGCCGAAGCGCTTGTCGCGCAGAACCACGCTCACTTCCGCATGCCGGCTCGCGACGAACATGCCAAGCGGCGTGAGATGCATCGGATCGGTACTGCGCAGACGCTGGTAATGCGGATAGGGATCGCGAATGAATCGCGGCGACAAGGGATCGAACAGCGGCTCGGTCGTCGCGGTCTGAACGTGTTCGTTCATGGCATCCTCAAAGGCAGGCGAAGTCGTTGGTAACGAATACGCCCACAAGCCAGCAATGGCGGCAAGCCCCGTCGATCACTGTTCTTGAAGCTCGCGATAAAATGTCCGCGTGCAAGAGCGTGACCGTATCCTATTTAAAATTGTTCTCTGAAGGATGGACTATTTTAAGGTATGTCTTGAAGCCGGGATCGAGCTGGTGGCGCTGATCGCGGAGCGTGTGTCGCGGCGGAGGCGGCAAACGAGATAAAATCCTGAGATCAGGAGATCCGCAGACGTCGGCGCGGCACCTTGATTGCGAGGCGTCGAAGTCCTGCCGCGCCACCATCGGCGCGGTCGCTATGTTGGCCGATCAGCTGGCGTGAACGACCAGCCTGTCCTCGGCAAAAAACTGCAGTGCGCCGTAGCCTTCCATGTCAACGGCGTACCTGAAGTTGCCTTCAACCGTCGGGAACACGGCAATCACGGTCCCGGCATCGTGGTGGTCGGCTGCGTTATCGACCATTTCGCCAATCGCAAACTTCGCCATCGAGAACTCCTTTGGGAATTATCAAGGCGATTATCGGGACAAATTTATTAATGTTTGTTGAGCAGCGGCCAATTGCGGCGCCTTCGTCGCGCAGATGTGATCGACGGACCGCACAAACCCGAGGCGCAGCCGCTCAATTGCCTGACGGTTTGCGCGAAATGCCAGTAGAAGCACGGGCTTTGTCGAGCACCGCATGAAAATAGGCATCGCGCTCGCGGAGAAATTGTTGCTGGTGGGCGCGGAATGCGGCCACCCTGCCCTGGACTTCCTCACGCAAGGCACCGGGAGGCATCAATGACAGCCGCGTCATCGGCGCAACCGCGGCCGGACGTTCGGCTGGTTCGGTTTCACGATTTTTCGAATCGATATTGCTTATCGGATTGGTCTTGGCAATCAGAGGCGCCTGCGGCCTCGACGACCGAACATCAGCCTCCGGTTTCGGCGCCCCGATGGACTGCACAAACGCCATGGTTTGCGAAATCAGAAGATCGCGCTCCCTTGCCCAATTCATAGCTCACCTCATCCCCTGCTTGCATCTCAGCAAGAAACATCCCTGGGATCAAGTGGCGCTTTCGGACGACACACGTTCTGATCCACACCCAAAACATGAGAGGATTGAATAGCCCCAATTTGCGGTGCGCGAGTACCGTAGAAAAATATCGGGCAGCTACCCTCATGCGACCCAACAAACAGCAGATCTCCCGGCCCTCAACCCCGCGACCGGTCAGTTAACGCGTCGAGTACTATCCGCCGGCGCCGAGGCTGCAAGCTCGGCCTCTCCAGCCGGTCGTCTTATCCACACCTTAAGCCAATGCAGAGTATTTCGGATTGCCGATCGTCGCCGACGGGATCACCGATCGAGCCGCGGCCCTCCCCCGTGTCTCACCCCGCACGAAGCTCAAACCCGAGGCGAGCCTGCAAGCAGCCGCGCCGTATGACGCGCAATCATCATTTCCTCGTTGGTCGGGATGACGAGGACGCGGACCCGCGAACGCTCCGAGGAGACGATGGTCCCGCCGGCCTGGTTGCGCGCTTCGTCCAGCTCGATGCCGAGCCATTCAAAGCCCTGACAGATCCGTTCCCGGATCCGCCATGCGTTTTCGCCAATTCCGCCGCAGAACACCAGGGCATCCAAGCCCGACAGGATCGCGGCCATCGAGCCCAGCTCGCGGCGGGTGCGGACTACAAAATATTCAATCGCCTGCAACGCCTGTGGAGTTCCCGCGGCCTCGAGTTCGCGCATGTCCTGCGACAGCCCGGAGAGACCCTTGAGCCCCGAGCGACGATAGAGCAGATCCTCGACCTCCGGGGCCGTCATGCCTTTTTCTTCCAAGAGATAGAGTACGACGCCGGGGTCGAGCTGACCGCAGCGCGTGCCCATCGGCAGCCCGTCGAGCGCGGTAAACCCCATGCTGGAGCCAACGCTCTGGCCGCCAAGAATCGCGCACATCGAGGCGCCGTTACCCAGGTGCGTAACCACAACCCGTCCCGCCGCATGCATCGGCGCGACCTCGCCGAGCCGCGCCGTCACATACTCATAGGACAGGCCGTGAAAGCCATAGCGCCGGATGCCCTGGTCATAGAGCTCACGCGGCAAGGCATAGGTATCGTTGACGAAGGGATGAGCTCGATGGAAGGCAGTGTCGAAACAGGCCACCTGAAGCGCGTCCGGAAAAGCAAGGTGAGCGGCGCGGACGCCGGAGAGATTGTGCGGCTGGTGCAGCGGCGCCAGCGGATTGAGCCGCGCCAGCATCGCGAGCTTTGCTTCGTCGAGCACGACCGATTCACTGAAATCGATGCCACCGTGCACGACCCGATGTCCGACCGCCGCAATCGATACGCTTTCGAATTGCCGTTCGAGAAATCTCAGCACGACGGCGAGCGCGGCAGCGTGGTCGTCCGCCTCGGCGACGTCGAGCGGCTGGTCGACTATCCGTTTGCCGGCCGTCTCGGCTTGCAGCCGCGGTCTCGTGCCGAGGCCCTCGACCTGCCCGCGCAGGCATTCGTTGAGACCGGATCCGTTTTCGAACAAGGCGAACTTGATCGAGGATGAGCCGGCATTGAGGGTCAGTATCTGTTGCATCACTCAGCGGCCTCTGTGACCTTGGTTTTCGCCTGGCCGCGCATGATCGCGCTGCCGCGACGCTGGCTCAACTCACCCAAGGGCTGCAGCTGCTGCAGCGCCTCGCGCCAGAATCCGCCGAGCTGCCGCAGTTGGATTTGCTGGCTGCTGACAATTGCATCGGCATTGATCATGATTCACCCCACAATATGAAAGCAAATTGACAACGTCTTCACCTTGCGGCGGCGATGATCCAGCTCGATAGCGCACTCACCACTTCGTTCATCGCGTCGCGGTCGTTCCGCCCCGAGCGCGCCGGGACGTGAAAGGAGTGATCGGCCTCTCGCACGATATGCAGCGATGCCGAGGCTCCGAGGCGCTCTACCATGGCTTCGAGCAGCGGCAACTCCGCGAGCTTGTCGCGGCTACCCTGAATGAAGAGCATGGGTATATTGACGTCGGACAGATGCCTGGCGCGCACGTCGGACGGCTTGCCCGCCGGATGCAGCGGGAAGCCGAGAAAGGCCAATCCGCGGACGCCGGCCAGCGGCATCATGGCTTGCGCCTGCGAAGTCATGCGGCCGCCGAAGGATTTGCCGCCGGCGATCAGCACGCATCCCGGGCAGCATCGCGCGGCCTCCGCCACGGCGGCGCGCACCGTGGCATGAGCAAGCACCGGGGCGTCCGGTCGCTTGCCGCCTTTTTCCATGTAGGGAAACTGATAGCGCAAGGTCGCGATATCGTGGTCGCAAAGCTCGGCCGCTACCCTCGCCATGAACGCGTGGTTCATCCCAGCGCCGGCGCCATGGGCAAAGACAAAGCACGCCCGAGCCGCCGATGGCTGGAGCAGGAGTGCGGACACCGTGGTCGCGCTGTCGACCGTCAGTTTCAGGATATGCGGACTGAGGGCGTTCATCTCGCCTTTTCCTCGAAGTCTGGGGTGGCCGATCGATCAAGGAACGAAACCGCATGCATCGCCCCCTCCGGTTTCAAGTTTGTGGAACGGAGCAAGGATTCTCCGATTGAGGACTATTCACAAGATGTGAGACTTGGCGGGTGAAAGCGGGATACAGTCCTTGCTGGTATGACCTAGGTAGTATTACGCAAGGATCGATCGCAAAACTTGCCGAATATTAACCATTCGGCCCTCATGCTCCTCTCCAAACCATCATCCCCATAAATCATCAATTTTATCGAGGCATAACCATGTTTGCGGCTCGCGTCATTGTTGTCGCCAATGAAAAAGGCGGTTCGGGTAAATCGACGGTCGCCATGCACATTGCGATTGCTCTGCTGAAGGCAGGTCAGCGCGTCGCCACCATCGATCTCGATACCAGGCAACAGACCTTGACGCATTATATCGAGAGCAGGCGCGCCTTTGCCAAGCGTATGGCCCGCGATCTCGAGGTGCCGGATCACTTCTGCTTCAGATCGGTCGATTTTCCGACGGCGGAAGACGCGGCGGCGGGAAGCCGGGCGCTCAGCGAAGCCGTCGACGCGCTCTCGCGCAGCCACGGCGTGGTCGTCATCGATACCCCTGGCCATGACAGCTATTTGATGCGCCTCGCCCACGCGCTGGCCGACACCCTGGTGACACCGCTCAATGACAGCTTTCTCGACATCGATGTACTTGGGACCGTCGATCCCGAGACTTTCGGCATCACCGGCCTCAGCCATTATTCCGAAATGGTGCTCGAAGCCCGTCGTCAACGCAAACTCGATCAGGCATCCATTGACTGGATCGTGTTGCGAAATCGGCTCTCCATGCTCGCTTCACGCAACCAGCGTCTGGTGGGCGAGGCGCTGGACGAGCTGTCGCGAAAGCTCGCCTTCCGCTGCACGGAGGGATTGGCCGAGCGGACGATCTTCCGTGAACTGTTTCCGCGCGGATTGACGGCTGTCGACGACATCGACGACATCGCGCTCGGCACCCGCCCGTCCCTGTCGCATGTCACTGCCCGTATCGAGATGCAGAATCTACTGGCAACTCTGCTGTTGGGCGGGGGACAGCCTGGCGAATGGGTCAAGCGCGAACAAAGCGCGGCTTGACAACTTAGCCGCGATCTCGATCTCGCGACAACGGCGAGTGAGCCCGCTCGCCCGGCACGCGCGGGCCGAGGTGGTGCGCTTCCGCTCCGGCTGGCGATGCCGCGACGCCTTCGCCGCGGGTCGTCCGAGCCTTCGACCACGCACCTTGCGGCGGCGTGCCGCAGCTCCCTCCGGTGCAGATTCGCCCGGTCCGCCTGAACCGGACACGAATATCAAGCGACCAACGTGGCATCGGACTCCGGCCCTCGAAAGCTGGCGTCTTTCGTTGCAACCGACCGCCGCGGAGGGACTCTCATGCGCCGTCCTGATCTTCGTTGCCTTTTCATTGTCCTCGGGCTTCTGCTGGTTAGGATTTCAACCTCTGAGGCGGCGGAACCCCGCGTGGCGCTTGTCATGGGGCAGTCCGGCTACCGCGCGGTGCCCGCGCTGCCCAATGCTGCCAACGACGCCAGGGGAATGGCCGAGCTGCTTCGCCATGCGGGCTTCGAGGTCACCGCGGCGCCCGATCTGTCGCAGCTTGACATGCGCCAGACCATCAGCAATTTCGCCGCCAAAGTGGCCGCGAGCGGACCCGACACGGTCGCGCTGGTATTTTACGCCGGCCACGGATTGCAGATTGACGGCGAGAATTATCTGGTCCCGGTCGACGTCGATCCGAAGCGTGAAGCCGATATTCCGCTGCAGGCGGTTCGGCTCAACGATCTCATGAACACGCTCGGGGCGTTGCCGACCAGGATGCGCATCTTCATGCTCGATGCCTGCCGCAATAATCCCTTTCCGGCGCTGAACCAGTCCGGTCATGGCCTGGCCATGGTGGACACCAAGGCCGGCGCCTCCGGCTCGTTCATCTCCTTTTCAACCTCGCCGGGCGCCGAGGCCGAGGACGGCTCAGGGTCCGACAGCCCCTACACCACGGCGGTGCTTAGAATCGCAAAGGAGCCTGGCCTGACGATCGAGGACGCCTTCAAGCGCGTCCGCGTCGCGGTCAACCAGGCGACCGATGGACGGCAAATTCCCTGGGACAGCTCATCCCTGACCACCGACTTCAGGTTCTTCTCCGATGCCACCGCTCAGGCCGCGATGGCGCCAAGGCCGCCGGCGTCGACGCCGCGAAGCGCGGATGACTGGCGGGCGGATCTCAAGGACAAGGCGCCGCAAGCCGCCTACGAACTCGTGATCGCCGACGACACGGTCGAGGCCTACCAGGCCTTTGTCGATCTTTTTGCCCAGACGCCCCTCGGCCCGCGCGTCCGCCTGCTCTTGGAGCGCCGGCGCCTGATGCTTTCATGGAATACGGCGGTGGCGATCAACACCGCGGCTTCGTTCGATGCGTTCCTGGCCAATTATGCCGACAGCGATCTGGCAGCCACCGCGCGCCGGATGCGGGAGCGGGTCAGAAACCGTTCGTTCGGGCCGGTTGCCGCGGTCGCCGCGCCGGTCAACGTCGCGCTGGCGCCGACCTGCCCCTGCAGCGCGCCACCGACCCCACCACTCCTTAAAAAGGTGGATGCCACACCGGTGCCGACCACGCGGGCCGATAAACACCCGCCCAGGCGAAGGCCGCCGCCGGACGAGCAAGTGGTGGTCGAACGCGGTCCGCCCGGACCTCCGCCCGGATACATTCCGCCAGGCGTCGTGGTGGAAGGTGGCGGCATCGGTATCGGCGGTTTCGGAGGCGGCGGCTTCGGTGGACGGGGCGGCAGCGGCTTTCGGAGATGAGAACGCAACCCGATGACGATCTCGCGGAAGCGGCCGCGGTGCGCCCCCTCGCCCCGCTCTTCGCGGGGAGAGGCTCGGGGCGAGGGACTGCATCCGCGAGTTCGACTCACGGAAACTGCCCCTCATTCGGCGCTACGCGCCGACCTCTCCTCGCAAGCGGTCCGCAAGCGGGGCGAGGTGGCACCGAACGCGCGGCTAGATGTGGTTGATAGCGGCCGAACTGGCGTCAGTAAGCTTGAGGGATGCTGTCCCGAGAACAAACCCCTTCATTGCGAACGGTGCCCACCGCCTTCGCCGAAGGCATAGACGTCCATCCGCAGCACGCTGTAAGTGGAGCTGGCATGCAGCCTTTCGGCGAGCGCGTTCTCTCCGGCGGCGCCCAAGGCCACATAGAGCGGCAGCAGGTGTTCTTCGCTGGGATGATTCTTGGCCGCGAACGGTGCCCGCCGGCGATAGTCCAATAGCTCATGGGTTCGTCCCGCCGTCAGCGCGCCCTGGAACCAGTCGGCAAAATGGTTGACCCATTCCGGGGCCGGGTCATCGGGACCATGGCCACGAAACTCCGACAGATCATGCGTCAGGCTGCCGCTGCCGATGATCAGCACACCCTGCTGGCGCAGCGGCGCCAAGGCACGCCCGATCGCCAGATGGTGCTGCGGTCCAAGATGAGGTTGCAGTGACAGTTGCAGGACGGGAATGTCGGCCTGCGGATACATCAGCAGCAAGGGCACCCAGGCCCCGTGGTCCAGGCCACGGGCGCGATCAATCCTGCTCTCGATGCCGGACTCGCGCAACAGCTCGGCGACATCAGCGGCGACCGACGGCGAACCCGGCGCGGGATAGCGCAGCTCATACAGCGCGCGCGGAAATCCGAAGAAGTCGTGGATGGTCTCGTTGCGATCCACCGCGCTGATCGTGGGCAGCGATGTCTCCCAATGCGCCGAAATCACCAGGATGGCCTTGGGCCGGGCGAGTTGGCCACCGAGCCCACTCAGGAAGGCGCGGGCCGGCGTGTCGGTGAGCGGCAAGGTCGGGGCCCCGTGCGACAGGAAAAGGCTTGGCTGTTTCATATCAATTGCTCCGGCGGAGCCGCGTCGCGACCCCGCCCTCTCGTTCAATGAGTTCGTTCAACGAGAATGCGCGCTGGCAAGTCCGCCGGCAAGGTTCGGGCTGCGCGACAGCCGCAGCGCGTAGGCGCCGTCGCCGAGCAGAGCCTGAACGATCAATGCGACCGCCCAGAAAGCCGGGTATTCCCAGCCTCCATTGGGGTTGTTGAAGAAGAACCCGGCCGCGCCATGCACCGTGAAGATCGCGCCCAAGAGGATCGGCACCAGCGCCACGGCAGCAATGCGGGTCCACAGACCCAGGATGAGCGCGACCCCGCCGATCACTTCGGCCGTGATGATCAGGTAGGCGAGCGCAGGCGGCAGCCCGACGCTGCCGAAGAACTTCGCCGTTCCTGCCGGAGTAAAGACGAAGAATTTGAGGCCCGCATGGGCCAGAAAGAGAATGCCGAGGCTGACGCGGAGCAAAAGCGCCGCATAGGGCGCGGTTCGGTTATCGACCATGGTGATCTCCTACATTGGGGTTGAGATCAACCTGATCTATTCTCAGTAGAGTTAAAATATGGTAATATTGAAATACAGCTCACACTAAAAGAGTGAGATGGCGTGCTGGATCGACTGACGAGCCTGGAAGTATTTGCGAAAGTCGCCGCTGCCGGCAGCCTGTCGTCGGCCGCGCGGGCCATGGGCCTGTCGCAGACCATGGTGACAAAACACATCGCCGCGCTGGAGGCGCGGCTCGGCGTCAAGCTCTTCCACCGGACCACGCGGCGGCTTTCCATCACCGAGTCCGGGCGCAACTATCTCGAAGCCTCCGAGCGTATTCTGGCGGACATGGAAGCCGCCGATGCCGCGGTCGCGGCGGACCGGGTCGAGCCGCGCGGCCTGCTTCGGATCAACGCACCGGTGGCATTCGGCACCCGGCAGATCGCACCTTTGCTCGCGGAGTTTGGCAGGCGCCATCCGCTGATCACGGTCGAGCTCGGCCTCAATGACCGTCTCATTGATCTTGCCGAAGAGGGCTGGGAACTCGCCATTCGCATCGGCAACCTCGAAAGTTCAAGCCTGATCGCGCGACGAATTGCGCCTTGCCGCCTCGTCGTATGCGCGTCGCCCTCTTATCTGAAAGCGCGAGGGCGCCCTCGCACGGTGTCGAGCCTGACAGATCACAATTGTCTGGGCTACACGCTGTCGCAACAGGGCGCCGATCGCTGGGTGTTTGGTCCGCGCGCGGAAGTCGGCGTTCGGGTTTCGGGCAATCTGCACGCCAATAATGGCGATGCGCTGCGGGCCGCTGCGATCGCGGGACAAGGTCTGATCTATCAGCCGACATTCATCGTCGCCGACGATCTGCGCGCCGGCACGCTGGTGGCGCTCAGCCTGGATCAGCCGACCGTGGGATTGGGCGGCATCTATGCGGTATTCCTGCCCGACCGCAATCCGCCGGCGAAGGTGCGCGCCTTCATCGACTTCATCGCGAGCCGCTTTGCGCCGGAACCGCCCTGGGATCGCGGCATCCATCAGCTGCTCGGCAGCCCCATTGCACCAGACTGAAAGTGGCCGCGGTCACATCACGTCTCTGCCGCGGCTGCGACCGCATCATGAATGTCGGGCACAGTTCCAACACCGCGAGCGCCGACAATCCCTGATCGGACAGAGTCCATCAATCCCGGGGGATGCGCGTGAGGAGATATCGGTACCATCTGGTCGGCCCTGGATTCGGATTCTTCGCCATACTGGTGCTGACCGGCTGCGCCTCGGCCCCCCTGACACAGAGCGGTGCGCTATCTTCCTACGCCGAGCTCGTGCGCAGTGACGGGTTATTGACCCATGCCAAGCTTCGCATCGATCGCGAAAGGCTGGCCGCGGCACGATCGGTCAAGATGGCACCGGCTGACATCAGCCCTGAGGCGCGCGCTTCCGGCCTGTCCGAGCCGCAATTGCAGCTGGTCGCCAATGCCGTCGACCGCGCGCTCTGCTCCGGTTTGAGCGATCGCTTCACCGTGGTCGAAGCGAGCGATCCGGCCGATATTTCGGTGCGAATGACCATCACCTATGTCGGCGAAACCTCCGTCGCCGCCTCCTCGGCATCGCTTGCCATCGGCGCTGGCGCTACCGTCGCCGGCGCGATCACAGGGTTAAGCATTCCGACGGTGCGTTTACCGATTGGTCTCGGCGCGCTCTCGGTCGAAGCGGAAGCCAAGACATCGAATTCGGAACAGCTCGCAGCCATCACCTGGTCGCGCGGCGCGGACGTCATCACCGCGCGGCCTCGCGTCTCGGCAGACGCCGATGCTTACCTGCTCGGCAAGGAATTTGCCGCCGACTTCACCAAGCTTCTCGTCAAGGGCGAAGATCCCATGAAGAATCCGCTGCCGGCGCTGCCGACCATGCGAACCTTCAACGAGTTCCTCGGAAAACGCGCCACGCATAAGGCCTGCGAGAAGTTCGGCAAAAATCCCGGCCTCAACGAGGCGATCGGCCGCGCGATCGGGTTGCCGCCTGGCATGACAGACGCCGGAGGTGTCCCGGAGGCGCCAAGCGAAACGCCGCAATGACCGCGCGAAGGGGCGCTAAAAGCCGGACCGTAATCCAGAGGCGGTACTTCCTCTTCGGGTCATTCAATGACGCCCGCGTCGACGAAACTCGCGCCCTCCTAGATCAGATATTTCGGGGCTGTCAATGACTATAATAAAAAATATTTCTGTTTCCTTTTTGTTCGAAGCGGTCTATCGGTGTTTTGTCTCGTCCCACTAAGAGGGGCGTATCGCGATCGTCAGGAAACGCGGGATGAGATGCGGTGGACGCGGCAGCGTCAGGCAGGCGACGGTTCGCAGGGCGGATTGATCTTCGTGAGCGAATACCTCGCAGGCTAGACGACGGCGCTGAAGCGTACGGGGAAGGCGTGTGGTCCTGGCACCCAAGGCTGGTGTCAAGTCTTTGGAGGTTGCGTTCGGCTCAACCGGGCTGAACCAACCGTTAATCCGAAGGCGACGGTGGCAATAGAGCTTATCTCGCCGAGGAGAGCACGTTGATAAACCGTAAAACCATTGCGTGGGGAATGCCGGATGATCCGGTGCCTCGCACTACCTCGTGTGCGTACGGCCGCTTTCTTTGCACACGAGCCGCGGGTGCCTCTGGGCATCGCGGCATTCCCCGCGCCCTCTTTATCTCGAGGGCGAGACGTTCAGCAAAAGCCCGGGCGCATCGCGCCGCGGGGCGTTTACGTGCGACTGGATTTCGTCATGGCCAGCCATGACGAAAACCGACATAACGCTCATGGCTGTTTGAAAAGTGAATCGGCGCTCTTGGATCGGGGGCCGATGATAGAGGGCGCAATCCGCGGCGGCCGCCCCCTCTTCTTTTTTGCGGCAGAGCTGCAGCGCGAGGATGGTTTAGCCCGCCGGCACGATCTTTCCCGGATTGAAAATATTCTTTGGATCGAGCGCCCGTTTCACCGCACGCATGGCGTCGAGAGCCTCGGGGCCGAGTTCGGCTTCGAGATATTTCTGCTTGCCCTGCCCGATGCCGTGCTCCCCGGTGCAGGTCCCGCCCATCGCCTGCGCGCGTTGCACCAGCCGGTGCATGAAATCCTCGCCGCGCGCCATCTCGTCGGGATCGTCGACGTCGCACAACAGCGAGCAGTGGAAATTGCCGTCACCGACATGGCCGACGATCGGCGACTGCAAGTTGAGCCGCTGCAGATCGGCTTCGGTTTCGGTGACGCAATCGGCCAGCCGGGAAATCGGCACGCAGACGTCGGTCGCCACCACGCCGGCGCCGGGCCGCAGGGCTTTTACCGCCCAATAAGCATCGTGGCGCGCCTGCCAAAGCCTGCTGCGATCCTCCGGCCTGGTAGTCCAGGTGAAATCGCCGCCGCCGCATTCCAAGGCGATCTCGCTGAAATTCCTGGATTGCTCGGCGACCTCGTGGTCGCTGCCGTGAAACTCGAGCAGCAGCAGCGGCGTTTCCGGCAACGACAGTTTCGAATAGGAATTGCAGGCCCGCACTTGCTCGGCATTGAGCAGTTCGATACGCGCGACGGGGATGCCGGTCTGGATCGCCAGGATCGTCGCCTGACAGGCGCCGCGCACGCTTTCAAACGAGCACGCCGCCGCCGCGATGGTCTCGGGAATGCCGCGCAGCTTGATCGTGAGCTCGCAGATGATGCCGAGCGTCCCTTCGGCGCCGACAAAAAGATGCGTGAGGTCGTAACCCGCGGAGGATTTTTTCGCCCGCGTGCCGGTCGTGATGATTTCGCCGTCGCCGCGCACGACCTTGAGCGCCAGCACGTTGTCGCGCATGGTGCCGTAGCGCACCGCATTGGTGCCGGAGGCCCGCGTCGAGGCCATGCCGCCGAGCGAGGCGTCGGCCCCGGGGTCGATCGGGAAGAACACGCCCTGGTCGCGCAGATGCTCGTTCAGCGCCTTGCGGGTGAGGCCAGGCTCGATCACGCAATCCAGATCCTCGGCATGAACTTCGAGCACCCGGTTCATGTCGCGCAGGTCGACACAAATGCCGCCCGCGGGCGCATTGACCTGCCCTTCCAGCGAGGTGCCGGTGCCGAAGGCGATCACGGGAACGCCGTGTCTGGCGCATATCCGCACCACATCCTGGATATCGGACGTTTCCTGCGCCATGACCACCGCGTCGGGCGGCTGCGGCGCCAGCCAGGTCGTGGTATGGGCGTGCTGATCGCGCACCGCCTGCGAGGTGATCAGCCGGTTGCCGAACCGCGCGGCGAGCGCTTCGACGGCCGCTTTGAGCGCCTGCGGCTCCGGCCGCGGCAAGGAATTGGCGATCGTCATGCCCAAGGGCTGTCCTCCCGGTCTATGATCGACCCTTGCAAAGGATATTATAGGGGTCAAGAGAACATGATCCAAGAAATCAGGGCTGGCCCATGACAATGCCGACCGACAGCGGCGACACGCCTCGCCCGCCCACGCCGTTCCTATCCTCGGTCATGCACATCGAGCCGCAATGGATCGACTACAACGGCCATCTCAACATGGCCTACTATAACGTGATGTTCGACCGCGCCATCGACCAATTGTGGCTCGAACTCGGCATCGGCCCCGGTTATATGAAGGAGCGTCAGGGCTCGACCTTCACCGCTGAATGCCATGTCCGCTACTTGCGTGAGATTCACCTCGGCGATCCCGTGCAGGTATCGATCCTGCTATTGGCGGCTGACGACAAGCGGTTGCATACTTTTGAAGAATTGCGCCACGCGACCGAAGGCTGGCTGTCCGCCACTTCCGAAAACATGACCATCCACATTGACATGGCCCTGCGGAAGACCGCGCCCTTTCCGCCGGATATTCGCGCCCGCATCGAGGCCGTGGCCAAGGCCCACGGCGCCGTTCCGCGCCCCGAGGGCATCGGCCGCAAGGTCGCGATGCCCTCGAAATAGCCGCGCCATTCAGATGCGGCGGCCGCGCGCCAACCCGACCACGGCCGAGACCAGAAAGAGCACGAGGGCGATGAAGAAGATCACCTTGGCGATTTCGATGGAAGTTCCGGCGATGCCGCCGAAGCCCAGGAGGCCCGCGACCAGCGCAATGACAAGAAATGTTATGACCCAATTCAGCATGTTCAGCCCTCTCTCTATCTGTTGTGTGGCGGACGGGCACGACCTTGATCGCGCCTTGGCCTCCTCGATTAATCGGCCTCGGGAACGAATGTTCCCGCTGGTTCCGAGAGCCGGACAGAGGAATAAATTTCGTCTTTTGCGGAACCAAGCCGCCCGACCATGCAGCTGACGGGGCGGGATAAAACCTGTCAAATGGGTCGCCAAGGTCCTATATGCCCTTGAAATCCTGCTATGAAGGCTCCCCTTCACGGCCCCGCGGTGCCATCGTGGGCGGAACACGATTCGCATGACCGAGCCAAGCAAGCTGTCCCACCACGCCGTTCCTGCCCACCAGCCCACGGCTGATGGCATTGCGGCCCGCGCTCGCGCGTCAGCGGTTCCGCCGTATCTCGCCGGCCTCAATCCGGAGCAGCGCGCGGCGGTGGAAACACTGGACGGACCGGTGCTGGTGCTGGCAGGGGCCGGTACCGGCAAAACCCGTGTGCTGACCTGCCGCATCGCTCATATTCTCAGCCTCGGCCGCGCGCGCCCCGGCGAGATCCTCTCGGTGACCTTCACCAACAAAGCGGCGCGCGAAATGAAGCTGCGGCTCGGCCATATGCTCGGCCAGGCCGTCGAGGGCATGGCGTGGCTCGGCACCTTCCATTCGATCGGCGGACGCATTTTGCGCAGCCATGCCGAACTGGTGCAGTTGAAATCCAATTTCACCGTGCTCGACGTCGACGACCAGATCCGGCTCTTGAAGCAGCTGTTGCAGGCCGACAATATCGACGACAAGCGCTGGCCGGCGCGGATGCTGGCCGGCCTGATCGACGGCTGGAAAAATCGTGGCCTGACCCCGTCGCAGGTGCCGCCAGGCGAGGCCGCCATGTTCGGCAACGGCCGCGGCGGCAAGCTCTACGCGGCCTATCAGGAACGGCTCAAGATCCTCAACGCCGCCGACTTCGGCGATCTGCTGCTGGAAAACATCCGGCTGTTCCGCGAACATCCCGACGTACTCCGGCAATACCAGCAGCGCTTCAAGTTCATCCTGGTCGACGAATATCAGGACACCAACGTCGCCCAATATCTGTGGCTGCGGCTATTGGCGCAGGCGCCGTCATCCTCCACCTCTCCCCGCTTGCGGGGAGAGGTCGGATGCACGAAGTGCATCGGGTGAGGGGGACTCTCCGCGAGTCGAGCTAGTCGAGAGAGCCCCTCACCCGGCTTCGCCAGTGCTTCGCCGGGCAGCCCCGACCCTCTCCCCGTAAAGAACGGGGAGAGGGAGATGACCACACCGGCGGCCGCCGCGCCGCCCAAGAACATCTGCTGCGTCGGCGACGACGACCAGTCGATCTATGGCTGGCGCGGCGCCGAGGTCGACAATATCCTGCGCTTCGAGCACGACTTTCCCGGCGCCAAGGTGATCCGCCTGGAGCGCAACTACCGCTCCACCGGCCACATCCTCGCCGCCGCCTCGCATCTGATCGCCCACAACGAAAGCCGGCTCGGCAAGACCCTGCGCACCGAGGACGTCGACGGCGAAAAAGTCACCGTCACCGGCTCCTGGGATTCCGAGGAGGAAGCCCGCGCCATCGGCGAGGAGATCGAAGATCTGCAGCGTGCCGGCCACCGGCTCAACGAGATCGCGATCCTGGTACGGGCCTCGTTCCAGATGCGCGAATTCGAGGACCGCTTTGTCACCCTCGGCCTGCCCTACCGGGTGATCGGCGGTCCCAGGTTCTACGAGCGCGCGGAAATCCGCGACGCGCTGGCCTACTTGCGCGTCATCAACTCGCCGGCCGACGATCTCGCCTTCGAGCGCATCGTCAATGTGCCGAAGCGCGGGCTCGGCGACGCCACCGTGCAGATGCTGCATGACCATGGCCGCAAGCGACGCATCCCGCTGTTCGAAGCCGCCCGCGCCGTGGTCGAAACCGACGAATTGAAACCGAAGGCACGCGGCGCCTTGCGCGACCTGATCGCCAGTTTCGACCGCTGGCGGGCGCAGCGCGAGGCGGTCACCCATACCGAACTCGCCGAGATCGTGCTCGACGAAAGCGGATACACCGAGATGTGGCAGAAGGATCGCTCCGCCGACGCCGCCGGCCGGCTGGAAAACCTCAAGGAGCTGGTGCGCTCGATGGAGGAATTCGAGAACCTGCAAGGCTTCCTCGAACATATCTCGCTGGTGATGGACCGCGACGGCGGCGCCGATGACGATGCGGTGTCGCTGATGACGCTGCATTCGGCCAAAGGGCTGGAATTCGACAACGTTATCCTGCCGGGCTGGGAAGAAGGCCTGTTTCCGAGCCAGCGCACCCTCGACGAACAGGGCCGCGCCGGGCTTGAAGAAGAGCGCCGTCTCGCCCATGTCGGGCTGACCCGCGCGCGGCGCCGCGCCAAACTTTATTTCGCCACCAACCGCCGGATCCACGGCACCTGGTCGACCACCATCCCCTCGCGCTTTCTCGACGAATTGCCGGCACACAACGTCGAAATCACGGAGTCCAAGGGCGGCTCGGGCTGGGGCGGCAGCGGCGGCTATGGTCCGTCGCGCTTCGATAACGTCGAATCCTTTGGTTCCAGCTATACCACGCCGGGCTGGCAGCGCGCGCAAGCCCAGCGCTCGCGCGGACAGGCCGGCGGCGGTTTCAATGAGAGCCAGTCGCCGTTCTCAGGCGCGCGCGGCCAGCGCCGCGGCAAGGGCGGCCCGATCACGATCGAAGGCGAGTTGATCGCCAAATCCACCGGCGCCAGCTCGGAATTTTCACTCGACGACCGCGTGTTCCACCAGAAATTCGGCTACGGCCAAGTGGTGAAGATCGACGGCAACAAGCTCACCATCCTGTTCGACAAGGCTGGCGAGAAAAAGGTGGTCGATAGTTTCGTGGAGCGCATGTGAAAATTAATCGGCATTTTAGCGAATTTTAACAGCAATATCGATCCGCCGCTTTTACAGAAAAATCGCGTGTGCGGCGTATCCATGGACGAGGCTGAGGTTGATCAGCGCGTGCTAATTCAAGGTATTTGAAAAATGGGTGGGTTGAAATCATTTCTCCGGGAGCTCGACGAGGCGGTGTTGCGGGGGACGCCGGAAAGCCGAATGCGGGCGCTGTGGCACACCACCGACCTGCTGATCGCCGGCCGCTATAGCGAGGACGAGATCTTTGCCTTTGGCGAAGTGATCGGACGGCTGGCCGACGAGATCGAAGTGGCGGCGCGGGCACAGCTGGCAAGACGGCTGGCGCGGATCGCGCACGCCCCGGCCAACATCATCCATAAACTGGCGTTCGATGATTCGATCGATGTCGCCGGTCCAGTATTGCGGGAGTCCGGGCGCCTCGACACCGAAGCCCTGGTGGCCAATGCCAGCAGCAAAGGTCAGCCGCATATGCTCGCGATCTCGGAGCGAAAGGTCATCGAGGAGAGGGTCACGGACGTCCTGGTGACGCGCGGCAACTGGGACGTGGTGAACTCGGTCGCCAACAACGGTGGCGCGCGTTTCTCGGATTTCGGCTTTCTCCACATGATCAAACGGGCCGAAGGCGATGCCATTCTCGCCGAGCAGCTTGGTCTGCGTCGCGATATCCCCAGGCATATTTTCCAGCAGTTGATCGCCAAGGCGTCGGAGGAGGTGAAAGGGCGGCTCGAACGCGAGCGGCCCGACCTCGTGGATCAGGTTCAGTCGACGGTCACCGAGGTCGCGGGCGCGCTGCAGTCGCGATTCGGTCCTGCGTCGAAAACCTATTTTGTCGCCAAGCGCGTGGTGACGAAACAGCATCAGCAGGGCAATTTGAACCAGAACAGCATCGTCGGCTACGCCCAGGCCCATAAGCTGGACGAGGTCACCATCGGACTTTCCTTGTTGTGTGCATTGCCGGGCGACGTGATCGAGCGGGCGTTGTTCGACAGAGACAGGGAGATGCTGCTGATCCTGGCCAAAGCCCTGGATTTTTCCTGGGAAACCACCATGGCCCTGCTGTTCCTTGGCGCCAAGGACCACCGCATCACCGCGCAGGATCTGAGAGACCTGAAGGAGGATTATGATCGCCTCAATAACGAGACATCGCGGACCGTCCTGGAATTCTATCAATCCCGCAGGCATCCGGCGGATACCGATGTCAATCCGCCACCGGCCAGCGCTTTACAGCCATCGAGACTATCGATCTGAGAAACGGGGCGACTTCGGCAAATGAAAGCAATCTTCTCTGACGCGGTCCTCCGCGATCGCTCCATTGTCGACGAGGCTGAGCCCGACAGAGCCCTGGACGCAGCCTGGCTCGTGCTCGACGCCGCCAACGATCTCGATGACGAGCCGACCGTCGCGGCCTGTCGACGGGTCATCGATGCCGGTCTCGACGGCACGCCTGCCTCGCCATTCGATCTGCACATCATCCTGAACTACTTCCGGTGAATAGCCGATGGCCGCGGTGGCCTGGATTGGAGGCGGAAACGTTCCCCACCGACCAAGCATTTCTTTCCAGGCCCGTGGTTCACTACGCCAGCGCTTGCGCGATCGCGAGAACGTTCCTATTTGTCGAAGCTCGCCCGATGAGCGGGCGATGCGTCGCGTCGTCTGCGCCCGCATCTCCCAGATCGGACCATCAAGCCCGCCATGCCGCCCATCATATCCGTCTCTGCCCTGTCGAAGACCTATGCCTCCGGGTTCAAGGCACTTCACAACATCGACCTCGATATCCAGCGCGGTGAGATCTTTGCCCTGCTCGGGCCGAACGGCGCCGGCAAGACCACGCTGATCAGCATCATCTGCGGCATTGCCAATCCGACTTCGGGCAAGGTCACCGTCGACGGCCACGATATCCTCAAGTCCTGGCGCGCCGCACGTTCGATGATCGGGCTGGTGCCGCAGGAACTGCATACCGACGCTTTCGAGACGGTGTGGAAAACCGTAAGCTTCAGCCGTGGCCTGTTCGGCAAGCCGAAGAACCCCGTCTATGTCGAGAAAGTGCTGACGGACCTGTCGTTGTGGGACAAGAAGGACGCCAGGATCATCACGCTGTCCGGCGGCATGAAGCGGCGCGTGATGATTGCCAAGGCGCTGTCGCACGAGCCGCGGGTTCTGTTTCTCGACGAACCGACCGCAGGTGTCGACGTCGAACTGCGAAAAGGGATGTGGGAAGTGGTGCGCACGCTGCAGGCATCGGGCGTCACCATCATCCTCACGACCCATTACATCGAAGAGGCCGAGGAGATGGCCGACCGGATCGGCGTCATCAACAAGGGCGAGATCATCCTGGTTGAGGACAAGGCGGCACTGTTGAGGAAGCTCGGCAACAAGCGGCTCAAATTGCACCTGCAAAGCAGGATCGATGTACTCCCGCCCGATCTCGCCCCCTACAAACTGGAGCTATCGAATGGCGGCTGCGAGCTTACCTACAATTACGACACCAAGGGCGAGCGCACCGGCATTGCCAGCCTGCTGAACGACCTCGGCAATGCCGGCATCCGGTTCTCCGACCTCGATACCGTCAACCGATCGCTGGAAGATATCTTCGTGAGCCTGGTGAGGAAGCCGTGAATCTTCGGGCCGTCCGCGCCATTTATCTGTTCGAGATGTCGCGTACCGGGCGGACACTGCTGCAGAGCGTGGTCTCGCCGGTGGTTTCGACCTCGCTTTATTTCGTGGTGTTCGGGTCCGCGATCGGCTCGCGCATCACGCAGATTGAAGGCGTCAGCTACGGCACCTTCATCGTGCCGGGCCTGGTGATGCTGTCGGTTCTGACGCAGAGCATCTCCAATGCCTCGTTCGGCATCTACTTTCCGAAGTTCGTGGGAACGATTTACGAAATATTGTCGGCGCCGATTTCCTACTTCGAGATTGTGCTCGGCTATGTCGGCGCGGCCGCCTCCAAGTCGATTGTTCTGGGACTGATCATTCTGGCCACCGCCGGACTGTTCGTGCCGCTGCACATCGAGCATCCCCTGTGGATGCTGACCTTCCTGGTGCTGACCGCCGTGACCTTCAGCCTGTTCGGCTTCATCATCGGGATCTGGGCCGACGGCTTTGAAAAGCTGCAGATGATCCCGATGCTGATAGTGACGCCGCTGACCTTTCTCGGCGGCAGCTTCTACTCGGTCAACATGCTGCCATCGCCCTGGCGCACCATCACGCTGCTCAATCCGGTCGTCTACCTTATCTCAGGCTTCCGCTGGAGCTTTTATGAGATCGCCGATGTCAGCGTCGGCGTCAGCGTTGGAATGACGCTGACCTTCCTCGTGCTCTGCATGATTGCCATCTGGTGGATCTTCAAGACCGGCTATCGGCTGAAGAATTGAGTTCGCAGCCTCGCTCCCCGACGCGCCAGGTGCCGCATCGGGGAATCGCTGGACATCATCACCGAAGGCAGAGCAGGTTACCGATAACAGTGGAAATGATCGTAGCGGTCATAGAAGCCGCGGCAGCGATAGTGGTGTCCGTAGGGAATTCCAAACACGCCATCCACCGCGCCGACGGCGCCGCCGACACCGGCCCCAACCGCGCCGCCAACCAGCCCGCCGACCGGTCCGGCTACCCGGTCACCTTCCGCAGCCCCCTGCTGCGCGCCACGCACGATACCCTGGGCATGACCGACATGTGGGATGGCGAGCAAGGCGAGGGCGAGCAGAGCCGTCGCGAAATAGAACTTTGGCGGGGAGCCGGCCGGCAGCGCTGCTGCGGTAATTTTCGTCATCTTCATTTCACTCACTCGTTTCTCGATGCTGACGCTCGGCCGCGAATGCGCCGGCGAGGAGCACTGGTAACGCCGATGTGACGAAATGGTTGCCCGGTTCTGCGCCATCATCCAGGAAAATATTCAGACCGTCCTGAGCATGGCGGCCGTAAGCAAGTCAGCAAAACCGGCGGCAAGGCCAGATCAGGCCGTATATCGGCCATGTTTGCGGCCGTCCGTGGCATTAAGGATGCGCTGGCCGGCCGCTGGAACTAAAGCCGAACTTCGGGCATAGTGATGGTGCGGCACGGTAAGATGGGTTGCGGTCAGGCTTTGGAGGCCATCGGTCAAATGCGTTCGTTCCTCGTTGCTCTCGCCAGCATGGCGTTGTTTGCTACCGCCGCGCAGGCGAAAGTCGCCATCACCGTCGACAAGAACGACCAGATGATGACCGTCGCCGTCGATGGCGTAGATCGTTACCACTGGCCGGTCTCGACCGGCATTCCGTCGCGCGAGACACCAAGTGGCACCTTCCGCGCCTTCCGCATGGAAGAGGATCATTATTCCAAGGAATTCGACGACGCGCCGATGCCGCACTCGATTTTCTTCACCAAGGTCGGTCATGCCATCCACGGCACCGAGTCCGAAGGCCGCCTCGGTACACCGGCCTCCCACGGCTGCGTTCGGCTGTCGCGCGCCAACGCCACGACGCTCTACGCGCTGGTGCAAGAGCAAGGCGTGCTGAACACCACTGTCACGCTGACCGGCTCGTCGCAGGTCGCGCTGGCGCGCAACCCGCGCAGCCGGCCCGTCGCTGTCGCGCGCCGCGACCCGGCGCCGCAATACGATGCCGCCGGCAATCCGATGGTGCTGACCCCGCAGCGGACGGTCCCCGGGCAGTACTATGGGCAGCCGGTTCAGCCCCAGGTGCGCGCCGATGACGGATACTTCTATCCGGCGGACGGCAACAATCCCGACGGCGTGCGCTATCCGGCACCGCGCGGCAGCAGGCGCCTCTACAACACGCAGGCCTACCCGCAGCCCCAATACCAGAATCAAGACGGCTATGGCCCGCAATATGCCCCACAGCCGCAGGTCTACGCGCCGCGGCCGTATTACCAGCGCGGGCTGTTCGACTGACCGGATCGAAGTGAGCACGCATGGCGCCAACGCGGTGGCACCATGCTCGACAGTCTAATGTTGCGGCCGCCGGTACGCCCACCTCCCACCGCGCCGTAACGATCGCGTGCGGTTGCACGCCACGGCGCCTCCGCTTGTGGTCGCGGTGGGTAATTGGTCCGGGTTCTATGCCGGTGTTGTCGCGCTCTCGAACAGGCTGACGGTTAAAGCTGAGTATTGGTTCGTTGACCTTGGCCATACCTCCACCACCTTTCCGCTGACGTTGGCTGTCAGCACGATGGCGGCGACTTCGAGCTATCAGGAACACCTGGTGCGTGCCGGATTCAACTTCAAGTTCGGCGGCTTATGAACGGCGACGCGCCGGGTGCTTCGGCGTCAGACGGCCAAACCAGAATTTCGTTCAGTCCACCGTCCGGTACATCTTCGGCCGCGCCCGCACCGGATCGAGCAGCGACCAGTCGCCCTGTTCGACAACGTGGCCCTTGGGAAAGGGCGGCCGCGGTTCAAAGCCCAGCGAGCGCATGACCCGGTCGTCCCGGTAGTAGCAGAGCAGCACCACGCGAACCAGCGCGGCAAGCGGCGCACCGCCGCTGTCGCGAAACTGGGCTGCCACCTCCTGGCGTCGTTCTGCGCCGAGGTCGGCGAAGGCGCCGCCCGCCAGCGCGGCGAGATCGGTCAGCGCGCGCCTGAGATCATCGCGGTCGCGCTCGATGCTTCCCAGGATGTCGGCGAAAATCCGCTCATCGTCGGCGCCCGGCACGCCATAGTCGGCGCTCGGCGGAATGATGGTGCCGGCAAGAGCGCGAAAGTCGCGGATCTGATCGGGGGAGAGAGCTTCACGGGGCATGGCGGGCGCTTCGCGTTGATGGGCTGGCTCAGTCGAAAAGGTCGGCCAGGCGCCGCTTGATGCTGTCGGCGATGTAGAGTGCCAACGCCTGGATGGTCGAGGTCGGATTGACGCCGCCGGATGTCACCCAGATGCTGCCGTCGACGATGAACAAATTCTTCACGTCATGGCAACGGCCCCATTCATTGACCACCGAACGCTCGGGGTCGGTGCCCATCCGCGCCGTGCCCAGAAGGTGCCAGCCGCCGTTCAGGATCGGGCTCTCGACCGCGATATTGCCGGCGCCCGCCGCGGCCAGGATTTCCTTGGCGCGCGCGATGCCGTGGTCCATCATCTTCAGGCTGTTGGCGCTGATGGTGTAATCGAGTTTTGGCGCGGGTATGCCGTGGCCATCCCTGAGCACTGGATCCAGTGTCACCCGATTATGCTCCTCGGGAAGATCCTCGCAGATCGCCGACAGGCCGATGCGCCGGTTCACCAGCTGCCGGTAGGCCCGATGATGGTCTTCACCCCAAGGCAGCCGTCCTGCCTGGGCGCTGACGATCGCTTCCACGATCGCGCCGACGCCGCGACCGAACTGGAATGTATAGCCGCGCACAAAGCCGCGCTTGGGGTCGGTCTCATAGAACTCCTGGCTCCAGAGGCATAAAGGCGGCCCGTGATTGCCGTCAAGCGGCTCGTCGACATAGCCATAAGTCAGCGCGTAGGGATGAAACATCAGGTTCTTGCCGACCAGCCCTGAGGAATTGGCGATGCCGTTGGGAAATTTCGACGACACCGAGTTCAGCATCAGGCGCGGCGTACCGACGCCGTTGCAGGCCAGGATGACCACTTCGGCCGGCTGAAACTGCTCCTGCCCCTTGGCGTCATAGTAGATGACGCCGGAGGCCATGCCCCGCGCGTCGACGGTGATTTCGCGCACCCGGCACAGCGTCCGCAGTTCGACGCCGGCGCGGATCGCATGCGGCCAGTAGGTAATGTCGGTAGAGGCCTTGGCACCCTGCGCGCAACCCGGCGTGCAGTGGCCGAGGTTGATGCAGCGCGCCCGTCCCTCATAATCCGTGGTTGCGATCGTTGTGTCGGACGGCCACCAGTGCCAACCGAGCTGGTTCATCGCGTTGCCGAAGCGTGCACCCGACTTGCCCAGCGGCAGAGGCGGCATCGGCGGCGCTTTCGGCGGATAGGCCGGGTCGCCGGCGAGACCCGAGACGCCCATCATGCGATCGTTCTCGGCAAAGAAAGGCTCCAGCGTCGCATAGTCGATCGGCCAGTCCTCGGCGACGCCGTCCAGCGTGCGCACCCTGAAGTCGGAGGGATGCAGGCGCGGAAAATGCGCGGTGTACATGATGGTGGAGCCGCCGACGCCGTTGAAATTGACCACCTTGATCGGCGAATTGGCGTCGTTGATCGGATAATCCGTCGGCCGCGCGCGGCGGTTGGGATTGATGGCGAAATCGCTGAACAGCCGCGCCTCCCAATCACGGCCGTTGCTCGGATAATCCGTAGGCTTTACCCAGTCGCCTTGCTCAAGGCAGAGAATGCGCATTCGTGTTTCGGCCAGACTCCACGCGACGGCGGCACCGGAAGCCCCTGAGCCGATAATGAGGACATCGACTTTATCAAGCATTGGGATATTCTCTCGCGCTGGTGCCGGCGCTGGGGGGGTGCGGATAGCCGCCAGATGTAACTTACCCGAGTAAGGTCGATTGATCGATGCCCGACCAGCCAGGATAGCATAAAGGGCCGTCATCGCGTTGATGTTGTCCAAAGCCGCACGATGTGCAAACGTCCGATGTCGGCCGGCTGGGCTCGCCCGTTGTCAGCAGCCGACCACCTTGGTATGATGTTGCAATAACCAATGATTTGCGATGGGAGCGTGTGGTGCGCGCCGCTCTGCTATTTATTGCAGGACTGATATTTTGCATATCCGCTGATACCGCGTTCGCCGACAAGCGCGTTGCGCTCGTGATCGGCATGTCCCGGTATCAGCAGGTACCGCGGCTTGCCAATCCGACCCGCGACGCCGACGCAATGGCGGCCTTGTTCAAGAAGGCCGGCTTCGACGTTGTCGAAAGCGAACGCGACCTTGGCATCTCCGATCTTCGGCGCGCGGTCCGGGAGTTCGCCGTGACGTCGGAGGACGCCGATATCGCGGTGGTCTATTATGCGGGCCACGGCATCGAGGTCGATGGGACGAATTATCTGGTCCCGACGGATGCCAGGCTGTTGAGCGACTTCGATGTCGAGGACGAAACCGTCTCGCTCGACCGCGTGCTCAAGGCGCTCGATGCAGTCAAACGGCTTAAGCTGGTCATCCTGGATGCCTGCCGCGACAATCCCTTTGCCAAGACGATGAAAAGAAGCATCGCCACCCGTTCGATCGGGCGGGGGCTTGCGAAAATCGAACCTGCCATGTCGGACACGCTGGTCGCCTTCGCCGCCAAAGCCGGCGCGGTGGCGAACGACGGCGACGGACAAAACAGCCCGTTCGCCACCGCTTTGGTGAAATACATCACCGAGCCGGGATTGGATCTGCGGCTGGCCTTTGGCCGGGTTCGCGATGAGGTGCTGAAAACCACCGGCTATAGCCAGGAGCCTTTTGTCTATGGATCGCTCGGCGGCGAAACCATGGCGCTGGTACCGCAGACCGCGAAGCCGGTCGATCCGGAGGCCCAGGCACGCATCGATTACGAACTCGCCGCTCAGGTCGGGACCAAGGAGGCGTGGGACTCCTTTCTCACAACGCATCAGACCGGCCTTTATGCGAATCTCGCGCGCGCGCAGAATGATAAACTGGCGGCAGCGCAACAAGGCCGCGTCAAGGCGGACGATGCGCGGCGCGACGCCGAGGAGCAGGCTGCGCAAAAGGCCGCGGAGTTTCGCAGGCAGCTTGAAGAACAGAGCGCGCGCCAGACGGCGGAGGCTAAACAAAAGCTGTCCGAGCAGGCCAAGAGAGATCTCGAAGAGGCACGGCAGCAGGTCGCCGAGCAGGCCAAGAAGGAATTGGACGACGCCAGGCGTCAACTCGAGCTCGCGCAGCAGCAGGCGGAAGCCGCGCGACAACAGGTCGAGGAGGCCAAGCGTCAGGCAATCGCGGATGCCGAGCTCCAGGTCGAACAAGCCCGGCGCACCGCCAAGGAGGAAGCCGAAAAGCTCGCGGCTCTGACACCGGCCCAGTCGGCCTCCGCACAAAGTGCTTCGCCGGCGGCTCCAAAGATTGACCCGGCCGACATCGCGCGATTATTGCAGGCTCATCTGAAACGCGTGGGATGCAATCCGGGCAATGCCGACGGCAATTGGGACGACAGCTCCCAAAAGGCGCTCGAACTGTTCAACAAGAACGCTCAAACAAAGTTCGACGTCAAGCTCGCCAGCCTGGACGCGCTGGACGCGGTCCGCAGCAAGACCGATCGCATTTGCCCGCTGATCTGCGCCAAGGGGCAGCGCGCCGACGGCGACCGTTGCGTGCAGATCGGGTGCGCGAGCGGCTTCTTCCTGAATTCAGGCGGAGCCTGCGAGAAGCGTCCGGAACCGGCGCCGAAGGCGCGCACCGCGGCCCAGCACGAACCGGCACCCCTTCGCCACCCCAGCGCAGCCGGTAGCGGAAAGTGCTTCAGCTTCAACGGCAAGAGCTACTGCGAATAGCGCGAGACTTGGGTCCTGCCGTCTGCTTTGCTTTTTTCCTATTGGGCAAACATATTTCCGTTTTGAATCCGGCAGCTTTCTCCACTGGTTTTGACGGAATATAGATCGTACAGGCCGCCATTGATGATGCTTTTTATTCGTGCGGCCACGGCTCCTGGAGCTTTGCCGCTCACGGTCCGGGCACTGCAGCTTTGAAACCCGTTATCGAAAGTGACGCTTACCAGCAACGCGCCCCCGGCACCGCGCGGCATACTTGCCGTCATGGTATCGCCACTGAAGGCGACGTTTCGGGCCGCGCCGCCCTCCCCTCCAACGGCATCCTTGGTTCCCGTTCGCAACCCGCCTCCGCGCCGGTTCTCGCGGACGCCCATCATCGAAAAGCGCAGCCTGCTGAAGGGGCGACCAGCCTCACTCACATAGACATCAAATTCCCCCCACGCGGCGACGGACTTGATCTGGTCGCCTTCCGATCGCTTTTGCTGGTGTTCCTCCTGCCATGTCACGACAATGGTCTTGCCGTACAATGGTTGCGGTGCCGCATTCGCGCAAACCGATCCAAGAACAAGAACTAGAAAGGTAAATACCAGAGCTGATCGAGCATGTTTCTGCACCCCTCAACCCTCCAAAGCGATCCTATAGGCGGGAAGTATTGCGCAATCAGGGGGTGCGGACAACAAGCTTGCTATGCTTGCTCTGGTCACAAATTACCGCATGTTTGCCGTTGCCGGAGTTTCGACGGCAGTCCGACGCTGAACGGCTCCGCGAAAGCCGGCAACGCCGACGCCTCATTCGCAATATTGCCTGCCGTTAAAGCTGAAGCATTTCGCCGCCATTTGCCTTGCAGGCTCGATAGTGTGGCGAGAGGCATACATCCGGTGATGATGCCGGTGCAAAGCCGGCGGATAAGCAAGCGCGGCTGGCGTCACGCAACGCTGGCTGAGTTCGGGGTCGACGACCGGTTTCCATGTCGCCTGCGTGCCTTCAGCCGCGCAATTCAGCATCAGCGATTTCTGAACGCAGACCAAGGCGCCCTCGCTGTAGGATTTTCCCTGGTAAAGACAGATCGGACCGGCCGCTATCTGTTCGGCCTGCAGCGGCCGAACGGCGACCAGCCCCGAGCAACAAAACATCATCGCAGCCAAATAAAGTTGACGGACCATGACGGCCTATCCCGAAGGTTGGACGTTAAGCAAATCAATGCGGGTATTCTCGCTTGCCGCCCTGGGGCAAGCCAAGGCTCACCGGCATCCTAACCGAAACCAGGCCATGCGCAACCGAAGCCCTACTGCTCGCCGTCGCGCAGCCGCCGCCACACTGCGCCGAGCACGTTGGAATAATCATCGGTCCAGACCCGCTGGTTCGGGTCGGCCTCGGTCAATTCCCATTGGTCCGATGAATCCAGCTTGCCGACATCGGCCTCCGCGCGCGCGCAGACCACGACCGAGGTCGGAAAGATGTATTCGCTATCGCGGTTGGAATCTTCGCTGTAGACCCAGCTTTTGAGGTCATTGGCCGCGGCGATGCCGACCACGACGCTGGACAATTCCAGATGACGGTTGGAGACATGCATCACCACCGCGCCCTGCGGCGCCAGTTTATCCCTGTAGATCTTCATCGCCTCCCGGGTGGCCAGGTGGATCGGGATCGCGTCCGACGAATAAGCATCGACGATGATCAGATCGTAGATGCCATCAGCCTCTTTCGCGAAGGTCAGCCGCGCATCGCCGATCACCGGCTTGAGATCGGGCTCGCAGCTCCGGATGTAGGTAAAATATTTTGGATCGCGGGCGGTATCGACCATCGACTGGTCGATTTCGAAAAATTTCCAGACCTCGCCCGGCTCCGATGCGCAGGCCAGCGTGCCGGAGCCGAGGCCGATCACCGCCACACGCAGCGGGCTGCCCTTGCGTTCGCGTACCGCGGTGATCGCCTGCCCGATGCCGCCGTCTTTGTGGTAGTAGCTGATCGGCTCCGGCCGCCCGGTCAACGGCGTGCCGTCGTCGTTCTGGAATTTCTCGGCGCCGTGGATCGTGGTGCCGTGCATCAGCACGTGGTACTGGCCGTGCGGCGTCACCACGATCTTATGGACGCCAAAAAAGCTGCGCACGGTTTCGACACGGCCATCATCCGACGGATAGGCTCTGATCAGCACCAGCGCCAGCGTGACCGCGGCGAAAATCTTCCAGCGATTGGCGTTCAGGACCAGGGCCAGGAATGCCGCCAAGATGGCGATGGCGCCGATCACCCGGACCCGATGGTCATCGAGCCAGACCATGATCTCGCCGCTCGAAAAAGAAGGTACGATCAAAGCGATCGCGGCGACGGCAAGAAAGAGCCAGTACCAGCGGCTCCAGCGCGGCAAGAGCTCGGCGCCGCCCGGCGGCCGGCACAGCGCAGCCAGCGCCAGCAGGATCGGGTATTCCGCGATCCAGGAAAAAGCGAACGGCGCGATCAGTCCGGCGAACAATCCGCCCAGCATGCCGCCGAACGACAGCGCGACATAGAAGCCGGTGAGATATTTCGCGGCAGGCCGCGTGCGCGCCAGCTCGCCATGGCAGGCCATGGCGATCACGAAGAAGCAAAGCAGGTTGCCGCCAAGCATCAGCAGCAGATTCTGTTCGCCGCCGACCGCGAGCAACACGATCACACCCGCGATCGCCAGCGGCTGGGCCATCAGCATCCACTTGTGCGGCAGCAGCGGTCGCGACTGGAATACCAGCACCCAGGTCAAGAGATAGAGCGACAGCGGCAGCACCCATAACAGCGGCGCGGCAGCCACATCGGTGGAAATATGCGCGGTGACGGCGATCAAGAGGCCCGAGGGCACCGCGGCCAGAAAGATCCAGCGGGCACGCAAGGCCCAGGACGGAGCCGGCGCGTCGTCGTTCTTCGCCAGAACATCGACGGCCGCCGAGGCCGGCGAACGCAGCAAGAGCACGCCACAAGCCCCGATCAGGACGATCAGCAGGCCGTAGCCGCAGGTCCAGATCAGGTTCTGGGTGCTCAGCGTGAACATCGGCTCCAGCAGCACCGGATAAGACAATAACGCCAGGAAACTGCCGATATTCGAGGAGGCATAGAGGAAATAGGGATCGGGACCACCGGGATGGCCGGTGCGAACGAACCACGCCTGGAGCAGCGGATTGTTGGCGGCGAGCGCGAAGAACGGCAGCCCGATCGAGACCGCGAATAGGCCTAGCAGCCAGAAGGCATAGCCCGAGGTCGGCGGCTCGCCCCACCCGCCTGCGATCGACAGCGGCAGCGAGAGCAAGGCAAGCAGCAACAGCCCCAAATGAATGGCCACCGGCAGCGTGCGGTTCTGGATTTGCATCAGATAATGGGCGTAGGCATAGCCGGCGAGCAGCAGCGATTGGAAGAACACCATGGCCACCGACCACACCGCCGGGGAGCCACCGAGCCGCGGCAGCACCATCTTGGTGAACAGCGGCTGCACCGAGAACAACAGTAACGCGCTGACGAAGATTGCCGCGGTATAGGTGATCAGCACCAACCGGTTGCGGCTCGCGGAGGGCTCCGAGACCGCGGACGCATCAAATGTGATCATGAACACTCCGGCCTGAGCCCGGCGAGTGCCGGGGGCTCCGGCTCACGCGTGTGCCGGGACGGGCAATGGAGCATATGGCGACACCGCGGGCAATCCGGGGGCGCGGCACCGAATTTGTCACGTGACGCTGTGCCGGCATCGGCATCTCGCTAAGGAAGAGACTGGAAACAGAATGAAACACACACGAATGTCATTCCGGGGCCTGCCCAAGGCAGCAATCCGGAAATCCCCGCATTGCCTTGCGGGCCTCAACATCGAGATTCCCGGTTCATCGCCGCGCGATGCCCCGGAATCACGATATCATAAGCGCGAATGCGCTTTCATACCGATCAAAGCCTTTTGAAACCAGCATGAGCGAGACTGACGTCATCATCATCGGCGCCGGGCATAACGGCCTCACTTGCGCGGCCTACCTGGCGAAGGCCGGCCTCGCCGTCAAGGTGGTCGAGCGCCGCAAGGTGGCCGGCGGGGCGGCGGTGACGGAGGAATTTCATCCTGGATTTCGCAATTCGGTCGCGGCCTACACGGTCAGCCTGCTCAACCCTCAAATCATCTCGGATCTGGACTTGAGCCAGCAGGGCCTGCGCATCGTCGAGCGCCGGGCGCAGAATTTCCTGCCAGCCCCGGACGGCCGCTATCTCCTCACCGGCGAAGGCCGCACCCGGCCATCGCTGGCCAAACTCAGCGCGCGCGACGCCGACAGGTTCGAGGCCTTCACCAGGGAACTCGAGGCTATCGCCGACGTGCTGCGCGCCCTGGTGTTGCGCGCGCCGCCGAATCTCGTCGATGGATTTGGCCCCAATGCGATCCGCGAAGCGCTAAATGCGGCGAGCACCGCGAATATCCTGCGCGGCCTGTCGCTGGAGCAGCAGCGCTTGCTGCTCGACTTGTTCACCCGCTCGGCCGGCGAGATGCTCGACGAAGTCTTCGAGAATGATCTGGTCAAGGCGCTGTTCGGCTTCGATGCCATCGTCGGCAATTACGCCAGCCCTTACGCGCCCGGCTCGGCCTACGTCATGCTGCATCATGCCTTCGGCGAAGTGAACGGCAAGAAGGGCGTCTGGGGCCACGCCATCGGCGGCATGGGCGCAATCACGCAGGCGATGGCGCGCGCGGCGAGCGGCCATGGCGCCGCCATCGAGCTGGACAACGGCGTTCGCGAGGTGGTCGTCGAGCGCGGCCGTGCCGTCGGCGTCATCCTCGAGGATGGCAATCGCCTCCGCGCAAAGTACGTCGCCTCCAGCGTCAACCCGAAACTGCTGTATACCCGGCTCTTGCCGCCGGAGGCCTTGCCGCCGGCCTTTCTGGGCCGCATCAAAAACTGGCGCAACGGTTCCGGCACTTTTCGGATGAACGTGGCGCTGAATGCGCTGCCGTCCTTCACCGCGCTGCCCGGCGACGGCGATCATCTCACGGCCGGCATCATCATCGCCCCTTCCCTGCCCTACATGGATCGCGCCTGGCAGGATGCGCGGACGCTGGGCTGGAGCCGCGAGCCGGTGGTAGAGCTTTTGATCCCCTCGACGCTGGACGACACGCTGTGCCCACCGGGCCAGCACGTCGCGAGCCTGTTCTGCCAGCATGTCGCGCCGGAACTGCCCGGCGGCAGGTCGTGGGACGACCATCGCGAACAAGTCGCCGACCTCATGATTGCGACGGTGGACGCCTACGCACCGGGTTTTGCAGCAAGCGTGATCGGCCGCCAGATCCTGTCGCCGCTCGACCTCGAACGCCAGTTCGGCCTGCTCGGCGGCGATATCTTTCACGGCGCGCTGACGCTGAACCAATTATTCTCGGCGCGGCCGATGCTGGGACACGCCGATTACCGCGGCCCGCTGAAGGGGCTCTACCATTGCGGCAGCGGCGCCCATCCCGGCGGCGGCGTCACCGGCGCACCTGGTCACAACGCCGCGCAGGTGATCCTGCGGGATCACCGGGCGCTGTTCGGATAATTCGACGGGTGCCCAAGCGGACGCGCAGCGCCTTCTGGTTTC
Source organism: uncultured Alphaproteobacteria bacterium (assembly GCA_963736075.1). Taxonomy (GTDB): domain Bacteria; phylum Pseudomonadota; class Alphaproteobacteria; order Rhizobiales; family Xanthobacteraceae; genus Bradyrhizobium. The sequence goes on along the minus strand of CAVTNW010000045.1, from coordinate 157,152 downwards.
AGAACCCTTCCATCGGGCGGTAGCCGCCTTGCAAGGATCGGTTCAACCCGTTGACAACGCGGTGGACGAGCTGTGGATAACCAGTTGATAAGCTGGCGAGATGGCGGTGCATGAGACTGTGGTAAAGCTGTGGGTAACCGCGGTATGTTCCCGTTCATGACGCGGGTATGTTCCGTTGTATAAGGCTGTAGGAGAACCTTGCGTCAGAGACGGAAAGGCTGTGCATGCAGGTTCGTGCGGAGCTTGAAGTGTACCCCTCCCCGATCATCAGACTTCCGCAGCCATCCCTGCTATGCTGCGCGAAACATTACGGAAAGGGTTCGGACATGGCGGTGATCAATCGAAGATTTTACCAGAGTTGGCGCGGTCCGAGCCCCAACGATCAGGATTTCTGGTCGCTGATATTCGATTCTGAATCCCGGCATCTGCTGGTGCGCCACGAATGGCAGGCGTCCCGACATAACGGCGTTGAGGATCTGGAGATCGCTGAATTCCTGCAGCAGACTGGAAGCGCCCAGGCAGCCCTGATCGACAGCCTGTTTCTGGTTTCCGCGGACGCCTGAGGGGGGCAAGGCAGGGCAGCGGGCCTGTGCGTAAGCCGGGTATGTCCCTGTGCATAATGCTGTGAACAACCCTGCGTTTGATGTCGACGGGCTACCGCGACATCGATCACCGGCCCGGAATTCGATGACATCCACCCTCACCCCAAGCACCTACCGCGCCAGCTTTGCCATTGGCAACGAACAGACGGCAAAGCGCGTGGTTGACCGCCTCACCGAGAGTTTCGACGAGGGCCAGGCAGCGATCGCCGCGTTCGAAGAGCCCGGCGGACGCTGGGCCGTCGTGATGCATTTTTCCGAACCTCCCGATCAGGTCCTGATTCACGATATGGTCGCAATAGCTGCCGGCGACGATGTCTCGGACCACATCGCCTTTGAAACTGTTGAGGCAAAGGACTGGGTGAAGGCGACGCTCGATGAGCTACTTCCAGTCCGCGCCGGGCGTTTCATCGTGCATGGCGGCCACGACCGCGCAAGGGTGCCACCGAACCAGCTTGGCATCGAGATCGAGGCGGCGCTGGCGTTCGGCACCGGCCACCACGGCACCACCCGCGGCTGCCTGCTGCTGCTCGACCATGTGCTGAAGGCGCATCGGCCGCGGCGCGTGCTCGATCTCGGCACTGGTACCGGCGTGCTGGCGATCGCGGCCGCCAAGGCCCTGCAGGTGCGCGTGCTGGCCAGCGACGTCGATGCCGTGGCGTCACGGACGGCGCGGGACAATGCTGGGCTGAATGGCGTCGGCCATCTGGTTCGGACCATCCGCGCCGACGGCTTCGCGGCGCCGGAATTCGCCCGCGCTGGCCGCTTTGATCTGGTGCTGGCCAATATTCTCGCCAATCCCTTGCGGCAATTGGCGACGCCGATGGCGCGGCAGCTGGTGCCGTCGGCGCTGGTTGTCTTATCGGGCTTGCTGCCACCTCAGACCCAGGGCGTTGTCGCCGCCTACCGTTCCCGCGGGCTCGTTCTGGAACGGATCATCCAGATCGAAGGCTGGAGCAGCCTGCTGATGCGCTACGTCAATTAATCGATGCGGCAGCTGATCTGACGCGACCTAATCCGACGAATTCCGTTGGCGGCGGAAAAGGCCGGACCTTTCCTCGCGCAGGCTTCGCTTGACCCGCGCCTCGACGAAACGATCCAGCATTTGAGTGATGCGACTGCGCCGCTTCTTGGCGGTGTCCGGATTCCCACCACGACGCACCGGAGGGGGAATCTTCTCATATGTAAAAGCCGGCACTTAGTGTATCCCCTCTTCGTTGAGTTGAAACACTCCTGGATTTCCCCCAGAACCTGTTAGATGAACCGCCTGCGGAGCAAACCGTTCCCTGAGGTCTAATACAGTTGGAATGATCTAAGCATAAGTGTCGGCAGATCAAAAGCAATTTACGCCGCATTGCACAGGCGGGCGGCTAATTCTAAAGTAGGTCAGCCATGTTCGAAGCCTATTTCCAGACGTTCGACGAGCCCGAAAGCGGCGTCGCTCTGAGCGCGCGGCTGTCGGCCTTTCGCGAGGAGCTGGCGCGGCGCAAGCTGAGCGGGTTTGTGGTTCCCCGCGCCGATCAGCAGCAGAACGAATATGTCGCGCCGTCGGAGGAGAGGCTGGCCTGGCTGACCGGCTTTACCGGTTCTGCCGGCCTCGCCATCGTATTGACCAAGGCCGCCGCGGTGTTCGTCGATGGCCGCTACACGCTGCAGGCGGCCAAGCAGGTCGACGCCAAGGCCTGGAGCGTCGAGCCGCTGGTTGATCCACCGCCTGAGGACTGGCTGGGCCGCCATCTCGTCACCGGCGACCGCCTGGGATTTGATCCCTGGTTACACACTTCCACGGCCGCCGAACGGCTGGCCAAAGCCTGCGCCAAGGCCGGCGCGGAGCTGATCGCAGTCGACAGCAATCCCCTCGATGCGGTGTGGACCGAGCGCCCTCAGCCGCCACTCGGTCCGGTGGCCGTTCACGGCCCGCAATTTTCCGGCGAGAGCGAGATTGAAAAGCTCAGGCGGATCGATCTCGAAATCGGTCGCCTCGGGGTCGATGCGCTGGTGCTATCGGATTCGCACGCGGTGGCGTGGACCTTCAACATCCGCGGCGCCGATGTATCGCATACGCCGCTGCCCCTATCCTACGCGCTGGTGCCAAGGAATGGCCGTCCGACCATCTTCATCGACCACCGCAAGCTGTCGAACAGTGCCCGCGACCACCTCGAACAGACCGCCGATGTGCAAGAGCCTGATGCGCTGGCGCCAAGACTGGCCGAACTGGCGCAGCGGGGCGCGTCGATAGGGCTCGACAGCGCCACCGCCGCGGACGCGCTGAGCCGGTTGATCAGCGCCGCCGGAGGCAGACCGGTGCGCGGCAACGACCCCGTCAGCCTGCTCAAGGCGGTCAAGAATTCGACCGAAATCCAGGGCGCTCGCACCGCGCACCGGCGCGATGCGGTGGCGCTGGCGCGGTTTCTGGCTTTCATCGACCGCGAAGCGCCGACGGGCGCGCTGACCGAAATCGATGCCGTCGAGGCCTTGGAAACCTTCCGACGCGACACCGGCGCATTGAAGGACGTCTCGTTCCCGACCATCTCGGGCACCGGACCGAACGGCGCCATCGTGCACTATCGGGTCACCCGCAAGAGCAACCGGAGGATCTCGCCGGGCGACCTGTTGCTGATCGACTCCGGCGCCCAATATGAGGACGGCACCACCGACATCACCCGCACCATCGCCATCGGCGCGCCAACGCAGGAGATGTGCGACCGCTTCACCCGCGTGCTGCGCGGCCATATCGCGATCGCGCGCGCGGTCTTTCCCGACGGCACCACCGGCGCGCAGCTCGATACCCTGGCGCGGCAATATCTCTGGCAGGCCGGGATTGATTTCGATCACGGTACCGGCCATGGCGTCGGCAGCTACCTCTCGGTTCACGAGGGCCCGGCGCGGATCTCGAAACTCGGCACCACGGCGCTGAAGCGCGGCATGATCCTGTCCAACGAGCCCGGCTACTACAAAACCGATGCGTTCGGCATCCGGATCGAGAACCTTGAACTCGTGGTAGGCACCGAATTCGCGGGCGCGGAGAAGGCGCTCAACGCCTTCGAGACGCTGACGCTGGTGCCGATCGACGGCCGCCTGGTCGATCTCAGCATGCTCAGTGGAGACGAACTGGGCTGGCTCAACGATTATCACGAGAGGGTGCGCCACGAGGTGCGCCCGCATGTCGATGACGCCACCAAAGCCTGGCTCGACGACGCCACCGCGCCGCTGTCGCTGTAGCTGGAACAGTACGGCCCGCCGCCTCGCGGCCGTCGCGCCCCGCTTCAAGTAGGCGTCCAGTACGCGGTGACCGGGGATCATCCGCTTTCGCGGGTGATGACATGAGATGTTCGCAGATCATCCTTGCCGCATCCCAAAAACGGAATGGCCGCATTCCTAAACGAGCCTGTTCGGGCCCGCTTGTAACGCTACAGTCCTGACCGGCGTCATGGGAATCAGACCTTAATGCACGGCGTGACGGGCAGGCTGCCGGGTACGGCGACGGACAAGGCCGCGACATCGCGGATGATGCTGCTGTTGCTGGTGGCGATGACCGGCGTCGCGCCGATCTCGCTCTATATGCTGGTACCGGCGCTGCCGCAGCTTGCCACCAGCTTCGGGCGCGATATTTCGATCGCGCAGATGACCGTGTCGCTCTACATGGTCGGCATTGCCTGTTCGCAGATCATCATGGGCCCGCTGTCGGATCGCTTCGGTCGCCGCCCGGTACTGCTGGCGGGTCTTGCGCTGATGGTGATCGCGAGCGCCGCCTGCATCTTTGCCGAAACCTTGCCGCAACTGATCGCGGCGCGGTTTCTGCAGGCGCTGGGCGGCGCCACCGGCATGGTGGTGAGTTGCGCCATCATCCGCGATCTCTACAGCCGCGAGCGCATCAGTTCCATGATCAGCCTCGTGATCGCGGTCATGATGATCGCGCAGATGCTGAGTCCGTTGACCGGCGGCCTGTTGGAGACCGCCTTCGGCTGGCGCTCGATCTTCTACGTCATCACCGCGGCCTCGCTGATGATTTCGGTGGCGATCGCGGCGATGCTGCCGGAAACCCGACGGGTCCGCGCCGGGGGGAGCGGATTTCGCGGCGATGTCCGCGGCCTCATCACCAGCCGCACCTTCATCGGCTACATGCTGTGCCAAGTGCTGGCGTCGCAGATCATCTTCACCTTCGCCGGCGGCGGCCCCTATATCGTGGTCATGCAGATGGGCCGCAGCAGCGCCGAATACGGGGCCTGGTTTGCGACCACGGCCTTCGCCTATCTGATCGGGAATCTCTTTTGCGTACGCTTCGCGCCGCACCACCAGCTGGATCGGCTGATCTGGTTCGGGCTGATCTTGCAGTTTGCCGGCAGTTTGTTGAACCTCGTTTGGGGGATTGCCGGACTGAACCAGGCGCCGTCCTGGCTGTTCGGCACCCAGATGCTGGTGATGTTCGCCAACGCGTTCGTGATGTCGAACACGGCGGCCGGCGCGATCAGCGTTCGCCCCGAGGCGGCCGGCACCGCTTCGGGCGCGATGGGTTTTCTGCAGATGGGAATAGGCGCTCTGGTCTCGCAATTCGGCGCCTTTCTCGGCGGCCACTTTGCGACGCCGGTGCCACTCAATATCGCCATCGTGGTTTTATCCGCCGCCTGCGCCTCGACCATGATATTCCTGATTCCACACCGGAAGGTGGTGCTGAGCGAGGCGCTGATTGAGAAGGCAGAGGAGGAGGAGTCGGGATTGCTTTGAGCGTGAGGGGAGCTACAGCCGTGATAGCCTTCACTCTCAACCCGTCATCGCCCGCTTTAAGCGGGCGATCCAGTACGCCGCGAACTATCGACTCGATCGTGCCTGCTCTGGAATACTGGATCACCCGCTTTCGCGGGTGATGACGATGGAGAGCTTGATAGGCTTACCCGCCCACCAGCTTCAGCCACTCGTCTTCGGTCAGCACCTCGACGCCGTGCTTTTTGGCCTCGGCGAGTTTCGAGCCGGCGCCGGGTCCGGCGACCACATAGTCGGTCTTTTTCGACACCGAGCCCGCCGCCTTGGCCCCCAGCCGTTCGGCCATGGCCTTGGCTTCGTCGCGCGTCATCTTCTCCAGCGCGCCGGTGAAGACGACGGTCTTGCCGGCGACCGCCGAATTGCTCTTCGGTTTTTCGGCATCGAGGATGCTGACCTGCTTGGTCAACCGCTCGACAATGCCGCGGTTGTGGTCTTCCGCGAAATAGGCCTTGATGCTGGCGATCACGGTGTCGCCGATCTGGTCCAGCGCATCCATTTCGGCGATCGCCTCCTCGTCGCCCTTTGCCACTTTCAGGCAGGCGTCGTGAAAGGCCTGCCAGGAACCGTAGCCGCGCGCCAGCGCCAGCGCCGTGGTCTCGCCGACATGACGCATCCCCAGCGCATAGATAAAACGCTCCAGCGAGATGCTGCGGCGCTGCTCGATGGCAGCGAACAAATTCCGGACGGACGTCTCGCCGTAGCCTTCGTGCTCCTCAAGCCTGATCTTGCCGTTGCGCGCCGGCAGCGTGAAGATGTCGGCCGGTTCCCGCACCCACTCGTTCTCGAAAAAGAACTCGATCTGCTTTTCGCCCAACCCGTCGATATCGAAGGCCCGGCGCGAGGCAAACAATTTCAAGTGCTCGATCTTCTGGTAAGGGCAGGCGAACTCGCCGGTGCAGCGGGCGCGCGCGCCCGCTTCGCCGGTTGCGGTTTCCTCCCGCACCACGTCGGTGTGCAGCGGGCACGGACATTTCCTTGGAAAATGATAGGGCCTGGCACCGGCGGGCCGCTTGTCGGCGACCACGTCCACCACCTGCGGAATGACATCGCCGGCGCGCTGGACGATCACGGTGTCACCGATCCGGATGTCGCGGCCCTCGCGCAATTGTTCGCCGTCGCCGCCGATGCCCTTGATGTAGTCCTCATTGTGCAACGTCACGTTCTGCACGATGACGCCACCGACGCCGACCGGCTCGAGCTTGCCAACCGGCGTAAACGAGCCGGTGCGTCCGACCTGGATCTCGATATCGCGCAGCACCGTGATGGCGCGTTCGGCCGGGAACTTGTGCGCGATCGCCCAGCGCGGCGTGCGCGACACGAAGCCGAGTCGCTCCTGCCAGTCGATGCGGTCGACCTTGTAGACCACCCCATCGATATCGTAATCGAGCTCGGCGCGCTGCTCCTCGATTTTGCGATGAAACGCGATCAGTTGTTCGACCGACTGACAGATCCGGGTCAGCGGATTGGTCCTGAAGCCGCAGCGCTCGAACCAGGAGATCATGCCGGATTGGGTATCGGCCGGCATACCCGTCATCTCGCCCCAGGCATAGGCAAAGAAGCCCAGGGGACGCGACGCGGTGATGGACGGATCCTTCTGACGCAAGGAACCCGCCGCCGAATTGCGCGGATTGGCGAAGATGGTATCGCCGGCCGCCTTCTGCCGCTCGTTGAGCGCCAGAAAGGCCGGTTTGGTCATATAGACCTCGCCGCGGATCTCACAGATGTCGGGCAGATTCCGGCCTTTGAGTTTTTTCGGCACGTCTTGCAGAGTGCGGATATTGGCGGTGACGTCTTCACCCTCGGCGCCGTCGCCGCGCGTGGCCGCGGTGACGAGTTCGCCGCCCTCATAGCGCAGCGACATCGACAGCCCATCGATTTTCGGCTCGGCGCTGAAGGCGATCTCGTCGTCATCGCCAAGCCTGAGGAAGCGGCGGATGCGGCCGACGAAATCGAGCACGTCCTGTTCGGCAAAGGCGTTGTCGAGCGACAGCATCGGCACCGCGTGGCGGACCTTTGCAAAACGCCCCGAGGGTTTCGCGCCAACCTTCTGCGACGGCGATTCACTGGTAACGAACTCGGGAAACCTGGCCTCGATCGCGTTGAAGCGCTGCCGTAATGCGTCGTATTCGGCGTCGGAAACCTTCGGCGCATCCTGCTGATAATAAGCCTTGTCATGGCTCTCGATCTCAAGCGCCAGCCGCTTGTGCTCGACCTTTGCCTGGGCCTTGGTGAGGGTTTGCACCGATGCCGATGCTGCTTTTTTTACCATCATGATGCCGCCTCACGCGGTCGCCGCCTTGAGCAATCGGTCCGCGGCGGCTCTGGCCTCGGCGGTGATCTCGGCGCCGGCCAGCATGCGGGCGATTTCCTCGCGGCGGTGCTCGGCGGCGAGCGCGTTGACGCGGGTGGCGACCCGCTTGCCGCGATCGAGCGCGTCCTTTGAGATCAAAAGATGCAGATCGGCGCGCGCGGCAACCTGAGGGGCGTGGGTCACCGCCATCACCTGGACCTGAGCAGACAGCCGCGCCAGCCGGGCGCCAATGGCGTCGGCGACCGCGCCACCGACGCCGGTGTCGATTTCGTCGAATACCAGCGTCGGCGCCGAGCCGCGATCGGACAATACGACCTTCAATGCCAGCAGAAACCGCGACAACTCGCCGCCGGAGGCGACTTTCATCAGAGGGCCCGGCTTGGTGCCGGGATTGGTCTGGACCCAGAACTCGACCCGATCGAACCCCTGCGCGCCCGGCGATTTCGGATCGGAAACGAGCTGGGTCATGAATTTCGCGCGGTCGAGCTTCAAAGGCGCCAGTTCGGCGTTGACCGCCGCGTCGAGTTTGCCCGCGAATTTGGCGCGCGCCGCCGAGAGTTTGGCGGCGGCAGCGCCATAGCGGGTGTCAGCCTCGCTGGCAGCAGCCTCCAGCTTTTTCAGCTGGTCGGCGCCGGCATCGATCAGTGCCACGTCGGCAGCAAACTTGGCGGCGAGCCCGGCGAGGCCTTCGACCGGGGCCGAATATTTGCGCGACGCTGCCCGCAGGGCGAACAGGCGTTCCTCGATGCGTTCCAACTCGGCGGGGTCGAAGTCGGCCGCGATCAATGCCGCGTTAAGGTGCTGGTCGGCCTCCTCCAACGCGTTGATGGCGGAATCGATCGCCTTCACCGCGGGCTCGACCAGCGCGGGCGAACTGGCGGCGCGGCGCTCCAGCCGGCGCACCGCCGCCGACAAGGCCGGCACCGGCGAATGGTTGCCGCCCACCGCCTCCTGCGCCTCGCGCAGGTCGGCGGATATCTTCTCGCCCTGCATCATCGTGGCGCGGCGTTCGGCGAGCGCAGTCTCCTCGCCTTCGCTCGGCGAAAGCTTCCTCAGCTCGTCGGCGGCATGGCGCAGATAATCAGCTTCGCGCGCAGCACGCGCCATATTGGCCCGATGCTCGTCGAGCACGGTGTTGGCGGCGCGCCTCAGGTCCCAAAGCTGTTCCAGGGCCGCGACATCCTTCTCAAGGCCCGCGAAGGCATCGAGCAGCCGCCGGTGGGTCGCCGCGTCGACCAGCGCGCGTTCGTCATGCTGGCCGTGAATTTCAACCAGCGCGGAACCCACCGCCTTCAGGGTCTGCACGCTGATCGCCTGATCGTTGATAAAGGCGCGGGTGCGGCCATCCGCGAACTGCACGCGGCGCAGGATCATCTCGCCGGAATTTTCGGAGCTCGCATCGTCGAGCCCGTTTGCACTGAGGATTTTCGCGGCCAGGTGGCCCTTGGGCACGTCGAACACCGCGGTGACCTGCCCCTGCTCCACGCCGTGACGGACCAGGCTGGCGTCGCCGCGCCCGCCAAGCGCCAGCGCAAAGGCGTCGAGCAGAATGGATTTGCCCGCGCCGGTTTCGCCGGTCAGCACTGCAAGGCCGCGGGTGAACTCGATATCAAGCCGTTCGATCAGGACGATGTCGCGGATCGACAGACGCGCCAGCATGCGAAATCAGTTCCTGGTGGAGCGGCTCGGAACGGTCTTTTGGACCCGTAACCGCCAATCTGAGAGCAACCACCCTAGGATTACAGAATTCCGCCGCGCTTTGGAATCGGAAGTTCGCAATGAGGGGGGCGCATGGCCCAGCCCAGCTTGGGCTAGCCGAGACCCAACTTCTTGAAGGCCTTGGAGATGTAAGAACTTGTGTTCTCGCTGGGCTCGACCCCACCGGACTTAACCAGGTTGTAAGCGTCCTTGTACCATGGGCTTTCGGGAAAATTATGCCCGAGCACGGCAGCGGCGGTCTGAGCCTCGCCGACGATGCCGATCGCCATATAGGCCTCGGTCAGCCGGGCCAGGGCTTCCTCGACATGCCTTGTGGTCTGATACCGGGTCACCACGGTCTTGAAGCGATTGATCGCGCCGACGTAGTTGCGCTTCTCCAGCTCGTAGCGGCCGGTCTCCATTTCCTTGCCGGCGAGCTGGTCGCGGGCGCCTTCGAGCTTGGCCTTGGCGCTGACGGCATATTCCGAGGTGGGATATTTGCGGACCACTTCCTCAAGCGCGGCAATCGCCTTTTCGGTGCGGCCCTGATCGCGGCTAACGTCCGGAATCTGGTCGTAGTGCGAAGCTGCGATCAGATATTGCGCGTAGGCGGCATCCGGACTGCCCGGATGCAAGGTGACATAGCGCGTGCCGGCGCCGATGCAGCTGTCGTAATCGCCGGTCTGATAGAATGCGTAGGCTGACATCAGCAGCGCCTTACGAGCCCATTCGGAATAAGGATGCTGGCGGTCGACTTCCTCGAATTTCTTCGACGCCGCCTTCGGATCCTTTTTCTGATTCATCAGATACAAGCCCTCATTGTAGAGCTTGTCGGCGGGCTCATCGACGAAGGTATCGTCCTTGGCCAGGAATTTGTCCCACAACGCACCGGTGCCGCAGCCGCTCAGGGGGATCGCAAGCAAGACCAGAGCAGCCGCCAGCCGGATCCGCCGACCGATCGGGGAGCCGCCGGCCAGGCGGGCACGGCCGACGCCAGCCGATATCCCGCGCAATTCAAGCGTCATACGCTCTGCCGACATGTGTTCAAGATCCGACGCCTGTGATGCGGTACCCGCCGCGCGCCCTTAAGCGTGGTCATGGACCCCCCGATGATACCCTTGGCGCTGTAACCGAAAAAGGTGCATCGACCAACCGAATACGTAGGCAATTCGCCGGGATTAAGGCGATTTCACCCGATCGTGGTTACTTCGCGAAATCGACTATCAAACCCGCAAACGGCTGCGCCGTCGAGCACAAGGCATGGCCCCTCTAAAGCCTGTGCCAAAGGAAATAGTCAGGGATTTCAATAAGAAAGTTGGGGTCGTGATTACAATATTGTCAGGACACGTCGGGGCTGTAGGCAGGGGCGACCATGCCGCCCGCCATTCCGCTGCCGACTTCGGCATAAGTGCGCGAACGCCGCGCCGTCTCCGCCTCGATCACTCGCCACGCACTACGATCGGCCATCAGGGCCGTCAGTACCGCGTGGTTCAGCTTGTGACCGCCGCGCACCGAACGATAGGCGCCCAGCAGGGGTAGACCAGCGAGAGCGAGGTCACCGATGATATCGAGTACCTTGTGGCGGGCGCATTCGTCGCTGTAGCGCAGGCCCTCGGCATTGAGCAGGCGGGTGTCATCAAACACCACCGAGTTCTCAAACGAGGCCCCCAGTGCAAAACCAGCGCTCCACAGCCTCGCCACATCGCTCATGCAGCCAAAGGTCCGGGCACGACCAACCTCCCGGCGGAACCTTTCGGGATTAAGTTCGAGCGAGAAACTCTGGCGCCCGATCACGGGATTGGCAAAGTCAATTTCGGCCTCGGCGCGAAACCCGGCCGCATGAGGCCGAAGCTCGCCGATGGAGTCGCCGATCACGACCTGTACCGGCTTCAGAACTTGGAGGAAACGGCGCGGCGCCGACTGTGTAACAACGCCGGCCTGATCGATCGCGGCAATGAAGGCGGCCGCACTGCCGTCCATGATTGGAACTTCCGGACCATCGACCTCGATTGTGGCGTTATCAACGCCCATCCCCCGCAACGCAGCAAGGACGTGTTCGGCGGTGGAAACAATCGGGCCTTCGCGGTCGCCCAGCACCGTGGCGAATTCTGTGGAGATCACGGATCCTGCGGCGGCCTGAACCTCGCGGTCACAACCATCCAAACTCGAGCGGACAAAAATAAAACCGGCATCGACGGGTGCAGGTCCAAGGGTCAAGGTAACGGCCGAACCAGAATGAACACCAACGCCTGTCACGCTGGCCTGCGACCCAAGCGTTGTTTGCCGGCTAAATTTCATTCGAAAACTGCCCCAGTAACGACTTCACCTGAAGATAAGCCTCTCGCTTGCGCGGCCGGCTCTGCTCCAAGTTTCCCCGAGTCACGGCAGACAATAGTCACCGCCTCAGAGACCGCCAACTCACGCTTTTTTACCGATTGTTACCCCATCTCTGCCGTATTGGTGCCCAACGTTAACCATATTGCACCCTCGATCCGGCGCAATTCCGGCTCTCGGATGCAACCTAACATACAAAATTAATCATTAAAAATCAATTACTTGAAGGATTTGCGGGCGCCTTCCTGGAGCAGATAAGGAGCGGTCCCGGTTGGAAAGCCGGGACCGTCTGACGGCCGCGCCGTTCACAAATTTCAGTTGGTTTGTCGACGCAGGAAAGCCGGAATATCCAAATGATCGTCGCCCTGTGGCGTTGCAGCAACAGGTGCTGGGCGACCATGAACGTCCAAGCCTTGAGGGGCAGGCCTCCGCGCGTATTCGGATACCGGTTCATTGGCTGCGATCTGCTGAGCAACCGTGCGCTGCGGCTTGCGCTCCGGCAGTGGCGGCATCGGGGACATCGACGGGCCGGACGCGCGGGCCGCAATCGGCGGCTCGGTTTCTTCGTCGCGACGGCCGAGGCCAACATTGGCGAGGCGCTGCAGCAGCGAAAGCCGGGTCTTTTGCGGATGCTCGTCCTCGGCTTCGCCGCGAGCCTGCCGGATTTCGTTCTGGGCAGGCATCGGCAAATCTTCGAATTTCGGCATCCTCGGGGTGCGGCCAGGCGCGCGTTCGGCGGCTTGCGGGATGAAGGTCTCGGGGGTCGCGGGTTCCTCGACCGCACGCGTGGCGTCAGGATCCGGGAACAGCGAAGGCTTCTGCGCGATGGGGCGCACGGTGACGTCGCCATAGGATGCCGGCTGTAGCGGGGCCGATGCCGGCGACTGTGGGGCCTCAGGCGCCACCGCCGCGGCGATTGCGGCGAGCGCTGCACGTTCGACGCTGCTGGAGCTGCGCTGCGGTGCAGCGGGAGCCGATGGCGCCGGCGTCGAAGCCTCCAGCTTCTGGGCGCGTTCGGCCAGCCGCTGATTATCGGCACGCAGCCGCGCCGTGAGGTCGGCCAGGCGATTTTCCGGCGTGGAGGTCAAAGCTGCGGGCGCAGCCACGCTCACCGCGGGGGCCGATGCCGCGGCATTGCGCGAGATCAGCGCCTGCTCGATGCCGGTGGCAACGACGGAGACACGGATAATGCCGTCGAGCGACTCGTCGAAGGTGGCGCCGACAATAATATTGGCGTCCTGGTCGACCTCTTCGCGGATGCGGGTTGCGGCTTCGTCGACCTCGAACAGCGTCAGATCCTTGCCGCCGGTAATCGAGATCAACAGGCCGCGGGCACCCTTCATCGAGGAGTTGTCGATCAGCGGATTGGCAATCGCAGCCTCAGCCGCAGTCAATGCCCGCTTGTCGCCGGAGGCTTCGCCGGTCCCCATCATCGCCTTGCCCATTTCGCGCATCACGGCACGAACGTCGGCGAAGTCGAGATTGATCAGGCCTTCCTTGACCATCAGATCGGTGATGCAGGCGACGCCCGAATAGAGCACCTGGTCGGCCATCGCGAAGGCGTCGGCAAAGGTGGTCTTTTCGTTGGCGACGCGAAACAGGTTCTGGTTCGGAATGATCAAGAGCGTATCGACCACCTTGTGCAGTTCGGCGATGCCGGACTCGGCGGTGCGCATCCGGCGCTGGCCTTCGAAATGGAACGGTTTTGTCACCACGCCGACGGTGAGGATACCCATGTCGCGCGCGGTCTTGGCGATCACCGGAGCGGCGCCGGTGCCGGTGCCGCCGCCCATGCCGGCGGTCACGAACACCATGTTGGCGCCGGAGAGATGGTCGCGAATCTCATCGATGACTTCCTGGGCCGCGGCGGCGCCGACATCCGGCTGCGAACCGGCGCCAAGGCCCTGGGTGACCTGGGTGCCCATCTGGATGATACGCTGCGCTTTCGACATCGTCAGCGCCTGCGCGTCGGTATTGGCGACGACGAAATCGACCCCCTGCAGTCCGGCACTGATCATGTTGTTGACGGCATTGCCGCCAGCGCCGCCGACGCCGAACACGGTGATACGTGGTTTCAACTCGCTGATGTCAGGGGGAGTAAGATTGAGTGTCATGGTTGCCTCTCGATTACGCGCGCGTTGATTCGCCCCGGCCGGCGGACGCGGGGGTGGTGGAAGCCAAAGGGTTAAGGAAAAGTGACATCAGAAGCCCTCGCGAAGCCATCGTCCGACCTTTCCGAAGTAGCCGTCAGTCCCTGTCCTGAGCTGCCGCGTATGCCGCGGTTCGACATGTTCAAGATGCGCGTACTGGGGATAGACCAGAAGACCCGAGGGAACCGCGAAAGAAGCGTTCTTGGCCTCGCTGGGTAGCCGGCCAAAGCCGAGCGGGCGACCGATCCGCACCGGCCGGCCGAGAATCCGGGTTGCCAATTCGAGGATGCCGGTGAGCTGTGAAGCCCCGCCACTCAAGACGATGCGCGCCTTGGGCTCTGCGACGAAGGGGGAATCCGCTAGGCGGTCCCTGACCATTTCAAAAATCTCCTCGGCGCGATGCCGAACGATGTTTGCGATCGTGGCGCGGGACACGATCTGCGGAGCATCCCGCTCGCTGTCGCCGGCGGTCGGCACCGACATCAACTCGCGCGCATCGGACCCACCGGTGAGCACGGTGCCATATAACGTCTTGATTCGCTCGGCATCTGCAATGCACGCGCCGAGACCGCGCGCAAGATCCATCGTGATGTGTTGCCCACCGATCGCAAACCCGTTGGCATGTACGAAATTGCCGCCGGAATAGGTCGCGATCGTGGTGGTGCCCGCGCCCATCTCCACCACGGCAGCACCCAGATCGGCCTCGTCGAAGGTCAGCACCGACAGGGCAGCCACGTAGGAACTGGCTGCCATGGCTTCGACCTCGAGATGACAGCGTTCCACCACCAGCATCAGGTTTTTGGCGACCGTCGCATCCGCGGTGACGACGTTCATGTCGACGCCGAATTGCCGCGCCACCATTCCCCTGGGATCGCGAATGCCCTTGACGCCATCAAGGGCATAGCCGACCGGCAGAGCATGCAGCACGGTGCGGCCTTCGCCGGTGGCGTGGCGCATGCCGGTGGAGGTGACCCTGCTGACCTCGGCCGCGGTAACAGCTCCGCCGCGAATATCGGCCGCGGCCTCGATCAGCTGACCCTGCAACCGGCCCCCCGATACCGAGAGCAGCACCGATTCGACCCTGACCTTGGCCATGCGTTCGGCCAGCGCCACCGCCTGGCGCACCGCCTGCTCGCACTCGGCCAGATCGATCACCGCGCCGGCTTTCACGCCGCGCGATTGGATCTGGCTGTATCCGATCAACTCGACGGCATGGGTGCGTCCGCGCAGGGCCTCACTGGGTGGACACGGCTTCAGCCGCGCGATCATGCAGGCGATCTTGCTGGTGCCGATATCCAGCGACGCCACCAGTGCGGTGCGCTTCTGCGCCATCGGTCGCGTCTTCGGGGTCTGGTTGCGATCGAGGCCGGTCATGCGTCGCCGGCTCTCTTCTTCGACTTCTTGTCCTTGAACAGTTCGTCGCGAGCCTTGGCCGCGTCGTCCGACAGCTGCACCGTCAGGCGATCCGCCAGACGCATGTCGATGGCAACGATATCGCGGGAGAACAGCCGGTCCTCGTCGTCGAGCCTGCTCAACGACGCCAGCGCGTTGGCGACGTCGTGTTCCGGCAGCCGGACATCGAGGCCGTCCTTGAGCCGCAGGTTCCAGCGTCGTTCGCCGACGAAAACAGCGGCCTTGGTCGCCGCTCGCACCTGCGGATAGCGGGCGAGCAGCGCAAGGAACTCCTTGGCACCGGTCTCGGCGCCATTGCCTACGACCAGCGGCAGCTTGAGGAAGCGGCGCGTGACATAGGGTTCCAGAACTGCGCCGTCGTCGGCGATCACCGACAGGTGGCCATCCCGTTGCCACAGCGCGAACGCCGAACGTTCGGAGATATCGATCTGGAGCTGACCTGGATAAAGTTTCAGCACGGTGGCGTCGGCGATCCAGGGATCGGCCTTCAGCTTGTCGCGCACCACGGCGGGATCAAGAAACAGCAGCGACGAACGGCCGGTGACGCCGCCGATCGCCAGGACTTCGTCCTGGCTCAGCTGCCTGCGGCCGTTGATGGCAACCCTCGTAATGCGGAAACCGGCGGCATTGGCGAGCCCATCGCGGGTGTCGGACAAGGCCGAAGTCAGCTCTTCGACGTGGCCGCCCCTGACGATGCCGAAGCCGGCACTGCCAAGCAGCAGCAGGGCCGTCGCGGCGACGCCGGCGCGGTGCGGAAGGTAACGATCGACCAGGGCGAACAGGCGGTGCGGCTCAGGCTCGCTTTCCCGGCGCGGTTTGGCGCGGGCGCGCGGCAGGCCGAGATGCTCGCGCAACAGCACGACCGCGCCGATGGCGGCAGCTTTCAGATCAGCTTGGGGCCTCAGCGATCGCAGCGATCGGGCGAGGCGTCCTGCACCATCCATTGCTCGAGCTCGTCAAGTGTTGTGCCCGCAAAAGCTTGCGAGTTCTGACGCACGTGACGTCTCGGCCATGCCAGGGCTGGGGGCGGCCTCAAGGCAGAAGAGGCCACCTGTTCCCTCGATGCGGTCGCCGCAGCGGAAATCCGCCGCAGCTCACGCCCCGGTAGCCAAGCGCCACAAGCGCCGCCAACCCTGACCTTCGGTCTTCCTGGTAAACAAAGGGTAAAATCGGTGCAGGTGGGATGTGTTTTGATCCGTGTTCTGAGGTGTTTGGTGCGATATTGTTAGAATTTTAACGACCGAGCGATGCTGATCGCCCTGGTAGGCCGGCCTGACCGCCGCGCCGGCCGGCCCCTTAAAGGCTTTCCCCAAACGTTAGGACTTGGCGGGGGCAGTTGGCCCAACGCTTGATATTGCTCAGGTCATCGTATCTGCCAGGGATCCACGAGCGGGACACCGGTGGACTGGACATCAGGGGTGTAGCGAGTGACCAAGGTAAGGCCGTGGCTGAGCGCCGTGGCTGCGATCAACGTATCGATCACAGGCAGGCTACGGTTGGCGGACAACTCTCCCCAGCACCGGGCGGTCGCGGCATCGACGGGCAGCACGCGGTCGGCGAAGGTCGTTTCGATGCCGTCGGCCCAGGCGCCAAGCTGGTCAGCAGCGCCAGGATCGCTTCGCCGCTTGGCCTCAACGCCTCTGCGTAATTCTCCCAGGGTCAGCACGCTCAAGAACAGCCCAGCCGCATCCGCTGCTGAAAGGAATGCGATGACGCCGCCGTCGGCGCGGGCCTTGCGCGTCTCCGAGATGACGTTGGTGTCGAGAAGATAGCCGGTCGCCACGGGCTCAAAGCTCGATGGAACGGCCAGTGTCGCGGTCGCACTCGATGGGGAAATCATCCACCTTGGGGCCGCCCAGCAGATAGGCTTTGAAATCCGGCTTGTGCGCGGCCAAGGCCTGGTAATCCTCGATCGACAGCACGACGGCACGCTCTGCGCCGTGGCGGGTGATGGTCTGCGGCCCTTCGGTACGGGCGCGCTCAATCAACTCGCTGAGCCGTGTTTTCGCATCCTGGACTTGCCACGTCGCCATCTGCCAAATCGCCTTTCTGTCCTGTCTGACTATAATATAGGAATTCTGGTTGAACTTCAATAGCGACTGGCCGGCTCATCGAGGGGCGGCGAAATTGGCGATTAGCGGTCAGAGAAGTTCAGAATGGACTTGGTTGCCGAGCATTGCGGTGGTCCCGCATGTCGCCGCGCTTTTGGGGCTACTGGCTGCCGCAACTCGCGCCGACCCGCGTCACTTGCCGGCGCATCTGGCGGCCAGCGCCACCTGGTCGCGCAGGAAATCGACGAATTCAATGCCCTGGGCCTTCAGCTCCTTGGGATAGAGCGAGGTCTTGGTCAGACCTGGCAAGGTGTTGGTTTCGAGAAAAACCGGTCCCTGCTCCGACACGATGAAGTCGGAACGGGAATAGCCGCGACACGACAGCGCCCGGTGGGCCCTCACCGCATGATCCATGATGTGTGCGCTGAGTTCGGACGAAAAGCGGCCCGGGCAGATTTCCTGGGTCGTCTTGAGCAAATATTTGGCGGTGTAGTCGAACACGCCTTCGCCGGGCACGATTTCTACGGGCGGCAGCGCGATCAGCGAGCCGTCGAGTTGCTCCAGCACGCCGCAGGTCGCCTCGGGACCGGCGATGAAGGGTTCGATCACATAGGCTTCGATGGCGGCGGCGCGGCGGACCGCGACGAGGTCCTGGACCGCATTGACAAAAATCAGGCCGTAGCTGGAACCGTCCCGCGCCGGTTTTGCGATCAGCCTTCCGTGTGTCTCCAAAGCCGCCTCGATATCGTCGAGCGCGATACCCGCCGGCGCCTTCACGCCGGCGATGGCCGCAAAATGCTTGGCTGCGATCTTGTCGAAGGCGAGATGCGACGACGCCGAGCCGGAGCCGGTGAAGGCAAGCCCCCGCATCTCGCACATCAGCTGAAGTTCGCCGTTTTCCGCCGTGCCGCCATGCAGGGCGAGCACCAATAGGCGATCCTCGGCCTTGGCGGAATCGAGCGCGCGCTCGATTCCGCCAAGGCTAGGAGTGCCTGGTCTGAACGGTTGCTCGAAGGGTCGCGCATGCCCGAGCAGCGCCTCGGCGCCAACTTCATGGACGGTGTCATCAACATCCCAGAACCATAGCTCGGCATCCGGCAGGGCCGAGCTGACGGCCTGGGCCGAGGCCACCGACACCAGCCGCTCCTTGTTCGTGCCGCCGAATAGAATAGTGATCCGCATCCGTTTCACTCGATTCCGATCCGTTGGATCTCCCAGTGTAGCTCAATTCCGGAGTTTTGCCTGACCCTGTGCGCGAACGGTCTCGCCGAGGGATTCGATATCATGGCCGGTCGCAGTTCCCGTATTGATCAGGAAATTACAATGCATCTCGGATACCTGCGCGCCGCCGACGCGCAGGCCGCGGCAGCCTGCGGCGTCGATCAGCTTCCAGGCGCTGTGGCCGGGCGGATTCTGGAAGGTCGAGCCACCGGTCTTCTCGCGGATCGGCTGCGCGGTCTCGCGATGGTGTTGCACCTCGCCCATCCGGGCGCGGATGGCCTCAGGCGGAGCGATCCGCCCGCGAAAGCGCGCTGACGTAAAGATGATCGACGGATCGACGCCGTTGTCGCGATAGACGAACTTCATATCGGCATTGGTGAAGACATGTTGCTTGCCATCGCGCCCGATGCCGGTGGTCTCGATCAGGACGTCTTTGGTCTCGGCCCCATTGGCGCCGGCGTTCATGCGCAGCGCGCCGCCGACGGTGCCGGGAATGCCGAAGAAGAATTCGAGCCCGCTGAGGTTCGCCGCCGCCGCGGCCTCGGCCACGCGCTTATCGAGCGCGGCGGCGCCGGCCGTGAGCCCATCGCCTTCGACGCTGATCCCGCCGAAGCCGCGTGGGCTCAGCCTGATCACCACGCCCGGCAAGCCGCCGTCGCGCACGATCAGGTTGGAGCCGACGCCGACGACATAAACCGGCCATTCGCCCGGCAACCGCGCCAGGAAGTAGGCCAGATCATCCTCGTCCGCCGGCGTAAACAAAACCTGCGCCGGACCGCCGACCCGAAACCAGGTCAAAGGCGCGAGGCTCTCATTGGCAAGCAGCCGCCCGCGCAAGTCGGGCATCGCGGCTTTGAGATCCGGCGTGATGTCGGGGAAGGTCATGGGACGCGGCTCATCCCAGCGCCTGCTAGTTCGGCTGGCAGCGCGTAGGCCCATTGGGTGATATTGCCGGCGCCGAGGCAGACGACGGTGTCGCCGGGGCTGGCGATGCCGTGCACCACGCCGGCAAGGGCCGCGGGACTTGGCAGCGGGACGACTTCGCGATGGCCATGCGCGCGCAGGCCGAGCACGAGATGGTCGCGGTCGATCCCTGCAATCGGCGCTTCACCGGCCGGATAGACCTCGGCGACGACAACCGCGTCGGCGTCGTTGAAACAGGTGCAAAATTCCTCAAACAGCGATTGCAGCCTGCTAAAGCGATGCGGCTGCACCACCGCGATGATCTTGCCAGCGCTGGATTCCCGCGCCGCCTTCAACACCGCGGATATCTCGACCGGATGATGGCCGTAGTCGTCGATGATGGTAATCCCGTTCCATTCGCCGGTCCGGGTGAAACGCCGCCGCACGCCGCCAAAGCCTAAGAGCGCCTTGCGGATGGTCTCGTCCGCCAGGCCAAGCTCGTGGGCGACCGCGACCGCCGCGGTCGCGTTGAGCGCGTTGTGACGTCCCGGCATGGGCAGCACCAGATCGGCGATCTCATGAGTGGCATCAGTCTTGCGGTCGCGAAACGAGACCCTGAAGCTGGACCCGCCGCCCGCCGGATTGAGATCGATCAGCCGCGCATCGGCCTGCGGATTTTCGCCATAGGTGATGATGCGGCGGTCCTCGATCTTGCCGACCAGGCTCTGCACCACCGGATGATCGATGCACATCACCGCGAAGCCGTAGAATGGAACGTTCTCGACGAAATTGCGGAATGCATCCTGCACCGCCTCAAAGGTCTTGAAATGATCGAGGTGCTCTGGATCGACATTGGTGACGATGGCGATATCGGCCGGCAGCTTCAGGAATGTGCCGTCGCTCTCGTCAGCCTCCACCACCATCCATTCCCCAGCCCCTAACCGGGCATTGGTGCCATAAGCATTGATAATGCCGCCGTTGATGACGGTCGGATCGAGGTCGCCGGCATCGAGCAGCGCGGCCACCATCGAGGTCGTCGTGGTCTTGCCATGGGTACCCGCGATCGCGACACAGCTCTTCAGCCGCATCAGCTCGGCCAGCATTTCGGCGCGGCGCACCACCGGAATGCGCTGGGCGCGAGCCGCCATCAATTCGGGATTGTCGCGCCTGATCGCGGTCGACACCACCAGCACGTCGGCACCGGCGACATTTTCCGCCCTGTGCCCAATGGTAATCGCGATACCCTTGTCGCGCAGCCGGCCGACATTGGCGTTCTCGGACGCATCCGAGCCCTGCACGGTATAGCCGAGATTGCACAAGACCTCGGCGATACCGCTCATGCCGATGCCGCCGATTCCGACGAAGTGGATAGGTCCGATCTCGCGCGGCAGTCTCATGGGATGTCTCTTTAGGTTTTCGTCATGGCCGAGCAAAAGCCCAAAATCATGTCTTCACGCAGATGTCCCGCCTGCAGGGCCGAAGCCCCTTCGGCGCGGCGAAGAACCGGCCATCCACGAATCACCATTACTTCTTGCAAGACGTGAATGGCCGGGACAAGCCCGGCCACGACGTAAAAATTCTAGATCAGGCCTATTTGGCCTAGATTCCCGCCACTTTCATCACCAGATCCGCCAGCTTTTCGGCGGCATCGAGCCGACCGACGCTGCGGGCGTTCGCTGCCATCGCAGTCAGCCGTGCTGGTTCGGCCGCCAGCGCGGCAATTTCCGCGGCCAGCCGCTCCGGGGTAAAATCGGCTTGCACCATCCGCAGCGCGCCACCCGCCTCGGCCAGCACCCCGGCATTGGCGAACTGGTCCTGGTCGATCGAGCCGGGCAACGGGACCAGGATCGAGGGCCGGCCGATGGCGGCGAGTTCGGCCACGGTGCCGGCACCAGAGCGCGAAACAATGAGATGGTGCGAGGCGAGCCGCGCCGGCAGATCGCTGAAGAACGGCGACAGTTCAGCTTGGATCCCGAGCCGGTCATAGACCGCGCGCACCCGCGACATGTCCTCTTGGCGCACCTGCTGAGTCAAGATCAATCGGCTCCACAGCGAGGCATCAAGCCGCTCGATGGCGTTCGGCACGATATCGGCCATCACCCGCGCACCCTGGCTGCCGCCGACCACCAGCAGCCGAAACGGCCCCGTCGAATCGGGGGCGGTGTATTTCACCGCCGCTGCCGCGAGGATGGCCGGGCGCATCGGCGTGCCAACGGTGGTGGTTTTTCCTGACAGCGAGGGATCGCGATCGAGCACGCCCGGTAGCGAGGTCGCAATCGCACTGGCGCGACGCGCGAGATAACGATTGGCGCGGCCGAGCACGGCGTTGGCATCGTGAATAATGCCGGGTACGCCATAGAGGCGCGCCGCCAGCAGCGGCGGCAGCGTCGGATAGCCGCCGAAGCCGACCACCGCCCTTGGCTTCAGGCGGCGTATCAGGTTGAGCGAAACCGCGGTTCCGGCGGCCAGCATCACCCCGGTGCGTGCCAGCGACCATGGCGTGCGGCTACGCACCGTTTCGCTTGGCACCACGTCGATGGTGTCCCTCGAAAATAATCCACTGTAGCGCAGCGCGCGGGCGTCGGTCGCCAGTCGCACGCGAAGGCCGCGCTTGATCAGTTCGACGCCGAGCGCCTCGGCGGGAAACAGATGGCCGCCGGTGCCGCCCGCGGCCAGCAGAATGAGGGGTGACGTGGTCATTTCTCCGATCGCCGTCCATTCCGGTCGTCATCGCTCGTCACGGGCACGCATTGGCGTCCACCGTCGGCTGGCAATGGCGAAGAATTACGCCAAGATCAAGCGTAGCTTTGTGCCGCGTTGGAATCGCCGATCGATTCCATTTCGACGCGGGGCCGATGTCGGGTCAGCGCCAGCATCATGCCGACGCCATAGGACAGCGAAACAATCGACGAACCGCCATAGGAGATGAAGGGCAGCGTCATGCCCTTGGCCGGGATCAGCTGCAGATTGACCGACATGTTGATCGCGGCCTGCACACCGAACATGATCGCCAGACCCGATGCGGCGAACCGCGCGAACATGTCTTCGGTGGCGTAGGCACGCGACAGCGCCCGGATCACGATGAAGGCAAACAGTGCCAACAGCGCCAGGCAGAGGATGATGCCGAATTCTTCCGCTGCCACGGCGAATACGAAATCGGTGTGGCTGTCCGGCAGGTTGCGCTTGGCGATGCCTTCGCCCGGCCCCAATCCGAACCAGCCGCCATTGTAGAAAGCCTCCATCGCGGTATCGACCTGGAAGGTGTCGCCCGAGGCGGGATTCATGAAGCGCTGGATGCGGCCCGCGACGTGCGGCACCAGGAGGTAGGCCCCGAACAGCCCTGCCCCGGCGGCTCCCGCCAGCCCCACGACCCAGATCATCCGCATGCCCGCGATGAAGAACAGCGAGCCCCAAACCATCAGGATCAGCATGGTCTGGCCGAAATCGGGCTCCATCATCAACAGCGCAATCAGCAGCAGCAGCAGTACCAGCGCCAGCGAGGTCGCTGGCATTTCCGGCCGCCGCGCCGATTCCGCGAACAGCCACGCCGCCAGCACCACGAACGCCGGCTTGGCCGCTTCGGACGCCTGGATATTGACCCCGATCAGGGTGATCCAGCGCCGCGAGCCCTTGATGTCCGGACCGAACAAGAGCGTGGCCACGATCAGCAGCGCGCTGACCGCGAAGACGATCAGGGCAGTGCGGCGGATCTGGCGCGGCGACAGGAACGACACGCCGATCAGCACGAGGAAGGATGGCAGCAGGAACAGCACGTGACGGTTGAAGAAGTGAAAGGGATCGAGCCCGATCCGGGTCGCCACCGGTGGACTGGCCGCCAGCGACAGAATGATGCCGCACAGCATCAGCGCGATGATCGCCGCGAGCTGGGCGCGGTCCACAGTCCACCACCACTCGCTGAGGGGGTTGCGTTGTTCACGGGAGAGCATGGGCATTCCCCAAGGCAGAGGCTGGCCCATTGGTCGCCCATGATGGTTGCTGAAGGGTTAAAGAAGTTGATATGTTGTGAATGAGAAAGCTTCATCGGGCCCCGGGCCCAGCGCCATAAAAGGCCGTCATACTCCGCGAAAGCGGGGTATCCAGTACGCCGCGGCCTCAGCGA
The DNA here is from genome assembly GCA_963736075.1 of uncultured Alphaproteobacteria bacterium. GTDB lineage: Bacteria > Pseudomonadota > Alphaproteobacteria > Rhizobiales > Xanthobacteraceae > Bradyrhizobium. Next base: position 133,591 of record CAVTNW010000045.1, on the reverse strand, counting down.
TTGATCCGCAGCTACTCTGGAATACTGGATCGCCCGCTTTCGCGGACGATGACGATTGCAGGGCCCGTCGGGCGGATTGGAGCCGAAGGCGTAATCCGCCACTCCACGGCGAGACGGCGGGTTACGGCTCACACCACAGGCTTCACGCCGGGCATCGCGGTCACGAGGTCGCGGAAGGCCGTGCCGCGGATTTCAAAATTGCGGTACTGGTCGAACGAGGCGCAGGCCGGCGACAGCAGCACCACCGGATCAGGCAGGCTGGAGGCTTCCGCGTCGCGGGCGGCGCGGGCTACCGCGATGTCAAGCGTGCCACTGATCTCGTGCGCGACGGCATTACCGAGCGTTGCGGAAAATTCCTGCGCCGCCTCACCGATCAGATAGGCCTTGCGGATGCGCGGGAAGTATTCGCTCAGGCCTGCGATTCCGCCCAGCTTGGCCCTGCCGCCGGCGATCCAGAAGATATCCGCGAAGGAGGACAGCGCATGCGCCGCGGCATCGGCATTGGTGCCCTTGGAATCGTTGACGAACAGCACCCTGCCGCGACGGCCGACCTGCTCCATGCGGTGCGCCAGACCGGGAAAACTGCGTAAAGCGTCCTGCAGCACCGCGGGCGAGACCCCAAGCGCCAGCGCGCAGGCGCAGGCGCAGGCCGCATTCTGCGCATTGTGCATCCCCCGCAGGGATCCGATGCCGCCGATCGCGGCGATCTCGGTGCGCGCGCCGCCGGAAGCACGCCAGATGGTTTCGCGCTCGACGGAGATGCCGTCCGCGAGTGGATACTTCACCGAGACCCGGACCACGCGCTGGCCGGCCTGCTCGATCCGGTCGGCAACATTGCGGCTCCATTCGTCATCGACGCCGACGATCGCCGTACCCTCTTTCTGGACGCCAGCGACCAGGCGTTCTTTCACCGCGGCATAATGGGCAAGCGTGCCGTGGCGATCGATATGGTCTTCGCTGACATTGAGAAGGATGCCGACGGACGGGTCGAGCGACGGCGTCAGGTCGATCTGATAGGACGACATCTCGATGACATGCACCCGGCCTTTGCGCGGCGGCTCAAGCTGCAGGATCGCGGTGCCGATATTGCCACCCATCTGGGTATCATAGCCGGCGCAGCGCATTACATGGGCTGTCAGCGCCGTGGTGGTCGATTTGCCGTTGGTGCCGGTGATGGCGACGAACGGCGCATCCGGCGCGTGACGCCGTCGCTCCCGGCAAAACAGTTCGATGTCGCCGATCACCTCGATGCCGGCCTGTTGCGCCAACAGTACGGACCAGTGCGGCGCGGGGTGGGTCAAGGGCGCCCCCGGCGTCAGCACCAGCGCCGCAAAATTCGCCCACGACACTTTTCGCAGGTCAGCGGTGACAACACCCGCTTGCGCGGCTTCAGCGAGTTTTTCGGCGCCGTCATCGCCGGCGATCACGTTCGCCCCGCCTGCCATCAGGGCGCGGCAACTTGCAAGTCCGGAGCCGCCGAGGCCGAACACCGCGACGGTCTTGCCCGCAAAGGAGGTGACCGGAATCAAAGGATCACCGCAGCTTCAGGGTGGAGAGGCCGGCCAGCGCCAGCATCACCGCGATGATCCAGAACCGGATCACGATCTGCGGTTCGGTCCAACCCTTTTGTTCGAAATGGTGGTGGATCGGCGCCATCCGGAACACGCGCTTGCCGGTGAGCTTGAACGACACCACCTGCACGATCACCGAGACCGCTTCCAGCACGAACAGCCCGCCGATCACGCCAAGGACGATCTCATGTTTGACTGCGACCGCGATCGAGCCAAGCATGCCGCCGAGCGCCAGCGAGCCGGTATCGCCCATGAAGATCGAGGCCGGCGGCGCGTTGAACCAGAGAAATCCCAGTCCCGCGCCGAGCACCGCGCCACACAGCACCAACAGTTCTCCGGTGCCGGCGACATAGTTGATCTGCAGATAGTCCGAAAAGATCGCGTTGCCCACCAGATAGGAAATCAAGCCGAAGCTCGCTGCCGCGATCATGACCGGCACGATGGCGAGGCCATCCAGGCCATCGGTCAAATTCACCGCATTGCCGGCGCCGACGATGATGAAAGCCCCGAACAGCAGGTAGAACCAGCCGAAGTTCAACAGCACGTCCTTGAAGAAGGGAATCACCAGCGAGGACGAGAACGGTTGGCGTCCGAGCCGGACCAGGGCGTAGCAGGCCGCCATAGCGATCAGCGCCTCGAGCAACAGCCGGATGCTGCCGGCGAAGCCGCCATGCGACTGTTTTGTCACTTTCAGATAGTCGTCGTAGAATCCGACGAAACCAAAACCCAGCGTCACCGCGAGCACGATCCAGACGTAGGGATTGAGCGGATTGGCCCACAGCAGCGTCGAGACCACCAGTCCGGAGAGGATCATCAACCCCCCCATGGTCGGCGTGCCGATCTTGGTCAATAGATGCGATTGCGGACCATCGGTGCGGATCGGCTGGCCCTTTCCCTGGCGAAGCCGCAGATGATCGATGATCCAGGGACCAAACAGAAAGACGAACAACGCCCCGGTCACCATGGCGCCGCCGGTGCGAAAGGTGATGTAGCGAAACACGTTCAGAACCGTGCGGAACACGCCCATGCCGGGAATCGTGTTGGAAACATCGATCAGCCAGTAGAACATTAAATTCCGCCCCATGCCGCGGCTTGGTCGCGCGCGATGCCACCGGGAAAGCGCTTTTCGAGCGCGTTGACAATCGTTTTCATCTTCCAGCCGGGCGATTCCCTGACGACCAGCACGCCGGTGCCGGTGCGAATCGCGCAAAACCGCCCGTGCGATCCGCTCTCACGGCATACTCGCCTCGCTTAGCCCTGGGAAGAGCGTCCCTCGGGACAGCAGATATCGACTATTTTACGCCCTTGCCCGCAGGGCAGCCACAAGCCTCGGCACAAATTTGTTGACCCAGAACATTTTTTTGCTGCCTTTGACCACCACGACGTCGCCGTCGTCGAGCAGGGCGGCGATATCAAGCGGTTCAAGCGTCGTCGGGTCTTCATGCCAGCCGAGCCGCTGGGCCGGCGGCAGCCGGTCGTACAAATGTCGCATCAATGGACCGACGCAGTAAACGCCATCAATTCCGGCGAGATATTCGGCCAATGCTTCGTGATAGCGTGGCGCCTCCGTGCCAAGCTCCAGCATGTCGCCGAGAATGGCGATGCGGCGCCCCTTCCGCATCGGACGCGCCTTCAGGCTGTCCAACGCCGCCGCCATGCTGGCGGGATTGCCGTTGAAACTGTCATCGATCAGCGTCGTTCCGCCGACGGCCTGCTCGACGCCGCGGCCGCTCATGATGCCGACCGAGCCGAGTTCTCGTGCCAGCGCCGCTTCATCCAATCCCGCGGCATGAATCGCCGCCAGCGCCGCCAATGCGTTCTGGACACGGTGGGGGGCGCCAGGGGTCAGGCCGAACCCGATCGGCTTGCCGCACACCTCAGCGAGGATCTGCCAGCCCTCGCCGTGCACCTCGTGTTTCAGCTCGCGCACTTCCGATGCTTCGCCGAAGCGGATGATCCTGCCATTCCATTCCGGCACATCGATGGCCGAGGGCAGCACCAGGACTCCCCCCTTCGGCAAGCCCCGCACGATGCTTGCTTTCTCGCGCCGAATGGCTTCCAGGCTGCCGAGCTTCTCCAGATGCACCGGCTGAACATTGACGACCAGCGCCACGCTCGGCTGCGTCAATTCGCTGAGGCGCGAGATTTCACCGGCCTGGTTCATGCCCATTTCGACCACCCAGACCACCGCGCGCGGATTGGCGTTGCACAGCGTCAGCGGCACGCCCCAGAAATTGTTGAAGCTGCTCGGGCTGGCATAGGCCCCCGGATAGGCGGCGATGAATTCCTTCGTGCTGGTTTTTCCCGCGCTGCCGGTCAAGCCGATCACAGGGCCACGGAACCGCCCGCGCCCGGCCCGGGCCAACGCCCACAGGCCATCCAGCAAGGTATCCTTCACCACCAGTTGGGGTATGACCACGCCTTCGATCCGGTGCGGGACGATGATGGCGACCGCCCCGGCCGTCTCGGCGCTGGCCGCGAACTCCCATCCATCCCGCGCGCTGGCGAAACTGGAAACGAAACCCCCGCTCGGCGTTCCGCTCAAGGCGACGAACAAACTGCCGGCCCTGACCAGCCGGCTGTCCTGCGTGACGAAGTCGATGGCTGTTTCGGGGTACTCTCCAGACAGGCCCAATGCCCGGGCGACCTCGGCAATGGTCCATAGCGGCGTCGCGCTCATGCGACCCTCTCGGCAAGTGCCGCCGCGACCGCGTCATGATCGCTGAAAGGCAGAACGCGGTCACCTATGATCTGTCCGGTCTCATGGCCCTTGCCGGCGATCAGAAGCGCATCCCCTTCCCTTAGCGCCGCAATCGCGGTTCGAATAGCCTCGGCACGATCGCCGATTTCGCTTGCGCCTCTGGCGGTGGCGAGGATCGCCGCCCGGATCAGGTCGGGATTTTCGCTGCGCGGATTGTCGTCGGTGACAATGACGCTATCGGCGTTCTCAGTGGCGATCGCGCCCATCAGGGGGCGCTTGCCGGCGTCGCGGTCGCCGCCGGCGCCGAACACCACCGCGAGCCGGCGTTTGGCGTAAGGCCGCAGCGCCTGCAGCGCCTTGGCCAACGCGTCGGGCTTGTGCGCATAGTCGACGAAGATCGGCGCGCCCAGTTGCGTTCGCCGACCCGCTCGAGCCGGCCCTTTGCGCCCTCCAGATGTTCAAGGGATTCGAATACCCGATCCGACTCGCTTCCGGTGGCGATCGCAAGTCCGGCTGCGACCAGCGCATTCTCGATCTGGAATGCGCCGACCAGCGGCAGCCGGACCTGTTGCCTGCGGCCACGATGTTCGAGCGTCAATCTCTGCGCGAAGCCATCGATCTCGGCCTCGATCAGCCGGATCCCCTCGCCGGCGCCGTCACCTTTGACGCCAACCGCGATGAGCCGCAAGCCACGCGACCGCGCCGCATCGGTGACCGCCTGTGAGCAGTCATGGTCGGCCGAGATCACGGCGGCGCCATCGGCAACGACAAGATCACGGAACAGCCGCAGCTTGGCGGCAAGGTAATGAGCGAGGTCGGAATGATAATCCAAATGATCGCGCGACAGGTTGGTAAATCCGCCGGCAGCGATTCGGACACCGTCCAGGCGGAATTGATCGAGCCCATGTGACGAAGCCTCGAGCGCAAGATGGCTGACGCCTTCGCGCGCGATCTCGTCGAGCTGCCGGTGCAGCGCGATCGGGTCCGGCGTCGTCAGCGAACCGTAGAGGGTGCGCTGCGGCGATACCAGTCCGATGGTACCGATGCTGGCGGCCTGCCGACCCAGCCGCTGCCAAATCTGTCGCGTAAAAGCCGCGACCGACGTCTTGCCGCTCGTGCCGGTGACGGCGGCGATGGTCGCCGGCTGCCGCGGATAAAACTTGGCTGCGGCCAGCGCCAGCGCGCGGCGCGGATTGGCTGTGGCAACGAACGGTACGCGTTGATCGGCCGGAGGATGATCGCCGGCGATCGCGACCGCTCCCGCCGCGATCGCCGCATCGATGAAGCGTGCGCCATCGGTCTTGGAGCCCGCGAGCGCAAAGAACACGTCCCCCGGCTTGACCAAGCGGCTATCGGCCGCAAGGCCAGTTACCGCGACCGCTGCGGCCTGCGGCTCGATCGTGACGTCAGCGCTGAACAGTTCGCGAAGCTTCATGATCTCTTGGGGTTACATCCGGCCGGCATATTGGGCAACGGCTTACTGGGTTGTCTTCGCTGCCGCAAGAATAAGGCGGTCGGACGGCGGCAGATCGAAGCGCGGCTCGATCCCCAAAATCGGCGCGATGCGGGCGATCACATTGCCGCCAGTGGGAACCGCATTCCAGCCGGAGGTGATGAACCCGAAGGTCTCCTTTATTGCCTGCGGCTCATCCAGCATGACCAGAAGCTGGTACTGCGGATTGTCGGCGGGCAGGATTGCCGTAAAGGCGGTGAGAACGCGTTTCTTGGCGTAGCGGCCGTTGATGACCTTCTCAGCGGTGCCGGTCTTGCCACCGATATAGTAACCCTTGACGTCGGCCTTCTTCGCCGTGCCGATCTCGGCATTAAGCCGCATCAGGAATCGCATTTTCTCCGAGGTCTCCGGCTTGATCACCCGTTTGGCCAGCGCCATCGCCTCCTGTTCGCTGCGCTTGAGGAAGGTCGGCGGAATCAGATAGCCGCCATTGACCAGCGCGTCGATGCCCATCACCGCCTGCAACGGTGCCACCGCGATGCCATGGCCGAATGCGATCGTCACCGTGTTGAGCTCACCCCAGTGCCGCGGCAGGATCGGCGAGGCGCTCTCCGGCAATTCGGTGCGCAGCCGCTCCGTTTGTCCCATCTTGCGCAGGAACGCCTTGTGCGCCTCCACGCCCTGAGACAACGCAATGCGCGCCGCGCCGACGTTCGACGAAAAAGTAAACACCTCTTTCATGTTGAGAAAACGGCCCTTCGGCTCGTCGTCATGGATCGTGAACTTGCCGTAGTGCAACGGGCCGCGCGCGTCCCACATCGAGTTGAGATCGGACTTGCCGGAGTCCAGCGCCATCGCCAGCGTGAAAGCCTTGAAGGTCGACCCCAACTCGTAGACGCCGGTGGTCAGCCGGTTGATACGGTCGGGATCGTGCGCCTCTTTCGGGTTGTTGGGGTCGAAATCCGGCACCGATACCATGGCCACGATCTCACCGGTTTTGACGTTGGAAACCAGCCCGGAAGCCGCCTTGGCGTGGAATTTCTCCTTGGCCTTGAGCAACTCGTCGCGCAGCGCATGTTCGACGCGCAGGTCAACCGACAGTTCAATCGGGCGTTGCAGACGGTCGGTGGCAAAGCCGGCCCGGTGCAGATCGGCGAGGCCGTTGGCATCGAGCCACTTCTCCATTCCGGCAATGCCCTGATTGTCGATATTGACCAGGCCGATCAGATGCGCGACTTCGTTACCATCGGGATACACCCGCTTGTTCTCGCGCAGGAAGCCGATGCCGGGAACGCCGAGGCGATGAATTTGCAGCTGCTGCTGCGGCGTGATCTCACGCTTCAGCCACACGAAGCCTTTTTTTGAGGAGAGCCGGTCGCGCACTTCGCCGGTGTCGAGATCCGGAAGCGCCGCAGTCAGAAGTTCGATCGCTTCGTCCTTGTCGATGATCCGGCGCGGCTCGCCGAACAGACTGGGCGCCTTGACGTCGGTGGCGAGTATCTCGCCGTTGCGGTCGACGATGTCGGGCCGCGCGGTGGCGATGGCGTCCTGCGCCGCGCTCCGTCGCGCGCCATGGCCGTCCGCGCCGACAGCAAACATGATCAATCGTCCACCGATCACGGCATAGATTGCCGCGAAAGCCAGGATCGCAAATCCGACGCGAGCGCGTGCTTTCGCTGCGCGGTCGACGTTGCGGCCATAAAGCAGGGTGCGGACCAGCCGCTGCCGCCATGGTTCTCTGGGTTTGACGGGGCTGTGCGCGCGATCGGTCATCGCTGATCCTCCGGTCCCGGCACCGAACCGGTCGCGACCGCGGAATCGATGGCCTCGATCATCGCGCCAATCGGATCGGGCTCGCCCGACCTGACAAGGCTCGGCGGCCGCTCGGGCAGGTTTTTCAGTGTATCGTATTGCGTCGCACTTAGCGGCTTCAGTGGCAGATGGCGTTCGGCAAGGCCCTGCAGCCGCGACGGAGCGTCAAGCTTGGACCATTCGGCGCGCAGTACCGCGATGGCATCGCGCTGTTCGCGAATTTCCGCATGCAGCCGCAGCACGCGCTCGGTGCGGGAGGTGGAATCCATCTTGATCCGGTAGACGTAGGCGGCGGCGTAGACCAAGGCGGCGATCACGAGGAGATGGATGATCCGCATGATCAAGCTCCCCTCAACACGTCAGCGAGAGCAGGCCATGCCGGCAATGCGGCGGCGGCATGCGCAGGTGCTTTGGTGCGTTCAGCGGCCCGAAGTTTTGCCGAGCGCGCGCGGGGGTTGGCGGAAATCTCCTCGTGATCCGGCGTGACGGGATGTTTGGTCAAGACGACAAAACTCGGCGCGTCCTGCGGGAGCTGCGGCTGATGCCGCGAACCGCCGCTGAGCCTTGAGCGCTCGACCAGGAAATTCTTGACGATGCGGTCTTCCAACGAATGAAAGGAAACCACGACCAGCCGCCCGGCCGGCTTCAGCACGCGCTCCGCGGCCGCCAACGCCAAGTGTAATTCGTCGAGCTCCGCGTTGACGAAAATCCGCAAAGCCTGAAACGTCCGCGTCGCCGGGTGGATCTCGCCCGGCTTCGAGCGCACCACCTTGGAGACGATATCGGCCAGCGCCCGCGTGGTCAGGATCGGCGCATCGCGGCGCGCGGCGACGATGGCACGGGCGAGCCTTCGCGAGTGCCGCTCCTCGCCGAAGATGTAGATGATGGCGGCGAGATCGCTCTCGGACGCCTCGGCGATCACGTCCGCCGCGGTCGGACCGTCATGGCCCATTCGCATGTCGAGTGGGCCACCGAGGCGAAACGAGAAGCCGCGCTCGCCCTCGTCGAGTTGCATCGAGGAAACGCCGATATCCATCACCACGCCGTCGACCGCCTCGAGGCCCCGCGCGGCGCAAATCTCCGCGAGATTGGAAAACCGATCCTCGACCAGCGTCAGCCGGCCTGCCGACTGGCCAACGAGATCGAGCCCGGCCGCGATGGCCGACCGATCCCGATCGATGCCGACGACCCGGGTTCCAGCGATGCCGAGGATCGCCCGGCTGTAACCGCCGGCTCCGAAGGTGGCGTCGACATAAAGGCCGCCATCGCGGGGATCCAGCAGTTGGATGGCCTGACGGCCGAGCACGGGAATATGACGCTGAGACATCGAATTCATGCGCCAACTCCGGGCGTCGTCCCGGCGAATATGTGGAAATCGGACGCCAACAAGCCCATTGGGCCTCAAATAGTCGCGCTTGGCCGGACTTTTCGGCCCGAAAATGCCGTGGGAGGCACGCATCCCCCTCACTTCCCATTGCAAACCCTGATTTCCCGATGGAATTTGCTGGGCTGCCATGGAATTGCGAGCGTCAATAGGGCACGGGCCGTCCCCCGAGCGGTTCGGCTCTTCACCACTTAGTAACGTCATTTGGCGTTAAGAAAGCGTTGATGGGATTGCCGGAATCGCTCGCGGGGGAGAAGGCCAGCGCGCCGCTGAGGGAAAATGGGGACGGTCGTGCTTGATTTTCTCCGAGGTGGCCGGATTTCCGGGCCTTCCGCCGGGGCGTCGTTACGCATCGCGCCCTTAAATTCGCGTCAGCGGCGCGCGCCGGCATTGCGTGGCGGCCATGATTGAGGGAATAGTGGCGAAAGCTGGTCTCAAAGTCGCACAATTGCCGTTCTCCTGCCGTGTTTGGGTTGCCGTATGTCATCAGGTCCGTTTGCATCCGCTGGTCTTGACGCAAAGCGACGCGCCGTCCCGCTCCCCAAGGCCAACGCGCATATGAAGACATTCAACCCGGATTCATCGATCGCTTCCGACGTCATCCCGTCTGCCAATTTCGGCGACCGCGAAAACGACCGTTTGCCGGATATGATTGTGCTGCACTACACCGGCATGCCGGACGTGGAGGGCGCGATCGCGCAGCTGTGCACAGCGGGCACCAAGGTATCAGCGCATTACGTGGTATTGGAGGATGGCCGTATCGTGCAGTGCGTGCCGGAAGCCAAGCGCGCCTGGCATGCCGGCGTGTCGTCCTGGGGCGGCGAGGAAGACATCAATTCGTGCTCGATCGGGATCGAGATCGTCAACCGCGGCCATGATTGGGGGTATCCTGATTATCCGCCGCGCCAGATCGCTGCCGTCATCGCGCTGTGCCGCGGCATCATGCTCCGCCGCAACGTGCCCTCGCACAGGGTGCTGGCGCATTCGGATGTCGCCCCATCGCGAAAGAAAGACCCCGGCGAGAAATTTCCTTGGCATTCACTGGCCAATTCCGGCGTCGGACACTGGGTGCAGCCGGCGCCGATCGTGCGCGGCGAAGCGCTCAAGCTGGGTGCCATCAGCGAAGAAGTCGGGCACCTGCAGCAGGCACTGGCCATGTATGGCTACGGCGTAGCGATCAACGGAAAATTTGACGGACCGACCATGGAAGTGGTCGCCGCTTTCCAACGTCATTTCCGTCCTGCCCGCGTCGACGGCGTCGCCGATCGCTCGACGCTGTCGACCTTGCAATCGCTCCTGGTCAGTCTTCCGACCTCCGCCAAGGCCGTGGCCGCGAGGTAGATGAACTTCCGTCACGTCTGAGGTGGGCGAAGAGGGCGTCGAACAATCACTCGCCACCGTTCAATTCTTTCAGCCGTCGCACGTAAAGCCGCCGCAGCGGCTCCAGCTGCGTCGCGGCGATAGCGGCGCGATAGGCCTCACGTGCCGCATCAAGGCGGCCGAGGCGTCGTAGCGATCGGCGCGCACCGGCATCAGTTCATAATTATCCAATCCGCCGCGGGCTTGCAGCGCCTCGATCCGATCGAGTGCGCGCGCGGGCCCGTCGACCATCGACAACACCGCGGCGTGATTGAGCTCGATCACCGGCGACGGGCAGATCCGCAGCAGCACTTCGTAGAGACCGGCGATCTGCTTCCAGTCGGTGCTGCGATAGCTCGGCGCCCGCGCATGCAGCGCTGGGATCGCGCCTTGAACCGCGTAGGCATCGAAATCCCCGACGAGGCGGATCAGGGTCGCTAACGCATGCCCCGCCTCGTCACGGAATATCTTTTCGACTTCGGTGGAGGACATTTTTGGCAATGACGACGGACTGTCGTCATTCCAGGGCGTCCGAAGAACGAACCCCGGAATGACGGCTTCACCGTCAGTTATAGACCCATATCGGCCGGACCTCGATCGAACCGAGTTTGGCGCCGGGAATGCGCGCGGCAATGGCGAGGGCCGCGTCGAGATCCGCGGCCTCGACCAGGTAGTAGCCGCCGAGTTGTTCGCGGGTCTCCGCGAATGGACCGTCCGTCGTCAGGGTCTTGCCGTCGCGCACGCGCACGGTGGTCGCCGTCGTGGTCGGCTGCAGCCGGTCGCCGGCCTTGAAATGGCCGCTCTGGATGATGCCTTGCGTGAACGCGCCATATTCCTCGAGCATCTTCTTGCCGGTCGCCGCGTCGATTTTGCCGTATTCGACTTCGTTCTGGTAGATCATCAGCAAATACTGCATCTGGTTTACTCCTGTTTGCTCGGCGGGGTTCGCCGACACCCAGTCGAACGGGCAGATCCCAAAACGACAGCTTCGGGAAAAATTATCGCAACCGGCCCCAGCCGAAGCTAGCGGCTTGACGCGACGGCTCTAAGCCCCCATGGCTAGGTGGTCAGTCGGCCGGGCGGCCGCTCCAGCAATCACCGAAAGGTGGCCGGAGAGGAAAGTCCGGGCTCCATCGACATACGGTGCCGGATAACATCCGGCGGGGGTGACCCCAGGGACAGTGCCACAGAGAAGGAACCGCCCGCCTTCGCCCCTACGGGGGCTTCGGCGCGGCAGGCCCCTAGGGCTTGCCGCGCCATAGCGGCGCAAGCCGCGACGGCGGGTAAGGGTGAAAAGGTGCGGTAAGAGCGCACCGCGGGTCCGGCAACGGAAACGGCATGGCAAACCACACCGGGAGCAAGACCGAATAGGGACGGCAACGCGGCCTTGTTCGCTTTTCTTAGGCGATAACACCGCGGGGGCGATGTCAGGCTCGCCGTCCGGGTAGGTTGCTCGAGGCAACGTGCAAACGTTGTCCCAGAGGAATGGCCGTCACGTATCGTCTGCGCAAGCAGGCGATGCCCTACAAAACCCGGCTTACAGGCTGGCTGATGCTTTTAAGCGAACCCGTCCTTGAAATGAGGGGTCCGGCGCAACACGCCGGACCCCTCGCCACATCCTCCGGTCGCGGGCGACCGCCGCTTTGGCCGCGCGACAGCTTGACGTGCCAGCGCTTGCGATGTCGCTGAAGCGGCAAGCACGGCGACATGTAAACTTACAGCCCCGCCAGTGCGCAGAAATCCGGTGCGCCGTGATCGCCCGGCTGGGGCATTTTTCCAATCAATCCGCGAAGCCGGCTTGGCTGCTCCGGCCGTTGCTTTGCGCTCTCGTGTCGCGAACACTTCCGGCCACGATGGGCGATCTGCGGGACCACTGGCGGCACCATTGCCGACTACGGACTCCATGGTTAGTTTAAAAAAGTCCACTCGCCAACTCAGACCAGGACACTGGATTCCCACGCCAGACCGGCCGAGGTTTGTTCGTAACGGATGGCGGGAGATCTCGGCATGCATTGTCCTCGGTGTCGGCTGAACAATCGCGACGAGGCGCGATTCTGCCGAGCTTGCGGGACGGCCATCAGACCCGTCTGCTCGGTCTGCGGAAGCAATTTTTCAGCCGAAGGCAGTTACTGCGACAACTGCGGTACCCCCATGCCCGTCGCCGCTTCGGGGCAGATTGTTTCGCTGCCGCTGGTTTCGCCCTATTTCTCAGCCGCACCCTCTGCCGCCCAGGCGATCTTCAGCTCCGATACCGCGCTGGAAGGGGAGCGAAAACAGGTCACAGTGCTTTTCTCGGACGTGCAAGGATCGACCGAATATATCGCCGATCGCGATCCCGAGGATGCACGCCGGCTGCTCGATCCCATCCTTGAGCGGATGATGGAAGCCGTCGATCGCTATGAGGGCACGGTCAACCAGGTGATGGGCGACGGAATCCAGGCGCTGTTCGGGGCGCCAATCGCCTATGAGGATCACGCCGTCCGCGCCTGTTACGCCGCCCTGAAGATGCAGGAACTAATCAAGAGGTACGCCAACGAAGTGCGTCGGACCGAAGGCCTTCCGCTTCAAATTCGCGTCGGCCTGAACTCGGGCGAGGTTCTCGTGCGCTCGCTCGGAAGCGAACTCCACACGAATTATTCCGCCCATGGCGAGACTACTCATTTGGCGGCCCGGATGGAGCAGATGGCCATACCGGGGACCGTTCTGATCTCTTCCCGGACCTATCAGCTCGCGGAAGGCTATGTGCTGACCCAGCCGCTCGGCCCGATGTTCGTCAGGGGACTGTCGGCGCCCGTGGAGACGCACCAGTTGTTGGGAGCCGTCGCCGTTTCCAGGCTTCAGGCCCTCGCCAATCGCGGCCTGACGCGATTTGTCGGGCGTGAAGCCGAGTTCGATCAGTTGCGACAGGCACTCGACCGAGCACACGCCGGTCATGGCCAGATCCTTGCGCTGGTGGGCGAACCGGGCGTCGGAAAATCTCGACTGATTCAGGAGTTCATTCACTCGGAGCACGCGCAAAACTGGCGGATTTTTGAAGCCCGGGCAGTATCCTACGGCGCGGCCGCGAGCTACTTTCCGGTGACCGAATTCCTCAAGGGCTACTTCCAGCTTTCGGCCTCCGATGATGCCTTGGCGATTCGCGAGAAAGTGACCAGCAAGCTCCTCGGTCTGGATGACACGTTGCTGTCGACGCTGCCCGCTTTGCTCACGCTTGTCGGTCTTCCGCCGGAAGATATGCAGTCGTCCACCTCAGACCCGCCGCAGCGCCGGCAGCGCACGTTGGATGCGTTCAAGCGTCTGCTGTTCCGCGAAAGCGAGGTCCAACCGCTATTGATCGTCCTGGAAGACCTACATTCGATCGACCCGGAAACCCAGGTGTTGATCGACGGGATTGTCGATGGCCTGCCTGGCGCGCGCGTTCTGCTGCTCGTCAACTTCAGACCCGAATATCGACATGGCTGGGCCAGCAAATCCTATTACACCCAGGTGCGTATCGACCCGTTGGTGCCGGACAGTGCCGGCGAACTGCTGAACACGCTGATCGGCACCGATATCGGACTGGAGCCGCTCAAACGCTTTCTCATCGAGAAGACCGGGGGCACTCCCTTCTTCCTGGAAGAGAGCGTTCGAGCGCTGATTGAGACCGGCGTCTTGAGCGGCGAACCGGCGGACTACCATGCGACCAAATCGATCTCGGACCTCAAGATACCCGTAACGATCGAGGCGCTGCTCACCTCGCGCATCGACCGTCTCCCCCCGCGCGACAAGCGCTTGCTTCAGGCCGCCGCCGTCGTGGGTTATCGGGTGCCTCGCAATATTCTGCAGGCCGTCGGAGATTTGGCACCGGAGGTGCTCCGCGAGGCCCTGAAACGCTTGCAGGCCGCTGAATTCCTTTACGAAACCAACCTGTTTCCGGACATCGAATACACCTTCAAACATGCCCTGATCCACGACGCGGCCTATCAGATGTTGTCGGCAGACCGGCGGCGCACCTTGCACGCGGCCGCGCTGATCGCCGGTGAGCAACTCTATGCCGACAAGTTGTTCGAGAAGGCGGACTGGCTGGCTTTTCATGCCTTTCGCGCCCAGGTCTGGGACCGCGCGGTCATCCATCTCCAGGCCGCCGCCGATCTGGAAATCGCTCGCGCCGCCAACCGGGTAGCGGTTCAGCATCTGGAGAACGCGCTCGTCGCCATCGATCATTTGCCGGCCGGCGATCGCGCCACCCGGGCGATCGATTTGCGGATTGCCTTGCGGCACGCACTAACTCCGCTGGGACGGGTTCAACAAACGCTCGACTGTCTCGGCGCAGCCGAGGTTCTCGCGAACGAACTCAGCGATCGTTCGCGGCTGGGGCGAGTGGTATCCTTCACCGCCAACTGTCTCGTCCTGCAGGCCCGCTATGCCGAGGCCCTGCAAACCGGCGAACGCGCCTTGAACATTGCCCGCGAAGTCGGCGACCATCGGCTTGAGCTGCCAACCAACATGTATTTGGCCCGCGCCAGGCTGGCCCGCGGCGAATACCGGCTGGCCATCGGAGCATTCAAGGAAATCATCAACACCCTGGAATCCAAGCCGTTCGACGACTTCCATGGGCTTCCGGTTCTTCCGGCGGCCTTTGCCCGAAGCCATCTCGCGGCAGGCCTTGCCGAAGTCGGTGCGTTTGAAGAAGCCGCGGAGCATGCGACCGAGGCCGCCCGTCGGGCTGACGCCATCGGACAGCCCGATTCCATCATGTGGGCGTACTGGAGCATCGGCTCGGTTGCGCTCAGCCGGGGAGCTTCGGGAGAAGCCGTCATCGTGTTCGACCGCCTGCTCGACGTCTGCAGAACGCATGATCTGGACGCCTATGCCTCCCAAATCATGGCGGCGCTGGGTCGCACCATGGCCCGCGTCGGGCAGGTGAAAGAAGGGCTTGCGCTGCTGGAAAAGGCCGTCGTCCGCGATGCCTCGGCCGAACCGCAGATGACCCGCTCGACCACGCTCACGGCTTTGGCCGAAGCTTTTCTGCTGGCGGGAGAGCTGGAAAAAGCCCTGTCGGTCGCGACCGACGCGGTGCAGCGGACCAGCGCGCATGAGGAGCGTGGGGCTGAGGCGTACGCCTGCTGGCTGCTGGGTACCATCCAAAGCGCTCGCGGCATTGACCTCGATGCCGCGACTGCCATGTTCGAGAGGGCCACGGCAATCGCCGGTGAATTGGGCCTGATGCCCCTCTTGGCGCATTGCGACCTGGGGTCTGGCGATCGCCACGAGCGGCGAGGCCTGCAGCAGGAAGCCCGTGAACTCTGGGATCGTGGTCAGCGGAAGCTGGATCAGCTCGGCATGAAGCGGTGGTTCAAATCATGAACCAGTTTCCTGACGCTCTATCTGGATTTGCGCGATGACCTCAATTTTACTTTCGGGCCAACACGAGGCTGCTGCAGGATCTGAACATCGGGCACTTCCAGCCCGTGACGCTTGGCGGCCTCCCGCACTTCCAGGATCAGGTTCTGCGTCAATCTCTGGTCACCGACCAGAGCGACGCTCAGCTGCATCGGGGAATTGGTTTTTTTCCTAGCCAATGGACCGACCAAAACCAGGATCGATCATGTTTTCTTTTTCTTCGGCACCCGCAGATTTGGCGGTGTGGGATGCCCCTTCATCGTGACGCCCATGACACTCGATCCGAAATGGCGCTTGAGTTCCAGGACCGCGTCATTCCACTTCTTCGCGTGCGTTCCCTTAAGCTGGCCGGCAAAGGTGAATACCACCATCTGGTGCTCACCATGCTTCTGCGGCTTGATGTAGCCTCCGCTCATTGGCTCAATCTCCCCAAATAAAAGGTCCAAGTATCCGGGCAGTTCTACCTGCCGTTTCACATTTCAATGTTTGCAAGGATGCTGATGGCGAAATAAAATGTCAAGGCCGAATGTCTCATTTCGGTCTCATTTTGCCGTCGACGCCGGTGCGGCGCGAGAAAACCCCTCGGCGAGTTCGGCCGCGGAAAAAACCCCGGGCACCGCGTCGATGTCCCGCACCATGTAGTACTCCAGCGCCGATCCGTAGGGCTCGCCGATCTTGACCGGCTGGCCGACGCAGGTCGAGGCAAACGCCCCGACCATGTTGTCTTTGCCGACCGCCAGCAGTGCCGTAACCCCTGAGGGGAATCGCCCCGCGTTGATCTCGGTTATCGCGGGAACACCATCCGCCGTTTCCTTCAGCTCGACGAAAAACGCTCCCGACGGATGCTGCTCGATCGCGCGCACTGCGTCGAGGGTGACCTTCAGCGCTTCGGGTGCCATGAGGGTTTTGGCGAGGCACGAGAGCGAGAAGGTTCCGCTCGGGTTATTTCCCGCCGCGAAATAACTCAGGACCTCGATCGATTGCGCGCGCAGCAGGCTACCCTTGTGCCAGACGCTCTGCACGATGAAATGCCGCCCCGGCAGGTACTCGCCCAAGGTGAAGTCGGATACTTTGACACCGCGCAGGTCCCGCCACTGCGTGATCCACGCCCGCGCCTGCTCGACGGTGGCGACGGGAGCCGCCGCCAGCGACCGCGAGCCGCGACGCGCGCGACACCAGAGCAGACCCTCGCGCGAGAATCTGGCAAAGATGGCATCGAGTCCCCGGAGCGACCTGATTTCGAACGTCCGCGGCACCGGAATATTTCGCCGGCGCAGGAACACGTTGAGCGCGTATTTGTCCTGGCACAGATCGATCGTCTCCGGCAGCGGCAGCAACAACTCAATGGAAAACCGGTGGCGCGCATCGGACAGCGCTTTCACCACATTGTCATCGGTGGCCATCACAACGTTGATGCGCTCCCGCCGGATGATGGCCTTCAGCGCATCGATATAGTCCTCGTTGGCCGGCTCCGGGCTCAGATAGCTGCGATCGGCCAGTGACAGCTTGAGGACGAAGCGATCGTCGTTGACCCCGACCACGTAGGGTTTGGGCTTCATGGCCCGAAGCGCACGCATCAGATTGGCGCTCGAGCCGCTGCCCGCGCCAGTGACCAGCGCCCGGATATTGGGCTTCTTCATGGGAATTCGATCGCGGGTGAAAAGCGAGTGGAGGTTGAGACATCCCTACAGCAATTCAACCGTCCCGGCAAAGGGCGTGACCGAAGGCGACTGGCGCGACCGGCAAAACCCATCCGTGCCTAGGGCAGCCTGATGAACCGGAAGTTCACGAGGCGATTGTTGGGGGCTGGCGTAGCGTCGTCGAGACGAAACCCGTCGATCTTGCCATGCGCAGCGCGGCTGAACCGCAGCGTCGCCGAGGTCAGCACGCCGCTGAAATTCTTGGCGACCGTGAACTCGTCGCCGGAAATCCCATGGAGCGGGCTTGGATCATATTTCCTGCGTCGGATCTGCAGTGCGCCTTGTTCCAGGACAATCTCATAGGCGGTATCGATTTCCTCGCTGTAGTACCGACCGGCATATTCCCTGAGATCGGCTGGCGCCGAGACCACCGCCGGCCTCTGAGCGACTGCCGAAGCCGACGGCGTCCCCGAAGCCTGCCGCGCCGCGCCGCGTTTGCGCTCGAGAAAAACAGCGGCGACCGTGCGCACGAGGTCCGCGGTCTGAATCTTCTCCAGCAACACATTGCCGAGCAGCGCAATCGCCAATTGCTGTTGCGGATAACGGATCAGATGCGACCGATATCCGGCATCCTCGCCACTATGCTCGACGGTCACGCGACCCTGGTCGTCACTGTCAATGATCAGCCCCAGCCCGTAGCCGTTGGATTTCGCGACCGGCGTTTGCATGGCCGCCAGCGCAGCATCGCCTCCGACACGTCCGGTGTCGAAGTTGCGGGTCCAGCGAACGAGGTCCTCGACCGTGGTGAGAAGATTGGTCGCTCCGGTAAGATCATAGTTCGGCATCCTGATTTCGAAGGACTTGCCGACCGCCCGATATCCGTAGGCGCGGTTCTTGATGATCTGGCCATGGGTGTCGGTGATGCAGGTGCTCCTCATTCCTAGCGGCGCAAAGATCTGCTTGCGGGCAAAATCAGACAGCCGTTGACCGGAAACGCGCTCGACGATCAGGCCCGCCAGCGTATAGTTGGTGTTGCTGTACGAAAAATCAGAACCGGGATGGAAGTTGAGCGAATCCATCCGCTTTACCAACTCCATCACGTCATTCTCCGTGACCACATCGTCGGACAAGCGCCATCCCGCCATCGTCACCAGCACCCACTGATCCCTGATGCCGCTGACCTGGTGAAGCATGTCGGCGATCGTGATATGCGAGCCGATTTTACCCAGTTCGGGGACGTGATCACGCACCTTGTCGGTCAGCGCCAGCTTACGCTTTCCCACCAGCAACATGATGCACATCGCGGTGAACTGCTTGGCCAGCGAGCAGGCGTGAAAGACGGTGGAGGGTGTTATCGGCAGGCCGTGATCGAGGTCGGCCATGCCATAGCCTCGGCTGTAGACGATCTTGCCGGCCTTGCTCACCGCGAGGGCGAAGCCGGGAGAATGCGGTTTGGTCCAGCGGGCGAAAATACGGTCAACTTTGAAATTGGGACGATGCTTCATGGGACTGCCTCAAATGAATTGTCGACCTGCGTTGGTTGAGGTACGGCATCCAAGGCGCCAGCGCCCCGCCTCGCACGCAAGGCCATGCCGCCGGCTACACCGACACCCAGCACATACATCCAGCCTTCGTGAAAATCGAACAGATGTGAGTTGAACAGCGAGGTGAAGAAATTCTGTACGACCACCATCAACCCGACCCAGTTTGCAAGGCCGTCACCGCGAAACAAGCTCAGGTGCAGCCACCACATCGCATAGAGCACGGCGATCCCGATTGCACCCCACTGCACCGCCACGCCGAGGGTCTGATTGTGCGGGTTGGCGACGATTTCGGCACGAAAGCCGGCCTGGCCGACCGCGGCCCGTTCGAACAGGCCGCGGGTGGATCCGGTGCCATGTCCGATCAGCGGCGCCTGCTCGAAAAAATGCAGTGATTTCCGCCAGTATTCCAGCCGCGAATATACTCCGGAAACGTTGCCCTGGACCTCGGATTGCTGGTAGTCGGCGACAAATTTCGAGATCGTGGCCCGCAGGTTGGGAGATACGCCGAAGACCAACACCGCCAGCAATGCAGCGGAGCACAAGACAGCAATGGCCGTCCGCAGCCGCAAGTGCACCAGCGCAAATACCATGAGCATGATCGGCATTGTCACCAGCGCAGTGCGCGAAACCACGACGAACATCATGTTGACGAGAAAACCCAAGGCGATGGTCGCCAGCAGCGCCGGCAGCCAGATCCGGTTGGCTCGCAGAGAAGTCGTGAGCGGGTAGGCGAGCGCTACCACGCAAAGCGCAAACTCCTGGCTCTGGTCGATGTAGTTCTTGACCACGATACCGCGTACCGGGAAATATCCCCCGCGTGACAAATAGGGTTTCAGCGACAAAGCGGGGTCGAAGGCGGCGGCGCAGGACGCCGCCATCAGAAGCATACAGGACACCAGAAAGGCGATGAAAACCCAGATGCCGCGGACCGAGCGTTCAAAATGATAGAGCAAGAGCGGCAGCGCCAGCAGTTTTACGATCGGGCCGACCGCGTGGAGACGCTCGTCCCAGGGAGCACTCGACCACAGGGTCCCAACCAGCGCCAAAGCGACCATGGCGATCGGTGCCGCGCAAATCGGCCGCTTCAGCGATCTCAGAAACGCGCCGGGCTCCAGGGTCGGAAGCAGCGCGATCACAAAGAGCACGGCCGCGATCGCGACCCCGGTCGTCGACCACGGCAGCAGTATCGCGAGCAGAACTGCCAAAAGGTCGACGTTCAAGATCCGCGCAGCCGGATCGCGCCAACCGGCGAGAGCCCGCGAAAGCCCGGACGTGCCGGGCTCTGTTCTCACAACTTCGGTCATTTTTTCCGTCCGCGGCCAAAGATCAAACGAAATTAGCTTACACGGTCGACGGATCGCAATCCCGCCTGGGGGATCACTCCGCCGCCGAGATCGAAGCAAATTGCGTCGCCTGGCGCTCGAACAGGCCGCGATAGATGCCGCCGACCCGGCCCGCGAGCGCGGCATGCGTGCCCTGCTCGACGATGTCGCCGCGATCAAACACCAGGATACGGTCGAGGCTCTGCACCGTCGACAGCCGGTGAGCGATCACGATCGAGGTGCGCCCCCTCATAAGGCGCTCCATCGCCTGCTGGATCAGTGCTTCGGATTCCGAATCGAGGCTCGAGGTCGCCTCGTCAAGGATCAAGACCGGCGCATCGGCCAGAAAGGCGCGCGCCAGCGCGACGCGCTGCCGTTCGCCGCCGGACAGCTTGACGCCGCGCTCGCCGACCAGGGTGCCATAACCCTTTGGCAGCCGCAGGATGAACTCCTGGGCGTTGGCGAGCCGCGCCGCCTGCTCGATCGAAGCCATGCTGGCGCCGGGCCGGCCATAGGCAATATTCTCAGCCAGCGAGCGGTGAAACAGGATCGGGTCCTGCTGCACGATGGCGATCTGGCTGCGCAGCGAATGCTGTGTCGCACCCGCGATATCCTGGTCGTCGATCAGGATCCGTCCGCCGGAAACATCGTAAAGCCGCTGCACCAGTTTGACGAAGGTGGTCTTGCCGGAGCCGGAGCGGCCAACCAGGCCGACGCGCTCGCCGGCCCGGATCTCCACCGACAGGCCATTGTACAACGGTGCGCGATGCCCGCCATAATGGAACGTCACATCCTCGAACACGATGCGGCCGCCGTGGACGCTGATCGGCAACGCGCCCGGGGCGTCGGCAATGCCAATCGCCTCGTCATGGATCGCGACCAACTCTTCCATGTCGTTCACCGAACGCTGAAGATTGTTGATGTGCATGCCGACATCGCGCAAATAAGCGTGGATGATGTAGTAGCTGGTCAGTACATAGGTGACGTCGCCGGGCGAGGCGCGGCCGGCGATCCACAGCAAGAGCGCGCCGCCGATCACCGACGCGCGCAGGCACAGCAGCACCGAGAGCTGCGCCGTCGAGGTGTAGTTGTAGCGTAGCCAGGTACGCCGCACGCGCCGCCGCCAACGGCTGATCACCCGCGCCAGCCGAAGATCCTCGCGCGCCTCGGCGCCGAACGACTTCACCACCGCGTTGCAGGTCAGGGCATCGGCGAGCGTGCCGCCGACCTTGGTATCCCAGGCGTTGGAGACGCGGGCGGCGGGGGCGATATAGCGTGTCGAGAACAGGATGATCATCGGCACATAGATCGCGGAGCCCGCGGCGATCACGAGGCCGAGCGAGGGCCAGCGCAGCCCGAGCAGCATCATCGACCCCAACAGCACCACAAGCGAGGGCAACAGCGCCATCAGGATGGTGTCGTTGAGCAGATCGAGCGCCCACATGCCGCGGGTGATCTTGCGCACGGTCGAGCCGGCAAAGCTGTTGGCGTGCCAATCGGTGGAGAACCGTTGCACCCGCCTGAAGGCATCACGCGAAACGTCCGACATGATCCGCAACGTGAACGGCACGATTGCCTGCAACCCGATCAGACGCAGGATCATCGAGGCCAGGCCGAGCGCCACGATCGCGGCAAAGGCCGCGATGGCCGCCCGGCGCGCGACCGCGTCCGATGCTCCCGACGTCATCGCATCGACCAGATGACCTGAGAATACCGGCATGAACAGATCGGCCACGGTCGCGCCGAGCAGACCCCCGGCGACGGTCGCCGCGCCGACCGGCTGATGCAGCCAGTGACGAAACACGAAGGGCAACACCATCCGTATCGCAGCGGGGTGCTTGTCGGCAGAGGCGGTCATGGCATCATCCGGCTACGCTGACGCGCGGACCGGCTCCATTGCTTGACGCGCGGCGGCATCGGGCCGACGCACGGATCGTTGAAAAATGTCGAAGACTTAAGGGAGTTAGTGGATCGGGATGTCAGACCCGATCTGACCTGGCGGAGGTAGGCCTCAAAGGCCTGAACCGGCGTCCAGCACAAGCATGGGACGCGGGCGGTCGATCTGCGAAAATGACGAAATCATGCAAATCCCTCCCCGGCTCGAGCAACGGCAAGACCGCTTATAAATGCCTCACGGCGCCTTGGCAATATGGGCCCTTGCGAGGAAAGCGGTCTGACAGGCGCTTCGCCTGGAATAACAGTCAATCGTCATGACCGCGGCCGTTGGCGCGGCCGTCCCGGCATCGGTTTCGTTTGATTTGGACAAGACCATGTGTTGAACTTCCTCGTAAGCCAAGCAGGCAGTGCGGATAAACAAGGGAGAGCGTCCATGGTCAAATCCGGGCTGAGATTTCGGTATTTTGTGGAGACCACAGCGGTCCTTATTACGGTTGCAGCCGGCGCGACGACATCGGCGCTTTCGCAAACCAATGAGCCGATCAGGATCGGAGTGATCGCCGAGGTTCAATCCATCGCCGGTGCGGCAACCCCGGGCGGTGCCCAGATCGCAGCGGACGAAATCAATGCCAAGGGTGGCGTCATCGGCCGCAGGATCGAGATCGTGCCCTACGACAACAAGAGTTCGTCGGCTGATTCCGTGAGGGCCTTTCAACGCGCCGTCTCGGACGACAAGGTCAGCGCGGTCATCGCCAGTTACATCAGCGAGGTCGTGCTCGCGCTCGAACCGTGGTCGGCACGGCTGCACATGCCGCTGATCACGCCGGGCGCCGCAAGTAACGAGATCACCCGTCCTATTCACAACGACTATGAGAAGAACAAGTATACCTTCCACGGCTATCTGACTTCCGCGGTGCAGGCGCTGGCGGTCTGCGATGCCGCAAAGGACCTGTTGGTCGACGGCATGAAAATGAAGACCGCTGTCATCATGAGCGAGGACGCGGCGTGGACCACGCCGCTGGACGCCGGTTATGAAGAATGCCTGCCGAAGGTCGGCTTGAAAGTTCTCGATCACATCCGCTTCTCGCCGGATACGACGGATTTCACGCCGATCTTCAATAAGCTGGAGGCACAGAAGCCGGACGTGATCGTGACCGGTATCTCGCATGTCGGCGTGCAGCCGACCGTACAGTGGAAGAATCAGCAGGTTCCGATCCCGATGTTCGGCATCAGCGCGCAGGCCCTCAGCCCAACCTTTTGGGGGGACACCAATGGCGCGGCGCAAGGTATTCCATCGCTCGCCGTCGCAACCTCGACCACAGCCGTGACGCCCAAGACCCGACCCTTCGCGGCAGCCTTCAAAGCCCGGTTCGGTTCGGACCCGGCCTATACCGGCTACACCGCCTATGATGATGTCTATATCATCGCGGACGCGATCAAACGCGCCGGCTCAACCGATCCCGACAAGATGGTCGCCGAACTCGAAAAGACCGATTACGTCGGAACGATCGGACGGCTGCAATTCTACGGCCGCGACGATCAGTTCACCCACGGCCTCAAATATGGAACGGACAATGTGAGCGGAATGGTCTTCCAGTGGCAGGACGGCAAACAGGTCACGCTATGGCCGGCCAAGATTGCCGAGGGCAAGCTGAGCTATCCGAGTTTTGCGCGACCCACCAATTAAGCGGCAAAAAGCAGGTTCGGCGCGCCGGCCGCGCGCACCGCGCCTCAGTGCGCCGGTTCCGCCGTCATCGCCGTGGGTTTTTTCAATAGCACGACCAGCAGGCTGAGGCCGAGGTAGAACAGCGTCAGCATGAAAAAGGCATCGCCATATCCCATCACCACCGCCTGACGATGGACGATCTGGGACAGTTCCTTCATCGCCATCAGCGCGGCGTCGCCCATGCCCTGCATCCGCTGGGTCAACATGTTGAGCGTCTCGGTCGCGGTGACATTGCCCCAGGTCACCCTCTCCTGCAGGCGGACGATGTGCAGATCGGTGCGATCGTTCAAAACCTGGTTGATGACGGCAAGCCCGACCGCGCCCCCAAGATTGCGCGTCAGGTTGAACAGCCCCGAGGCGTTCTTGACCCGGTCCGGCCGCAAGGTCCCGAGCGAGATCGTGTTGGTTGGCACCATCGCGAACATCATGCCGATGCCGCGCAGCACCTGTGGCACCAGCAGCTCGCCAAAATCGTAGTCGCGGGTGATCCACGTCATCTGGTAGGAGCCGAGCGCGAAAATGACAAGGCCGGCGGCGATAATCAGCCGCATATCGACCTTCTGCATCAGCCGCCCGACCACCGGCGCGGTGAGGAACATGGTGGCGCCGGAGACGAACATGGTCTCGCCGATCATCAGCGCGCTGTAACCGCGCACTTCCGCGAGATAGCGCGGATAGACATAGGTCAGGCCATAGAGGCCGATGCCGACGCAGAACGAGAGCATGCAGCCGACGGCGAAGTTGCGGTCGTTGAAGGTTCTGAGGTCGACGATCGGCTCTTCCGCCGTCAGCACGCGGTAGAAGAAGGCGATCGCGGAAACCGCGCAGATCGTGGCACAGACCGCCACTGACGTGTCCTGCAGCCATTCATATTGCGGCCCTTCCTCGAGCACATATTCCAGTGCGCCCAGAAATCCCGCCATCGCGATCAGGCCGAACCAGTCGAAGCGGTCGAGCAGCTTGAAATTCGGCTGATCGAAATCGACCAGCGCCAGCACGCCGACGGTGATGCCGATGCCAGGGACGACGTTGATGAAGAACAGCCAGTGCCACGACATCACATCGGTGATGAAGCCGCCGACGGTCGGGCCGATGGTCGGCGCCAGCGTCGCGACCAGGCCGATGATCGGGCCGACGATGTGGAACTTGGAGCGCGGAAATACCGTATAGGCCGAAGCGAACACCGTCGGGATCATGCCGGCGCCCAGGAAGCCCTGGATCGCCCGCCACAGGATCATCTGCTCGATCGAGCTGGCAAATCCGCACAGGAAGCTCGCGATGGTGAAACCGGAGGCGGAAATCGCGAACAGAAGGCGGGTGCCGAAGGCGCGCGACAGGAATCCGGACAGCGGAATGGCGATCACTTCGGCGATCAGATAGGCGGTCTGGACCCAGGACACTTCACTCGAACTGGCCGACAGGCCGGCCTGGATGTCGGTGAGCGACGCCGAGACGATCTGGATGTCCAGGATCGACATGAACATCCCGAACACCATGATGAGAAACGCAATCAGCCGGCGCGGCGGGATCCGCTCGGAGACCGCCGCGGGGGCGGCGCCGATCATGACGGGCGGAGCGGTAGTTGCGTTGGCCATGCGGTGCCTGATCGGGGGCGCTCTCGAGAACGGGTGCGTCGCCCGGCGCTGCGCTTACTGCGGATGAATCATCAAAGGCGAGTCGAGGTCGACCTTGCTGTCGGCGTCGTCGGCCCCTTCGGTGGTGTCGACGGTGGCATAGACCGACATGCCCGCCCGGAGCAGGTTCTGCCGCGCGACATCCCTGGGCACGCGAATGCGAACCGGAAGCCGCTGCACGATCTTGGTGAAGTTGCCGGTGGCATTGTCCGGCGGCAGCAGCGTGAATACCGAACCGGCCGCGGGTGAGATGCTATCGACGACGCCTGAGAACTTGCGATGCCCATAGGCATCCACCGCGATCGTCACCGGCTGGCCCGGACGGATGCGCTGCAGCTGCGTTTCCTTGAAATTGGCATCGATGTAGACGTCATCAAGCGGCACCACGTTGCCGAGCCGTTGCCCGACCACGACGAAGTCGCCGGTGGAGACCAGACGGTTGGAAAAGACGCCGTCGACCGGCGCTCGCACCGCTGTGAAGTCTAGATCGCGCTGGGCCTTGGCAAGCGTCGTCTGCAGTTCTGCGAGTTGCGCGCGGGCCTCGGCCTGTTGCGCTCTGGTGACCTCGACATTGGCGAGTGCGGAGTCGTAAGCCGCCTGCGCCGCTTTCACCCCGGCCGCGCCCTGATCGCGTCCGGCTTCGGAAACTTCATAGGTCGCGTGCGAAGCAAATCCCTTGGCGCTCAGCGCCTGCTGACGATCAAAATCGAGGTCAGCCCGCTTGGCAGCGGCGTCCGCCGAGGTCAGCTGCGCCTTGGCCTGCTCTACCGCGCTCTGCTGCGCGGCAACCTGGCGGCCAATCCGGTCGATGGTGGCCTGTTGGGTAGCGATCCGGGTTTCCGCGGCGTCCACCGCGATGCGGTAGTCGCCGTCGTCGATCCTGAAGACCACGTCACCGTTTCGCACCAGCGCATTGTCGCCGGGAAGAATAGCCGCGATATGGCCGGACACCCGCGCTCCAAGCGTGGTGTTGTTGGCGCGCACATAGGCGTCGTCGGTGCTGACGAAGAAGCGTCCCACCAGCACATAGTGCACACCATATCCGGCGGCGGCGAGCGCGAGCAGCGCAGCGACACCCATCAGTGCTTTTTTCCTGCGCGTCCCGGATTTCGGCACGGATGATGCCACGGCCGGCTTGTTAACGGCTGGTCTGTCGACCACCGGCTGCTCGGTCACTGGACTGACGGGGTTCTCAATGGGACGGCGCGCGACGGTTTCCTCGGCGAGATGAGCGCGAAGCGATTCCGCAAGGGCCGTCGACGCGTCTTGCGCGATGCCGTCCTCTGCCGGTTCCGGGCGCAGGACACGTGCGGCCTGGTCTCTTGCTGCGGCCATCGCGGCCCTCCCCACTTCGACATCGCGATGCAGCAAAGACCTACCGGCTTCGCCACTTCCAGAGGCTGATTAGCATTGACCGAACGGTTCGGTCAAGCTATATTACTCTGTGAAGGATACGTGACGGTTACTTCCACGCCGTATCCAGGGCGGGGAATCTTTTGAGAACGGTAAATCGATGGTTGCAGCCGAATCCAATGGCCTGCGTCTGGTCGAGGAAGACAGCGCAAAACGCCGACAAATTCTGACCGGCGCCAGCAGGGTCTTCCTGGACCTTGGATTTGATGGTGCCAGCATGGGGGAAATTGCGCGCGCCGCGGGCGTCTCAAAGGGAACGCTGTATGTCTATTTTGCCGACAAGAACCGGCTGTTCGAAGCCATTGTCGAGGAAGAAACCATCGAACAGGGCAGGCTTGCATTCAATTTCGATCCCCAGCGCGACGTCACGACTACGCTGAGGGAGTTCGGCCAGGCCTATATCGAGCTGTTGTGCCGCCCCGGCGGCGGCTCCGCGATCCGAACGGTCATGGCGATTGCCGAGCGGATGCCGGACGTCGGCCGCCGCTATTATCAGCGCGTGCTGGATGACACCATCAGTCGGCTCGCCTGCTATCTCGATGCCCAGGTCAAGAGCGGGGATATTTCGATCGACGACTGCCAGCTCGCGGCGTCCCAATTCATGATGGTCTGCCAGGCATCGCTGTTCCTGCCGTTCATTTTCCAGGCCGCGCCGCCGCCTTCGCCGGAGCGCATCGCCCAGGTGGTCGAAAGCGCGACACGGATGTTTCTGGCGGCCTACCGGGTCTAGCCGGCCTGACCGGCACCCCAGCGGGTCATCAAGACAACGCTCAACGTCCTCCTCACGGCCCCTTGTTTTGACAATTCATGTAGTTTTGTCAAAATTGTATAATGCAGGCCCGCGATCGTATCATTTACGCCGCGATGCTGGTGTTTCGCCGGCATGGTTTCCGGCGGTCTTCAATCGAGCAGGCGGCCGAGGCCGCCGGGCTGACGCGACAGGCGCTCTACCACCACTTCAAATCCAAGGAAGCGCTGTTCCGTGCCGTCATCGAGCAGTTGCACGAGGAAGCTATCGCGGCCGGGATCGCGGCGGCGAACGTCCACGAGAGGGCCGGCGCAGGTCTCGCGGACATCCTGGTGGCCCAGATCAGTGGACGGCTACGCCAGCTGATCGCGTCATTCGAAGGCTCGCCCCATGTCGAGGAGCTGTTCTCCGAACACCTGATCCAGGCGCGCGACCTCTATCAGAAATATGCCGGCCTTTATGCCGCCCAGGGCGTCGCAACCATTGAACGGATCTGCCACCGGCAACGGCTTGTTCTCGCCAAAGACCTCACCTCGCAGGAACTCGCGCGCTGCATCGAGATGGCGGTCAATGGCGCCAAGTCGCTGCATCCGGCGATGCAGCCGGCCGACGCCTTCCTCGGGGACGTCGAGGTCATGGTGCGAACGCTGGTCGCCGGCGCCCTCGCACCCTCGCCGGTCTCCGGTCCAGCCAAGCCTGCCACCCCAAGGAAATCCGCCCGCGCAAGAATTGGAGATCGCAAATGAGCAGCATGACGATCAACGGCCGCACGGCCCCCGTGCCGGATGATGCCGACCTCCTTCTGATCGATGTCATCAGGGGTACGCTCAACTTGACCGGCACCAAACTCGTCTGTGGGGCCGGCGTCTGTGGCGCCTGCACCGTTCTGGTCGATGGCGCGCCGGTGGTGAGCTGCCTGATGCCGGCGCGCGCTGTCGCCGGCAAATCGGTGACGACGGTCGAAGGGATCGGCGCCGAAAGGCTGCACCCGGTCCAGAACGCTTTCATGGCGTACGACGCGCTGCAATGCGGGTTCTGCACACCGGGCTTCATCGTCGAGGCAACCGCGTTCTTCGACCGATGGCGCGCAGCCCGTGGAACGACGGCACCGTCACGCGAAGAGATCGGGGCGGCGCTGTCAGGTCATCTCTGCCGCTGCGGCGCCTATGAGGGCATCCTTCGCGCCGTGACCGAGGCCTGCGCCGGCAATTTCGACGGCAGGGACATCGTTCCACCCCGCATCGAGGCGCGCGACAAGGTCACGGGGCTGGCGAAATATACCGTGGATATCCATCATGACGGACAACTCGAAGGGGTCATCCTGCGCTCGAACGTCGCCCATGCCAAGATCATCGACATTGATCTCGCAGCGGCGCGTGCGATACCGGGTGTCAGTGCGGCCATCTCCTTGCTCGGCGACGACCGTATCGTCCGCTACGTCGGCGACCCCGTCGCAGCCGTCGCCGCCAGGGATCGAGCGACGGCGCGCAAGGCCATCGCCGCGATCCGGATCACCAGCGAACGGCTGCCGGCTGTGATCGGACTGGAGGCGGCGCGCGCGCCCGACGCACCCGCCGTCTTCGAGAAATCCGACCGCAAGAAGGCAGGCAACGTCTCCGAAGGTACAGCCGCGCCGGCGGCATGGAAACAGAACGTTCGCGGGCCGTCCGCGGCATTCTCGCACAAGGCCAGGAGCGCGCGGAACTGGGTCGCGGAGGCGCGCGCGGCGCAAAACCCATGGCTGGTCCAGGGCACATTCCGAACGGGTACCCAATCGCACGTCTGCCTGGAGCCGCACGCCGCGGTCGCCCACTTCGACGACGATCGCCTGACGGTGCACGTCTCGACCCAGGCCGTTTATCACCTGATGGAGCTGATCGCCAAACGCTACCAGCTTGCCCCCGACAAGGTCCGCGTGATCGCCAATCACGTCGGCGGCGGCTTTGGCGCCAAGGGCAGCCTCGGCGTGGAAACAACGACGGCGATCGAGCTTTCGCGCGCGGCGAAAGCACCGGTCAGGATCGCTTACGATCGGCACGAAGAACTTTCCGTCACCGGCTATCGGCCGGCGGCGGAAATGCGCGTGGCGCTATTGCCCTCGCCTCAGGGCGAACTCAGAGCCCTGTCGCTTTCGGCCTATGCCGACACCGGGGCGGCCATCAATTCGACCATCGCCGCGCTGGCGCGGCTGATCTATCCCGCGCAAGCCAAGGAACTCGCGGATTTCGATGTCGTCAGCAATCTGCCGCCTGGGGCACCCTTTCGCGGCCCCGGCGGCCCGCCGATGGCTTTCGCGCTGGAACAGGCAATCGACGAGGCCGCGCTGCGGATGAAGGTCGATCCGATCGGCTTGCGCCAACGCTGGGATCCCGATCCCAACCGGCAACGCCTGTACGACTGGGCCCGCGGCCTTGAGCTCTGGCGCAACCGGCCGACAGCGGCATCGCAGAGCGGCCGCTATCGCCGCGGCGTTGGGGTGGCCGCCGGCTACTGGCTTTATCTCTGGCAACCCGGATCAAAAGTCGAACTGGCCGTCAAGGGCGGACGCATCGTCGCCTCAACCGCAATCCAGGACATCGGCACCGGCAGCCGCACCGTGATCGCCAACACGGTAGCAAGGGAATTCGAGGTAGAACCGGATGAAATCGAGGTTCACATCGGCGACTCCCGGTTGGTCGAAGGACCGGGCTCGGGCGGCAGCCGTACCACCGCTTCCGTGGTGCCGCCGACGCTGCTGGCCATTCAAAAGCTCAAGGCCGCGATCCAGCAGAATGCCGAACGCCGGCCTGCCCCCGGGTCCAACGCGCCGTGGCGGGAACTGATCGCGGCCTCGCCCGATATCAGTGTCTCCGCGGTGCGCCCGGAAGACAGCGCGCCGGTATCTCCCGGAGTTCGCTCGCCGCTCAAGCAAGCAGGCTTCATGGGCGCGATATTCGGCTGGATGATGCGCCGCTTCTCCAACCTCGCCGTTGGCGCGGGAGTACCGAGTTCGGTCCAGGTGATCGAGGTGGAGGTCGACACCTGGCTCGGCCACGTCCGTGTCCTCAACGTTCACACCGGGATCGCCGTCGGAAAAATCGCAGCGCCGGCGCTCGCCCGCAGCCAGGCGGCGGGCTCGGTGATCCAGGGCTTGGGCTATGCACTTTACGAAGCGCGCGAGACCGATCCCCACAGTGGCGACATCCTGACGGCCGGGATGGAGGATTATCGCATCCCCGGTATCGCCGACACGCCCGTGATCGACGTGCACTTCGATGAGGGCGGTTTTGAGCACGTGCTAGGCGGCAGCGTCGGCATCGGCGAGGTGGCAACGGTTCCGACGTCGCCAGCGGTCGCCAACGCCATCTGCCATGCCACAGGCATCAGGATGACGCAGATTCCGATCCGGCCCGACCTCCTGATCGCCGCGCTGAAAGGGAGGGCCGCCGCATGACCATCGTGACACCGACTGCCCCCGCGATCCCGCTGGCGGAATTCCGCGCCGCGGGCACCGACCTGTCCGAACGCCGGCGCAGCGGATTGTCGCGCGGCCCCATGATCGATATCGCCGACCCCGCCGCCGCGACCGGGATCGACTGGGGCACTGAGGGTGCGGCGCGCATCGGCGCGCTCACCACCATTGCCGCGATCGCATCCGACAGCCGCATCGTGCAAGCCTATCCTGGCCTTGCGGCTGCCGCGGGCGGCTTGGCCACGCCGCAGATACGCCATCTCGCCACGCTTGGCGGCAACCTCGCGCAGCATTCGCGCTGTTGGTACTATCGCAATCCGCATATCGTCTGCCTGAAGAAAAGCGGCGCGGATTGTCCGGCGCGCAACGGCAACCATCTCTATGGCGTCGCCTTCGATC
The DNA here is from genome assembly GCA_963736075.1 of uncultured Alphaproteobacteria bacterium. Lineage (GTDB taxonomy): Bacteria > Pseudomonadota > Alphaproteobacteria > Rhizobiales > Xanthobacteraceae > Bradyrhizobium. The sequence continues at coordinate 102,156 of CAVTNW010000045.1, read as the reverse complement.
GCGGCCCCTGCGTGGCGCCACATCCCTCGACCATGGCGGCGGCACTATTGGCCTATGATGCGAGGGTCACGACCAGCCGGCGCAGCGGCTTGACGATGGTCGATATCCTGGGCGATGGCACTGGTGGTGCCGACAATGCGCTGCAAGCCGGCGAATTGATCCGTACCATCGAGCTGATGGCTCCGCTCGAAGCCGAGCGCGGGCTCTACCGGCGGGCCATCAGCCGCAGTCATGCGGAATGGCCGCTGGCCGAAGTGTGCGCCCGCGCCGTGGTCTCGAACGGGACCTTCCAATTGATCCGGATTGCCGCCGGCGGCATTGCGCCGGTGCCGCTGCGGCTTGCGGCGGTAGAGGCCGCCCTGCAAAGCGCGCCAGCGAATGCGGCCACCATCGCCCATGCCGCGGAGCAGGCGACCGCCGGGGCAAAACCGTTGCCAATGACCGCCTACAAGCTCGATCTTTTGGTGGGTGTCGTTCGCGACGTGCTGGAGCGGCTGGCGACATGAGTCAAGCTCGGGCCGTGGCCGGCGTATGGCTCGAAGGGGTGGCACGCCATGGGCCGCACATCCACGGCCCGATGGCTTTGTTCACCCCACGAGACTTCTCTCTGATTCAATTTTGAAAATGCCAAGCAACCATCTCGTGTGGGACGATACGGCGGCAGGCATGAAGTGTTTGCGCCTGCGCAGGGAAGTGAGATTCCAGAGCTGGGCGCCGAGCGATTGTGGCGTTCACGGTCTCCCTGTTGATTGAGAAAGGCCTGACGGCGGGATTCCTGCCACGACTTTTGCCCTTGTTACCCATTCGCGATTAAGTCTTTGCAAACGCCTGGACCAGCGCTCGAATCGAATGCTCGGCGCGTTGCAGGGGCTCCAGGCGGCGATAGGTGCGCGCCAGGAGCAGCGCTCCCTCAAGCTGACTCAGCGCCGCAGTCGCCAGCATCCTGGCGCGCTCGGCGTTGAAGCGGAACGACTGCAGACCGGCCGCGATCTCTTGCTCCCAGCTCTGAAACGCCGCACCGGCTGCTGCCGTCAATGCTTCGGACGCCCCTGATGTCTCGAGCGCCGTCGGCGCAATCGGGCATCCCTCCTTGAAATCGGAGTGCTCCAGATCTGCGGCCATGCCGCGGGCGATCCGGATCAGGAATTCATCGGCGGACTTCGATGTCTTGGCAGCCCCTGCGATGGCTTGGCGGACGGAATGTGCGGCGTGCGTCAGGGCAGCGACCGCGATCTCTTCCTTGCCGTTCGGGAAATGGAAATAGAGGGAGCCGCGCGGCGAGCCGGCCGCGGCCAGAATGTCGCTCAGCGCGGTGCCGCTATAGCCCTGACGACGCAGGAGCTTGGCCGCCGCGATGATCGTTTTCTCCTTGGAATCAGGCTTTTCGTTCATGCCCGGCAAATAGCACTTGACGATAAGTATGTCGACCGGCATAATATATCGGTCGACATACTTATTCAGGACACACTGGAGCACGCGCATGCGCAAAGCCATCAGGTCATCGCTACTGTTCTTTCTGGTGATAGGCGGAATCGGCGGAGCCGCGGCGCAGTCCGCCTCCGATCAGCCAAAGGGAAACGGCATGGAAATAGACACAGCGAAAATCAAAGAAGCGATGCTCGGAGACTGGGAGAGCATTGCTGCGGAGGTGCGGCCGAGCAAGAACGCAGACGGCTCGCTCAAACCGTTCTACCTCAAGCGCGCATTCAAATATCTACCATCGGATCGCTTCGAGCTATTGATCGTCAACTCGGCCGACCCCTACGGGGCTGTGCCGCTCGCGCGGATCAAGATTGCAGGCCACATGCTGTGGCAAGGCCCACACCCGATCGCCCCGGGAGCGCAGAAGGTGGACTTCGTTGCCGACGAGAGTTACGAGGTAACTCCTCTCGTGCAGGGTTTTGCCGACGTGCTCAATAAGGTCGCGTCGGCCGGATACGCTCCCTGGGCGGTCAGCACGCCTCAGAGCGTATTCGGAAAGAGCTTCGCGCCCTTCGCCCTGAAAGAAGGGACGAACTTCATGGAGTACGACCTCGTCTACCTCAAAGGCGACCTGCTGTTCTGGGGCGCGCGCAATATTGACGGCCGCGGCTTTGACACGGAGCAGAACCGCCCCACCAATCTCCAGATCCCGCTGATCCGAAAGTAAGCCTGCCGCGAAACAATTTGATCTCTAGAGCAAGCGCCCTTCGTATCTGGTGCGGCGCAGGCCGAAATCCCCTCGCAACTCGGCCGGAACCATCCACTCGTTCACATGTTGCGTCCTTGGCCGCGGCAGTTATTGCGGCTTGCGCCGGCGGCGATATCGATTTCTTCGCCGCCCTCCGCTGGAGAGGATGCGACTGTGGATACAGCGGCTACAGCGTGCTTCGAGACGGAAAATATCGAAATCGTCGGCAAGGGATGTCGTCCTGTAGAGGCGGTCCTCGGCGTTTCGACCGTCCCGGAGCAGGCCGCACCCGGAAAGGCGCCGCGCGACGAGCGGAAAGACACCGAGCCGCGCGATGGCATTGTGCCCGACCTCGATGGTGTCTCTGAAACGATGCTTTGGTCGCTGCACCATCGCGCAAGCGAGGCCGTAAGACCCGACGGCGTGCTCGTCGATCCCGAGAGCTTGCAGATCCGATCGGCGATCAACTATGACTTCGCGCGCCATTTCGGCGATCCCTTGGGATTGCTCGCAGCACGCGCGGCGGAAATCGACCGCGCATTACGGTCGTGGCTCGAGCATCATCCGGAGGGCATTGTCGTATCCCTTGGAGAGGGCCTCGAAACGCAGAGGCGGCGCGTTGACAACGGCCGGATGCGCTGGCTGTCCGTAGACCTGCCTGACGCCATCCGGTTGCGGGAGCGCTTTCTTGCACCAACCCATCGTTTCCGCCACATCGCGGCGAGCGCGCTCGACCCTGTTTGGATGGACGCGGTCGACCCCTCGTGTGGTGTTTTTATCGTCGCGCAGGGATTGCTGATGTACCTCGCGCCTGAACGGGTACGTCAACTTTTTGCCGGCATCGCCGATCGATTCCCGGGCTCGGAACTCGTATTCGACGCGATCCCGCGCTGGTTTTCGGATTTGACGCTGGCGGGGCTGCGACAAACTGCAAGTTACCGCCTCCCATCCATGCCGTGGGGGATCAACCGCGACGAAATCGAGCCGACCTTGCGGCGCTGGCACCCCCGTGTGGTTACTGTCGCGTTGCTTTCCTACCGAAGTCCGAGAGGTCTACCGCGCCTGTTCGCAGAATTGACAAACCAGATCGCGGTTGCTCGCCACGCCGTTCCCAGCCTCGTGCATGTCACGATTGCAAATGCTGTTGGCGAATCGACTTTCACGACGGCCACGGCTTGCGAGACTGCCGCGGAAGTCGGCCTCGATCAAGACAGTCCGCAGTTCAGAACCCTTGGAAAGTCCGATATGACCACTACGAATGCCCCTCACTCCACCGCAGACGCGATGGACGGCTTCCTGGCCGCGGCCACACAAAACGCCAGGTGCAGCGGCGACATTGTGTTTGCCACGACTACAGTCATTGCCAAGCGCGTGACGCTGGGGATGGCGGCGACCTTCAATCCCCTACGTGCGGATCGCGCCGAGTTCTCGCGGATGGTTCCGGAGAAGGTCGAGGCGTTTTCGACCGCCGGCATGATCATGCTGAAGCAGTCCGGCCAGGCCAACCGGCGAATGATGCGCTTCGCGTCCGACGAAGTCATGACGGCCGCCCATGGCACGCTGGCGATGACCGGCTGTTGCAGCCCGGCCGCGCTGGCACAGGCCCAAAGCAGGTTCGCGCATGCGTGGTTGGCTCGGGCGACAACCGGCTGGATTGCGATGGGAATCTGGGCATTCGCAGCACAGTCCGCCGCGATGGCGCCGATTCGGCAAACGGTCGTCGCCAATGCTGAACGGCTGGGTCAGTAATAGGCCGCGCCAGCTGGCCAGCGCGACCGGAGCCGGTTTCGAGATCGGCGCGCACCATCGGCCGTTCTTTCAAGGTAAAGCGCTGGTTGGTACGCAGGTCATAAATCCAGAGCCCCTTGGTGGCGGCGACGTCCGAGGGCGGCTTCTTGTCGAAGAACAGCACGTTGGCCTTGACGCCCTGCTTGTAGAAGATTCCCGTCGGCAATCGCAGCAGGCTATGAAAATCGAAGTTGACCGCCCTACTTCGACAGCCGGTCGAGCAGTCTTACATAGGCCGCGTTCAGCGCCTCGCCCGAGAGGTCGCGGATGTCGCCCCAGCGCGCGCCCTCGGGCAGCATCGAGGCCTCGCCGATCTGGGTGACGCGCTCCTCATCCATCTTGAGGAACAACAAATAGGAAATCTGGCTAATAGGCCTGATAGGACACGCCCTGATCGCGCAGCACATGGGCGAAATTCCAGACTTTTGCGACGAGGGATTGGGCGTTCACGGGGCACTTTCAAGGAAGGGGTTGACGATGCTGAGGGTGCCGAATTTGCGACCGTGCTGCATATCTTCGCTGAACAGCGTGTCACAGCGGGCCTCCAGCGCCGCGGCGACAATCAGCGCGTCGTAGAAGGCAAGGTTGTGATCGCGGGCGAGCGCAGGGGCGGCTTGGTGGGTGGACAGCGAGATATCGCGTACCTGTCCCGATCGGCTAAGGACCAGAGCCAGCGTCGCCTCGATATCACCCCAGGGCCATTTGAGCTTGTTTCGGGCAACATTTACGAACTCGTTCAACACCTGAACGCTGAGCCCGCCTCCCGCCTTCAGAAGCCTTACCGCTGTCGCGCAACGTGGGTCATCCGACAGAACGGCGTAGACCAACACATTGGTGTCGAAAAAAGGCTTCACCGCGCATTCGCATCATCGCGGTTCCACACAAACCCTTCGGGTGTGGGCTTTTGCAACGCGCGAAGCTTCCGGACGAAGTCAGCATCCTGATCGGCCTTTGAGATCGCGATGGTCCGGTTATCCACCGACATCAGATTGACCTCGTCGCCAGCGGCGATTCCCATTTCCTCGACCAGTGGCTCGGGTAGCCGCACCACGAGGCTGTCGTCCAATCTGAATACCCGCATGGCACGCTCCATTTCCTAGCTTACAATATCATCCTCAACAGCAAGCCGGCAACGGCGATCAGACCTTTCCTGCGCGCCTGGATCTCGCCGGCGTGGCCGCTTTGGGTGCGGCCTTGAGGCGCTCCAGCAGTTTGTAGGATGGGTAGAGTGACCAGTTCGAACCCATGTCAGAACTGATCACGAAACCCATCGCAATGCCGCAAATGGCGGGTTTCGCAAGAGCTCAACCCACCCTACATACTGAACGATATCATTTCCTGGCTGAATTCGGCAACGGCGATCGTGTTTTGCCAACCCGCCTGCGGTTGGGCCAAGTATAATTTGCCACCAACTCCTTTTGCGTGCAAACGCCGCTGATGAAGCCCAGGACCGCGGGACCAACCAACAGCGTCAGCATCCAAACGGATATTCGAACCCATTGCGCGGCCTCGTGTGGCACGACGACGAGATTTATCCAGCCGAAGAGCGCAAAGTTTACCGCACTGTAGGTTACAAATGCCATCCGCTGTTCAGTGCCGAGACGGTGTTGTCCTGCGACAAACTGATTTCGGACGATCAGGAAAATATAGCCCGGCACAACGCAAATGAGGGCGATATAGACCGCCTCGGCGCTCGTGAATCCGAACAGGCGCAATCTCAAGTTTGATCTGCACCAGCGGGAATTCGGCCAACCGTAAGCTTCCGCCTGAGCATTTGTTCTCTTTATGTTCTATCCTGTCACGCGTTCCGCGGCAACAAAATCTTTCATGGTTGACGATGGCGGACTACGCCACCCCCCTACTCGTCCTCGAACTCGTCTTCCTCGTTGATCTTGTCCTCGATGGTCTTTGGCCGATGCGGCGAAGACCGGGTGCCGAGCGATCCCGTGACGCTGGCTTCCCGCGACGCGTAGGGGTTGCGGCCTGCGGCTCGCGCGGCGACCTCCTCGCCGGAGACGGCGGTGGGCTCGCAGATGATGGGCCGGTTGGCGCGGCGCATCAGGTCGACGTGGATGTGATCGTAGTGATAGGCGTTCGAGCCAGGTGCCAGCACGGTGGTGAAGTGGGTGCAGGCCGCGGCCTGCACGTCGCGCAGGAAGCCTTGTTCCTCGGGCAAGCCGTGCCAGCCGTCCTTGACCGAGATGCGCCTGCCGTCGGCGAGCGTGAAGGCAGCGATATCCAGCGCATTGCCGAAGGCATGCTCGGAAATATGGGCGTGCGAATTGCCGTTCATGCCGCGGCAGGAATAGGCCGAGATCTGCCGTATCTCGACCACGCGGGCACCGAACCAGCGCTGTGCCGCAGGCTGCACGGCATCGGCCAGCCAGCGATCGAGCACCGAGACGATCGGACAGGCAAGCGTCGCCGCCGGTTTGACCGCCACCGCTCCGAACGCCGTAACCGGATTGCCCGGCGCAGGCCCAAGCGGCGGTAGCGGCGAGACCGACGCCGCGTCAGGGCGCGGCGAATAGTTCGGCGGCGGATAGGAATTGGGAACTCCCGGCTCTCGCGGCTCCGGCATCCCCTCGGGTGGCAGCGCGATGTCATCCGGCTCGGGCGCAACGCCGGGCGCGGTTAATGAGATTGGCCCGTTCGCGGGGCTTCCGTAGCCGGGCTGGCGCGGCGCACTATCCGGATAGGCAGACGGCGCGGGATAGGACGACGGTGGCGAATAGGGCGACGGCGGGGGCGATCGCGAAATCGGCCAGCGCGGCTGGTTGCCGATATCACCGGGCGGCCGAAAATCTTCGTCAGCAAAGCCGAAACTGCCCAGGCTTTCGCCGAGGGCCGAGACCTTGAGCGGAAATTCCGCGCCGCAAACACCGGGGCCCGAAATGGGGTCGATCCGCACCACATCGGCGCTTTCCTTCACCGCGCCGGACTTCAGGCACGCGATCTCGGCCTCGGCGCGCCACGGTTCGCGCTCCTCGGACTGAAAAAATCCGTGGCCGCAACCCGAGAGCGAGACGAGGACGAAGGAGCCGACGAGATACAAACGAACTCCGCGCGTCATCCGCGAAGCTTCGACCAATATATTTAAGGATCCATCAACGCCTTGGTTTCACTGTTGATTAACTACGACGGCGCCGGCGAGCTCGGGCGGGAGGTCATCCATTTCTCCGGCTTGGCGCCGATCCGGCTCCAGACATTGCCGGAACACAAAAGTCGGCCCAGCGCGCAGGCCTCGACCCGCAGCGAGTTCGGTCCCTGCATCTCAACCGTCGCATAATAGGTATTGCCGCTGTCGCGGCTGTAGATATTTCCAGACCATTCGCGAGCCGCCTTCGGCTTCATGTTGATCAGCACCGCTTCGCCATAGGCCTTCGACGCGGGATTGAAGACATAGCCGCACAACGCCGCGCCGCAGCGTTCGATACGGACCGAACCTCCCCGGCTCTGCCAGAGGCCGAGCGGGCTTTCGACGGACGCGGCTTCGCCACCATCATCCGGAGCGCGTGAAGCCTGCGGCGCCGCGTCCACAACAGGCGGTACGGCGACGATGCCCGGTGGTGGCATCGGCGTCGTCGCGGGTGGCTGGATCTGCGGCGCCGGCAAAGCGGCGATCTCCACGCGCGCCGGAGCGGCCGGCCTGACAATGGCCAGCGGCGGCGCGCAGACCACCGGTGCGCTGGGTTGGCTCGCAGCCGGAGCGATCGGCCGTGATACGGCCGGCTCAGAGGTTGGCGCAAGAGGTTGCGCCGGCGCCGGCTCGGGGGCGGCGACCAACGTCGCCGCGCCATCTGGACGGCGACGCGTTTGATAAATGCCGGGAATGGATAGCGAGAGGCAAGACGCCGAACGACAACCGCGCGGCGCTTCGACGCGGATGCGATGGCCGCCAACGACGAAAGAATACGCATCGCTCGCGTTGGCGGACGAACTCAGCAGCATCAGCGCAAGCAGATAGCACGAGCGTTTCATCGAGGCCGCCTCCGAAATACCTGAGGGAAACTAACCTCCGCGAGGGGCCGTGAATGTGATTTCGGTCACCGTAAGCCCCCGACTGCCAACTGTGACCTGCATCACGGAAAACGGCAATCGGCCGAGCCAGGATCGGCACAAGCGTACCCGTTCCCTCGACTCGATCCGCTCCAGGAGGCACAATGAAAAAGCTCTATGTTCTCGCCGCGCTGATGCTGGCTACCAGTTCGGCCCACGCCGGCAATTCGCTTTCCTTCGAGATCAACGGCAAGAAGGTCCGCATCGAAGCGCCGGATCATTGCGATCAGTTATCCTGTATCAAGATCTCTGCGCCCGGCCTTTCCGCCGCCGATTTCGGCATCAAGGGCAGCCCATTCGGCAGCGGCCTCGATGACGTCGACGATGCCGCGCCGCGCACCGATACGCCGGCGCCAAAATCCACTGCCGCGCCGGCAGGTCAGGCCGCCTTGCCGCAGATGCCAGTCCATCCGGCCGGCGCGCCTCACCTGCCGCCACCGCGAGCCTCTCGCCGACCTCCGCGGCGCCGGCCAGCGACAGGGATGCCGCATCGGTTCCGCTTCAAAATAGCTTCGCCGCGCCGGCGCCGGCTGCGGCTGCCGCGATGCCGATGCAGACAGCGACCTCACCGCTTGGCGTCTGGGCGACGGAGGAAAACAAGGGAACGGTTCGCATCGAGCCCTGCGGACAGGATCTTTGCGGATATGCCGTCAAGACCGGCGAGAAAATTCTCATCAACATGAAAGCGTCGGATGCGAAATGGACCGGCCGGATCCACGATCCCGACAGCGGCAAGAACTATGACTCCACGATCGCGCTGAAGGGACCGAACGCGCTGCGGGTTCAGGGTTGCGCCTTCGGCGGCCTGTTCTGCGGCGGCCAAACCTGGAGCCGCATCAGTTGATCCGCCAGCATAGTCGACAGATCATCGTTTCCTAAGTGCTATCATATGGAAATTTGCGATGCTTCGCTTCCTCCCGCCCTTTGCCCGGGAGGGAGCGAGAGGCCAATGTTTGTGCCCTGAAACAATTGGCTTCCTGGCGTAGCTGCACCATTCATCCCACATTCAGCCGGCAGAGCCCTCAATCATGCTGGTAGGCTGTTCGCCAGTTTCATGGTTGTCTTGGTCAGGATCGCTTTGTGGGGCACAATCGGCTTTCGATCGGGACGGCTTGGCTTGTGAGCTGGCTGATGCTGGCCGGCGCGACCGACGCCATCGCGATGCCCTCGCTGCTCGAAGCCGGACGTCAGCCGGACCTAACCGAGGCGATTTCCAATCCAGCCAAGCTTGCCCAGGCCCAACCGGCGCCCGCGCCAGCGGCTTCGCCCTCGCCTGCGCCTGCGTCCGCCGAGCCGATCGGCAATGTGGCGACGCTGACCGGCCACGCCACCGTGACCCGCAACAACGCCTCGACGCCGCTCAATCTTCAGGACGACATCTTCGAAAACGACGTGCTGCAGACGGCGGCCAATTCCACGCTCGGCGTCACCTTCAATGACGCCACCACTTTCAGTCTCACTGCCAGCGCACAGATCACCGTCGACTTCTATGTCTATGAGGACGGCGGCCAGAAAAACGGGGCGCTGTTCGACATCGCCAAAGGCACCGTGGCCTTCGTTGCGGCAGCGGTCGCCAAGACCGGCGACATGCGCATATCGACCCCGACCGCAACGCTTGGCATTCGCGGCACCACCGGCCTGATCGAGGTGCCGGAAGGTGCCTCCGCAACCAGCGCCAACAACGTCGCGATCAAGCTTTATCCCGATGCCGACGGGCGGGTCGGGCAGATCGAGGTCAACGGCCGCGACGGCACGAGACTCGGTTCCCTGACGCAGGGCGCCAGCGGATTTTCGATCCGGCCCGGCGCCGGCGGACGCCTAACCGCGCAGCCGCTCCTGATCTCTCCGCAGCAGGCGCTGCGCGACCAGGGTATCGTGCGCCAGGTCCACGCCGCGCAGAACGTCGGCCGCCAGATCGTCACCCAGCGGCGGATTCAACGCCAGCAAAATCCGGGCAATAACCCGGCCAGGAATAATCCGACCCGTCAGCCCGGGCCGCAGAGACAAAATGGATTGCCACAGCGTCCGGGTGCGCCGACGCGGCCGGCCCAGCCGAATCCGCCCACGTTGCGTCAGCCGGGGCCGCAGAAGCAGGATGGATTGCCGCAGCGGTCCGAACCGGCACAGCCGAACAGGGCCGTACAGCAGGGGGGCGCACGGCCCGCGCCGGGCTTACAGCGACCGCCGAATGCGCCCGGGGTTCGCCAGGGAGAATTGCAAAGAAAACCCGCGCCGCCGAAACCACGGCCGGCTGCCCCCGCGCCGAAGAAAAAGCCGGAACGCGAACCGCGTTAGGCGGCCGCGGCCGCCATCCACACCGGTGGCGCGGCGTTTGAGGCCTCGCCGGAGCCGGTCAGGCGGCGCGGCGGAGCCAGTCGCGCACCTTCTGCACCAGATTGACGCGTGGCGGATGGGCGCTGCGGGCGGCGTCATCGAGGGATGGAGCATCGAGAGCGGGCGCCGCCGGCAGGTCTTCAATCACTGTCTCCTCCTCGAACGCCGCAGGCGCCATCGGTGCTTCCAGTGTGACAACCTCGCGCTCTCTGGAATTCTCGTAGGCCAAGCGCTCATCCCGCAGGACCGAAGCCGCGACTGATTCTGGCGGCGGCGAAGCCGCAACCGGCTCCGCGCGGGCGGGATCGGCAGCGACCAGGCGCCGGCCGCGGCGTTTGCGGGGCATGGCCGGCTTGGCCTTGGGCCGCCGCGAAGCTTCCAGGGCGAGCGGACCCACATTGGCGAGAAAAGCCTGCTCGTAGGAGCGAGAAAGCCGCCCGACCGCGTCCTCCAGCGGCAGCCAATCGACGGCGGTGACGTCATGCATCAGCTCACGCGATGGGCCGCCGCGCGCTTCCATCCGCCAGTAGTGGACGACCTTGGAACGGCCGCCGGATTCATAAACCAGCGTTCCCAGGAATTCATGGACGGATACCGTATGCCCGGTTTCTTCCCATACCTCGCGCTCGGCAGCGGCGCGCGGCGTCTCGCCGTCATCGAGTTTGCCCTTGGGAAGAACCCATTCATTGCGCTTGCGCAGCCGCACCACGGCGATCAGCGGATGCTTCTCATGCCGGAGCACAATTCCTCCGGCCGCCAGAACAAGCGCTCGCGCCATCTCTCGTCCCTGATTATTTCCTGACTTGCGATTCACCTCAAGTATATAGCGGAGGGCGCCGACAAATCGATAGCCATGAGACGTCTCTCCCCAACCGGCGAAGATCCCGTATTCTCGCGGGTCCCGAGAAACGAACGCCGGTTTCATCCAAGCGGGTCTGCCGACGAGCGGTGCCCTACTCGCATCAAGGGCTGACCGGCCTTGATCCGCGCGCCATCGGCCACATTGTCGCAAAATTTGAAATCAGGGGGCGCCAGCACGATGATCGTCGATCCGTGCTCGAACCAGCCAAGTTCCTCGCCCTTGCGTACCGGCACATCGCAACGAAACAGAGACGGCCCGCGGCTCCGGGCATTGAGCACCAGATTTAGAAAATGCAGCCGGATGCTGGCCACCAGGATGGCCGCGACCGGCACCAGGGTCACGCCTTCGCCGGTCAGAAGCTGCGTCTTTATGACGGCGCGCTCGTTCTTGCAGAACAGCCGTTCAATGCGCTTGAGTGCAATCGGATTGACGTTCCAGGTGTCGCCGCTGATGAAGCTGACCTGCTCGATCCGCCCATCATGGGGAGCGTGAAAGCGGTGATACATGCTCGAGGTCAGCCGCAAGGTGATGAACCGGCCATTGCGGTGCGTCTCGACCAGCGCGGCGTCGCCGAGCAGGTCCATCAGCGAATAAAAGGCGCCCTTGATCTGGAACAGCTCGGTATCGGCAATACGGCCGTGGGCGCCAATGATGGCGTCGCACGGACTGACCACGATGGCGGGATCGGGATCAGGCGGACGCGCGCCGGGCTTGAGCTCGCGCGTGAAACAATCATGCAGGCTCTTGAAGCTTTGCTGGCGGGCCTCGCTGAGATCGAGATCGGAAAACAGCCGCCAGCAGGCAATCGACAGCTCGGCGATCATGGGCTGCTCGATCTTGCTGAACCAGCCCATGAAGCGGGTCAGCGCCGCCCGCGGCACCCGGTTGGTCAAGAGGAAGTTCAAATCTTCCTGCTGGGTCAAGGCGGAGATCAGGCTTTTGACTGTCATGAATTTGTCAGCAGCCCTGGTTAGCGATTGTCGCATGGATGCGTCGATTCCCATTCTCTCGTTGGCGGCCGGGGCGGTCGTTGCGACCGCGGCGGCGGCGCCGAAGGTCAAGGCGCGGCTCGCGCTGTCGCGGGCCAAGCATCGCTCGCTGGCCGGTCATTCCAAGTTGTCGCGCCGGCTGGCGCGCCTGATCCCGTTCTATGAATTCGACATCAACGATTTTTTCCGCTCCGACGGCGCGCCGCCCGACATAGCCACGCAACGCCAGGGCGCCTTTTTCCGCCTCGCCACAGGCTTCGGCGAGCGCTTCGCCCGGACCCGGCAGGTGACGGCGGAGGCGGCCACCCGGATATCCGACCTGCAATTCACCGCGGCGTACCGGGTGCCATTCCAATTCAGCCGGCTGGTCCGCGAACATCTGAGCGCCGGCAGCTTCATGCAGACCTCGTCTGGCGTCACGCTGACCGATCTCGACGGCAACGTGTTCTACGACCTGACCGGCTCCTACGGCGTCAACATCTTCGGCCATGATTTCTACAAGGAGTGCATCGAGATCGGCGAGCAGCGCGCCCGCGGGCTCGGCCCGGTGCTCGGTTCCTACCATCCGGCAGTCGCCGACAATGTGCGACGGCTCTGCGAGATCTCCGGGCTCGACGAGGTCTCGTTCCACATGTCCGGCACCGAGGCGGTGATGCAGGCCGTCAGGCTTGCCCGTTATCACACCGGCCGCTCGCATCTGGTGCGCTTCGCCGGGGCCTATCACGGCTGGTGGGGGGACGTGCAGCCCGGCGTCGGCAATCCGGTGTCGCCGCACGAAACCTATACCTTGGCCGAGATGTCGGAGAGAACGCTCCATGTCCTCAAGACCCGACACGATATCGCCTGCGTGCTGGTCAATCCGTTGCAGGCCCTGCACCCGAACGGCAACGCGCCCGGGGATTCCTCGCTGGTTGACAGCTCTCGAAACGGCCAGTTCGACCGCGCCGCCTATGGCGAGTGGCTGAAGGCGTTGCGGCAGGTCTGCACCGAACGCCACATCGCTCTGATCTTCGACGAGGTTTTCGTCGGCTTCCGGCTTGCTGCCGGCGGCGCGCAGGAATATTTCGGCGTGCGCGCCGACCTGGTCACCTACGGCAAGAGCATCGCCGGAGGCCTGCCGGTCGGCGTGGTTTGCGGGCGAAAGGAATTGATGCGTCGCTATCGCGACGATCGGCCCGCCGATATCTGCTTTGCCCGCGGCACATTCAATTCGCATCCCTACGTCATGACGGCGATGGATGAATTCCTCAGCCGGCTCGCCAGTCCGAACTTCCGGGCCATCTACAATGGTCTCGATGATCTCTGGAACGGCCGGGCGCGGCAGTTGAACGAGATGTTGACCGCGAACGACCTGCCGGTCCGGGTCAGTAATTTTTCTTCGATCTGGATGGTTCTTTATACCGAGCCGTCGCGCTACAACTGGATGTTTCAATTTTATCTGCGCCTGGAAGGGCTGGCCTTGAGCTGGGTCGGCACCGGCCGGCTGATCTTCAGCCTGAACTATAGCGATGCGGATTTTGAAGAAGTGACAAGACGCTTCGTCGCGGCGGCCACCAAGATGAAGCAGGACGGCTGGTGGTGGCATCAGGCTTCGTTCACCAACAAGAGCATCCAACGGCAGATCCTGAAAGAGATGATCAAGCACGCAGTTTCCAGCTAACCTGAATTAGTCATTTTCCGTCATGGCCGGGCCCATCCCGGCCATTCACGTCATCTCGCCGCCCAAGACGTGGATGCCCGGGACGAGCCCGGGCATCCCGAAATTCACGATTTTTAGCAGCTTCCGGATGATTTCAACCAGGTTCAGGCATGCTGCTCTTCGAGCTCATGCTCGATCAGATCGAGGCCAGGATCGATCAGTTCGCCGCGCAGCAGGAACAGCGGCGACTTGTAGTAAAGCCGGAGATCGCTGAACGGGTCGGTCAGGATCTTGGTCATCCAGACCAGGCCGGTCTCGACGTCGCGGATGAAGAACAGATGGACGGTACGGAACAACAGGCCGCCGATCCCGATCGCAAGCCAGATCTTGGCGACCTGGCGGACGAAATCCGAAGGCGAGGTCCAGGGCGTGAATATCCCGAACAGGGTGGGATCGAGGAACAGCACGAGTGGCGAGATCGCCCAGATCGTCATCAGGACAATCTTCCGGTTCAGATTATAGCCGACCTTTATTTCCTCTTTATGCTCATGGGTCGCCTGGTTGAGCTGGTCGTAGCCCTTCGGCTCGAAGAAGAAATGACCGGCCTGCCGCGAGGTCATCGACACCAGCCAGCCGACCAGGGCGGCGGCCAGCGGATCGACAAACAACAAACCATAGGCAACGAGAAAGCTGAAGGCACTGACAAAGTGCAGGCTCTGGTTGATACGGCTGTGATGGTAGAAGCGATGATCATCCCACCGTTGCGTTCGCAATGCCGTCATGAAGCGCTTCATGGTTATCCCCTGTTCCGCTGGCATCTGCTTGCCCTACAGCGATTCGATGTCCGGTGTATGACAACATGATAATGACATGATCGGCTTCAACCCGAAGCTGCCTCAGGCTGCCGCGGGCTCGACCTTGCGAAAGCGAATCAGCGAGAAGTGCCCGAGCGGCGGCACCGGACGGCGTTCAATCAACTGCACGCCTTGGGCCGTCGATGCCCATTGCAGATAACGCGACCAGGAAAATTCGGTCCGCCAGCCCAGCCGACGCACCACCGGCTGCAGCCGTTGCTCGATGAAGCGGCGCATCCCGGCATCCGCGCTGACGCGGCTCAGCAGGATGATTTCGCCCCCAGGCCGCAACACCCGGGCAAACTCGCTCAGCGCAGCTTCCGGGTTGGGCACGGCTGTCACGACATATTGAGCCATCACGACGTCGAACGAATTGTCGGGAAATTCGAGTTTCTCCGCATCCATCACCGCGAGGCCTTCGATATTTTTCAGGTGGAGGTCGGCGACCCGTGCCTTCGCCTTGCGCAGCATCGCCTCCGAGATGTCGGTGCCGAAAACCCGAAGGTTTGCAGCGTATTGCGGCAAGGAAATCCCGGTGCCGACGCCGACCTCGAGCACCCGGCCACCAATGCTGTTGGTGGCGAGGATGGCGGCGTGCCGGCCCTTCCCGAACACGCCGCCGAACACCAGGTCATAGACCGGAGCCCAGCGGTCATAGGCCCGCTCGACCATTTCCCGATCGAATTCGAGTTGCCGTGGGCCTGCCAATTTTGCGATTTCCGTCATGGTCGTTCAGCTCGCTCTCTGTGGTTTCGGCACGAAGTTTAGGGAAGAACCGGTAAACCCGTTTCGCGATCTTAGTCCTAGCCGCGCACCGCGCTGCCGCGCGTGGCGCGGCGTACCGGCCGTGGCGAACGGCTCGGCTGCAGTGCGGCGAGGTTGCCGATGAATTGCCGCGCGCTGTTTTCCCAGGAATTCTCCAGCGCAAAGGTCCGGCAGGCTTGCCGGGACAGGCCGAGCGCGCGCAGGCAGGCGCTTTTCAGATCGGCATCCAGCGCCCCGACCGGGTGATCGGCGATCACATCCAGCGGGCCCGTCACCGGGAAGGCAGCGACCGGGGTGCCGCACGCCAGCGCTTCGAGCTGAACCACGCCAAAGGTGTCGGTGAGGCTCGGGAAAACAAAGACGTCGGCCGCCGCCATGTGCATGGTCAAATCGTGGCCGGTTTTTTCGCCCAGAAAATGGACCTGTGGATAACGGCGCTCAAGCTCGGGCCGCTGCGGTCCATTGCCGATCACGACCTTGGATCCCGGCAGGTCGAGAGCGAGAAAAGCCTCGAGGTTTTTCTCCACGGCGACGCGGCCGACACTCATAAAAATGGGCCTTGGCAAGTCCAGCCCGGCCGGATCATCGGGCCTGAACAGCTCGGTGTCGACGCCCCGGGTCCAGGTGCCCAACTTCTTGAAACCGCGCGCGCTCAGTTCTTGCCGGAGCGAGGCGGTAGCGACCATGGTCACGGCAGCCGCCGCATGAAAGTGCCGCAGCACCGCATAGCCCAGGGCGGCGGGAATGATCGAACGCACGGCGATATATTCCGGAAACCGCGTCGTGTAGGAGGTCGTGAAAGCAAGCTTGCGGCGGCGGCAGTAGGCCCGCGCCGCCCATCCGATCGGGCCTTCCGTTGCGATATGAATGGCCTCTGGTGAAACGGCGTCGATCCTCTCCGCGATCCCGCGCCGGCTCGGCAGGGCGATCCGCAACCCCGGATAGGTCGGTACCGCCAGGGATGGAAACCCCTCTGGCGTCAGAAAGTCGATGGCAACGCCGAGCGCCGAGGCGCTGCGGGCCAACGAGGTCAACGTCCTGACAACACCGTTCACCTGCGGGTGCCAAGCGTCGGTCGCGATCAATATCCGCATCAAGGGGAACCCGGAGCTCTGGTTGATTCCTTCAGCTTCCGACGTTCGGCCAAGGATATTTCAGGCGTGTGACGTCATCGATCCGTAAACCACCCTTTTCGTGTTTACTTCAAATTTTTTTGCTGGCCGTGACATGATGACGAAACAATTCTTCACCAGGATGAAGCCATTTTTATCAAATAACGCAACCTTGCTGAAACCCCGGCCCGATAGGTGTCCCTGCCAACGGCGTGCCAAAAGCGGCCGCGAATACTTAAAAGTGCAGGGGGCGACCGATGTTCAATCTGGATGCATTCAAGCTGAGTTCGCGACATGCGCTGGCCTTCGGTGCGCTGACGCTCGGCGCCATCGCATTTTCCGGGGCTGCCGCGGCGACGCCGCTGCAACTCTTTCCATTCTTCCCTGTCCCGCAGACGCCATCGGCGCCCTCTGTCGTGCCATCGGCTCCTCCGGAAGACCATGACGCCGTCGTCGAGCTGCCGGCGCGGCTGAGGCGCCAGATCGTCAGCTACTCAACCCGCGAGGCGCCCGGCACCGTCATCATCGATACGCCCAACACCTATCTCTACTATGTGCTCGGCGGCGGTCAGGCCATCCGCTACGGCATCGGAGTTGGCCGCGATGGCTTTACCTGGTCGGGCGTACAGTCGGTGACCAAGAAGGCCGAGTGGCCGGACTGGACCCCGCCCCCGGAAATGA
This sequence comes from uncultured Alphaproteobacteria bacterium, assembly GCA_963736075.1. Classification (GTDB taxonomy): domain Bacteria; phylum Pseudomonadota; class Alphaproteobacteria; order Rhizobiales; family Xanthobacteraceae; genus Bradyrhizobium. The sequence goes on along the minus strand of CAVTNW010000045.1, from coordinate 84,903 downwards.
TCGCGCGTCAGCCCTATCTGCCGCGCCAGATGGCCGGCGGTCCCGGCAATCCGCTCGGCGCCCGCGCGATGTATCTCGGCGGCACAGAGTATCGCATCCACGGCACCAACGCGCCGGAGACCATCGGCACCCATGTTTCCTCCGGCTGCATCCGCCTGACCAACCCAGACGTTTCCGATCTCTATTCGCGGGTCAATGTCGGCACCAGGGTCATCGTGCTGCCGATGGACCGCCGTGCGGAAAACACCGACCGCGACCGGAGTTGATGCGCTAATGGCGCGGTGCTCGGTGCCGATCCGGCGGGGCCGGGCTAATGACCCCTTGAGGTCAGATGGCAGGTCCCGCGCGCCATTGTTTCTCGGGCGAAACAATTTGAACACAATCCCTTAGTTTGGGCGCGTGGCTGGGCCCGCTTGAGTTAACCAGGTTCTGCCGCCCACTCTGGCGTCGCAACAACCCGGCCTGTAGACTTCCCCGTTGAATATTCAGAGGGGACGATGCTTCCGGCGATGAGCCTCAAGACCATCCTGATCGCCATCGCGTTGGTTGCGGTCGCGTTTTTCGTCAGCCTGAAGGCGATGGATTGGCTGTCTCCGCGCGGGGCGCCGGTACTGGTCGAATTGCCCCCGCTGCCGCCGGCCGCGCGCAGATCCTTCATCATGGCGCCGGTCGCGATCTCGATCGGCGCCATCCGTGACGCCGCCGATCGCGGCGCGCCGCGCAACTTCTCAGGCAAAGCCGACAATCCGGTGTCGCAGATCCTGCAGAATGCCGATATCGGCTGGACCGCATCGCGCGGACGCATCACCGCGACCGGCGCCGACGATGTGCTGTCGCTAGCAACCGCGCTGACGGGAAAGCTGAACGTGACGGGATCGGTCTCGGCGAAAGCCACCGGCGCGGTGGGGGATGCGCTGGGCAGCCTTTTGGGCGGCAACGTCGCCAAGCAGATCGGCAGCGTCAACATCAAGGCGCTCAATGCCAACGCCGAGATCAAGGGCAACGTCACCTTCACCTCGCGGCCAAAGCTTGCTGCGGCCTGGCATTTCGAGCCGAACCTGGCGGCGCAGGTGACCCTCGGCGACACCAGCCTTACGGTGGCCGGGGCACGCGTCAACGTTCCGGCGCAGGTCAAGCCGCTGATCGAAAGGACCGTCAACGATCAAATCGCCGCCGCGGAGACGCGGATCCGCAACGACCACGCGCTGGAGCAGAGTGCGCGGCTGCAATGGGCGCGGGCATGCCGCTCAATCCCCCTGCAAAGCGCCGGCGGCGCTTCGTCATTGCCGGCGCTGTGGCTGGAACTCAAGCCAACCCGCGCGATCGCGGCCCAGCCGCGCATCGACGCGTCGGCGCTCACGCTGACCATCGGAGTCGAGGCCGAAACCCGCATCACCACCGAGCAGACTAGGCCCGACTGCCCGTTTCCCGCCACAATCAATATCGTCCCACCCACGCCTGGTGGCGTCAGCATCGCCGTGCCGATCGATCTGCCTTTCAGCTTCATCGGCAAGATCGTCGAGACGCAATTCGCCGGCCGAAGCTTTCCGGAGGATGGCTCCGGCCCCGTCGATGTCACCGTCAAGCGTGTGTCGGTGGGGGCCTCGGGTGACAAGCTCCTGATTTCGCTGCTGGTGAACGCCAAAGCAAAAAAAAGCCTGCTGGGCTTCAGCGGCGAAGCCATGGTGCATATCTGGGGCAGGCCGGTGCTGGATCAGACGCAGCAGACCCTGCGGCTCGCCGACATCCAACTCGCCGTTGAATCCGAAGCGGCGTTCGGCCTGCTCGGGGAGGCGGCGCGCGCGGTGATGCCGCATCTGCAAAAACTGCTGGCGGAAAAGGCCACCATCGACCTCAAGCCGTTCGCCAGCAATGCGCAGCAAAAGATCGCCGCGGCGATTACGGAATTTCAGAAGAACGAGGACGGCGTCCGGGTGACGGCGGAGATCAACAGCCTGCGGCTCGCCGACATCGCCTTCGATTCCAGAACATTGCGCGTGATCGCGGAAGCCGATGGCACGATCAATGCTTATGTGAGCGCCCTGCCGGCACTGTGAGTACCATTCTGGTGGCTGCTCAAGGTCTTTCGTTGCGAGCTTTGGCTTTGCAGATGACAACCAAGCCGGATAGAAGACTGGCGCAGAACAGGGCCATTTAATCAAAACCAGGGAAGAGAAACCATGAAATCACCGATAGCCGTGGTCGCAGCCATGCTTGCTTTCGCCGCGTCCGGCGAGGCGGCGAAGGCGCAGATCTCCGACGACGTTGTCAAGATCGGCGTCCTGACGGACATGTCCAGCCTTTACGCCGATGCGACGGGTAAGGGCTCGCTCGCCGCGGTGCAGATGGCGGTGGCCGATTACGGCGGCAAGGTCAAAGGCAAACCGGTCGAGGTGGTGTCCGCCGACCACCAGAACAAGCCCGACGTCGGTGTCAGCATCGCGCGCAACTGGTATGACAATGAAAAGGTCGATGCCATCTTCGACGTCCCGACCTCCTCGGTCGCGCTGCCGATCTCCGCGCTGACCCGCGAGAAGAACAAGATCAATATCAATTCCGGCGGCGGCAGCTCGGATATCACCGGCGCTGCCTGCTCGCCCAATACCGTGCACTGGACCTACGATACCTACGCACTCTCCAATGTCGCAGGCAAGGCAATGGTCAAGCGCGGCGAGGATACCTGGTTCTTCGTCACCGCCGACTACGCCTTCGGCATGGCACTCGAACGTGATGCCGCCAACGTGGTCAAGGAAAGCGGTGGCACGGTGGTCGGCGACGTCCGCCACCCCCTGAACTCGTCAGACTTTTCGTCATTCCTGCTGCAGGCCCAGGCTTCGAAAGCCAAGGTCGTGGCTCTCGCCAATGCCGGCGGCGACACCACCAACGCGCTCAAGCAGGCATCGGAATTTGGCATCACCAAGGGCGGCCAGAAGATGATTGCGCTGTTGATGGAGATCACCGACGCGCACGCGCTCGGCGCCAAGGAAACCCAGGGCCTGATCGTCACCGATGCCTTCTACTGGGACATGAACGACGAAACCCGCGCCTTTTCAAAGCGCTTCTACGACAAGATCGGCCGCATGCCCACCATGATCCAGGCCGGGCTGTATTCGGCGACCATGCATTATCTGAAGGCGATCGAGGCGATCGGGTCGGACGAAGCGCCGAAGGTGATGGCGCAAATGCGGGCGATGCCGATCAACGATTTCTTCGCCCACGGCGGATTTATTCGCATCGACGGCCGCATGGTCCACGACATGTATCTGTTCGAGGTCAAGAAGCCCGAGGAGTCCAAGGGTGAATGGGATCTCTACAAGCTGCTTGCCACCGTGCCCGGAGAACAGGCCTTTCGTCCGCTCGACAAGGGCGGCTGCCCGCTGGTCAAGGCGAATTGAGGGGCAGTCCGCGCCCTCGCCTTCGCCTCGCCTTTCGCGGGGAAAGCGTACAGGGACGCTCTTGACCGGCTCGAACTCGCGGAAAGCCCCTCACCAAGGCTTTCTCCGGCGACCGTGAGCACAATCGAGCAAAGCAATAGCGCGTCCGGCTCTGGCCGGGCGCGCTATGTGGCTCAGCCATCCCGCTCAAGCGAATAGTCAGTCCTCGAATTTGAACGAGACTTTGAGCTTGGCGCGGTAGGCTTCGATCTTGCCCTTGGCATCGAGTTGCAAATCGAGCTGGGCAACTTCGGCAACCCGAAGATCCCTAAGAGATTTTCCGGCCCTTTCGACCGCGGCCGCGGCCGCTCTTTCCCAGGAATCCTTGCTGGTCCCGATCAGCTCAATAACTTTGTAGACGCTCTCCGTCATATTGTCCTCCCGTTGAGTAAGGGGCAGGAGGCAGGTGCTCCTGCCGACATCCAGCCTAGCATCGGGATGTCGGCGCCGAAAGCCGCAAGTACCGCACAGCAAAAGCGCGTTCGGCAGAACCGGACGCGCTTCGTTGCTTAGTGAGCCGTTCGTCGAAATGCCGCCTTAGGTCGAATATTTGAACTCGGGCATCGCCTTCAGTTCATCCTTGGTCGCGTTGAACACCGCGTGGTCGGGATACCACCGATCGGATTTCGAAGACGTCGATGTGCTCGAGTTGGAATTGGCGTTGCCCGTGGTGGTGCTGGACGCGGGCCTGGTGTTCGATGTGTTCGACGACGTAGAGGACACCGGGGCATTGACGAATTTGATCTTGTCGAAAGGTACCGCGACCAGATGCTCACCGACCCCGAGGAAGCCGCCGACGCCGAGCACTGCCGCCTTGATATTCCCGTTCTTGTCGGTCAAGAGATCGCTGATCGTGCCGATGTTATCATTATTGTCGTTGTAGACGTTGAGGCCGATAACCTTCGACGTGCGCCAGTCGCCCTGCACAGACTGCTCAGATGTCGTCGCGACATTTGCGGTCTTGTTCATCGAGGTTTCCGCTGACGCGACGGTGACAAGCAGAGCGCTCGCGGCCAGACCGGCCGCGAAGGATTTCATAAGCATTTTCTTTTCTCCCAGACATGAAAAATCGGTCAGGACAAAACACGCCACCACGGCGGCTGTTCCCGACCGGACCATGCATTTTATATTTTGCGCGAGGCGCCGTTTTCCGCGCAGGCGATTGCCCGGATGCCTTGTCGCGATGCGAAAGAACGCCGGCGGAGCCGCCCGGTATGCCGCAAAAACCGATGGCCGACAGGCGGTTCCGTCAGGCCGCAATGGCGCCGGAGTCGCTATTTGCGTCCTCGAAAAAAGCCACCGCCTCGAAGCGATAATCGCAGGCCTGGCAATGCCAGAGGTAGGAGACGCGACGCGGGCCGGCTTCAATCCAATCCGGAGCAGCGATTGGCTGCCCGCATTGAGCGCAGGGATTTTGGTGGGGCATATAGCGGGAATCGAATCGTTGCATGGTTTCTCCCTTCAAACTTTCCGGATTTTGAATTTTTTGACGCTGTACGCGATAGGGCAGCACCGCTGTCCGATGCGAGCCCGTTTGCCGCTACATCCTGTGATTGTCAGAGCGCATTGCGTCTTTTGAACGGCAATCCGTCAAGGGAGGCATTCGCGGCCTCGGTGTGTCACGGCGCTTCTGGCAATGACCGCGGGAACTTTTGCGCAGCCGGTTCGACCGCCGGCTCTCGCGTATGCGGTGCGCCCGCCTGGCGGACATGGATCGTGGCGATATCGTCGGCATAGACCTTCTGCCAGCCATCGACGTGATCGAGCAGCTTGGTCGCCGCACTTTGCGTTCGCATCAAGGTCGCCTCGATGTGGTATTGATCAAGCAGCCGGAACAGGTTTTCGGGCTCCATCAAGCCGCTGGCGGCGTTGTGGTCGACAAAGAATTTCTCGCCGTAGAGCTCGGTGCGGCCGTCGATGAAGGGGGCGACGCCTACGGCGATCAGATAGCCGCCGAAATCGTAGTCGTTGAATACCCGGGTGAGATTGAGTTTCTTGAGCTCGGCCACCGCCCCGACTGGCGATTGCCGGGCGTCGGGCTCGAAGCGATCCACGGATGCATAGAGATATGTCGCCACCGCCAAAGCCAGCGCAACGGCGGCCAGCCCCGCGCTGCGCATGGGCGAGGCCGCGGCCGAGATTACGGGCGCGTGGCCGCCGATCTGGCCGGCGAGCGGGACGGCGAGAATCATCGGCGCCAGCAGCGCCAGAATTTCGACGGCCCGCACCTGCGCCAATGCCATATGCAGTAGCCCTAGCAGTAGCAGGATGCGCGTTGGCGGCAGCCTGATGCCGCGCAGTAACGAAAATGCGATGCCGAGGAGCAGACAGATCTCGAATGTGCCGAGGCTGCCGAAATCCGCGGGCCGCCACTCCGTGATCAGCGGCAGCGCGACGCCAAGCGCGAGGATTTTGCTTGAGGCCAGCAGCGAATTCCAGCCATAGGGCGTGCAGCAACTGGCAACCAGCGCAGCGAGCGCGAAGGCCGCCCAGCGCAGTATCAGCGATTTCCGGCAGCTGGGCTCGGCGCTCCAGATCGCATCAAGGCCGATCGGCGCAATCAGCATAAGGCCCAGGACAAAACCGCCATGCAGATTGGCCCACAGCGCCATCAAGGGCAGCAGCTGGAATGACGGCGCCGCCCGGCGATCCGCGGCCGCGATCAGCCCGCCAACCCACAGCACCATGACCGGCATCGCCAGCACATGCGGCCGCGCCAATAGATGCGGCGCGGTCAGGGCCAGGGTCGCGGCGACGAACACCAGCGCCGCGATGGCGCTCAGCCGCCGGCTCAGCCAGTTCATGAGCGCTGCGAAGGTTGCCGCGATCGCGCCCGCGGCCAAAGCCACTGGCCCGCTCCAGCCTGCCAGTGCATAGGCCTTCGCAAGCATGACCTGCGCCAGCCACTGCGTCGAAATCCACGGCTGGCCGCGCATGGTGAAGGAATAGATGTCGGTTTCCGGTACCGCGCGATGGTCCAGGATCCACTGCCCGACGGTGACCTGCCACATCGTGTCGGGATCAGACAGCAGGCGGTTTCCAAGCACCAGCGACAAGGCGTAGACGCCGATGCCGACCCATAGCGGCAACAGGCCGCGAAGCGGCCTGGCCTCTTCGGGGGCATAGGCAACGGACAGGGTCATGGAGCGGCGGTGCTGTTCCAGAAGTTCCACCAGCATCGAAGCACGTCAGGGCATAATTCTTGGTAAATTCGCTTCCGCGCGACGGCCGTGCCGCCTTGGGCGGGTTCCCGCCAAGATGCGTTGACAGCACGCCGCATCGGCTTACATTAGGAATGTTCCGAGGGGAGCTCCGATGAGGAGCTGAGATACCGCACGCGCGAGCCGTTGGGTGGCTCGCGACCGCGGTGACCCTTTGAACCTGATCCGGGTCATGCCGGCGAAGGGACAGGGATGTACCAGAGTTCGACGTCGCCGCGTGGGCCATCGCCCATCGCACCACAGGCGGAATCCAAGGTTTCCGTGATCGGCGCCGGGATTGCCGGTGTATGGCAGGCTTTGTTGTTTGCAGAGGCCGGCTACGATGTCACGCTGCACGAACGCAGCGATCCGGACATGATGCTCTGCACCAGCCACTGGGCCGGCGGCATGCTGGCGCCCTATTGCGAGAGCGAGATCGCCGAACCGGTGATCAGCCGGCTGGGATCGCGGTCGCTCGATCTGTGGCGCCGGCACCTGCCGGACACCCCGTTCAACGGCTCGCTGGTGGTGGCTCATACGCGCGAGCGCAGCGACTTCGAGCGTTTTGCCAAAATGACCTCCGGCCATCGGCGGCTTGACGCCCGCGCCTTGGCCGAGCTCGAACCCTCGCTCGATGGCCGTTTCCGCGAAGGCCTGTTCTTTGCCGGCGAAGGCCATGTCGAGCCGCGCCGCGTGTTGCCGGAACTGCGCGCGCGGATCGTCGCCGCCGGCGGCACCGTCAAGTTCGACAGCCACCCCGTCGCAGCCGAGATCGACGGCCTCGTGATCGATTGCCGCGGGCTTGCCGCGCGCGATTCCTTGACCGGGCTGCGCGGCGTCAAGGGCGAGATGATCCTGATCGAGACCGATGAGGTCGAGCTTTCGCGCCCGGTTCGGCTGATCCATCCGCGCTGGCCGCTTTATGTGATCCCGCGCCAAGGCCATCTATTCATGCTGGGCGCCACTTCGATCGAGGCCGAGGATAACGGCATCAGCGTGCGCTCCGCGCTGGAGCTGCTCGGCGCCGCCTATGCGGTGCATCCGGCCTTGGCGGAAGCGCGCATTCTCGAATTTGGCTCAGGCTTAAGGCCGGCCTTTCCGGATAACCTGCCGCGGATCGCGATCGAGCAAAACCGCATTGCCGTCAACGGGCTCTACCGCCATGGCTTTTTGATCGCGCCGGCACTGGCCGAGCTGACGCTGGCCTATGTCGAACGCGGCCAGATCGACAACGAGGTGATGCGATGCGCCTGATCGTCAACGGCGAACCCCGGGAGTTCGCCTCCGGCAGCGTCGAGACGCTGCTCCGCGAGCTTGACTATGAGGGCACCCATTTTGCGATCGCGGTGAATTACGATGTTGTGCCGAGGAGCCGCTGGGCCGCGACGCCGTTGAAGAGCGGCGACGAGGTCGAGATCATCACGCCAAGACAGGGTGGCTGAGATGAAAATTGCCTCGTCATCATCGACTGTCATCGCCCGGCTTGACCGGGCGACCCAGTATGCCGCGGCTTCGCAATTCAACTCCAATGTCTCTGGAATACTGGATCCCCGCTTTCGCGGGGACGACCGCCGGGTAAAATGCCAATGCTGAAATTATACAACCGCGAATTCACCTCGCGCCTTTTGATCGGCAGCGCGCTCTATCCGTCGCCTGCGATCATGCAGGGCGCGGTGCGCGCCTCCGGCGCCGAAATCGTCACGGTGTCGCTGCGGCGCGAATCCGCCGGCGGCAAGACCGGCGATGCCTTCTGGTCGCTGATCCGCGAACTCGAGGTCACGGTGCTGCCCAACACTGCGGGCTGCCGCAGCGTGCGTGACGCGGTGACCACGGCAAAACTGGCGCGCGAACTGTTTGCCACCTGCTGGATCAAGCTCGAAGTGATCGCCGACAACGACACGCTGCAGCCGGACGTGGTCGGCCTGGTCGAGGCCGCCGATATCCTGATCCGCGACGGCTTCGAGGTATTTCCCTATTGCACCGAAGACCTCAGCGTGGCGATGCGGCTGGTCGATGCCGGCTGCAGGGTGGTGATGCCGTGGGCGGCACCGATCGGCAGCGCCAAGGGCATCATCAATCGCGATGCCTTGAAGCTGCTGCGCGACCGCCTGCCCGACATTACCCTGGTGGTCGATGCCGGCCTGGGCGCGCCGAGTCACGCCGCGCAGGCGCTCGAACTGGGCTACGACGCGGTGCTGCTGAACACCGCGATCGCCAAAGCCGCCGACCCCGTCGCGATGGCGACGGCCTTTCGCCGCGGCGTCGAGGCCGGACGCATGGCCTTCGAGGCGGGCCTGATGGAAGCCCGCGACTTCGCCTCCCCGTCAACCCCTGTCGTTGGGACCCCGTTCTGGCATGCGGTATCCTGATCGCTTCTATCCCGTCGTCGACAGCGTGGCCTGGGTCCAGCGGCTGGCGGCGCTTGGCGTCGGCACCATTCAGTTGCGCGCCAAGGATCTCGATGACGCGCGAGCACTGCAGATCGTCAGCGATGCGCTCGCCGCTGTCGCCGGCACGCCGACAAAACTTGTGGTCAATGACTACTGGCGGGTGGCGATCGTGGCCGGAGCCAGCCATCTGCATCTCGGCCAGGAAGATCTCGCCGATGCAGACCTCAAGGCGATCCGCGACGCCGGGCTGTCGCTCGGCCTTTCCACCCATGATGACGCCGAGCTCGAAACGGCCTTGCGCGCGCAGCCCGACTATATCGCGCTCGGTCCGATCTTTCCGACCACGCTGAAATCGATGCGCTTCGCCCCGCAGGGCATACCAAAGATCACGGAATGGAAGCGCCGGGTCGGAAACATCCCACTGGTCGCGATCGGCGGCATCAAGCTCGAACAGGCCGGTGAGATCTTCAAAGCCGGCGCCGATTCCATCGCCGTCGTCAGCGACATCACCCAGAATGCCAATCCCGACGCGCGGGTGCGCGCCTGGCTCCAATATCAACCAGAAGCCGCCTAATTTTACGCGACCCTTACAGGAGGACGCCATGAACATCCGCTCCAACCCAGAAACCACCCTTCCCGCCGTCACCACCGGGGGGCTGCCGTCGTCACGCAAGTTTTTTGTTACCCCCGATGAAGCGCCCGATGTCCGCGTCCCCTTGCGCGAGATCATCCTGAGCGAAGGCGCCGGCGAGCCGAACCTGCCGGTCTACGACACCTCGGGCCCCTACACCGACCCGGATGTCGTGATCGACGTCAACGCCGGGCTGCCGCGCATGCGCATCGCCTGGGTCAGGGAGCGCGGTGGCGTCGAGGAATATGAAGGCCGCTCGGTCAAGCCCGTCGATAACGGCAACGTCTCCGGCGACAAGGCGGCAAAGGCCTTCACCGCCTTTCACAGGCCGCTGCGCGGACTCGACGGTCATAGAATCACCCAACTCGAATTCGCCCGCGCCGGCATCATCACCAAGGAGATGATCTACGTCGCCATGCGCGAAAACCTCGGGCGCAAGAGCCAGCTTGATCGCGCCGAAGCCGCGATCGCCGACGGTGAGAGTTTTGGGGCCGAGATTCCAGCCTACATCACCCCGGAATTCGTCCGCAGCGAGATCGCGCGCGGCCGCGCCATCATCCCCTGCAACATCAACCACGGCGAACTCGAGCCGATGATCATCGGCCGCAATTTTCTCACCAAGATCAACGCCAATATCGGCAACTCCGCCGTAACCTCATCGGTGGAGGAGGAAGTCGACAAGATGGTGTGGGCGATCCGCTGGGGCGCCGACACCGTGATGGACCTCTCCACCGGGCGCAATATCCACACCACGCGGGAATGGATCCTGCGCAATGCGCCGGTGCCGATCGGTACCGTGCCGATCTACCAGGCGCTGGAGAAGGTCAACGGTGATCCCGTCAAACTCGACTGGGAGGTCTACAAGGACACCCTGATCGAGCAGTGCGAACAGGGCGTCGATTATTTCACCATCCACGCCGGCGTGCGGCTGCCCTATATCCACCTGACCGCCAACCGTGTCACCGGCATCGTGTCGCGCGGCGGCTCGATCATGGCGAAGTGGTGTCTGGCCCACCACAAGGAAAGTTTCCTTTATACCCGCTTCGACGAGATCTGCGATCTGATGCGCCGCTATGACGTGTCGTTCTCGCTCGGCGACGGCTTGCGGCCAGGCTCGATTGCCGATGCCAACGATCGCGCGCAATTCGCCGAACTGGAGACGCTCGGCGAGTTGACAAAAATCGCCTGGGCCAAAGGCTGCCAGGTCATGATCGAAGGCCCCGGCCACGTGCCGATGCACAAGATCAAGATCAACATGGACAAGCAGCTGAAGGAGTGCGGCGAGGCGCCGTTTTATACGCTGGGGCCGCTCACCACCGACATCGCGCCGGGATACGACCACATTACCTCGGGCATCGGTGCGGCCATGATCGGCTGGTTCGGCTGCGCCATGCTGTGCTACGTGACGCCGAAGGAACATCTCGGCCTGCCCGACCGCAATGACGTCAAGACCGGCGTCATCACCTACAAGATCGCCGCCCACGCCTCAGATCTCGCCAAGGGCCACCCCGCCGCCCAACTGCGCGACGATGCGCTGTCACGGGCCCGCTTCGACTTCCGCTGGATGGACCAGTTCAACCTCGGCCTCGATCCCGAGACCGCAAAACTCTATCACGACGAGACCTTGCCGAAGGAAGCCCACAAGGTCGCGCATTTCTGCTCGATGTGCGGCCCGAAATTCTGCTCGATGAAGATCACCCAGGATGTGCGGGATTATGCGGCAACGCTGAACGATCCGGCGGCGGTGGGGATGTCGATCACAGGCACCATCGAGGATGGGATGGCGCAGATGAGCGCAAAATTCAAGGAGATGGGCGGCCAGGTCTATCTCGATGCGGAGAAGGTGAAGGAGAGTAATCGGGTGTTGTGAGGGTGCCGGCTTCGCGTCGGGGAAACGGTCGTGATACGATACGACGATCATGCGGCATTTCAGATCGAACGCCGCGGCATCGCGAAGTCATGGATCGAGGACACCATACGTAACCCCGACGCCAGCGTGATCAACAATGGCCGGGCATCATTCTTGAAGTGCTTGCCCGGAAGACATGTTATGCAGCGCGTTGTTACACCTGAGTTTGAGACCGAATTTGTCATCACGGCCTATTTCGACAGGACCAAGCCATGCGCGTGAGAGTGGATCAGGACGCAGACGCCATCTACATCAACCCTCACCGACCGCGCCATCGAGGACAGCGCGGAGGTCGCGGACGGAATCGTGGTTGATTACGACGATCAGGGCCGCGTGGTGGGCGTCGAAATCCTCGATGCGTCGAGACGAACCGACGTCCCTACCGTGCTGACGCAGTTCAATCTTGACCTGCCGAGAGCGAGTTGAGCTGCGGACGCTGATCAGGTTTGGGACGCGGAGACGGTTGGGGAGTGTTGTGAGGACAAGCCACACGGTATGCACCTCACAGTAGTCCAGACTGCCCTGAACGACGAGCGGCGTTACCATTTCAGATCACTTCTGAAGAGCACCCTTGTCCTGATCGCCGCCTGACAGCGGGTATTTCCCGCGGTTGTGGGTTGGTGATGTCATCCGCCAGCCGGCTGATTTCGATGGTTGGTTTGCCGACGGCGTCCTGCATGAAGTCGGCGTAGCTCTGGTAGGTCGTATCGACGACGTTGACACGTCCCTTCATCAGATCGTTGGTCCTCGCCGCGCCCGCTCACCTTGAGACGGCCACACGCCTCGCCTATCTCCTCTCGACGCCACCGCACCCCTAGGCAACCATGTCGCTCTACGCCCTGATCAAGCCGCGCGGGAAATCCGGCTTCGGGATCGGCTCGACCGCCGAGGAGGTCACCCGCGGGCTGTCCTTGCGGGGCAAGACGATCCTCGTCACCGGCTATAGCTCCGGTATCGGCTTCGAGACCGCAAGGGTGCTGGCGTTGCGCGGCGCCAGCATGATCGGTACCGCGCGCAGTGAGGAGAAGGCCGCGCGGGTCGCGCGCGCGATTGGCGGAGAGGCGAGCGGAATTGCCTGCGATCTCGCGGATCCGGCCTCGATCCGCGCCTGCGTCAATGAACTGAAGCGCAGCGGCGTCCGGCTCGATGCCGTGATCTGCAATGCCGGCATCATGATGCCGCTCGGGCTTGAGCTGGTGCACGGTTACGAAAGCCAGTTCTTCGTCAATCACATCGGCCACTTCATCCTGGTGACCGGCCTGCTCGATGCGCTCGCGGATCACGCCCGCGTCGTGATCGTCAGCAGCGAGGCTCACCGCTTCGCGCCGCGCGGCGGCATCGATTTCGACAATCTCAGGGGCGAGAAAAGCTGCGCGCCGATGCGGGGCTACAGCCGTTCGAAATTCGCCAACCTGCTGTTCGCCAAGGAGCTGGCACGGCGGCTGGGTGGAACCGGCAAAACCGCCAACGCCGTGCATCCGGGCTTCGTGGCGGCCACCGAAATCTTCCGGGGCATGGCGCTGGCGCAGATCGGCAGAGCCTATTGGCCGCGCATCATGACGGCTCTGATCGCCAAGACCGTCCCGGAGGGTGCCGCGACCTCGTGCTACGTGGCGGTGAACCCTTCAGTCCAGGCTATCTCGGGCGAGTATTTTTCCGACTGCAACATCGCCAGGCCCCGCGCCGATGCCGACGATCCGGCGCTGGCGGCGCGGCTGTGGCGGCTTTCCGAGCAGATCGCCGCCAGCCTGTAACCGCACGTCGACGGATCGAGCCGTTCGGGCGCAGGAGCGGATTGCAGCTGACCAATCGACCGCAGCTCGGATAAGAGGCGGCAGGCGTCATCCGCCATCTGTCATCGCAGCGCGACAGCCGGTTACAGCTTTGTCGACTCCCGCCCTGCAATCGACCGCTATTTAAGCGTAATCGCCAGCCCGCTCAAATCCGCGTTCGCCATCAGCCCGACCTGCTGGCCGGACAGCTCCAGTACGGCGCCCTTCTGATTGGTCAGCACGATGGCGCGGGCGCCGCCGCCGAACGCTAGCCCCGCGCCCGCGGCGCCATAGACGCCAGCGATATCCGAAGGCTGGTTGATGTTGTGGACACGGCCGCGCAGCACCGTCTTCGATCCGCCGAAGACGAGGCCGTAGTCGAGGCCACCGGCCGACAGGGCGTAGGTTCTGCCGCGGAAATTCAGCGTGCCGCCTCCGCCCGAACCGCCGATGATCCAGCCGGCCTTGTAGATCGTGAGCGAGACGGTGCCGCTTTCGGCATGGGAGGCGGAGGAAAGCATGGCGCCGGCAAACGCCGTCAGCGCGAGCAGCGCAGCGCGCATGGCGGATGATATCTTCATGGCAGGTCTCCCTTGGATTATGAACGGGCGTAGCGGCGCTGAGCGAGTCGCGCTGATTGTAACCCATGGGCTCGCCAGGCAAAGCCGGCTGTGCGCTCGTGTTTTGGTTCTGAAACCAAGTCTCTCCTCGGCGTCATTCCGCGGCGCCCTTTGGTCGGGAATCCGTAACTCCCATCGGTGGTTATCAAGTCTTGAACATCTCCGTAAACAACTGCTTTGCGCGCTCCAATCCCTCAACCGTGAAGACCACCGATTTCACCTTGCCGACGGGGTTTTCGATCATGCCCTTGTCGTAGAGGCGGCCGAGCACGTCCCAGTCGAAACCTTTCCAGGCCCTGCAGTGATCATGCAGGGTCAGATAGAGCAGCGCCAGCGCGGCATCGTCGATCTTTTCGGTGTTAAGGGGCATCGCAAATCTCCGGCACAGGTAAGACGCGCGACATTCTAGCCGGGATCGCACCGGCTGCAATTCGGCGACAGCTCTCACCGGGCGGCGGCCGCGAAGTTACCATCGGGCGCGCGTAAGTAAAATCTGGCGGCTTCACCCCCGGTCGCCTCGCCGCGCCCTGCCGTTTGAACCCGGTTCCGGTCTGACGACACTCACGGCTGTCCGGGATATTTTGGTGCCGGATACATGTGCTTCCCAAAGTCGCATCGCGGAAGCCCGCTCAACTTTTTTCAAAGGAGACATATCATGCGTCGAATTTTTGCCTTCTGCACCGTCGCCGGACTTGGCCTGACCGCACTGGCCGCGACCAGCCCCGCGCAAGCCGCCTTCCATCTGATCCGCTGGGATGGCACCGGCTTCTGCCAGGTCTGGGACGACAGCATCCCGACCACACCGTTCCCGTCGGATTACAAATCCGTCAGCGCGCCGGTGCCGAGCTTGGTCGAAGCGCTGGCCGCCAAGGAAGGCCTGCTGCGTAGGCGCGTCTGCACGTTCTGAGGTTCGTTGTTGGCGGGGTGGGCAAAGGGGCGCTCGGCGCCATGCCCACCCATTTATCCCACTATAATCGTTGGTGGGCTGGCTTTGCCCAGCCAACTCCAAAAAATTGGGCGCGCGCACAAGACCCGGCCTTGCTATCCTCCGCAAAAACCAACCGCGGAGGAAACAGCCATGGCCCTTCTTCAAAATCACATTGCGGTCATCACCGGCGCCGGCTCCGGCATTGGGCGGGCGATTGCCGCGGGCTATGCCCGGGAGGGCGCGCGCGTCGTGCTGCTCGATATCAATGCGGCGGCCGCGGCCGAGGCGGTGCGGGAAATTCGCGATGCCGGCAGACAGGCCGAAAGCTTGGCGCTCGATGTGACCCGGCGCGAGGATTGCAACGCGGTGGCAAGAGAGGTCGCCGACAGCGTCGGGCCGGTCTCGATCCTGGTCAATAACGCCGGCATCGCCCGCCGCAACGGGATGCTGGGCGAAAGCGAGGCCGTGATCAAGGATTGGGAGGACATCATCGCCATCAACCTGACCGGCGCCTTCAATGTCAGCCACGCTTTTCTCGGCAGCCTGCGCGCCACCAAAGGCCGCATCGTCAATATCGGCTCGGTCCAGTCCTTCATGCACCTGCGGACCCCGAGTTCGCCGGCCTACACCGCCTCCAAACACGGCGTGCTCGGCCTGACGCGGGCGCTCGCCGCCGAACTCGGCAAGGAAGGCGTGCGCGTCAATGCCATCGGCCCGGGCTTCATCGAAACGCCGCTGAACGAAAAGGTCCGCGCCACCCATCCGGAGCTGGTGAAGACCTTCATCGATCACACCCCGTTGGGGCGCGCCGGCAAACCCGAGGACATCGTCGGACCGGCGATTTTTCTGGCGTCCGATCTGTCGGCCTTCGTCACCGGCTCGATTCTGATGGCGGACGGCGGCTATCGGACGATCTGAGGACGATTTGAGCAGACCGACAAAATGCAGTGGTGCGAGCTCAACAGATGCTCGTCATCGCCTGATTTGATCGGGCGACCCAGAACCCAGAGCAACCGCGATCGAGCCACGAGGCCGCTCCGTACTGGATCCCGCCAACTGAATTCCGTACAACCTTTCCGCGAGCAGCAGGACTATACTATCGGCTGAACATTTGCGCGGAGCGGCGGAATGGTCGAAGCGAACAGGGAGGCCGTGATTGCCATTCAGGGCGGCGGCGTTTATGCGCTCTCGCTGCTTGGGCAGGCGCAGGCGATCCTCGAACGTGGCTATGTACCCCTTGCGTTTGCCGGAACGTCAGGAGGTGCCATTCTCGCCAGTCTGCTTTGGAGCGGACTTAGTCCAACGCAGATCCAGGCCGAATTTGTCGCCATGGTGGATAGCGACCCGCAGGCCCTGCTCGGGTTGCTTTCGCCCTTCGAGCCCCCGCCAAAACCGCATTTCGACTACGGCGCCTTCCTGCAGCTTCAGGCGCACATCAAGGCGGCGGTTGCAAGCATTCCGTCAGGCGAGCCGAAAGACGGCGGATGGATAAGCAAGACACTCGGCGCGGTTCCCCGACTTTGGCGAGCAGGCCACGCCACGTTCGATGCCTGGGGCCTCTGGAAACTGCTGCAGCCTCATATTCAAAATCGCGGCCTGTTCAACGGACACAAACTGGAGGAAGTCATCGACGGCCTTATTCGGAAGGGGTTTGGCGCCCAGATGGG
The DNA here is from genome assembly GCA_963736075.1 of uncultured Alphaproteobacteria bacterium. Lineage (GTDB taxonomy): Bacteria > Pseudomonadota > Alphaproteobacteria > Rhizobiales > Xanthobacteraceae > Bradyrhizobium. The sequence goes on along the minus strand of CAVTNW010000045.1, from coordinate 68,352 downwards.
AATGCCGCCGGCCAAGGACCCTGTCACCTTCGGTCACGTCGCCGGCATGATGAAAGGCGACCGCAGCTTCTATCGACCGCCGCTGCTGTTGACCGCGACGAACCTGTCGCGGCGCTGCCTTGAGCTGATCAATTCAGTAGACCCGCGCTACCACCATATGCCCGTCGCCGCCGCGGTCCGCGCGTCCGCCGGGTTTCCGGTTTTCTTTCGTCCACGGGCATTTGGTGATGGCCTTAACCGGGAATGGTTCATCGACGGCGGCGTGATCTCGAACTTTCCGATCTGGACATTCTCGGACGCTTTTCGCGAAGAAATTTCCCGTTCTGAATTCTACAGCGCCTATGCTTGGCGGCCGTGGCTCCGGATTGGGCTGCGCGTTGTCGATGACGTGGTGGCCCCGGAAGATCTCACTGATCCCGGACGCTACTTTGCGGCGTTGATCGGCATGCTGACCGGCGCCGCCCGCAACCAGCTCGAAGACATTCTGGTTGGGCAAAACCCGCGATCGATCGTCATCAAGCAGCCAACCTCAAGAACCGAGGGACCTGGGGTTCTCGCGATAGGCGAACTGGACGCCGGGAAAATCCGCAGGATGGTTGAATTGGGCCATCGCGAGGCGGCCGAGGAGCTGGATCGGCGCGCAGCGCCTGGCATTTACACCTCCAATCCCGGACTGAGCGGCGAGATGACGGAGCGACTGCGGTCTGTCGTCGAGGAATGCGAGCGTGTGTTGGGAGGCTCGTCAGGCCCCAAATTTCGCGCCAACATCTTCATTCCGGTCAAGAACAGGCTGGCAATGGTGTTCGGTTACAATATGGCGAACGACAGCGACGATCAGATGGTGTTTCCGGACCTATCAACTGGCGTTACCGGCGCATGTTATCAGCTCAGCACCGCGCTGGTCTGCAATCTGGCCAAGGTCGCAAAGCTGCGTGAAACCCAGCCGGATGCGTATAAGCGGCTGTTCAACATGACACAGGAATTGCAGAATAAAGTGAAGAAAGATCGAACTTGGCTTATCAGCGTGCCGATCTTCGATCCCCATGAAGTCAAGGTGCTGACCAAGCCCAAGCCGGCGCCAGCCAGCGATATCCCGCGTGTCGCGATTTGCGACCTTGGCATAGCCTTGCGTGGCCCGCTGCTCGGCGTCCTTAATCTCGACGCCGCATGGGACTACCAGAACATTGGATTGGACCCCGATCCGGACATACACTCCGGTGATTCGCGTATTCGGGCGATTTCAGGTATCCTGCAGGCTAGTGCCTTGACGATCGGGGCGGAACTCACCAAATGACGCATGCTAACCCATTGGTTAACTGTAGCGAGCGGAACATGGCAGACGATGCACGGACTGACCCTGCTTTCAAGATCGCCGATGGCAATGTAACGCACCTGCACGGCGCCAAACTTCCGAGCGGCCTGATCACGATCGGATCCAGCGTCGCCTCTGCGAAGGCTGCCTCGCCGGACCAGACGGACTGGGCCGTCAACGGCGCTTATGACTTCGCGGAGCTGCTGAGAAGGCCGTGACATCTGGAGTGTCTGGCAAGAGCATCTCGGCCGACACGTTGGATGAGCTGCTCTCGGCTGCGCGCTCAGCAGCAGCCGCAGCATATGCCCCTTATTCCAGTTTTCGCGTCGGGGCTGCCGTTTTAGTGGACGGCGAAGTTTTCACCGGTTGTAATATCGAAAATGCCTCCTACGGTTTGACGATTTGCGCGGAACGATCCGCCATTTTTAATGCCGTGAGCAAGGGTCATCGAAAGCTGGAAGCCATTGCGGTGGCATGCATCGATGCGGCGCCAGACGCTTCACCTTCATCGCGGATGCCCTGCGGCGCATGCCGCCAGGTCATGGCCGAGTTCGGCGATGATGGCACACCCGTCGTCGTTGATGGTGTCGGACAAACTTCCCTGGCTCGACTTTTGCCTGAGCCTTTCGATTTGAAATTGGGCTAACTCTCTGTTTGCGCGCTGCACCGTCGCTGTTGCAGCGCGCACATTTGACACTTCCCGCAGCTTCGCCAAACTGTGCGAAAATCGATATCCGGGAAGCGCCCCCATGTCCAACGCCCCACATTACCATATCGACATGGCGGCCTTCTGGGCCGATCCCTATCCCGATCTGGCGCGGATGCGGCGCGAGGCGCCGATCGCGTTCGTGCCACAGCTCGGCTCGACCGTGTTCACGCGGCGCGACGACATCTTCAGCCAGGAAAAGCGCGTCGACGTGTTCTCTTCGCACCAGCCGGCCGGGCTGATGAACCGACTGATGGGCCACAACATGATGCGCAAGGACGGCGAGGCGCACATGAACGAGCGCACCGCGATGTTTCCGTCGGTGTCGCCGCGCACGGTGCGCGACATCTGGCGCCAAGCTTTCCAGGGCCATGCCGACCGCATCCTCGATCGGCTGGCCGGCGCCGGCACCGCCGACCTCACCAAGACATTCGCGCTGCCGTTGTCAGCGGAATGCTTGAAAGACGTCACCGGGCTCACCAACATGCGCTTCGAGGACATGGACGCCTGGTCGCAGGCAATGATCGATGGCATCGCCAACTACGGCGGCAACACGGAAGTGGAGGCGCGCTGCCACGCCGCCACCGCCGGCATCGATGCCGCCATTGATGACATGATTCCAGTGGTCGCCAGACATCCCAACAGCTCGATCCTCAGCGTGCTTTTGTCCGCCGGCATGCCCATCGAAAGCGTGCGCGCCAATATCAAGCTTGCAATCTCCGGCGGGCAGAACGAGCCGCGCGATGCCATCTCCGGCACGATCTGGGCGCTGTTGACCCATCCCGACCAGCTCGCGCTGGTCATTGGCGGCGAAGCTAAATGGATCGACGTGTTCGAGGAATATACGCGTTGGATCGCCCCGATCGGGATGTCGCCGCGCCGGGTGGCGAAATTCTGGTGCTATGGCGGGGTCACGTTCGAGCCGGAGGATCGCGTGTTCTTCATGTTCGGATCGGCCAATCGCGACGAGGCCTGCTTTGAGGATCCAGATCGGTTCGATATCACCCGCGATACCCAGAAAAGCATCGCATTCGGTGCCGGACCGCATTACTGCGCCGGCGCCTTTGCCTCACGCGCCATGGTCGCCGATGTGGCGCTGCCAAGCCTTTTTGCGCACCTGAAGGATTTGCGGCTCGACCCGTCGCAACCCGTGCGGATCGGCGGCTGGGCCTTCCGGGGCCTGCTCAACCTGCCGGTGGCCTGGAACGCCGACTGCCAACACGGGAAATAGATCGGCGCAGGCAACGGCGACCGCCCGGTATTTCCGGCCCGGTCTTGCGGCGATGGGCTGCGTTGGGTTCGGTATGGTTCAGCCGAATCGCGACCTCGATCGCTCCCTGGCCCTCTCCGCCTCGATCTCGCGGTCGCGCGCTGGCGCGTTGGTCTGCAGCGATGCCAGCAGCCGCCGGGCCGTATCAGATACTTCCGCGACCGCGCGCTCGAACGCCTGCGCATTGGCCTGCGAGGGCTTGCTGAAGCCCGAGAGCTTGCGCACGAACTGCAGCGCCGAGGCCTCGATTTCAGCCTCGGTAGCCGGCGGCTCGAAGTTGAACAGCGTCTTGATGTTGCGGCACATCTCTTTCTCCATCATCCGCCTTGGCCCGTTGATTCGAAATGCGGCCAGTGGACCGAAAACAGGACCTGTGCCGCGGCTTATTTTGGCATAGAATGGCATCCGCGTTGACCCCCTAGCCACCCCCCCAAGCGAGCGAGCCAGCCGATGACCCATGTCACCTACCGAATCGTCCAGCATGACGGCGGCTGGGCCTATACCGTCGATGGCGTGTTCTCCGAACCGTTTTCGACCCATGCCGGCGCGCTGGCCGCCGCCAAGCGCGCCGCCGCCGAGCAGCGCGTGCCTGGCCGCACCGAGGCAATCGAATATGAGACGGCCGACGGCAAATGGCATATCGAAACCGCGGCCGGCGGCGACCGGCCGGACACCGACGTCGAGGACACGCCATAGGCCGATCTTTTCAGCTTTGCATGCGCCGTCTCCGGCTCGGATCGAGCCGCCCGGTGTGCTAGGCTCGGCGTTAAAGCGGCCATGGTGAAACGACATCGGCCGCGTGCTAGGGGAGAGCGATCATGAAGCTTTTGCGCGCCGCGCTATCGGTTGTCTGTGCCATGACCTCATTTGCCGCCTTGGCCGCGGATTATCCCCCACCGCGGCAAGGCGACTGGATCGCCCGGGATTTCAAATTCCACAACGGCGAAAGCATGTCGGAGCTGCGGCTGCATTACACAACGGTCGGCGAACCCAGCGGCCAGCCGGTGCTGGTCCTGCACGGAACCGGGGGCTCGGCGGCCAGCATGCTGACGCCGGCCTTTGCCGGCGAGTTGTTCGGTCCCGGACAGCCGCTCGATGCGTCGAAATATTACATCATCATTCCCGACAGCATCGGCCACGGCGGTTCCTCAAAACCCTCCGACGGCATGAAGACCGCCTTTCCGAAATACGATTACGCGGACATGGTCGATGCGCAGTACCGACTGGTCACCGAAGGCCTCGGCGTCAAGCATCTGCGGCTGGTGATCGGCAATTCGATGGGCGGCATGCACACCTGGCTATGGGGGGTGAAATACCCCGATGCGATGGACGTGCTGGTGCCGATGGCGTCGCAGCCGACCGAGATGGCTGCCCGCAACTGGATGCTGCGGCGGATCATGCTGGAGACCATCCGCAATGACCCGGATTACCAGGGGGGAAATTACACCACCCAGCCGCGCATGATGAAATACGCGGTCGCGGCCTATGGGGTCGCGTCGGCCGGCGGCACGCTCGGATACCAGACGCTGGCGCCGACGGCGGCGAAAGCCGACAAGATGGTGGACGAGCGGCTGGCGACGCCGATCGCCTCCGACGCCAACGATTTCCTCTATCAGTGGGAATCCTCGCACGACTACAACCCCTCGCCCGTGCTGGAGCGGATCGAGGCCACCGTGCTGGCGATCAATTCCGCCGATGACGAGCGCAATCCGCCGGAAACCGGCGTCACCGATGCGGCGCTGAAGCGCGTCAAGCACGGCCGGCTCTATCTTATTCCGGCGAGCACCGTGACCCGCGGCCATCTGACGACAGGCAATGCGGCATTCTACAGAGAGCCGCTGCGGGAATTGCTGCAGACCGCACCGCAGCGAACGATGTAGCGGCGTGACACATTCGACGACGCCGAATCCGCGACGCTGGAGGATCAGGCCTGAATATTGCGGCGCATCATTTCGCGGGCGCGAAATCCATAAGCATATTTTTTGAGCGTGCATCCGGCCCGCGGCTCAGGCCTAATTGCGTTCAATCGCAGGGATTCGTCGTGACCCCGTGAAGCGGCACGCGCGGTGATTTGCGAATGTACACGCTGTGGAGGATGGCATGCGAAGGTTCGCACAGGCAGCGCTGCTGGCGTGCCTGTCCGCGCTGGCAGGCACGGCTCTCGCTTTTGACAACGGGCAATTCGACAATGTTCCCGCCGACATCCGCGCCTGGTTCAAGGGCGTCGTCGCGCCCAACGGTGTACCCTGCTGCGACATGGCGGACGGCCATCGCACCACGTATGATTTTCGCGACGGCGCCTATTGGGTTCCGATCGAGGGCCAATGGATGGCCGTGCCCGAGCGCGCCGTGATCCGCGACCGCGGCAATCCGGTTGGCGAAGCCGTGGTGTGGTACGTGCACCATGGCGGCGGCATCGTGATCAGCTGTTTCGTGCCGGCGGACGCGGTGTGAGCTCCGAGGCAGCATTGACGTCCCTTATTTTCTACCCAGCTATTGGTACCGTCGGAATTCCGCTGTCGCGAATGCCGCGGCTTCGCTTCAGGCGCGGGCCTCCAGATGCAGTTTCAGGCCTGGCAGCCGCCGAGCAGCCGCCGTCGGGCCGATTTTCAGGAAGCGGTCGAGGTGTTATAGGTGACGGTCAAGAGCGCGTGATGGGCGGAAGACGAATGGGCCGAGAGCAGAACCAAGAACTCGCAGAGAAGCTTCTCGCCGAGTTAGGCAAAGGCGCAGAGGCTGAGGAGGTCGTGAAACTTTTCAGTTCGGACGTTGTATTTGAAATCGCGGGGGACGTCGGCGCGTTGCCGTGGATTGGACGGAAGACCGGGCCTGCCGCCGTTTCTGATTTCGTTCGCGATACGCGTCGCCTTATCAAGCGAGAGCGTTTCGACGTCCATGAGATCCTAGTAAGCGAAGACCGGGCCGCTATTGTGGGCTCCTTCGCCTCAAGGGTCAACGCCACCGGAAAGATCATCGAGTCCGACTTTGCGCTTATACTCGGCATCTCGAACGGCGAAATCAATCGCTTCAGCTTGCTTGAAGACAGCTTCGCCGTATCGCGCGCCGCGAGAGAGTAACTACTCCCTGCGCCCGAGCATTTCATACGGGAATCGGATGCGCTTTTCGGACCCGTCGCTGTCCAAAAGACTTGTCGTCGTTACGTCGCCGTACTTGTCGCAAAGATCGTGCGCAACACGCATCGATGCAATGAAGGGTTGGGTGTCGTCTCGCAGCTCCGCCGACATGTCAGGGGCGTGACGAAGCATTTGGTCCGCGCCACCAATCATCAGCGCGCCTTTGGCCACTCCGACTTCATTGCACCTGCACTTGCACCGGCGCGCCGAGCTTGTCCGCGGTGCCAGCGACGATCACCAAGTAGCGGCGCTGGACGCGATCGGTGTCTCCCACGATCTGACGGATCGGCCCCACGGCGTTCACAATCGCCGAACCCGCGGGATTGGTCTTGAAAGCGGCGAGCGGCTCGATCGGTCCCGCGCCGTCGGGCTTCGTCGCAAGCGCCAGCACATAGGGCTGCATTGGCAACAGTCCGGAAACGGACGCTTCCAGCACCTGCGAGAGACCCTGATCGAACAGAGCCACGCTGGTTGGCTTCTTGCCGACTTGATTGACGGCTCCGGGTATCGCAAGCTCGAGATGCGCCGCTTGACCGGCAACTCCGAGAGGCTCAAGGTTCTGCATTCCGTCGCTCTCGGGCACTGCATTGGAGACGTAGGCAAGTGCCTGCGGCGCTTGCCCGATCGGGATAGTCGCCATCACCTTGTTGGTTAGCGTGTCTATAGCGACCAAACCGTCTCCATTCTCAAGCCCGACATAGACGCGCGTGCCATCGCCCGACGGCCAGATCCCGTGCGGAAGATTTCCGACCTGGATGTTGGCGACCTGTTCGAAGTTGTCGGTCCGGAACACTTTCACTTCATTCAGCGCTCCGATAGTCACATATGCGAACGAGCCGTTTGCGTTCCGAACAAAATTGACGTGATTGGTGATCGGGCCGGTGTCGAATGACTTGAGAACCGAGAACGGGGGGCGCGCGTCGAACACCTCAACCCTGCCGGTGTCTTTCAGCGTCATCCACACCTGAGTTCCGTCGGGCGATGCGGCAATATTGGGACAGAACGGACTATCCTGCTTCACGTGGCCGACGATCTGATGGTTGGCAAGCCTGACAACGACCGTTTCGGGGTTGAACGACGAGCAGACGTAGCCGTACATGCCGTCCGGCGAAAAGATCTGCATACCGGGTCCTGCGGGAACCTTGATACGCGACTTCTCTTCGAACGTATGCGCGTCGATGACCGCGACGTAGTCTTCGCCCCGCACCGTGACCCAAACCTCGCTGCCGTCCGGCGTATAAAACGCCTCGTGCGGCGAACGTCCGACGTAGGTCGTGTGCTTTACTGCATTCGTCGCGGTATCGATGAACGTAAGGGAGTTGCTGGCGATCGATACGACCGCAAGCGTTTTGTGATCGGGCGAATAGCCCATTCCATGCACGAGCAGTTGGCCATGATACAACGGACTAAGGTTGGCCGGCTGGGGCTCGCCGAGCCGGATGACGCCGAGAAGCCGGTTGTCGAAGGGGTCAGTGACGGAGACCGTGTTGGAGAATTGCTCGGCGGCGTAGACGCGGTCGTGATGACTTATCGGCACGTCGGGGTCGGATGCCTTGCCAGGAGCTTGACCTGCCCAAGTGGACCCGCATGCGGCGCCGAACACACTCGCGAGCAATGACGCTTTCAAAAGCCAGGAGGTCATGTCTACTCCTTTGTCGTCTCCGCTCCGTCTGCCGGCGTTGTTATCGAACGTCGTAAACCGTGCGGGCTAGGGGTTGCGTCGGTGACGCCGCGGACGGTGGCATTGGTTCACCCAGCGCGAGCCGCATTACGGCGATCTCCTGCTGTTGAGTGACGATGATCTCCTGTCCGAGCCGTTTGATTTGCGGGTTACGGCCGTAGCGAAGCACCGCTTGCGCCATCTCGATCGCTCCCTGGTGGTGCGGCACCATCATCGCGACGAAATCGGCGTCGACGTCACCGGTCGGCTGGACCGACATGCCGTCCATCATCTTCGTCATCGCCGCGCCGTTCTCCTTAAGAAACGGGGCCTCCTCGATTACGCCGGTCGCCGCCCGGCATATCGTGGGGGCCGTCCGTATTCCGACATGGACGTATTCGCGCATGGCGGCGCCGGAGACGATTCCAATGGTGAGCGCAGCCACACACAGGGAGACGGGATGGCGGTAGAGCGATTTCATTTGGCTACCTCCGAAGTTCACCACTCGCGGGGAGCCTGCCGGCTATCCGCATAGGGGCCGACCCAAAGCGCGAGCTGGAGCTGCATCGACTTGCACCAGGCATCATGCATTTTATCCACCACTTCCGCCGGATGCCCTTTCGCGGCAAGATACCGCTTCATGGTCATGTTCATTACCGCGACGAATGTCAGTACATCGCGCAATGGCACGAAGGGCGTCGAACGCGCCCCGTCGACCTTGTTCTTCTTCGCCGCGGTGTGCCGCAGCGCGATTTCCTGTTGGTAGTTGATCCAGTCTTGATCGTATGGGCGGAGGCAAGTGTCAAGGATCCACTGCTGAAAGCGAAGGTTGCTCCGGGCCAGATATTCGGGGTTCGGATCGCCTTCCGGCGTGCGGGAGTGGCGCGCGAGGCCGGGGATGCTCGCTATGATCCCGCTGCGCCAGTGTTCGACGATCTGCTTTGTCTGATCGGCAAGCACTTCGCCGGCGAGCCGGAGATAACGCTCGTCGTCTTCCGTGAAGCTGGCGCTTCTTTTCAACTCATCCAGATCAGACATGGAGACGGCGGACTGGCTTACGTCAGGCGCCCCATACGAATATCCGGAAATAGCATCGGCCACTTGTTTCATGGGGCGTGCCCTTCTCTCGTCCCTTGCCGGGGTGTACTGGGCGACTACACGCCCTCGTACACCAATCTCGTAAAAAAGCCGGGGTCGATGACGAAGTTGCCGAATTTCGCGTCAAAGGCCGCGGTCGGCTTCGCCGCGACCGCCTCGGCTTTCGAGTGACCCTGCTTTTTGAGCGCGGCAACGTTCTCCCGGATAGCCACGAGCATGTCGCGAAACTCCTTCAGCTCCGCCTTATTACTCACCGGCTTGCCGTGGCCTGGAATGATGATGGTCTTGTCCGTGGCCATCGCCAGATTGGCGTCACTGGCCCGGATCATGCCATCGATGCTGCCGCCGGTCGAATAGTCGATGAACGGATAGATGCCGTTCCAGAATGTATCCGCAACATGCAAAATGTCGGCTTCGCCGAACGCGACTGAAATGTCGCTGTCGGTGTGCGCGGGACCATAATGCTTCAGGTCGATCGACAATCCATTGAGCTTCAGATTACGTTCATTCGCAAAGATGTCACTGGGAATGCCGCCTGGCGGAAGCGCCAGGAAGTTGTAATCCCATTCGTCGACTCGCTGAACTTCGGTCAGATATTTGTGGGTGTTTTCATGGGCGGTGATCTTTGCGCCCGCCGCGTGCAGCCAAGTATTGCCGTCGGTGTGATCGAAGTGCCAGTGCGTATTGATCAGGTGCGTCACAGGATCGGCCCCGAGCCCGGCGAGCGCTTTGGCCATCTGGGGTTGCGACACACCGATGCCCGCATCGATCAGCACCTTGCCGTCGGAGCCCGTCAAAACGGCGACGTTTCCCCCCGAGCCTTCGAGCACGCTGACATTGTTTCGGAGCCTGTGGGTTATGATGGGGGACGTTGCCGCACTGTCCTTGATGAGGCTGACGATGCCGCGCGCCTCTGCGAATGCACCGCGCGGCGTCAACCAGCCGTTCGTCGCCAACGCACCCGCACCCATGCAACACAAGCAAAACCCGCGTCGCGATAAACCGTGCCCGGTTGAACGGTCCATGGCTTCCTCCTAGTTGCCCGCAGAATGACGGCGGTGCGGAATTGCAAAGCTGACCGTTTTGCTGTCGATCACCCGGTGCGTCGGATCGGCGAGGTCGATCAACACGCGATGCGGTCCGGGCATCAGCCCCTGTATGATCAGCGGCTCGCCGCTCGCATCCACCCAGTGCCAGCCGGCGTCATCGACGGTGACGTGGATGTGGCCGATCCGCGGCGTCACGCCGAGGGCGGCTGGACCATAGATTGGCAAGATACGAAGATTGTCGGCGCGGTATTGAATGACCGCGAGCCCGCGCGCGAGCGCCTCCGCGAGCGGTTCCCCGACAATCAGCCGTGCGGGGTCCTGAGTTGCCGGCGCGGAGATGCTCGGCAGGTCGAAGTTGGCGCGGCGCCCGCCCTCCTGCGCGGTCACGACGTTCGCTCCGTGTTGTCAAGTTCCCACCGAGCCCCAACCTCGTCCATCTTTCGCGCGAGCTCGCCCGGCGTCAGGATGGCTTTTTGGAAAAGAATGTTGGCAAAAGCCGCGATCCAGCGTTCATAGTAGCTGAGCTTGCCGACCATTTCGGCGCCGAGCGCTTCGACGCCGCGGCGTTTCTCCTCCGTATTGATGATCTTATGAAAATCGAGGACGTCGGCGAGCGCATGGCAGCGCTTCTCCCAGGGTTCAAGCTCGTGCTCGGTGCGCTGAATAGGGTCGGCCGGCAGTCCGCCGATGTCATTGGGCAAACGATTGAGAAGATGCTTGGTCTCGGTCATTGGCCGCTCCCGATGGTAACGGGTATGACGCCGATCATCGCGTCGCGCGTGACAAGCGCCGCAAGTTGCTCCTCGCCGTAGTGTTCGGTGCCGTCCGGACGTTTGGGTAGAACCAAATACCGAACGATCGCGGTCGAATTGCTGACCCTGACCTCAACGTCGTCCGGGATGTGCGTGCCGAATTCGGCGAGTACGGCACGGGGTTCGTAAACCGCGCGCGAGCGATATGCTTTCAGCTTATACCAATCCGGCGGCAGTCCCAATACGGGTCGTGGATAGCAAGAGCACAGCGTGCAGACGATGAGGTTGTGCACCGCGTCGGTATTTTCGAGAACGATGAGCTGCGTATCGTCATAGAAAGTGATCCCCAGTTCCTCGCAGCCCGCGCGGCCATCCGCCAGCAGCCGCGAGCGAAATTCGGGATCGATCCAGGCACGGGCCACGACCTTCGCGCCGAGCGCTGGCGTCCGCGAATCCAAAACCTCGATCTGACGGCGAATCTCCTCGGGACCGAACAAATGCTTCTCGATGAGGAGTTCGCGAACTGCGGTCTCCATGATGTCGTAGTACCCGGGCCGTTCGGCGTGAACGATCTCGGCGTGCGGATGTTGATGATCGTGATCTGACATTGCCTAGATCCTTTCCAGCCAGGTCTCGAACACTTCGATCCGCAGGTCGTCGCGCGGCGACCCCGCATAATCCGGCCAGATCGAAGTCATCGGCACCGAGATTCGGTAGTAGTGGCGTCGCGAACCCGCGTTGCGGCCATAGGCTTCTTCCTCATTGTCGATGGCGGCGGGTTCGATCACTGCGTCGACCACCCCCACTTTACCCCGCAGATAGGTTGGTACGCGGTAGTGGCCGACCGGCGCGCGTGTCATAACTTTGACGCGCCCGCCCACCTCGAAGATCGGCGTTTCTCCGGTCGCCGCTACGATGCCGGCAATGCGCCGTGGAGGTTTGTCCGTCACTTCGGCCCTCGCTTTCCTCTACCTCGCGAAATTCCCCAATCGAATGTCAGGAGCGAAGGAAGGCCAGCAAGTCGGCGTTGATCGTCTCGGCGTGCGTCGTCGGCATGCCGTGCGGGAAGTCCTTGTAGGTCTTCAATGTGCCGTTCTTCAGGAGCTTTGCCGACAGCGGTCCCGACGCGATGTAGGGGACGATCTGATCGTCCTCGCTGTGCATCACCAGCACCGGCACGGTGATTTTTTTGAGGTCTTCGGTGAAATCCGTCTGGGAGAAGGCGACAATGCCGTCGTAATGCGCCTTGGCGCCCCCGATCATGCCCTGGCGCCACCAGTTGCCGATGACGGCTTCCGACGCTTTCGCGCCCGGCCGGTTGAATCCGTAGAACGGGCCTTCGGGAAGGTCACGATAAAATTTCGATCGGCTGGCCGCCAGTTGGGCTTGCAATCCGTCGAACACTTCCTTCGGAAGACCTTTCGGATTGGCCGCCGTCTTCAACATCAAGGGCGGCACCGCGCTGATGATGGCCGCCTTCGTCACGCGGCTCTCGCCGTGCCGTGCCAGATAGTGTACCACCTCGCCGCCTCCGGTCGAATGGCCGACGTGAATGGCGTTCTTCAGATCGAGATGCGCCGTTAACGCCGCGAGATCGTCCGCGTAGTGATCCATGTCATGGCCGTCGCCGGTTTGGGTCGAGCGGCCATGGCCGCGGCGGTCGTGGGCTATAACGCGATAACCATGGCTAAGGAAGAACAGCATTTGCGTGTCCCAGTCATCGGCCGACAGCGGCCAGCCATGGCTGAACACGATGGGCTGACCTTTGCCCCAGTCCTTGTAGAATATCTCGACGCCGTCTTTTGTCTTCACGATGCCCATGGCAATTTCCTTTCGTACCCGTTGGCGTTGCTGAACAGTCGCTCGCCTGGCCGGCCACTCTCTCGCGATCAGAGAGTATCAAGATGGCGGTCGAGAAAGCCTCGAATGAGCGGCGCCATTTCATCGAGCTTGTCCTCGAGCGCAAAGTGTCCGGTATCGAGCAGGTGCAGTTCCGCGTTTGGCAGGTCCCGGAGGTAAGGGTGAGCTCCGTCCGCGGGAAAAATCTTGTCGTTCCTGCCCCACACGATCAACGTCGGCGGCTTGTATTGGCGAAAGAACGCCTGGAATTCGGGATATAAGGGAACGTTGGAGCCGTAGTCGTGGAACAGGTCGAGCTGGATATCACGATTGCCGGGGCGATCGAGCAACACCTGGTCGTGGACCCAGTTGTCAGGATCGATGCGTGAGACGTCTTGCACGCCATCGGTGTACTGGAATTTGGTGGTCTCCGGCGCGACCAGAAAATTGAGCGCTTCCCGATGTGCTATGGAGCCGTCGGCCCAATATGCTTTGATCGGATCCCAGAATGCCTTGAGGCCCTCGCTATAGGCATTGCCGTTCTGGACGATCAGTGCGCTGACGCGGGCCGGATGCTTGATGGCGAGGCGGTACCCGACCGGCGCGCCGTAGTCCATCACGTACATGGCGTAGCGCTGCACCTTCAGCTCGGCGAGAAGGCCATCGACTAGATCAGCGTAATGGCCAAAGCTGTAGGTGAACTGCTTGTGATCGGGCGAAGCGCTCTGCCCAAAGCCCGGATAATCGGGGGCGATGACGTGGTAGCGATCCGCCAGCAGCGGGATCAAATTTCTAAACATGTGCGACGAGGTCGGGAAGCCGTGCAGCAGCAGAACGATCGGGCCATTCGCGGGACCCGCTTCGCGATAAAAGATGCTGACTCCGTCGACCGTCGTTGTCTTGTAGTGGGTAACAACGGATTCCGGGGCGGTCGCTGGCGGCGCAGCCCTGACGGATGCGCCGCCGGTCGAGGCCAGAATTGCGATGGCGAATAGGATGGATATTTTTGATGAGTTCACGACACAAGCTCCGTGTGGTCCGCTGATCCGGGGGCGCAGGCCGATTCCTGCGTCAGCCATATGCAACTCTCGTGGTCTTTCCCATGTCCTCACCGCGCCGCGTCGCTAAGGCGCGTATCGGGTGAAAACAAAGTCATGGCCTTTGACATTTGCCTCGTGGCAGGCGAAGCAGGTCTGGTGCTGGGCTTCGTCCACCGGCTTGCGGTCGATGAATTGGCCGAATCCCCATCCCCCCGTGGAGGCATACTTTCTCGAGTCCTTGACCATGACTTGAACCGTCGTGGCGTGCCCGGGGACGAACGCCCCATCGAACTCCGCAGACGGCACTTCTTTCCAGGCCAGCTTGACAAGCATTGAGCCGTCCGGAAAGGGAAGCGCACCGTCGCGGTAGGCCTTCATCGAGATGGCGTTTCCGAGAATACTCCGCAGTTCGTCGAAGCTGCCTGCTTCGCGCGATGGAGAAATCAACTCCCATTGACGATATTCAGAGGGAATTTTGACCCCGAAAATGGGAGAGGAATACTCTCCGGCAGTTTGTCCAAACGCGAACGGCACCGGAACAAGCAGGCTGCCGATCGCTGCGGCTGCAAATGTCATGAACCGTATTTGCTTCCCGGAGCATTGCCAAGGAGCAGCCATCGTCGTCATTACGATCTCCCATGGCCCGACACTCGTTGGGCAAGATCAACAAATCGCGTATAGGGTCGAACCGTCAGCCACGGCGCTCAGCTTCGAACGAATTCGAGAAGATCATTGTTGAAGTGATCTTTATGCGTGACGGTCAGACCGTGCGGAGCTCCCGGATAAACCCTCAAGGTCGCCTTCTTGATGAGCTTTGACGACAGCAACGCCGAGTCCGCGATAGGAACGTTCTGATCGTCGTCCCCGTGAATAATCAAGGCAGGGACGTCGATCTTCTTGAGGTCCTCCGTGAAATCGGTCTCGGAGAACGCCCCGATGCCCTCGTAGGAAGCCCGCAATCCTGCCTGCATGGACCACAGCCAGAGCGCATCCTTGACGCCCTGCGAAACCTTGGAGCCCGGCCGGTTGGCGCCGTAGAACGGCCCGCTGAGATCGCGATAGAACTGGCCGCGATCACTGAGAACTGCCTTTCGGACACCGTCGAACACTTCGATCGGGAGTCCGCCCGGGTTGGCCGGCGTCTTCAGCATCAGCGGCGGGATGGACGAGACCAGCGCCACCTTGGAGACACGTCGGGTCCCATGCCGGCCAATATAGCGCGCGACGTCGCCGGCACCCGCCGAATGACCGACCATGGCTGCGTCTTTGAGATCGAGCGCCTCGATGAGCACCGAGAGGTCGTCAGCAAAGGTGTCATAGTCATTGCCGTCCCACGGCTGACTTGATCGGCCAAAACCTCGACGATCAAAGGCGATGCAGCGGAAGCCTCGCGATGCCATAAAAAACATCTGGTCGTCCCAGGCATCGGCGTTCAGCGGCCAGCCATGAGAGAACACGACCGGGCGGCCGCGGCCCCAATCCTTGTAATAGATCTCAGTGGAGTCTTTGGTCCTGACAGTACTCACTGTCCGATCTCCTCTGCCGGCGGGCGCTCCCTGATCATCCGTTTCTTTTGTCGATGCAGCGCGCGATATTGTGGGTAGTAGTGCGAGCACGGGGGTGGAAAGCGCAGCGGAGATCAACACTTCGCGGCGCGATTCACACCGATCGTCTCCTAAGCGTACGAATGATCCGAACACGAGGCGATCTTTCGATTGAGGATCTAAGAGCTCAATTTCGCAGTCTGCAGATGCACTGGGTCTGCACGCGATTTGAGCACAGCCACCAAGGTTTCCGAAGGATAGCCGATTGCAGAGCGGGCGATCAGTCCATAAAATCGAGAAGTAACTTTCTCGATTTTGGAAAGCTGACAGATGGATCGCTTGGAGGTGATGTCTGTTGTCATCGCCGTTACGGAGACGGGGAGCTTCTCCGCGGCTTCGCGCAGACTGAAGACGCCCGTCGCGACCGTGAGCCGCCAAGTCGCTGAACTGGAAGAACGCCTGAAAGCTCAGTTATTTCAGAGATCCCCTCGGCGGGTCACCCTGACCGATGCGGGGAGGTCCTATATCGATGCGTGCAAGCGGATCATTGAGCAGGTTGACGACGCCGAACGGGAATTGTCCGGCGAGTACAGGACCCCCAAAGGAGACTTGGCGGTGACGGCGCCCTGGGGTCTCGGTCATACGCATCTGCTCCCGCTCGCGGTCGAGTTCTTGAATGCGTATCCGGAAATCGGTCTACGGCTCGTATTGACCGACCGCGTCGTCGACACCATAGAGGAGAACATCGACGTTTCGATCCGGATCGGTACCCTTCCTGACAGCAGCAGCAAGATCGCGACACGCATCGGCTCGATCCGTGTCGTCGTGTGCGGAAGCCCCCCCTATTTCAAAACCAGAGGAAAGCCCAAGACGCTTGCGGACCTTCGCGGCCACGATTGCATCACGATTGATGATGTTGGCGCGCCGTCCACCTGGAAGTTCTCCAAGAGCGGTCGCACGGTTGTTGCACCGATAAAGACAAGGTTGACGGTTAACACATCGGAAGCGGCGGTTCTTGCCGCCCTCGGCGGCATGGGACTGGCGCGGGTTATGTCGTACAAGATGGATGCCGCGAGGCGCGCTGGAACGCTCGAAATTGTACTGCAGGATTTCGAGCCAGAACCGTTGCCTGCGCATATTGTCTATGCGCAACGCAAGCCGGTTCCTCTCAAGCTTCGAGCGTTTCTCAATTGGATGACGCCGCGCCTCAAGGCCTGCTTGGCCTAACCTGAAGCGGAAAACGGGAACGCTCGCGTCGGAACCACTACAGTCGGGTTCTACTGACTTCAGTCGGAGCGCTGGTGTTCTGACTTTAACAATTGTTTCCCTCATTCCGGGGCCCGAGCGCAGCTCGGGAGCCCGGAATCCATAACCACGATTGGGGGATATGGATCAGGGCTCGCGCAAGGGCGCGCCCCGGAATGACGCCGATGAGAGACGAAGCGTCAGAACCAGAACACTGGCGACTGGAGTCTTCGTCTCCCGCGTGCTACCTGCGCCAATGTCCCGCGATCCGCAGTCCCGTCGCTTCAGCACTTCCCGCGCCGTGATGCGCTGGATCCTCGCCGCGCTTTATGTCGCGGCGGGAATTGCCCATCTGAAGGCGCCGGACGAACTGCTCGCGATCACGCCGTCCTGGGTTCCGTTCGCGCCGCAGGTCATCTTTATCACCGGATGTTGCGAACTCGCCGGTGCCATCGCGCTTCTGACCAGACCGCTGCGCTGGTGGGCGGGCGTGGCGCTGGCGGCTTACGCGATCTGCGTCTGGCCCGCGAACTTCAAGCACGCGATCGATGGCGTGCAACTGCCCCACATCCCCAATAGCTGGCTCTATCACGGGCCGCGGCTGGCACTTCAGCCGGTACTGGTCTGGTGGGCGCTCTATTGCGCCGAGGTCATCGACTGGCCGTGGCGACGCCGGCAATGAGAAGTGGCCGACGGAATGGCTCGATGATATCCTGCCGCGGATCACCATAGCGCCGGGAGCAACGAGCTTGACCGATCTCGCAGCCAGCGACCTTGCCGCGATCTATCCAAAACCGTCTCCGCGCGTGATCGCCAAGGCGCGTCCGGAGATTGACGCCCACGCGCGCAATTTCATCGCGATGTCGCCGTTTTGCGTGCTTGCCACCTCCGGTTCCGACGGCCAGGTCGATGCTTCGCCGCGCGGCGGTCATCCCGGCTTTGTCAGCGTCGCCGGGCCGAACCGGCTCCTGATGCCGGATCGTTCCGGCAACAACCGAATCGACAGTTTCAAGAATATCATCGAGGGCTCAGGTTTCCTGCAGGTGATCTTCTTCGTGCCCGGTATCGATGAGACGCTGCGCGTCGGCGGCACTGGCACATTGTCGGCGGAACCGGAGCTGTTGGCCGCGATGGAGGAATTCGGCAAGCTGCCGCGCGCGGTGCTGAGCATCAGCGTGCATGAGGCCTATTTCCATTGCGGCAAGGCCTTGATGCGCGCGCAGCTGTGGTCACAGGACACCCGGGTCGACCGTTCGATCTTTCCCAGCATCAGCCAGGTGATCCACGACCAGACCAAATTAGGCGAGCCGGAAAGTCAGGCCGAAGTCGAAGCGCGCAACAAGACGCAGCTGTGAGGTTCCTAATGCTCGCTCTCGAGCCCGCCGACATGCTTCTGGGTGTAGAGTTCGAGCCCGATGCGTCCGATCAGATCGATCTGGGTTTCGAGGAAGTCGATGTGTTCCTCCTCGTCCTTCATCAGGCTTTCGAACAGGTCGCGTGAGACATAGTCCTTGACGCCGTGGCAATAGGTCGCCGCCTCCTGATAAAGCGCGCGCGCAGAAATCTCGGCGGCCAGATCGGCTTCGATGATTTCCCTGACATTCTGGCCGATCCGCAAGGGATCGAGCACCTGCATATTGGGAAAGCCGTCGAGAAACAGGATGCGGTCGGTGAAGCGATCGGCGTGGTTCATCTCCTCGATCGATTCCTTGCGCCAGACCTTGGCCATCTCCAACAAGCCCCAGTTGTGCAGTAACCGGAAGTGCAGCCAGTACTGGTTGATGGCCGTGAGCTCGCTGCGCAAACCTTTGTTGAGATATTCGATGACTTTAGCGTCGCCTTGCATGTTGCTCTTTCACTGCCGGGGCGAGAGACGCCCTCGTAATTGATCCCAGACCGCAAGATGGGCAGGAGCAAGGCTCCGCCGAACGGCCCCAGGCTGGACTGATGGACGATACAGGCCTCATTCGGCGGCTTGAAGGAAAAAATCCCCTTCAGCAAGCGAATCGGTGGCCTGAGATGGGGTCCCGGCCAGGCTGTGCCGGCAGCCGGAATGGCACGCCTTGGCGCAAGCCCCCAGGGCATCGTCAATAATGGTCTTGATGGTGCGCGCGCACCGGCCGCATTCGACGTTCCGGCCAAGGCAGTCGTAGACCTGCTTGGCGCTACGCGGCAGGTCCACGGTTGCACCGCAGACCGCATCGCGGACATCATGGTCACTCAGGACGTTGCAGGAACAGACAATCATGAAAGCCGCGCAGCCTACGGATAATCCCCAGCCATCGATAAGCAAGGCCACTCCGGGATGCAAAAGGAAAATCCGCTATTTCAAGCAATTCCAAACTGGCCTTTCGAGCAAGCTTAGATCGAGTCCAAGCCATCCGGTTGCGCCAGATCAAACAATGGTAGAGCCAACTGAAATGCCGCCCGTCCAGCCCGGGAAAACCCACCCTGGGCGACAGACCAGGTGATTGACGCGCTTAGCGCGGATGCGCAAAACTTGTGGTGGATTGAGCCTTCTATCGGCTTAGCCACCGTTCCCGACGGCGGGATCGGTGCCCATTTTGAGCGAGAATGCAGATTGGGGCCGCGATGACGGCTGTTCCCGTCCTGGTGATTCTGAGCGCGGCTGTGCTGCTCGGCCTTTATCTCGGGCTGCTATATCTGCGCGGGGAGCGCAAACCTGTGCTGATCGGCGTTCATTTTCTGCTCGGCGTCGGCGGCCTCGAAGCGCTGGTGATGCTGATGCACGGAACGCCTGGCGGTGACGAGCCGCCCGCCGGATCGCTGGGGATGATCGCGGCCTTGTTCTTTGTCGTCTCGGTCATCTCCGGGGTCAGCGCGGCGCTGTTGCGCCGATCGCGCGTGATCGCCAACACGGCGTTGGCGACCCATGCCGGCGTCGGCGCCATCGGCTTCATGCTGTTGCTCTATTGGGTGTCGAGCCCGTAATGTTCGGGGTCGTATTGCAACCCGGCTGACGCCCGTGGGGAGCATGCGCGCGATTGGTTTCGCGACGCCGGCCGTGATGACAAAATCATCGGGCGCACATACCGGGTCACGAACCAGCGCCGGGCTCGGCGCCCGTAGCGGTCCCGCCTCAAGGCCAAAGGGCGTCAAATGTGTGCAGCAAAAGCGAGGCGCGCCGGGCGCGTATCTGGGGTGAAATATGGCATCCCCGTTCATTGATTATTCAAGTGGAATATGGAACTTTATCGGCGATAGAGTGGTTCACAGCGTCTTGTTTCCTAAGCAAGATTCCTACGGAAGGGTAAACGCCATGAGGAAAACATTGATGGCCCTGGCTGCCGCCGCCAGCTTGGTTCTGTCGGCTGTGGCGATGCCTGCGCCGGCCCACGCTCAGCGCGGCTTTGGCGCTGGACTGGCTGCCGGGGTGATCGGCGGCGCCATCGTTGGCGGCGCGCTGGCCGCGCCCTATTATTACGGCCCCCGCTACTATGGGCCGGGCTACGGCTACTACGGGCCAGGCTACGGTTATTACGGTCCGTCCTATGTCGCCGGCCCCGGTTATGGCGGCTGCTACTGGCAGCGACAGCGCTTCTGGGACGGCTATGGCTGGCGGATTCGCAATGTCCGGGTCTGCGGTTGAGCCGTTCATCTTTGTTACAAATTGTTTGGAATCCCCTGGAAACAGCATGTTGCCGGGGAGGCGTCGGAAAATCGGCCTGAAAAAACCTTTTTTTCAGCGCAAAGTCTGCGGACGTTACCTTTCGATTGACTGTTGTGCGCTATTGAGCGAGACGGCGACCTTCGAATACGGCGTATGATCCAACTTAACCCCGGCGCTGACCGAAGGCGCCATCTCCCTGGAGAGTCCAAGACATGAAGAAGACATTAGCTGCCTTCGTCGCGGTCGCAACGATCGCCGGTTCGCTGGCCGCGACCCCTGCCAGCGCACAGCGCGGCCTCGCCGCCGGCTTGGCGGGCGGCATCATCGGCGGCGCAATCGTCGGCGGAGCCATCGCTTCCAGCCGCCCGGCCTACGGTGGCCCGGTCTACGTGGAAGAAGCGCCCCCGCCGCCCTGCCGCTGGGTTCGCCAGCGCTTCTGGGACGGCTATGAGTGGCGCTTCCGCCGCGTCGAGGTCTGCGGCTGAGCTGAAAAGGCGGCGCTCGATACGATGCGCCCTGATCTTAAAAACCCGGCCGAAGCTTCGGCCGGGTTTTTTGTTCTGAGACGCAGCTCACCGCGCCGCACTGATCGAGCGCAACACGGCTTCGCTCGGCCAGCAATCCACCTTGAGTCCCGGCTGATTTCTGGTAGGCGCCGAGCGCCGCGCGGGTCTTCATGCCGGCCTTGCCGTCCACCTTATCGGCATAAAGCCCCAAGCGGGTAAGCTGGCGCTGCATGGCTTCGACATCGGCGGTGCGCAACTGGGTTGAGGCCGACCATGGCGTTGCGAACGGCTCCGGGCTTTGCATGCGGTCGCCGAGGTGGCCGACGAACAGCACATAAAGATCGGAAAAGTTGTATTCCTTGATGACGAAATAATTCTTCGTGGTCAGGAAGGCCGGGCCATAGATGCCCTCGGGCTGCAGCAGGGAGGCCGGCTGCGCGGCCTCGGCCTCGCTGAGTTTAAGTCCGCGGACGGGCACAAAACCTTCGCGCAGCCAGTCCCGAAGCGGTTTTGTCACCTCCGGCACGCCCTGTGTGCAATCGGTCTTGTCGGGCGCATGCACCTCATAGGCCCATCGCACCCCCGGCTGCCAACCCTTGTTGACGAGCTGCTGGGCGGCGGAGCCGAGCGCGTCCGGCACCGAATGCCAGATGTCGCGGCGGCCGTCGCCGTCGAGGTCGACGGCATGCTGGTAGAATTCCGACGGCAGGAATTGCGTCAGCCCGGTGGCGCCGGCCCAGGACGCACGCAGGTCTTTTCGCGAAACCTCGCCATCGCCGATCAGCTTCAGCGCCAGGATGAATTCGTTGCGGTAGGTATCCTTGCGCCGTCCGACATAGGCCTGCGTCGCCAGCACGCGCAGGCCATCATAAGGCAGCGTATAGCGGCCAAAATCGGTCTCGCGGCCCCAGATCGCGAGCACGATGGGAGCGGGCACGCCGAAACGCTTTTCGATCGTATCGAGCGCCGTGCGATATTTCTGCATCAGCCGCTGCCCCTCTTCGGCCAGCCGCGCGATGCTCGCTTCCTTGATGTAATCCGCCGGCACCTGCACGAACTCGGCTTGCGCCGGCGCCCCGGTGGCCGGCCGACCCGGCAGGATCAGGTCCGGCAATTTGTAATCCGGCTCAAGGCCGTGGGTCTGGGCATCGAAGGTCGCGCGCGAAACGCCGGCGGCCTCCGCCTCCGGCCATAGCGAGGCGATGAATTGGGTGAAGCCGGCATCGGCGGCGTTTGCCGGGGAGTGAAGCGACATCGCCAGGAACAGCAGGCCGGAAGCAATGGCGTAACGCATAGCCAACGAATAATTTCCGCTCACGCGTCGGTCAGATCGAGGCGCCGCTCGATACGCTCGATGCGGAGGTCTATCCGATCGAGCCGCTTCGACATATTGGCATACTGGCTCTCGAGATTGCCAACCCGCTGCTTGATCTCGCGGATGTCGTCGCCCACGTCATCTATGGCGCCGCGGATATGACGCAGATGCTCAAGAACGATGTTGTCGATTTCAGCCACTTTATCAGACTATCACAACGGCCAGCTCCTGTGAACTATAATGACGGCCGGGCCCAATCAGCCCGGAACTGGCGCAAGTAGGATGATGAAGAAGCCAAATCGGCGGCGCAAATTCAAGACCGAGGCCGAGGAACGGAAATTCTGGGAAACCCACGACTTCACCGACTACATCGACTGGAGCAAGGCCGCGCGGGTGCGGCTGCCAAACCTCAAGCCCTCGACCACGGCGATCTCCATTCGCCTGCCATTGGAGCTGCTGGAACGGATCGATATCGCCGCCAACAAGCGCGACGTGCCATATCAGTCGCTGATCAAGATGTGGCTGGCGGAGAAGGTGGAATGAAGCGGCAGCAGCCAGCGTAGCCCTGGATCGGCGAAGCGACATCGTCGGACGAATTGGCGCCGCCTTACCAACCCATCACCGCACCGCGACAATGAAAATCCGCGGGAAGCGCAGCAGCACTTTGCCGTCTGCTTGCGGCAAATAGCTGGCGGCGACGCGCGCGGTGTATTCGGCGAGATAGAGCTTGCGCTCGGGGAGTTCCAAGGGATCGAGGAACGGCCGCAGGCCGGTGCCCTTGACCCACTCCACGATGGCCGCGGCATCGTTCATCACATGGTTATAGATGGTGTGCCAGATATCCAGCCGGGCGCAATGCGGTTTCAGCGCGTCGTAATAGATGCCCGGTTTCGGCAGGCTGTCACGCACCCGCGCCGCCTCGGACAGCTTTTTGCGAAACGGCTCCTGATGAGCCACCTCGCGCATCATCACATGGGTCGGCTCGTCGACATTGTCAGGCATCTGCACCGCCAGCACACCGCCTTTCGGCAACGTGCCAAGCAGCCGCTGCAATTGCTTCAAATGCCCCGGAACCCACTGAAAGACCGCGTTGGCAAACAGCACGTCGGCAGGTTCGCGCGGCGCCCAGTGCGCGATATTGGCTTCGACGAAGCTATGTCCCGGCAGCCGTTCGCGCGCCTGCCGCAGCATGTCGGCCGAGGTGTCGACGCCGGTGACGGAAGCCTGCGGCCAGCGCTTGACCAGAAGTTCCGTCGAATTGCCCGGTCCGCAGCCGATGTCGACGACCTTGCGGGCGTCGACAATCGGAATTTGCGCCAGGAGGTCGCGCGCAGGCCGGGTCCGCTCGTCCTCGAATTTAAGATA
Organism: uncultured Alphaproteobacteria bacterium; assembly: GCA_963736075.1. Lineage (GTDB taxonomy): Bacteria > Pseudomonadota > Alphaproteobacteria > Rhizobiales > Xanthobacteraceae > Bradyrhizobium. Next base: position 44,886 of record CAVTNW010000045.1, on the reverse strand, counting down.
TTGTTCCGCGCTCCAGTCCGCCATCTCAGGCTTCCCGTTTAACGTGTTAGCTTCTTGTACTTCATGCGATGCGGAATGATGGAATCCTGGCCCAGCCGCCGCATCTTGTCTTTTTCGTAGTCCTGGAAATTGCCCTCGAACCATTCGACATGGCTGTCGCCTTCGAAGGCCAGAATGTGGGTAGCGATGCGGTCGAGGAACCAGCGGTCGTGGCTGATGATGACGGCGCAGCCGGCAAAGTCCTCCAGCGCCTCTTCCAGCGCGCGCAGCGTATCGACGTCGAGATCGTTGGTCGGCTCGTCGAGCAGCAGAACGTTGGCGCCGGATTTCAGCATCTTGGCCAGATGGACCCGGTTGCGCTCGCCGCCGGAGAGCGCGCCGACCTTCTTCTGCTGGTCGGCGCCCTTGAAGTTGAACGACGAGCAATAGCCGCGCGAGTTGACCTCGCGTTTGCCGAGCAGGATCAGTTCGTTGCCGCCTGAAATTTCCTCCCAGACGTTCTTCTTGCCGTCGAGACTGTCACGCGACTGGTCGACATAGCCAAGATGCACGCTCTCGCCAACCGTGATCGTGCCCTTGTCGGGCGTCTCCTGCTTGGTGATCATGCGGAACAGCGTGGTCTTGCCGGCGCCGTTGGGGCCGATCACGCCGACGATGCCGCCGGGCGGCAGTTTGAAGGTCAGGTTGTCGATCAGCAGCCGATCGCCAAAGCCCTTGGTCAGGCCCTCGAAATCGATCACATTCTGGCCCAGCCGCTCGGCCACGGGAATGGTGATCTGCGCGGTCTGGGTCTGCTTCTCGCCGGCCTGCTTCAGGAGATCCTCGTAGCGCTGGTAGCGCGCCTTGGACTTGGCCTGGCGGGCTTTCGGCGAGGCCGCGATCCACTCCTTCTCGCGCTCCAGCGTGCGCTGGTGGGCAGCATCCTCGCGGCCTTCCTGAGCGAGTTCGCTTCTGCTTCTGCGACAACCATGCGGTGTAGTTGCCCTCATAGGGAATGCCCTTGCCGCGATCCAGCTCGAGAATCCAGCTGGTGACGTTATCGAGGAAGTAACGGTCATGGGTGACGATCAGGATGGCGCCAGGATAGTTGCGCAAGTGACCTTCAAGCCATGACACCGATTCGGCATCGAGATGGTTGGTCGGCTCATCCAGCAGCAAGAGCTCGGGCTGGTCCAACAGCAGCTTGCACAGCGCGACCCGGCGGCGCTCGCCGCCGGAGAGTTTTGTGACGTCCGAATCGTCGGGCGGGCAGCGTAGCGCGTCCATGGCCTGGTCGACCTTGCTGTCCAGATCCCAGAGGCCGGCGGACTCGATCTGGTCCTGCAGCCCGGTCATTTCGTCGGCGGTCTCGTCCGAATAGTTCATCGCCAGCTCGTTGTAGCGATCGAGGATCGCCTTCTGCTTGGCGACGCCCATCATGACGTTCTCCCGCACGCTCTTGGCGGCGTCGAGCTGCGGCTCCTGTTCGAGGTAGCCGACCCGGGCCCCCTCGGCGACCCAGGCCTCGCCGTTATATTCCTTGTCCAGGCCGGCCATGATCCGCAGCAGCGTCGATTTACCGGAGCCGTTGACGCCGAGCACGCCGATCTTGGCGTCCGGATAGAACGACAGGTGCACGTTATCGAGCACCTTGCGATTGGGCGGATAGGTCTTGGACAAGCCCTGCATGAAATAGACGAACTGACGGGCCATCGCGATCCCTTGCAGCCTCTGGTTTTTGCGGAAATTGACTGCCGCTGATGTAGCCGCGCCGCCGCCAAAGGGCAACCTCGCGAGGGCTGTTTTCCATCCGTTCACGGGATCAATACGGGTTGGACACCATGCTCGATGCCGATCGGGACAATTGAAACCTTCTTTTAATAAATCGGTCCAAAGCTGTCGGTCAGCGCCGCGAAAGGCGCATCCCAACGCGGCAGAGGTCGCGGTCAGAAAGCAGGCGGACCGGTCATGACCACCCTCACCACAGACGTTCTCTCTTCCCCAGCAGACAGAAACGACGCCAGTTCCCGGCCTTTCGGTGAAATCGGCGGCTTCTGGCGGCAATTCCTGGCTCGCGCTTTCAATCCCTACCGGCCGGAACTGCATTATATGCGCGGCCCCGGCCCCGCCTGGCACGCCAAGCACAGGGCGGTCTCGCCCGCCGTGCAATCGATGGTGGTCGAAATCCGCGCCGCCAGGGCACCGAGACCAACCGCACGTTCATGACAGCTGCCGCTTTTTAGGACCACTGGTGCTTGCGCCCGCGGTCGTTGCGCGCGACCATGGTGTTTTCCTGACGGCCAGGGTACGCGTCGTCATCATCGCCACGAACGGATCTCGCCATGACGCGGCTGCGCTGTGCCATTCTCGATGACTATATGAACCTGACGTTGCGGATGGCGCACTGGTCGGAGATCAGCGACCGCGTCGACATCACCGTGTTCAATGAGCCATTGACCTCGACCGAGGCCGCGGCCACGGCGCTTCTTGATTTCGAGATCATCTGCGCGATGCGCGAGCGCACACCGTTTCCGCGGGCATTGTTCGCGGCATTGCCCAAGCTGAAGCTCTTGATCACCTCGGGCATGCGCAACGCCGCGATCGACCTGGAGGCGGCCAAGGACCATCAGGTGGTGGTGTGCGGAACCCAATGGGGCCGCGATCCGACCGCGCCATTGACAATGGGCCTGATCCTGGAACTGACCCGCAACATCGGCCGCGAGAACGCGCGCATGCACGCGGGCGAACCCTTGCAGAAATTCATCGGCATCGAGATCGAGGGCAAGACGCTGGGCGTGGTCGGCCTCGGCAAGCTCGGTGCCAAGGTTGCGGGGCTGGCGAAGGCCTTCGGCATGAACGTGATCGCGTGGAGCCCGAACCTGACGGCGGAGCGGTGTGAGGCGGCAGGCGTAGGCTACGCCAGCAAGGAGCAATTATTCGCTCAAGCTGACTTCATCACCATCCACATGGTGCTGAGTCCGCGTTCGCGTGGCCTGGTGGGGGCCGAGGATCTGGCTCGCATGAAGCCGACTGCCTACCTCGTCAACACTTCCCGCGGGCCGCTTGTCGATGAACAGGCGCTATTGCAAACGCTGCAACAAAAGAAGATCGCTGGCGCGGCCATCGACGTGTTCTCGATCGAACCGCTGCCGACGGATCATCCCTTCCGCCAGCTCGACAACATCGTGCTGACGCCGCATCTCGGCTACGTCACCGAGGAAGCCTTTCGCGCCCATTACGGCCAGATGGTCGAAGGGATAAGTGCCTGGTTCAAAGGCGAGCCGCTGCGGCGGCTGGACTAGGATCAGCTCCGCTTTTTACCTCGGGTGGGGACGTTTCTCCCTCGGGTTGGGAAGATCGCGACCGCCCTGCCTCCAGACATGAAACGGCCGGGACCAAGCCCGGCCATGACATTTCACATAACTTGGGACGAGATCAGCGCACCGTCACCGGCGCCGGCAGCGGCGGCACCACGGTCGGCTGGGTACCGGGCGCGCCCGACATCTGCGCCGGCGCGGCGCCGGCAGGACCAGGCAATGGCGCTGCAGAGGCGGTGGTGGTTCCCGGCGGCGGCCCGCCGGGGAGTACGACCACGCGGGTGCCGACCTTGACGCGGTCAAACAGGTCGCTGACGTCCTCGTTCAGCATGCCGATGCAGCCCGACGAGACGAATTTGCCGATCGTCGAAGGCTGGTTGGTGCCATGGATGCGGTAGACCGTATTGCCGAGATACATCGCCCGCGCGCCCAGGGGATTGCCGGGACCACCGGCCATGAAGCGCGGCAGATAGGGCTGACGATCGATCATCTCCGGCGGCGGATGCCAATCCGGCCACTCGGCCTTTTTCGAGATCTTCTGTACCCCGGTCCAGGTGAAGCCATCACGGCCGACACGGACGCCGTAACGGATCGCGCGTCCGCCGCCCAGCACGTAGTAGAGATAGGTATTCGGGGTATCGACGATCAGGGTCCCCGCCGGTTCCTTGGTCGGGAACGCAACCTCCTGCCGACGCAGGTTGGGGGAAAGCTGAGCAGGGCCGACCTCCGGCTGATCATCCGGCGGCAGCAAGGACACCGCCACGGGCCTGCCTTCGGCGTCAAGGGGAGGCGGACCTGTTCGGGCGGTGGCATTATTCGGCAGGCCGGCAGCGGGCGCCCCGATTACGCCCGGTGGGCGCATGGCGCCATTGTCTTCCTCGGGATCGATAAAGCCCGCGCCGGGACCGCGACCGTCTACCCGATCCGAATAAACCGGGGGCGCACCGGCCGGACGGTCGCCATAGATCACCGGCGGTGGGCCAGCAGGCCGGCCATAGCGCGGATCATCTGGTGAAAGTACGGGGCCCAAGGGCATGCCACGGTCGGAGTAGACCGGCGGAGCGCCGGCGGGCCGGCCATAGCGCGGATCATCGGGCGACAGCACGGGACCCGGGGTGGGCAGCGCTGCGGAACTTTGCGGGTTGGGCCCCTCATCATCCTCTAGCGCATCGAAATCCTGCGGACCTGGAGGACGGCGATAATCGGCCGGATAGCCGCCAGGCGGATAGGCCTGCGGCGCCGGCGAATAGGCCGAGCCCGGGGGCGGCGGATAGCCCTGTGCAACAGCAAACGAAGTTGCCGCCACCGAGCCTGCTGCCAGGGCAGCGCAAATCGTCAAAATAGATTTGATCATCATGCTGTTGTTTAGTCCCCGCGCCGACACCGGACCGCAGATGCCAGATGACTGAAGATAGCGGCGCATTCAAGACAAATCAGGTTAATTTGCGCCAGATTCAGCATCTTGTGACCATCGGCGATCACCGTTGCCACGAAGCCTCACCGGATTAAAAAATAAGCTTGGGCATCACTGCTGGCGCTGCTGCCGCGCGATATTTAACGAGCACTGGCAAACGGTTGCGGTATCCTCAAACTAGCCTGATTCGTTGCGTGCTGGTGCTCTCCGGTGCGTCGCGAATGCCCCAGATTTCAGTGGTCACCGCGTTCCCCGATGCCCGAGGGCCTTTGCAATATTTACCGCAAAGGCGGAATTCCCCTCTTCATGTTGCCCGGTTTCCGCTTTCTGTTTGCCGCTATCGTGTTGTCGATGTCGATACTCGTGTTCGGGCTCGGCGCCGCGGCTCTGTTGCGCGCGGCCCACGAGGAATTCGTCAGCGCGCCCTCGTGGCGTGCGGTGCCAGAAACGGTATTTGCGCAGCAAAGTGACGCGACACGGCCGGTGCTGGCCACATTGAGCGTCGCGCCACCGGTGAACGGGCCGAATCAGGCGCTGGCCGACATTCCCGCAACCGCCGTTCCTGCGGAGCAAGCAGCGACTGTCGCGGCCCCGGCAGCGCGGGAGCCGGATGTCGCGCTGGAACCGGCTGCTTCGCCGCCGCCCGAACCGGTTAGGTCCGAGAGCCATCCCGAGGAAATTCCAGCACCAAGCGAGACCGCTCCGGCGCCGGACAATGTCCCTGCCGCCGATGCGGCAAGGATCGCAGCAACCGAGCCGACCTCACTGCCAGCGAGCGAAGCCGCCGCGGCCAGTGCCGAACCATCCAGCAACCCGGTCAGCGCCGAAGGGGTAAATGCCCCGGATGCGGCAGATCAAGCACCCGCGCCGGCTGCGGTTGAACAAGCGGGCACGCCACCTGCAGCCACCGAACAGGCGAGCGCTCCGGCTGCGGTCGGCCAAGCCAGCGCTTCGGCTTCCGCGGAACAAACCGAGGCGCCGGCTGGACCGGCTACCGACCCTGTCCCTGTGAAAGTCGTCAAGCTGAGCAGTCCTTCCGTCAGCGAGGAGCCGCCGCTGGCGAAGCACGAAACCATAAGGGCGCGCAGCCACGGCGGCGAAAGGAGGCGCCAGCAGGCGGAACGATTGGCCCGTCACCGCAGGATCGCCCAGCGTCCCCAAGTGGCCGCCACATCGTCGCCGCAGCCGGCGTCGCCGCAGCCGGCGGCACCGGTGATGCCGTCATCCTTCTATTATTCCGTTCCGCACGGCGGATCGTAATGTCGGGGGCGGCCTTAACGAGAAGCGCGCAGGATCGAGTGAGTGCCGATGGCAACGATTCTGGTGCAGGACAGAGGCTTCAATTCCCCGCGCGCGAACCGGCCTTCAGGCGGCGCCTCGTGCGACCGGCGGTCCATCAGGCAAACCCCATTCCGCCCACGAGCCGTCATAGAGCGCGGTATCGCGCACGCCAAGCCGGTAAAGCGCCAGCGTCAGTACCAGGGCCGAGACGCCGGAGCCGCAGCTGGTCACGATTGGTTTTTCGATGTCGACGCCGGCATTCCGAAATGATTGCCGCAGCGCTTGCAGCGGCTTCATCGCGCCGGTCTCGGCGTCGAACAACTCGGCGTAAGGCACATTGCGGCTGCCGGGAATGTGACCCGAACGGCGGCCCGGCCAGGGTTCGTCGACGGTTCCCTCGAAGCGCGGCCGCGGCCGCGCATCGACCACCTGCTCCGCCTTCGTGTCGAGGTTGCCGAGCAATTGCGCTTTGCTGCGGACGAAGGCGGGATCCAATTTCGCCTGGAACTTTCCGGGCTTCGGCGTGACCTTGCCGGAATGCGTCGGGCGTCCCTCGCGCAGCCATTTCTTCAAGCCCCCATCCAGCACCTTCACATCTTGATGGCCAAACGACCGAAACATCCACCACGCCCGGGGCGCTGCCACCCAGGTTCCGGCATCATAGGCCACCACGGTGTCGCCGGAGGAAATCCCGAGCATCGACACCTCGCGCGCGAACTGTCCGGCACTCGGATACATATGCGGTCGCGGGTCGCTGCGATCGGCGATCGCATTGACATCGAAAAACACCGCGCCGGGCAGGTGCGCGCCCAGGTAATCGTCCGACGGCAGCGGCAATAGGCCGGGCATCTTATAGGAGGCGTCGATCACCCTGATCTTGGGATCGTCGATGCGATCGGCAAGCCAGTCGGTGGAAACAAGCGGATCATCGGCGGTTGATGTCATGGTGCAAATCCCTCAAGCCTTCCTCTGCTTCGGCTCGGCCACCTCGACCGGACCACCGGCATCACGCCAGGCGGCGAAGCCGCCGCCGATATGCGCGACCGGTTTCAGTCCCATGTCCTGAGCGGTCTTCGCCGCCAAGGCCGAGCGCATGCCGCCGGCACAATGAAAGATGAATTTCTTGTCCTGCTGAAAGACAGGCTTGGCATAGGGACTCAGAGGATCGATCCAGAATTCCAGCATGCCGCGGGTGCAGGAGAAGGCGCCGGGAATCCGGCCCTCGCGCTCGATCTCGCGGGGATCGCGGATATCGACGATGACGACGTCGTCGCCTTGCGCGGCCTTGATCGCCTGCGCGGCGCTCAGCGTTTCAATCTCCGCAGTAGCCTCCGCGATCATGGATTTGATACCGCGGTGGATGGTCTGGGACATATCGTCGTTCCCCCCCAAATGCGTTATTTCCGGCGCCTGCCAACCAGGCGCCCCAACATATCGAGGCTCCGGATCGCCCTGTTTTACGGAAGGTCCGGAAACAGCCCCGACGCCTTTACCGCACCAGCTCCTTCATCGCACCTTCCAGACCTTCGATCGTGATCGGGAACATGCGCTGTGAAAACAGCCGGCGAATGATGGTGGTCGATTCTGAATAGTCCCAGTGCCGCTGCGCCACTGGATTGAGCCAGATCGCGTGCGGATAGGTGCGGGTGATACGTTCAAGCCAGACCGATCCAGCCTCTTCGTTGACATGCTCGACCGAGCCGCCGGGAACCATGATCTCGTATGGCGACATCGAGGCATCGCCGACGAACACTACCTTATAGTCGTGCGGATATTTATGCAGGACGTCCCAGGTCGGCGTGCGGTCGGTGAAGCGGCGGCGGTTCTGCTTCCACACCCCCTCATAGAGGCAATTGTGGAAGTAGAAATATTCCATGTGCTTGAATTCGCTCTTCGCCGCCGAGAACAGCTCCTCGACCTGCTCGACATGGGAATCCATCGAACCGCCGATGTCGAAGAACACCAGCACTTTGACGGCGTTGCGCCGTTCGGGGCGCATGTGCACGTCGAGATAGCCGTGGTTGGCGGTCTGCTTGATCGTGGTGTCGAGATCGAGTTCGTCGGGTGCGCCGGTGCGGGCGAATTTGCGCAGGCGCCTGAGCGCGATCTTGATGTTGCGGATGCCGAGTTCGACATTGCCGTCCAGATCCCGAAATTCGCGGCGATCCCACACCTTGACCGCGCGGTTGTTGCGGTTTTTCTCCTGGCCGATCCGGATGCCTTCCGGATGATAGCCGTGGGCGCCGAACGGCGAGGTGCCGGCAGTGCCGATCCACTTGCTGCCGCCCTGGTGACGGCCCTTCTGTTCCTTCAGTCGCTGGCGCAGCGTCTCCATGAGCTTGTCCCAGCCCATCGCCTCGATCTGCTTTTTCTCTTCCTCGGTGAGATATTTCTCGGCGAGCTTCTTCAGCCATTCGGCCGGAATGTCCGCCTTCTCCATGGCGTCGAGCAGGCTTTCCAGCCCCTTGAACACGGTGCCGAACACCCGATCGAACTTGTCGAGATTGCGCTCGTCTTTCACCAGGGCGGCGCGCGACAGATAGTAGAAATTCTCAACCGTCTGCTCGGCGAGGTCGGCGTTGAGCGCCTCCATCAGCGTCAGGTATTCGCGCAAGGTCACCGGGACCTGCGCGTCGCGCAGCGATGTGAAGAATTGCAGGAACATGACATACAGATTGCCCGCCGGACCGGTGACGTCAAGGGCCTTTGGTACGCCTGGGAGGCCTGGACCTCACGGGTTTTTCAATTAGAATTGGCCCGGCGGGAAGTTTGCAGCGGGGCATGATGGAATGGGTATTCTAGCGGCGCTGGTGATCGGCGCAATCGCCGGCTGGCTTGCGGGCCTGATCGTACGCGGCGCCGGTTTCGGGCTGATCGGAAACATCGTGATCGGCATCATCGGCGCGCTGGTTGCAAGCTGGTTGCTGCCGCAGCTGCATGTCGAGCTCGCCGCCGGCACGCTCGGCTCGATTCTCGACGCCACCGTCGGCGCGGTGATCGTCCTGGTCATCCTCTCGCTGGTCAGGCGTGTTTGACAAATAGGCTGATCCCGCCGAGCATTAGGCCTGATCCCGCAGCGGTCGCCGGTGTGGCGGCGGTTTCTGGTCCCGTGGTGGCGGCCGCTTGCGCCGCAGAACCGACAACGAGGCAAAGACTTAGATGAAATTTTCCGGCACCAAGGACTATGTCGCCACCGACGATCTCAAGATCGCCGTCAACGCCTCGATCGTGCTCGAACGTCCGCTGCTGATCAAAGGCGAGCCGGGCACCGGCAAGACCGTGCTGGCCGAGGAAGTGGCAAAAGCGCTCGGCGCGCCGCTGCTGACCTGGCACATCAAATCCACCACCAAGGCACAGCAGGGCCTCTACGAATACGACGCGGTGTCGCGGCTGCGCGACAGCCAGCTCGGCGATGCCCGGGTTTCCGACATCGGTAACTACATCAAGCGCGGCAAGCTGTGGGAAGCCTTCACCCACGACAAGCGGCCGGTGCTGCTGATCGACGAGATTGACAAGGCCGATATCGAATTTCCCAACGATCTCCTGCTCGAACTCGATCGGATGGAGTTTTTCGTCTACGAGACCGGCGAGAACATCAAGGCCAGGCTGCGGCCGATCGTGATGATCACGTCCAACAACGAAAAGGAATTGCCGGACGCGTTCCTGCGCCGCTGCTTCTTTCATTACATCAAGTTTCCCGATGTCGACACCATGGGCCGGATCGTCGACGTGCATTTTCCCGGCATCAAGAAGCGCCTGGTGGAAGAAGCCTTGCGGATCTTCTTCGAGGTCCGGGAAGTGCCGGGCCTGAAGAAGAAGCCCTCGACCTCGGAACTGTTGGACTGGCTGAAACTCCTGCTCAACGAGGACATGACGCCGGAAATGTTGCGGGAGCGCGACCCGCGCAAGCTGATCCCGCCACTGCACGGAGCGCTGTTGAAGAACGAACAGGACGTGCATCTGTTCGAGCGGCTGGCGTTTTTGAGCCGGCGCGAGGTGTAACCGCCGCTTGGCGCGAATTCCATTGACGAGACCAACCATGGTCCGGCAAAAGCTTCGCATGGCAGCCAGTTCAGTTCATATCGTCAATCATCCCCTGGTTCAGCACAAGCTGTCGCTGATGCGCGAGCGCGATCGCTCGATCAAGGGCTTTCGCGAACTCCTGAACGAGATCGGGATGCTGCTCGGCTATGAGGTCACGCGCGACCTGCCGCTGGAGATGGTCGACATCGAGACGCCGCTGATGACGATGAAGGCTCCCATGATCGCGGGGAAGAAGCTGACGCTGGCTCCGATATTGCGCGCCGGCGTCGGCTTTCTCGATGGCATGCTCGCCCTGGTTCCGTCGGCCCGCGTCGCCCATATCGGCCTCTATCGTGACCCCGAAACCCTGCAGGCCGTCGAATACTTCTTCAAGGCGCCGCAGGATCTGTCCGACCGGATGGTGGTCTTGATGGATCCGATGCTGGCCACCGGCAATTCCGCCTGCGCCGCCACCGCGCTTCTGAAGACCCGTGGCGCCCGCGACATCCGGTTCGTCTGCCTGCTGGCCGCCCCCGAAGGCATCGCCCATTTTCAGGACGAGCATCCCGACGTTCCGATCTGGACCGCGGCGGTCGACGAGAAATTGAACGATCACGGTTACATCCTGCCCGGCCTCGGCGATGCCGGCGACCGGATGTTCGGGACGAAGTAGCGCGCGCCTCCGTCAACGATCGCTCGCCGAGTGAGCCGTCAGCGAGATGACGCGAGCAAGATGATGAGCGCGCCGCGAAGGGGGCGGACCGACAGGTCAAACACCTCAACGTAGAGCATCCCTATGTCGGCCGCCCGAGATGCGGAAGCGGCCTATCTATGGCGGCATGGATGGCTGCCACGTCGTCCTCAGCCGATCGCTGCACGGAAGCGCCCTGTCAGAAAAGTCGTGGAGGATACTGCGCTATTCAGCAGGCACGCCGGCCAAGGCGAGACCCTGCATATAGCGCTCGCGGTCCGCCGGATTGCGGAACGGATAGACGCGCCCGAAGCTCGCGACCGTGAAACCCGGCTCGAGCGCGAGCAGCTTGTCGATGTAGGCGGATGCTTCCTCGCGTCGGCCCAAATGCCCCAGCGCCGCAATCAACGGCTTATAGCCGTTGACGAAATCGGGATTGGCCTTGGCCGCGCGGCGACCGATGCTGACCGCCTTTTCGTATTCGCCTTTGAAGACATAGGCGATGGCGTAGAAGTATTCCCAGAGCGGGAACAGCGGATCGGCCGGTGCCAGATCGCGGTAACGGTCCAGGCGTTGCAACGCGAGATCAGGCTGGCCGATATAACAGCAGGTTGGCGCACTCAGCGCCCAGACGAAGGCAAGATTGGGATTGAACCGCAGCGCACGGTCGAAATAGTGCATCGCCGATTCAAAATCCTTGTCCAGAAACGCGCAGATATGCGCATAGATGCCGAGAGCCTCGGCGTTTTCGGGATCAATGCGGATCGCGCGCACCGCCAGATCCTGCGCCGAGGCGAATGCCGCGACCGGGTCGTGGGCCCAGCCCTGTCCGACGTGCCAGACCTGCCAATAGGCCGCCCACGCGAGAACGTTCGCGTTGGCGGGGTCGGCATCCAACGCGCGCCCAATGAGACGGCCCGCCTCTTCGTATTTGTCATGCTCCATGCTGTAGATCAACGGAATTGCCTGAAGCACCAGACCGTCAGCGCCCAGATCGCGAGGTCGCCGCTCGTGGCCCTCGATGAAGAGGATAACGGGGTCGATGCGCGCCACCACGGGTGCGACGACCAGCGCGTTCAGCTGATCGAGCCTTGCCGGGACCAAATCAAACCGGTCACTCCAGACCGGACGTGGCTCGTCCGCGACGTCGAGCAGCCGCACGCTCAGTTGCATCTGCAACTCGTCGCCCGCGATGCTTCCGTCGACGACATAGTGCAGGTCGTTCCGACCGCAGACAGCGACGTCGGCGCCCGCTTCCTGCCATCGCTGAAAGACGGTGGGCGCGATCACATCGAGCCATCGAAAGCGCGCCAGCCCGTCCGCGATCTCCTGGCTGAGCCGGAGGGAAAGACTTCCGGCGTGCGCTGCATGGGCCTGAAATGGAAGGACCTTGACGCGCAACCGCGCGCGGGCGCCTGCCGTGGCTGGCACGCGCGGCCAGGCAGGGGCCGGTGAAGCTGCCACCTGCCGGACCACGGGGACGGCGGGTGCGTTGAACGCCCGCAGCGCTTCGTGCAGAGCGCGGGTTTCCGAAGAGGGCAGAATATCGAGCACAGTCCTGAGCGCCTCCTGGCATCGCTCAAATTCATGCAGCGCCTGCCCCCGCTCGCCCATATCGGCCAGCGCTCGCATGAGCGCGCGCGATGCACCCTCGTGAGTAGGATCGAACCCGATCACGCGGCGGGCCACGGCGGCGCGCCGTTCCGCGCCGGATGCGGCGGCAGCCCTCAATTCCGCCTCGAGCAATTCGCGAAGACGCTCGGTGAACCGTGTGCGTTCGGTGATCAGCCACTGATCAAACGACGTGCTGATCCCATCAAGCCCCTCGAACAACTCACCCGAGCAAAGGGCCGCAAGGTCGGATGGGGACCCGCGAGTCGACGGCGTTTCCGGCGCGAGAACGGCCCGAGCGTCGATCCAACAGGCCGACGCTTCCAGCCTGATCGTATCGCGGGAGAGCAGAATCAACTCCTCCGCAAGCGGCTCCAACGCTACGGTGAGCTGGCGGAGCGCCTGACGAAAGCTCGCGTTGGCCTGGGATTTCGGTACGCGGTCCCACAGCATGCCGGCGACGCGGTACCTCGAGACGGCCGAACCGGCATTCACGCAGAGAAAGGCCATCAGAGCGCGTGCCTTTCGGCTGCCCGGCAGCACGTCTTGCCCAAGCCAAGTCGTTGCACACATGCTGCCGAGCAGATGGATGCGAACCAGCGGCGTTCGCGGGGTGGGTTCGAGCGGTTCAGCGCGTCCGAGCCGCACGACCTTGTCCTGAACGGTGAGCCCCTTGATGGGGTGGCGGGCGCACTCCGTGCTGGTTCAGACATTTCGTCCGGCGCGTCGCGCCGTCCCTCTGCTTGACCACGCCCGGAGTTGCGTCACAGAGATTATACCCAGCGAGAACATCGCCCAAGCATTTTTCACGCGATTTTCACAAGCCCTTCCCGCCGGTACAGGAGAACGGCGAATTTCTCACGCGGCGCCGCATCGATCACGTCCACATCTAGCTGCCTACTGCTGATATATATGTTGCTGCGTCAGCCGACATCGACGGTCGGTTTGCCGAAGTGGGAGAACACGTGTGGACAAGTTGCCAGAGTGCGCTGAACCGCTCGCCGCTTATTTTCGTTTGATCCCCGTGATCCACCTACCGCAGCGCGCCGATCGCGCCACCGCTGGAATCATGCCGACACGCGCCTTCCGGCAGGGGCTGTGCGCGGAAGACCGGGGTGGGTTCCGCACCACCGTGATCCGACCGGATACTGACCCGCACCGCCAGCGCGGCTATGGCGCGGTTGAGAGCCGGCGCCGAAAGCACAAGGCGGAGCCTTGAGGATGGCGCGGGGCCAGCAAAAGCCACCGACGATGATCAGCATGCGGCGTACCAAGGGCAGGTCCGTCAACCCGATCGACCATCATGTGGGTCAGCGCGTCCGCGCCCAGCGCCTGCTAAAGGGCATGTCGCAGCAGGCGCTCGCTGGCGCGCTCGACCTGACGTTTCAGCAAGTGCAAAAATACGAAAAAGGGATCAACCGCATCGGGGCGGGCCGGCTGAGCCAAATCGCCGCCGTGCTCGGTACATCCATCGGTTTTTTTTACGAAGGCGCGCCGAGAGACAGCGGACCGGAGAGCGAGAACGACCTGCGCATGACACGTCTTACCGGCTTTCTTACCACCAAGCAGGGCCAGCAACTGGTGAGGTCGTTCGAAGCAATCCCGGACGGCGATCTTCGCCGGCGGATTCTCGCGCTGATGGCTACCCTGTCGCGTCAGTCGGCCGAAAAGTAGCCGTCCGAGACAATTCAAGTCCGGTATCCTCAGATCATCTGCCGTCGGAATCCGGCTCAAGTTCGGGATCATGCCCATCGCCGGCGGCCAGCCTGGCCTCCAGTATGGCCATTTCGAGAAGAAAACACAGGGTGTCGAGACCTGCGCGCTTCGCTAACGATGCCAGCTCCTGCAAATGCGTACCAATGAATGACGCCACCTGTGCCTGCTCGTCATCCACTACAGCCCCGCAGTCGTCCCACTTAACTAAAGATTGTATAATATACAGAACGCTAACAAGGGTTGGATAAGGAAACAAGCGCCCAGGCCGCTGATCCTCGGCCGGAGGGTTATCCGCCACCCCCGCGCGGGCGCCTTACCGAGCGCCGCTGGAGACTTCAGCCGAGCACGGCCTCCGGCAGCGTGCGGCCGCGGATCAGGTCCGACGCCTTGTCGGCGATCATCAGGGTCGAGGCATTGAGATTGGCCGAGATCATCCGCGGCATGATCGAGGCATCGATCACACGCAGGCCTTGCAGCCCATGCACGCGGAGCTGATCGTCGACCACCGCCCAACTCTTGTCGGCCGGGCCCATCCGGCAGGTACAGCCGGGGTGAAAGGTCGTGGTGCCGCGCTGGGTGGCGGCAGCGAGGAATTCGTCGTCGGTCTGTACGCCGGGCCCGGGAAAATCCTCATAGGCATAATAGGGTTTCAACGGCTCGGAAGCGAGCAGCCGCCGGGCCAGCTTCATGCCGGCGACGATGACACGGCGATCGAGCTCTTCCGCCAAATAGTTGGTCTGGATCACCGGCGGCTCGAACGGATCGGCCGAACGGGCGCGGACATAGCCGCGGCTCTCCGGCCGCTGCTGCCAGGAGGCGACCGTCATGCCGGGCTCGTCCTCGAGTTGTCCCTGCACGCCCTCCTTGTAGCTCGCCGGCGTAAAGGTCAGCTGCAGATCCGAGCTCTCCGTGGTCTCGCCCGAGTGCCAAAAGCAATAGACCATGGTCGGCGACAGCGACAGCAGGCCGCGCCGCGTCGTCGCCCATTTCAGCGCCTCCAGCCACAGACTGACCCCGCGCCGACGTTCGTTGATGGTCTTGATGTTTTTCACACGGGCCACCGAACGCGGCGCGTAATGATCCTGCAATCCCTCGCCGACGCCCGGCAAAGCGTGGCGCACCTCGATCCCGAGCGAGCGCAGCAGGTCGGGCGAGCCGACGCCGGAGAGCTGCAAGAGCTGCGGCGAATTGTAGCTGCCGCCGGCGAGAATGACTTCCTTGGCCGCGCGCACCTGCATCAGAGCGCCGCCCTTGCCTCCTTTGACGTAGCGCACGCCGACCGCGCGTTTGCCTTCGAACAGAATTGCGGTTGCGTGCGCCTGGGTCCGGACATCGACGTTCGCCCGCTTCATCGCCGGATGCAGGAAGGCGGTCGCCGCGCTGACGCGCAGGCCATTTTGAATGGTGCGCTGGGCATAGGAGACGCCTTCCTGGATGGCGCCGTTGTAATCGGGGTTCCTGGGAATGCCGAGGCTGATGGCGCCGGCCATGAAGGCCTCGCAGAGCGGGTCCTTCCAGTCCATGGTGGTCACGGTGAGCGCGCCGTCGCGGCCGCGATAGGTGTCCTCGCCCTCGCCGACGCGCCGTTCCAGCCGCTTGAAATAGGGCAGCACATCCGGATAGCCCCAGCCACGATTGCCGAGCTGCGCCCAGGTATCGAAATCCTGTCGTTGGCCCCGGTTGTAGATGTGACCATTGATCGAGGACGAGCCGCCCAGCGTCTTGCCGCGCGGCGCGTAGATGCTGCGGCCTCCCGTCCACGGCCCTGGCTCCTGTTGATAGGCCCAGTTGATGCTCTTCATGTGAAAGGTCTTGATGAAACCCGCCGGCAGATGGATGTAGGGATGCCAATCGCGGGGGCCGGCTTCCAGCACGCAGATGCGGGTGCCCGGGTCTTCGCTGAGCCGGTTGGCCAAGACCGAGCCGGCGGAGCCGGCGCCGACGATCACATAGTCGAACGTATCCATTGTCGTCCCATTCGCGGCGGTTGGACTACCGCGTCTTGTCGTTGAGTTGATAGCTGAGATGGGCCTTCACCGTCGGCCACTCGGCGGCGATGATGCTGTAAACGACGGTGTCGCGCAGCGTGCCATTGGCTGCGATCTGGTGGCTGCGCAGGATGCCGTCCTGTTTGGCGCCCAGCCGCTCGATGCCGCGCCGGCTCTGATGATTGAAGAAATGCGTGCGGAATTCGACGGCGATGCAATCGAGTGTCTCGAAGGCATGGGTCAATAGCAGCCATTTGCACTGGGAATTGACCGCGCTGCGCTGCACCCTCTTGGCATACCAGGTCGAACCAATCTCGACCCGCCGATTGGCGGCATCGATATTCATGTAGGTGGTCATGCCGGCGATGTCGCCGTTGGCGTCGAACACCGTGAATGGCAGCATGGCGCCCGCCGCCTGCAGCGCGAGCCGGCGATCGATCTCCTTGGCCATATCCTCGGGCCTTGGAATGGAGGTGTACCAGAGCTTCCAGAGCTCGCCGTCCCTGACAGCTTCTGACAGGCCGTCGCGATGATGCTGGGACAACGGCTCTAGGCGCGCGTGCGAGCCCTGCAGCGATACCGGCCCAAGCCAAGGCATCGATCACTCCTCACCGTCATTGCCAGCGAAAGCGACGAAGCAACTCACCACCATTTTGTTTAGACGTGGATTGCTTCGCTCGCGCTCGCAATGACCAAATTGGCGCTCGTTGTTGGTCATCACTTGTTCAAGAAATTCAGCGGCAGGCCGGGCCGGGCCCAATTCATCGCGATCAGTTCGCCCCTGCCAGACAGCGTGATATAGGCAGTCTTCAACTCCGGGCCGCCGAAGGCGATGTTGGTGGTGACGCGGTCGCCGGTCGGCACCTGTTCGACCAGGGTACCGTCCGGCCCGATCACCGAGATACAGCCCGAGATTAAAGTTGCGACGCAGATGTTGCCATGAGCCTCAACGGCGAGCGAATCGAACATCTGGTAGCCGCCGAGCCCCGCGATCGGCTTGCCGCGCTCGCCGCGATAGATCACGTCGCGCGGCCTTACCTCGCCGGGTGCGGCCAGATCGAACGCCCACAGCCGCGCTGTCGGCGTCTCCGCGACATAGACGGTGCTTTCATCCGGCGACAGCCCGATGCCGTTGGCCGGCAACATGCCGAATACGCCCTCGACGATCTCGGTCATGCCGGGCCTGATGTAATAGAAGGCGCCGACATCCATGTCGCGGGCGCGGCGCTTGCCGAGATCGGTAAACCAGAGGCCGCCATGGCGGTCGAACACCAGATCGTTCGGTCCCTTCAGCGGATGCGCGCCGCATCTGTCGACGACTGTTTCGACCTTGCCGGAGGCGAGATCGACGCGCTGGATCGAGCCGCCGATATATTCGTGCGGCTCCGGCGCGCCCGGCATCAGGGTGCCGCGCGAGGGGATCCAGCTAAAGCCGCCATTGTTGCAGATGTAGCATTTGCCATCGGGACCGATCGCGGCTCCGTTGGGGCCGCCGGGAATATGAGCGACCACGTCTTTGCGCCCGTCCGGCCACACCCGGGTCAGCCTTTGGCCGCGGATCTCGACCAGCAGCACCGATCCGTCCGGCATCACCACCGGCCCTTCCGGGAATTCGAGACCGCTGGCGAGCACGCGAACGTCGGACATCAAATCCTCCCGGCTCTTTCTTGGGCGCGCGGGCGGATTTTAACATTGGTCTCGCGCGCACAACTTTCGTTAGGCGCCGGTTATGGCAAAGTCACCACCGCTTGCCAAGCAATCCCCTGCCAGGACCGCGCAGGGCAGCCCAGCGCGGACTGCCTAGGCTCTCACCGGCACCCATATTTCGAGGCCGCCATTGCCGGTCAGCGGATCGAATTTTTCGTCATAGCGCTCGAAGTTGGGCGCGTCCGCCACCTTCAGACCCGACGATGGCAGCCAGTGGTTCCAGATCGCATTGATCGTGCGGCGTATGGAAGAGATGTGGTCGCGGTGAGTGAACAGGGCGTAGCGCTGTTCGGGAATACGCACGCGGCTGAACTCCCGCGGTAGGCCGGAGAATTCGGAGACTTCGACACCGGCGATATAGTCGAAATTGCCGGCGTCATCGCCGTTGCAGCAGACGCCGTAAGCCACCTTGCCGATCCGGCCGGGAATGCTGTCGACCGACTGGTGAAAGCGTTGCCACTGGCCGGGAATGCCGGCGCCGTTTTCGTGGTTATGGCGCTCGCCGACGCCGGCGACGAGAAAGGCCCTCCCGGTTTCAAAACGCGGCGCCTGCAGATTTTCGGTGGCAGTTGAAATCATCCGGATCGGCTCCTGAAGTCTGAGATTGTCGAGACGCGCCAGACTGCGGACTGCTTCGGGCGTCATCCCGAAATGATCGCGGAAGGCACGAGTGAACGCTTCGTGAGAGTTGTAATCCGCATCCAGCGCCAGCTGCAGAATATCAGGGGCGCCGGCCGCGAGCGCGCGCGCCGCCTCGCTGAGGCGCCGAGCCCGCACATAGCGCATCACCGAAAACCCCGTCGCCGCGGCGAATGCCCGCACGAGGTGAAACCGCGAAACTTCGGCGACGGCCGCGATCTCGTCGAGCGTCAACCCGCCGCCAAGGTGGCTTTCGATGAACCAGAGCGCTTTCTGGGCCGGATTCACGGATCATGAGCTCGCATTCGGAACGGCTGCATCCTAATGGTTTGGCTCGCGCTTCATTTGACAATCCTTGCGCTGCCAGCGTCCGCGCCAAGAAAATTCCTTCAGCCACCGTGCCATGCGAGGCGACAACAGGCGGGCGAGGCTCCTGCCGCCACTTTACTTTGCGCCGTCTTTCGCCAACGGCGCATCCTTGACCGGTGACGTCACGGCTCTCTTGTTCGTATCCTCGATCGCCTTCCTCTGCGCTGCCTGCAGATCGTCCACGGTCTTCTGCAGTGCGACAACGGCAGCCTTCAGCGTCTCGACCTGCGCCTTGGCGGCATCCAGCTTCTGCTGATAGTCGGCGGCGAGTTTTGTCATCGTCTTCTGCAGGAAATCGATGTTGCTCTGCAGGCAACTGGTGCGACGCTCCATGGTCTTTTCGACCGTGCAGATCTCGATGCCCGGAATATCCTGCGCGGTTGCGCGGCCGGGTCCCAGCAGGCAGGCCGCAAGCATCAAGGAGGCGGCGGGTGCGACGCGGCCGGTCATGGAAATCCTCATCTGAAATGCCGCTCGGCCGAGCGTCAACTTACTGGGGGCAGAACCCCGCGGTCGAAGCTACACCACGAAGCTACCACACTGAAACCTCATTCGCGCGTTGAGGTTCGCAGTCCGCGTCCCGTCGAACGGTTTTGGACACCCGCGGTTATAATACGAGCGGCGCGCTTGGCGCGCTTTACGGAGATACTGGAATGGCAACGCGCGAACGACGTCTGGCCGAATTCAATGGCGCAGGAGAACCGCCGCCGGATCAGCCGGTCCAGGTGCTATGCGAGGACCACAGCGGCACCTATCAGCTGCCCTTCGCCTGCCGCTTCGTCAATGGCGAGTGGCGCAACGAAGAGTCCGGAGGCGCCGTTCAGGCAACCGTGGTCGGTTGGCGCCTGCAGCGCTCCTGAGCGAACGCAGATCTGCAAAACCCCAAGCCTGGCTCGCGCTGTCTCAAAATGCGACGGAGTGCCGGACTGTTTTAAACTTCGGAACGCGCCCGGAACGAAAGGCGCCCGAATCGGACTTTTGGTTCCGTGCGCAGGTGTTCACGGCTAGATGGCGGTACCCCCAAAGTCATTTTGCACCAGATGCAGCGCGACCGCGCTAAAAGCCTGATAATCACAGGCGCCAAAAGTTAATCCTGACAATGGTCGGGGAAAATGAGAGCCGCTTCGAGTACCCCCTGAATTTTCTGGGTATAATAATGCCTTCGCCGCGGCTCAGATGACGCTATTTTAGCCAGTCTCCCACCGGCCAGAGCGCTATTTCCAGGGTGTAACCGGCGGCACCTTATCGGTGGCGGGCGGCATGTCGACGGTCTTGAAATCGGCCGGGCTGACGATTTCCAGATATTCCATATCCGGCGAGTAATCGAACAGATAGTGCACGATCCCCGGCCGTTGATGCACCACGTCGCCGGCCTGCACCAGGGTCGGCTTGTCCTCATACATGAAGCGCGCCCAGCCCTTCATCATGATCACAATCTGGAAATCGCAATCATGGCGATGCCATCCGGTGCCATCTTCCGGCGGCATGTCGGAATTGGCCTTGACCAGATGACAGATCACCTGCCCACCGGTCGCATCCGCAATGCCGAGGTCGCGATATAGAAAGAAGTCGCGCAAGCCACCGCCCTTGAATTCGGTTTCGCCTGGCTTGACGTGGGAAAATTTGCTGACGACGGCATGCTGATTCATCTTGCGGCCTCCATGGTTGAAGTGAATGCAATCGCGACGACCGGGGGAGCGTCCATATTTATAGCAGCGGGATCGCCGTGCTCGCAGCGCCATAGGGTTATGCGAGAATCACGCCAGCCACCGCGGGTTTCCAGATCCGCAGCTGGCAAAGCAGTGGAAGCCGCTGGACGCCATCCGAAAATTCGGCGCGAGCCATGGACACCGAGTCAGTAACGGCGTCTGCCCTGTCGTTCTCGATGGCACCCACTTGAGCAGCGGCTGCCCGATGCTTGGGCTCCGCACCCAGGCAGCCTAGCCGCCAACGCTGCCTAATATTCCACCTCAAGCTCTTCGATATCGGCAGGCTCGGCCTTGGCGGCCTCGATCCATTCCTGCATTTCCGGCAGCGCCATGATCATGTCGGCATAGGTCTTCAATCCCGGCTCGAGCTTGACATCGTAGGTCATGAATTGGGTCACGACCGGCGCATACATGGCGTCGGCCATGGTGCGTTGTTTGCCGAACAGAAAGGGTCCGCCCGACTTGGCCAGGCATTCGCGCCAGATCGCGCAGACCCGATCGATGTCGGCCTGGGCGCGGGACCAGATCTTGAAGCCCGGGAAATGACCCTTCAGATTGACCGGGAGCGAGGCCCGCAGCGTGGTGAATCCGGAATGGATCTCGCCGCAGATCGAGCGGCAATTCGCCCGCAGGATGCGGTCGGCCGGCAACAGGCCGGCGTCCGGCATCACCTCGTTGAGGTATTCCGCGATCGCCAGCGTGTCCCATACCGTGGCGCCCTCATGGCGCAGGCACGGCACCAGGATCGAGGATGACAACAGCAGGATTTCGGCTCGTGCCGAGGCATCGTCGGGCGCGGTGATGATTTCCTCGAACTCCAGGCCAGAGAACCTGGTCAAGAGCCAGCCGCGCAGCGACCATGACGAATAGTTCTTGCTGCTGATGGTCAGTGTCGCCTTCGCCATGTAGCCCTCCCCCTCGACGCCGCCCGGTCCGGCGGGCACTTCATCTCGCCCGAGGTGCCGGCGTGATGCCTAATGTTTATGCTTTAGCGCATTTTGCGCAGCAAGCGACATGCCAGTTTACAGGGCTATTTGACTCTTTGCTGGCTTCGTTATTGCATGCGAGGCTGGCGGGGGCGGATTGATGATGTCTATGATGTATCAGGCCTATCAGAACCACATGGACCTCACGGCGCCATGGCGGAGCGGGGCTGCCTATGCGCTCAAATATCTCAACCTCGTCCCGCAAGGGATCTCTGACAAGCTGTTCGGGCGGCTCGCCGCCGCACTCGAACTGATCTCGCGCACCTCCCTCACCTATACCCGCCCGGCCTACGGCATCGAAAAGGTGATGGTCGGCAACCATGAGCGGCAGGTGGTCGAGGAGGTGACCTACGCGACACCGTTCGGTTCGCTGTTGCATTTCAAAAAGGAAAAGTCACCGGAGCAGCCGCGGCTGTTGCTGGTGGCACCGATGTCCGGCCACTTTGCCACCTTGTTGCGCAATACCGTGCAAACCCTGTTGCAGGATCACGACGTCTACATCACCGATTGGCATAATCCGCGCGACATTCCCCTCGACCAGGGCAAGTTCGGGCTCGACGAATATACCGAGCACCTCATCACCTTTCTCGACCAGATCGGACCGCGCTCGCATATGGTCGCGATCTGCCAGCCCTCGGTATCGGCGCTGGCCGCGGCCGCCATCATGTGCGAGGACAATCACCCGGCACGGCCAGCCACGCTGACGCTGATGGCGGGTCCGATCGACACCAGGATCCAGCCCACCAAGGTCAATCAGTTCGCCACCAGCAAGCCGCTGAAATGGTTCGAAGAGAACCTGATCAATTACGTCCCGATCCAGTGCAAGGGCGCATTCCGCCAGGTCTATCCCGGCTTCGTCCAGCTCACCGCCTTCGTGTCGATGAACCTGGAACGTCACATCAAGCAGCACATCGATCTCGCCGACCACCTCGCCCGCGGCGAGAAGCAGAAGGCCGAAACCATCAAGACCTTCTATGACGAGTATTTTGCGGTGATGGACTTGCCGGCCGAATTCTACATTGAAACCATCCGCGATGTGTTCCAGGAGCATTTGCTGCCGCAGGGTAAATTGACCTATCGTGGCCGCCCGGTGAATCCCGCCTCGATCAAGCGGATGGGACTGATGACGGTGGAAGGCGAGAAGGACGACATCTGCTCGATCGGCCAGACGCTGGCGGCGCAGGATCTCTGCACCGGCGTGCGCACCTATCGCAAGGTGCACCACATGCAGGCCGGCGTCGGCCACTACGGCGTGTTCAGCGGGCGGCGCTGGAACAACGAAATCTACCCGCTGCTGCGCGATTTCGTCCACGTCAATTCGTGAGCTCGTGGGGCGGATCGTGATCCGCCATTATTGATCTCGATTCAATTTTCGAACAGCCATGAGGACCATCGGCTCGCAATGACCCGCCGGGCCATCGTCGATCTATGCCAGCGCCGGTTTCCAAGATAACATCCATCCATCAGCAAGGGCGATCGCTCAGGAATTGCCTCGGGAGGAATGCATGCGGTTGAATTTGATATATCTGCGCGTCTTGGGTTTCTGCATCGCCGCGGCGCTGCTAGTGGCCGGTCCGGCCAGCGCGGCCGAAGTCAAGGTGATGATCTCTGGCGGCCTGACCGCCGCCTACAAGGCCCTGATCCCGGACTACGAGCGCGCCAGCGGCAATACGGTCGTGACCGCCTATGGGCCGTCGATGGGCACCACCTCCAATGCCATACCGGTGCGGCTGGCGCGCGGCGAGCCGGTCGACGTGCTGATCCTGGTGGGCTACGCGCTCGGCGATCTGATCAAGCAAGGCAAGGCTGTTGCCGATAGCCGCGTCGATCTGGTGCGCTCGCCGATCGGTGTCGCCGTGCGTGCCGGCGCGCCAAAGCCGGACATCAGCTCGGTCGATGCGCTGACGCGCGCGCTCAAGGCGGCGAAATCGGTCGCCTATTCCGACAGCGCCAGCGGCGTCTATGTCAGCACCGAACTGTTTTCGCGGCTTGGAATTGCCGACGAGATGAAAGGCAAGGCCAGAATGATCCCCGCCACCCCGGTCGGCGAAGTCGTCGCGCAAGGCGAGGCCGAGATCGGCTTTCAGCAGATCAGCGAGCTGATGCCGGTCAAGGGTATCGACATCGTCGGGCAGCTGCCGGCCGAGGTCCAGAAGATCACGATCTTCTCGGCCGGCATCTCGACCACCTCCAAGGAGCCGGATGCGGCGCAGTCGCTGATCAAATACCTCTCCTCAGCCCAGGCTGCCCCGGTCCTCGCCAAGGCCGGCCTCGACCCGATCCATGGCGGCGACAAATGATCGCTGCCGTCGAGGCTGGCGGCAGGCGCCTCTGCCCGATGGCGGTGTCTGCATGCATGATGGAATCTGGAGATATCGATGAGTGTTACCGGCAAACTGAGAGCGCTGATGCCTGCCGATATTCTGGCGCGCAAAGGCGCTCAACCGATCGTCTGTCTCACGGCCTACAGCACACCCATCGCACGCGTGGTGGACCAGCATTGTGATCTCGTGCTTGTCGGGGACAGTGTCGGAATGGTGGTGCATGGACTTCCCTCGACCCTCGGCGTGTCATTGGAAATGATGATCATGCATGGCGAAGCGGTCCGCCGTGGCCTCGACCGGGCACTGATGGTGGTGGATATGCCGTTCGGGAGCTACGAAGGCAGCCGGGAAACCGCTCTGCGAAATGCCAGCACCATCATGGCCCGCACCGGCTGTGCGGCCGTGAAGCTGGAGGGGGGCGAGGTGATGGCAGAAACCATTCACTTCCTCGTTCAACGCGGAATTCCGGTGATGGGACATGTCGGTCTGACCCCCCAGTCGATCCACACCTTGGGCGGCTACAAAGTGCAAGGGCGCGGCAGCGATGCTGAACGGGTCGAACGGGACGCGCGCGCGGTGGCTCAGGCGGGAGCCTTCAGCGTCGTCCTTGAAAAGGTTCTCGAGCCTACGGCGCGCGCGATAACGGCGTCGCTTGAGATTCCCACGATCGGCATCGGCGCCTCGGCATCGTGCGATGGACAAATCCTTGTTGTCGACGACATGCTTGGAATGTTCGTCGAGTTCAAGCCGAAATTTGTAAAACAATATGCCGACTTCGCTGAAATAGCGGCAAAGGCAATCTCAATGTATGCCGCGGAAGTGCGCAGCCGCGACTTTCCCGGTGCCGAGCATGTGTTCGCAGAAACTGCGAAAAATCCATAGCCGCCGAGTGGGGGTCACGGATTACGGACTCGCCCGGTGGGGCGTCCCGGAATGACACCGAAATAAGATCCCGTGTCAGATAGCGCAGGTTGGGCTGAGCTTTTCGCGATACCCAACATCTTCGCGGGAACCATCAATGATGGGACTCGCTGCGCTCCACACCCCTCCTGCCTGCTACTTCACCCGAATCGGCGTATCCTTCAGCCCGTTGTCGTCGTAGGCCTTGCGCAGCAGGCCGTTGGTCATGGCCTCTGTCATGAATTTGGTGACAAAGGCCAGCGCCAGCGGATGATTCAAGGGCACCGCGACCGCGGTTACCGTCTGCTTGAAGGTTTCATCGAGCACGCGCGTTCCCGGGATTTTCTTGGCCATGGCATTGAGCTGGTCGCGCGACAGTGCGAAGGCGTCGATCTCGCCGCGCGCGAGCAGGCCGAAGATTTCGTCATAGGTCTGATAACCCACAACCTCGGCATGCCTGAGATGCGCCATGGCGCCGCGCATGGTGGTGGTGTTGCTGACGGCGGCGACCTTGTTGCCCTCCTGGTCGAGGGTCTGGAAATTCGTCACAGGTGATCCTGCCTTGACGATGTAGGTCGCATCCGAAACCTCGTAGGTGGGCCCAAACGACATCCTGGTCTCGCGCTGGGCATCCCGAGGCAGGAAGGTGACGTCCCAGCTGCCGTTGGCTACGCCATCCGTGATCTGACCCGAGTTCTGGTGCACGACATATTCGATGGCTAAACCGAGTTCGGTCGCCATCGCCTGGCCGAGATCGACCGGCACCCCCGCATAACCGCCGGCCGGGTTCTTGGTGCACCAGAATGCGCCGCCGGCCGGGCTGATCGCGATCGCCACCCGCAGCCTGCCGGAAGGTGCGATTTCATCCCGCAGCGGATCGGCGAAAGCCGTTCCCGCCAACATCGAGAGCGCCAGAACAACGACCGCATGGCCCGGCCAGGCAAGATTTTTCAAGACCCCTCCTCCGTGCCGGCAGCTACCGTGACAGCCCGACATAGCTGATGGCTACCAATCCTAAGCAGGCTTTCGCCTGCCGTCATCCGGTCCAAAGATTTCCTCGGCCATCTGTCCGGAGTGGTCGGATGGCCTGCCCCTCCGATCACCCGTCTCCGTCCGGCTGGCAACGCCACGCACCTCAAGTGCGTAGGCGTGCTTCCAACGCATGGGGTTATAGGGGTGTGTGCGGCTACCCCGTTGGCAGGGGATGGAAGCCTGTTGGAAACCGTTGGGACAGCTTCATGACCCCCGCTTATCGCGCCGTCAAGACCGGCGCGAAGGCGTCGCGGTTGGCGCGCCACGCGCGCTGATATTCCATGATGCGGGCGGTTTCATCGCCGACATCCTTGCCAAGCAGGGTGGCGAGGAGGTGTAGCGTGGTGTCGATGCAAAGCGAGACCCCGCCGCCAGTCACGGGCCCATCGCTGCGATCGACCAGCATCGCCTCCCGGACCTCGATATCGGGATAAGTGGCGCGCATCAGATGCAGCGGGGAGGTTTCCGGCGGCACCACCGCGCGCTTGGTCGTCGCCGGGCCGCCCTTGAGGATACCGCTCGCCGCCAGGATCATGGCCCCGGTGCAGACCGAGGCGATACGGCTTGAGGCGTGGACGCGCCTCACATAGTCGAGCGTGGCCGGTGCCTTGGCCTGCGCGGTCCAGCCGGGACCGCCGGTGACGATGACGAGATCGCAAGGGGGCGCCTCGTCGATACCGAAATCGGCCACCACCTTCAGCCCGCTGGCCAAAAGGACCGGCCCGGCATGGGGCGCGATGGTGCAGACTTCGATCTGCGGTGCGATTCGGCGCGCCATCGACAGCACGCCGAAGGTCGCAAGATCGATCGGCTCGACGCCGTCATAGATGAAGATCCCGAACTGCACGGCGCGCAATCCCCGCGGCTCACATCAAAGAATCGCCCCTGGTCTCGCGCGCCGCGAGCGCGGCGCAAAGCGTGATCGCGGCCAGCACGATCATCATGATCGACACGCCGGTGGTGCCGCCGAAATATCCGACCATCGCGGTGGCCAGGATCGGCGCGAAGCCGCCGCCGATCGCCGCCGAGACCTGGAAGCCGAAGGAGGCCCCGCTGTAGCGCACGCGGGGGCCGAACAGTTCCGGGAAATAGCAGGACTCAGGTCCGAACATCATGCCATGGCCGAAATTCATCGCGATCATGATGGCGGCGAAGATCAAGGCCGTGCTCCTGCTCTCCAGCATCCAGAACAACGGGAAGGCAAAGGCGATGGTGAACAGGGCGCCGAGAATGTACAGCGGCCGCCGGCCGATCCGGTCTGACAGCCATCCGAACGCGGGCAGGCTGATCAGTTCCAGAAGGGCTGCGACCAACACCGCGTCCAGCATCAGTTGCTTGGGAAGGCCGAGCTTGGAGGTTGCAAACACCACGACGAACACCGTGAGCATATAGACCCACGACACCTCGGACAGTTTCAAGCCGACCGCGATCAGGAATGACTTGCCGTTCTGGCTGACGGCCTCGCCGACCGGGTTATTGGACAAACCGCCCTTCGTCTTCAGGCTTTCGAACACCGGGGTTTCCGGCACCCGGGATCGCACGAAGGTTCCGATCGCCAGCAGCACGATGCTGACCAGAAAGGGAATCCGCCAGCCATAGGCGGCGAAATCGGCGTCAGGCAATTTGGTGACCAGCGCGAAAACCAAGGTCGCCAGCACCAGTCCGACCGGAAAGCCGATCTGTACAAAACTCGTGTAGAAGCCGCGCCGGTCCGAAGGGGCGTGCTCCAGCACCATCAGCGAGGCGCCGCCCCACTCGCCGCCAAGGCCGATGCCCTGGACGATGCGCAGCAGGATCAGGAGGATCGGTGCCAATACCCCGATCGTCGCATAGGTCGGCAACAGGCCGATGCAGAAGGTGCTCAGACCCATGATGAACAGGGTCAGGACCAGCATGGATTTGCGGCCGAGCCGATCGCCGAAATGACCGAACAGCGCGCCGCCCAGCGGCCGTGCCAGGAAGCCGACAGCATAACTGCCGAGCGCGGCCAGGGTGCCGGCGAGCGGATCGAAGGTCGGAAAAAACGCCTTGTTGAAGACCAGCGCCGCGGCGGTGGCATAGATCAGAAAATCATACCATTCGATGACAGTCCCGAGGCAACTCGCGAACACGATCGCATTGATCCTGCTACGTTCGATGCCGATGGCCGGCGCCGTTGCCGTGATGGTCATGCTGCCTCCTGCTGATGCGCGGCCCCCTTTCGGAAAGCGGAATTGCTGTCATTGATGCAAGCAGCATGCCGTATCCGCGCCTGGCCTGCCGACGACCTATCGCTGGGTGGGTCACGGCGAGACGACCGTGGAAGTTGTGCACCCGCAACTTTCAGATCTCGACGCGAAAACCCACCTCAATGACGGCATCGTGGGGAATTTTGAAGAAATCCGGGGCCCGGCTGGCGATCCGGTTAAGAAACGAAAAGATCGCAAAGGATACCGGGTTCATCGACGAACCGGCATCGCGTCGGACGATCGTCTCATGGGCCAGATAGTAGTTCTTGTGATCGAGATCGGCGTCGAAGCCGAGCTTGTGGCAATTGATCAAGGTGAGCGGAATATCCGGCGTCTGCATGAATCCGAGCCTGACCTGAATGCGATAGAAGCCATGACCAAGACGGTGAACCGAATGGCGCTGGTGAAAGGGGACCCGCGGCCGGCGGTCGGCCACGAAGGTCAGCAGCACCACGGTCTGATGCAACACCCTGTTGTGTTCGATATGCCGCAGCAGCATCGGCGAGGCGCCGTGCTCGACCTTGGTCAGCCAGACCCCCATTCCCGGCGCCCGGCCGATGACGGTACGGTCGGCATAGTCAAGAAATTCCTTGAGCGGCATCGACATTTCCTGGAGCCGCGATCGGACCAGCGAAGAGCCTTGACGCCAGGACAGCATCAGCGCCGCGATCGCCCCGCCGACAATGAGCGGAAACCAGCCGCCTTCGACGATCTTGATGGAATTCGACATCAGGAACGTGGCATCGATTAAACCGAAAGCCGCGACGACCGACAACGCGACCGGCGGCGGCCAGCGCCATTGCAGCACCGCGACGCGGTAGAGCAGGATCGTGGTGATCAGCATGGTGCCGGACACCGCGATACCGTAGGCCGCCGCCAGATTGTCCGAGGATCTGAACAGCACCACGGTCAACAGCGTGCCCGCCATCAATAGCCAGTTGGCGGCTGGAATATAGATCTGGCCGGCCTCATCGGCCGATGTCGGCACAATCCTGGCTCGTGGACAAAGCCCCATCTGCATCGCCTGCCGGGTCAGCGAGAACACCCCCGAGATCAGCGATTGCGAGGCGATGACGGTGGCAGCCGCGGCCAGCGCCACCATCGGAATCAGCGCCCAGTCGGGGGCCAGTTTGTAGAACGGATTGTCAGCGGCCGAGGGGTCGGCGAGGATCCGCGCGCCCTGGCCGAAATAATTGAGCAGCAAAGCCGGTAGCACCAAGGCGAACCAGGCGCGGCGGATCGCGGTCGGGCCGACATGACCCATGTCGGCGTATAGCGCCTCGCCGCCCGTCAAGGCCAGGAATACCGCGCCGATCACGGCAAAGGAGATGATCGGGTCAGCCGTCAGGAAGTGCGCCGCTTGAAGCGGATTGACGGCCAGTAATATGGCTGGCGCGGTCCAGATATTGGTTGCGCCGAGCACGCCGATGACCACGAACCAGACCACCATGACCGGACCGAACAGCCGGCCGATGCTCTCGGTTCCCTGACGCTGGATCATGAACAGTCCAATCAGGATCAACAGCGTGACCGGCACGATGAATTTCTCGAAGCTCGGCGCCAAGAGCTTGAGCCCCTCCATCGCCGAAAGCACCGAGATCGCCGGCGTGATGACGCCATCGCCGTAAAGCAGCGAAGCGCCGATCACTCCGAGGGCGACCAGGATCGGAAGCCGGGCCCCATCGGCAATCCTTTCCGCCGCGACCAGCGACAGCAACGCCAGGATACCGCCCTCGCCGTCATTATCGGCGCGCAGGACGAAGATGACGTATTTGAGCGATACCATCACCATCAGCGCCCAGAAGATCAGCGAGACGATGCCCAAAACCTCGGCCACGCTTGGGACCGAATGGCCGATGCCGGCGAGCGCGACCTGAAAGGCGTAGAGCGGGCTGGTGCCAATGTCGCCGTAGACCACGCCAAGCGCAGTGAGCGCCAGGAACCACGGATTACCGGCATGATGCAGATAGTTGGCGTGATCCGTACCGCCCGCCGTGCGCACGGCGCCCGAATTCGCGGTCGCGACGCCAACCGGGGCGCTCGATGGCATATCCATGGACGAGCCTCACGACAGGACCAAAAATGTCCGCGCTCGCGAGATCTCTATTCAAGATTTGGGCCAATCCGTCGAACTGGCCACAAGCCAACCGCCATCGATCGAGGCTGCCCGGCCGGGCAGTGCGATCATCGGTCGCGAGACGAGCTGACCGCGGTCAGGCTAGAGGCAGGTGCCGGTGCTCCCTGTGCCACCCGCGCTTCCGCATGGCACCTGCTTGGAAAGCTGCTGAATCTGCTTCTTCGACTCGGCTTGCGCGACCAGGTCGAAAAGGCTCGTCGGCTTCAACTCCGTGGCCCTGCGAAAATCGGCCGTGGCATGTGGCGCATCGCCACGCGATTCCTGAAGTTTTGCCCGCGCAAAATAGGCTTCAACGGTTTCCTTCTTGCCAAGCGCCTGGTTGAGATCGGCAAGAGCGGCGTCATAATCATGCATCGAAGAACGCACGATGCCGCGCAGCGTCAATGCATCGGCATTCCCCGGTGCGAAGCTCAATACATAATTGAGATCGAGCATCGCATTGGCGCTATCGTTGCGCGCCAGATAGGCCCGGGCGCGCAGCAAACGGGCAGCGGAATCATCGGCCATCTTGCCGATCACCTGATTGAAGGCGATCACCGCCCGGTCATATTGGCCCGATGCCAGCAGCCCTAATCCCCGTCCGAGCAGCGCCATGAGATTGTTGGGATCGCGCTCAAGCACAATGTTGAGATCCGGCAGTCCCTCGGCCGTATTGCCTTTCATGAGCAGCACGAGTCCCCTTGCGGCCCGTGCATCATCGTTTGCGGACATCAGCGCCAGGGCCTGGTCGAAATCCAGAAGTGCCTTGTCGAACTGGCCGATACCCAGATAGGTCAGACCGCGCTGATAGAAGGTGTTGCCGTCTTTCGGGTTGACCAGGATGGCAAGGTCGAAGTCGGCGATGGCTTCGGCCGGTTTTCCCAGAAGCCGTTTGACCACCGCGCGACCGGAATGGGCGAAGGCATTCTTCGGATCGATGATGAGCGCGTGCTCGATGTCGGCCATGGCCTTGTCCGTTTGCCGCGAGGCTGCCAGCGTCAGGCCGCGCAGCACCAGCGTCGGCACGTCGGCGGGCAGCAGGTTCAGGAGATCGTTGATGTCGGCCAGCGCTTGTGGCGTCTTGTTCAGCCGGGTGTAGGACAGAAAGCGCAGCTGCAGGGCCGCGACGTCGTTGCGGTCGATCGCCAGGGCCTGGGTCAGCAACGGTATGGCGTCGGCAAATCGTCGCTGATCAATTAGTTGCTTGGCTTGGCCGGTCAGCTGTTTTGACGAAGGCGCCACTGGGGCAACCGTTGGCGCCGGCGGGGACGGTCTGGTCTGTCCCGCCGGCGGGGCTTCCGCGGTGACCGGCTTTTCGCGGATGCGCGCCATCTCCGCCTGCAGCGCCAGCGTGGATTGTCGCAGTTGCTGGACGTTCTTGTCGTCGGGCGCGATCGACAGAGCCTTGTCAAGGTCGGCGATGGCGCGCGCGTAGTCGCCTTTGGCGCTGTAGAGCTGGCCGCGTGCGAAATAGGGGCCAATATCGTTGGGCGGAGCCTGGACGGCTGCCCGGCTGAAGTCCTCTATGGCGCGATCGACATCACCTTTGCGGCGATAGACCTGACCGCGCCAATAGAACGCGTTCGGGGTTGTGACACTGATAGCGATGGCCAATTCCAGATCGGCCAGCGCCTTGTCGAGCTGGCTGGTCTCGAAGTAGGTCCGCGCACGTCCAACATACGCCGCCGCCAAATCCGGCCGCAGCGCAAGCGCCTGATCGAAGTCCTGCTGGGCCTCGCTCCAATTGCGCTGCTGGGCCCGAAGATTTCCGCGCGACAAAAGGGCAATGGCGTTCTTTGGATCGAGTTCGATGGCCCGGTTGAAGTCGATCAGCGCCGCACCGAAGTTGGCCTTGCGCTGGAAGGTATAGCCTCGCGTGAGCAGCGCCGGGATCGATTGAGCGTCCAGCTGCAGCGCCGCCTCGGCATCGGCCAAGGCAGCATCGAATTTCGAGCGGTTGGCATACATGCGCGATCGATTGACGAACGCCTTTAATCTATCGCCCGCTGGCCGCGCCGTATCGTTGACGATGGCTGTGCAGCCGGCCTCGACCTTTTCGGCCACGCCGCTGTTGCAATCCTCCAGGTCGGCGGCGGACGCAGACCCCAGCGTCAAGCACAGCGCCAAAGCACCCGGGATCGCGGCCCATCGGCAACGGCGATACCAGGAACGATCGCACCGGGCGGATCGGCTGCGGCGAGGGAACAGAAGGGCATGAATCAGGTGAGTTTCCACGCTTATCAGGTTTGTCCCCGTGCCGGCTTGCGGATCAGCGTCCGCTTCGGAGGCATTAACATCGTGGTAACCAGGACGCATTCTACCCAACCCATCAAACAGATCGAAGTGGCCACGCTATCGCCGAAATCGCAAGGACGCAAAGTAACACTTGACCGTGCTTTCGCTGCAGGAAGGTTTTTACAAGAAAGCGCCGCCTCGGGAACTTGCCCCGCGCAACGTCATTTGATGGAAATCCCAGACCATACCATCAGTAATAGTAGGCTCGTCCGGCGGGCCTGCGTCGCCCCGCTGCCGGCTCCTGCGCCGCGTCCGCGGGTCAACAAGGTCGAACAGAGCCGGCGGCCGGTAAGCCCCTGTATTCGTACGGTACCCCACATTAACGCCCCGTTTGACCGGGGTCGCCCATCATCGAATGTGACGCGCACATTGACCGCCCGTCATGAGGGGATGGGACAGTGGTTGAGGTCTTTAATTGCCTGGCCGGCGAACATGACTGGCGCCTGGTGGCGCTCGCCTTGGCCATCTGCCTGTTGGCAAGCTGGGTCACCATCGGCATGTTTTACCGGGCCCGGGCCGCGCTCGGACCGGCGCGGCTGGTTTGGCTCTGCCTGAATGCGGCCGTCGGAGGATGCGGGGTCTGGGCCACGCATTTCATTTCGATGCTGGCCTATAACCCGGGCGCCAGCGCGGGCTACGAGCTGAGCTTGACCGCGCTGTCGCTGCTGTCAGCGGTGACGATTTTCGGCGTCGGTCTCAGCGTCGCATTGTCCGCGGCTCGTCGCCGTGACGCGGCCATCGGGGGAGCGATCGTCGGCGGTGGCATCGCCGTGATGCACTTCACCGGTATGCTGGCGCTCGAACTTCCCGGCGATATCGGCTGGTCATTCGGACTAGCGGCGCTGTCGATCGCGCTCAGCTGCGCCCTGGCCGCCATGGCCTTGGCCGCCGCCGCGGGGCGCGATGATCTGCCCCACATGCTGGCCGGCGCGGTCCTGCTGGCTGCAGCGATCCTTTCCCTGCACTTTACCGCCATGGGCGCGGCGACCTTCATCCCCGATCCCACCCGCGCCATCAGCGCACTGTCGGTGTCGCCCACGACCTTGGCTTTGATCGTGGCCGCAGCCGCCGCCGTCATTCTCAGCATGTGCCTGGTGGCCGCGCTCGACGATAGCCGGTCGGCGGAAAATCTCCACCGTCAGAAACACTTGCTCGATGCCGCGATCGAGAACCTTTCACAGGGTGTCTGTATGTTCGACGCCGACGGCCGCGTGATCCTGTTCAACCAACTTTTTGCCGAGTTGATGGGGTTCTCGGGCGCCTCGCTGGTAGGCTGCTCCCTGCCCGATCTGATGATGCGGCGCAAAGAGGCCGGCGAATTCCCCGGCGACCCGCACGAATTCAGCGCCAAGGTGATCGCAGATATCCGCCAGGGCCTCCGAATTCCCAGGGTCACGGTTACCCCGCGTGGCAAGGCGGTTCGCGTCGTGGATCGACCGCTGGCCAACGGCGGATGGGTGGCTACCTTCGAGGACGTCACGGAACGGCAGCGCGCCGAGGCCGAGATCATCCGTCTGGCGCGTCACGACACCCTGACCGGATTGGCCAACCGCGCGGTGTTTGCCGAGAAACTGAAGGAAGCCAGCGAGTGGCTGGCAAACGCGGGTGACGGTTATGCCGTGATCATGCTGGACCTCGAAGGATTGAAAGTCGTCAATGACACCCTCGGCCACCGCACGGGAGACCGATTGCTGGTCGAGGTGGCGCAGCGGTTGAAATCCACGGTCAGGAAGACCGACGTGCTGGCCCGCATCGGCGGCGATGAGTTTGCCATCATCGTGCACAATGCCCCGAACCTGTCGGACGTGGCTGTTTCGATGGCGCTCAGGATCATCAACGCCCTGGCGCCGCCTTTCGACCTGGACCACAATCCAGCCAGCATCGGCACCAGTATCGGAATGGTGCTCGCGCCAAAACACGGCGTCGATGCCGAAGACCTGCTGAAGAAGGCTGACCTTGCCCTCTCTGCGGCGAAGTCCGCGGGACGGAATAGCTATCGTCTGTTCCAGCCGGAAATGCTGGAGTCCTTTCAGGCCCAGCAGGCGCGGGAGAGCGAACTGAGGGATGCGATCGCCGGCCATGAATTTGAAATGCATTATCAGCCCCTGATCGATGCCAAAACGGCCGAGCTCAGGGGCTTTGAGGCGCTGGTCCGTTGGCGGCATCCAACCAGGGGACTGATCCTGCCCGACCAATTCATTCCGTTCGCGGAATCCACCGGTCTCATTCTGCCGCTCGGCCGATGGATCCTGCAACGGGCCTGCCGCGACGCGGCCAGCTGGCCTTCCCACATCGAGATCGCCATCAACATCTCGGCCGTTCAATTGAGCGAAGGCAACCTGTTCGATGACGTCTTCGGCGCCCTGATGGAAACCGGCCTTTCGCCCAAACGGCTGGAATTGGAAATTACCGAGACCAGCCTGCTCGAAAACCAAGAATTCATTCTGGCGACCCTCCGGCAGCTCAGAAATATCGGAGTTTCGATGGCGCTGGACGATTTCGGTACCGGCTATTCGTCGATCAACTATCTGATCAATTTTCCCTTCGACAGAATCAAGATCGACCAATCCTTCACCCGTGGCTGCCTCGTTCGTGCCGACTGCAAGGCGGTGGTTTCGTCGGTGATTGCCCTGGCCCAGGGCCTCGGCATTGCGACGACGGCGGAAGGCGTCGATGCCGTGGAACAAGTCGAATACCTTCGATCGGTCGGTGTCGACTACCTGCAGGGCTATCTGTTTGGCCGGCCGGCGCCGGTCTGCGAACTCGATTTCGGCGGCGCCACCCCCCGCGTCACCGCAGGCGTGGAACAGGTCGCTTGATTCGAGCGATGCATGTTAAGGCAAGTCGCGGGTTTGCAACGAATTTTTACGGCCGGACGCAATCCAGCAACTCCACCGCCGCCTCCGTTTCATCGGGTGCATCTTCCGCGAGGTGACCGCCTCGCGTCGTGGATGACCCTGGCGCAACAGGCCCACGGCGAGACGATGATCGTCGGCACGAGCCTGCTCGCGCCTATCGGCGCCCGCGAATGGTCGACGTTCGCCGGTCCAATTGCACTTCGCTTTTAAGATGAAAGAGGTTGTAGTTTTGCGCCTTTCGTGCGAACTTTGCACGTTGGGGTAGCCATGAAAATTATTTACAGCCATATTATTATTCCGGTCGTTACGGTGTTGTTGTCTGCCTGGAGCTGCGGAAATATTTTGGCCGCCGATGCCCCATCGACCGCAACGAATACGCAAAGCGCGGTGGTCTCGCCTAATGCGCCGGTGCGTCAGCAGCTTCAAGGCCATCTGACCCCGGAGATGAAGGAGGCGCCAATTGTGGGTCGCGTTCCACCGGCAAATCAGTTAACCCTGACAATCGGACTCGTGGTCAAGAACAGGAATGCGCTCCTTGACGCTGCCAATCAGGTCTCCGATCCCAAAAGTCCCTCTTATCGAAAGTATTTGAGTCCGGATCAACTAGCCGACACGTACGGTGCAACGACTGCCGAGTATCAGACGCTGCTCGACTGGGGGCGGTCAAATAATCTCACCGTTACCCCTCACAGAAATCGTATCACGGCAACCGTCGTTGGCTCGGTCGCAAACATTGAAGCGGCTCTCGATATTCAATTGAACTACCGTAAACGGCCAGACGGAACCTGGTTCTTCGCGCCCAACGTCGAACCCTCTCTCAATCTCGCCTTGCCCGTAGAGCACATCAGCGGTCTTGAAAACTTTATCTTGCCAACGAGGGCGGGTGGCTCTGGAAACGGGGGCGCGTATCAAGGAACTGACTATCGGAACGCTTACGCTTCCTCCGTGACATTGACCGGCGCTGGGCAGACCATCGGCATATTCATGTTTGACGGCTTCTCTCAGAGCGACATCAACGGCTACGCTGCTCTCACCCACCAAACTTTCCTCCCTGTTCAGCTCAACCCAGCAAACACCACGACGAGCCCTGGTGTAGAAGGCACGCTGGATATCGAGATGTCGCTGTCCATGGCTCCGGCAGCCCAGATTGTCGTTTTTCTCGGCAGCAGTGGAAGCGAAATCCTCGCCAATATGGTTGACCGCGATGACATCAAGCAATTCAGCTCCTCCTGGTTTTGGTACGATGGATCCACAATGGATGAGACTATGATGGCGGACCTGGCGATGCAGGGGCAATCCTTTTTCCAAGCGAGCGGGGACGGCGGGGCATACCCAGTTGGGGTGTTCCCGAGTTCAAAATACACGAGCCCGAACCTCGATTGCCGGCAGTTTCCATTCATTACGATTGTTGGTGGGACAAGCCTCGATATGAGTGATAACGGAGGCTCCTACGGAACGCTCGAGACGGCTTGGCCCAACAGCTCCGGGGGCATCGAAGCATCCGTCTCGATTCCGTCCTATCAGACGGGCATCGCCGGACAAAATGGGGCGTCGTCAAAGGGCCGGAATGTACCGGATGTGAGCGCACAGGCTGCAGGGGGGAATATTTTCTTCAGTGGCTCTGTTTCGTATGTGGGGGGTACCAGTCAGGCAACTCCGCTCTGGGCCGGGTTCACAGCTCTCGCGAACCAGCAGGCCGCAAAATATGGTGTTGCGAATGTTGGCTTTGCCAACCCCGCCCTTTATGCGATCGCAGCTACCAGCGCCTACAGCACCGCATTTCACGATGTGATGTCGGGTTGTACCCCAAACGGCAACGGCAACCAGTACTGCGCCGGGACCGGCTACGATCTTACTACGGGGCTGGGCTCACCCCAGTCCGGCCTAATCGACGCTTTGGTGCCGGCCCCGCCATGCCCGCCCGGTGAGGGGTGGATCGAAAGCGGGAACGGGTTGCAATGCATAAAGATTCCCAAATGCCCGCCATCTTGCGCGGACGGCTGCATTGTCGTTCCGCCCGGTATTGCTTTCAACAGGGGCTCCAATCCGATTTTTGCCTGCAAGAACGCCCAGGGCGGCATTGGAACGGAAATCAAGTAATAGGACGTCGCAGTGTACCGAGCGAAGAGGGGTCAATCCGCTTGCCGTCGTAGGTAGTCATTCGCCAAAAGGTCGTGGCGATCGAGCCTTCGCCCTAAACTTGACGCAGACAAAATCCGTAGCCGATCGTCGTCGAAAAACTTACCGTCGGTCGTCGGGGCTATTCTATCTTCCGTTCAGTTCGTGCCCGCCGCCTTCACCTCGATCTCGGCAGGCAGGATGATCGCGGCGGCGATCACCAGCAGGCACAGGCCTGCGAAGGCGTGCAGCATGGTGACAAACCCGCCCTGCTGGTACAGCCACGCCACCAGGCCCACCGAAGCGCCGGCGGCGGTGAAGCCGACAAAATAGCGCACCGAATAGGCGCGCGAGCGCCACTGTTCGCTGGTGTATTTGCCGACCATGGCGTCGTTGACGGTGACCTGGCCGAACGCCCCCATCACGATGCCGATCGCGGCCAGAATCAGCGGCAGGTTCGACAGCGTCGCGGCCAGATACAAGAATGGCGCCAGCATCAGCGACAGCGGCAGGCTGACGGTCTTCAGCGAATAGCGGTCGATCAGCTTGCCGATGGTGTACTGCGTCATCGCACCGAACACGTAGACAAAGGCCGCGATCACGCCGAGCAGCGCCGGACTCCGGGTGAGGTCGGAGAGCCGCTCGGCAAACAGTTTCGGCAGCGCCACGGTGACCGCGTTGAAGGTGGTCGATATCGCGATCACGACGATCAGGAGCGCCACAATGACCCGCCACATGTCCCCCGTGGCGACGCGGGCCTGCGCCGCCGCCTGTTTATGGCCTGATCGATCCTCGTGAACGACAGTTCGCGCAAACGCCAGGCCGATCAGGAGGGTGACGACGCCGGGAATGATGAAGGCAAAGCGCCAGCCGAGGTACTGGCCGACCACGCCGGTAACCAGCGCCGAGGAGGCTACTCCGAGATTACCCCAGACGCCGTTGAGGCCCATCTCGCGGCCGAGCCGGTCGGCGTAGGACACGATCATGGCGGTGCCGACGGGATGATAGATCGACGCGAACAGGCCGATCGACAACAGCGCCGCGCCAAGCTCAAGCGGCGTGCGCACCAGGCCGACCGAGATCATCGAGAGTCCGATGCCGGCAAAGAAGATCACCATCATGTGGCGGCGGCTCCAGCGATCCCCGAGCCAGCCGGTCAGCAGCGATCCTGCCCCGAAGGCGACAAAGCCCGGGGTCGCGTAAGGCAACAGCTCGGAATAGGCCATGCCGAGCGCCGGCCCCATCACGATGACGGCGGCGGCAAAGATCAGCATCGCATAGTGGTCGATGAAATGGGCGGCGTTGACAAAACCGATCACCCGGGCCGGCGTATTCATGGAGTCTTCCCTGTTGTTTCCCGACCATCGGTTATAGATACTTGTCGTGACGGGATGTGGCCAATGAGTGTCGCCGAAAAGCCAATCACAGCCATCAGGGGACGTCATACCTCGACCGGCGACGGCGTTCATCTGGTGGCGCAGCATTATCGCAAGGGCGTCCGGCTGGACCCCCACCTGCACCGCGAGGCGCAACTGGTTTACGCCGCCCGCGGCACCATGCAGGTCACCACCCCGAAGGGACGCTGGCTGGTGCCGCCCGACCGCGCGGTGTGGGTTCCGCCGCGGCTGGAACATTCGATCGACGTGCTCGCCGACATCGAGATGCGGACACTGTATTTCGATCTGAAGTGGCTGGCGCGCGAACCGCGCAGCGCAAGCCTCGATGCCGAGTTCGTGGTGCGGGTGTCGCGGCTGTTGCAGGAGGCCATCCTGGCGCTGTTCGACGGTCGGGGTCATCCCGAGCGCAGCGAGCTTCTGCTCCGGCTCGCCTTGTTCGAACTGCATCATGCCGAGGATGCCACCACATTCATTCCACTGCCGCGGGAGCCGCGCTGCCGCCGCGCCGCCGACCTCATGCTGGCCGACCCCGCGGCGGCGCACGAGATCGAGACGCTGGCACGCGCGGTCGGCGCCTCGGCGCGGACATTGTCGCGGCTGTTTGCCTCGGAGACTCAATTGAGTTTCAAGAGCTGGTGCCAGCGCGCCCGCATCGCGGCGGCGATCGAAAGACTATCGATCGACGCTCACGTTTCAATCAAGCAACTCGCCGCCGATCTCGGCTATGCCAGCGTGCCGGCATTTTCCCATGCCTTCCGGCAGGTCACCGGCAAAACCCCGACGGAATTTGCGGAAGACAAATGAGGCCGCGCCGGCGCGACGCTCCGAAATTGTTGTGTCTCGCGAAGTGCGGAGAAATGACATTTTCGGTTAATATCAGGGCAGCCCTTCACATGGCGCGCCTGATTGTGATCAACTGGGCCACCAGTCCGACGTAACCAACGAAACCGCCCTTGGAATTTGCCCGACCGACATGAGCAGCAATGCCTTCTTTTCCGATCTTCTCGCCTCGATTTCCGAGCGCAGCCGCACCCTGCTTCGCCGCGCCGGGTCACCGGAGGCAAAGCAGGACGCATCAAGCCTGATCGAGCTATGCGAGGCGCTCTTGTCCGGCCGCGGCGAGGCTTCCGGCACCGCGATGGCGCGCGAGGTTCTCGACCGCTATCATGACCTCGACGAGGCCGACCGGCTCAGGTTCTTCGAAAGCCTGACCCGTGACTTTGGTCCGGACCGGGAGCGGCTGGTGCAGGCGATCGAGGGCTTTCGCGCGCAGCCGAACGATGCAGACGCCAGCGATCTGCATTTTGCCTCCGAACCGCGACGGCAGGAACTGATTCGGCGCTTGAACCGCGCCCCCGGCGGTACCAGCGAACTGGTGGCCATGCGCGCCGATCTCATTGATGCCATGAACGGCCACAAAGATCTTGCCGCGCTCGACCGCGACGTCGTGCATCTCTTGTCATCATGGTTCAACAGGGGCTTCCTGGTGCTGCGCAGGATCGACTGGTCGACGCCGGCCAACATTCTGGAAAAGATCATCCGTTATGAGGCGGTGCACGAGATCCGCGACTTTGACGATCTGCGCCGCCGCATCGATCCGATCGACCGGCGCTGTTACGCCTTCTTCCACCCCGCGCTGGTCGACGAGCCCTTGATTTTCGTCGAGGTGGCGCTGACGGAGCAGATCCCCGGCGCGATCGCGCCGCTGCTCGCCGAGGACCGCCAGCTGGTGCCGACCGAACGCGCCCGTACCGCGGTATTCTATTCAATCTCCAATACCCAGCGCGGACTCGGCGGAATTTCCTTCGGCAACTTCCTGATCAAGCAGGTGGTCGAGGAATTGCGGCGCGAATTGCCGAAGCTGGAGCAGTTTGTCACCCTGTCGCCGGTGCCGGGTTTTACCCAATGGTTGAGGCAGGACAGCAACGTTCCGCTCACCGACGAGGATCGGTCGCTGCTTGATCAGCTCGAGCAGCCCGACTGGATCGACAACGCTGACGTGACGGCGCAACTGCGCGCCGTGCTCGAACCGCTGGCGGCCTATTATTTCCTGAAAGCGCGTACCGCCAAAGGCCGGCTGATTGATCCGGTGGCGCGCTTCCATCTTGGCAACGGCGCCCGGCTGGAGCGCATCGACTGGCTCGGCGACCTCTCGCCCAAGGGCCTGCGCGAATCCGCAGGCATCATGGTCAACTACCTCTACCGGATCGAGGACATCGAAAAGAACCACGAAGCCTTCGCCAACCAGGGCGAGGTCGCCGCTTCCAGCGCGGTGAAGAAATTGCTCAAGAACGAAGGCCGGCGGCTATTGGATATGCGGCTGTCGTGAGCGGACTCATCCATAATCGTAGGGTGGGCAAAGACATCGCAACGCGCGAACGCGCGGAGCGATGTCGTGCCCACCATCTTTCCGCAGCCGAAATGGTGGGCACGGCGCAGAGCGCGCCTTTGCCCACCCGACCTGCTCGAGCTACGCCGCGCCCTTGTCGCGAAAATAGGGCTCGACCGGGCCGTGGACCTTGATGGTCAAGGGATTGCCGCGGCGATCCCTG
This sequence comes from uncultured Alphaproteobacteria bacterium, assembly GCA_963736075.1. Lineage (GTDB taxonomy): Bacteria > Pseudomonadota > Alphaproteobacteria > Rhizobiales > Xanthobacteraceae > Bradyrhizobium. The sequence goes on along the minus strand of CAVTNW010000045.1, from coordinate 3,636 downwards.
GCGTTGCCGGCGGTGACGCGCACCCAGCCCTCGCTGACGCAATATTCCTCGACATTGGTCTTCTCGATGCCCTTGAAGCGAATGCCGACATCGCGCGACAGCACGGCTTCGTTGTAATAGGGGCTCTTCGGATCGCTCGAGAGACGGTCAGGAAGCTGGTTGGCCGAGGGTTCGCTCATGTCGTCATTGTTCTCTTTCACAGCAGGGCCTCGATTTCCTTTTTCAGTCCTTCCGGCGTCGCGGTCGGCGCAAACCGGCCGACCACCTTGCCCGAGCGATCGATCAGGAATTTGGTGAAATTCCATTTGATCGACGATCCCAGCAACCCGGATTTTTCGCTTCTGAGATATTGATAGAGCGGATGGGCATGGCCGCCATTGACGTCGATCTTGGCGAACATCGGAAAGCTGATGGCGTAGTTTAGTTCACAGAACTGCGCGATCTGGCTTGCATCGCCGGGCTCCTGGCCGCCGAACTGGTTGCAGGGAAATCCGAGCACGGAAAAGCCGCGCGGGCCGTATTGCTTTTGCAGCGCCTCCAGGCCGCGATATTGCGGTGTAAACCCGCAGGCGCTCGCGGTGTTGACGATCAACAGCACCTGCCCCTCGAACCGCTTCAGCGGAACGTCGTCGCCGGCCAGCGAGGTTGCGGTGAAATCGTAGATACCTGTCATCTCATGTCTTTCAATGTGGTCGGGTTGAGTTTAGCCGATGGGGTCGACCGGCGTCGATGGCACGCCGCCCGCTTCGATCGCCTCGCCCGCCAGCAAGAGAAGGTCCTCGCGGTAGCGGGCTGAGACGATCTGAACGCCGACGGGCAGGCGTCCGACTAATCCGGTGGTGACCGTTAGCGCGGGCAACCCCATGAAGGGAATGGCAATCTGCGGCAGCTGCGCCCGCCATACCCGCGCGAAGGAGGCCTCATCGCGGAGGTCGAGGCCGTCGGGGAACGGCAGTTCAGCCGACACCGGCATCACCAGCACCGCATAGGTCTCGAAGAACTGCAGCCATTGTCGGGTCAGGGTCGCCCGCCGCGTCAGGGCGGCGGAGAAAGCGGAGGCATCGAACGGATGCACCTTGGCGCGGTTGCCGCGCAGGCACGCCAGCGCGCCCGGATCGCCTTCGCGCTCGGCGGCCGCGAGCTGGGCCTCATAGCCATCGCCGAGCCAGAGCCTGGTCTGCAGTTCGGCCGCCTCGCGCAGCGGCGGCGTGGTCGGGAGCTCTTCGACCACCCATCCCCGCTGCCGCAGCCGCTGGCCGGCGTCGGCGACCGCCGCCTTCACCTCCGCAACGCTCTCAAGACCATCGGGCTCAAGGCACAGCGCCGCCCGCTTCGGCCTGTCGGGCCCTTGCAGCGGCGCCGGAACCCACCAGGGATCGCGCGCGTCCGGTCCCGCCATCGCCTCCAGCGCGATCCTGATGTCGCCGATGGTGCGCGCCAGCGGTCCCGATACCGCGGAGATCTGGGCGCCGATACCGCGCTCGGGCAGCGCCGCATTGAAGGCCGCGACGCGGCCCATGGTCGGCCGCAGGCCATGAACGCCGCAGGCATAGGCGGGATAGCGGATCGACCCGGCGATATCGGTGCCGTGCGCGATCGCGCCGATGCCGGCCGCCACCGCCGACCCCGCGCCGCCGGACGAGCCTCCCGGGGTGATCAAGGGATCGCGCGGATTTCTGGTATCGCCATGGATCAGATTGGTGGTGAACCAGCGATAGGAAAAAGCCGGACAGTTGGTCCGCCCCAGGATCACCGCGCCGGCCTTGCGCAGATTATCCACCACCGGGCTGTTGCTTGTGGCGATGGTGTTTTGTTGCAGTTTGACGCCGTTGGTGGTGGCAAAGCCGACCTGATCGATATTGACCTTGACGGTCACCGGGACGCCTGCCAGCGGGCCCACTGCCTCGTCGCCGGCGATCGCCGCATCGACCGCGTCAGCCTGTGCCAATACCTGTTCCGGGCGATGGTCGACCACGGCATTGATTTTGCGGTTCACGGCATCAAGCCGGCCCAGCGCTGCGGAGGCCGCTTCTCTCGCGGAAACCTTTCGCGATCGTATCAGCGCCGCGAGGTCACCCGCCGACAGACGCCAGAGATCCTGCATATCCAACTCCAAGGCCATGCCGACCTTGTAGCGTTGAGCGAACGCCATGGCCAGCGGCGCGCCACAACCGGGAGTTCAGGTATGACGCGGCCGAGCTTGGATCGCACGTCGCAGAAAAGGCCGGTGCGCGACCTGGACGCAGATTGTGTTTGACGCGCCAGTTGTCTTTTTCGTGCAATCCCGCAATGTTAGGCACGCGAAGGATGCCGCAGGGGCGTCATCGACGGAGTAAGATTGATTGATCGAGCCGGGCGCACCATCTGGCCTGCCTGCCGTGCCGCAGTCGGTGGTACAGGCGCTGACGCGTGCCGCAATCTTTCTCGTCGTAACGCTCAACTCTTCCGGCGGGAGTTGTGAGGCCGTCCGCGCGTTTTGCGGCGACCTCCCGGCACTGTTACGTGCCGTCGGCTTCCGCGATATTGAGGGAAACCTGTCGTGCGCGATGGGGATTGGATCCGACGCATGGGACAGGCTGTTTGGTCGACCCCGGCCGGCGGAACTGCATCCTTTTCGGGAAATCAAGGCCGGCTCCCGTCATGCCGTCGCTACCCCCGGCGATCTGCTGTTTCACATCCGCGCCAAGCGCATGGATCTCTGCTTCGAGCTGGCAACGCAGATCATGACCCGGCTCGGCGAGGCGGTTTCCCCGGTGGATGAAGTGCATGGTTTTCGCTATTTCGACGACCGCGATCTGATCGGCTTTGTCGATGGCACGGAAAACCCGACCGGCCAAGCCGCGATCGATGCCGCTTATGTCGGCCCCGAAGATCCGCCCTTCGCCGGCGGCAGCTACGTCATCGTGCAAAAATACCTGCACGATGTGGCCGGTTGGAACGCGCTCTCCACCGAAGCGCAGGAACGCATCATCGGGCGCACCAAACTTTCCGACATCGAACTCGACGATGCCGTGAAACCGACTTCCGCCCACAACGCCCTGACGACCATCATCGAGGATGGCGAGGAAATCAAGATCATCCGCGACAACATGCCGTTCGGCCGCGCTGCCGAGAAGGAGTTCGGCACCTATTTCATCGGCTACGCGCGTTCGCCGAAAACGATCGAGCAGATGCTGGAAAATATGTTCATCGGTCGTCCTCCCGGCAACTACGACCGTTTGCTGGATTTCAGCCTGGCCAAGACTGGTAATCTATTCTTCGTGCCGTCGGCGACGTTTTTGGAAAACGTCGGGAACGACGCTCCGGCGGCAGAACTTCCGGACCAGCCCGCCGTTCCAGCGCCAAGGCCGGCAGCGAAACGCGACGGCTCGCTCGGCATCGGTTCGCTCAAAGGAGATCACGGTCATGAATAACCTTCACCGCGAGCTTGCCCCGATATCCGACGCGGCCTGGTCCCAGATCGAGGAAGAAGCGTCGCGCACCATTAAACGCTACCTGGCGGGCCGGCGCGTCGTCGACGTGCAGGGTCCGAGCGGCGTCGCGATCTCCGCCATCGGAACCGGCCATTTGCGCAACGTCGCAGCGCCCGGCGAGGGCATTCTTGCGCGGCAGCGGGAGGTCAAACCGCTGGTCGAA